>JBGAJG010000002.1:0-745725 GCA_044225015.1 Chitinophagaceae bacterium | reverse complement strand
AAGTGGTGAAGTGGTATGGCCACCCGCACCACTTCACCACTTCACCACTTCACCATTTCACTATTTCACCACCTCCGGTTCCTGTTGGGACAAGCAATGAAAACTACCCAAGCCCCAAATGATATCCGTAGAATCTATGCCCACCACTTCATGCTTAGGGAAGCATTCCTGGATGATCCGGCAAACCCTGTCGTCTTTGAGTTGCCGAAAGGTGGGTACGATGACATATTTATTGCAGATGTAAAAGTTCCCGTAAGAGGCCGGTAACCGCTGGTCTTCCCATATAACAGGATCCGGCATTGGCAGTTCCACAATATCCAGTGCTTTACCATTGTGCAAACGCATCGCCTTTAACTGGCGCAGGTTCTGCTGCAGGATCTCATAATTCTCATCTTGTTTATCTTCTTCCACAACGGTGATCACGGTGCTTTCACTGACAAACCTGACGGTGTCATCAATATGGCCATCCGTATCATCGCCAATGATTCCTTCATCCACCCAAAGCACTTGCTGCACTCCGTAATAGTCCATCAGGTATTGTTCAATCTGGCCCTGGTTGAGGTGGGGATTCCTGTTTTCGTTTAACAGGCATTGCCTAGAGGTCATGACGGTACCGTTACCATTGAAATCCACTGACCCGCCTTCCATGATGATTCCCGGATAGTATACCGGCAATCCCAGTTTTTCGGCAATGCGGGTAGGGATAACATCATCCAGGTCAAATGGAGGATACTTACCGCCCCACGCATTATAGTTCCAATCCACCACCACCTTTTTGTGCTCGGCAGAGGGATTGATCAGAAATGCCGGGCCATGATCCCTGCACCAGGCATCATTGGTAGGGTGAAAAAAGAACTGCACCCTGGTGAGATCTGCGCCTGCTGCGGAAATCTGTTCCAGCGCAAATGCTTTCATCGCCTCATCCCTCACGTTGATGCATACCCGCTCAGAATAGGAGAGGTATTTAACGAACTCCGCATAGCGGGGAAAAATAGTATGGATTTTGCCGGGCCAGGAAGCTTCCTTATGAGGCCAGCTTAGCCAGGTAGCCGTGTGGGGAGCAAACTCAGCGGGGAAATAATAACCCAGGGACGAAGGCGTATTCATGCTAGACATATCAGGACTGCAAGATACAGCGCCCGCGGCAAAGGCCAATAGCCTGCTTATAACTTCATCGGCTGTCGTTTCCAGTAAGTCAGGGATCTCCACAGCCATTCAAAGGGACCAAAACGGAAATACCGCAACCAAATAGGCGAAACAATCAATTGGAATACCCAGATGGCTGCCACCACATAGTAGATCTGGTGGAAAGTGTACGACTGGTATTTCCCTAAGCCATAGCCAAAAAAGTAGAAGGTGCAAAAAACCGTCTGCATGAAATAATTGGTAAATGCCATCTGGCCCACCGCTGCAAGAGACCGCATCAGCCAGTTCAACCATCCACTCCTGAAAATCAGCATGAGTAAACTCACGTGTCCCATACACAACAAAACCCGGCGAATATCATAGAGCTGGCTGGGAGCAACCGTATACCTGTCAAAGAAACTACCCGGTGTGGCTATTAACGTCTCAAACCCATGAAAATAAATGTAGCCCAGGGGTATGCCCACTCCGTAGCCCAACAAGAGCATCATGGCATAGGTGGAAGTGGCACAATGATTGGAAAAAAATCCCATCTTGAACAAGGCCATTCCTATGAACATCATACAGAGGATATCAAATAGTCCATGATAGGTATAATTCACTTCTCCGGATGCGCTCCTGGGATATAGAAACTCAAAAACATCTGTGAAGGAGCCACGCATCTTTGCCACATTATCCTGCAGACGAAGACTGTCTACCTTAAAATTCTTTTCCATTTCCGGCCAGGCCCCCAGTGCCTCTTCCTGTTCCGGAGTCAGTGCTTTTTTCTCCTGCTGTGCCACCAGCGCCTTAGTATAGTTCACACGTAACATCCGTTGCTCATCGTTCCCATTTTGCGTTTTATAAAAGTTTATGGCAATACAAAGGATTCCGATGCCCCACAACCACTTGGCAGAAAGGTTTCTGAAAGGAAACAGGATCATACCCATCAGTCCGTAAAAAAATAAAATTTCGCCCGTCCACTGGAATACAAATGCATGTAAAAGCCCAAACCCAACCAGCCATACCAGGCGGCGGAAATAATATTCGGTAACCGTGGCTCCTCCGGGTTTATCTTGCTTATTGAGGATAAACAACAACATACCCGCACCAAACAACATGCTGAAAAGCCCTCGCATGGTTCCTTCAAAAAATGAAAAGATAACAGCAAGGGTCAGGTAATCCGCACTTCGCCGTGGGCTGGTAAACGCCTCATGGAGCATGGCAAACTCTCCGGAAAAACCAGGGATGTTCATCAGAAGGATCCCCAGGATGGCTACGCCCCTGATGATATCAACAGTGGCTATCCTCGCAGCTTTGTCAACAGGTTTGGGAACAACCGCATCTTGCATTAATTCCATGGTAGTTGGTATAATATTTTTCTGATAATGTTTAGTTTTCCGCCTATTTCCTGAATGGCAGTTTGGTCCGTTTGGCGATAGACATGAGCAACCATTCCACAGGCCCCATTCTGAAGTGCCGAAGCCACAACAGTGCAAAGACTACCTGGATGATTACCATCTCCGCAACAATGAAATAAAGCCAGTTCTGGCTGATGCGCGCGTAATAGCCCATACCATAGCCGTACATCAACAAACCCAGCACAATGCTTTGCAATAAATAAAGACTCAAGGCCATTCTTCCAACTTTGGCAAGTACGTCTCCCCATTGGGTGAGCCATCTTTTCTTCACAAAGAGCATGATCAGTGAAGTATAGGCTATGGCGCCAAACATCATTTCGAATGGTTTGAAAAAATCACCAGGAAGGGCATTCCCCTTAACAAATGCCGGATAGTCCTTGATGGCATCCATCCAGCCATGCATTCTGTACATAAAGAGGAGCACGGTACTGGTTGCCGTAATCAGGAAGGTAAGTCCATACTGCCATGCGGCATATTTTCCATTAAAGTATCCGTCTTTGAATAAAGCCATTCCCATCAGCAGGGCTGCAGCGAAAAACCAGAATCCGAACTGGTAAAACCAGAATGATTCCCGCTGCTGTGTGGTTTTTAGCTGCGTATTGTAGACCTTGGTCCAACGCCCATCCTGAAGTGCCTTGATCTGGCCGCTGTCATTCTTCTTCTCCCACTTGAATTTCTTGGAGACGCCCTCCCATTTCTCCTTATCCTCTTTCTCTTTCCAGGTGAGGGTATCGGTTTTACGGAATCCAGTTTTCAGGCTGTCTTTCAGTTTAGCAGAATCCGCCTTGATCTTTTTTTCTTTGGCTTCGATGGGAATGTATTTTTTCCATGCTACCTGATCATCATGATAATGCCAGTATATCTTCCCGCTTCCAATCACCATGGCCAGCAGGGCAATGGCCATCAACCCTTTCTTGTCCATCCGGGCAAATGCAAAAAACAACACCCCCACAATGCCCAGCCCATACAGGATATCCAGGGGCCAGAATAATAAAATGCCGTTGATGATCCCCAATGCCAACAACAAAAAATTCCGCCGTATCACCAACTCCTGTGTGCCGTAGTGTGAATTTGCATGCGGCCTCGCCAGCATCAGTAACATACTACCTCCAAAGGCGATGGTCAGCAGGGTGCGTATTTTTTCTTCAAATAGCAATGTCACTGTTACCTGAAGCGCATGCGTAAGCCCGTGTTTTTGCAACAGTACCTGGCCCTGCATACCCTTACTGATGCCACCCCAAACATAGATGGTAAAAAAAAGGCCCGCCAATACGGCCAGTCCTTTCATAATATCCAGGGATCGTAGTCGCTGCCCCGGTGGAGTATAGAAGGGTGCGTAATCATTCCCGGCAGAAGGTTCTGCCGGCATCTCATGCTGGTTGGGATCCATATTTGTGTGTTTAAGGCCTGACGGATGAATATAAAACCAATATTCAGTAAATCAAAGCCTTAGGCACACTGTTTACCTAATCTTCGTCAATATACCGTTTAACGATGGGCTGATAACTGTCTATCCGCCGGTCCCGCATGAAAGGCCAATGCGTCCTGGTTACGTCTGTTCTCCCTAAGTCCAGTTCCATCACCTGAACCTCTTCCTGGTCATGGGATGCCTGGTATAAAACAGCACCCATGGGGTTGGCAACAAAGGATCCACCCCAGAATTTCATGGCACCGTCCTGCTCAAAACCTACCCTGTTCACGCTCACCACATGTACGCCGTTTGCCACGGCGTGGCTGCGCTGGATGGTTTGCCAGGCTCCGTACTGTTCTTTATTGGTGGCTTCATCCTGGCTGGTGGCCCAGCCAATGGCGGTAGGATAAAACAGGACCTCCGCCCCCATCAGCGAAGTGATCCTCGCAGCTTCAGGATACCATTGATCCCAGCAGATCAGGACACCCAGGGTAGCAAATTTGGTCTTAAATACTTTATATCCCAGGTCTCCGGGGGTAAAATAAAATTTCTCGTAGTATGCAGGATCATCAGGGATATGCATTTTTCGGTATTTACCCAGGTACTTACCATCTGCATCCAGTACAGCTGTGGTGTTATGATACAGTCCCTGCGCACGTTTCTCAAACAGGGATGCAATGATCACCACGCCCAGTTCACCGGCAACAGCGGCCAAAGCATCAGAGGTAGGTCCGGGAACAGGTTCAGCAAGTTTAAAGTTCTCGTAATCTTCCACGTCACAGAAATACAGGGAAGTGAACAACTCCTGCAGGCACACGATCTGTGCGCCTTTGGCTGCAGCCTCCCTCACCCTGGCAATAGCTTTGCTGGTATTTGCCTGTTTGTCTGCCGTGCAACTCATTTGCACAAGCCCTACTTTCACTGTCATGTGTTATGATTTCTGTTGATGTGATTATAGACTACCCCGCTTAGGTTTCCACCAGTACCAGTGCGTCAAGGTTGCGGATCCCAATCTTCTTTTCCGTAATAAAACCTTCGGCATATTTTACGCCAATCCTTTTGCCGAGCATCCTCGCCCTGGCAATGACAGCATCCAGAAAATCAGGCGTAGAAATATAGGTTTGCGGTCCTTCGGCGCCGGACTCACGGGTATGAAATTGTGTGGTGTAAGCCTTCACGGAGTCCATCCTCTGTTCAAAGACATCGCTGATATCTATCAGCAGGTCAGGCTCATGGTACCAGTCCTGCATATAGTGCAGCACCATCTTAGGACGCCATTTTTCCTGCGGCTTGCCATCATCCCCCATCGTTTCAATTTTGGAGAGCCCAGACAGGAAACATGCATCTGCAATCATATGACCGGCCCTGCCATGATCCGGATGCCTGTCGTCCAGCACATTCCCTATCACCACTTCAGGCCTGTATTTCCGTATTGCGCGGATCAGCAGCAGCTGATGTTCTTCATCGTTCTTAAAAAATCCATCCCGCATCTTCAGGTTTTCGCGTACACTCACCCCAATGATTGATGCTGCGGCGGCAGCCTCAGCATACCGGGTTTCAATAGTCCCGCGGGTACCCAGCTCACCCTGCGTAAGATCCAGGATACCTGCTTTCTTACCCAGCCTGATTTCATTGATGAGAACACCGGAGCATCCCAGTTCCACATCATCCGGATGAACGCCAATAGCCAGTACGTCAAGTTTCATAACACAAATATAGGCAATTGGTGAAGTAGTGAAGTGGTGAAGTGGTGAAGTAGTGAGGTGGCGCGCACCACTTCACCATTTCACCACTTCACCACTTCACCAACTCAGCTTCGCCCATACATCCTCGCTACCTCTTTTACGATGAGTTCCATTTCCTGGTCGTCCCCGCGGGGATCATATTCCTGTTTGAGGTTGCTGCCAAATACCCAGGCAACCGTTTGCCAGAACCGGGCCGAGAAGCCCCCTTTATATTCCTTGATGAGTTCGTAACAGTTATTGTTGGTCTCCCTGTTG
Organism: Chitinophagaceae bacterium; assembly: GCA_044225015.1. GTDB lineage: Bacteria > Bacteroidota > Bacteroidia > Chitinophagales > Chitinophagaceae > Pollutibacter. The sequence continues at coordinate 739,771 of JBGAJG010000002.1, read as the reverse complement.
ATCAGCTTCATCAATACTTTTCCCTGGTACACGGAGAGGCGGGTTAGCGGATCAGCAAATTTTTTCTTTAACTCGGCTTCTTTCGACTTAATATACTTCTTACGCTGTTGTTCATTGCGGATGCCGTGAAGATTAGCATTGATCTCATTGATGGTGTAACCAGCCTGGATGGCATAAGGATATGTAACATACACTGCGTTGCGAAGCCGCGTCCAGCGTTTAAATGCTTCCTGCTGTTCCGGTGTCATTTTCCCGAGGATATACACCATATCCAGTTCCCGGTACGGAATCGTATCTCCATCATACACAATTACCGGAACCAGGAGGGTATCATTGGGGCCATAACGGGATTGTGCCTTTGCATCCAGGCAAAAGGCGAAGATCAAGGGCAGGAAAAAAATCCATGTGCGCACCGCAGGGCCAAACATGCATTGAAATTACAAAACAGGTCTGAGAAATCCTATCCCCGCCTTTCTTTGAGCCGGCGGAACATACTCACAAAGAATCCGATCACCATGAGGATGGTCCCCAGCCAGAGTACATTGATATAGGGGAACCCATAGGCTTTAAGCGTAATGTATCGCATCACTGCATTGGATTCCTTGATCCCCAGCTCAATCTGGTCTCCTTTCACTGCGTTGATATTTAACACCAGGTTCTGGGTGTACACCGTGTCAACTTTAACAGAAGCTTGGCGATCCTTGACAAAATATGCGGGCGTGGCGGTATAACCCCTACCGTCCTGGGACACCACTTTCAACTCAGAAAGCCATGCACTATCCACTACGGGCAGGTCCTGATTATCATTCTTGTTGGCGGTGATCACGTTGTCCACCAGGATATAGCCCTTAGAGTAAAATACCGTATCGCCCTTCTTCACCCAGGTATTCCTGAACGCTGAAGTGTCTTCCTTCTGGGCATTGGGGTTGAGCCATGAAGTGATGTACACAAAAATATCCCTCGTAAGATAATGTTGGGCACCGGGATTGGAAGACAGGTTCATCCCCTCATCGCCTTTGACCAAAAATGCGTTGGGATAAATATTAAAACGCTCCTGCTTCATCGTGGAGTCCCCCGTGCGGAAATTGATCTTAAAATACACCCGGTCGTTCTTCACTACATTAGAATCCCCTTCATAGGTAACGATATATTTCCCCATCGGTGTAGGTACACCGTGAATCAGGGTAACATTCTCTGCAGGGTTTTCATCCTTTCCCTTCACATCTTTCAATCCGGATATTGCAATACCCGTATTGTTTATGGAGATCAGTTCTTTTTTGGACGATGAAATGAGGATGCCAATGACCATCATCGCAAAGCCGAGGTGAGTAATGGAAGCACCAGCCGCTTTAAGATTTCCTTTCAGCACTTTAAATATATACGTGCCATTGGCCACCAATGCATAGATGCCCGTCCAGAGTCCCAGGTGTATGGCCGCAAGAAATCCTGCGCCATATTTATCATAGTGTATCGCTCCAAAAAAACTCGCCAGTACAGACAACACCAGCGTTACCACCGTAGGCATCAGCAGGTTCTGCCAGAGGTATTTTCTAGAAGTGTCTTTATACTTGAAATACTGGGTTATGGCGGTAAGGATGCCGATGATGATGATGACCAGGATCATCACCCTGTTGTAGACGTATTCCACGTCCTGTCCAATGGCCCATTGGGTTCCGAAGATCTTGTTGAGGAATGGCAGTGAAGTGAGGATGATGATATAGGCCGCAGAAACAAAAAACAACAGTGAGCCCACAAACATCCAGAACTCGCGGGAATTCATGCTCTCCTCTTTGCGGATCACCGGAATGTTTTTTCTTTCCCTCAGATACACTACAACCAGCACAGCCAGCATGGCCAGCATCATCAGGATGAGGTGCCAGTACAGGGTATTGCCTTCGCCGGTAAAGGAGTGCACAGAGGTATCCCCCAACACTCCCGTACGGGTGAGGAAGGTAGAGTACAATACAAAAAGATAACCGGAAGGAATAAACAGATAGGTAGCTTTCAGGGAGTGACCGGTGGCCCTGTAGATCAGCAGGGTGTGGATACCGGCAACCATGAGCATCCAGGGCACCAGTGAAGCATTCTCTACTGGATCCCAGGCCCAGTAACCGCCAAAAGTGAGGGATTCATAGGCCCAGGCCGCACCCATCATGATGCCAAGGCCCAGGACACCGCCATTGAACAGGGACCAGCTCAGCGCTGGCCTTGTCCAGGATTGATGATCCCTTTTCCAAAGTCCGGCCACCACATAAGCAAAAGGAATGAGTGCAGATGCAAAGCCCAGGAAAAGCACAGGCGGATGAATCACCATCCAGTAATTCTGCAGAAGGATATTGAGGCCGTTACCGTCAATAACGTATTTAAACAGATAATTGGCATCCTGTAGGTAGGGTGCATCGGGAAATTCATTACGGAGCAGAACAAAGGGACTCGTCCCTATCCTTACATCAAAGAAATAAATGCCAATGAGGAAACTGGTGAGGAAGACCTGTGCCAGGCTCACCACCGTCATTACACGCGATTCCCATTGCCCTGCCGTACGGATCACCACCGCTCCCAATACACTCTGCCAGAAAGTCCAGAGCATAAACGAGCCTTCCTGTCCTTCCCAGAAACAACTTAGCAGGTACTGCACATCCAGGCTCCGTTTAGAGTGTTGGTATGCATACTTGTACTCAAAATAATGATTGTAGATGATCAGGTAGAGCACTACAAAAATGGCAATGATGCTGAACACCTGGATCATGAAGGCCCATCGGCCCATTTTCAGCCAGGCAGCACCGTCAGGCTTCAGCTCCGTTTGTGCGGCTTTAAAATACGCCACCATCGCTACCAGCGAGGCAATAAATGACAATAGGGTCAGGAAATGGCCAAGCTGGCCAATAAATAAGTGTTCACCTTCGAATTCCATCCCGGTTAATAAGTTTTGTTAGCGTCCGCAGTAGCTCCCTGGCCACCCAGTTTCTTAAACTGCTGATTGGGGTCATCTTTATACTTAGAAGGGCATTTCAGCAGGATCTCCTTGCATTCAAACACCTCGCCTTTCATTTGCCCTTTCAATACCACCCTGTCTGAATGTTCCAGTTCCGTGGGTTTTGAATTCCGATACACCACCTGGGCCCTTGCGCCCAAAGAGTCAATGGCATAGAAACTCAGGTAGTTGGGATCTTTAACAGGGTCATACACCACCGGACTGCTGCGGTCCAGTTTTGCGATAAGGTGCACAAATTTCCCTTCCTTCTTACGGGCAGATTCAATGGAATCGTAGGTAGTAATATCCTTGGTGAGCGTGAGCAAGCCGGCAATCGCTATAGCGATAACCACCAGTAACACAATGTGTAATTTCTTCATGGCCTGGTTAATCTGCGGCAAAATTAGGTCAAAATTCGGGCAATTGGCCATTCCGTTTAAAACTCACGGCGGGGAAACGGCTTCAACCTTTCGCGGTATGGAAAAATGTGTAATTTCGTAGCCGTATTCCCAACTATGGCTGATCTATCACTGTTTGACCCCAACGCCGTCAGCAATCTGAACAACAACATATTTGGTCTTCCATTTTCAGAAGACGAAGCAGAGCTGGTCCTTGTTCCCGTTCCCTGGGAGGTAACCGTTTCATACCGCGCCGGGACTGCCCGCGCCCCTGACCACCTTCTCAGTGCGTCCATGCAGGTTGACCTGTATGACCAGGACATGCCCGAGGCATGGAAACATGGATTTTACATGCGTAAGGCAGACAAAAAAGTATTGCTGAAAAGCGACTACCTCAGAAAAGAAGCGGAGCTCTATATCAATTATATTTCCCAGGGAGATAAGATTGACAACAACCGGTTTATGTGCAAAACCCTGGTGGAGGTAAACGAAGGATCTGCCTACCTCAATCAATGGGTGTTTGAACAAACCAGTGATCTTCTTGAAATGGGTAAACTGGTGGGACTGGTAGGCGGCGATCACTCCACGCCTTACGGTTTCATAAAAGCACTGTCTGCCATTCACGATGGTTTCGGGATTCTGCAGATTGATGCGCATTGTGACCTGAGGGATGCTTACGAGGGATTTGTTTTTTCCCATGCATCCATCATGTTTAATGTACTGAAAGATATCCCGCAGGTCAATAAACTGGTACAGGTGGGTATCCGCGATTATAGCCAGGGAGAATTTGAATACATCTGCAACAGCAATCACCGGGTGGTGACGTATTTTGACAAAGAGATCAAGGAGCGGCAGTATGAGGGACAAACCTGGAAACAGATTGCAGACGAAATCATCAGCCAGCTTCCGCAAAAAGTATATATCAGTTTTGACATTGATGGCCTGGACCCCAAATTATGCCCGCATACCGGAACACCCGTCCAGGGCGGATTTGAGACCGAGCAGATTTTCTTTCTTTTCAAGAAGATCCTGCAAAGCGGCCGCGAGATCATCGGCTTTGACCTCAATGAAGTGGGCATCAGCCCTAATGAGTATGATGAAAATGTAGGTGCCAGGGTGCTTTTCAAAATGTGTAACCTGATCACCACCTCACGGGAGCTCCATGGCGTCAAGAAATAAAGTCTTCAATTATGTAGTGGTCCTCAAACAGAAGAACCGCCGCAGTGTGGAACTTACGGGACTGATGGCTGCGCTCATTTTCCTGGTTGTACTGCTGCACCAACTGATCACAACGGAACAATACAGGATCTTCATCGGCCTCATCACCCTTGCTACAATGGGCATGCTGGTGCAAAACCTGATCTATTACCGCCAACGCAAAAAGCTGGAGCTGATCATTTTGTTTATTGTTGCAGCCGCAAGTTTTCTGCTGCTTTTTCACTTTCCGCTGATGACAGTTTTCTACCTTATCCTGGCCGGTATTTACCACAGGTCTGTGAAGCCCCAGGAAATAGGATTCTCCCGGGAGAATATTGTGGTGGATGGCCTTTTCCAAAAGGAAATTCCCTGGAGCAGCCTCAATAATGTAATCCTGAAAGACGGCCTGCTGACGATGGACTACAAGAATAATAAGCTCTTCCAACAAGAGACTGATGAGTTGGATGACGATGAAGACGACGATGTCACCGAGGAAGAATTTAATGCTTTTTGTCGGGAGTGTCTAAGGCATTGAGGCATTAAGGCATTGAGGCATTGAGGCATTACCACATTATCACATTATCTTCGCTTATGTTTTTACTCTATTCAGACGGTAAAGGAAACATCTTTGAAGACGAGACCCTCTATGCGGTTGGAAGATCCGGCTGGGATGCCTATCCCGTCAACGAAGAAGAATGGATACCCTTGCCAGACGGAGGATCCCTGTATGAATTACCCGGCCGTAAAGGAATAGGGATTGATGTGAAGACCGGAGAAATGCGGCTTTGCGACAAAGGCTGGGCCGTAGCAGCGTTTATCCCGCCTGCCCATACCGGCTTGTATCTTGCAGCATACGAAACCCTGCCAGAAGCCCCCACCCTGCCCCTTTTCTGTTACACGGCAGTTGGCTGGAAGGCAGACCAGTTTTACGTTCCGGCAGTGAGAATTGAGCAGGATATCCGCCAGGAATGTGCTGGCTTTGACGCTCAAAAGGTAGAAACAGGCGTAGATGCCCTCATCAAAGCCTATCCCCATAACAGGCTGGTTGCCCACCTCGCCAACAACTGCGCATTAACCTACCATTGTCCGGCGGCAAGGAATTTTTTTATGGGCCGATGGGAATGCCCTGTTCCATCGTCCCCCGCCTGCAATGCCAACTGCATAGGCTGTATTTCCTTCCAGCCACAGGAAGAAACCATCCCTTCAACACAAGACAGACTTACGTTCAAACCCACAGCCGAGGAGATCGTGGAGTTCACTGTTCCGCATCTTGAAACGGCCCCCTTTCCCATCATCAGTTTTGGGCAAGGATGTGAAGGCGAACCCCTGCTGATGTGGGAAACCATCCGGGAGTCTATCCTGGAGATCAGGAAACATACCGCCCGCGGAAGCATCAACATTAATACCAATGGCTCCAAACCGGATGCGGTGGAAGCCCTCTGTAAAGCCGGCCTTAATTCCATCCGCGTGAGTACCAACTCCGCGAGAAAACATATTTATGAAGCCTATTACAGGCCCAACAATTACCAGTTTGAAGATATAGTGGAGAGCCTTAAAGTTATGCGCCGGTATAATGGCTGGACCAGTATAAACTATTTTGTATTTCCCGGTATGACAGATACGGAGGAAGAGTATGAAGCCCTGCGAAAACTGATCCGTGAAACCGGACTGAACATGATCCAATGGAGAAACTTTAACATTGATCCGGATTGGTACCTGGGAAAGATCGGCTTTACGGAAAGTACTGAGATCATGGGTATCAAACAGTTAATGGACCTGATCCATGAGGAATTTCCAGACCTGAAATTTGGCTATTTCAATCCGCCCATGGAAAGGATCAAGGGGAACTATCTCGTTGATTTTGCGCATTGATCGCAGCAATAATGAAAGCCCAAGAACTCACAAAGCCTTATTTGATGTTAGACTTTTTAACAGACCATTTTGTGAATTCAATCTACCTTTAACATCATCTGGTAAAACGCATGTCTGAGAACCAAAAAAATATCAAAGCAGCCACATGGACGGGCATCATCTGCGGTGCATTGCTCTTGCTTTGTTTTCTGGTTTCATGGTCGGTTCCCGCTCCTGAGCCGGAATTCCAGGAAGAAGGCATGGAAGTGAACCTTGGCAACAGTGACCAGGGATTGGGAGAGATAGCACCCATGATCCCAGGGCCGCCTTCCGCGGAAGAACAGGAAGTGAACACCCCACCTAAGACCCAGATCACCCAGGCGGAAGACGCGAAAGAACCGGAAACAAATGATAATGATAAAGAAGCTCCGGAGGCAGTGATCCCCAAGCCCGCCGTGAAAAAACCAGACGCAAAGGAATTGCCTAAAAAAGAAAATACAACGCCGGTCAAGGTTTCCAACCCCCAGCCTGCTATTGTAGATAATCCCAAACCGGCACCGCCCAAACCCAAGGCAACCTATAAAGGCGGCACCGCCAATGGTACCGGTGGCAATGATGCAGACTCCTGGAACAATTCCCGGAACCAGGGCATTGCAGGCGGTAAAGGAGACCAGGGAAAACCTGGTGGTAGTCCGGATGCAGACAGCTATACCGGTAACGGTGGTACTGGTAAGAGCGGTGTTTCCATTTCGCGTGGCTTACAGGGGCGCAAGATCAGCAGGCTTCCCTCCTTTCAGGATGATTTTTCTGAGAACGCCAAAGTGGCCGTTGATATCAAAGTGGACGGCTCCGGAAATGTAATCAGTGCATCTTTCCAGCCTAAAGGGTCCACCACATCTGATGCGGACCTGCGTTCCATTGCCCTGCAGAAAGCAAAACAAATCAAATTCTCCGCATCAGGTAATGGCGAAGAATCACTGGGAACCATCATCTTCAATTTCAGGGTAACTAATTAGGGTGGAATTAAAAAGTGAAAAGTAAAAACTCGCTATTTTTACTTTTTACAATTAGCTTTTGAATTATCAAGAGTCCATCAGTTTTCTCTACACCCGCCTTCCTATGTTTTCACGCATAGGTGCCTCCGCCATTAAAAAAGACCTCACCAATACCCTTGAACTTTGCAGACGTTTGGACAATCCACACCAGAAGATCAGAACCATTCATGTGGCAGGTACCAACGGAAAAGGTTCCACCAGCCACATGCTGGCTGCTATCCTGCAAACTGCCGGTTATAACACCGGACTATATACCTCACCGCATCTGCAGGACTTCCGGGAAAGGATCCGCATTAACGGGCGGTGGGCAGATGAAGACTTTGTAGTAAAGTTTGTGGAGAAGGTAAAGCCCTGGCTGGATGAGATTGAACCTTCTTTTTTTGAGATCACAGTGGCAATGGCCTTTGCTTATTTTGCAGAAAAACAGGTAGACATTGCCGTTATTGAAACAGGACTGGGTGGCAGGCTTGACAGTACCAACGTAATTCTCCCGGAACTTTCAGTGATCACCAACATCGGCTGGGACCACATGAATATCCTGGGAGACACACTCCCGGCCATTGCCGCAGAAAAAGCTGGCATCATCAAAACCGGCGTACCCGTGGTGGTGGGTGAAACACAACCGGAAGTAAAAACCGTATTTGAACAGAAAGCTGCTGAAACGGGTTCTATGCTGGTGTTTGCAGACCAGCAACGATATGTGAGTGCATGGACACATCGGCATCATTTTCTTCATGCAGAAGTGGCTGACGCACATCACCAGGATCATCTGCGTGTGGACATGGATTTAACGGGCGTTTACCAGCTGAAAAACCTGATCACCGTACTGGAAGCTTGTCACCAGTTGAACAGGCTGGGCTGGGCCATTCCTGAAACCGCAATTACCCGTGGCCTTATGCAGGTGCGCTCCCTTACCGGTTTGCATGGCAGATGGGAAGTGATCCGCCACCAGCCAATGACGGTACTGGATGTGGGCCATAACCAGGATGGTATCAAACAAGTTCTCCAGCAAATAGAAATAACACCTCATCATCAGTTACATATAGTGTTGGGAATGGTGAAAGACAAAGACATCCAAAAAGTATTGGAGCTTCTACCCCGGTCTGCCAGATATTATTTCTCGCAGGCGGGTATTCCAAGAGCGATGCCTGCCGCCATGTTACAACAAATGGCACTGGATTACGGCCTGGATGGTCATTGCTATGACGATGTTAACCTTGCACTTACTGAAGCCTGGAAAAAAGCAGCCCCTTCAGACCTGGTGGTGGTGTGTGGCAGTGTATTCCTCGTAGGGGAAGTCAACAGAAATGTCAGCCATTAAATTCTGGGCAAGGCGTAAAACAAGGCTGTAGCGTGCATGGCTTGCTGGATCTGGTATGTTTCCAGGAGTTCCACTACCTCCGCTTTATCCATCAGGTATATTTCGATGTCTTCATTATGGTCCAGTTCTTGTGATGATATTTTTTCCCCACCCCTGGCTATGAACATGTGCATCCAGTTATTGTTGGTGGACGGATTGGCTGATATCCTGCCCAGATACTCAAAAGACTCAAACTGGTATCCCGTTTCCTCCCTGAGTTCCCTGGCAACGGCGGCTTCCAGGCTGGCATCGGTTTCGTCTACACAGCCCCCTGGAATCTCAAACATTGTTGTACCTGAACCATGCCGATACTGCCGTTCCATAATGATCTTTCCATCCCTGGTGACTGCCACTGCGGTAACCCACTCAGGGAATTCATACACATAATACGGCGCAATGATCCTTCCGTCTGGCCGCTGGCAGGTATCCTTCCTTACCGTGAACCATAGATCCCTGAAAAGGTACTCAGACTTCAATGTCAGCCACTCCATTGGTTTCATCATTACCATTCCATTTTTTCACGCAAGGCATTAATATGTGCTGTATGATGATGCCCATGCCATGCATACATGCCCAGTAAAAACCAAAGACTCATTTCCTTCTTATGTTCCGGATGAAATACAGTCCTGTTCCAATCGCTGTCTTTCATATGCTTCAGCACATCATACCAGCGGTTATGCAAAGCATGCAGAAGCGTCAGGGAGATGTTGACGGCCAGTTTATAGTCGCTTTGTTCAGCCCATAACGCTTCTTCATAAGGTTTGATCACCGGATTCTGTTCAGTGAGGCCCAGTTTAAAACGGATAAATGCATTCATATGACTGTCTGCCACATGATGAATAACCTTTTTCACCGTCCACCCTCCTTCCCTGTAAGGTGTATCCAGTTGCTGTTCATCAAGATTAAGGATAGACATTTCCAGCTGCCTGGGAAGAAACAGGATGTCTGTTAACCAGGCATCTTTCTGTGATGCAGAAAAAGGCTGAGGCTGGTATTTTCCGATGGGAAACCTGGGATCCAATTGCATATAAATAAGTTCGTTTATTGGTTACCGTTATCTTTTGACACTAACTCCAACAGCTCAATGTCAAAAACCAGCGTTGATCCGCCCGGGATGCCATTGTAGTCCTGCAGGCCATAGGCCTGGCTGTAGGGAATCCAGCATTTGAACCTTGTTCCCACGGGTTGAAGTTTGATCACCTCACCCCATCCCCTGATTACTTCACTAAAACTGAAGGTAATAGGCTGCCCCCTGTCCCTGGAGCTGTCAAACTTCTGGCCGTTCAGAAAAGTACCAACATAGTGCACCCTCACTACTGAGGTATCCACCGGTTTGGGACCCGTTCCTTGGGTAATCACTTCATACTGTATCCCACTGGGCGTTTCCACCACCCCCGGGCGCTTTTTATTGGCTGCCAGGAACTTCTGGCCCTCTTCCACCGTGGGCTGCACTTTGCTCATTTTCAATTTATCCAGTTCAACCCGGAGGATATCATTGCATTGTTCAGGTGTGAGTTTGGTGTTTCCCGCCAGTGCTTCTTTGAACGCCTGGCCCAGTACAGCGCTGTTGACATTGGTGAGTCCCTGGGATTTGAAGAAAGTACCGTCCAGCACGCCAATGGCATAACTAACACTGTCTGCCCGCGTTTTCAATACAACACCAGCAGGTGCAGCTGGTTTAGCCGCAGGTTTTGCCGTGGGTGCGGTCTTCTTTACCTGTGCCTGCATGTGCACACAGCACAACATCGAAATCACTAAAATACTTGTCCTCATATTAGTACTAATTGTTAATTGCTATTTACTAACTACTAAGCGCATGGCCTGTCAGGTCAATAAAAACGTCTTCCAGGTTGGCAGGTTTAACTTCTTTTTTCCTTTCAAATCCCCTGGCAAGAAGATGATCTATCAGGGCATCCGGTGTATCCAGTGCAATGATCCTGCCTGCATCCATAATGGCTACACGGTCACACAAATATTCCGCTTCATCCATATAATGGGTGGTAATGATTACCGTGGTTCCGGCGTCTCTTATACCCCTGATCATGTCCCAGAGATGACGGCGTGCCTGGGGATCCAATCCGGTTGAAGGTTCATCCAGGAAGATCACCAGTGGCTTATTGATGAGTGTGGTTGCAATGGCAAAACGTTGTTTCTGCCCCCCGCTCAGATCCTTGAACTTAGCATGGGCTTTATCCTCAAGATTAACCTTCTGAAGCAAGGACATGGCATCAACGGGCTGCTGGTACAATCCACTGAACAAACTGATGAGTTCCACAAGGGTGAGACCAGGATAGAATCCGGAAGTCTGCAGTTGCACGCCTATGATCTTCTTGATCTGGTCTCCCGCCTCATCCAGGTCCAGTTTGTTGATATAAACTTTACCTGAACTCTTTTCACGAAGGGTTTCCATGATCTCCAGTGTGGTGGATTTACCCGCACCGTTGGGGCCCAGCAGACCAAAGATTTCGCCCTCCTGTACATGAAATGAAATTCCCTTTACGGCTTCAAAGCTGCCATAGTTCTTGCGAAGGTCTTTAACTACGATCATGCTTGTAAGGGCTTAAGGTTTGTTGAGATAGGTTTCCAGTTCTTCCATCATCCCCTTACTGCCCGCATAAAGGGGACTGCGCTGGTGCAACTCGGTAGGCTGAATATCCAGGATCCGTTCCTCACCATTGGTGGCTTTACCACCAGCCACTTCAATGATAAAAGCGAAAGGATTACACTCGTATAATAAGCGAAGCTTACCCCTGGGTTTGTCATTGGTGGCAGGATACATGAATATCCCGCCTTTGATAAGGTTCCGGTGAAGATCAGCCACCATGCTTCCTATGTATCGTTGTGTATAGGGTCCTCCGTTGGATTTGTTTTTCGCTTCACATACATCCACATATTCCTGCACCCTGGGAGGATATTGCAGCATATTGCCGTAATTGATGGAATAAATCCTTCCAAACTCCGGACATTTGATATTGGGATGACTCAGTGAAAACTCTCCGATGGAAGGGTCCAGGGTGAATCCGTTAACGCCACGCCTTGTAGCATACACCAGCATGGTTGACGATCCGTACACCACATATCCCGCCGCTACCTGTTGTATGCCCGGCTGCAAAAAATCTTCCCGGGTAACCGGCGTACCCTTGGGTGTTACCCTCCTGAAAATAGAAAATATGGTGCCGATGGACACATTAACATCAATATTGCCACTGCCATCCAACGGATCAAACAGGCACACATATTTTGAATTGTTACTGGCAGGATCATCAAAGGCAATGAAGTCATCAAGCTCCTCACTGCCAATACCGGCACAGCTGATCCCATGCCTCAATACGCCCATGAGTTGATTGTTGGCAAAAACGTCCATTTTCTTCACATCTTCGCCCTGTACATTAACGGTACCTGCATCCCCGAGGATGTCTACCAACCCGGCCTTGTTTACTTCTACATTGATCCTTTTAGAGGCAAGGCCAATATCCCTGAGCAAACTGGCCAGTTCCCCTGTGGCATGCGGGAAATCCCGCATCTGCTGAATTGTGAACTCGTCTAATGTCTGGATCTTCCTGTTGATCATATAATATTGTGGTCAACAAATGTAAGGTTTCCCGACCTTTGTGCTCACAAAAACCAATTGATGAAAGTATTCAAATTCGGCGGCGCCAGTGTGAACAGTATTGAAAGAATCCAGAACCTGCCCCGTATCCTCGCCGGGTTTTCATCTGAACCCCTGCTTATTGTGATCTCGGCCATGGGAAAAACCACCAATGCGCTGGAGAAAGTGGCCGAAGCATTTTTCGCCGGGCAAAAAGACCAGGCCCTGGAACTCTTCCGGGAAGTAAAAAGAAGCCATGATGACCTCGTAAAATACCTCATTGTAAACAATGCCCTGGCAACAGACCAGCTACTGAATGATATCTATACCGAGGTGGAATGGCTCCTGCATGATCGGCCGGTAAGGGGCTATGATTATTACTATGACCAGATCGTTTGTGTTGGCGAGTTGCTTTCCACTACCATCATCAGTGCATTCCTTGCGGAATCCGGCGTGAGCAATACCTGGGTAGATGTGCGGGATGTTTTCCGAACCGATGATAATTTCCGGGATGCCAATATTGACTTTGCATACACCGCATCCCAAACTGCCTCCATCATCAGCCCCCTGCTGGCCAATAACGGCATCGTTATAACACAGGGATTTATTGGTTCAACCGATGAAAATGAAAGTACTACCCTGGGCAGGGAAGGGAGCGATTATACTGCCGCCGTTTTTGCCAACCTGTTAAATGCTAAAGACCTTACCATCTGGAAAGACGTTGAAGGCGTCATGAATGCTGATCCAAAGGCCTTCCCATCCGCAGAGATCATCAGGGAACTCAACTATGACGAAGTAATTGAAATGGCCTACTATGGCGCCCAGGTGATCCATCCTAAAACCATCAAGCCACTCCAGAACAAAAGCATCCCCTTACTGGTCAAATGCTTTCTCGATGCTTCCCTTCCCGGCACCGTGATCCACAACAGTGTGGTGAAACAGCTGCCTCCTGTCATCGTCCTCAAAAAAGACCAGGTATTCATCCAGCTCCATACCAAAGATTTTTCATTCATTGGCGATGAGCCGATGGGCCAGCTCTATGCGCTCTTCGGGAAATGGCATATCAAACCCAATCTCATCCAGTCTGGTGCCGTATCTGTTCAATTATGCATGGACAACAGGGAAGATAAACTGGAAAAGTTTGCGGCAGCGGCGGCAGAAGTATTTGACGTAGAACTGGAAAAAGGATACACCCTTTTGACCATTCGCCACTATCAGAAGGGACTGCTGGAAGGCATGACAGCGGGGAAGAAGATAAGACTATTGCAGCAGACGCCTGAAACCATACAAACCCTGCTTTCTAACAATTAATAATTGGCAATTAACAAATAACAATTGGCACTAGTTTTTAAAGACTAGTGCCAATTGTTATTTGTTAGTTGCTAATTGCTAATTGTTAGTAAAGAACATAGTCGCCTTTTGACGTAACGCCTACAACCGGAAGTTGCCTGGCGCCTTCAAAGAAATCGTAGGCCTGTTTCATTGTCTTTTCAAATGCCTTCAGTTCGGCATCGTCCTTCATCAGCTTGTCCAGGTAAGCCATGCTTTTGGGATTGCTGAACTTAACCGGGAAAATGTGCACGGGAATGAAGTCCTGACCCTGGTTGCGGGCGTGACTGGTCAGAATATACAGTTCCTCGATCTGGGGATTGGTAATGGGAATACAGCCCTGGGTAACACAGCTGCCGTGAATATAAATATCACCACCGGGGGCCATTGAATCAGCCAGGATCCTGTCTGCCGCGTTGGGATAATTCAGTCCCAGGGATAAGTGGTATTGGCTGTTGGGCTTAAATTCATTGATATAGTAAAACCCTTCCGGTACCTGGTAATCACCCTGGATCCGTTTGGGACCGAGGGTACCTGCCAGCGCACAAACCTTGTAAGTTTTGAAGAGCTTATAATCATCCTGGGGGTTTGATTTCACCCACACTTCCAGCTCACTGTCGTACTTAAAGGACCGGATATACACATATTTTGCAGGCCATGCCAACTGCTTGGCGGCGAATTGCTTTTTCAGCGTATCTTCCTTCCGTCTAAATACATCGGCAACCTTACCCTGTGATTTCTGGTAGTCAATAAAGGAGCTCTGCGCGAGGAGTGCAGATGGTACGGAAAAGAATAATATTGCAGTCAATACAATATACTTCATAAAAGGGACGTTGCGTAAAGATATGTCCTTTCTCCGAAAAGAGGAAGCAAAGGGTCTTTTTATTTCAAAAGAGACCTAACCTTAAGATTTCTCTCACAAATTACCTCGCTTTTCCTGTTCACGCTCAATGGCTTCAAACAAGGCTTTGAAATTGCCTTTACCAAAGCTCTTGGCACCTTTTCTTTGAATGATCTCAAAGAACATGGTGGGCCTGTCCTGCACGGGTTTGGAGAACAACTGCAACAGATAGCCTTCATCATCACGGTCAACAAGGATACCGAGTTCCCGCAATGGAGCGAGGTCTTCATCAATCTTACCTACACGATCCAGCAAATCATCGTAATAAGAATCAGGTACCTGCAGAAACTCCACACCCCTGCTTTTCAGTGCAGATACGGTATGTACAATATCATGGGTGGCCATGGCTACGTGCTGCACACCCTCTCCCTGGTAGAATTCCAGGAATTCCTCTACCTGAGATTTCTTCTTTCCTTCTGCAGGCTCGTTGATCGGAAATTTAACGTAGCCGTTACCGTTACTCATCACTTTACTCATGAGGGCAGAGTATTCTGTAGATATGTCCTTGTCATCAAAACTGAGGATGTTCCTGAACCCCATCACTTCTTCGTAAAACTTCACCCAGGGATTCATTTGGTTCCAACCCACGTTACCTACACAGTGGTCTACATACAGCAGGCCCGTGGGCTCAACCGTAAAGCCGGGTTTGGTCCAAGCCTGGTACCCGGGTTTGAACGGACCGCTGTAATTTTTCCTTTCAATGAAATGGTGTTCCACTTCACCATAGGTATGAATGCCACTGACCACTACTTCCCCGTCTGTATCCTGCAAAACAGAAGGCTCAAGGCAGGATTTACCGCCCCGGCGGGTGGTTTCATGCCAGGCACTTCGGGCATCATCCACCCGCAGGGCCAGTACTTTGATCCCATCGCCATGTTTGTCTACATGTTGTGCAATGGGGGTACCGGCTTTAAGCGAAGAAGTGAAAACAAACCTGAGTTTCTCCTGGCTAACCACAAAACTCATGGAGTCCCTGAGACCCGTTTCCGGCCCGGCATAAGCCAGGGGCTGGAATCCAAAAGCGGACATATAAAAATGGGAAGCCTGTTTAGCATTACCCACATAAAATTCTACGTAATCGGTGCCCTGTAAGGGGAGAAAATCATTCATGGCAAAATCGTTGAGAACGCAAAGATAGAAAGACAATGTGAGAGTGTGGCAATGCGGCAATGCGGTAATGAATTGGAACCTATTGCCGCATTACCGCACTGCCAAATTTTCACATTGTTCCACTATCTTTGGCGCATGAAAATCGGTATTCTGGGTGGCGGTCAACTGGGCAGGATGCTGCTCCAGGAAGCTGCCAACTATCCTGTGGAAACCTGGGTGATGGAAAATGATTCTGATTGCCCATCGGCCCACCTCTGCCATCATTTTATCAAGGGCGATATCAGGGATTTTGACGCGGTATATGCATTTGGTCAACAGGTGGATGCACTTACCATCGAAATTGAAAATGTAAATGTGGATGCGCTGGAAAAACTGGAAGCGGAAGGCAAGCGCATTGTTCCCAAGCCATCGGCCTTGAAGACCATTAAGAATAAGATCCTGCAAAAAGAATATTATAAGCACCACCAGATCCCCTCGCCTGCTTTCCATATTACGCAAAACCAGGCAGACCTTGCCTCCAGGCAGGATTTTCTGCCTGCTGTACACAAGCTGGGCATGGGCGGTTATGACGGGAAAGGTGTGCAGATCCTTAAGACTAAGGATGACCTCACCAAGGGATTTGACGCTCCCAGTGTACTGGAAAAAATGGTGAATATCCATAAAGAGATAGCTATTACGGTTGCCATCGGTAACCAGGGAGCACACGCCATCTATCCACCGGTGGAGATGATTTTTGATCCTTACCTTAATTTACTGGACTACCAGTTATGCCCGGCAGACATTCCGGAGAAAACCCTGTGGCGTGCAGAAGCCATAGCACTGGCAGTGGCCAGGAATTTTGGAAGTGAGGGCTTGTTTGCTATTGAGATGTTTGTGGACAGGGACGGAGATGTATTGGTGAATGAAACGGCACCTAGGGTACATAACAGCGGTCACCACACTATTGAAGCGCATTTCTGTTCCCAGTTTGATATGCTGTGGCGGATACTGCTGGGTTATCCCCTGGGAGAAACAGACCCCATCCTACCCAGTATCATGATCAATGTCCTGGGTGCAGAAGGTTACAGAGGCCCGGTTAAGTATGAGGGGTTGAAAGAAGTGCTGGAGATTCCGCACGCTTTTGTGCACTTGTATGGCAAAGCAAATACTGCCCCGGGCAGGAAGATGGGACATGTGACCGTGATGCATAAGGACAAGGCAGACCTGATGCTGCAGGCCAAGAAGGTTAAAAACACCCTCAAAGTTATCAGCGAAGCCCACTAAATTTACCATATGTTCAAACCACAGGTAGGCATCATCATGGGGTCAGACAGTGACCTGGAGATCATGAAAGCGGCAGCAGAGTTTCTTTCTTCCATGGGCATTGTCTATGAGCTAACGGTAGTGTCTGCGCATCGTACACCCGAGAGAATGTACAATTATGCAAAAACCGCCAGGGACAGGGGAATCAAAGTGATCATTGCCGGTGCCGGCGGTGCGGCACATCTGCCCGGGATGGTTGCTGCACTTACATCCCTGCCCGTGATTGGTGTTCCTGTGAAGTCTTCCAATTCCATTGACGGCTGGGATTCTATCCTGTCCATATTACAAATGCCCAGTGGTGTACCAGTGGCCACGGTAGCGCTGAATGGTGCAAAGAATGCAGGTATCCTGGCTGCACAGATTTTGGGAGCCTTTGATGCAGAGATTGGGAAGGCCATGGATAAATTTAAGGCGGATCTGACGGACGAAGTACAGGTAAAGATTACTAAACTGACATCATCAGGCTGGAAGAACACACTGGACAATCCCTAAATCAAGCAAGATGACATACAATATTCATGAGATCGCTAAAATGATTGACCATTCCCTGCTTCATCCTACCATGACGGATGAAGATCTGGAGAAAGGCGTACAACAGGCCATCCAGTACCATACCGCTTCTGTTTGTATCAAGCCGTATGCCGTGCCGCAGTGCACGGCCTGGCTCAAAGGGACAGATGTATTGGTATGCACCGTGATAGGATTTCCGCATGGCAGCCAGGCCACTGCCATTAAAGTAGCAGAAACAAAACTGGCCTGTGAGCAGGGTTGTCAGGAGATTGATATGGTGGTGAATATTGGTAAAGTGCTCAGCGGAGCCTGGGATTATGTGCGGGATGAAATCAGGGCAATCAATGAGGAATGCCTTAGCCACGGTGCCATCCTGAAAGTGATTTTTGAAAATGATTTCCTGAAAGATGAACATAAGATCAGGCTTTGTGAGATCTGCAGTTCAATTCCGGTGGCCTTTGTAAAGACATCTACAGGGTATGGGTTTGTAAAGGGCGATGACGGTAAATTCTCCACCAAAGGTGCCACCCTGGAAGACGTGGCGCTTATGTTGAAACACGTTGCACCGGGTGTACAGGTGAAAGCTGCCGGTGGTGTGAGAAGCCTGGATGAACTGATGAAGATGAAGGAACTGGGAGTAACCCGGATAGGGGCAACGGCAACTGCAGCAATCATAGAGGAAGCCAGGAAGAGAAATGGTGAAACCGCACGTGAAGTGACGGGTGCAGACAAGTCTGGTTACTGACAATGGCGTTAGTCCTGGATGGTTACAATGGTAAACTTTTGCTCCAATGCAAGAGAATGCTTGTATAGCATATCAATAAAAGCAGGCCCATACTTCGCATAATAGGGCATGAAATTATCCACCCTCTCCTGCAAATTGCCATTGGGGAAAATTGTATTACGCAATTTGACAAGCTGATTTTTCTGGGCGTCAAATTTTCGTTTCTCTGCACGCAGTAACTTCTTCCCCGCTTCTGTGAGTTTAGCAGAGAACTTTGCCTGCAAAGCGTCTATATGTTGCTGCAAAGTCTTGTCTACGGATCCGGCTTTTTGCCTAAGCGCGGCAAACAGTGCATCGGCCATCCCCTGTTCAGCATCCACATCCAGGACGTTTGCGGAATGCTTTTTCACAAACTGGTCCACCATCCCAAACTCCCCCACAAAAAGGTCTTCCACCTTCATATCCATCTGATGCAATTTCTCTTCATCACTGTTGCGGACAACAACAAAACTGTTGCGCAGAACCAGCGCCGGTAGAGGGACCTGAAAATGGTCAAACATGGCTTTAAGCTCAAGCCAGTAAGCCACTTCAGAACCACCACCCACAAAGGCAACATCCGGGAGGATGCTTTCCTGGTAAAGGGCACGCAGAACTACATTGGGGCTGAAACATTCCGGATGATCCTTAAGCAATTGCAGGATCTCCGCCTGGTTCATTTTGATGGCTCCGGATTCTGTTGAGTAGATCCCATTTTGTTCAATGATCCGCTCACGCAATCCATCCACCATATAAAACAGATTGATCTCCCGGGGATTAACCTGCACTTTGTATTGGTGTCCCAAGGCAGCGCCTGTTTCCGTTACCAGCCTATAGGCATCATGCTGTACCAGGTCATTAGAAAATACCGTGTGCATCACGGCTTTGAGACGGGCGTCATCCGCATTCAGCACCAGCAGTCCATATCCTGAGAACAAGCGATC
The DNA here is from genome assembly GCA_044225015.1 of Chitinophagaceae bacterium. Classification (GTDB taxonomy): domain Bacteria; phylum Bacteroidota; class Bacteroidia; order Chitinophagales; family Chitinophagaceae; genus Pollutibacter. The sequence goes on along the minus strand of JBGAJG010000002.1, from coordinate 720,491 downwards.
CACCAGAGCTTTGGTAGCCTCTGCAATTGTAATGCCTTCACGGTAACAGTCACGTAACAGAGCAATCAATGGCGCCCCGTGAGGTTGTACGCCTAATTGGCCCTCCAGTTGAGCGATGAGCTGCAACAGCGCTTTGTCTACCCTCATGCGGCCAACAGAACCCTCTTGTTTGGTTTCCCAAACCATCTTGACACCATCAACCTTTACCTGACCCAGCTCATCCAGGTCATTATCTTCAGAACCCATATAAAAAACCGGAACAAACTTCTGTGCCGGCATCTCTTTATTCAATTCATCTGCTATCCGGATGACGTGCAGGATCTTGTAAATAAAATAGAGATATCCGGAAAAAATATTGGGCTGGTGGGCGGTACAAATGGTATACGTCTCCTGGTTCAGGAGGTTTTCAATATTCTGCTGCTGAAGGGGAGTGGCGCCGTTGGCATACAATTCACTGAATACAGTATGCAGCAATGGCCGGTTGACGGGCCGCTGCCGCCTTGCGGAAATCGCCATCCTGATTCCTTCTTTGGTTGGTGCTGCATGATACATAGCAGCCACTGATGGGGACAACTGCAGGTAATCAAGGACGAGACCGGAAAATGAGCCTGTATGTTCGTATGGCAATACTCGTGCGGAAGAATTCACAATCCTTAGGTTTGGCGGTTAAGAGACCAGTTCTCCTTCCAGGTCAAAATCATAGGCCTTGGTAATCCTGACCTGGACGAAATCTCCGGGCAACAATTTACGGGAAGATAGGATGATCACCTCATTATCCACCTCTACACTGTCAAATTCTGTTCTGCCGATATACCTGCCAGATTCCTTTTTATCCACCAGTACCTTATACGTCTTACCAACCTTTGCTTTGTTTTTCTCGAAACTGATCTCCTGCTGAACATCCATAATTTCACTGGCTCGCTCTTCCTTCACTTCTGCCGGCACATCATCCACGAGGTCAAAAGCAGATGTACCTTCTTCATGCGAATACTGGAAGATGCCCACCCTTTCAAATTCATGCATCCTGAGAAAATCTTTCAACGCTTCAACGTCGTCCTGGGTCTCGCCCGGGAATCCTGCGATGAGTGTTGTGCGAAGGCAGATGTTTGGCAGGCGATGCCTGATCTCCCCGATGAGGTCGTTCATTTCTTCACGGGTGATCTGCCTTTTCATAGCCTTAAGCATACGATTACTCGCGTGCTGTAAGGGCATATCCAGGTAATTACAGATATTCTCACGTTCACGGATGACGTCAATGATCTCCAGCGGAAACTTTGAAGGATAGGCATAATGCAAACGGATCCATTCCAGTCCCTCCACGTCTGCCAGGGCGTGCAAAAGCCTGGGCAGTTCCCGCGTTTTGTAAATATCGAGGCCGTAATACGTTAGCTCCTGTGCAATCAGCATGATCTCCTTCACGCCCCGCCGCACCAGTTGCCTGGCCTCATTCACCAGTTCTTCAACGGGACGGCTCACGTGCTTACCCCGCATCAGCGGGATGGCGCAGAAAGAACAGGTACGGTTACAACCTTCGCTGATCTTCATGTATGCGTAGTGGGAAGGAGTGGCCAGCAGCCTTTCCCCAACCAGCTCAGCTTTATAATCGGCCTCAAACCGCTTCAGGATCTGGGGCAGTTCCATGGTCCCGAAATAAGCATCCACTTCGGGAATCTCTTCTTCAAGGTTTTGCTTATAGCGTTCACTGAGGCATCCTGTCACATACACCTTATCGAGCTTCCCTTTCTTTTTCAGTTCAACCTGGGAGAGGATGGTATTGATGGACTCTTCCTTGGCCCGGTCTATAAAGCCACAGGTATTGACGATGACGATATTATGGTCCTTTTTTGCATTCTCATGCACAACATCTATATCGTTGGCCTTCAGTTGACCGCTCAGTACCTCGCTGTCCACCATATTTTTGCTGCATCCCAGCGTGATGATATTAACCTTATCCTTCCGTATAGACCTTGTCTTCATAATGAGCGGCAAAGATAGATAGACAATGTGATAATGTGGTAATGCGGCAGTGCGGTAATGATGAATTGCCGCACTGCCGCATTGCCACATTGCCCCATTAAAATCGCCCCATGGAGATGGGGCGATGATTGAAGTTGATTGACACCTAAACCACTTGAATGTGGCTAACTTTTTATGGCTGGTCAGTCACGACCGAGGTACATATTATAGACAACAATAACCTGACCAAGGTGGCTCTGGTGTGGAAAAGATTCTGTTAAAATCGGCAGATTTGGTAGACTATAGGCAGGCGGCCAGCACTGGGTCAGGCTTTTGTTTTAAAGATAGAGTCTACAAAAGCATGTTTATTAAACACCAGCAAATCCTCCATTTTCTCCCCTACGCCTACAAATTTGACCGGAATAGCGAACTGGCTGGCAATGGCCAGTACCACTCCGCCCTTGGCAGTGCCGTCCAGTTTGGTGATGGCCAGTGCCGTAACGTCTGTTGCCGCGGTAAAATGGCGTGCCTGCTCCAGGGCATTCTGCCCTGTTGAACCGTCTAAAACCAGCAGTACCTCATGGGGTGCATCCGGAATTACTTTCTGGATCACCCGCCTGATCTTGCCAAGTTCATCCATGAGGTGGGCTTTGTTATGCAATCGGCCGGCGGTGTCTATTAACACTACATCAGAGCCACGGGCAACAGCACTGTTCACCGTGTCAAAAGCTACCGATGCGGGATCTGCACCCATCTCCTTCTTAACAATAGGAACCCCTGCCCTTTCACTCCAGATGGTAAGCTGGTCAACAGCAGCAGCCCTGAATGTATCTGCGGCTCCCAGTAAAACATCCTTACCCGCGAGTTTGAAGTTATGGGCCAGCTTTCCAATGGTGGTGGTTTTGCCCACGCCATTGACACCCACCACCAGGATCACATAAGGCCTGGTACCCGCCGGTGTTTTAAAATCCTTGTATGAAGACTCGGTAGCCTCTACCAGCATTGCCTCAATTTCTTCTTTAAGTATCTTATTGAGTTCGCTGGTATTCAGATACTTATCCTTTGCAACCCGCTCTTCTATTTTACCTATGATTTTGACGGTAGTGTCTATCCCCACGTCTGCACTCACCAGTGCATCTTCCAGGCTGTCCAGCACTTCTTCATCTACCGTAGCTTTTCCTGCCACGGCCTTAGTGAGCCGGGTGAAAATATTCTCCCTTGTTTTTTCCATGCCTTCGTCAAGGGTTTCCTTTTCTTTTTTGCCGAAGAGTTTATCAAAAATTCCCATACTGCAAAGTTTAATAATAGAGATCATAGCGCATCAGGAAATCCTGTTGCACTTCATTACCCATTACAAAACGGGTAGTGTCATAAATGACAAATCCGGATGCCTGGTAAAACTTAATAGCCTTGGTATTCTTCTGCCACACCTGCAGCCAAATGGTGTTAAAATCATGGCTTTGGGCATATTGCTTCACCTGTGCTATCAGCGCACTGCCAATGGAAAAGCCCTGGTATTCCTGTAAAACATATATCCTTTGCAATTCAAGGGGGTTTCTTCCCTGTAAATGCCCACCCTGGTTCTCCCACCTGATCTTAATGAATCCAACGGCTTCTTCTTCCAGGAAAGCCATATACCAGGCAGACCCATTTGCCTCCAGCTCCCCCTGGAGAACCCGGGAAGCCAGGGAATGATCCATATACTGCTGTATATCTGCCGGCTTCACATGAGCCTCATAGGTCTCCTTAAATGTCTTTCTTGCAATCTGAACCACAGCCTCCACATCTTCCGGACCTACACGCCGGATCACCAGTTTTTTTTCCATATTCAAGGGTAAAAATAAGAAAGCTGCTCTGGTTAACCAGAACAGCTTTTGGTCAGATAAACTGACGGGTAGTTATTTCTGCGCAAGGAAATCCTTGATCTTGTCCTTATGGACAATGGTTTCCTTAAAAGTATAGGCACCAGACTTACTGCTTCGCACAGCCCTGATCACTTTGGTCCAGTTCTTCGCTTCTGCAGCAGCTTTCGCATCCTTAACTTTCGCGTTCTTTGAAGCTTGCTTTGCCATGGTTATTTAATTTCTTTGTGAACGGTATATTTTTTCAGGATGGGGTTATACTTCTTCAGCTCAAGACGCTCAGGCGTATTCTTCTTGTTCTTGTTGCTGATGTAACGGCTGGTACCGGGAAGTCCGGTGGTTTTGTGCTCTGTGCACTCCAGAATAACCTGTACCCTATTGCCTTTCTTTGCCATTGTAGTTCGCTTTACAAATTTATTAAATGTGTGCTCCGTTAGCCCTCATTTCCTTAACCACATTATACAAGCCACGCTTGTTGATGGTCCTGATTGCATCAGCGGAAACCTTGAGCGTAATCCACTTATCTTCCTCTGCCAGGAAAAAACGTTTGGTTTGCAGATTAGGCAAAAAACGCCTCTTGGTCTTAATATTTGAGTGAGACACGTAATGTCCGCCAATTGGCTTCTTACCGGTAACCTGACATACTCTAGCCATTATCTGAAATTTTGGGACGGCAAAGGTCTGACAATTTTGCAATATTTCAAAAAGAATTTGAAGGAAATAACTGATTAATTTCCTGATATTCTGAAATATAAGTGATTATGGCGGTTGATCAGGCCCTTCTTTCCCGGTTCTTGCCTTTCCTTCCTCCGGACCTTCTGGCAGACTTTTCCCGCTATGGTGATCACATTCAGGCAGGCAAAGGTACTATTTTATTGCGCCAGGGCCAATATGTGAAGGTAATTCCAGTGGTTTTGGAAGGGCTGGTGAGGGTTTCCACCCTCACAGAAAACCGGGAATTACTGCTGTATTTTATCAGGCCCTCAGAAAGCTGCGTAATGAGTTTCTCGGCTATTCTCCATAATGACAAGAGTAAAATCCAGGCAGAAGCAGGTGAAGATAGCCATCTCTTACTCCTGCCGGCAGAACTGATCCCCGCCTGGGTAAAAAACTATCCGCGTTTGTCCATGTTATTTTTCGAGCAGTATAACCAGCGATACCAGGAACTCATTGACACCATCCAACAGCTTCTATTTAACCGGCTTGATCACCGGATCCTGCATTACCTTGAAGAACTGGCCAGTATCCGCCAAACCAGGTTTATCCAGGTACGGCACCGTGAAATAGCCCAGCATCTCGGTACTGCCAGGGAGGTGGTAACGCGTACCATGAAAAGACTGGAAGCAGACGGCAGGATCAGGCAACAGGATGGAATCATACAGTTATTGTGAATACAAAAATTAATTTGATGCTGGTGACGCAAGTCACCAGATTGCGCTCTATCGGATCTTTACCTTTACCCTATCAATTGAAAACAACCAATTCTTAACCACTCAATGTAACATCATGAAAAAGAACATGGGTAATGCAGACAGGGCCGTAAGGATCATCCTCGCTATCGTAATAGCGGTTTTATATTTCACCAACGTGATCTCCGGCACCCTTGGCCTGATCCTTCTTGTATTGGCAGCCGTGTTTGTGCTGACCAGCCTGGTAAGCTTTTGTCCTTTGTACGCGCTGGTGGGCATTAACACCTGCCCGGTAAAAAATAACAAGTAACCACATAGTGCAGGCCAGTAAAATATTGGATCATGGGAAAATTTGCTGAACTGATTAATGGCGATGTTCCAGTATTGGTAGATTTTTTTGCGGAATGGTGCGGTCCTTGTAAAATGATGGCGCCAGAACTCAAAAAATTAGCCGATATGAAAGGGGACAACTTAAAAATCATAAAAGTTGATGTTGACAAAAACCCCCAGGCAGCCATGGCCTACCAGGTGAGTGGTGTACCCACACTGGTATTATTCCATCGTGGAAATGTTGTTTGGCGAAAAAGTGGTGCCATGTCTGCCCAGCAATTGCTGGCCCAATTGCAGCCGCACCTTTAACTATAATTCAACCTTAAGGTCATAGACCAAGGCGGTAGTGCGGCCATCCAGGGAAACGTTCAGGAAATAATGGCCCGTTGACTGTACCCTATACGAAAAACTGTATTGGTCACCCTTCCGTGTAAAACGGCCGAACACCGGTCTGATGTCAGTCCGTTCTTCACACCATACCGCTGTAGAATCCAGGGGTGTGGTGGATGTAAAACTAAACTGGATCAGGTCCCCCTTCCTGGCCTCTAGTACGCCCTTACCCGGTAATACTTCCCGGATACCATGGCTGTAAAAAGGATCCTGGAATACAGGGCCGTCCAAAAACGTCCTGGCTTTAACAGTAGAGGCCATCAATTGCCATTGGGAATCTGAAGGAAGATGGGACAATACAAATTTTTCAGGCGCAGGATCAAAATAGAATGGGGCAAACACATGGTTCACTACCCTGCAATCAGCATCTGACGCTCCACTGGCCCAGGTGGCGTCTAACAATCGCCATCGCCCATCAATATTTACTGCATTCCAGGCATGGTTAGGCTTCAGGTCTCCCATCGTCCACCACAAGTCTTTTTTTGCAGTCTTTGCCACCCCCCGGATCGTCACCACGTCCAGGCCAAGGCCCTTCATGCCATATTGAAGAAGGTTTGCATAACCGGCGCATTGGGATTTTCCCGATGTCAGCACCTGTTCAAGGGTTACGGCCCTGAGCGGCGGAAGTCCATCATTCTGGCAGTCGTACTCAACATGGGTAGCCACCCAGGTAAACATAGCCCTTGCCCGTTCCAATGGAGAGGGGAACCGGCTGGCAATCTGGGCCACCAGGGAATCCAGGGCCTTTCGCGTGTTCACTCCCCTTCCATAGGAACGCGCAAATTGGTCTGCCGCTTCCAGGTCCTGGCCTCTCAGCCCCGTACCCAGGATCAGGAACATAAACACAAGAGATAACCAAAGCCGCATATGCCGGAACATCAATGCGTACAAATTACTATTTTCGCACCTCAATTCATCTCAAACAAGTATTATGGCATATGATGTTATTGTCCTTGGTAGCGGCCCCGGCGGATATCCGGCAGCCATCAGGGCTTCTCAATTGGGCTTTAAAGTTGCGATCGTAGAGAAAGAAAGTCTGGGTGGCGTGTGCCTGAACTGGGGATGTATCCCCACCAAGGCACTGCTGAAAAGTGCACAGGTATATGACTATATGAAACACAGTGCAGACTATGGCATCCAGGCCAGCGGAGTGCAGCATGATTTTGGTGCTGTAGTGAAACGTTCCCGCGGGGTGGCTGACAAAATGAGCAAAGGCGTACAGTTCCTGATGAAGAAGAATAAGATCGATGTGATCATGGGATATGGAAAGGTTGCCGGAAAAGGGAAGCTGGAAGTAGCTGCTGCAGATGGAAGCAAACAGATCGTAGAAGCTAAATATATCATTCTCGCCACGGGAGCCCGCAGCCGCCAGTTGCCGGCTATGCCTATTGATGGTAAAAAGATCATCGGCTATCGTGAAGCAATGGTACTTCCCCAACAGCCTGCATCCATGATTGTTGTAGGAAGCGGTGCCATTGGGGTTGAGTTTGCAGACTTTTATAACAGCATGGGCACCAAAGTGACCATCGTGGAATTTATGCCACGTATTGTTCCCGTGGAAGATGAGGATATTTCCAAAGAGGTGGAAAAACAATTCAAACGCAAGGGCATCAACATCATGACCTCCGCAGAGGTAACTAAAACTGATACCTCAGGTGCTGGTGTGAAGGCCACCATTAAGACAGCTGCCGGCGAGCAGGTGCTGGAGGCTGATATACTCCTGAGTGCTGTGGGTATCCAGTCTAACCTGGAGAACATCGGCCTGGAAGAAAATGGAATCAAGACAGAGAAAGGCAAGATCATGGTTGACAAATATGGCCAAACTACCCTTGCGGGTGTGTTTGCCATTGGGGACTGCGCACCCGGCCAGGCACTGGCGCATGTGGCCAGCAAAGAAGGCATTAACGCAGCAGAATACATCGCCTTCCTCGAAAAAAAATCCACTCACCAGCCTGAGCCCATGGATTATAACAATATTCCCGGCTGTACATACTGCACACCTGAAGTAGCTTCTGTGGGTTATACAGAAAAAGCGGCAAAGGATGCGGGTTATGAAATCAAAGTGGGCAAGTTTCCTTTTATGGCCAGTGGTAAAGCCAGCGCGGCAGGTGCAACAGATGGTTTTGTGAAAGTGATTTTTGATGCCAAGTATGGCGAATTCCTGGGCGCACATATGGTGGGCCAGGGCGTTACAGAACTGATTGCCGAAGTGGTGGTAGCCCGTAAACTGGAAACCACTTACCATGAGATCCTGAATGCGGTTCACCCCCACCCCACACTGAGTGAGGCTGTGAAAGAAGCCACGGCCGCAGCGTATGGCGAAGCAATTGATATTTAATGTGGAAATGTGGTAATGCGGCAGTGCGGTAATATTGCCGCACTGCCGTATTACCGCATTAATTAAATACTTTCTTTAACAACTCCGTGGTTCTCGCTGCGGGGTTTTTTCTTATTTCTTTTTCTTCATCTGCCAGTTGCGTGAAGATCCCTGCCAGGGCTTTTTCAGTAACATAGGCGGGCAGATCCGGATTGATCTTTTCGCTGGCCACGCGGTTGTAGTTAGAAAAGATGGTATTCCAGTATTTGGTGGCATCCACTTTCTGTAAACTCTTATCAATTACCGGACGAAATGCCTCTGTGAGTTGCGCCGTTGTCTTGCCCTTTAAATAATTGGTAGCGGCATTGTCGCCGCCCTTAAGAATACCCATGGCATCATCTATAGTCATGGACTTCACAGCATTTACAAATATGGGCGCTGCAGATTTGGTGGCATCTTCTGCGGCACGGTTCATGGCCAGAATAGCCTGGTCAACCTGTTTTCCCATGCCAATACCCCTAAGGGTTTCTTCCACTTTTTTTGCTTCCGGTGGCATGAGAATCTTTAGTGCCGCATTCTTGAAGAATCCGTCAACCGCACTCAGTTTATCTGAACCCCTTTGCGCTCCCACACTTAAGGCCTCTTTGAGGCCGGCAGCAATTTCATCTGTGCTCAGTGAGCCGCCTTTGGACTTACCCAATAATTTGGTAACCGATGTCTTCAGGCTGGATTGTGAACTGTCTGATTTCTTGGGGAACAACTGTGCCTGGGCTTGCGGCATTCCCAGAATGCCAGCCAGTATGAAGGGTACCAGTTTTTTCATTCGGATAATTTTAATCAAAACTACCCTGTAAAACGTAAAGGGCAGGTTAATGTAATCATTACCTGCCCGTTTTATTACAACGCTCTGAAACTTATTGCTTTAATATGCGGACGGCCTTTTCAAAGCCCTCCAGCCGGATGAAGTATACACCGGCCTTTAAAGCTGCAACCTGGATACCGGGGTTCTCTCCGGTGAGCCTGCCTTTCATGACCACCCTTCCATCTGCACTATACATGGCAAAGGCAACATTTTGCAGTGAACCTTGCTTTGACTTCAATACCAGCGAAGCCACCGCCGGCATAGGATGCGCAGTGACCACCGCTGCTACTTCCACCGGTTCATTGATCAGGACAGGGCTGCCATTGTTCCACGGCGCTCCCAGAGCACGGGACTGCCACACTGTAGCCCTCACGCCGCCTGAGAAAAAGATAGCCCGCATCCTTGCCACTTGCCCTTTTGTAAACATCACCATGCAGGCATCGTCAGTGAAATCCATGAAATTCATATACATTTCGCCATTGCCATCTGTACCACAGGCATTGTTCAGTTTAGGGAAACTCGGGCATCCCTGGTTGTACGTTTTCTGCGGCGGAGTATCCTCAACTTCATCAGAACCGCAGTTGCTTTCCCCCCAAAGGTGTTTAAGGTTAAGCCAATGGCCCACCTCGTGCACGGTAGTCCTCCCCTTGCTGAAACTGCCCCCCGCTTCTCCAAAAACGCCGGCATTTATCACCACGCCGTCACGGTTGGTCGGAGACCCGGGTGCAGAAGCATAACCCAGCAATCCCGGCACCAGGTTGCTGACCCAGATATTGAGGTAATACCTGCTGTCCCATGGTTCTACACCACCATAGGCAGGATCCTTGATCTTGTCATCATTGCCCCACATAAGCCTGCTTGATTTCTTCCTGTTGATTCCTGTAGTAGCCCTTCCTTCCGGATCCACCCTGGCCAGCTGAAAACGAATGTTGGCGCTACCTGCTACGCGGGCAAATATCTGGGGAACAGCGGCAACAGCAGGATCGCCGAGGTTGAAATCCCGGTTTAGGATATCCAGTTGTTGTTGAACAGTAAAGTCTGAAATTTCCGAAACAGAAGACTGGTACAGAACATGCACCACCACTGGGATAGTGACGGTTTGGCCTTCATCAAAGACAGCCGAAGAAGCCTCTTGTTCAGAAGCACTCAGGCTAATGCCATTGCGGTATATACTATAAGGAAATTGCTTTCTGATGAGCTGCTGGTACGCGTCTGAACCACAGCTTTTCTGGGCCTTCAGTGACAGGCACGAAGACAGCATAAACAATATTATCAACAAAGTGCGCATTCGATGTGGTTTCTGGTTCGAATGGCTCTTCAAAAAGGCTATAGATCAACAGTCATCGGAAGGATTGGACAATAGGAAGCCGGCAGCACTGGGCGGCGGAAATTACAAAGGAGTGGATGGAAAAGGTTTTCAGGAAATCTTGAGATGGATACCTTCCGTAAGGTCAGGATGTGCAGGATGCAACATCGGGATAACAGAGGTGTGGTTACTGTAAAGATGGGAAATCTAACGGATAAATCAAAACCCCGGACGCCAGCCATTGCCGCCAATCCTGTAGATTTGCAGCCAATGGTTTGACCATGAACCATTTAAAAAAAGAATATTTTCATGCAGATCCTGAGAAAAATATGGCTCCCCCTACTCTTTCTCCTGGCAACCAGTTGTAAAGGGCCGGAAACACAGAACAATGACCAGACAGAAACCCCTGTAACAACTATACCAGAAGCCGCTGCCATACCTTATACAGTGTTGAATGCTTATCCGCACGACACTTCTTCATTTACACAGGGACTGGAATTTTACAAAGGCGTATTGTATGAAAGTACCGGTCTGCAGGGCCGCTCTGTCCTGCGAACCGTTGATTATAAAACAGGAACGGTTAAGCAAAACCATAAACTGGATGCAAAGATGTTTGGCGAAGGCCTCACCATCCTGCGGGATACGCTCTACCAGCTGACCTGGGAAAATCATGTTGTATTTGTCTATGACGCAAAAACACTGAAACCCATCCGGCAAATGACATGGAACGGAGAAGGCTGGGGCATCACCCATGATGAAAAATCGTTGATCCTGAGTGATGGTTCAGACAAATTGTATTACTGCAGGCCCGCAGATCTCAAACTGGAAAAAGTTGTTTCTGTTACAGATCACCTGGGCCCGTTGAATAACCTCAATGAACTGGAATATGTGAATGGTTCCATTTATGCCAACAGGATTGAATACAACTATATCGTAAGGATCAATCCTGAAAATGGTTATGTAACAGGGAAGCTTGATTTCACGGATATCCTGAAAAAATATGCCAAGATTGATCTTACCTATCTCCAGACCAATCCGCACGGAGCCGTACTGAATGGCATTGCCTGGAATCCGGACAATAAGAAAATGTATATCACCGGGAAATTATGGCCACTGTTGTTTGAACTGGATATGCAGCCCTGAGTGACAACAAACTGTTATCTTTATTAACATCATATTTGACCAACTTAACTGAAAACAAACCTTCATGAGCTTAGTAGATTCTTTTGAAAAGATCCCTGTGCAGATCTATGCCGATGATAAGATCGCTTCGGCACAGGTGGCAAGGGAAATTGCAGATCTCATCCGCCAGAAACAAAAAGAAGGCAAACCCTGCGTATTGGGACTTGCCACCGGATCTACCCCCAAGACACTCTACAAAGAACTGGTAGCCCTTCACAGAAATGAAGGCCTCAGCTTCAAAAATGTGATCACCTTCAACCTGGATGAATACTATCCTATTGAGCCTGACGCACTGCAGAGTTATCATCGCTTCATGAACACACACCTGTTTGACCATATTGATATTGATAAATCCAACACCCATGTGCCGGACGGTACTATTGACAAAAACGATGTGCGGTCCTATGCGGCCGTTTATGAGAAGAAAATTGAATTAGCAGGCGGGATAGACTACCAGGTGCTCGGTATTGGTCTCAACGGTCATATCGGTTTTAACGAACCCGGTTCAGGCAGACACTCCGGGACGCGACTGGTTGCGCTGGACAATACCACCAGGCTGGCGAATGCCTATGAGTTTTCCTCCATCGCCCAGGTTCCCCGTTTAGCCATTACCGTTGGTATCAATACCATATTGAAAGCCCGCAGGATCGTACTCCTGGCCTGGGGCATCCACAAGGCACCCGTGATCCGGAAATCCGTGGAAGGAACAGTGACAGATCATGTTCCTGCATCCTTCCTCCAGGAGCATCCTAACTGCAGTTTCGTACTGGATGAAGGCGCTGCACAGGAACTGACAAGGTTTAAAACACCCTGGCTCACCGGCGAGATTGAGTGGACGGAAAAAACCATCCGTAAAGCGGTTTGCAGTATGGCTTTTACAATGAACAAACCCATCCTGATGCTCACCAGTGCTGATTATAATAACAATGGCCTGAGCGACCTGATGGTGAAATTTGGCTCTGCGTATGATATTAACCTTCGCGTGTTCAACGGCATGCGGGATACCATTACCGGCTGGCCTGGTGGCAAATCTTCCGAAGAGGTGCCCCGTCATCCTGAGCGCAGGGAACCCAAACAAAAAAGGGTGATCATTTTCTCACCCCACCCAGATGATGATATTATTTCCATGGGGGGCACATTCATCCGCTTGCATGAGCAGGGCCATGATGTACATGTGGGCTATCAGACATCCGGGAACATCGCAGTGAGTGATGAGTTTGTGATGCGGCAGATTGATTTTGCCGTGGAATTTGATTCTATTTTCGGGATCGATAAAAGCAAGGCCAATACCATCTGGGAAACGGCTGCCAATTTCATCAAGACCAAAAAATCCTACCAGAAGGATACTGAAGAGATCAGGGAGATCAAGGGCCTGATCCGCAGAACGGAAGCCAGGGCAACCTGCCGTTATGTAGGGATCAAAGATGAGAATATCCATTTCATGAACCTTCCTTTTTATGAAACGGGGCTCATCGAAAAAAATCCTCCCAGTGAGGCAGACGTGGAGATCACGATGAACCTGATCAGGAAGATCAGACCACACCAGATCTTTGCCGCGGGCGACTTTGCCGATCCGCATGGAACGCACAAAGTATGTTTTGATATACTGTACGACGCGCTCAAAAGACTCAAGGCAGCCGGTGATGAATCGGTAAAAGACTGCAGGCTCTGGCTCTACCGCGGAGCCTGGGCAGAATGGGATCTCTGGGATGTGGACATGGCAATCCCCATGAGCCCTGACCAGGTGGTGCAAAAGCGAAACGGTATTTTCATTCACCAGTCGCAAAAAGACGGCGTGGTTTTCCAGGGGTCAGACAGCCGCGAATTCTGGGAGCGCGCAGAAGAGCGAAACGCAGGCACCGCTGACCTGTATGACAAGCTGGGCCTGCCCAAGTATGCTGCTATGGAAGCATTTGTGCTTTGGCCATATTAGCGTTAGTTCGCAGGGGGCAGTTCCCAGGGAAAAATGCGAACTGCGAACTGCCTCCTGCGAACTGATTTTGGGGGTGTTGGGAATTTTACTATATTTGCTGCCCCAAATGGCCCCGTAGCTCAATTGAATAGAGCATCTGACTACGGATCAGAAGGTTTCAGGTTTGAATCCTGACGGGGTCACCAGGTCAAAAGGCATCACATATGTGATGCCTTTTCTGCATTAAAATGGATGAAAGAAGCACTTAAGCATTTGGACCTACAGTAAAATATATTTGAAAGCATATTTTGTCTCTCTTGATCCTCTTCCGCCTTCCCAGTCACTAGGAAATTCAAATACTTCGATAAATTCTTCGGGCAGATGGTATTTGTTGGTTTTAATAGATTTCTTATACCATCGAAAGTCCGCATCATTAGTAGTACCGAATCTTCTGATCTCATCAATATTCAACATCCCTGAGCTCAGTTCTCCTTCGAAATCATAGTCCCAGACATTTGAAAACAATGGGTTATTATTGAAACTCAATAACCTGCGTCTGGAAATTGAAGACGGTCTGACTAAGTCAGAAGACAACAAGCTATTGTAATAGAATGGCGATTTAATTGTAATTGAATTCTTCAACTCAAGTGTATACTCGTCATCATAACTGATAATTACGTGAAATGGATTTTTCCAGTCTAATTCTATTTTATTTGCTTCAGTCTCGCCAACCTGAACAAAGTTCCTGAAATCCTTGTAGACCCTCCTGATTGACACCAATCTGGAGCCAGTATAGGTATAGTAGCTACAATTAATTCTATAATCTGGCGCTTCCGGTCCATACCTGGAAGAATCTGCAACCAAATTACCATGCTGATATTGATAAAATCTATAGTAAACATCATTACCATAACTTTTTATCCGTTGAATGAGTTGATTTTTTTCATTGACATAGTAATAGGTAGTCCAGTATCCGTTCCATGTTACATTTGTCCTTTTTTCCGGAGAGTAGTAGAACAGACTGTTTGATCTTCCATAAGAGTCTGTCACTCTTACCAACCTCCCATTTTCATAATGAAAGTTCTCAATAATGTTCTCTCCTGATTCTTCTGTAATCGAAATCTCTGAAATTACAGGTAACTGCCTGCGTGCCATAGCAGCACTGATATCATCTGGTTGAAGGGTTTGCTCTTTTGTGCAAGCCAAAATGCTGACTATCCCCCATAAAAATAATACGTTTTTCATACAGTAATTTTTAAGTTCATTGATGAGAAAATAGTACCTACAGTCACAAGCATTTTTTCATTGTTGCGTGATATAAATGCTTCGTTGGGAAAAGGTGATACTGGACTTAGTGGAGGCTAAAATTCCTGATAGTGTGATAAGGCAGAGGTTTTCTATAGCAACAGATTATTTTTCCAAGCCCGGAAGAAGTTCCACTCTCAGGCTATTGAGGTCAAAACGAGCGCCTACCAATTTTAGTTGTCCCTTCTCCTCTTTTTCGCGGATCAGGGCAGATTGTGTACGAATCTGGTGAACACCGTGCCGAATGTTAGCAAGGATACAGTGCTCCATCTGATAGCCTTCATGAGCTACCAGGTCTTTGATCTCTGCCTCCTGCTGCAAGCTGTCAATGATATCCCTGATATGACCGGGTGCATCACCCCCTTCCACCAATGCTTTAATGGCACCGCACCCTTCATGGCCCATTACCATAACAAGTCTGGCATCCAGATGCTCAACGGCATATTCCACACTACCCAGTTCAACACCACCAATAATGTTTCCTGCTGTGCGGATCACGAAAATATCCCCCACCCCCTGGTCAAAGATCAGCTCCGGAGAGAGACGGCTGTCTGAACATGAAATGACCACAGCCACTGGATGCTGCCCTTCTGCAGTCTCTTTAAACCGGGTAATATCTTCATCAGGATGCACCGGATGAAAATTGTAAAATCGCTGGTTGCCTTCCATTAGCCTGGTGAGGGGATTTTCAGGATAAGTGAATTTTGTATTGTATGTCACAAAACGGGAGATACCCACATAGGCCGTGACAACAAATACGGCCACCAACAGTATCAACAAAGCCGGGCCTTTTGATTTTAGCATAACAGCAGTTAATCAGTTAAAATGGCATCTGCAAGTTATTCCGTACACCTTACCTAAAGAATGACTGTAATCATTATATTGAGAAGTATAAACCATGGATATGGCCAGGAGAATTATGCTTTTCTTATTGGGATCATTCTTTCTAATCCCTTTGTTTGCGCAAAAATCCCAGCAAGACTATTATATAGTGAAAGTTTATCACTGCAGCAGTATGGAGCAGATTGAGGCCGCAGAAAGCTTTGCCGGCAATACCCTCAAGCCATTTTTGCATGCACAGGGCATCAAACATGTGGGCATTTTTATGCCGCTGAATAATGATACCCTTACGGACAAAAAACTGATGGTCTGGATTCCCCTAAAAGGGCTGAATCATTATGCAACAATCGATGAAAAACTGAATGCAATGAATCCATGGGGAAATGATCCTGTATTGCAACATACGGGGAAGCAGGGGCAAATCCCGTATCTGAGGATTGAATCCAGTTTAGCATCTGCTTTCAGGGACATGCGGCATTATGATCCTGCAACCACCTTTAAACGGGATCCTGGCAATGTCTACGAATTCAGGAGTTACGAAAGTCCGTCTGAGGCTATGCATCTCAATAAAGTGCATATGTTCAATGAAGGCGGTGAGATTCCTTTATTCAGCAGACTGGGTTTTAATGCACTTTTTTATGCCCACGTAATGGTGGGCCCGCGCATGCCTAACCTGATCTATATGACACGTTTTGAGAATATGCAGTCCCGTACAGATCACTGGAAGGCTTTTGTAGAAGACCCTGTATGGAAAAAGCTCACAGCAGATCCCAAATACCAGGGAAGTGTATCCAGAAATGAAACCATTTTGATGAAGGCGTCTTCCTTCAGTGATCTGTAAATAAATCAATATGTGGAAACAATCTGTTTGTATCATCACTGGCGCTGCTTCCGGCATCGGCAGGCAACTGGCCGTTCAGGCGGCGCAATTAGGCGCTAGCGTTATTGCTACCGATGTCAACGAGGGGGGACTTACGGAAACTGCAACGCTGCATACGGGCATCAGTACGCGCAAACTGGATGTGGGCAATGCCGAAGACATCAAAAACTTTGCTGCAGAAATCATTCCGCAATTGGAGGGCCGTAAACTCGTCCTGATCAACAATGCCGGTGTTTCCCTGATGTCTGGTGAATTCAGGCATACTTCACTGGAGGATATGGAGTGGCTCATCAACATTAATTTCTGGGGTGTGGTGCGAATGACCAAGGCTTTCTATCCATACTTCCTTAAGCAGGATGCTGGTCATATTGTGAATGTATCCAGTGTGTTTGGTCTTGCTGGCATATTACACCAGTGTGCATACAGCCCGTCTAAATTTGCCGTGCGGGGTTTTACGGAAACCCTCCGCATGGAACTCATCGGCACAAAAATTATGACCCACTGCGTACATCCGGGTGGCATTGATACGGGTATTGTCAGCAATGGCCGTTTCACCGGGGCGATGGCCAGGGATCCGCAACTCCATATGAAAAATTTCCGTCGCATGGCGCGCACCACCCCGGAAGAAGCTGCCCGTGTCATCATTGAAGGGATTACCCAACAAAAAGAACGCATCCTTATTGGAAAGGATGCGCGCATGATGGATCGGTTTGTTCGTTTGTTCCCCGTCAGGTACTCTAAAATATTCTGGAAACAGTTGTCCAGGTCCTGGGCAACCACTGCCAGCCATCAGTCCTGATCTCCAATAGGAGCTCCCGGAGGAATGGCCGCATGGATAGTAGGCCTGGCCTTTTCCGGTGCCTTCATTCTTTCCAGGGCCAGCGACAGGTGACCCGTGTATTGAGCGTTGCCTGCAGTCTTTTTCTGGCCATCGATATACAATTTCAGGTCGTCCAGGGATTTGCGCATGGCAGCCCTTCCTGCGAAACTCACCTTTTCATCAATGGAACCTGCCAGCAAGTAAGTTAGTACCACTTGTTCTGTTTGCTGCTGAATAAGCCCCTGGATACCCGTTTTCCGTGGAGCCTTCCAGGTGGCTGTAATGATTTTGTTCAGCATCTCATCAAGGGGTAGTCCTTTTTGCTGGTTTATGGCCATCCTGCTGATACGTTCCGGATGAAATAGAAAACTCAGCGGAAGATCTGCGGCAGTTTCAGCGGGTGACAGCGGATCAAATGCCAGTCCGGTACGCTTACTGAATAACTCGCGTTGGTTACCATAACTGGATGGCCGGGGCGGGATGATATCCAGGATATGTTGCGGTATTTCAAGGTAAGATGGCTGGATGGTTTGCAGGGCAGCTTCCAGGGCCCGAAGCTGCACTTCTTTAGGCAGTGGTTCCAGCTTTTTATTCTGCTTGCCATTCAATGCATACATGTAATCCATTCCGCCCACTATTTTACACACTGCTTCTACCTGGTAGCGATGGTAAAAATATACAGGCACCAAAACGTCTTCGAGCATCGCCATCGGATAGCCAGCCCTGATGCTGTTTACGCCAAATTGTTTTAATGCTTTCTCCCGTACTTTACTGACCTCCTGTAACTCAGTCACAGCATCTTTGCCATTATCCCAAAGATGGGCCGTGGGATGCAGCCCTCCCGCAGCACGGGCATCCTGGTCTGATATGAATTGCAGGCCGCGACCATAGGCTTCATCAAGGATCTGGTCAAGGGCTTTGTTTTCATCTGTACCAGACGCAAACTCGCGGTAACCCCAGTTAATGGCCACCTTATCCCATTCTCCAATCTTCTGATCATAGGCATTGCTGAGATCAATATTCCCGGCTGCATCCAACCGCACCATGGGATGTGGATAGTCCATAACAGACGCTCGGTTGTTGACGCTGGATGCATAGTTATGCATGAGTCCCAGGGTATGTCCTACTTCATGGGCAGAGAGTTGCCGAAGCCTTTCCAGGGCCATTTTCATCATCTTGTTGTCTGCAGGCATCCCTTTTTCAAAGGGCGCCAATAGCCCCTGTGCAATCAGGTAATCCTGCCGCACGCGCAGTGAGCCCAGGGTCACCTGGCCCTTGATGATCTCGCCCGTGCGGGGATCCGTAACGCCGCCTCCATAACTCCAGCCCCTGGTGGAACGGTGTACCCAATTGATCACATTGTAACGGATATCCATAGGGTCTGCGGTATCTGGCAGTACTTTCACCTGGAAAGCATTGATGAAGCCCGCCGCTTCAAATGCCTGGTTCCACCAGGATGCACCTTCCACCAGGGCAGACCTGATGGGCTCGGGCGTTCCGTTGTCTACATAATAAATAATGGGATTCACTGCTTCACTTTTCGCAGCGTTGGGATCCTTTTTCACGAGGCGGTGACGTTCAACATAAAATTTTTCAATGTTCTCCGTTACCGGCGTACTGTAGTCATAAAAACTCACCGGGATATAACTGGAGCGCGGGTCAAAAACGCGGGGCTTGAAATTATTATCCGGCAGCTGCACAAATGAGTGATGCATCCTGAGGGTGATGGCTGAGGCAGAGGGCGTTACAGACTGTACATAGCCTCCAACCACTCCATCTGAATTGCCAAAGGTTACGGTGGTTTCAATTTCCGTGTTCAGGGGGAAGTTTTTGGTGGATGCCAGATAGATGGCAGACCGGGAACTGTCCAGGGCAAAATTTCCCTGCTGCATTCTCCGCAAACGGTTACCCACCTGCATGGCATCGCGCATCAGAAAGGCTGTTGCATCCACCAGACTTCGGTTACCCGTTTCCGCGAGTGCCGTAAATCCCCAGAGGGTGGACTTTGCGAAGCTCTGGTCCACAGCCCTTTTCTCAGAAACATCTGATGTGTTTGCCCGATAACGATAGTTGGATTCCGTCATAAGGATCTTCTTCCCTACCCTTGAAAAAGACACCACATTGCCACCATCACTCAGGCCACGGTCAAGGCCTATATCATTGGATCCCAATCCTGCAGGCAATGACACTACGTAAAGCAGTTCAGTGTCCCATTTGTTGATCTCCATATACATCCTGCCATTTCCCTCATCCCAATAGAGATCCATATACCCCGGAATTTTCTTCATTCCTGCCACCCTGTCTTCAATAGCAGGAAGTTTCTGCGCAAATGATGTGCTTGCAAAAATCAGGAAGCATATCAATAAACTAATCCTCATACACTACATTAATTGTTAATTGCTAATTGTTATTTGCTACTGCTCACTATTTTTTTAACATCTTCCAGCATCTTCTTGGCATCATACACGATCCCGTTTTTGACGGTATACTTCACGCCACCTACCCGCACCACCTGGTTGTCTGCCGTTACCTGAATGGCTCCAGTGCCATAGAGCACCTGAAGATTAGCAAGGGGGTTCTGGTCAATGATGACGAGATCCGCGAGTTTACCTATTTCAATGGAACCAAGGTCTTTTTCCATACCCAGGGCCTGGGCGCCATAAAGGGTGGCTGACCTGATCACTTCCAGGGGTGTAAAACCGGCTTCACGGAGCATCTCCAATTCACGGATATAACCAAAACCATAGGTCTGCCAGATAAAACCATTATCGGAGCCTGTGGTCACACGTCCGCCCTTATTTTTATAGTCGTTGATGAAATGCATCCATAACCTGTAATTCTCTTTCCAGGCCAGTTCCTGTTCTGTACCCCAGTTAAACCAATAGGAACCGTGGGAGTCTCGGTTAGGCTGGTAAAATTTCCACAATGATGGCAGCGTGTATTCATCATGCCATTCCAGCCTGCGTGCACGATGCAGATCCCTGCTGGCTTCATAAATATTAAAAGTAGGATCAAGGGTAAAGTCGTAAGCCAGTAGGGTATCAATCAGGCGGTTCCATTTCTCACTGCCCGGTTCTGCCGCCTGTTTCCATAATTTTCCCGCTTCGCCAAACCGGTCCTGTTCATCCTGGTAATTATAATCAGGGCTGTAGGCCTGGATGGTATTGTCTTTAAGCATAGCCTCCGGTAGTCCGTACCAATGCTCCATGGAAGTGAGGCCTGCCTTTGCGGAGTGTACTACGTTCCACCGCGCAACAGCCATCTGGGCATGGTGTGCACAAGAGCGAAGCCCAAGTTTCTTATTCTCAGCAATGGCTGCCTCCATGATCTTTGGTGCTGCTCCAAAAAACTTGATACCGTCTGCACCGGCCGCTGCGTTTTTCTGCACCCAGAGCCTTGCTTCTTCAGGTGTGGCAATCGGTTTTTCACTTCCCTGTCCAAATGTTGTATAGGCAAAGATGCGTGGGGCCGTGATACTGTCGGCCTGGCTTTTTCTTTTATGATTCAAGGTCCATTTCAGGCCATTCATGGATCCGGGTTCGCGGATGGTGGTGATCCCATGACCCATCCATAATTTAAAGACGTATTCTGCAGGGGTTCCCTGCGCAGCACCGCCAATATGCCCGTGCATATCAATCAGTCCGGGCAGGATATACATCCCCTTGCAATCAATTTCCTTCCCACCCTCTTTCAGCTTGGGCCTCCTGCTCTCTTTGATGGGAGTGCCGGGATTGCCGACGGCAGAGACCGCGACGATCCTGTTTTTTTCAATAACGATGTCTGCAGGACCAAACGGAGGTGCACCGGTGCCGTCAATCACAATGGCACCCCGGAGGATGAGCTGGGTGTAAGGACCATCCCCCTCTGTACGCGGCGGGGCATCTTTAATTTGCGCAAATACGGGATGCAGAGCGGCCATGAGGCCAAAAATCAGTAGCAGTTTTTTCATGTGTTCTGGCTGAAGCGTTAAGTTAAATTTTTTTGGGGAAGGAAGGCGCGGCGATAATTGATTACTTTTAAACCGATGAAGTTATCCCTCTGGACCATCGGAAAGGCCCATGAGCCTCATGTAAAAACCGGTATCGAAGAATTCTCGGCCAGGCTTGGCCGTTACTATCCCATGGAGTGGAAAATTATCCCGCCACCCAAACAGGCGGCTGCCATGGATGAAGAGCAATTAAAAAAGGCCGAGGGCGTTATCATCCTGGATATGCTGGCCAAAGACGACTACCTGGTAACACTGGATGAACGGGGAAAGATGCTGGACTCTGTCCAACTGGCGCATATGATCCAGCAACAGGCCAATGAAAGCACAAAACATATGGTTTTCCTCATTGGTGGGGCCTTTGGCATCCATCAATCTGTCATACAACGTGCGCAATTCAAATGGTCCCTATCGGCCCTCACCTTTCCCCATCAATTGGTCAGACTCATTTTGGCAGAGCAGCTTTACCGGGCCTGCACCATCAACAGAAACGAAAAATACCATCATCATTAAACGCATTTCATGACTATTACACAAGTGATCCTCATTGTTACCTGTATTGTATCTCTTCCCTTGCTGAATAACGAAGCCGGGAAGGAGAAGGTATTATTCTGGCCATACCAGATCAACCACCGTAACGAGTATTTCCGCTTTTTTTCCGGAGCCCTGGTACATGCGGACCTGATGCATCTGGCCTTTAATATGATGACTTTGTATTCATTTGGATCAGCCATCGAGACTTTTCTGTATCCGGTTTATTTTACAGACAAAGCAAGATGGCTTTACCTGGCACTTTATGTTTTAGGCGCTGTGTTTGCCTGTATTCCTGATTATATAAAATACAGGGAAGTATATGCCTATCGGGCCTTGGGTGCTTCCGGTGCCGTATCCGCAGTGATCTTTGCAGCTATCCTTCTGGAACCAGCCATGCCCCTGCGTTTCTTTTTTATTCCGATTGATATTCCGGGTTGGCTTTTTGGGATCCTATTCCTCGCACTTTCCGCTTACCTGGCAAAGCGTGGCAATGATAATATTGGCCACAGCGCTCACTTCTGGGGTGGAGTGTTTGGACTGGTCTTTACATACATTGCTGTGAAAGCATTCACGGATGTTAACGTATTAGAGCGGTTTGTGCAGGCTATATTCTGACATCTGTTCAAATGCTCAACTGCCCAAATGCCCAATTGATCAATTGCCAGAAATAAAAACTGCCGCCCCAGAAACTGAGGCGGCAGTTTTTATTTCTGACAGATGATTACAGCTTAGTAAAGCTGTAGGTATTGTTGGCAAAATTCACCTGGATCTTATAGTTACCAGATGCTGCCGGTGCAGAGATATCTGCCCCTTCCGGTACAAAATTTCCGGCACTGGCTCCATCTCCAAACTTCTTGCCCCAGTTACCATTTTCAGGCAGGAACAGCATTTTCTTACCCGTGGTTAGGGCGAGGCTGGGCATTTCCCACACAACACTGTTGATGCGGGTGAATTGTTGTGAAGGAACGGGTACTGGGTTATTCCATCCTCCCGGCGTGGCATCACCTACTACAAACAATGCGGTGGGCAGTCCATGCTGCTGGGTGAAGGGTGTAACGGTGAACTTACCGGCCTGGAAATCCAGTACGATCTTGTACAGACCGTCGGTAGCGGGACCAGGGAAGTTATCAGGAGCGTTGAACCTGAAATCACCACCCGCACTGAGACCGGGCAGGGTATTGTTCTGAACAGAGAACTTATTATCCCAGCTGCCGTTAACTGGCAGTACCAGGTATTGCTTGCCGCCCTTCATGTTGAATATCCCTACAAAGGTTGTTTCGTCCAGCCGCTGGAATTCCTGCGTAGGAACGGGAACCGGATTGTTCCAGCCACCTTCTGACGCATCTCCAACGAGGAACAACTTGCCAGATGTGGGCAGTGCCACGCGGGGTGGAATTTTATACGGCGTTCCTTTGATCTTAACGGTATTTGAGCCGCGCTTCTCATTGTTGTTACCATAAGAAGAGATCACACGCACATCCAGGTCATAAGCTTTGTTGAATTCAAAGCCCCATGCCAGCATGATGTTGTTCAGTTCACGGGCAGTATACGTGGTGCTGCGCTTACCAATCACTTCCCTTACAGCGGCTTTGCTGAAATTCCTGCCGGCTGAATCAATCTGTACAATATACTTCACTGTATTGCTGTCAGTGGCATAGGCAGGGTCTGTCCAGCTCACAGTGAGGGCATCTTTCAGGCTGTCTGCCGGTGGAGGCGCCACGGTGGTGGATGACACTGCGGCAACAGGATCAACACCCAGACCATACTGAGGCAGGGGGTCCAGTTTATCGCAGGCAGAGAAACCCAGCGCTGCAACCGCACTCCATAATAATATTTTTCTGATACGCATATTCTATTATTTAAGTCTGGTTATTGTTTTACTACTGTGAAGGTTCCTGTCTGGAAATTCACCGTGATCTTATACGTGCCGGCTGTGGGTGCGCCAGGGAATGCAGGGTCTGCATCTTTCTTCTCAATGGCTCCGCCTTCCCAGGTGCCGCCGTTAAGCATATGGTATTGTGTACCCCAGTTCCCTTGTTCCTGGATCAGTTTATATGCGCCACCGCCTTTCATTTGCACTACCAGTTCATACACCGTATTGGAAACCTTCGTGAATTTCTGGTTTACATCAAAAGGAGTGCCCAGCGGGTTAGACCAACCGGAATTGAAAGCATCACCTGTAACCCAGAGTGTTCCTGCGTCAGGAACGGGTACTTTGGGGGGCGGTGCATAAGGGGTAGCTGTGAAGCTCACCTTGTTGGAAACAAGGGGAACTGCATTTGCTGCGAGTGAACTGGTCACGCGTGCCTCGAGGGTGTACTGCCGTCCAAATTTCAACAGCATGGTATTGCCGAAAATGGAATTCAGTTCCAGTACGGTGAAACTTTTCACGAGGTCTCTGGAGATACTCTGGCTGTACTTGGCGCCACTGCTGAAATTTCCTCCAGCTGTATCTATTTCCAGGGTATAATTCACATCCTGTGAGCTTACGCCCGTGGTGAACTGATAGTCAGGGTTAGTCCAGTTGAACCGGATGGCTTCCTGTGATTCGATGGTAGGACTCAGCGTTACTGCCGTTTTACTGGCGGTGAGTGCCGGCTCAGTGCCTCCTTCGAAATAGATCTTATTCTCCTGCTTTTCGCAGCTGCCCAACGTCAGTGCAAGGGCAAGAACAAAAGGGATTGATTTAAAATATTTCATAATTGAAGACATTGACGATTAGTAATTGGGATTCTGTTTGATGTTGGGATTAGAGCCCACTTCCGTGGTAGGAATGGGATAAAGCCTGCGATAGCTGTCTACACCAGTACCATTCTTTACACCACCTTTCCAGGGCCACAGATAAGCGGCGTCTGTGAATTTGCTGTAACGAACGAGGTCTGACCGGCGGAAACCTTCCCAATACAGTTCCCTTGCACGTTCATCCAGTACAAAGTCGGCCGTAAGGTTAGGCGTGCCGATGTTTCCTGCAGTGCTTCCATAAGCGCGTGTACGCAGGAGGTTAGCATAGGTAACCGCCTGGGCAACATTGCTGTTTGACCTGGCAGCGGCCTCCATATAGATCAGGTACATTTCTGCCAGACGGAACACGGGAAAATCGATATCGCTAAAAGTCTTTTCGGGATCTTTACCAAATCCGCCTGATTTAGTGCGATTGCGGTATTTGGTCACAGCATAACCATCTTTAAACTCACTCACTTTTTCAATCTCCAGGTTCTGTGCAAAGAACTGCGCACGTTTATCAACAGCGCCCGTTGCATCAGGGAACAGGTTCACCAGGTTCTTGGTGGTGCGGATTCCGCCCCACTTGGACAAACCTGACACATTCTGGTCCATATCGCCCCCTACAGAAGCATTCACCAGGAAGGTGGTGCCACCGTAGTTCTTGGTCTGGATACCATCATAATTGAGGGTCCAGATGGCTTCTGTATTGCCGCTGTTATTATCTGCCAGCATCAGTTGGCGATAGTCAGTGTTCAGCGTGTACCCGCCATCAATTACTTTCTTGGCATAGGTCTGTGCTTCGGCCCATTTAGCGGTACCTGTATACACAATTGCATTGAGGTACATCCTTGCGAGAAGCGCCTGGGCTGCGGCCCTGTCTGCCCTGCCGTATTCATTGCTCCTGGCTGCGGGAAGAATGGTTTCCAGTTCCAGCAGTTCTTTCTCCACATAGGAGAACAGGCTGGCGCGGGAAATCTGTGAAGGAAGGATACCTGCACCAATGGCGGTGGTATCCGTTACAAAGCCGGGATTACCATACAGGTCCATCAGTACCCAGTACTGGAAGGCCCTTACAAATCTGGCTTCTGCGCGCATGGTGCGGATGGCGTCAGCGTCTGTCCCGGATAATCCGCGTTCACTGAGTTTGCCATCGGCACTTTCCCTGATGAACTCATTGGTGAGCGTGATGACGTAAAAAGAGCGGTTATACAAGCCCGTGAGCATGGGATTGCTGGCGCTCCAGTTCATATTGTGGAAGTCCTGGATCCCAGGGTCATTCCAGGCCACTACTGCTTCATCTGTACTCAATTCCTGTGCTTTCCAGAACAGGCGGAGGAAGTCAGAAGTACCCTCATCAATACCGGCTACGTCACCGGAACCTGCAGGACCTGCATTACCGGTGAGCGCCATGCTTCCGTACACTTTTGCGAGTACCTGCTTGTAACCGGCGGCATCCTTATATACCTGGGCGCTGGTCACATCGTTGGCAGGGAAACGGTCCAGGTCTTTATGGCAGCTGGCAAATACCAGCAGCGCCACCGCCATCACCGTTAATCTTTTGGATATGTTTATCATAAACAAGGTTGATTATTAAGTTTAGAAATCAAGGTTCAGACCAAATACAAACGTACGCGGACGGGGGTAAATCTGGTTATCAATACCACCGTTCACTTCAGGATCCAGCCCTGAATACTTGGTGATCACGAAAGCATTCTGGATGTTACCATAGAGGCGCAGGCGCGTGCCTTTGAACACCTCACCGGCGTCATAGCCAACATTGATATTATCCATACGGAAGAATGATGCGTTCTGCACGTAGTAATCAGAAAAGTACTGGTTGTTGGTGAACCCTGTTTTCAGGTAGTTGGCACTTGCATTGCCCAGCCAACCCAGCGGGTTGATCACCTGGCGAAGAACACCAAGGTTACTTTCAATATTGTTGTAGTTGTAATTACCTACAAAAATACGGGCTACAAATCCTGCATTCCATTTACCCCAGCTTACATTTGAATTGAGACCCATGAATACACGGGGATCGGGGGATTTGTAACGGTACAGGTCATTGTCGTTGATGATACCATCACGGTTCAGGTCTTCGTACAAACCCTCAATAGGTGTGCCTGATTTATCATATACCTGCTTGCGAACGTAGAATGTATTGGGCCTGTAGTCCACGGAGTGGATCTGGATGGTATTACCTGTACCACCGGCGATACCGCCCACCAGGTTACCTTTGAAACTAGGATCTTCATTCAGCAAAAGCTTGGTGATTTTCGGATTCAGGTAAGTAAGGTTAAATCCGATGTCCCAGGTTACTTTATTATTCCGGACAGGTGTAACATTCAAGGTGAATTCAGCACCATTGCTCTGGATATTACCTACGTTGGTCAGTAACTGGTTAGAAAAGTTGGTACCGAGGGCGATGGGTACAACACTCAGCAGGTCTGAAGTTTTACGGTTGAAAACATCAATTGAACCGGTGATCCTGTTGTCATACAATCCGAAGTCCAGGGCCAGGTTGATGCTCCTGGTGGTTTCCCATTTCAGGTTTGGATCATAAGCCGCAGGGCGGTATACAGAAAGGTAGTCGTTACCCAGCTGATACTGTGCGGCATTGTTACCCAATGTGTATCGGGGAATGTATCCATAGTAATCAATGCCATCCTGCTGGCCGGTGATACCCCAGCCTGCACGGAGTTTCAGGTTACTGATCACCTTGGAGCTCTTCAGGAAATTCTCGTCATTCAGTTTCCATGCAAAGGCGAAAGACGGGAACACACCCCAACGGTTATCCTTGCTGAACTTTGAGGTACCATCAGTACGGATGTTAGCCGTAACTACATATTTATTATCGATGGTATAGTTCAGACGTCCATAGTAAGAGATCAGTGTATACTCACCAAAGCCAGAGGGGAACTGCGGCTCGGTGCCGGGGCGTACAGAACCATCATAACGATAGTCAGCATAATTGCGCTGGTAGTTGTAAAAATCCTGGTACCCTGTACCGGCCATTACATCAAGCCTGCTGTTCATGGATTTGATATCCTTCACGTAATTCAGGTAAAAATCCATCAACAGGTTACGGCGCAAACTCCAGTACTGGTTATTGACACCACCGTAGTGGTTTACTTTAAATGGATTATTGGAGATATCCCAGCGGCGGTATGTAGACGCGGCAGAGTCTGTCACTACAACGGTTCCGGAACCTTGCTGGTAATCATAACCGAGGTTCAGGTTAGCCCGAAGTCCTTTTACGAAAGGCAGGGTGTAGTCTAACTGCAGGTTACCGATGCTGCGGAATACGGTGCTGTTGTCATCGCGCATATTCAGCAGGGCAACAGGGTTGTTGGGGCTGAGGTCTGCGGGAGGTGCACCGGGCGCACCGTTATTGATATAGGTGAAGTACCCACCAAACCTCGGACTGTTTACGGTCACCGGTTGAGTGGGATCAAAGGCGATAGCACTTCCGATAGCGCCTTCGTCAGCAAATTTATTGGCAGTGCGTGAGCCTTTCAGGTTAAGGTCAACTTTCAGGTTGTTCTTCAGTAACCGGGGGCTGAGGTTCAGTGCCAGGGTCTGGCGCTGGAAATTTCCGTTCTTAAGGATACCGTCCTGGTTCAGGTAACCACCGGAAACCCGGAAAGGCAGTTTGCCATCTATTACGGCACCTGAAGCACTGAGGTTGAAATCCTGGCCCAGCGCAGTCCTGTAGATCTGGTCTTGCCAGTCTGTATTCACTGTACCCAGTTTAGCTACATCTGATTGTGAGCCATTGGCTGCAATGATGTCGCGGATCTGGTCGCCTGTGAGTACATCCACTTTGCTGGAAGGCGTTTGCACAAACAATTGGGCACCGAGGTTGAATTTCACTTTACCGCGGGTACCTTTCTTGGTAGTGATGAGGATAACACCATTGGAAGCCCTTGAACCGTAGATGGCTGCGGCAGAAGGATCTTTGAGGATGGTGAAGTTTTCGATGTCATTGGGGTTGATCATGTTCAGCGGATTCACAGAACCACCGATGCCGATGTTGTCAACGGGAACACCATCGATAACGATAAGGGGGTCATTGCTGGCATTCAATGATGCACCACCACGGATACGGATCCTTGACCCTGCACCGGGGGCACCGCTGTTGGTGCTGATCTGCACACCGGCCACCTTACCGGCAATCAATTGCTCGGGGGTCTGGATGGCACCTTTTACAAAGTCTTTTGAATTCACGGAAGCAACGGCACCGGTAAGGTCACGCTTGCGTGCGGTACCATAACCTACAACCACTACTTCATTGAGATTGTTCGTGGATTCAGCCAGCTGAACACTAAACTCAGTGCGCTGCCCTACGGGTACTTCCACCCGTCCAAATCCTACAGAGGTAATCACGAGAACGGCATTGTCGCCGCTGACGTTAATACTGAAACTACCGCTGGCATCCGTATTGGTGCCGCGGCCCGTGGCCTTCTCCACTACACTGGCGTTAGCTACCGGTGCGCCATCCTTGGCGTTGGTTACTTTACCGGTAACCAGCCTGCCCTGTGCGAAGGTCAATTGCAGCAGAGCCAGCATAAGTACGGACAGCAGTCCTAACCGGCTCATCATTCGCTTGACAGTCATAAACGTAGTTTTAATTTTCATTTCTGTTGATGTATCAATATTGAAGTCAATATTTGCTAACGTTGAATCAGGAATTGCTTGCGCATCTGTTTACCATTCACTTCCAACACAAGGACATAGGTCCCTGCACTCAATTGCTCAGCCCTCATTCCTAAACCCTCTACCCTCACCTCATGCCTGCCTTTTGCTTTAATACCCAGTTGACGGCCGGCCACCCGCTGACCCTGCATATTCCAAATGCTCACCTGCACGGCACCGGATTCCGGAATCTCATATACCAGCAGAGAAGCGCTGGTAGCCGGGTTGGGATAGATGATCAGCGATTTCCCTGAATAATCCGGACGCAGGTCATCCACAGAGGTGATCACGGGGTTGTTCACGTTCCGGTTCAGGTACACATAATATTCACCGGGCTGGAGGGTGAGCGTTTCAGCACTGCCAGTGGCGTTGCGGACAGTATTGGTGAGATAGGAATACCATGGACCTGCCTGCGGGAAGGTTACGGTACCCGATTTGGCGGTTACGTCAAAATTCCCGACCACTACTGCTTTCAATGAATCACTCTGCACAATCATCCATTTGAAGCCACTGGCAAGGTCAACGTTTACATTGTTGCCATTGAAAGTGGACGCATAGTTGGGCGTGAGGCGCAAATTATTCAAACTGGCATATACATTGAAAAGCCCTTGACGGCTGGCATTTTGCAAATAATCCCAGCGCAGGGGCTTCTGGTCTGTGCGGCATTGCTGGTTGGGATAAGGTGTTGGCACGGTACCATTAGGACAAGTAGTGATAGAATAGTCATACCCCCATTCTCCAAACTGCCAGATGAGCTTAGGACCGGGCATCATCATCAGGAAGGCAGCAGCCATCTCCTGGCGTTTCAATGCGGTGTTAGCATCTTTCACGTTATATGATCCTGCGGTGTTGCCGAAGTTCAGGTTTTTATACATCAGCCTTTCTTCATCATGGCTCTCTGCATATCCCAGGAGATAGGGATTGGTCCATCCCCGTTTGGTATGCAGCAGGCCTTCAAAATTTGACGTGCTGGTATACCCCATCGTGGCTTCATTCATATTGTAGTTGCCGTTACCCCATAACATCATTCCGGCATCAGACAGTTCCTTCTCTTCGGTATTATCGGCAAAATGCTCCAGTATACAATAACTGTTGGGTGAAACGGTTTGCATTTTTGCATAAATCCTTTTCCAGATGGCGATCCTGCTGGCATCATAACTACCCCAGGCTGCAACATTGTTAGGATTGTTGACTTGCGTAAATCCTTTGGAGAGATCCCAACGGAATCCATCCAGTTTGTAATTGGTGAGCCAGTGCTCCACTACCCTGTCTACCAGATCTTTGGTTGCCTGTGATTCATGGTTAAAGTCATAGCCTACATTGAAAGGGTGCGTGGCATCAGGATTAAACCATGGACTGCTGGTAGATGGTTTTCCGGTGGTGGCATCCCAGTACATCTGCACCATGGGACTTTGGCCAAAGGCGTGGTTCATGACCATGTCCAGCACCACTGCAATTCCCTGTTTATGGCATTCATCCACAAAAGCCCTGAGGTCATTTTCTGTTCCATAGTATTTGTCCGGTGCAAAGAAGAAGGATGGATTGTATCCCCAGCTCAGGTTCCCTTCAAACTCCGTGAACGGCATGATCTCCAATACGTTTACACCCAGCCGTTTAAAATAGCCTATAGTATCTTTCAATACTTTCCAGTTGGGCTGGGCAAGGAAATCACGTAAAAGCAATTCATACACTACGAGGTTCCGTTTATCAGGCCGGTTAAAACTGGCCACCTGCCAGGTATATGCCGGCTTACGCGTCTGCAACACACTTACAATGCCAGAAGTCTTACCCGTTGGATAAGCCTTTAAAGACGGATAGGTGGCCGGTGGAATGAAATTATCGTTATTAGGATCCAGTACTTTTTCTGCGTTGTAGTCTGCAACCTTCAATGTCCCGTCTATCAGGTATTGATAGGCATATTCTGTTCCGGGTGTAAGCCCTGTGAGGCGATACCAGAATCTTAAACCATCCGGGGTCTTGGTCATCTGGTAACTCAATTGCTGGGTCCAGTTGTTGAAATCACCGAGGAGGTAAATATTATTTTTCAGGGGTGCATAAAGAACAAGAATAGCAGAGGTATCACCCGGTTCATAATTGATCCCGTCCTTGACACCTGCTGGCAGGGGTGCCACCGAAGCTCCGCCACTCACAAAAAAACTGAGTACATCTGTTACAGTGCCGGAACCGTCTGTGGCAGTTGCTGTAATGGTTTGTGTGCCACCGGCAGGTATGGTGAATGTTTGCGAAAATGTACTGACGTTGCTGGCTGAAGGTGTATTGGAACCATAGGTGAGTGTGATATTGGCATTGCTGCTGCTGTTGGCAGTTACGGTAATCTGATCACCCACAGATTTTGTTATGGTCTCAAAGGATGGTGTATAGGTAGGCTGGCGAAGGGGCAGGTCAATACGCACCTGCAGTCCGGGGGGATACACAGGTATGTACATATCAGACCCATCTGCATTCCGCTGAACCACCACACCCAATCCATTCCTGAAAAGAATGGCAATCTTCTGGATGGTTTCCGCACCGTCCGTGATATTGAAAAATGTTCTGAGGTCCTGAGAGATGGTGTACTTCCACTTTCCATTGCCGAGGGAGGTGCACTGCGCTGCTGGTGTAGTGGTGCCCCAGGTATACTTTACGTATTTCCAGTCTGTAAAGCTGGTACTTTTATTGGTGATGACACCAATGTGTACATATATGTCTGATGGCTGTGGGTAGTTTACCAAAGCTTTATTGCCAAAGGATGCATCCAGGATGATTTCAGTGCTGGGGCTGTTCTCCCGCAAAAAACCAGGATTGGTGGTGATGAGTTGGGCAGATACCGTCAGGTGTACCCACGTGAGAAGGATGAAAAGCAGTAATTGGCGCATCAGGCAATCAGTTGGGTCCAAAGACAGTTGTGTATTTAGCACACAACTATTGGACAAAATTGTGTTTTTTTTACACATTACCAAATGATGGCAGTCATAATTTTTACTGAGATAGATAAATTATTGTTGCTCAATCGTTTATCCTCAACAAACCAAGGCAAAAAGGGACCTTTTTTACGTTGTGGAAGGTTTCCAGTGGATTTTGACCAGTTGTGTTGTCTGTGGGGTTACCCTGGCCCGGTGGTCAATTCTTTGTCCCAGCACCCAGAGAATCCTGCCCGCTGATTCCAGGACCCAGATCTTTTCTTTCTCAGGAAGGGAAAGCTTTTGGTCAATAAAAAACCGCGCCAGTTTCTTTTTCTTAGCCAAGCCCAGCGGGTAGAAATAATCTCCAGGTTTCCAGCGCCGGAGGACCAGCGGAAACTGCACAGCATTTGCATCCAGGTAAGCGGTATGGGGATCCGGTAACGGGGTTTGTGATCCTGTCCTGTGTATTTCCAAAACACCGCCTGAAAATGAGAACAGTGTGGAAGTTTCTTCCAGCACCATCAGTGATGCATCTGGTGATGCATTAGGCTCCAGCAATAGCCAATTTCGGTGCCGGATCAGTCTGTGGGTAGAAGACTGCATCACACTGCCGTTGGCGGCATCCATAAACTTAATGAGTTCCGTAACCTGCCGCGCATGAAATCCGAAGGGCCTGAACAATTCAAAGACCAGGGTCTGCAATGGTTTGGTGCGCCGCAGTTTCTCCACGGGAATCTTCCACCTTCCTTCCTCCGCCACCAGTAGTTTCTTTAGTTTGTGATCCACCGCCTCACGGTACAACTGCTCTGTCTCTTGAAAACGTTTCATACTGTTCCGGAGTTGCTCCATTGCACCCGGATAAAGCTGCTCCACAACCGGCAGAATCTGCAGCCGGATATAATTTCGTGTATACTTATCCGTTAGATTTGAACTGTCTGTGACAAATGACAGCCCATGGGTTTTGGCATATGCTTCCAGTTCAAGGCGGCTGGCAAAAAGCAGGGGCCTGGCAATATTCCCCTGCCGGGCCGTCATCCCCCTTAAACCGGCAATCCCTGTGCCTTTGAAAAGGTTCATCAGCATGGTTTCCACATTGTCGTCCCCATGGTGTGCCGTAGCAATGCATTGAAGCGTCCGCTCTGCCAGCAGTGTATGAAACCATTGGTACCGCAGGTCCCTGGCTGCTTCCTGTATACCCAGGCGGTGGTGATCAGCATAGGCCCTGGCATCCAGGTGCTTTACGTGCACCGTAAGACCGTACTCCTGCCCTAACTGCCGTACAAAGTTTTCATCACGGTTGCTTTCCTCCCCCCTCAGTCCAAAATTGGCGTGGGCAATTTCAACAGCATATCCTGCCGCTACCGTCAGGTGAAGAAGGACCGATGAATCCAGGCCACCACTGACGGCCAGCAAAATGGCATCGTCTTTCCGGAACAACTGGTGTTCTTGTATAAATTGCTGATATGCAGTGGCGAGGGTATTCATCAGTACACAAGATCTTCATAAGCTGCCAACAACTCACGATAAGCATGCTGGTCATCTGCCTCTTTGCAAACCTCCATTCCCCGGATATATATCCCGATGGCCTGCTCTTTCTCCCCGAGCCCTTCCAATAATTTAGCCAGGTGATAGTAGGTGCCGGTATACCCTGGATCCACCGCTATCACCCGCTCAAATAGTGCCCTGGCCGCCACCAAATCGTTCATTTTGATGTGTTCCAGTGCCAATGCATGCATCAGAAATGCATCATCAGGCTGGCGGTCCAGATACTCCTTTAGTTTTAAAATTTTGTCCATTAAAATTTAGTTCACGGAAAACTTCTTTTTGGCAAATGTGTTACTATATTTGCGTTTAGTTGCATAAACAACTTTAATATTTTCAAACCTCAGCCATATGAAGATACTGGTATGTGTCAGTAAAACGCCGGACACCACGGCAAAAATAGCTTTCACGGATAACAACACGAAATTCGCAGGTGATGGTGTACAATGGATCATCAACCCATATGATGAGTGGTATGCCCTCGTGCGCGCCATCGAACTTAAAGAGAAAGACGCGTCCATAGCACTGCACCTGGTGACTGTTGGCGGTGCAGACACAGAACCCATCATCCGCAAGGCGCTTGCACTGGGAGGTGATGAGGCCTTCCGCATCAATACGGACCCCGGTGATGCCTATGCCGTGGCTGCGCAGATTGCCGCTATGGCCAAAGAACAGGGTTACGATCTGATCCTCACCGGCAAAGAAACCATTGATTTCAATAACGCGGCTACGGGTGGAATTCTTGCAGAATTGCTGGACCTTCCTTACGTGAGCCTGGCCACAAAACTGGACCTTAACGGAACTACGGCTACCCTTAACCGTGAGCTGGAGGGTGGAGAAGAAACACTGGAAGTTGCCCTCCCATTGGTGGTGAGCTGCCAGAAAGGAATGGCGGAAGCCCGTATCCCCAATATGCGTGGCATCATGGCAGCACGTACTAAACCCCTGAAGGTTCTTGAACCCGTTGCGCTTGACACCCTTACCGCGGTGGTTAAATATGAACTTCCCCCTGCCAAGGCTGGTGTGAAACTGGTGCCGGCAGACAACCCGGAAGAACTGGTTCGTCTCTTACACGAAGAAGCAAAAATGATCTAACCCCAAACGAATTGTATGTCTGTATTAATATTTGTAGACCACAGTGATGGTCATGTAAAAAAGAACTCCCTGGAAGCATTAAGCTACGGTGCAAAGCTGGCATCCCTCATGGGGACAGAAGCTAATGGTCTCGTGCTGGGCACCATATCTGAAGATGCAACTGCCCTGGGTAAATATGGCGTGAAGAAAGTCTATCAGATCGGCAACGAAAGCCTGAACCAACTGGATGCACAGGTATATAGCCAGGTGATCTCCGAAGCGGCAACTGCTACCGGAGCCACCGTGATCGTATTCTCCAATAATACCACCGGCAAATCTGTGGCTCCCCGTGTAGCTGCCAGGCTTAAAGCAGGACTGGTAGCTGGTGCCGTGGCTTTACCTGACCTGGCCAATGGGTTTGTGGTTAAGAAGAATGTTTTTTCGGGTAAAGCTTTTGCCCATATCGCGGTGCAATCCGCCATTAAAGTATTAGCTGTGAGCCCTAACGCATTCACCATTGTGGCAGGGGAAGGTACCGCTGTTGTGGAGACGCTTTCCGTTGCCATTCCCGCCAGCAAGATAAAAGTTACCGCCACGCATAAAGTGACCGGAGAAGTTCCCCTCGGAGAAGCAGAGCGCGTTGTCAGCGGCGGCCGTGGCCTGAAAGGTCCTGAGAACTGGGGTATGGTGGAAGAACTGGCGAAATTGCTGGGTGCTGCTACAGCCTGCAGCAGGCCCGTAGCGGATGCCCACTGGCGCCCGCACCATGAACACGTAGGGCAAACCGGCCTGGCCATCGCACCCAACCTGTATATTGCTATTGGCATTTCCGGCGCCATCCAGCACCTCGCTGGTGTAAACCGGAGCAAATGCATTGTGGTCATCAATAAAGATCCCGAAGCCCCCTTCTTCAAGGCCGCCGACTACGGCATTGTGGGCGATGCTTTTGACGTCATGCCAAAAATCATTGAAGCGGTTAAGAAACTGAAGAATTAGTTCGCAGGTCGCAGGTCGCATAGTTCGCAGGTTCGCAGGTTCGCCTGATTACCAGTTACGAACCTGCGAACTAACCCTATTGCCGCATTGTCTAATTATCTTATTTTCGTGCTCTGTTATGAAGAAGATCGAGCTGGAAATTGTTGCCCTTTCCCATAGCATCACGCAAACGCATTCCTATGCCGTTGTGCTGGGTGAAGTGAACGGACTACGGAGGCTGCCCATCGTTATTGGCGGGTTTGAAGCCCAGGCCATAGCCGTTGCCCTGGAACGGATGCAACCCAGCAGACCCCTCACCCATGACCTCATGAAGAATTTCATGATGGCCTTCAATATCGATCTTCATGAGGTAGTCATCTGTGACCTCCAGGAAGGCATTTTTTATTCCAAATTGCTTTGCAGCAACGATAAAGACACCGTAGAGATTGATTCACGGACCTCAGACGCCCTGGCCCTGGCCGTGCGTTTTGGCTGCCCCATTTATACCTACGAAAATATCCTTGAGAATGCAGGCATGGTAATGGAGGATTCCGGCACCAAAAAGAAAAAGGCTGCCATCTCTTCCAGTGCGGATGAAAACAGCACAGGTAACGATGACCTCAAGACCCTGAGCCTGGATGACCTCCACCAACTCCTGAATGAAGTCCTGGAACAGGAAGACTATATCAGGGCCATTGCCATTAGGGATGAGATTAACAGTCGTGGTAAATAAATGATCGCCTTCCCCCACTGCAAGATCAACCTGGGCCTGTACATCACCGGCAAACGGACAGACGGTTATCATAATGTAGATACCGTTTTCTTTCCTGTCCCTTTATATGATATCCTGGAATTTGTGCCCGCCAGGGAACACCAATTCTCCCTGACCGGCCTTCCTGTCATTGGCCTTTCTGCTGATAACCTCTGCCAGAAAGCGTATGACCTGCTCAAAGCCCTGCATCCTACCCTGCCCGCCCTGCACATCCACCTCCATAAACTGATTCCCATGGGTGCAGGATTGGGTGGCGGCTCCGCCGATGGCGCCTTCATGCTGTCCATGCTCAATACTTATTTTTCGCTGGGCTATACCACAAAGGAACTGATGCCCCTGGCGCTGCAATTGGGAAGCGATTGTCCCTACTTCCTGCTGAATACACCTGCCCATGGAACAGGAAGGGGCGAAATCCTAAACCCTGTTGCCTTATCCCTTTCCTCCTGGTGGCTCACCCTGGTTAACCCGGGTGTTCATGTATCTACAAAAACGGCCTTTGCCGGAATTACCCCCAGCCCTGGCCCCGGGGACCTGGCCGGCGAGATTGCAGGCCCGGTTGAAAACTGGAAAAACTGGCTGCGAAATGATTTTGAGCCTGGCGTATTTGAAACATATCCAGCCATTGGTGCCCTCAAGCATAGTTTGTATGAAGCGGGGGCGGTCTATGCTTCCATGACGGGCTCAGGCTCCACGGTATTTGGTCTTTTCAAACGCAAAACGGACATAAAATTCCCCTCAAATTACCTGGTGAAAACGGTTCAGATAAAATAATTATCTTTACCGCATGGGTAATGTATTTCTCTCTGCCAATCTGGATCTTCTCAATCACTGAGTCAGCATCTTCGGCTTACCCTTTCTTCTATT
Source organism: Chitinophagaceae bacterium (assembly GCA_044225015.1). Taxonomy (GTDB): domain Bacteria; phylum Bacteroidota; class Bacteroidia; order Chitinophagales; family Chitinophagaceae; genus Pollutibacter. The sequence goes on along the minus strand of JBGAJG010000002.1, from coordinate 683,055 downwards.
CTTTTACTTTTTAATTCTTATTATATGCTCACCAGGCATTCCATGCAATATTTTATTGATCTCGAGGATCAATACGGCGCTCATAATTATCATCCCATTCCAGTGGTGCTTAGTCGCGGTAAAGGCGTCATGGTCTGGGATGTGGATGATAAACCATATTTCGATTTTCTCAGTGGCTATTCAGCCGTTAACCAGGGGCATTGCCATCCACGGATCATTGATACGTTGGTGCAACAGGCCAGCAGGCTCACGCTTACTTCCAGGGCATTTTATAATGACCAGCTGGGTGAATATGAGCGTTATGTCACCACCTATTTCGGCTATGATAAAGTATTGCCGATGAACACAGGGGTGGAGGCCGTGGAAACCGCGATCAAACTGGCGCGCAGATGGGGATATATGCACAAGGGCATTGCAGAAAATAAAGCGAAGATTGTGGTGTGTGCGCACAATTTCCATGGGAGAACCAGCACGGTGATCTCCTTCAGTTCAGATCCTTCTTCTTATTCCCGTTTCGGGCCTTTTATGCCCGGTTTTATCATCGTCCCTTACAATGACCTTCCCTCACTGGAGAAGGTATTGCAGGATCCCGATGTCTGTGGTTTTTTGCTGGAGCCCATACAGGGAGAGGCCGGTGTCATTGTTCCGGATGCCGGGTATCTGTCTACTGCCAAGGCATATTGTGAGGCCCATAATGTTTTGATGATGGGCGATGAGATCCAGACCGGACTGGGACGTACCGGAAAAATGCTGGCTCTGGATCATGAGGAAGTGAGGCCTGATATCCTCATCCTCGGTAAAGCATTGAGCGGCGGTACCATGCCCGTATCGGCCGTGCTGGCAGATGATGAGATCATGCTTACCATAAAACCCGGTGAGCACGGATCAACCTATGGAGGAAATCCACTGGCCTGCCGTGTTGCCGTTACGGCACTGGAGGTACTCAGGGATGAGGGACTGGTGGATCATGCTGCGCGAATGGGTGCGCTTTTCAGATCAGCCCTTACGCAATTGGATCACCCACATATCAGGGAGGTAAGGGGAAAAGGCTTGCTGAACGCCCTGGAGATCAGCCATCCGGATAAAGAGGCGGCCTGGAAGCTGTGCCTGGCGCTGAAGGAAAACGGCCTGCTGGCGAAGCCAACGCATGGTGATAAGATCCGGTTTGCGCCTCCGCTGGTGATCACGGAAGACCAGATACTTGAATCCATAGAGATTATCCGGAAAAGCCTGCGTGTGATTTCGTAAATTTGCCCTCCAATTGCATACGATGAGTGAAGAAAAGTCATTGAATTTCATTGAAGAGATTATTGAAGAGGACCTGAAGAACGGGAAATACAGTACCATCCATACCCGCTTTCCACCGGAACCCAACGGATACCTGCATATTGGCCATGCCAAGAGTATCTGCCTGAATTTTGGGCTTGCCATTACTTATGGAGGCAAGACCAACCTGCGTTTTGACGATACCAATCCGGTAACAGAGGATACAGAATATGTGGAGTCCATCATGGAAGATGTACGTTGGCTTGGCTTCCAGTGGAGCAACGTGTTTTATGCTTCTGACTATTTTGGCCAGTTATATGCGTTTGCAGTGGAGCTCATCAAAAAGGGCCTGGCTTACGTGGATGATTCTACCGCAGAAGAGATAGCTGCCTTCAAGGGTACGCCCACAGAACCGGGTAAACCCACACCCTACCGAAGCCGTTCCATTGAGGAGAACCTGCAGCTTTTTGGTGAAATGAAGGCGGGTAAATACAGGGATGGAGAAAAAGTGCTGCGCGCGAAACTGGACCTTGCCTCACCCAATATGCACATGCGGGACCCCATCATGTACAGGATCAAGCATGCCCACCATCACCGCACAGGTGATGCCTGGTGTATCTATCCCATGTATGACTTCGCCCATGGGCAGTCTGATTCCATTGAGGGAATCACCCACTCTATTTGTACGCTGGAATTTGAAGTGCATCGGCCGTTATATGAATGGTACATCGCACAATTGAATATTTTCCCATCTCATCAGTATGAGTTTGCCAGACTCAACCTGAACTATACGGTGATGAGTAAGCGAAAACTGCTGCGCCTGGTAAATGAAGGATTTGTGGATGGCTGGGATGATCCCCGCATGCCTACCATTTCCGCCCTGAGAAGACGTGGATATACACCGGCATCCATCCGGAATTTCTGTGACCGCATTGGTGTACAGCGAAGGGAGAACGTAATTGATGTGGGCTTGCTGGAATTCTGCATCCGTGAGGATCTCAATAAGACAGCACTAAGAAGGATGGCAGTACTGGATCCGGTGAAACTCGTGATCACAAACTATCCCGAAGGACAGACGGAGGAACTGCTGAGTGAGAATAATCCTGAAGCAGAAGATGGTGGCGGACAGCGGAGTATTCCTTTTTCCAGAGAGTTATGGATTGAAAGGGAAGACTTCATGGAGGTACCCGCCAAGAAATGGTTCAGGCTGGCTCCGGGTGCCATGGTGCGCCTGAAAAGTGCCTACATTATAAAATGTGAGCGGGTAGAAAAAAATGCAAACGGAGAGGTGGAGACCATCTACTGCAGTTATATCCCGGAAAGCAAGAGCGGACAGGACAGTTCCGGAGTGAGTGTAAAAGGAACTATTCACTGGGTAAGCGTACCCCATGCCGTTAAGGCAGAAGTGCGGTTGTATGACCGGCTGTTCAGCCATGAGAATCCGGGTGCGGAAGACAACTTTACCGAACTCATCAATCCATCGTCTTTACAGATCATAGAGAACGCATACCTGGAGCCTGCACTGGCTGACGCAAAACTGCATGAAGGTTACCAGTTTATCCGCAAGGGCTATTTCTGCCTGGACAATAAACTCTCCACCAGCGATAAACCGATTTTTAACAGGACGGTGACGTTGAAAGATAGCTGGAAATAATGCGGTAATGTGGTAATGTGGCAGTGCGGTAATGCTATGGGTTCTGCGGTTTTTCCTTTAGTTCTCCGGAAGGCAATACAGCTGTGACCAGCAGTATTACTGCTGATATCAGCATCAGGTAGATGCCGGCCTGGGCTGATGGCGAAGTGATTCCGTAGCTACGTGTATATTTCACAAAACTGAAGAAAGCGTAAGCCGTATTTAGCGCCATCAGGAACAGGTTCATCCTTTTCAGGAAAAGGCTGGGTACAAACTGGGCGATCACCGCAATAACTGCCATTACGGTGAGCCATTTGCCCGGCTTACCATATACATTTTTTTCGCTGAACCAGCCGGTGAATGATTTCTGCAGATCCGGATAATATGCCCAGTCCATAAAGCAGGACAGGATAAGGAGAATGGCTGCTATGAGGGTCAGCCACTTAGAATATTTACTGATATACTTCATAAAAAAAGTTCGCAGTTTGCGGGTTCGCGGAGTTCGCAGAATGATTGCGAACTTCGCGACCTGCGAACTGCGAACTGAACCAGAGGTTCCGAGCGGATTCGAACCGCTGTAGAAGGTTTTGCAGACCTCTGCCTAGCCACTCGGCCACGGAACCTTAATGTTGGCTGCAAATGTAGCAAATTCAGCTAAATTTGCCGAATACATTTTATCAACCTACCATGCGCATCCAGGAATCTGAACTCATCATCAATGCCCGCGGTGCTGTATACCACTTAGACATGCATCCGGACGAACTGGCACCCACGGTGATCACCGTGGGCGATCCCGGAAGGGTTCCGGAAGTCAGCAAGCATTTTGATCAGATTGAAGTAAAGGGCCAACACCGTGAATTCATCTGGCATACGGGCTTTATAGGCTCCAAACGGATAACCGTACTGTCCACAGGCATCGGTCCTGATAATATAGATATTGTGATGAATGAGCTGGATGCACTGGTTAATATTGATTGTAAAGAAAGGGTGGTAAAGGATAAACTGCAAAGCCTCCATATTTTCCGCCTGGGTACGTCTGGTTCTTTACAGGCATCCATTGATGTGGACCAGTTTGTTGCGGGTACACACGGCCTGGGGCTGGATAACCTTCTGCACTTTTACCGGCCTGAACACAATGAAGAAGAACGGCAGATCATTCAGGCTTTTGTTACCCATACGCAGCTGGGCACACCATTTTCAGATCCTTATATCCATTCAGCTTCGGCTCATTTACTGAAACATTTTCCATCCCATTATCATACCGGCATCACCGTTACCTGTCCGGGTTTCTATGCCCCGCAGGGCAGGGTTTTGCGAATGGGCCTGGCCAAGCCAGATTTGATTAGCCAGATCCAGGATTTCCGGTTCGGGAACCACCGGATTGCCAATTTTGAGATGGAGACTTCCGCTATTTACGGGCTCGGAAAACTAATGGGTCATCATTGTCTCAGCCTCAACGTGATTGTGGCCAATAGGGTTAAAAAGACCTTTTCCAAAGACGGCAAAGCGGCGGTGGATGGACTGATCAAAAGCGCACTTGAAGTGATCGCAAAAATCTAAACCTACATGCAATTACATTTTTATAAATACCAGGGTACCGGTAATGATTTTGTTCTGCTGGATGGCAGGGAAAAAATGCCCGAGCTCACTACCGGGCAGATCGCTTCTATTTGCAACAGGAGATTTGGCATTGGGGCCGATGGCCTGATGATTTTGCGTTACTACCCCGGCTATGATTTCGAAATGAAATACTATAACGCTGATGGCAGGGAAGGCAGCATGTGCGGAAACGGCGGCAGATGTATTGTGCGCTTTGCTTATCACCTGGGTATTCACCGGGACAACTATCATTTTCTTGCACCTGATGGAGATCATGAAGCAGACATTGATCTCAACGGGATGGTGAGACTGAAAATGAGTGATGTTGATGCGGTGAAACAGTTGGGTGGCGACTATATCCTCAACACCGGCTCACCACACTATGTAAAATATGTGAATGACGTACGTGATTTTAATGTAACCGTTGAAGGACAAAATATCCGTAATGCACCCTCCTATGTGAAAGATGGGATCAATGTGAATTTTGTAGAAAGCGTTAATGACCATACCATATTTGTAAGGACATTTGAAAGGGGTGTGGAAGCCGAAACCTGGAGCTGCGGTACCGGCGTGACCGCCTCAGCGCTGGTATCCGCCCATAATGAAACCGGCTTTAACCAGGTGGATGTAGAAACCCTGGGTGGCAGGCTTTCCGTGGAATATGACCGGATCAGTGATACATCATACCGGAATATCTGGCTCATTGGTCCGGCGGAGTATGTCTTTGATGGTCACATAAACATAAAATAGGCAATTGCCCATTACTAAAAGCGATTAGCCTAACTTCGCCGCGCACATGATACAGCTGTTCAGAAATATCGAAGGGGTTACCACATCTGTTGACAAACCTGAAAATGGCACCTGGGTGAATATCCTCCCACCATTCAAGCAGGAGGAGTTCACAGACGTGGCAGATAAACTGGACGTGCCCATTGAATTTCTGCAGGATTCCCTGGATATTGACGAGCGCCCCAGGTATGAGGTAGCGGATAATGTGAAAATGATTGTCATCAAGACCCCCACAGAAAACAACTCTTTTAATGACAGTGATGCCTATTACATCACGATTCCCATCTGTATCATCCTTACCCACCATCATATTGTAACGGTAAACTCATTTGAGAACGGTGCGATTAAAAAATTCCTGAACACTTTCCAGAACCGCCATCCAGACAAGCGGAATATGATGGTGCTGAAGATTTTTGAGAAAGTGACGCAAACCTTTATTGAATACCTGAAGGAGATCAACCACAGACGCAATATTGTGGAACAGCGTTTATATGAAGCCAACCGGAATGAAGAATTACTGGAATTGATGCGGATCCAAAAATCGCTGGTGTACCTGGTAACTGCACTCCGGTCCAATGAATTGCTGCTGATCAAACTTGAGCGTACCAATATTCTTGGACTGAATGAAGATGAACGCGAGATCCTGGGTGACCTGATCGTAGATATGTCCCAGGCCCTTGAAATGGCTAATATTTATACGAATATCCTTTCCTCTACCCTCGATGCTTTTGCCAGTATCATTGCCAACAACCAGAATCTGGTTCTGAAGAGACTGGCAGGTATCACCATCATCCTGCAGTTTCCTGTATTGGTGGCCAGCATTTATGGGATGAATGTGCCCATCCCCTACCAGGATAAACAACATGCATTTTATATTCCTATCCTGCTGGCCCTGAGCATTTCCCTGATCATGGCCTGGTTCTTTGTCCGCAAAAAATGGTTCTGATGTTCAATCTGCGCGTATATGGTATTTTAATAGACGAACACCGGCGGGTACTGGTAGCTGATGAATTCATCAGGGGTGGATATTACACTAAGTTTCCCGGTGGCGGGCTTGAGTTTGGAGAAGGAACAAGGGACTGTCTGGCCAGGGAATTCATGGAAGAAATGAACCTCCGTGTGGAAGTAGGCAGCCATATCTATACCACAGACTTTTTTCAGATGAGTGCCTTCAACCCTGAACACCAGATCATTTCCATCTACTATTATGTACATGCCCTGGAGCCCATCCAGGCACCTATCAGGGATACTCCATTTGCCTTTGATGAAAACCAATTGAAAGTATATAAGGAAACTGGAGAAACAGAAACCTTCCGTTTCCTGGATTGGGATGCTTTTATTCCGGAAAACCTGACGCTTCCTATTGATAAGGTTGTGGTGGATCTGGTTAGAGAAAAGGCATTAAGGCATTGAGGCATTAAGGCATTGAGGTATGTTCCTTAATGCCTCAATGCCTTTATGCCTTTATGCCTCAATGCCTCCCCTACCCCAACGCCGCTTTCTTCATCTCCGCAGCGGTTTCTTTGCCAAGGTATTTTTCACAACCCCAGTGAATCAGGTACACCATTGGGGTCATGAGCACTGCAATCACAAATTTATAGGCATATGCGGTGAATGCCCAGGCCATGGTTTGCCCTACCGGAACACCGCGAAAAAGCGTGAAGGCCACATAGGTAACCACCACCGAATCTATAAACTGGGACACAATGGTGCTGGCCGTGGCACGTGCCCAGATATGTTTTTCACCGGTAAGCACTTTGATTTTACGGAAAACGAAGGCATCAATCAGCTGCCCCAGGATAAATGCCGTCAGCGAGCCCACAATGATATTCATACCCTGCCCAAAAATAGCATTAAAGGCAGCCTGCATGTCTGGAACACCCTGGCTTACGCCTGAAGTCAACCAATAGCGGGTATCAGGGGAAGCATGGATCGCGAAGTAAAAAACAAAAAAAGCAAACGCGATCAGGGCCACCGTCAGCATGGTCAGAAACCGCACACCTTTTACGCCATAATACTCATTGATAATATCCGTCATCACAAACACTACGGGCCAGGGGAGCACGCCTACGGTTAAACTGAACGACAAATCTTTCTCCCCAAACAGGGAAAAATGTGCTCTTGAAATTCCAAGGCTGTCTTCCAGGGAGAATATCTTAACCCCTACTATCTCAGCAACAATAGCGTTGGCTACAAAAAAAGCACCGAGGATCATGAAAAGTCGCGTTGGCCTGTGCCTGATGATCTGATGAATCATGGGAAAAAGATAACGAAACATCGAGAAAATAGTTCTCCCGGGGCCATTTCACGCCCAAAATTGATAATCCTTTGGTATTTTGCGGCCCTGGAATAGCCAGCCGTGTAGCAGCTGTGGCTACCTTAAACATTTGCCATGAAAATGAATTTTTCGAAGCTTCTCCCCCATATCATTGCCATCGTTGTTTTTGTCATTGTGTCCGTCATCTATTGCAAACCTGCCCTGGAAGGTAAGGTACTCCAGCAGAGTGATGTAACACATTGGAAAGGCATGGCCAAGGACATTCAGGACTACAGGGACACCCATGACGGGGTTGCGCCCTTGTGGACCAACAATCTGTTCAGTGGCATGCCTGGCTACCAGATTGCCACCAATAATAACAACCTTGTCTCCTATTACGCCAGTGATGTATTCTCCCTTTTTCTGCCCAAACCCATCCGTTTCTTTTTACTTGCCTGCTTAGGATTTTATTTCCTCGGACTGGTGCTGAGGGTGAATCCATACGTGGCTATGATAGGGGCTATCGGATATGCTTATGCCACGTATGACCCTGTGATCATTTCCGTGGGTCATGATACAAAAATGCTCTCCATTGCCTACCTCCCTGCAGCACTGGGCGGACTTCTGATGATCTTTGATGGCCGCTACTGGCTGGGCGCTGCTTTTACAGCATTGTTTACATCCATCCTTGTATACCAGAATCACTACCAGATTGTTTACTACTTTCTGATTATTGTAGCATTTCTTTCCGTTGCCAGGACGATCCAGTGGATAAGGGAAGGCAAAATAAAACAGATGGTGACCGCATTTGGTTTTGCATTGGTGGCCGGGGCCATTGGTATTCTGGTAAATGCGGTCATGTTATTCACTACCTATGACTATTCCAAAGCAACCATCAGGGGTGGGCAAGCTGCATTGAACCTGGATAGTTCCGCGGTTAAAAAAGTAAATAAGGGCGGTCTGGATACTGGTTATGCATTTTTATATGGCAGCTATGGGCAGGCAGAAACCATGACCCTGCTGATTCCCGACATGTATGGCGGTTCACTTCGTCCGTTGGGTGAAGATTCCAAACTGGTGGAGACCTTACAAAGCAAAAACCTGCCACCAGATTTTGTAAACCAACTGTATTCATACATACCCTCCTATTGGGGTGCCCAACCAGGCCATGCCGGTCCTGTTTATCTCGGCGCCGTAATCTGCATGTTGTTTGTATTTGGCATGTTTTATATAAAGAGCAGCCACAAATGGTGGTTGTTTGCAGTGACCATTCTAGCCCTGCTGATGTCATGGGGTAAGAATTTTGCCGCGTTCAACACCTTTATGTTTGAACACCTGCCGATGTACAATAAATTCAGGGCGCCGGCCATGATACTCATCATACCGCAACTGAGTTTTTCATTCCTGGGCATTCTCGCGCTCCAACAGGCTTTCTATGGCAAAGATGATAAAGCGTATATCTGGGATAAGCTGAAAAAATCCGGCTATGTGATGGCTGGTCTTTTTGCGCTGGCCACACTCTTTTACATCAGTTTTGATTACAAAAATGAACGTGATAAAGGTCTTCAGCAACAGCTCACGCAGATGATGAACAATGATGGCACTATTGCCAAAGAAATCATCAACGCTGCTGTAGAAGACAGAAAAGATATTTTCAGGGCAGACCTGCTACGGTCCCTGTTTTTTGCCGGTGCGGCCTTCCTGGTTCTGTATGGTTTTACCAGAAGAAACCTAAAGGCCCAATATGCTGCCATTGCATTACTGGTGCTTACTACATTTGATTTGCTGCCGGTAGGGAAACGCTACCTGAATGCAGACAATTTCCTTGATCCAGACCAGAATGAGGCCGTGTTTACACCCACGGCAGCAGACCAGATGATCCTCCAGGACAAGGATCCCCACTACCGGGTGTTTAACCTGACTACAGATCCCTTCAATGACGCCATCACATCATACCACCATGAATCCATAGGCGGATACCACGCAGCAAAGTTGAGCCTGTACCAGGATCTAATTGAGAACCAACTTGCAAAACAGCCTATGAATATGCAGGTGATGGATATGCTGAATACCAAATATTTCATTGTACCTGATTCCTCTGGCCAGCCTCAGGCGCAGCGCAATCCTGGTGCATTGGGAAATGCCTGGCTGGTGAAGCAGATTCGCTATGTAAAAGATCCCGCGGAAGAAATGAAAGCACTTAACAGCTTCACCGCGCGGGATGAAGCCATCATTCAGGAACAGTTCAAACCATCAGTTCCCTTTCCACCCGTTCCTGACTCCACCGCTACCATACGCATGGAAAAGAATGAGAACGATGTTGTCATATACCAATTCCAATCCCTTTCCAACCAGTTTGCGGTGTTTAGTGAAGTTTACTACGACAGGGGCTGGAAGGCTTTCATAGATGGAAAAGAAACACCAATTGTAAAAACAAACTATGTATTGCGAGGACTTGCCGTGCCTGCAGGTAAGCATACCATTGAATTCAGGTTTGAACCTCGCAGCTATATCATGGGACACAGGATCACGGCCATTTGCCAGATCCTGTTGTTATTGTTTTTTGCTGTAGGCGTTTTCATGGAATATCGAAAACGGAAAATGGAACAGGCCTGATATGGTCCTAAGCCTGGTATGGTATAAAGTACTGCCTCCCCAATTTGGCGGCCAGAAAGGCATCGCATTGTTCAGCCAATATCTCGCAGAACATATGCCACTGACATTGTTATGCTCTGAAAACAATATCCCAGACAAACCGCTGAACTACCATCTTCGCCCATTGCTGCCAGTGTCCAAATGGCAGTTCATCAGCCCTGCGGTATGGAAAAAAATTTCCAGGGAGCAAAAATCAGTGAAAGCAGATGTTTTGTTGCTGGAGCACTGTTATTACGGACTCACGGGTTGGTGGCTACACCAAAAAACCGGCATACCGGTAGTAGTGCATTCCCATAATATCGAATACCAGCGATTCCGCCAACAGGGCAAATGGTGGTGGCCCGTATTATTCCTGCTGGAAAGATTCACCCATCGTCATGCCCAGCTCAATTTATTCAAAACACCACGGGACCTTCAAACAGCTATTAACAGGTTTCAATTGGATCCCGCAAAATGTATGGTGATCCCATATGGACTGGAAGAAAGCTATGTGCCAGACCCTGGTACACGCAGGGCCGCCCGGGCTGAGCTGGGCGCGCGCCATGGTATCGGGAATGGTCAGAAGATCATCCTTTTTAATGGCACCCTGGATTACGCACCTAATGCTGAGGCTGTGGAACACCTGGTGAAAAAAATTCTTCCCCTGCTGGATGACATATATACGGTAGTGGTCTGCGGCAGATTGGTGGATCCGAAATTCAAAAATATAATTGAACTGAAAGCAGAACGCTTTGTCTTCGCGGGGTTTGTGGAAGATATCCAACGCTATTTCCAGGGGGCGGATATTTTCCTCAACCCGGTTACCACGGGCGGTGGCGTCAAAGTAAAAGTCATGGAGGCCCTGTCATACGGACTACCTGTGGTCTCATACATTTCAGGTGCAACAGGTATTGATCAGGAATTCACCGGAGGTATGCTGGTCACGGTGAAAGACCAGGATGCATCCGCCATGGCACTTGCAGTACAACAGGTTCAAAACGGAAATACGATCCCTCCTTCCTTCATCCAGCACTATCAATGGCGTCAGATCACCCGGGAGCTGGCCAAAAGGATACAGCAACTTGGCGTAGAATAATTATTTTGCAGCATGGCTACCCCACTCGTAAGCGTCATTATTCCGGTGTATAATACTGCTGCGTACCTGGATAAAGCCATTCAAAGTATAGTTTCCCAGCATTATACGGAGCTGGAAATCATTATCATCAACGATGGGTCCACAGATGCTTCAGACAAGATCATCAGCCAGTATAAAGATCCCCGGATCCGTTATGTTCAAAATGAGGGCAATAAGGGACTGGTATATACTTTAAACAGGGGACTGGAACTGGCAACCGGTGAGTGGATTGCCAGAATGGATGGAGATGATATATCCTTACCTGAACGCATTCAACAACAGGTTCGCTATGTTCTGGAAAATCCTGAAGTATCTGTACTGGCTTCCACGGTAGCCCTGATTGATGCGGGTGACCAGCCGATGGGTCAGTGGGATGATGATGTGCAACATACCAGTCCGGAAAGCATCAGGACCTTCCTCCCCCACAATAATTGCCTGGCCCACCCCAGCATACTGGCAAAGACCAGCCTGATGAAAGAATATGGTTATCGCCAGGCACAAAAACAAGCAGAAGACTATGATCTCTGGCTTCGGCTGGCGGCGGGTGGTGTCGTCATCCATAAACTGGACCAACCCCTGCTTTTACATCGTATCCTCCCCCATTCGTTTACCCGTTCCCGCCAGCAGAATGTATTTCATAAACTGGCCATCACCAAGTTCAGGTTTGTCTGGTGGGCCCTGGGCAAAGGCATATGGAATAGTTTTGTAGTTAAGACAGTTTTGCTGGCGATTGCAGACCAGGCAAAGGCCTTGGGAAAAACCTTAAAACGATCCCTATGATCTACCCATTACTGCTTTTAAAAAGGATGGCAGAGGACCTCATCATGTGGCCCTGGATCTGGTGGGGGCGCAGGCTTGCACGAAAATCCCCTTTGCAGAAACAGTATGATGTATTTATGGTTTTTCCATTTTACCATACCGGGGGAGCAGAAAAAATACACAGCCAGATTGCCCAGGCCCTGAAACACAAAAAAGCCCTGATACTCTTCACCCGCCGTTCGCAGAATGAAGCATTCCTAAAAGCCTTTGAAGCGTCAGGGCATGATATCATGGACATCAGTGTATATACGGATCACAAGAGCAGGTATTGGAACAATATTATTTGCCGCGGAGTGATCTCCGGGCATATCAATGCGCAGCAAATTCCCACAGTGGTCTTCAATGGCCAGTCCAATTTTGGATACAAACTGAGTCCGTGGATAAAGCCATCGATCCCCCAAATAGAACTGATTCATTCATTCAGCAGCTTCTCTTTTATCAGGGTTCCTTTCCTGCCCTTTATTACTACAACGGTGATGATCAGCCAGCGCCGCATTCAGGATCATCTGGATTTGTATCGCCGTTGGGGAATTCCATCGTCTTTTAACCAGCGAATCCGGTATATCGTGAATGGTGTTGCACTGCCAGAGCCCCGTCCATCATCCAAAAATGGTATACCGCAGAAGATCTTATTTGTGGGACGCGGTACCCCTGAAAAAAGGCCATCACTCGCAGCCGGTATTGCACAACATCTCATACATACAGGCCTGCAGATCCGGATGGGATTTGTGGGCGATGTAGCCGCTGCTGTTCCTCTATCGCAATATCCGCAGTTCAATTTTTATGGCAATGTGAACGATGATGTCACGCTGGACCGCATATACCGTGAGGATGCAGATCTGTTGCTGGTCACATCCAGTGAAGAAGGATTTCCGTTGGTGATCATGGAAGCTATGGCGAGGGGTGCGGTGATCATGGCCACGCCTGTTGGAGATATACCTGTACATGTGCAGCAGGATATGAATGGACGGGTATTCAGTTCCGTGAACGATGAAGCCGTGATCCTGCGGGAGGCTACAGAATTTGTACAGCAATTGCAGAATGACCCGGAAAAATTCCGGCGGATGTCTGCGGCCAATATCGCCTACGCGTATAAAACCTTTGGATTACATAATTTCGAGCAGCAATACAGTACACTCATCGAAAACCAACTGCATTGAAACCGCTTAGTTTTGTCATTATTACTTACAACCGGCCGGATGATATGCTGGCCTTGTGCAGGAACATCACTACCCTGCAGCAGGCGGAGCAATTACTAGAGGAAGTACTGATTGTCAATAATGCGTCTTCTGCAGACTACACACCGGTGAAAGAATATATCCAGTTGGTCCCGCATATACGTTTCCGTTATGTTGATGCACCGGAAAACCTGGGCGTGGCCAGGGGCAGGAATTTTGCCATTGGCCTGAGCAAGGCCCCATTCCTCATCATGCTGGATGATGATGCTGAAATGGGTAATGAAGACTGCCTGGTAAATCTGATAGAAGAGTTTGCCAAACCCGTTGAAGGGCGCCAGGCAGCCATAGTGACATTTAAGGTCTTGTATTTCGATACGCGCCAAATGCAGGTGAATTGCTTTCCGCACAAGCAATTTGAGCGGTACAGGGACCGTCCCTATTTCCCCACTTATTATTATGCCGGCGGTGCCCATGCCATCAGGCGAGAGGTATTTGAGCAATTGGGCAGGTATCCGGTGGATTTTTTCTATGGCATGGAGGAATATGACCTGGGATACCGCCTCATTGATGCGGGTTATGCCATCGTATACAGTAGCCGTATTGTTATGCTGCACAAAGAGAGTCCGCTGGGAAGAAAAACGAGGAAGGAGAAACAAGCCATGCTCTGGATCAATAAGTCCAAGGTGGCCTGGCGGTATCTGCCCTTGGCCTATTTCGTTTCCACTGCCTGGATGTGGTCACTGGAATATCTCGCTAAAACAAAATTTGATCTCAAGGGTTGGATCAACGGGTGGATGAAAGTCTTTGCCATCCCGGGTAATGAACAACGGAAGCCGCTGAAAAAAACTACGATGGATTATTTGAGGAAGACGGAAGCCCGTCTCTGGTATTGATAGCGGCAAGTTTTTTTAAAAACAAATCCAATCCTTGCCTCTTTTCATTGTCTAACCCGTAACTGATGAAACGGGTATAGTACCGGTACAACTCTTCATGGTTAACCTGCTCCAACTCAATTACCTGATCCAGATGGCGCAATCCCACTGCATTGGCAGCATTGAACTGTGTGATAAAACTTTCTGGAAGTGTTGTGTTGGCCACCCAGGCGGCAAATACAAAAGGCAGGCCCGTATGATCTTTCCAGGCTGCGCCGAGGTCATACATGAAAGCAGCGTGTTTCTTCAGTTCCAGCGCGCGGTCTCCAATCACCACGCCAGCCACGCCATCGCGTATCTGGTGCAGGTATTCTTCCCCGTTGGTGTCTTGCCACCGTACATCTTTTTTCCAGTATTCATGCATCAGGATACGCGTGAGCATCACGGAGGTCCTGGACTGGTAATCCAGTAAAATCGTATGTATATTTTCTAAAGGCTGTTCCGAAAAAATAGCCACGGAGTCTACGGGGCCATTGCAGCCAATGCAATAGTCTGTGATTATATGGGCTTCTGCCAGCCGGGGGATGATGGCTACAGGCACCAGGCCCACATCTATCCTGCCATCGGCAAGCATGGCAGCAATATGCGCCGGATAGTCCACCACCAAATCAATGCTGTCACGCAGGGGCTGGTCTTTCAGGCCATAAATCAGGGGTTTTGTATTCAGGTAACTTACCGCTCCTATCCTTATTTTCCGATCCAAGGGCTTTCCTGTAATTTTGCCCGCAAATATAACGCAATCCCCCTCATCATATGGATCTGTCTGCACTCACCGCAATTTCGCCCCTGGACGGCCGCTACCGCAGCCAGCTTCATCACCTGGATTACTATTTTTCCGAATATGCGCTGATTCGTTACCGCATATGGGTGGAAATAGAATACTTCATATTGCTGGGTGAGAAAAAGTTTTTTCCGCTTCGCAGCGGTCACCATAAAGCGCTGCGTGCTATCTATGAAACCTTCACGCCGGAAAAGGCCGCAGAAATCAAGAACCTGGAAAGGGTTACCAACCACGATGTAAAAGCAGTAGAATATTATATCAAGAAAGAACTGGACGCTTTGAAGCTGGGAGCATTGAAAGAATGGGTCCATTTTGGACTTACTTCCCAGGATATCAACAACACCGCGGTGCCGCTGATGTGGAAAGAAGCCCTGGAACATGAATTCTACCCTGCTGTTGCCAACCTTATCCTTGAGCTGAAAAACCTCGCGAAAACCTGGGCCAGGATCCCCATGCTTGCACGCACCCATGGCCAGCCAGCTTCGCCCACCAAACTGGGAAAAGAAATCATGGTCTTTGTGGAGAGGCTGGAAGCCCAGCTGGATCTGTTACAATCCGTTCCCTACACCTGTAAGTTTGGTGGAGCCACCGGCAATTTCAATGCCCATCATATTGCCTTTCCCCGTACTGCCTGGGTAAAATTTGGAAATGAATTTTGCCAGCGCCTTGGTCTGCAACGGCAGCAGTACACTACGCAGATAGAACACTATGATCATTTTGCGGCGCATTTTGACGGTGTGAAAAGGATCAACAATATTCTGATTGATTTCTCCAGGGATATCTGGACCTATATTTCGATGGATTATTTCAAACAAAAAACCCGCAAGGGTGAAATAGGCTCGTCCGCGATGCCGCACAAAGTGAATCCCATCGATTTTGAAAATGCCGAAGGCAACCTCGGACTCGCCAACGCTATCCTGGAACACCTCGCGGCCAAACTCCCTGTTTCCCGTTTGCAAAGAGATCTCACAGATTCCACCGTACTGCGCAACATCGGCGTACCGTTTGGGCATACCATTCTCTCATTTAAATCCATTCACAAAGGCCTCAGCAAACTGGTGCTGAATGAAGCGGCACTACGTGCAGACCTGGAGCGTAACTGGGCCGTGGTTGCAGAAGCCATACAAACCATCCTTCGCCGGGAGAACTATCCTTCTCCGTATGAAGCCCTGAAAGAACTGACCCGCGGACAGGAGATTAATGAGAAAACGATCCGGGCATTTATTGCGTCACTGAAAGTATCCAAGGCGGTGAAGAAGGAATTGAATGCGATTACGCCTTGGAACTATACAGGGGTATAGTGCTTTACAATGGAACATTTGAGCCATTGGGCAATGGGGCAATTGGGCAATTGGGCAATTGGGCAGTTGGGCCATTGGGCAGTTGGGCAGTTTTACGCAGCATTGTTTATCAATCCAATTTAGCATATCTTCTACATGCTTTTTGAATTAATGTAACAACATTGATTGTAATTACAGAAGGAACCGTTTACCTATTTGTGCCTCTTTTTACAGCCAGTTGATTCTTGTAGCCCTTAATCAACCCGATATTTTCTCCGCAATTGAAAATGTTGTATTTACTGTAGAAACGATTCCTGCATTCATCATATGCTAAATTAAAGGCCATTCTCATGTTATCTAATTTTCACACGCAACTCTTGATAAAAACACGTATCAGTATTGGTTAAAAAACTGTAAGGTCTGGAGAGAATCACCATTGCTTCCCCATGAATACTGAACTAATTTCACTGGATGGACAACAGAAAATTAGCTGACCGTGTAGTTGCTTTTTCACAAGAAATTGTGAGGATTTGCCATGAGCTGGATTACCTGAAAAAGCAGGTGATATCAAGGCAACTTATGAGATCAGGAACCGCCATAGGTGCGTCTTATGCGGAGGCAGCACATGCTGAAAGTGCCGATGATTTCATTCATAAAATCAAGATTGCCGCTAAGGAAGCCAATGAAACACTATACTGGTTTAGTGTAATACAAAGTTTTATGAACATTAAAGAAGAAACGATCCGGGAATTGGACACTATTCAGCGCATGCTGTCAAAAAGCATGATTACAGTTAAAGAAAATATGAAAAAGAAAACACAGGATGGTAGGTGATCCATGCTGCTCACTTGTCCAATTGCCCAACGGCCTAACGGCCCAATTGCCCAACGGTTACTTGTGTATCTCAGAACTAAAATGAAACTTGATATCGGGATTATTATTAATCTCAGTATTCAAAAACCACTCACTTTGCGCCAGGTAAACAAGATGTCCGTCTTTGTCCGTCACCACATTGGCGGTTTTGAACCGAGTGAAATCGTCAAGTTTCTTTTTGTCTTCACTGGTGATCCAGCAGGCCTTATAAAATGGCATGGTATTGAACTGCACAGAGGCACCGTATTCATGCAGCAGTCGGTACTGGATCACCTCAAACTGCAGTTCACCCACGCAGCCAATGATCTTCCGGTTGCCGCCGTGCTGGGTGAAGAGCTGCGCAACGCCTTCATCGGTTAATTGCAAAAGGCCTTTCTCCAGCTGCTTGGTCTTCATCGGGTCTTTATTGATCACCTCTTTGAAGATCTCGGGTGAAAATGACGGGATGCCTGTAAAGTAGAAGTCTTCGCCTTCGGTGAGGGTGTCGCCAATTTTGAAGTTGCCTGTATCAAAGAGGCCTACCACATCACCTGGGAAGGCTTCTTCAATCACGTCTTTATCGCGGGCCATGAAGGAGTATGGATTGGAGAATCGCACATCTTTGTCCAGGCGTACGTGGTGAAAATATTTGTTCCGCTCAAACCTGCCGCTCACCACGCGCAGAAAGGCAATACGGTCGCGGTGGCGTGGATCCAGATTGGCGTGTATCTTAAAAATGAATCCGCTGAATTTGTCTTCCTGCACATGTACCTCGCGGGTACTTGTTTGCATATCTCTGGGTTCCGGTGCAATGCGGATAAACGTATCCAACAGTTCTTTAACCCCAAAGTTGTTGATGGCAGAGCCAAAGAAAACAGGTGCGGTTTTACCTTCCAGGTAGGGGCCGGGATCAAAATCTCCGTACACTCCTTCAATCAGTTCCACATCTTCCCGAAGTTGCCTGGCGTCTTTCTCGCCCAGGGCTGAATCCAGCAGCGGATCTGTCATATCCTTCATCGGGATGATATCTTCTTCCGTTGCTTTCTGGTTGGGGTTGAACAGCAAAAGGCTTTTATCAAAGAGATTATACACGCCTTTAAAGTCCTTACCCATATTGATGGGCCAGGACAGGGGGCGCAGCTGTATGTTCAGTTCCTTCTCAATTTCTTCCAGCAGGTCAAAAGGTTGTTTTCCATCACGGTCCATCTTGTTGATGAAAACGATCACGGGTGTATCCCGCATCCGGCATACTTCCATGAGTTTACGCGTTTGCTCCTCCACTCCCTTCACACTATCCACTACAAGAATGACAGAGTCTACCGCTGTGAGGGTTCTATAGGTATCTTCAGCAAAATCCTTGTGGCCGGGCGTATCCAGCAGGTTGATGAGCATGTCCCGGTAGTGAAAACTCATCACTGAGGTGGCCACGCTGATACCCCGCTGTCTTTCAATTTCCATGAAATCCGAAGTGGCGTGCTTCTTGATCTTGTTGCTTTTGACGGCGCCGGCTACCTGGATGGCCCCGCCAAACAGGAGGAATTTCTCGGTAAGGGTTGTCTTACCCGCATCCGGGTGGGAAATGATCGCAAAAGTTCTCCTTTTCTGTATTTCACTAGCGTATTTCATGCGGCCGCAAAAGTAAGCCTATTTGGCAATTTGCAGTGGGCAATTGGCAATTAGTAAAAACATGGGGTATGGATGGGAAATCCGAAATTTGGGGTATGCAGGAACCCCTTACGGAACAAAATGTATCGAGATTTGGACAGGCAAAAAAAGCCTATGCCGCCAGGGTAGTCATGCGCAGGACACTGATGGATGGCTTCCTGGTGCTGCTGGGTGTACTTTCCGCAGGTTTTGGCCTCAAAGGATTTCTCCTGCCCAACGGATTTGTGGATGGCGGCGCCACCGGTATCTCACTGCTTTTAAGTACTACCACCGGATTGCCCCTCGCCCTGCTGTTGATCCTGGTAAACATCCCCTTTATGCTTTTGGGATTCACCCAAATCGGCAGAAACTTCGGGATCAAAACCGGTGCAGCCATCGTTGCCCTGGCCATTGTGGTGGCCCTGGTACCCTACCCGGTGATCACGGCAGACAAACTCCTGGTTGCCGTATTTGGGGGATTCTTCCTGGGTGCGGGTATAGGGTTGGCCGTCAGGGGCGGCGGCGTATTGGATGGGACGGAAACCCTGGCAATCTATATTTCCAGAAGAACCCACCTGACCATTGGGGACGTCATCCTCATCTTTAATATCCTGATTTTTTCCTTTGCGGCCTACCTGCTGGGGGTGGAAACCGCGCTGTATGCCATACTCACTTATCTGTCTGCCTCCAAAACCGTAGACTTTATCATTGAAGGTATTGAAGAATACACCGGCGTCACCATCATTTCACCCAAAGCCGATGAAATAAGGAAAATGATCATTGTTAAACTCGGCCGGGGTGTCACCATGTATAAGGGCTCTGGCGGATTTGGTAAAGGGGGAATGAAGTTCCACGACCAGCAGATCCTTTTTACCGTGATCACCCGGCTGGAAATATCCCGCCTGCAAACGGAACTGGACGCCATTGACCCCAACGCTTTTGTGGTGATGCATTCGATCCGGGATACCCGCGGGGGCATGATCAAGAAACGATCACTCAGCAAATAATTATCCGATCATTAGGGCATTGAGCAAGCTATTCTTCCGCTTATCCATACTTACCTGTAAAACAATATTTCAACCTTTATATTTGGCACTATGAAAAGGTTTTTCGAGATCATGGGAAACAGTTTCCGGCTGGCATTGCTGGAGCTAAAGAACAATAAGCTGCGCACCACCCTTTCCCTGCTCGGTGTAACCTTCGGCATTTTCTGCATCATTGGTGTGCTGGCTACCGTAAACAGCCTGGAGACCAATATCCAGAATGATATTAAAAAACTGGGGGACAATACCATTTATATAGACAAATGGGTATACGGCGGCGGAAGTGGCGACTATCCCTGGTGGAAATATGTGAATCGGCCCGATCCCAGTTTTGCAGAAATGGAGATCCTTAAGAAAGATACTTCGGTGGTGAACAAGATCGCCTTTGTACTGGATACGCGCACTACCCTGGAAGCCAATAATTCTGTTACCTCTTCTGTAAGTATCTATGGGCCCTCCAATGGCTTTGTGGAGATCCAGCCTTTTGATGTTCAATGGGGCAGGTACTTCAGCTCCTCAGAACTTGAAAAAGGTACACCATCGGTAGTATTGGGGTACACCAATGCCGAAGTATTATTTGGAAAACCGGAGAAAGCCCTGGGTCAAAGGTTAAAGGTCAAGAACCGGGAAATGACCATCATAGGTGTCATCAAAAAACAGGGGAAGGGCATCCTGGGTGGCTGGGAATTTGATGAAAGTGCAATTCTTCCCTACCCTACCTTCAAACAGATCTTTGTAGAAAGATATTCCAGCCCCGTCATCATGGTTCAGGGAAAGCCCGGCGTTCCCCTGGAAAGTTTTAAAGGGGAACTGAAAGGTATCATGCGCAATGTTCGTCGCCTTGCGCCCAAGGAGGATGACGATTTTGCATTAAATGCCATCAGTGATTTCAGCAAACAGGTAAGCGGATTTTTTGGATCTGTTACCCTGGGCGGCTGGTTCATTGGCCTGCTCAGTCTCATTGTGGGAGCCTTCAGTATTGCCAATATTATGTTTGTGACCGTACGGGAACGCACACCCATCATCGGTCTAAAAAAAGCTATCGGCGCCAAGAAAATTACGATCCTGGGTGAATTCCTGCTGGAATCAGCATTCATATGCCTGTTGGGCGGAGCCATTGGGGTGTTGCTGGTATTTGCGCTCACCTTCCTGCTGACCAGCGCCTTTAACTTTCCTGTCTTCATCAGTATGAAGATCCTGGGGGTGGCAGTGGGTATTTGTATAGCCATTGGCATTGGCGCAGGAATCATCCCGGCATCCATTGCCGCCAAACTGGATCCGGTAGTGGCTATCCGATCAAAATAATTCCCTTACATTAGCGAATGCTCTCGTTCGCCTGGCAAATACTCAAATTCACCGTTGAGGAATTTTCCCATAACAAAGTGAGGACCTTCCTGAGTCTGCTGGGCATTGCTATCGGAATTTTCTGCATCATCGCCGTTCAGGCAACCACCAATAGCCTGGAATACAGTGTGCGGTCTAACATCGACAAAATACAAAAGAATACCATTTTTGTACAGCGTATGCCCTGGGGCGGAGACCCGAGCCAGTGGTGGAAATACCAACAACGGCCATTTCCCAAAGTACAGGAAGCCAGTATCATCAAAGAAAGATCGGTATATACCAGCGCCGCCGCTTTTGCCACATTTTATGTCTCTAACGTAGAATTCGGCAATACAGCACTGACCGGCGTGACCTGGTATGGTGTTTCAGAAGACTTTGATAAAGTGCAGGATGTGGAAGTGCAATGGGGCCGGTATATCAGTGCGGCGGAATTTGCTACTGCGGCCAACGTGGTGGTCATGGGCTATGAGAATGCACTGAAACTGTTTGAGAAACCGGAATATGGGATCGGGAAAACCATTCAGCTCGGTGGCCAGAGGGCATTGGTCATTGGTGTGATCAAAAAAACCGGGCGCAGCATGATTGGCGGCTGGGATTTTGACAATATTGTATTGGTGAGCGAAGCCTTTACCAGGAAAATTGCCAACTACAGAAATTTAGAAGCATTTATCATCATACAGGGTAAAACCGGCGTTCCTGCGGAAGATGTGGAAGGAGAAATCAGGGGTATCCTCCGCGCCCAGCGAAGGCTGAGCCCACGCCAGGATGATAATTTCTCTTTGAATGATACTACGGCCGGAATGTCATCGTTTAATACATTATTCAGAAACATCAACCTTGGGGGTTGGTTTATCGCCTTTCTTTCGCTGCTGGTGGGCGGATTTGGGGTGGCCAACATCATGTTTGTTTCTGTACGGGAAAGAACACCTATCATAGGCCTGAAAAAAGCCGTGGGCGCCAAGCGGTCAACTATTTTGACGGAGTTCCTATTGGAATCAGCCTTCCTTTGCCTGATTGGCGGCGCCATCGGATTGATATTTGTTATCCCGATAACTTTTTTGTTATCAAATCTGTTGAAATTCAATATCTTCCTGTCTTGGGGAAATATCCTCCTTTCCGTCATCCTTTGTATTATACTCGGGATCCTTTCCGGCATCATTCCGGCTTCCATTGCAGCAAAAATGGACCCGGTTCAGGCCATTAGGTCCAAGTAGATATCCGCACCCAATAAAACTAACGATCCAACGTTATTAGATTAAGAATACAGTTTGGACAGCTGTAGTTTTTAATCCAATGTCATCAATTTGAAGTTGTATGGTCAAGCTTATTTATGGTGCAATGCTGATGTTGTTGTCCTCCGCAGCATTCCTGTTCTCGAAAGAGAAAGATGATCTACCCTGTAAACAGTCCCTTGTAGGTGTGGTGAAAGAAATGAAAACTGACAATGCTATCTATCTCTGCATTGAAACACCAGACCAGAAAATTCTTTTCACATCCATTGAGAATGAGAACGTTGTACTGGCTGCCGGCGCCAAGGTGCGGGTATGCTATGACTCAGCGGGCACACAGATGGATCATCCACGGATACGTATAAATCATGTAAGCTACTTACCTTAGCGGTTCTATGCCGCTTCACCTTCTCGCCATTGAATCATCCTGCGACGAAACCAGTGCCGCTGTATGTACCAATGGCCTGATTGTATCCAATATAATTGCCACCCAGAAGATTCATGAGCAATATGGCGGTGTTGTGCCTGAACTGGCCAGCAGGGCCCATATGCAGAATATTGTCCCGGTGGTGGACGCTGCACTGGCCAAAGCAGGGATTACCGTTCAGGACCTTTCCGCTGTAGCTTTCACCCGCTCTCCCGGATTAATTGGCGCCCTCCTGGTGGGTGCCGGATTCGCCAAATCCCTGGCCCTCGCCCTGAATATACCCCTCATCACGGTACACCATATGCAGGCCCATGTACTGGCCAATTGCATTGAGGACCCAAAGCCTGCTTTCCCATTTTTGTGCCTCACCGTTAGTGGCGGTCACACGCAGATCGTACTTTGTACCTCTTTCACCACCATGGAAGTGATTGGCGAAACCATAGATGACGCTGCCGGCGAAGCCTATGATAAGTCGGCCAAACTCCTGGGCCTTCCCTACCCCGGCGGTCCATTGATAGACCGCTATGCGGCCCTTGGTGACCCAAACCGGTTTAGTTTTGCAGAACCGCAGATACCCGGTCTGGATTTTAGCTTCAGTGGCGTCAAGACATCGATCCTTTATTTTTTACAGCAGCAACAAAAGGCTGATGCGGATTTTATAAAGAAGAATCTGCACGACCTATGTGCTTCCATCCAGTACCGCATCAACAGCATCCTGCTCAGCAAATTGAAGAAGGCTGCCCGCGAAACGGGCATCAATGAAATCTGCCTGGCGGGTGGTGTCTCAGCCAACCAGGGATTGCGAAAAGCATTCACAGCACTGGGTGAAAAAATGCACTGGCATACCTACATCCCGGCCTTTGAATACTGTACAGACAATGCCGCCATGATTGCCATCACTGCATACCACAAGTGGCAGGCAGGGCAACTGAGCGGGCTCGATATTTCCCCTTCCGCCAGATGAATACCTATTTTAAATTCAAGCAATTCACGATTCACCAGGAGCACTGCGCGATGAAGGTGAGCACAGACTCCTGCCTGTTTGGAGCCTGGGTGGCAGCGCAGATCTCCGGTGATAAAACTGTACTTGATATTGGCGCAGGGACCGGTTTACTGTCGCTCATGCTGGCGCAGGGATCTGTGTTTACCATTGACGCCATCGAAATAGATCAGCTTTGTTTCGCCCAATGTCAACGCAATATTCTGGAAAGCCCCTGGGCATCAAGGATTAATTGTATTTGGGACGATGTGCGGTTGACAACATTCCATCAACCCTATGATCTTATCATCTCTAATCCTCCGTTTTACGAACATCAGTTAAAATCTCCGGACCAGCACGTGAACGCTGCAAAACATAGCAGCAACCTGAGTTTACCAGAACTGCTGTCAACGGTTAGGAAGGTCATGAAAGATGATGGAAACTTTGCCATACTGATGCCTCACTACAGGCATGATGAATTGCTGGAGGAAGCCCAAACCCACGGTCTGCATGTACATCAGGTCTGTTTAGTAAGACACAGCGTCTCTCACCCCTGGTACCGCACCATGGCCATCTTCGGAAAACACCAAAAGGCAGTTATACATTCAAACATTAACGTGAGAGACAACCAGGGAGTTTACAGCGAGGAATTTAGCAAACTCCTCCATACCTACTACCTCTAAACCCTACCCCTACACACTACTTCCCGCCATATTCCCGCATATACCCATAATGCTCCGTGATCTCACCCTGCTTCACCAGTGTGGCACGGGTAATGATATCACTCTTGGGCTGCAGTCCCAAAAGGTCAGGGAAAACAAACTTAATCAGCTGTTCTCCAAAGTACCGGGACGCATCCCGTGGCAGTTCATTGGGCAGGTTGCCCACGGCCACCACATCAACGCTGCCAGGAAGAAATGGCGCGGTCTTCTCAAAACTTTGCCTGTTTACCCCATACACCGGATCCTGGATGGTTTGATCACCCAGATTAATGGGTACGGATCCCAAAGCATCATCCGTGATGTCAGAGATGGTACAGATCCTGAAGGCTGGATCCTGTACATCTTCCCGGCTGAACAAACGGGGAATATCCTGATCCCAATACACCCCGTTCATAAGGATATCCGTCTGGCGGGTATAGGGAGCAAAGTTCGATAAATAGTCTCCCGGATGATGGTGGAAATCTTCCCGGTTATACCTACCCGTTAGTTTGTGGCTGTAGAGATCCGCACCTTTGAGCTGCACATATACGGGGTAAGGAAACTCCCTGGACAGGTATTCATCAGGCTCAACCTCATGCAGGCCCAGAAGGTTCATGATCTCCAGTACACCGTGGGCTACGCGACCTGACCCCGTTACCGCCACTTTAATATTAGGGAGCTTAAGTCCGAAATAAGTATGTATGAGCTCACGGAAACTCTTATTCTGATACACCCTGCCCAGGGAATAAGCACCAGTCCTTTTTCCGTAAGCCCAAATGCCATTGTGCGCACCTACGATGCCGGCAAAAAACCCGAACCCGATGATCCTCGTGCCATCTTCATGTTCCAGGCACTCATAGTCAATCATCGTAATCTTTTTATCCAGCATGGTCCTGAATAACTGCTGGTTAAAAGGCTGGAGTTTTTTGGTGTGCGAGAAAAACAGGTAAGTCTTGTGGGGAATGAGTTTGGCGGCGGGCACCTCTTTGATCCCCAGCAGGATATCACAATGGTCCATAGTCTCTGCCAGTTCCACGCCTGCCATTTGGTACTCCCTGTCTGAAAAACAACGGTCGGGACTGGTTTGCACACAAATACGGGTGTCTGCGCTGTTTTTCAGGATCCATTTACACTGCGCAGGTGTAAGGGCTACACGGTTGTCACTGGGAACTTTTTCCTCGCGGATGAGGCCAAGGGTTATCATGGATCAAAGATAAATCTTTGAACCATGACGGAATCGGGGAATTCAGGAATCGAGGTTTAATTTTCCTGACTTTTGACCTTGGATTTCTTCAAGTATTTATCCAGCAACATTAATCCCGCCACTACATTGAAGAACATGAAGATATTTAGTACTGTGCTGTTCAGGAAAGAAGATGTATCGATAGTCCATTTTTTCAGGTCTATACCGTAAGTATTCTGGCCTGCACCACCGGAAAAATCAATCTGGCTCAAGCCAAAGACCAATACTAAAATCATGGTAATGCCAAAAAAAGCAGCAATGCCGTAGATAATCTTCTTGTTAATGTAAGCACGTGCGGGGCGTGCCACCTTGTATTTAGACACTTCGTCCATCACATCAGGCGTGAAGCGCATGGAAGGCTGCTCCGTCCAGTCAGAAGCATGAATCTGTGCATTCACTTCAAGCAATTCATCATACACATTTTTCCACCGGGCATCAGCATGCAACAACTGCTCCACCATCGCTTTCTCCTCCGGCGTACTGAGACCGTCAATGTAGTCCCAGATCATCTGTTCCATGTGCTCTCTTGTATGCATATACTAATGTATTAAAGTCAAACCACTATACTACTTCACCACTTCACCACTTCACTACTTCACTACTTCACCAAATCGCTTGCAGCGTCAGTTTGTCTTTCAACCGCTGCCTCGCCCTGTGCAACCTGACCTTCACCGTATTGGGCTCCATGCCCATGATCTTTCCGATCTCTTCCAGGCTCTGCTCCATCTTGTAAAACAGGTTTAGGATCTGCGCATCATCGGCAGATAGTAAGCTGATGGCCTGGTTTACATGCTGGATCCTGGACTTCTGCTCCATCAGGTTCGCTGAAAAAGCAGACTCCTGGTTCTCCAGCTGGATAAAGGTATGGCCATCGTCCAGCGACCTCACATCCATTTTCTTTCTCCTGAGAAAAGTGATACTGGTATTATACGTAATAGTATATAACCAGGTGCTGAATTTTGAGGTCCCCTTAAAATCTGCCAAAGAACGATACACTTTCACAAATATATCCTGCGCCACCTCTTCCGCGTCTTCCCTGTTTTTACAAAAGCGCAGGGCCAGGGTAAAAACATAATCTTTATAACGGTTCACCAATGCGCCATAAGCATGCTGATCCCCCCGGATCACCCGGCTGATGATGTCTATGTCTGTATCGGCAGAACTCATTCGTGACTAATATGACTACACCCGTCCCGGCAAGGTTACATCAAGTTAGTAATTAGCAAATGACAAAAAGCAATTAGAGGGAAACGCTCATTTATATAATTGATTTTCAATGTTTTATAAAATTATTACCCTTTCCTGTAACCTTTTCAATCCGGCTATAGTCAGATATTTCGTAACACAACACGAAACATTTAAACAGTTAGTTATGCACGGCCCAGAAGTATTAGTTCCGATTTTAGTTCCACTGGCCTTTTTTTCAATGGTCTTTGGATTGGTCTATTTACGCAGCAGGGAAAATATGTCGATGATCGAGAAAGGCTTGAATCCAAAGGAATTTGCTAACAGGCCAGCGCCTTATCGCAACCTGAAAAATGGTTTGCTGTTATTGGGTGCAGGTACAGGTCTTGCCCTAGCCTATATCATCACCAAGTATATCCTGCATGATGAAGAAAACCCGGCCCTCTGGTTTGCCCTGATAGGTATTGGCGGCGGCCTTGGTTTGATAGCATCATACAAGATCGAGAAGAAAGAATTGCTGGACGAAACGAAATAGGGCGAGGAATCAGGGCGAGGGTTGAGGTGAGGGCGTAGGCATATCCTACATCCTCACCCTCAACCCTCACCCTATTTTAATCCTATCTTTGTGAAAACGAGCGCCATGAAAAAAATCTTACCCCTTCTTCTCCTGATCCTTTCCACTTCCGTTTTTGCGCAAACAGACAAAGGTACCGTGATGGCAGGGGGCCAGTTAGCCTTCACCACCAACAAGAATGCCAGCAGCTTCAGGCTGAATCCCAATGTGGGATTTTTTGTGGGCGATAATCTCGCCATTGGGGGTAATGTCCGTTTTGATTTTTCCAAAGCAGGAACAGTCAGTGCCAATGAGTTTGGCATCGGTCCGTTTATGCGATACTATTTTGGCAAGGCGGAGACCAAGCCATTTTTTGTAGTGAGTGCAGACTACCTGACCAACTCCGTCAAAACCGATATTACCAAGATCAGCAATTCCGGATTCGGATTTCTGACCGGACTGGGCTTCGCTGCCTTTCTCAACCGGAATGTGGCAGTGGAAGGAATTGCCGGATATAACTATGCCAAGTATACCAATGCTGATGGCAACGGCGGTTTCAGCCTCAGCCTGGGTTTCCAGCTTTACTTCAACAAAGATGTAGTAAAGGATTTGAAGCGCACCGTGACCGGTGATTGAGTTGTAGGTTAGAAAAAATTCCCTACATTTGCAGCCCATCAGCCCAGATGGCGGAATTGGTAGACGCGTCAGACTCAAAATCTGGTTTCAGCAATGGAGTGCAGGTTCGATTCCTGTTCTGGGCACAATTAGAAAGAGGCTGTCTCAAATGTAAATGTGGCAGCCTTTTTTCTTTTTGGCAATAGGACATTTGAACCATTGAGCCATTAGGCTAATGGATGTTCAGTTTTCCGGTGTAAGCGTACCTTTTTTTCGGTCAGTCTGTTAGTTTAGTTTTCTTATCATTTTCCGTTCGGTTTCTTCAGGATTAGGAAGAGTATCGTTGCACTACATTCGTTATTTAACCCCATGGTCCATACCCCACTGTAAAGAATGACCAAAAAACTCATCATTGACCTGCGCTTCCAGGATCAGGGCATGTTCATCAGCGTTAGTTTAATCATGCATCATGATTATCGAGTTTATTACAGGTAAAATAACGGGCTTCCCTTGATGGATGGGGAGGGACGATCTTTTATAGAAAGTTTCACAAACAAGGTTATCAACAGATTTAAAAGCCGATTGCTGTAGAATTCCCGTTTGCGGCGTGCCGTGAAAGGCATATCTTTTAGGTACAAACTCCCCCTCCACTGCATGGGCGCATTTCCGATCATCACCATTCTCTACATCATCATACTGGTGATGGTCATCATTCGGATTGTGTACGAGACACAACACGCCAGCAAGGCCATGGCGTACATCTTTCTCTGCATTTTTGTTCCTGTGGCCGGCATTTTGTTTTACCTCATTTTTGGCATCAACTACTGGAACAAAAAACGATATGCAAAAAAAGTAAGCGAGAATACCGCATTGCTGAAAGTGTTGCAGCAAAATCTGCGACGGTTCACCGGGGCAGACCTCAATGCAGATCCCGTTGTACTGGGCCATTACCAGGAATTGGGAACCCTCCTTCTTAAAGATCTTGGCAGTCCGCTCACCATGAACAACCAGGTTACGGTTTACCAGAATGGCGAACACAAGTTTCCGAGTGTCTTGGATGAAATCAACAAAGCAGAACACCATATCCACCTTGAATACTATATCTATGAATGTGATGAGATTGGACTGGCTATTATTGAAGTCCTGATCAAAAAAGCCATCAACGGCGTTCAGGTCAGGTTTATTTATGATGATTTTGGAAGTCCGGGCATCAGCAACGCTTTGGAAAAACGGATGCGGGAGGCAGGCATTCTGATCATGCCTTTTCACAAGATCAAATACTACCTGCTGGCCAATCGCTTCAATTACAGGAACCACCGTAAGATACTCATTGTAGATGGCCATACCGCCTTTGTGGGTGGCATTAATGTGAGTGATAAATACATCAACAAAACTGGCGGGAGCTCGGCAAAATTGTACTGGCGGGATACCCACCTGATGATCCGCGGCACTGGCATGTTCTATCTGCAGTACCTATTCATTACGGACTGGAATTTCTGCTGTGAAGACAAGCTCCATCCGGATGAGCAATATTTCGCCGCTGCGCCTGCCTGGTCAAACAATTGCTACGTGCAGATTGCCGCTGGAGGGCCAGACAGCCTCCTCCCCACCGTGATGTATTCACTGATGCAGGCGGTGAACCTTGCCGAGGAAGAAGTCCTGATCACTACACCCTATTTTATTCCCGGGGAAAGCATGCTGGACTCCATTTGCATGGCAGCCATGAGTGGCGTAAAGGTGAAATTATTAGTCCCGGAAAAAGGAGACAGCAGGGTGGTAAGTGCGGCTAACCGCAGTTACTATACCAAATTGCTGCAAGCCGGCGTGGAAGTGTATCAGTACCAGAAAGGATTTGTGCATGCCAAGACGATGGTTTGCGATGGAAAACTGAGCATTGTAGGCACGGCCAATATGGATCTGCGAAGTTTTGAACTGAACTTTGAAGTAAATGCCGTGGTGTATGACAAAGAGATTGCCCGGCAATTAAAAACGCAGTTTATGGAGGACCTGGAAGTCTCTGTGAAGATCAATGCGGAGGAATGGCTGAAAAGGTCTTGGTGGGAGCAATTACCAGAAAAGATCGCCCGACTAGCCTCCCCGGTACTTTGAGGGATAATTGTACGTACCTTTGCCACACATGCAGGTGCAGATAAAACATATCTCCCTCTCCTACTTCCTGGTACTGATCCTGCTGAAGGCAATGGCGGCGCCACTCGTTGTTTTGCATTTTCAGTGGAACCAGCCCTACATTGCCCAGTATCTCTGCGTGAACCGGAACAATGCGAATGCCGGATGTAAAGGGTCCTGCCAGCTGAAGAAAAATCTCAAGACTACAACTGAAACACCGGATCAACAGGGTCAGAAAACCATCAGCCTGAATGGCTCAATAGATTTTTTTGAGATCACACAGGAACAAAACTTTGCATTGACCCCTGCCAATAATGTCGTGACCACGGGTACAGTAACATCACTATGGCTTGACGGGTTTGGTACAGACATCTTTCATCCTCCTTCTGCTTAGACCAGTCCATTCGCACAATTTTTTGTTATTGGCCCTTCATGGGCAATTTGGTGTGTATACGCACCATTGATTCAATTTTTTGTCAGCAAACTTAACTACATGCAATCATTTGTTATAGGCACCTTATTGGGGCTATTATCTATTTCACTTCAATCAGATTCCATTCCTCAACAGAAAGCACCCGTCATGTCCACCCTTTCGGTAGAGTTTGACAATATCGTTGGCGGACAACAGGTACAACTGAACTCCGGGCAATACAGCAACAGCAAAGGGGAAAGTTACACCATCAGTTTACTACAGTACTACATCAGCAACCTGGTATTTATTAAGGCCGATGGCAGCCAGTATGTGGTTCCGCAGGACAGCAGTTATTTTCTGATCAAAGAAGCAGATCCGGCATCACGGTTTGCCAGGGTTCTTCTACCGGAAGGTGAATACACAGGACTACAGTTTGTCTTGGGGGTAGACAGTGTACGCAGCACCAAAGACATCAGTGAGCGCAAGGGGGTACTGGATCCCTCAGACGGAATGGACAATGGTATGTACTGGGGATGGAACAGTGGGTATATTTTTTTCAAAATGGAAGGCAATTCCGGGGCCGCACCTGTGGATCCCAGTGGTAAAAGCAAGTTCAGGTACCATATTGGTGGATTTGGCGGATACACTGCGCCAACGCTTAACAACATTAAGGTGATCCGTATGGACCTTTCAAAGGCAGGAACCGCTAAGGTTCAGGAGGGCCATCGGTCCAATATTCACATTATGGTAGATGTGGAGAAACTGTTCAATGGCGATGAGCAACTGAGCATTGCTACGCACCCAACCGTTATGTTCAGCCCGTACAGCGTGAAAATTGCCAACAATTTTCCGGCGATGTTCAGGCATGACCATACAGAAAATAAATAATAACCATGAGCAGGAAGCATCGGTTGTTCTTCATGGTGATGCTGCTGGGGATCAGTTGGACTGTTCCTTTGGAAAGCGTTGTGCAATTGTTTGAGCAACCAAAACATTTTCCGCAACCTGCCTACCATTTCAATACCAATGAGCTTCACACAGAAACCATTGAACTGGGCAGAAGGTTGTTCTATGAACCGAGGTTTTCAAGGGATAATACGGTGAGTTGTGGCACCTGCCATATCCAATCCGCCGGATTCACGCACCATGGCCATGATGTGAGCCATGGGATTGATGACCGGCTGGGAAGCAGGAACAGTCCGCCCATCATGAACCTTGCATGGAGCACCAGCTTTTTCTGGGACGGCGGAGTATTTGATCTTGACCTGCAGCCCATCGTTCCCATCACCAACCCCGTGGAAATGGATGAAAGCATGAACAGGGTAATGGACAAACTTCGGCAACACAAGGACTATCCAACGATGTTCAAAAGAGCATTTGGTACGGAAGAGATCAATACAGAAAGGGTGATGAAGGCTTTGTCCCAGTTTATGCTTACACTGGTGAGTGCGCAGGCAAAGTATGACAGCGTGGTTACCGGAATGGGCGTTAGGTTCACAGACGCTGAGCAGCGGGGCTATACACTTTTCAGGAAGCACTGTAACGGATGCCATAGGGAGCCCCTGTTTACGGATAACTCTTTCAGGAACAATGGCATTGGTGCAGGTCCCAACGACGACAAAGGCAGGTACCTTGTTACCCTGAACGAAAAAGAACTGTACACTTTCAAAGTGCCCAGTCTCCGCAACCTTGCCTATAGTGCGCCCTACATGCATGATGGCAGGTTCATGCACCTGCAGGCAGTCCTTGACCACTATGCCGGGCGCATCAGGGAGATGCCAACACTGGACACTTTGCTCAGGCAGAATGGCACAGCAGGGCTGGCCCTGAACAAACAGGAACAGGAGGATCTGCTGGCATTCCTGAATACTTTAAATGACCAGAACTTTGTACACAACAAAATATTTTCCGAACAATAAAATCAAAAACATGAACAAGAAAACATGGTTACTCAGCATTTGTATGGTGGTGATGGCATTTGTGCAGAATGCGCAGGCACAGTCTGCACAGAAGTGGAAAGAAATGGATGCGTTTCACCAGGTACTGAGTAAAACCTTTCATCCGGCTGAAGAGGGCAATGTAAAGCCCGCCAAAGATAGCGCCAGTCTGCTGCTGGAACGCGCAACGGCATGGCAGCAGGCCGCCATCCCTTCAGGATTCAAGCCGGAACTTACCAAGACGGTATTAGCAAAACTGGTAGCCAGTTGCCAGGAGCTGAACACTGCAGTAAAACAAGGGAAATCAGACGAGGACATCAAGGCAAAGATCACGAAGGTTCATGATGATTTTCATGAGCTCGCAGAGAAATGCAGGGAACCACATAAATAGCAGGTTAGCAATTGGCAATTAACAATTAACAGAACAATTGATGAAAGGCGTAACTACAATTATTGCAGCCTTAGCAATGTTTTTGCTGGCTTGTAACAGTGACCATAAGGAACATGACAAGACTTCAAGTGGTGATGCACATGCCGGACATGGTTCCATGTCCGGCATGCCTGACGCAGGTGCAACCTATGCAGACAGTGTGAATACAGGTGTAATTCCGGTGGATACCCTGAAAGGGAGTGTACACCGGGTCACGATGGCCAACATCGGCCCCATGCATGTACATATTGACTATAGCTCACCCGGTGTGAAGGGAAGGATCATCTGGGGGGGACTCGTTCCATATGATCAGGTTTGGGTGGCCGGTGCCCATAATGCTACCAGTATAGATTTTTCTGGCGATGTTGTGGTGGGCAATCAACCTGTGGCCAAGGGTAAGTATGCTTTGTTTGCTATACCAGGCAAGGAGTTGTGGACAATCATTCTGAACAGGAAATTTGAGCAGCACCTTGCCGACGAATATTCAGACAAAGATGATGTTTTACGTTTGCAGGTAAAACCAGAACTGAATTCAAAAAAAGTGGAACGGTTGAGTTACGAGGTGATACCCGGGAATGAAGGCAAAGGCAGGATCATTTTACGCTGGGATAGCTTGCAAGTATCTTTTCCCATCCAAGTAAAACAATAAGGTTACCATTATGACGCCAGTTACCAGAATTGTAGCCATAGCCACCATCGCACTCACCCTCTTCGGTGGTTTGGCAATGTGGTTATATGTACAGAAAGCAGAACAGAGCCTACCTGTATTGGGAAATCCAGGCCATATTGCCGGACCGTTTCAATTCACCAATCAGTATGGCCAGTTTATGACGTCAGACAGTGTAAGAGACAAAGTGCAGGTGGTGGAATTTTTCTTCACCACCTGTCCGGGCATTTGTAAGGTAATGAACAAGAACATGAAAGCGCTCTACCTATCTTACAAAGGCAATCCCGGACTGGTAATCTTATCACACACCGTCAATCCCGAAGACGATTCAATATCTGTCTTGAAACATTATGCAGACAGTATGGGCGTTACCGGCAACAGTTGGCAATTCCTCACTGGTTCCAAAAAAGAGTTATACCGGACAGCCAAGATGGAGTATCTCCTGGGCCTTGGCGATCCTGACCTGGCGAATATGGATAATGAATTCATCCATACAGAGTACGTGGCCTTGATTGACAAGCAAAGAAGAATACGCGGATTTTATGACGCAACCAAGAAAGTACCGATGGATAAGCTGCGTAAAGATATAGAGGCACTGCTTTCTGAATAACCATTACCGGCGCAGGAGCATCACAACACAGCCCACCAGTGTAAGTAACAAAACCAGCTTGCGATAGTGGGCTTCTTTGATGTGTTTCACGATGAGCATACCGCCCCAGAAGCCCAGACCCAGCACTGGTGCCAGCAAAAGGTCTGCCGCCAGTGAAGACAGGTCCATGTTCTTCCATACCAGCAATTGAAAGGGAAACTTGAACAGGTTAATGCAAAGAAAGAGCCAGGCAGTGGTACCAATGAAATCATTCTTTGGCACACGCATCGCCAGAAAATACAAATTGGCAAATGCACCCGCCAGGTTGCCGATCATGGTGGTAAAGCCCGCCACCAACCCCGTGGTGGCAGAAAACAAAGGGCTCTCTGGTATGTGAAAAGACGACTTGAATTCCATCCACAGGACAATTGCGATGGTGATGAGAATGGTGAATACCATAATCTGTTTGAACAATGCCTCATTCATGTCCTTGCCAAAATACACCCCTGCGAGTATACCGATGACGATCCAGGGTGCCAGTTTCCAGAACAGGTTCCAGCGAACATGGCGGTTGTATACTTTAACTGCGGCAATATCACCCATGGATAAAAGAGGCAGCACTATTCCTGTGGACATCTTGGTACCAAAAGCAATAGCCATGATAATGACGCCCAGCCCATCCACGCCTTTGAGTCCGGCCTTACCCATTCCAATACAAAATGCTGCCAGCAACATGAGAAGCCATTGGGAAGTAGAAAAATGCTGGAGCAATTCTGTCATCCTGCAATAATACTGCTTCTTTTAAAATAGCGATAAGAGAGGGCAATACCGGCAACGGCAATGGTAACATGGATGATAATACCGGTGAGATCAATCTGCGATTGCATGGCTGGCGTCACCTGCCCTGGAACGTCCATCACAAATAAGGAAGCCACATCGGGCCTTACACCCAGGATAACCTGGCCTGCATTGAGTGCAATGTGGATTCCGGTAGGCATGGCAATGCCCCGTGAATATTGCCGGGCCAGGCCAAAGATAAAAGACCAGACAAAGGGTCCCATAAATGCCACCATGACCGGCCAACCATATATGATGTGGTAGATCGCAAAAAATAATGCCACCAAGCACTGTGCCGTCAGAAATCCATATTTCTTAGTCAATTCAACCAGGGGCAGGCCCCTGAAAGCCACTTCTTCGAGATAGGCAAACAGTACCAGCTGTAACAGCCACCATACCAGTTCAGCACCTGGCACAACTTGTTTGGGGCTGAGCCGGAGTGGTGTAAAAAACAAAAGAAGCATGATCAACAGAAGCATAAGACCCGCTCCTATCAGCAATCCCATCATGAGTGCCCCGCCAGACCCTTTGCGCCAAAACAGACCGTATTCCTGGATTAAATCCTTACGCCGCCCGGAAAAGATCCAGGTTAAAAACAGTGCTGCTACACAGGCTACGCCACCATAAACGGAACGATGCAAAGATCCCTGGAGCACCATATTGAGCGCGGATCCCGAAACAAACAACAATACCATAAAGCTGATCCAATAAAACAATACCCTTAAGAAAGGCCGTACAATGTCCATACCATATGATTTAAACAGACTCAGGCATTGCGCCACAACAACCAAAGAAATATGGAAATGACCAGGGCCAGGCCAAAGATCAATGCCATAAGTTCAAACAAGGTTTCCGGGAAATGGTGCAGTTGGGTAATAAATGCCAGACACCCCAGAACAAGCAGTACCGGCACAGCAACGGTAAGAATCATTTTCCGTTGTTTGTTCATCACTGGCTGGGGCATATCCGCTTGCGCAACGGTAGTCACCTTCTCCCAGGGAATGTCCAAAATGCTGCAAAGGGTTTTCAGGGTATAGCTCCTGGCCTCCAGTACCCCGTTCTCTATACGCTGGATAGAACGGATACTGATACCGGAAAGTTCGGCCAGTTCTTTTTGCGTATACCCCCTGGCCATGCGAGCCTCTCTGATCATTTCTCCCAATTTCCTGGTGGTTGTTGAATCCATGGCAATGTTAGAACGGGATCGCGTAAAGAAGAAAAAAACGGCACGACATTCACACGTCATTTAGCCGTCAAACCCGCGCCAGTGCTATTTTTTAGGTTTTAGTTT
This sequence comes from Chitinophagaceae bacterium, assembly GCA_044225015.1. GTDB lineage: Bacteria > Bacteroidota > Bacteroidia > Chitinophagales > Chitinophagaceae > Pollutibacter. Next base: position 646,647 of record JBGAJG010000002.1, on the reverse strand, counting down.
TGATTGTTTACTTTCCTCTGCTGTAGCCACACGGATACTGATGGCATAACCACCCCCGGGTGCCACAAACTGGGATAGTCTGGAGGTATTGTTGACCAGCATCTGACGGATGGTGTACGCCTGCGGGTTGTTCTTATAATGTGCATCTGGTTTATCCGCGTAAATTGTAGCCATGTACGAAACTCCGGCAGGAAGGAAATTGAAGTAGATGGTAGACGTCCGTGCACCATACCCGCCAACACTTCCTACAAACCAGCTGTCTTTCCCTTTTGTCTTCCGGGCGATGGTCACAAATTCTCCAGGCTCAGCTTCCAGATACCAACTCTGGTCCCAGTCCAGGGATACGTCTTTAATAAACTGAAAAGCATCCGGAAAGCGGTTGTAGTTTTCAGGAAGGTCAGCCGCCATTTGCAGGGGGCTATACATGGTCACATAAAGGGCGAGTTGGTTGGTAAGTGTACTATTGCACCAGCTTTTGTTGCCGGGATTGATTTTGCTGATATCCATTTCAAAGATGCCCGGAGTGAAGTCCATCGGCCCGCCTATCAGCCTTGTAAATGGCAGGATGGCGGTGTGGTTAGGTTTAGAGCCACCAAAAGCCTGGTATTCTGTACCCCGTGCAGATTCATTGCCAATCATATTGGGCCAGGTCCTTGCCAGTCCTGTGGGTCTTACGGCTTCATGGGCATTGACCATGATCAGGTATTTTGCCGCTTTCTCCACCACATACTGGTAATGATTATTGATCCACTGGCTGTAATGGTATTCACCCCGGGGAAGGATATTGCCCACATAACCTGTTTTAACGGCATCATAACCGTTATTCTTCATGAATTTGAATGCTGTATCAAGGTATCGCTCATAGTTCCTTGTAGATCCGGAAGTTTCATGGTGCATGATCATCTTCACCCCTTTTGACTTTGCATAGTCGCGGATTTCCGTCACATTGAAATCCGGATAAGGGGTGATAAAATCAAACACATGGTCCTTGGCCTGGCCAAACCAATCTTCCCAACCTACATTCCAGCCCTCTACCAATACGCCGTCAAAGCCGTGCTGTGCGGCAAAATCGATGTATTTTTTTACGTTGGCAGTATTTGCTCCGTGTGTGCCATTGGGTTTGGCATTGCTGAAATTAGTTTGCCCCAGGATAACACTGGGAAACTGGTTGGTATAGCTCCAGCTGCTTTTTCCGGTGATCATCTCCCACCACACACCCACATATTTGGCAGGTTTGATCCAGGATACATCTGCAATCTTACTGGGCTCATTCAGGTTATAGGTCATCCGGGAAGCCAGGATCTTTCTGGCATCGTCACTGACGATGATGGTTCTCCAGGGAGACTTTCCGGGTGTTTGCAGGTGGCCCTTGGTTCCGTTGGCATCAGGTGTTAACCAGGCGTTGAAGACAAAATTTTTATCATCCAGGTTTAAATGCATGCAGGCATAGTCCACCAATGCAGCCTCGTGCAGGTTGATGTAAATTCCTTCCGATGTTTTAAGCATCAGCGCCGTTTGCACCCCTGTGGGTGAAAATGAAGTCTGGGATGCATTACCGGTGATGGCACCTTTCATCAGGCCACGGATTTCAGAAAGTTTGGATGTGGTATAATCATATTCCTGCGTGTCATAATCCCCGGGGATCCACCATGCTTTGTGATCGCCGGTCATGGCAAACTGGGTGCGTTCTTCTTTGATGGTGAGGTATGCCATTTCCTTTTGCTCAGGAAATTCATACCGGAAGGCCAGCCCGTCGTCAAAAAGACGAAACCGAAGGGTCAGTTTCCGGTTGGTGCCGTCCTGTACCATCATCACTGCCAACTCATTATAACGGTTACGGATCTGGCTTTCTTCTCCCCATACCGGAGTCCAGCGCTCATCCACTTCTTTGGATTCTGTGTCGGCTATCTTAAAATCCTGCAGTAGGGACACCTTATCGTTCACCAATTCAAGTCCCAGTTTGCTGGGCTTGATCACCTGCCTGCCTTTATAGTTAAGGGTGTACAAAGGCGCCCCTTCTTCCGTGAAAGTGAAAAACAAGGTCACCTCGTTGTTGGGTGATTTTACGGAGAAAGGAGTGGCTGATTGGGCAAAGAGTTGGGCCTGGAGTGAAAGGATTCCCAGCAGCAGTATCAGGATTTTTCTCATACCAAAAACTATTGCATCAAATGTACGGAATCTGTAAAAGCCTGCCCCCTTACCTTTGTGTTGATATATGTGCTATCGAAGAATTATCGGGTTGTTTATTGTTCTTTTGATGTGTAACAACAATGCATCAGCCCAGTTACCCGCCAAACAGGTAAAACAACAAACCCAGGTATGGCTGAGTTTCAATGCCCACTATCGTTTGGATAAACACTGGGGATTGATTGGCGACATCCATATACGGCGAAATAATTTTCTTAAAGATCCCAGTTTTGATTTTGCACGCGCCGGACTGAGTTATTGGTTCAATGATAAGATATATGTAGCAGCAGGATATGGTCATATGTGGACAGCACCTGCAAAAATTGACTGGAATACCTGGGGGAATGAGCATCGTATTTACCAGCAGTTCCAATATAACGGGCAATGGGGAAAAGTACTGGTTTCCCATCGGCTCAGGAATGAACAAAGATGGCAGCAGGTGATTGTGAATGACCAATATGCAGGACGTTTCAGGTTTTCCAACAGGATCCGTTACCAGATAGGTTTTGGCTTCCCGATCTTCAGAAACCCCCAGGCGCCGATACTGGTGGTGTCAGACGAACTGATGATCCAGTTTGGCAAGGAACTGGTGTACAACACTTTTGACCAGAACCGGATCTTTCTGGGCATCAGGCAAAACCTCGGCAAAGGTTTCAGCTATGACTTCGGATATATGAATGTGTACCAGCAAAAGATCACGGGATACCAGTATGATATGAACCACACGATAAGGTTGTTCTTTTATTATGCACGAAAGCCCGATTAGTTCGCAGTTCGCAACTGCGAACTAAAGCACTTCCCTTAGCAGCGCATTTATTTTATCCGCCTGGTTAAAGATCATTAAATGGCCGGCCCTGGGTATCAGGTGGGTGGGCCTGGTGAAGCGGGACGGCAGGATACCATCTGCCGTGCCGTGTATATGAATACAATCTGGTATGGGTTGGGCATCAGAGTTCCAGTGTACGATGGTCCACATCGCCCATCGTACAAAAGCTGAATCCATATCACGGGCCATAGCCTGGATGATCAGTTTGTCTTCTGCCGACTCTGCGGTAAGCAGCCGCTTGATCATGACGCCGCTCTTGATGATGCGCGGGGTCATAATATATTGTATGCCCATTTTCCAGGCCCACCGGTAGTAAGCTGGCAGTTGCCGGGAATGGGTCACACTGGATATGAGGATGGTTTTGACGGGTGGATATTGCCGGGCGATTTCCGTGGCAAGCATTCCGCCAAAAGACAGACCAATGAGGATATAGGGCGATGTAAGGTCCATTTGCCGGGCAAGTTTCAAGGCATAGCTTGGCAGGGTTTCCCGGGGTTCAGGTTTCACCCACTGCAGAATCTGCACCTGATACCCTTCCGGTAAACGGAGATGCCTGAATACTCTTTCGTCTGCTGCAAGCCCGGGAATGAGGTAAACATTCATTGGGCAAAGGTAGCTAGCAGTTCGCAGTTCACAGCTCGCTTAGTTCGCAGCTAGTCCCTGCTCCCTACCCCTACTCCCTACTCCCTACACCTACTCCCTCCCTCTTATACCCTATCTTTGCGCCATGGACATCAAACAGAATATCCTCGAGACCATCGGTAATACCCCCTTGATCAGGCTTAACAAGATCACTAAAGATCTGCCCTGTCCCGTGGTGGCAAAGGTTGACTATTTTAACCCCGGTAATTCTATTAAGGACCGTATGGCCCTTAAAATGGTGGAAGTGGCGGAACAGGAAGGCAAACTGAAACCGGGTGGTACTATTATAGAATGTACGTCTGGAAATACGGGTATGGGCCTGGCCCTGGCGGCCATTGTAAAAGGGTACAAATGTATTTTCACTACCACAGACAAGCAGTCGAAGGAAAAAATGGATATCCTCAAAGCAGTGGGCGCGGAAGTAATTGTTTGCCCAACCAATGTTGAGCCTGATGACCCCAGGAGCTACTATTCTGTAGCCAGGAGGCTGGCCAGGGAAATACCCAATTCCTACCTCTGTAACCAGTATGATAACCTGGCCAACAGGCAGGCCCATTATGAAACCACCGGACCTGAGATCTGGAACCAGACGGATGGTAAGGTTACCCATGTTGTGGTAACCGCAGGAACCGGCGGCACAGTAACCGGCATTGGCATGTACCTGAAGGAGAAGAATCCCCAAATCAAGATCTGGGCCATTGACGTATATGGCTCATTGCTTACCAAATATTTCAGGACCGGTGAAGTAGACATGAATGAAGTACATCCCTACATCAGCGAAGGGTTTGGCGAAGACTTCGTACCAGAAAACTATGACATGCGCTTCATTGATCACTTTGAACAGGTCACAGACAAAGATGGGGCGGTGATGGCAAGGAGGCTTGCCAAAGAAGAAGGTTTGTTTTGCGGATACAGCGCAGGATCCTGCCTGCAAGGCCTGATGCAATTGAAGCAAAATTTGAAGCAAGATGATTTAGTTGTTTGTGTTTTACACGATCATGGAAGCAGGTATGTTGCCAAAATCTATAATGACCAGTGGATGATGGAACGGGGATTCCTGGATGTCAAAACCTTCAGGGACATCGTAAGTGCCCGGTCAGCGAAGCAGAAACTGTTATTTGTAGAGCGGCATCATACCGTGGCAGATGCAGTGGAACTGATGAAGAAATATGATATCGAGCATATTCCCGTCATGGACGGAAATACACCCATCGGTTCTATCAGCGAGAACGGGTTGTTCCAGAAAATGTTTTCCCATCCGGATATCAGGCAGTTAAAAGTGGAGGAAACGATGGAAAAAGCATATCCGGTGGTGGATTTTAACACTCCGGTAGAAAGAATTGGCACGTTGATCACGCGTGAAAATGGTGCAGTATTGAGCAGGGATGAAAGTGGAAATTACCACATCGTCACCAAATACGATATTATCCAGGCCATGGCAAAGTAATAGCGAAATTGATATAAGTCATTATAAATGCTGCAGTTAGATCCAATTGCAGCATTTTAATTTCAAGTAAAATATCGTAGATCTACGTGCATGCCCTGGGTTTAGTACGCGTGCGTTATCTGTAGTTTTTCTTTAAGTAGGGTAAAAAATGTACCGCGCAAAAAGGGTGGATTTGCTCTTGTCTACAGTGCGGGCCGGCTATAACTTTGTTCTCGAAGTTGATTGATGAGGAAACGTACACCTCAGACCAAACAATCCAATATCAAAAATGAAACCATCCGTTAATCGTATTTCCAATTCCTATGAAAGGTGAATTAAAATCCAGTATCAGTCAACTTCTTTTTTAACACATCCAATAACCATCCGATATCTGACCTGAAAAACCACCGTCCTTAGAAAAACCAAAAACCAAATCCAAGATCCAGAAATCCAAAGTCCAACTGAAAAACCGTCCTAAGAGAAACCAAGAAATCCAAGATCCAAACAAAAACCGAATCCAAACCTCGGAAAACCACCGAAACCACAAACCGGAGAAACCAAGCATCCAGTCCCTGAAAAACCAAGAAATCCAAAGCCGACTGAAAATCCAGGACAATCAGAAAAAATCCGTTTAACATACATGATTGATCCAGATCGATGAAAGCTACGAAATCCAAGATCCATTAAGAGCCAGTCCAATCCAAGAAAAACCTATCACACTTGGCTCCGAAAAAAAACTCTCCCCTCGCTCACGCGAGGGGAATTTTTTTTAATGTGGCAAGGCGGTAATGCGGTAGTGCGGCAATGGAAGGGTTAGGGATTAGGGAGTAGGGTGTAGTGTCTGGATATAGTGAGTAAAATGGCGCATTCGGGAGCCGTACCAGCTGAACATTTCGCCATCAACCAGGAGAATTTTTTGTTCTGGTAAAATTTCAGATAACATTTCTAAATGATTGTTTTTGAAGGGGTAAGGCTCGGATGAAAGAAATACATAGGCAGGTCTCCTTTCCCTGATCTCGTCAAGGGTCACCTGGGGATAGCGCAACTTTTCCCTGAACACATTTTCAATGCCGGCGGCAGACATCATATGGCTGATAAAGGTGTCCCCGCCTGCCGCCATATAGGGGTCTTTCCAAATGAGATAAGCAGCGCTCTGCTGAAGTGGCCTGATTCCAGACAGGGAGGCCCTGATCTCTGCCTCCAACCTCTTGCCTTCCAACTCCAGCCTGCAAAAAAATGCCAGATCCCGGATCATGCGCAAGGCCGCTTCCACGGTATCAACATCGGTAACATAGACCGGACAAAATGCACGGATAGCCTCCACATCCTCCCGGGTATTCTCCTCTTTATTGGCAATAACCAAATCAGGTCCCAAACCCTTAACCCTTTCCACTTCAACCTTTTTCGTCCCCCCAACCCGGGTTTTAGTCCTGAACCAGGCTTCCGGATGCACACAGAAACGGGTTAAACCTACCAATCTGTGGCCCAAGCCCAGGTCAAACAGCAGTTCCGTCTGGGAAGGCACCAGGGAGATGACCCTTTGGGGAAGATCAGGGATCTCCATCATCATACCGGTATGATCGGTAACCGTGCGCATATGCCAAAGTTACGCACCCTTTTCACACCTTCTACCACCCTGCCAATTTGATTGCACATCCTTCAACGTTCATTCCTTATATTTGCGAAAATCAAAAATCTAGACAACCAATGGCTAACAACAGACTCGTTCAGCTGCTCGGTGACCAGGCAGAGTACTTACTGGGACATGAATGTAAGACCATCGATAAAAATGATATCACGCTGCCAAGCGCTGATCATGTTGACAAGATCTGGGTGAACAGCAACAGGAGCAATCAAACGCTGCGCAATCTGCAGGCGCTTCTGGGACATGGACGCCTTGCAAACACTGGTTACTGCTCCATCTTCCCGGTTGACCAGGGTATTGAGCATAGTGCCGGATCTGCATTTTCCCCCAACCCCATTTACTTTGATCCCGAGAATATCATCAGGCTGGCTATAGAAGGCGGTTGCAACGGCGTTGCCTCCACTTACGGCGTGCTGGGACTGATGAGCAGGAAATATGCCCATAAGATTCCTTTCATTGTAAAAATCAACCACAATGAGTTTTTGAGCCTTCCCAATAAATATGACCAGACGATGTTTGGTTCAGTAAAGAATGCCTGGGATATGGGCGCCATTGGTGTGGGTGCTACTATATACTGGGGTTCAGCAGAAAGTGCGAAGCAACTGAAGGAAGTAGCCGAAGCTTTTGAATATGCACACCAGCTCGGCATGTTCACTATTCTCTGGTGCTATACCCGTAATAACGGATTTAAAGTGGATGGCGTGGATTACCATACCTCTGCGGATTTAACCGGCCAGGCCAATCACCTGGGAGTAACATTACAGGCAGACATCATCAAACAAAAACTTCCTACCAATAATGGCGGTTACCTGGCTACCAAGCATGGCAAGACCAGCAAACTGGTTTATGAGAAACTTTCCACAGATCACCCCATTGATCTTACGCGTTACCAGGTGTTGAACTGTTACAGTGGCAGGATCGGATTGATCAACTCTGGCGGAGAATCCAAAGGAACCTCTGATCTGGCAGATTCTGTAGCAACAGCCGTGGTTAATAAGCGTGCGGGTGGTATGGGTCTGATCCTGGGCCGTAAAGCATTCCAGAGGCCTTTTAAAGAGGGTGTGGAAATCCTGGAAGCAACGCAGGATGTGTACCTGGATAACAGCATCACCATTGCATAATTAACGTATATTGCCGCATGGAATTTAATCAAGACGATTTCATTCCGGGCTCAGATACGAACAAAGAAGAGTCGTCCAGCTGGTTCAAGCGGGTCAGGAAAGGTATTCTCACCTCAACCTCGGAGAAAAAGGATACACCTGAAGGACTGTGGATCAAGTGTCCGCAGTGTAAGTATACCTCCACCAACCAGGACCTGAAGGAAGCTTACTTTGTGTGCCCGCAATGCAGCTATCATCACAGGATAGCCAGTGTCGACTATTTTGAGATCATTTTTGACGACAATACTTATACCGAGCTTTTTGCGCAGGTGAAATCAGTTGATTTCCTGGGTTTCAGTGATCTGAAACCTTACAAAAAGAGGCTGGTGGAAGCGTATGATAAAACCGGCCTGCATGATTCCATTTCTGTAGCGGTGGGTAAGGTCAACGGATCAAACCTGGTGGTGTGTTGTATGGACTTCAATTTCATTGGTGGTTCATTGGGCAGTGTGATGGGTGAGAAAATCTCCCGCGCTTGTGACTATTGCCTGGAGCACAAAATGCCATTGATGATCATCAGCAAAAGTGGCGGTGCGCGGATGATGGAGTCAGCATTCTCACTGATGCAGCTCCCCAAGACATTGGGTAAGATTTCATTGCTGGCGGATGCCGGCCTCCCCTATATTTCCATGTGTACTGACCCCACGTATGGCGGTACTACGGCTTCATTTGCCATGATGGGAGACATTAATATCGGCGAACCCGGCGCCATGATCGGTTTTGCAGGTCCGCGTGTGATCAAGGAAACCATAAAGAAGGATCTGCCAGACGGTTTCCAGACGGCAGAGTTCCTGATGGAACACGGCTTTTTGGATCTCATCGTTCCCAGAAAAGAATTGAAAGACACGCTCGGCAAGTTATTGGTTCATTTCGCGAGTTAACCACTTCTCGCTCTGCAAGAGCCCGCTCTTGCAGAGCGAGATTCAATTAAGACCATGGAACTGAAAAACCGATCCGCATATTATGAATACCACATTGACGATAAGTACGATGCGGGCTTAGTTTTGTCCGGAACGGAAGTGAAGAGTCTGAGGGCGGGTAAGGTCAGTTTCAATGATGCCTACTGCCATTTTCAGCAGGGTGAACTCTACGTAAAAAGCCTGCACATTTCTGAGTATGCATTTGGCACTTATGCAAACCACAACCCCACACAAGATCGCAAGCTGCTGTTGACAAAAAAGGAACTGAAAAAAATAGAGGCCAAGGTGAAAGAAAAAGGCTTCACCATCATCCCCTTGCGGATCTTCTTTTCAGAAAAGGGATTTGCTAAAATTGAGATCGGATTGGCCAGGGGCAAAAAACTGCATGACAAGCGTGATAGTATCAAACAGCGTGATGCAGAGCGGGAATTGAACAGGGTGAGGCGTTAGGATGTGGGTGCAGAAAAAAAATTATATTTGGTACCAATGAAATATCTGATCCTATCGATGTCCATGATGCTTTGTATGGCTGTACAGGCACAAAAGGTCTCTGGCAGCTGGTATGGCAAGGCTGAGATCATGCTGGAAAGTGAAAACCACAATTACCTCACAGAACTCATCCTTAAGCAAAAAGGAAACACCATTTCCGGGGTGATGGGCTACTATTTCAAAGACCAGTACCAGAGTTTTTTCGTAAAAGGCACGTATGATCCTAAATCACGTTTGTTGGTCATCAAAAGAGTACCCGTGGTTTATTTCCGGTCTAATGATGCCAAGCCCAGTGTGAATTGCGTGATGGATTTTGAAGCCACGCTTACCATATCCCGTGTGAAAAGCACATTAAAGGGCTATTACCTCCGTGATAAGAACTATATGTATACTTGTCCGGACCTCCACCTGAATTTCACCCTTGATACCAAGGAAAATACCGATTCAGTACTGCGGGAAGCTGTTGCGGTGCAAAGGGTATGGAGACCCACCCATGATGAGTTGGTGGTGTCACCGGAAGTCCTGGAAGAAAAAAAAGCAATCATAGGTACGCCGGAGATCAAGGCTTTTGAATCCAGAAAGACGGTAGTAAACAATGAGATCCTGGTAAACTCTGATTCACTGCGGGTTACGCTGTATGATAACGGAACGGTGGATGGTGATACCATCTCTGTTTTTTATAACAATATTCCGGTGGTTAGCCACCAGGGGCTTGATGTACAAGGTGCAAATTTTTATATCCAGCTGGACTCAACTACGGAAGTACATGACCTGAGCATGTTTGCCGAAAACCTCGGCCGCATTCCGCCAAATACGGCTTTGATGATCATTCATGATGGCATCCAGCGTCACGAGATCTTCCTGACCAGCACTATGACCACCAACGGGACGGTTCGGATAAGGAAGAAGAAGGCTAGCAATTGAACATTTGGGCAATTGGGCATTTGTGCAATTGTACAAATGCACCCACACTAAAACAGTTCTCCTTGCGCATCAGTCTTTTCCGGCTTATGCACCCATTCAAACTCGGTTGATTTTGTATAGTCCGCCAGCTTATTCCCCACTGCGCGCCATCCCATCACTTCCACAAAATTGCTGATCTTCACCTTGGTGGTCCTTGCCTGCGCACCCCGACCGCTTTTTACCATCACCACTGGTTCAGGATGGGTGGTAACAGAATCCAGATAGTTCTCCCCGCCCTCTTTGATAAAACTGAACTTGCTGCCGAGGGTTTGCGTTTCAATTTTGAAACGTTTCACATTGAACTGGAGCTTCTCCATATCTGCGTAGATCGCCGTAATGATCTTTTCCGAATTGAATTTTTCCATGTCAATGATCTCATCGGCATTAAACCGCTGCGTAAGTTCCGTATCCGTCAGTTCATAAGTGCCATCATGATAAAAGACTAGGATCCGGTCTTCAGGCTGGAAGCTGCCCAGGTACTCTCCTTTCTCTTCGGTATTCAGCCGGCCCACACTATCGTCAAACCAAATCTTACGGCCGCTCAGGGTTGACTTACCTTTCTCCCTGAGTTTGACATTCTTGATCGGGTATTTAGTAACCTGGTTACCCAGCACGCCACGCCCCTTTATATCCAGCTCTTCAAAATAGAAATCGATGAGTTTATTACGGGCCGGGCAATTGGGGCTTAGTACAATGGTTACGGATTCTGCTTCACCATTGGGATTTGCAGAAAACCAATTGACCTTGCTGCGGTCTGATCCTTTAGTGAGATCATATTCCTTGTCCCGTGTTACGCCGGTAACATTAAAACGCTTTGCAAAAGATACTCCGGTGGCGCCATCTGTGTAGATCATATTGTAGGTCATGCGCTCGTCCGTTTTCTGGAATACGGCCACATGCAGAATATCTTTCCCGATATATACTTTATCCCCCATCTTCACTACTTTCATGATACCGCGTTTGGTGAAGACGATGATGTCATCCAGGTCTGAACAATCCACCACAAACTCATCCTTTTTCAGCCCGGAACCAATGAAACCTTCTGCACGGTTTACATACAGTTTTGTGTTGGCAATAGCCACGGACTTTGCCTGGATCACGTCAAAAGGCCTGATCTCGGTTTTTCTCTCCCTGCCCTTACCATACTTTTTCAACAGGTCCTCAAAGTAGGCCACGGCAAAATCCACCAGGTTTTTCAGATGATGTTTTGTGTCCCTGATCTCAGTCTCAATTCCCTTGATTTGTTCATTCAGGGCGTCAATATCCAGTTTGTATATCCTCCGTACAGGCTTCTCCGTTAGTTTGAGGATATCTTCACGGGTAATATCCCTTTTCATCCGCTTGAGGAAGGGCTGGAAGGCGTCTGCAATGGCTTCAAGGACCTTATCCCAGGTGTTGTGTTTTTTCTCCAGCTCTTTATAGATCTTTTCCTCGAAGAAGATTTTTTCCAGGGACGTATAGTGCCATTTCTCCTCCAGTTCAGCCAGTTTGATCTCAAGCTCCCTTTTCAGGAGTTCCGTTGTCTTATCTGTGGAGATGCGCAGCATTTCACTCACCCCCATGAAAACCGGCTTGTTGTCAACAATCACACAGGTATTGGGCGAGATGGACACTTCACAATCCGTGAAGGCGTACAGCGCGTCAATGGTCTGGTCTGGTGATATACCGGGTGCCAGTTCTACAGAGATCTCCACATCCCTGGCGGTATTATCCGTAACTTTTTTGATCTTGATTTTTCCGTTGTCGTTGGCCTTCACAATGGAATCCATCAGTTGGGTGGTGGTGACACCATAGGGCACGTCTCGGATCAGGATGGTCTTTTTATCCAGTTCCTCAATGTGCGCCCGGCAGCGGATCTTCCCACCGCGTTTTCCATCGTTGTATGCATCGGCATCAATCATTCCGCCGGTCTGGAAATCAGGGTAAAGTTCAAATTTCTTGCCGCGCAGGTGTTTGATGGAGGCGTCTATCAGTTCACAGAAATTATGGGGCAGGATTTTGGTGGAAAGGCCTACGGCAATGCCTTCTGCACCCTGGGCCAATACCAGAGGAAACTTCATCGGCAGGGTTACCGGCTCTTTCTTACGGCCGTCATAACTCAGTTGCCATTCCGTGGTTTTGGCATTGAAGGCAACATCATGGGCAAACTTACTCAGTCGCGCCTCAATGTACCTCGGTGCCGCAGCGTCATCGCCCGTTCTCACATCACCCCAGTTTCCCTGTGTCTCAATCAGCAGGTTTTTCTGGCCCAGGTTCACCAGTGCATCCTGGATGGAAGCATCACCGTGGGGATGGTACTGCATTGTTTGACCAATAATGTTGGCAGCTTTATTGAGCCTGCCATCATCCATTTCCTTCATGGAAAAAAGAATCCTTCGCTGAACGGGTTTCAGGCCGTCTTCAACCGCAGGCACTGCGCGCTCCAGGATAACATATGACGCATAATCCAGGAACCAGGTCTTATATTGCCCGTGAACACCGGCTTCAATGGTATTCACATCATTGATCTTATTTTTTGCAGCACTCATCAGGTATAATGTGGAAATATGGTAATGGTAATGTGGTAATGGCCTTGCACTTCATTAAGCCGGCTGAGGGGTGCTTGCTCCTGCACTGGCCAGCTTCACTTCAAAATCCCGCATCGATTTCAACTCACCCTGCACATCCATGTTCTTCTCATGAATAATATGTTTCAATCTCCATAACAGAAAGGCATCACCCGTGGTATGTTTGTTTTTACTGAGAAACTGGTGAATGATCTTAGAACCTTTCTGCCATTCTCCGGTGATGAATTTCTGCAGGTCAGCATCATAAAAATCCACATCATACTGTGCCAGTTTTTTACCACCTTCCAGGATCCGCACCATCTTCTGTTCTCCCTGCAGCTTTTTCCATTCATCCGGGTCAACCTCAAATTCTGAAAGGGTAATGGGCCTTGCCAGTTTTTTGGCCTTCAGAAATTCTTTGGGGGGGATCACGTGCAGCCACTCCGGATAAAATATCTGGCCCTTTTCGTTGATGAAGGGCAGGTTGTTGAGATACAGTATAAATACACGGGATTGATAGTCTTTAAGCTGGCTCATCAGCCAGTAGTAGCCACTTACGTCGTGTTTGTTTTGTGCCGCCCAGATCCATACGATTTCTTCAGGATCCGCATCCAGCTTCTCTTTCAGGGATATCACCACTGCTTCATCATTGACAATTCCCTTCTCCACCCAGCCGTCATAGTCGCCGCCGGCTAAAACCTCTTTCTGCCATTCATTTCGGGCTGATCTTCCTTCATCTGAGAAAATATCCGCAATGGGCCCCACCGCATAGTCGTCTTTCACCTCCAGTACTTCGCCCGCCATGCTGTCATCCAGTTCTATTGCCTTCCGCAATACCTCAACATCAGCCGTATTAAAAACCACATGTATCATAGTCTTATTATAATGTAAAGCTCAAATAAAACCAATTGCCAATTGTTAATTGCTAACTACTAGCTGCTATGCCTTCCACTTCATCCTGCTCAATCCTGAGGTTTGAGACAATGAATTCCTGCCTTTCCGGAGTATTCTTTCCCATATAGTATTCAAGCAATTGCTGTATATGGGTATGTTGCTCCAGGATCACCGGCTGTTTTCGCATATCACTGCCAATAAATTTACCAAACTCCTCCGGGGAAATTTCACCCAGTCCCTTAAACCTGGTGATCTCTGCCTTCTCACCCAGTTTCTTCACCGCCTGCTGTTTCTCCTGTTCATTATAGCAATAGATAGTCTCCTGTTTATTGCGCACCCTGAACAGGGGCGTCTCCAGGATGTACACGTGCCCGTCCCGCACCAGGTCAGGAAAGAACTGCAGGAAAAATGTCATCAGCAGCAGGCGGATATGCATACCATCCACATCCGCATCGGTAGCAATAACGATGTTGTTATATCGTAAACCCTCCGTTCCTTCTTCAATGTTCAGGGCATGTTGCAGCAGGTTAAATTCTTCGTTTTCATACACGATCTTCTTGGTGAGACCGAAACAGTTCAGTGGCTTTCCCCGCAGGCTGAATACGGCCTGGGTTTCCACCTCGCGTGATTTGGTAATGGATCCGCTCGCTGAATCACCTTCCGTGATGAAGATGGTGGTCTCATTCTGCAGGGCTATGAATTCTTCCTTGTTCTTTGCCGGTGGTTCCTGGTTACGGTGCACACGGCAGTCCCTAAGTTTTCGGTTGTGAAGGTTAGCTTTCTTTGCGCGCTCATTGGCCAGTTTCTTAATGCCCGCCATATCTTTCCGCTCCCTTTCACTCTGTTCAATCCTTCGCTTCAGGGCGTCTGCCACTGCCGCATTTTTGTGAAGGAAATTATCCAGTTCCCTGAGCAGGAAATCACCAATAAAATTCTTCATGGAAGGTCCGCCTTCATATACCGTCTGGGACCCGAGCTTGGTCTTGGTTTGCGACTCAAACACTGGTTCCTGCACCCGTACGGAAATGGCTGCTACCAGCGATTGCCGGATATCTGAAGTGTCATAGTCTTTCTTGAAAAACTCACGGATCACCTTTACGAAACCTTCCCTGAAAGCGGCCACGTGCGTACCACCCTGTGTGGTATACTGCCCATTCACGAAACTGTACAAATCCTCCCCGTACTCATTGTTATGTGTGATGGCAATCTCTATATCATCCCCTTTGAGGTGAATGATAGGATAGCGGATCTCGTCTTCATTGGTTTTGCGGGTGAGCAGGTCCAGCAGGCCGTTCTTGCTGAGAAACTTTTGCCCGTTATAGTTTATAGTGAGTCCAGCATTGAGATAACAATAGTTCCAGATCTGGTTTTCCAGGAACTCCGGGATGAAATGATAGTTTCGGAAAACCGTATCATCAGGATAGAAAGTGACCAGGGTGCCATTGGGCTCTTTTGTAGCGGCTTCCTTATGTTCCTTTGTAAGAACGCCTTTATCAAACTCGGCCGTCTTCTCCTTGCCATCGCGGAAAGAAGTCACTTTGAAATACGTAGACAGGGCGTTCACCGCTTTGGTACCTACCCCATTAAGTCCCACGCTTTTCTGAAAGGCTTTGGAGTCATATTTAGCACCGGTATTGATCTTGCTCACTACGTCCACCACCTTACCCAGGGGAATGCCCCGGCCATAGTCACGTACCTGTACCATTTTATCTTTAATGGTAAGCTCCACCTGTTTCCCATACCCCATGGTATGTTCATCAATACAGTTATCTACTACTTCTTTTACAAGAACATAAATGCCGTCATCCGGGCTGCTGCCATCGCCCAGTTTCCCAATATACATGCCCGGCCGGAGACGGATATGCTCCCGCCAGTCGAGGCTCCTGATGGACTCTTCCGTGTATTCAAAAAGGGACGTCTCTTTTTCCTTAGCCATATCAGATTTCAAAGTTTGCGAATGTAGGATAAAACTAAGCATGGCCCTGCCGGCTACCGGCCATCAATTTTCCACAGGGTGTTAGTGGGCTGTAAATTATTGATTTTCAACGGATGATGCTAAAATGGGTTAAAAACGGCCTGGAATCGGTGTTTTACCCCTTGCGGGAAACGGAAGAAATCGTAATTTCGAATGAATCCACCTATGAACTTTTCCAACCCGCTTAGCTAGACTTACTACCCCCATTAGCCTTACTACCCATTACAAACCAGGTTTCTGGAAAGATTTTATTGGTAATTAATTAAACGTAGGTATATGTATTCGTATGCATTGCTGGAGGCTGGCTGTTATTACCTGATTCAGGAGGAGAAGGATTCTGTGATCAGCCTAGTGAAGATCAATGTGGAAAGTGACCACTGTGTATTTATCTCCCGTTACAGGAATGAGGAGGAATTGGTATGGAAACGCAAATCGGACCCTATTTATGACATCATAGAATTGCTGAGTGACGATAAAGTGGATGCCTGGCAGGAAGCGTATAATGACACCTTTTATTTTAAGTCTGAGGATGATGAATATGAGTAAATGTGGGAAAATTTCACAAATAAATGGCTTCCGATTCTGGGGCCGGGATCGTAATTTTAGGTAGACCCGTATGGAAACTTTACAGACAAAATATAAAGTCCTGTTTGATTTCCTGCTACACCTGGTAGCAGTGGCTACCATTATTCCGCTGGCACCTATCATCAACAGGGTGATCCCGCCCGTCCTGGTGGGTGGATACAATATCGATCTGCTGATTGCCATCCTTATCGCCGGGTTATTTGTGCGTTTTGTGATGTGGCTGTTTAAACCCCTGATCATTCCCAGTTTCATCATGGTTGTGCTGATCATGGTGTTCAATACCATGACCAATACTTACACCGTCTCCAGTGTGATGATGGACTATCGCAACCTGGTGGAGAAAAACTGGGCGAATCGTGAAAAAAAAGAGAAGGACCTTTTCCTGATCAAGCCTTCGCTATTTGATACCGAGGTAGAGAAGGCGGTTAAAGGAATGAAAGCGAAGATCGATTTCAAGGACTCGGTAGTGCGGAACTTTGCAGTAAGCAGTTCCGTCCGGCATTTTTCAGCAGCCTACCGGGAATATGGTGCAACGGCGAGGTATTTGTCGCTTTTCAAGGAGATCAACAGCCAGTTCAAATATGTGCCGGATCCTATGCGGGACGAGTATTATGCCACGCCATCAGAGACGGTACTGAATGGCATGTCCGGAGATTGTGATGATCATACCATCCTGATGATTTCCGCGATGAAGTCCATAGGTGCCAAAACGAGAATGGTGCTGACTACGGACCATGTTTATCCTGAGTTGTTTTGCGGCAATAAGGAACAGTTCCTGAAGATCCAGGATGCCATCATGACCCTATTCCCCCAGGAAAACTTCAACGGCCTTTATTACCGCGAAGAAGGCGGCAATTTCTGGCTCAACCTGGATTATTCTGCCCATCACCCGGGCGGGCCCTATGCTAATAATAAAGCGTATGCGGTAGTTGAATTTTAGTTCGCAGGGCGCAGTTGGCAGGGCGCAGTTCGCAGTTTACAGGCTTTGAGTTTTGAGTTTTCATGTATACCTTATAGCCATGAAAGTTCTATTCCTTTTGCCTTTTCTCACCCTTGCCTTTTTTTTCCCGGGTAAAAACGACAGCGCCAACGGATCAATCGCTGCATCGATCTCCCTCAAAAAAAGGACAGCCATCACCTGCGTGCCGGAGAGAAGCAGGGCACTGGTTGCCGAAGGGATCGGGTTGCTTCCGGGTTCCGGCAAACACCATTGGCAGGTGAGCACACGGGACAGTGCACAGGTGTACTTTGACCAGGGAATGAATATGTATTATTCATTTCACATCATAGAAGCCCTGGCTTCTTTTGTAAAAGCCCAGCAGTTTGATCCTGAAAATGCAATGCTCTATTGGGCGGAGGCCCTTACCTACAGTCCCAATATTAATGATGTTGGTTATATCCAGCCCGCAGACGCCATGAAGGCCGTCAGTAAAGCAGCTTCCCTTTCCGCAAACCGGAGTGCAATGGAGAAAGCGCTTATAACGGCAATGGCCAAGCGATTTTCCGATGCAAAAGATATTTCCAGGGACCAGTTGAATGCGAATTATACGGATGCCATGGCAGCCCTCGCAACTAAATTCCCGCAACAGCCTGAAGTGCTGGCGCTTTATGCCGATGCGCTGATGATCATGCACCCCTGGGATCTGTACTATGGTGATGGCAAACCCAAACCCTGGACGCCGCAACTGGTGCAGGTTTTAGAGAAAGGTTTGAAACTGGATACAGACCACCCGGGGCTGAATCACTACTATATCCATGCGGTGGAAGGATCATCCACACCGGTGAGGGGTGTTACCAGCGCAGATAAACTGGACAAAATTGTACCCGGTGCCGCGCACATGGTACACATGCCTTCCCATATATATATCCGGACGGGAAATTACAGAAGGGGAATTGAGGTCAACGAGGCGGCTTTGCGTGGATACAGCAACTACCTGGAAATTTATCCGCAGGTAGCATCGGGTAGTTTTTTATACCAGATCCATAATACGCATCTTATGGCAGCCTGTGCCATCATGAATGGCAATATGGAGAAAGCGGTTCAGGTGTCAAACTTATGTGCATCACAGGTCCCGGAAGCATACCATCATGTGGAGGGGCCCATGGCAGAATTCAACCAATATGTGAGTGCCACACCACTGTTTGCCTATATCCGTTATGGCCAGTGGAAAAAGTTGCTGGACCTGCCACCCGTGGCAGACAGCAGCCTGTATCTTCAGATCCTGCATGCCTTTGGCCGGGGCTTTGCGCACGCAAGGCAGGGCAGGATAGCGCAGGCAGACGCAGAACTGGCCAACCTTACCAGTATTATGGAGCGCCATCCGCAGCTTAAAGTGAAAGCCTTTAATTCAGCTTATGATGGTGCCAATGTGGCCAAACATATGCTCGCAGGTGTGATTGCTGAGCAGAAAAAGGAGTATGACAAAGCCGAAGTGTTGCTGCAACAGGCTGCTGACCTGGAAGAGGCCATGGTTTACAACGAGCCTAAGGACTGGATCCTGCCGCCACTCCCCTACCTCGGCGCCGTGATGCTTAAAAACAATAAATATGTGGAAGCGGAAAAGGTATTCAGAAAAGACCTCGCTTATAACCCCTATAACCTCTGGTCACTAAAGGGCCTGATGATGGCGCAGTTATACCAGGGAAACAAATCAGGGGCAGATAAGACCAGTACGGCGTTGTTGAAGGCGATGAAAGGGAGTGATATCGGAAGACTGGATGGAGCGGTTTATTAGTTCGCAGGGCGCCGTTCGCAGGGGCGCGGGGAGGCAGATTTTGATTTTTGGCTTTTGAATTTTGACTTATCTTTGTTCCCATAACGTCAGACAATGGATAAACGCATACATACCCTGATTTTCATTTACGTGATTTATCTCGCCATTGCCCTTACGATGGTTTTATCTACCCATGGTCAGCAAGTTCTCACCATGTTGCTGTTTGGTGGCGGTGGAATCCTGATCCTGCTGATTTTCTATTTTGTATGGCAGCAGTCAAGGGTAAAAGAGTAAAGTGGTGAAATGGTGAAGTAGTGAAGTGGTGAAGTAGTGAGGGCCGCCCCACTATTTCACCATTTCACCATTTCACCATTTCACCACTTCACTACTTCACTACTTCACCACTTCACTACTTCACCACTTCACTACTACACCAACTTCCAACCTTCCCTATATTCTCTCTTCACCCATTGGTTGGCTTCATCAAAATTGGTGACTTTGAGATTTTTGGCGTCCCACAGTAGTTTTTTCCGGCCCAGCCATTTATCACCCCATCCGGTGAGTTTGGGATTCTTCAGCTGGAAGGCGCGCAGCGCAAGATTTCCGATCAGAATACTTTCCGTAAACGGACCTGCATAGTCAAATGGAGAGGAGGTAAATCCTTTACCATACCCATCTATACAAGCGTTTACCCATTGTACGTAGTGGCCTTCGGGAACGCGCTTGATGGTCTCTTTAGGCAGATTGTCTTTCATCCTTGACGAGGGCAGCAACCTAGGATTGGCACCATAGCAATCTGCCAGCAGTTTTCCCTTGGTACCATGGAACAGTACGCCGCCATCCCAGTTGCCAAACGGTTCTTCCGGAGCTAGTTCATCAGGACGCTGGGGTAACAACCCTCCATCATACCAGGATACTTTAATGGTACCCTTACCATCTGTGCGGGGATAGGTGAGGTGGATGATGGCTGAGGCCGGGCATGAATCCGGATTCTGGGTATCATCCCACATCTTACCCCACAGTGTGGCCATACTGGCTTCCACAGAAGAGGGGTATAAGACAGGAGCACATCTGAACACGGGGTCCATGATATGGCAGGCCATATCTCCCAGGGAGCCCGTACCAAATGCCCACCATCCGCGCCAATTGAAGGGCAGGTAGGCGGGATTATAGTCCATTTTTTTTGCCGGGCCCAACCAGAGATCCCAGTCCAGTTCTTTAGGAACTTCATGTTGACCCGTAGGCGTGGGCAGGCCCTGCGGCCATACCGGCCTGTTGGTCCAGCAATCAATGTGGGTAATGTCTCCTATGGTACCGCCATCAATCAGTTCTTTAGCCCTGCGTACACCATCACCAGACCCTCCCTGGTTACCCATTTGGGTCACCACTTTATATTTTTTTGCCGCTTCGGTGAGCACCCTTGCCTCATAGATATCGTGGGTAAGGGGCTTTTGCACATACACATGTTTGCCCAGTTGCATGGCAGGTAATGCCGCCACGGCGTGTGTATTATCCGGAGTAGACACAGAAACGGCATCGATGTTCTTGCCTTCCTTCTCCAGCATCTCGCGGAAATCCTTATAGATCTTTGCTTTGGGGAATCGCTTTACGGAGTTTCCGATCTGGCGCTCGTCCACATCGGCAAAGCAAACAATATTAGCCTTGGGGCTTTTGGCAAACTCAGCGAGATCACTTTCCCCTTTGCCGCCTGCACCAATACCGGCAATATTCAGTTTATCACTGGGAGCGAGAAATCCCTTGCCCAGCACATGACGGGGTACGATGGTGAATCCCGCAGCGGCCACTGCTGCGTCTCGAATGAACTGCCTTCTTTCATACTTCTTTTTCTTATTGGCATTCAGCATATCAAGTTGTTTTTTGACTTTTTAACTAAGTAAATTTTACGCACTCCTTCAGCTCCTTCTCGGTATACGCCAGATTATATTGCTTCAGCACTTCATCCGGTACGCCATTCCACTGGTTGGGCGCATTTCCTTTATAACCAATATCATCCACACCTATTTTGGTGGTGTAGAATCCGGTAGCTGTCAGGTTCCGCATCAGGCTGAAAAATGCCACGCCCTGCGCCATTTCTTTTTTGGCTTTATTGGGATAGGCTATTTCATCTACCAGTTTGATCTGGTCCTGCGCACTGCAATCTTTAAAAGCTTTGCCGAACATTTTAGACGACTGCAGATCCAGCCAACGCAATCCGCCGCGCATGGGCACCTGGTGGCTGGGCATGTCTTTTACAATGAATTCAATGAATTCCGGAACCTTGGCATCGGTAGCTGATCCACTGACTTCATCCTTCGGGATGATGATATCCGCCAGCACAGCAATGGTGGCCATTTCATGATCCGTGAAAAATGTTTTTGACGTCACCTCTTTATAATGGGCGATCTCTTCGGGCTGGCGGTCCAATCTGGCCGCGCCTCCCCCTTCATTTACTTTGGGTTGCTCAGCAGCGGTATCGTTAGCCTTCTTGTCGGCCGTTTTACACGCATCGAGTATCAATGCTGTGGATACGGTTCCAACGGCGAGGGCTTTGAGGGATTGTCTTCTATCCATATATTTAGGCATTGAGGCATTAAGGCATTAAGGCATTTAGGCATTTAGGCATTGAGGAGTGCACAGCAATACCTGTTAAATTTCTTTTTTCTTCATACTGTCCATCAAATATTCTGATGCACGCATAGACAGTGCCATGATGGTCCAGGTGATGTTTTTATCTGCCTGTGAAGTGAAGGCCGCGCCGTCCACTACAAACAGGTTTTTACAATCATGCCCCTGGTTCCATTTGTTGAGGGCCGAGGTCTTGGGATCATCTCCCATCCTGGCGGTGCCGGCTTCATGAATGATCTTGCCCGGGGTTTCCAGTCCGTAGCTATTCTCCGGACCATCATCGCCCCAAGTAATCACGGCACCCATATTGTGCATGATCTCTTTGAAGGTTTCTTTCATGTGTTTGGCCTGCTTCACTTCATAATCGCTCCACTTCACATTGAACTTCAACACGGGAATACCATATTTGTCCACCACATTGGGGTCTATCTCACAGTAGTTGTCGTAAGATGCAATTGCCTCACCCCTGCCCGCCATTCCCACACCTGCACCGTAGAAATACCGATAGTCTTCCTTCAGGCTTTTACCATATCCACCGGCTTCTTTCTTCTGACCATTCACTTCATACTTACCATTGAGGCCTTCAATGCCCCAGCCAAAACCATAAGCGGGCTGGCCCATACCACCCCAATACTCAATGTGATATCCGCGGGGGAAATCCAGTTTTTTATTTTCGCCCCACCAGGGTGAGTAAACGTGCATTCCACCCACGCCATCTTCATTGTAGCGTTTGCGTCCAAACAATTCCGGCAGTATGCCACCCATGGCTGCACCAGTGGAATCATGGAGGTAGCGACCTACCACCCCACTGGAATTGCACAACCCATTGGGATGGCGTTTGGATTTGGAATTCAGCATCAGTCGGGCTGATTCACAGGCACTGGCAGCGAGGATCACTGACCTGCCTATCACCTGGTACTCAGTAAGATCATCCTTGCTCACATAAGAAACGCCGGTGGCCATCCCATTGTCGTCAGTCAGAACTTCCCTGGCCATGGCCATCGGGATCACATCGATATTACCTGTAGCTATGGCCGGCTTCACCAAAACTGATGAAGAAGAGAAATCTGCATGCACAGTACAACCCCTGTTACATTGGGAGCAGTAAAAACACTGGCCCCTGTCTTCATTGATCTTTTGGGTGAGGATCGATAAACGTGAGGGGATTACCGGCACACCAGCCTTGATACCGGCTTTCTTGATCATCAGTTCATGCAGCCTGGGTTTGGGCGGCGGAAGAAAGATCCCGTCCGGATCATTGGGTAATCCTTCATTGGTGCCAAACACGCCCACCAGTTTATCCAGCCTGTCATAAAAGGGTTTGATCTCATCATAGGTGATCGGCCAATCAGCTCCCAGTCCATCTATACTTTTGCGTTTGAAATCCTTGGGGCCAAAGCGAAGCGAGATACGCCCCCAGTGGTTGGTTCTTCCACCCAGCATGCGGGCCCGCCACCAGTCCCAGTTGGTACCGGAAGCCTTGGTATAGGGCTCACCTTCAATCTCCCAGCCCCAATATGAGGCATCGAAATCGCCGAAGGGCCTGAACTTGGTACTGGCACCACGCCGGGGAGAATCCCAGGGATTCATTAATTGTGTAACGTTCTTTGCAGGATCATACATCGGGCCCGCTTCCAGCAGGCAAACTTTTACACCGGCTTTTGCTAAGGTGTAAGCGGCCATACCGCCACCAGCACCGGAACCCACGATGATTACGTCGTAAGTCTTGGGCTGTTTCTTAACCTGAAAATCTGGCATATCAACAGTTGATTTGTGAGAGAAGGTAAATTAATCAAATATGGGATATCATCATGACCGCTGGTATATTTTAATTCAGTTCGCAGGGCGCAAGCCTTTAACTAAATTTTTAGTTCATAAAATTTGGAGGACTAAAAATTTAGTTTATCTTCGACTAAACATTTAGTTCATGAAGAATTTAACGAAGGCAGAAGAGCAGGTGATGCAGGCGGTGTGGAGCCTGGAAGACGGTGGTATGCTTAAAGACATTGTGGAAGCCATGCCGGAGCCTCACCCCCATCATAATACGGTGGCAACGCTGTTGAAGATCCTCGTGGATAAAAAATATATCGGTATCCGTAATGCCGGCCGCTTTAACCATTATTATGCCCGGGTTCAGAAATCAGAGTTCACCAATATGACCCTGTCCGGACTCACCAAGGGCTATTTTGAAGGCTCGTACCAGGAGATGGTATCTTTCATGGTGGACCAGAAAAAGATTTCCGTTCAGGACCTTGAACTGATTTTAAAACAGCTTAAATCCGGAAAAAAATGATTGCCATCGCCTACTACCTCCTTAAAGTGATCCTCTGTTCCGGTGTGCTGTATGGGTATTATCACCTGGCCCTGAAAGACAAGCTGTTCCACCAGTGGAATCGTTTCTATCTCCTGGGCAGCATGATCCTTTCCGTTGGGCTTCCCCTTCTTCAAATCAATGTAACAGCTCCTGTACGTCATAGCAGTACCATCATCACCGCTCTGGAAATGGTAAATGGTGCCGATGAATACGTGCGGGAAGCCAGTGCCAGACCATCAGCCTGGTTAAACGGTGAATTCCTTTCAATGGTGGCTTATGGATTGGTCTCTATTGGTTTACTGGTCCTTTTCCTGGTGGCCATCTACCGTATTTATAGTGTGATTCGCCGCTATCAGCAGGTAGCGATGGAGGATTTCTTTTTCCTGAATACCACGGAACCCGGCACACCTTTCAGCCATTTCAGGTATCTGCTCTGGAATCGTGAGATTTCCCTGGACACAGAAAACGGCCAGCGAATCCTTGCTCATGAACTGGTGCATATCCGTGAAAAACACAGCTGGGATAAAGTACTAGTTCAGTTGTTCCTGGTGGCATTCTGGATCAATCCCTTTTTCTGGCTCATCCGCAGGGAACTGGTTATGGTACACGAATTCATTGCAGACCGGAAAACTGTTGGCAACGGTGATGCGCAGGCGCTGTCCCGTCTGCTCCTGGAAACCGGCTTCCCCGGATATGCTCCTCTCCTGACCAACGCATTTTTTACTTCATCCATCAAAAGAAGACTTACTATGATTACCAAAGAACAACATCCCGCACTCAGCTATCTGAGCAGGCTCATGATGATCCCCGTGCTTTTCATTCTCCTGTTCACATTTGGCGTGAAAGCCCGGACCATGCTTACGCATGATCAGCCATCCACTTTACTGGACAAAAAATATACTGTTGTCATTGATGCCGGTCACGGCGGTACAGACGGCGGTGCTATCAACGGCCAAACCCATGAAAAAGACCTTAATCTTGCGATAGCGAGGTTGGTAAAAAAACTGAATAACAATCCAAACCTCAATGTTGTTTTGACCAGGGAAGCTGATGTATTCCACAATGTGAAAGAAAAAGTTGACATCACTAAAAAAGCAAATGCTGATCTTTTTGTTTCCATTCATATCAATGCCGCACCGGATGCTCTATCATCAGGAATGGAAGTTGTAGTGGCAGGCCTACCCGGCAATCCCTTCAGCCAGCAAAGCACCAGGCTCGCTACGTTGCTTGTAAATAATGTGTCCACCGTATACAAAACAGAAAAAGCCATACAGAAAAGGGACAGTAAAGTCTATGTGCTGGATCAGAATATTTGTCCTGCCGCCATTGTAGAACTGGGATACATTACCAACAAAGAGGATCTCAGTTTCATCACCAACGCTGCCAACCAGGAAAAACTGGCAAAAAAGGTCCTGCAATCAATCGAAGATTATTTCAACCCATCCTTGCAGGTACAGCAGACATCTTCCACACCGGCTACGGATCTGAATACTGGTCTTACCACCGTCAGCAAAGACACTTCTATTAAACCCAAGACAGAAACCCGGGAAAAAGATCAGCTGCTTTTAAAGGCCGGACAGTTAACCTACGGGGATGTTATGATATCTTCAGACACCATCTATGTTAAAGCACCTATTTCACCCTCCACAAAAAAATCCCTGCCCACAGATGTACGGTATACCATTGATGGCAAACCTTCTTATCCTGCAGCCGTGGAAAGACTGAAACCAGAAGACATCTTTTCGATCTACGTTAATAAGGGAAATTCACCATCGGATAAAGGGTCCATAGATATCCTTACCAAGGCTGGTATTGCTGCTGATCCCAACCTGGTCAATAAAACCAATGCGGCCAGAACCACAGCTTCTCCTGTGATGGGTGTTCAGGTTAAACCTTCGGTTACAACATCTGTGGGCACAACTACCGGAACACAGGTTGTCAGCAGCGCAAAGCCCACGGTGACCACGGAGCCTGCCACCGTCACCATCTCCGGTTTATCCACCACGCATGGTCAGGGTCCTAAAATAGTCCTGGCCAATCAGGACCCCAACGCACCTAAACCTTTATACATTGTTGATGGAAAAGAAATCACTGAGGAAGAAATACAAAAGATCAATCCGGATCTCATTTCGGAAATAAACGTATTGAAGGGTGACAGCGCCACAAAAGCTTATGGCGATAAAGGCAAAAACGGCGTGCTAATCATTAAACTGAAAAAGTAGCAAGCCCATTACCGCATTACCGCATTACCACATTACCACATTATCCAATTGCCCTACCCTGCTTTCACAAAATCAGAAACCAGATACGCCAGCAGCTTACCTGTTTTTTCATCCGTACGTCCATCTTCCATCATGGTTGCGCCTTCACAGATATGCAGGTAAGCAATCTTGGGATGGGCAGCTGCAAAGACCAGGTACTGCCGCGCGTGAATAGAGGTGATCCCGCTGGGCGTCATTGCACTGCTGAGCGTATCCCGTATGGCGTCAAGGTCCAGCTCTACGCCCAGGTATTCATCATCAGTGAAATTGAAGGCCTGCGCCACAGCCTGGCGGAAATTTAGTTTCTCCAGGATAAAAATGTCTTCAAAACTGGTGTACTGGATGTTCACGTTGGAGTAGAGGTCATCCATCATACTCTGTGCATTATAATTCTCATGGAGGCCCACAACAGCATAACGCTGCAGGTATTTTTCTTCCATTGCATACCTGAAGGGATTACCGCTGTGCCTGCCCTCGGATATCCGGAAATCAGCATGCGCATCCACATTCACTGCATTGATCATAGCCTTACTGGCCTTCCCATTGCGATGTAACATTTTTGCGGCGCCCCGTATCAGTGGATAGGCATTGTTATGTCCGCCCCCTATGGCGATGGGCAATTTCCCCGCGGCAATGATCGTTTTCACCAGTTCCTCCACCTCATCGTCAATGATATTGGCCACTGCGTGGCGAAGGGCATCAATTTTTTCTTCATAACTCTTTGCATTCCGGTTCACCAGTTCTTCCACATCACTGAAATCAAAATGGCCCAATACAATCATCTCATCGCCGGCAAAACGATCTGTACTCTGCACATTGCAAAAGCTTTTCAAAAAAGGCGTCCAAGCAGATTCAGCACCGCCCAGGCCATGGTTGGCTCTCACACCGATGTCTTCCGGAATACCAAACAGGACAAAACGCGCAGGCGAGGCCGCCAGCTGGCCCAGGATATCTGAGCTGGCATCAATGGTCTTTAAACGCTCACCCAGCTTGGTCTCATAGCGGCGCAAGCGGGTGATGTTCAGGATATCCTGTTTGGCATAGTATCTGAAATGCTTCATAGCATGCAATTATATGGCTACACATTCGCGCAGTGGCGTTACCCGGGGTACGCCAAACGAATAAGGAAGATAAGCTAATCCTGCACCAAAATCGGCAATATTCAGTATCGCTTTTTTGCCAGGGGCGATGGAACCCATGGACTTCTCCAGCTCCATCGCGAAGGCACCGTTGATGGTGGCCGCATTGATGGCCTCCTCGGGCAGCATTTTCATAGCGATACAAGCCATGGAGACAACGAGGTTCATATTACCGCTGGGCGATGAACCAGGGTTGTAATCTGTTGCCAGGGCTACGGCACATTGTTGGTCAATCAGGCGCCTGGCTGGCTGGTAGGGCATTCGTAAAAAGAATGCCGCCGATGGCAGCATGGTGCCAATGGTATCTGACGCCGCTAAGCAACGGATGGCCTCCTCATCCATGGATTCAAGGTGATCCACGGAAATGGCGCCGAGGGCAACGCCGGTTTGGACACCGCCCGACAAACCCAATTGGTTGGCGTGAATTTTTGGTTTCAGTCCCAATGCCATTCCCGCCCTGCAGATCTCAGCTGTTTCACCAGGGGAGAAAAATCCGTCTTCGCAAAAGACATCGATATAGTCCGCCAGGCCTTCCGCTGCCACTACCGGCAACATTTCCCTGATGATCTGGTCAATATAGCCGCGGTGGTTCTCCCGGAATGCCGTGGGATAAGAGTGCGCGCCAAGAAAGGTTGCCTTGACGGGAATGGAAGCCCTATTCTTTATTTGACGGATCACGCGCAGCATTTTCAATTCTGCTTCCGGTGTTAATCCATAGCCACTCTTGATTTCGATGGCGCCCGTTCCCAGGTGAATGACTTCCTGCAGGCGAGACCATGCCATTTGAAAAAGCTCATCTTCACCCATGGCCTGGAGCTTCCGTGCAGAATTCAGGATACCTCCCCCTTTGGCGGCGATCTCCGCATAACCAAGCCCATTGATCTTGTCAACAAATTCATCTTCCCTGGTGGCGGCAAACACCAAATGTGTGTGTGAATCCACCCAGGCGGGAAGGATCATCCGTCCCCCTGCATCAAATTGATGATTGACAGTGGGCAGGGAACCATCGTTCATACTTCCATATCCTGCAATCACGCCGTCTTCCACCAGTAGCCACGCATTCTCCAATACCGGCAATTGTTTAAGTGCTTCACCCCGTAAGGGTTTCAAGGGATCCTGCACCCCCGCCAGCAAACCTATATGGTGGATCAGTGTGGTCATGATAGTGCTGCCCAGACTTCTTCTGCAAAATGTTCCAGGGAAGGATCCCTGGCACCCATCAACAGCAATACACAGGGTTGGGCAAAATGTGGGCGTAAAGCCTCCACCAGTTTATTGCGATCCTCTACAAAATAAGCCTGTACACCCCGTTTTTTCAGGTCTTCAATAAGGTCATTGGCAGAGATATCTTTGGTGGTGGTACCCCCTGCATAAAATATCTCGCTCATCCAAACCTCATCTCCCGGGCGAACAGCCGCACTGATCTCGTCAATAAAATCCTGCCGCAAAAATTTCGTTGGTGCGTAACCGTGAGGTTGAAACCAGGCAATAAGTTTAGGCGCTACAGGCTGGCAGGCCCGGATAGAGGCAGCACATTTAACAGGATTGTGGGCATAGTCGTCAATCAGGATCACACCGTTCTTCTCGCCCCACACCTGGTGCCGGCGGTAGATCCCTTCATACTTTGCGATGGCGCTTGCACTGGTAACCAGGGGAACACCCGCACAAGCGGCAACTGTTGCCGCAGCTACCGCGTTCTCCATGCTGTGTTTACCGATAGCCTGCAACTTAAATGGCACGCCGTTAATATTGAAACTGATCCCTAATCCCTCCTGACTAAACCCCAGTCCCTCAAAACCAGCCCCCGTGCCAGGTTCCAGCGCAAAGTCATTTGATGCATTCACCGAAAGCGTTGCGGCCAGCGGATGGGTTCTATTAACAATAAACTGCTGACTGTTCTGCTGAAAGGTTTTAAATATATCCATCAGCACATCAATCTCTTTATGGTCCTTATCCACATTCAGTAATAGCCCGATCTCCGCATGATATTGTACGATGGAGCCATCGCTTTCATCGGCTTCAATCACCAACCAGTCTCCCTTGCCCACGTACGCATTACCGATCTTCCCCTGCTTGATCAGCTTGGTGAGTCCGGCCCCGCTGATGATACTGGGTTCCATCCCGGCCTCCTGCAGGATATCAAAGATCATGGCGCTGGTAGTGCTCTTCCCGGAAGTACCACCTACAGCGATGGATCGTTTGGATGCACAGATCATGGCCAGCAATTCACTGCGCCGGATGATGGGGATGCTCAATGCTTTCGACTTCTGCACTTCTTCCACCGTATCTTCAATGGCTGTGGACACCACCACCAGATCAGTATCAGCGGTGATTCCAGAGCCATCCTGCAGAAAACAACTGATTCCTTCTCCCTTCAACTTCTCCCTTATATCAAGGGCTTCCCCTTTGGAAAAGTACCTGTCAGATCCGCCCACCTCTTTACCCACTCCCTTCAGATACTGTGCCAGTGCACTCATTCCTGTACCGGCAATACCAATAAAAAATATGTTTTGGAAATCGCTGATTGAATTTTGCATAAGATCGTTTAATCAAATTCCGCGTGTCCCCTTCGATGCCGGTTTGGGTGCTGGCTTTGGCGCAGGTTTAGGTGCTGGCTTTGGCGCAGGCTTTGGCGTTGGCTTGGGCGTGGGTTTAGGCGTGGGTTTTGGCGTGGGTTTCGGGGCCGGTTTGGTAATGGGTCCCTGGTTACCGGTGGATGGCCGCGTTATGGGCTTTGATCCTCCACCCGGAGCAGGCTTTGTTCCCGGAGAAGGTTTCACACCTGGTTTGGGCGCAGGCTTCACCACATCGGGTTTAAAATCAGGCACTTTCACCGAAGGCAGTTTGGCATTTCCCGTGGCGGTAGTGGGATATCGATTCTTAAAATTAGCAGAGCCCTCCTGCATGGTTTCCGGACGGGAATAGGTCTTCCGATAATTTCCCGCACGGTAATGGTTGTAATACATATTGGAACGATGGCGCCAGTGAGACCCATAATACCATCCATGCCATCCCGGATGCCGGTAATACCAGCCTCGGCGATAATAACCGTAATACCAGTAATGCCAGTGATAGTGGTATCCGTAGTAGTAGTGCCAATAATATGGACTCCATGGCCGCCAGTACGCGGGGTAATAACCCCAATACCAGGGCGAGTGCCAGGGCACATAGTTCACGGTATACACATACTGCACCACGGGCCAGCTATAGACCTGTACGTAGGTTACAGACTGTTGCTGGTACTGATTTCCGTCAGACGGGGCTGATGCCAGGGGCTGCGATTTATCTCCCTGGAATCCCGGATTGGGCGTGCTGCTTTCTGCATAGTTGGGTTCAATGATATAATCCTTTCCATAGAGGTCCTCATCACCCACCACCTGTATGGAGGCGCCATCTTTTTCTTTCTTAACAATGAAAACCGCAACATTCTGTGTCTCTCCTTTAGCGAGATCAATTTGAAGGGCGATGTTATGCACGTCTTTATCTACACTGTCAACCACACGGATATAATCAATTTTCCCATCCTCGTCAAGATCAAGGTTGTTGATCTTTTCATCCTCACTATTGAGTTTCTTCTCAAACTCTTCCAGGGTTTGGGATTCCTGGAATATTTTCAGGGCAGCATACAGGTTCAGGTTATCACCGGGCAAACCCAGGCTCTCTTCTTTGCTGTCCTGCGCAAAGAGCAGAGACGGCAGCAACACCAGCAACGCGATCAATACATTTTTCATGACCCAATATTACTTTAAATCAACAGAATTGGTATTGATTGTCAAATGGTGTTTCGCTGCGGTTTCTTTCGCAATCTCATAACCCGCATCTGCATGCCTGATCACCCCGATGCCGGGATCATTGCGCAGGACGCGCGCGAGCCTCGCTTCTGCAGCATCTGTTCCATCTGCAACAATCACCATTCCCGCGTGAATGCTATAGCCCATGCCCACGCCTCCGCCATGGTGCAGTGACACCCATGAGGCTCCACCTGCCGTATTCATCAACGCATTCAGTATCGGCCAGTCGGCCACCGCATCAGATCCGTCCAGCATAGCTTCTGTTTCGCGGTTAGGTGAAGCCACTGAACCTGTATCCAGGTGATCCCTGCCAATCACGATGGGTGCTTTCACTTTACCGTTACGAACCAGTTCATTAAACGCCAGTCCGGCCTTTTCCCGTTCACCCTGCCCCAGCCAGCAGATGCGTGCAGGCAAGCCCTGGAAGGCTATACGCTCCTTCGCCAGTTTCAGCCAGCGCTGCAAACTTTTATTCTCCGGAAACATATGGGCGATGAGTTCATCAGTTACGGCTATATCTGCGGGATCTCCACTGAGTGCAGCCCATCGGAAAGGGCCTTTCCCCTCACAGAATAAAGGGCGGATATAGGCAGGTACAAAACCTGGAAAGTCAAATGCATTAGCCAATCCTCTCTCCTGCGCCCGGGCGCGGATATTGTTGCCATAGTCAAAAGTGATGGCGCCTTTTGACTGCAACTTCAGCATCAGTTCCACATGCCTGCGCATAGAATCATAGGCCATGTCAATATACTGCTGGGGATTGCTGTCCCGTAGTACTTTGGCCTGTTCATAACTGATCATATGCGGCCAATATCCAATCAGGGGATCGTGAGCAGACGTTTGGTCTGTAAGGGTATCCGGGATCACCCCACGCGCATGGAGTCTTTCCAGTAAATGCACAGCGTTACACAATACGCCAATGCTGATGCCCCTGCCTTCTTTTTTATATTGCAAGGCTTTATCAATGGCGGCATCTATATCAGTGATCTTCTCATCGAGATATCTCGTCTCCAGCCTTTTATCAATGCGCCACTCTTCTACTTCCGCCACCAGTGCCACACCTTCATTCATGGTAATGGCCAGCGGCTGTGCGCCGCCCATTCCACCGAGACCTGCGGTTACGTTGAGTGTCCCTTTTAGTGTACCGCCAAAATGTTTATCGGCCGCCGCCGCATAGGTTTCATACGTCCCCTGCACTATACCCTGGGAGCCGATGTAAATCCATGAGCCTGCAGTCATCTGGCCATACATCATCAGTCCCTTTTGCTCCAGTTCTGTAAAATGCTTCCAGTTGGCCCAATTGGGAACCAGCTGGGAATTGGAGATCAGCACACGTGGCGCATCCGGATGGGTCTTCATGATGGCCACCGGTTTTCCGCTCTGGATCAGCAGGCTTTCGTCATTCTCCAGATGTTTAAGGCAATGAATGATCTTATGCAATGACGCATGATCACGCGCCGCTTTACCCCTGCCGCCATACACGATCAGGTCTTCCGGCCGCTCTGCCACTGCGGAGTCCAGGTTGTTCAGCAACATACGTAATGCAGCTTCCTGGATCCAGCCTTTACAATGCAGGGTTGTGCCCGTGGGCGTTGGGGGGATCGATGATTTAATATCGGAATTGCTCATAGCCTTGGTTTAATTGTACCTGGTGTTGTTTTGCAAATTGGTCTACAGACCGCACAAAAGAAAAATCGCGGATAATGGTTTTGATTTTATTGATGTCATCAGCAAAGATCCGGTCTTCTTCGGCAAAGCCCACATGGGATCTAACAAACCCATGGGCATGTTCAAGAATTGCGGAACTTTTCAGC
The DNA here is from genome assembly GCA_044225015.1 of Chitinophagaceae bacterium. GTDB lineage: Bacteria > Bacteroidota > Bacteroidia > Chitinophagales > Chitinophagaceae > Pollutibacter. The sequence continues at coordinate 613,731 of JBGAJG010000002.1, read as the reverse complement.
GGGCGGCGGAATTCTATGGCCTGGCTGGCACTCATGAGTTCAATGGCCAGGATGTATTGCAGGTTGTCCAGTACCTGGTAAAGTTTCCTGCCGCTGATACTGCCCATGCTTACATGGTCTTCCTGGCCCAGTGAGGTGGGGATACTGTCTGCACTGGCAGGGAAGCAAAGGGTTTTATTTTCCGTTACCAATGCGGCGGTAGTGTATTGCGGGATCATGAATCCGCTGTTAAGCCCTACATTCTTCATCAGCAACATCGGCAATCCCCATTTTCCTTCCAGCAGCAGATAGCATCTGCGGTCTGAAATATTGCCGGTTTCTGCTGCTGCAATGCAGGCATAATCCAGTGGCAAAGCCAGCGGCTGGCCGTGAAAATTTCCACCGCTGATGGTGTCTTCGGAAGAAAAGATGATGGGATTGTCCGTTACTGCGTTCAGTTCTATTTCCACCAGGTCTTTCAGGTGCAGCCATGCATTGCGCGATGCGCCATGCACCTGGGGCATGCAGCGGAGGGAATAAGGATCCTGCACCCTGCCGCAATCCATATGGCTCTGCATGATGTCTGATGCGTCCAGGAGATATCTCAGGCGCTGTGCCACCAGCCTGGTTCCTGCATAGGGCCGCAGGTCATGCAGCCTGCTGTCAAAAGGTGCCTTGGTACCCGTAAGGGCTTCCAGGCTCATGGCACCAATGATGTCTGCCGCTTCCAGGCAGTAATGCATCACCTGTACATTCTTAACCGCATAGGCAAGGATGAACTGTGTACCATTGATCAGGGCAAGGCCTTCTTTAGGTCCCAGCATGATAGGCTCCAGTCCTTTCTCACGGAGAAGGTCACCCGAAAAATAGGTCTTCCCTTTCCAGGTAACTTCCCCCAGTCCTATCAGGGGCAGGAAAAGATGCGCCAGCGGTGCCAGATCACCTGATGCACCCACGCTTCCTTTTTCAGGCACCACGGGGATCACATCTTCATTGATATGCCAGATGATGCGTTCCAGCGTACTGAGCTGCACACCGGAAAAGCCCCTGGCCAGGGCATGCACCTTAGTGATGAGCATCAGCTTGGCAATCTCCCGGGGAATGGGATTTCCCAATCCCACGCTATGGCTCTGCAAAATTTTATGCTGCAGGGTCCTGGTGTCTTCTTCTGAAATCTTGGTATGGGCAAGGATGCCGAAACCGGTGGTGATGCCATATACGGTACGTTCATCAGCTGCAATCTTTTCCACTGCTTTCTGGGAAGCCAGTACCTGTTCCCTTACACCGCCATCCAGCACTCCGCTGATCCTGCCTTCTGCCAGGCCGATGGCAGTATCTACCGTCAGCGCACCTGAACCGTATGAAAAGGTTCCCATAAATCGGTTAAAATTTCGGGCAAGATAAAAAGTCTGATGGCCAATCAATCAATAAAATTATATTTATGTCCATGCGGTATGTTTTTGTTTGTATGGGCATATTGATAGGTTTGTTCTCATCGGCCCAAAAAATTGAAATGCTGACAGAACAAGGCAAATGTTCTATCAGGGGTATGAGCGTTGTAACGGATGATCTCGTTTGGGTCAGTGGCAGCCAGGGCACCGTTGGCAGAACCGCCGATGGCGGAAAAACATGGACCTGGATGCAGGTAAAGGGTTTTGAAAAAATGGACTTCAGGGATATTGAAGCCTTTGACGAAAAAACAGCGGTGATCATGGCTGTGGGGGAACCGGCATTTATCCTGAAAACGTATAATGGCGGCAGCACCTGGAAAACCGTGTATGAAGACAGCAGCAAGGGCATGTTCCTGGACGCCATGGAGTTCTGGGAGAACGGGAATGGCATTGTAGTGGGGGACCCCATTGAAGGGAAGATCTATGTGGCCCGCACGGCGGATTTTGGTGTGAGCTGGGAAAAATATAATTCAAAGACCCTGCCCCAGACGGACTCCGGCGAAGCTATGTTTGCTTCCAGTGGAACCAATATCAGAAAGTATTCCAGCCAGGAAGCGATGGTGGTAACCGGGGGAAAGAGAAGCCGCTTGCTGATGCATGAGAAATGGATCAATATACCCATGCTGCAGGGCGGAAATTCCACGGGTGCCAATTCCCTGGCCATCTGGAGCCAGCCGCCCCGCAAAACGAGGATCGTGATTGTAGGCGGTGATTTCCAGCAGGATAGCGCCACGGTAGGTAATTGTGTGTACAGCACCAATGGTGGCAAGGTCTGGAAGATCCCCGAAGTGCCTCCGCACGGATATCGCTCCTGCGTGGAATTCATCTCCGGCGAGTTGCTGGTGGCCTGCGGCACCAGTGGCGTAGATATCTCCGCTGACGGCGGGAAAAAATGGCGACTGATCAGCAAAGACAGTTTCCACGTATGCCAGCGGGCAAAGAATGGAAATGCGGTTTACCTGGCCGGATCAAAGGGGAGAATTGCAAAATTGACCGGATATTAAGGATTCAGGACAAGTTTTCGTGTTTTTACTGGTATAAGCCAGCCCGTCTTGGTAAATTCGCGGCGTGAGACAGGCCCTTATTACAACCACCATACTGCTGCTTGGCTTCAGTTTTTGCCGGGGTCAGCAGGCTGCCCTGCGCTATGCCATGCTCGCAGAGGGTGATAGTGTCATTAAAAACGCGGCGGGGAAGGAAAAACCGAAATATGTTTCCAGTGTACATATGTTTTCCCGCCTGGCCTACGAAACCGGCAAAATCCTGCCGGTGGATGATAAAGACCAGGTGAACCAGCTCCTCAGGAATTCAGCTTACTCCGCCATACTTATCTCCAACAGCTGGGATGTGTCTCCCAGTTCCGTATACTCAAAAATCTATCGCAAGCCCAAGTTGGGAATAGGTCTCGGGTTCATAAACTTTAAAAACCCGCAGCTGGGCAAACCCTATATGTTTTATGGATATACGGAGATCCCGATCAACAAAAAAGAACGGAGACTCAATTTCACCTATGGCATAGGCGCAGGCATCGCATGGAATTTTAATCATTACAACAAGATCAATAATCCTGGTAATGAAGCCATAGGCTCCTCCATCAATGCGCACCTGCAGGCCAATTTTTCCATGTACTACTGGCTGTCTGAGCATTTCATCATGGGCATTGGTACAGGCTTCCGGCATTTTTCCAATGGTGCGTTCCAAAAGCCCAATGCCGGCATCAATATCATCCCCCTCTCCTTTTCCATCCAGTATAAAGTACTTGAAAAGGAAGTTAACAATGTGCGTACGGAACTCCCTCCTTTCAGGCGGCAATGGAGCTATTCTTTGTATAACAGCATAGGGGTAAAACAGATCGTTCGCAACCAGCCTGCTGTTTTCAAGGACCTGATCGGGTTCAATGCGGGTTATAAGTTTTCCTACAAATATCGCCTGGCCGCAGGTTTTGATTTCACCTATACCGCCGCCAGTGCACAGCGCAATACGGCGCCGGAATCCAATTTTTCCAAGAGTGTAAGCTATGGTCCCTATGTGGGTTGGGAATGGTTTCTGACAGACCGTTTGTATATCCCCTTTTATCTGGGCGCCTATCTGCACCGCAACATGGAGAATGAGGAAGAGAACGTGCTTTTCCAACGGATCGGCCTCCGTTATGCCGTGGTTCCTTCCCAGGCTTTTGTGGTGGGCATCGGCCTGAAATCACACCTGGGTGCGGCCGACTTCATCGAGTTCACCCTCGGCACCAATTTCTGATACATCATGACGCACATGGAGGCCTATGCAGCATCCTTCCCTAAAATTAAACAAATGTTTGTTTAATTCAAACATTTGTTTAATTTTGAACCGGATATGCAGAAACCAGACAAAAAAGACCAGATCATTGAAGCCGCGGAAAGGCTGTTTGCCGGCGTGGGATATGACTCCACTTCTGTGCGGGACATCTGCCAGGAGGCACAGGTGAATGTGGCGATGATCAATTATTACTTCGGCTCCAAAGAGGGACTGCTGAAGGAAATGATTGAACGAAAATCAGCCATGATGCGCGGCCGCCTGGAATCACTGATCCAGGACAAGGCGATGCCTGAACGTGAGAAATTGCAATTGGTCATGTCCAATATGGTGGACCGTATGTTTACCCATCGCCCCTTTGCACTGAGTGTGATCAGGGAGATCACCAAGGTTAACCAACCAGAGATCCGCAAAATGATCCTGGGACTGTTCATGCCTAATTTCCAGTTTCTCCGTGAACTGATCAGGACGGGGATCCGGAAGAAGCAGTTCCGGAAAGTAGACGTTGAATTCACCGTGTCTTCCATTACCGGAACCATATGGTATATCCTCAGTACAGGGGACCTCATCATACCTGAGCTGGAAGGCCAGGATGAAAAAGATCCGGACATAAATCTGTATAAAGAACGGCTTTGTAAACACTTATATCAAATCATTGATCATCATTTAGTGATAGCATAATCATGGAGAATAACAACAAGAAAAAAAGTCCCCTAAGGATAATTATCCTGGGGATAGTTATGGTTGCCGGTATCTTTTTCGGCTGGAAAAAAATCAGCTATGCCATGCACCATGAATCCACAGACAACGCACAGGTGGAGACCCTCCTGGTGCCCGTATTACCAAGGGTGCCTGGCTATGTCAAACAAATCAAAGTCAGGGATTTTGATTCCGTAAAAGCAGGGGCGCTGGTGGCTGAACTGGATGATGCAGAACTGCAGACCCAGCTCTTGCAGATGCAGGCTGATATGGCCTCGGCAGAGGCAGAACTGGCCAATGCCAGGGCGGCGTTGAACAATGCGCAGGTTTCCCTTAAGGTAAATCAGGGCAATATTGAGCTCGCCAACATCCGGATGCAGAAAGCGCAGAAAGATTTCAACCGAGACAAAAACCTCTTTGCCGACCAGGCCATAACACAACGCCAGCTGGATGATTCCAGGTTTGGGTTTGAAAGCGCTACCCAGCAGGTAGGTAATGCAAAGAATGAACTGGTGGCTGCAGAAAGCCGTATCAGCATCCTTGCCGCCGGCATAAAAAAAGCGGAAGCCAACCTCGTGGCTCGTAAAGCAGCTATTGAACAACAACAACTGAAGATCAGCTATACCAAAATCTATGCACCGCTGGCGGGTAAGATTGGTAAAAAGAATGTGGCAGAAGGACAGTTTGTGCAGGCTGGAACGCCTATATTCACGATTGTCAATGATACTACTTTCTGGGTAGTGGCCAACTTCAAGGAGAACCAGATCCGAAAGCTACACCCCGGTATGGATGTGGATATTGAGCTGGATGCCTATCCCAACCTGAAGATCAAAGGAAAGGTGGAATCACTGAGTGATGCCACGGGAGCGCGTTTTGCGCTAATCCCTCCTGACAACGCCAGCGGCAACTTCGTGAAAGTAACCCAACGCGTGCCTGTACGCATTGAATTCGTGAATGCGCAGGAACACAAAGATATCCTTCGTGCAGGTTTAAGTGCCACCATCAGTATACCCGTAGAATAAGTGTATGTCGAGTCCCAAAGGTTTTGCCAAATTTATCATCGTTCTCACCACGGTATCCGCTGCGGTAATGGAGCTGGTAGACACCTCCATTGTGAATGTTGGCCTGAATGAGATGGCGGGCAGCCTGGGTGCCACCATTGAAGATATTGCCTGGGTAATCACATCATATGCAATTGCCAATGTGATCATCATTCCTATGACCGGGTTTCTTGCAGAGTATTTTGGCCGTAAGAACTACTATATTTTTTCGATGGTTCTCTTTACGATTGCTTCATACCTCTGTGCGCAGAGTGGAAGCCTTGAAGAGATCATCCTCTGGCGCTTTGTGCAGGGCATAGGGGGCGGTGCGTTGTTGTCAACCTCCCAAAGCATTTTGTTTGATGCCTTCCGGCCGGAAGACAGGCCTATTGCATCCGGCCTTTTTGGAATGGGAATTGTGCTGGGGCCAACGCTGGGCCCCACCCTGGGAGGCTACCTCATAGAACATTTCTCCTGGCATATGATGTTCCTGGTGAACATTCCCATCGGGATTGTGGCCACCATTCTTTCCTACATGTTTGTAGACAAGAAAGAAGGTGAAGGGAAAAGGAAGAAAGAGATCACCATTGATTACCTCGGTATCCTGCTGCTGATGGCAGGCATTGGCAGCCTTCAATTTGTGTTGGAGCGGGGCGAAGCAGAAGACTGGTTCTCCAGCCAAACCATTCGCGTCCTCAGCGCCGTTGCATTTGTGGGCGTCATCGCCTTCATATACAGGGAGCTCACCATTGAACATCCGGTGGTGAACCTGAAAGTGATGAAGAACCGAAGTTTTGCGCTCACCACTGTATTCACTTTTGTGGCCGGACTGGGATTGTTCACCTCGGTGTTTGTATACCCGGTGATGACACAGCGTGTCATGGGTTATAATGCGTTGGAAACCGGATTGTCTCTACTTCCTCCTACCCTTGCGGGCGTGGTAATGATGCCCATCATTGGCAAGATGATGAGCAAAGGAGTATCGCCGGTTCCTTTTACTATTGTAGGATTCATCCTTTTTGCCATCTATGCCTTCATGAGCGCATCAGTAAGTCCGGATGTGGGCCGATGGGGTTTCTTCCTTCCGCTGCTGATCCGTGCTTTCGGGATCTCTATGTCCCAGCTGCCCCTGATCAACCAGGCCGTTGCCGGTTTGCAACCCAGAGACTATGGCTCCGGCATTGCATTGAATAACATGATCAGGCAGGTAGGTGGTGCCTTTGGCATTGCCCTTGCCAACAATTACATCAGCCTGCAACATGCACAGCACCGGTCAGACATCGTATCTAAACTTACAGATGGATCACCCGCGCTCACAGAACGCCTTCAAAATATTGCCGGCGGTATGATCGCCAAAACGGGCGACGCTGCCACCGCTATGGACAAAGCCTACAAAATGGTGGACATGGCTGTAGACCGGCAAGCCTATTTTCTCGCTTACCAGGACACATTCCGCCTGGTGGGAATATTTTTCCTGCTGGTGATTCCGCTGGTGTTTTTCATTAAAGGAAAAAAAGAAAAAGGACCTAAACCTGATGCAGCTGCCATGAAGGAAGCCATGGAAGCTGCACACTAAAAGATCAACCTGAATAAGATGAAACATATTCTCACCACATTTTTGCTGTTATCCATTGCCGTAAGCACCCAGGCACAACAGTCTCCCATCAGTGATACTGTATTGCAAAAGCTGATAGGGCTGGCCGTGCAGAATTTTCCAAAAATAAAAGAGCTGGAAGAACAGCTCCGTTTATCTGATGTGAAATCGGAAATAGTGAAAAGCAACTACCAGCCTACACTGGCGGCTGATGCCAATTACCGTTTCCAGGCACCCGTGCCTATTATTGAGTTTGGTGGCAACAAAGTAAAATTCCAGCCTTACCATAATGTTGCTGGTGGTATTACACTCAATCAGCTGATCTATGATTTCGGTAAAACCCGTGCACAACTGGATAAAACCAAAACGGAACAGGCCTATACCCAGGACAACATAGACAATACCAAAAACGCGGTAGCCTACCAGGTAGCTGCGGTTTACTATGCCATAGTTTTTACAGACAAAGCCATACGCGTGCAGCAAGACCAGGTAAAGACCCTGAAAGAAAATGAACGCGTAATCAATGCTAAAATTAAAAATGGCGATGCCATTGAATATGATCTGCTGAATACCCGCGTACGCACCACCAATGCAGATAACAAGTTAAAAGAACTCCAGGGTCAACAGGAAAACAATTTTACCATCATGCAGTGGCTCACTGGCGAGGACCTTCGCAATGCAGCCATAACCGGCAACCTGGAAGACGGGATACAATTGGTTAACCAGGCAGGAGATTGGAAAAATACCAATCCGGAAGCCATCCTCATCAAACGAAAAATGGAATTGCTGAACCTGGACAGGCAAATGGCAGTGGTGAACGACAGGCCTTCGTTGTTTGCAACAGCCAATGCAGGATTCAGGAATGGCTTCCCGGTAAATGTGGACCAGGTGAGACCTGCGGGCTATGCCGGCATAGGCATGAGCATTCCTATCATCTCTGCCTCCCGGCCCAAGCTGCAGCAAAAGATGGTAGATGTGAACCTGGAAGCCAACAGGAAAGCGCTCACTACTTTAGAAACCTCCATCAACAAGGATCTGGAGAATGTAAACCACAACTACAAAACCCATACGGAGAAACTGGAGAACAGCCAGGTAACGGTAGAAACAGCCAACAAAGCATACAGGCTGGCCCAAACACGTTACAAGGAAGGGCTGATCACCAACACAGAATTGATCCTGGTGCAAATTGAGGTGGAAGAGGCCAACCTCAACAGCCTCCAATACCGCTACCAGCTATTGCTGGATAAACTGGACAGCCATAAGGTGGTGGGCACCAAATTGTATTGATCAGAGATATGGCGCGGTGAACCCAAGTTTTTTCATCCCTGCCTTTAGTTCAGGGCAGGTCTTCATCAGGTTCCATAACAATCCTGAACGATGGTTCTCAATCATCACAATGATCGGCCCCTGGTCAATGGCCAGGAAACTATTGGCAAACCATGGCTTGCCGGGTTCAAAGGCGTCTACAAACCCATTTCGCTTCCAGAGTTTATCCCCCATGACATAATAGAAATAGTGCAGGGCCTTCATGGATTCTGTGGGCGTAAAAGGCATAGAACTCAGCGCCGCTGTAGGGCTGATCACGCCAAGATCATTGGTGGGGCTATGGGCAGAATAGCCACCTGAATTGTCAGATGCTGTGAGGCCCCAGCAGGAATCACTGTATCCGTAATATTTTCTGGGGTTGGTCTTACAATATTCATGATTGATTTTGCTGTGGTTTACCACCTGCAATTCATAATCAGCCCATTTATCTTTCAATCCCCTGGGATCTACGCCCAGGAAAGAATAGTGTGCAAAGAAAAGGGGACCGCCGTAATCAGGGCCGAGGGGAAGGTTGTAGCCATAAAATAGTTTTCCATTGCGCATGGCGCCGTTGCGTGCAAAGCCTTCATCATAGACTTCCAGAGGAATACTGTGTGTGGGCGATGAAGCTGCCAGCAGATACGTGATCAGGCATTCATTCCAACCCTGGATCTTCATGTTCATGATAAAACCTTTGTCTGCACTCCAATGCCAGTACAAAGCATTCTCATTGCCTTTTCTGAACCAGTCCCATTCCACCCCTTCCCAGATGGTGTTGATCTTGTTTCGCAACGCAACTTCCTCTGCACCTGCGCCATCAAAATACTGCCTGGCGGTGAGCAAGCCCATGATGAGATAGGATGTTTCTACCAGGTCTGCGCCGTTATCATTGGTACTGAACGGCAGGGTAGTGCCCGTAGAACCGTTCAACCAGTGGGCATAAGCACCATGGTACCTCGTGGCCTTCGTCAGCAGGAAGTCAGCAATCTTAACAACCCGATCCCTGGCTTCCGCCCTGGTGATGAAACCGCGATGGGAAGCGGCTACCATGGCCATGATCCCAAACCCGGTACCACCGGAAGTTACCAGGTCACCGCTTGAATTTCTCTCCCGGGCCATACCACTCACAGGATGGCCATCTTCCCAGAAAAAGGTAAAGGTCTTGCGTTGTACAGAATCCAGTAATTGTGCATCCGGAATACGCGGGAATTTATCTGAGGGATCGATGAGCGTAAAAAAACTGGCGAAGCCGGTATTGCTGATGGCTGCGCCGGACTTTGCTTTCAGCGTGTTGGTAACCTGCACTACGTACTGGCTGTAGTATGCAAGTTCTGCTGTAGGTTGTAAAACGAGCACACTGTCCAGGTTTTCTGTATTGTATTGTGTGCTGACCACATTTGCCTGTGCATCCAGCAGGGTGACGGCTGATTTCGCAGAAGCCAGATCCACGGGTGCGTTGAACCTGAGCCGGATCACGGGTTTCCTGCCAACATCCATCAGTCTTGCGCCCACCAGTTTGCCGTCAATAGTGGTTTCATTCCACTGGAAACTCACCGGTGTAGGCGTGTCCCCTTTATCATTGCAGGCCACAATGGCCATTGCCATACACAATACAACAATCCTGAACATAAGGTGAAATTAAAAAGAGGCCGGATGTACCGGCCTCTTTTGTTTTGATACGATGAAATTAACGACCCACATTCTCCAATTGATACAAAGCGTCTACTTCAGCAGAAGAAAGGGCTTTGTTATACACACGGAACTCATCCAGCAGACCACGGAAAGTAGTGGCCCAGGGTTGTGCGCCGGCAGAACCGAGAGAAGGAGTTGTGCTGAACTGGCAGGCACCAATGATCATTTTACCAGCTGCGGGCAATTCAACTGCGCCATGTAATGCAGCACCATTAGGATTGGCAGCACCACCCGGATCATTGGCATACAGTGTGTTCTCTCCATTAAACGGACCGTAAGGGCCGGTAAGGCTTCCTGTGCCACCTTTTACGCCATTTTTATAGACCACCACTTTGCTTGAAGCAGCATCATAAGTGTATACCACATGTACCCATTGGTTTACGGAAGCAGGAACGTAGAAATTGGGATCCTGTCCTTGCCAAACCACTCCTGCGCGCTTATTACGCCAGAACAATTTCAAACGCAGTGTGTCTGCATTCTGAACGCCATTCCTTTCATTGTTCTCAATGAACAGGTTAATGCCGCCCCAGAAATCTGTTGGATCGGTGAGGGAGAAGATACCCTGGATGCCCTTACCCTGAACCGGTGTGGGATCAGGATTGCTTACATTAGAAGGGGCATTGATCCAAAATGAAAATGTCATACTGCTGAGTGCCTGTACCTGGGGATTCACATTATACACAGCATAACGCGCTTCCGTGCTGGAGCCCTGATAAGCCTGGCCTTTTTTACCCGCACCAAAAGCAGTATTGGTAGAAGTACCGGTAATATTTCCTTTGGTTTCTGTCAGTGAACCGTCAAACGCCCATTTAGCGGTAAGGTTTGCAGCAGCTACTTCATCAGAACTGTTGTAACCGCCAATAGGTGGAAGATCCGGGTCATCATTTTTGTTGCAGGATAAAGCCAACACACTCACCGTTGCAACGGAGGCAAGTAGCACATTGAATTTTGATCTTTTCATAACATTTGTTTTAATTGGTTAAGACTGTCCTCTTTTTTTAATTGTTGTTTTACTATGATTGAAAATTAATAGCCTGGATTTTGTGTCAAGCGGTTACTGCTCCTGTCTATCTGAATCTGTGGAATAGGGAACAGGTCATGCTTTCCATCTACATACGCTTTCCCGTGTGCACGCAACACTGCTCCTGCCCTTCCGGTGCGCCGGAGATCAAAAGTGCGGTCGTGTTCCATTGCCATCTCCCACCTGCGTTCCTGGTAAATGGCGTCCCTTAATTGTGCCTGTGTAGCCGCCGTGGTTTTGGGTAATCCGGCCCGCACGCGAATAAGATCCAGCGCATCTTTGGCTGGCGTAAGGTTGTTCAGCTCCATTTCTGCTTCTGCCTTGATCAGCAGGATCTCTCCATACCTGAAAATGCGATAATTCTTGTTGCTCTGATCCTGGTCTCCCCCCCATGTCTCCTGCGTTCTGCTTACAAACGGCTTATAACTGTATCGCTCATTGGGCGCCGTATTAGGGTACACTTCCCCATCCCATAGCGTTTGTCCCCGATACATTATGGTTGCAGCCCTACGCTTGTCTGCAGGATCATAACTGTTTGACAGGTTAAGGGATGGCGTGTTGAAGCCCCAGCCCCTGGGCCTGATATCCTGCACATTGGTGTACTGCTGAACACCTTTGGGTTGGGTACCACCGCCAATGGCATTCACTTCCCAGATGGATTCTTTGGACCACTCCCCTGCTTCCCTCCAGATAATGGCATAGTCAGACAGTAAGCCGAAAGTTCCTGTGTTAATGATCTGGTCTGCATATCCTTTTGCGGCAGACCATTTCTTCTGGTAGAGACTGGCCTTTGCCAGCAGCGCCATGGCTGCATATTTTGTCACCCTTCCGTTTTCTGCCGTTGGAACAGATGACGGTAACGCAGCCATGGCTTCTGTAGCGTCTTTTTCTATGAAGGCCCAGATTTCTTCTGCTGTTGCCCGGGTGGATGCCTTCGCCACGTCTTCCTGTGATTCCAGCACCTTATCTATTTTAGGAACGCCGCCAAAGCATCGAACCAGATTAAAATAGTAATACGCACGCAGCAGTTTACATTCTGCGAGGTATCGTTGCTTTTCTGCCTCTGGTAAATTCATGGCTTCAATATACTTGATGGCATAGGCTGCCCTGCCGATCCCGTCAAACAATCCCACCCAAAGTTCATTGAAAGAAAATGAGGACGGACCAAAGGTCCAGGCATCCAGCTGATCCTTATCCGTTCCGGCATCCCCCAGTTCACTTCCTTTGTCTGCATCATCACTGGTAATACTTGACACGCCGATCCAGGAAAACGTGTGCACATCCCAGTCATATAATTTATTGTATACAGCGCCAGTGAGACGTGGTGCGCCTTCTGTTGGATTATTGATGAGGTCATCAATGGTTACCGTGCGCGGTGGTTCATTCAGGAACTCTTTTCCACATGAATTCCCGAGCATGAGCATCATCACCAAAAGGCTATATGAGATCAATTGCTTTTTCATGATCAACGGAATTGAAGGTTAACACCCAAAATATAGGTGGCGGAAATAGGGTAAATATTCAGTTCAATACCAGAGGCCAGTGGTGAGCCCGGCATCTCTGGTGTGAAGCCTGTGTAGGGTGTCAGGATAAATGGATTCTGGGCGCTGGCATACAAACGCAGCTTGTCGAAGAATTTAGATTTTGCCGTTGCAAAATTGTACCCCACGGTCACATTGTTGATCCGTAGGAAAGATCCATCCTCCACAAAATAATCAGTGGGCGGCTGGGTACCATTGAAGGCCCTGGGATAACTGTTTTCACCGCTACCGGGTTGCCACCTGTTGATGGCTACATCGTATTCAATGTTATAGTTGCCGCCATACCGGAGCCCTTTCTTGGCATTGTATACTTTATTGCCCCCGCTTCCAAAAAGATCCAGCGCAAAATCCCATTTCTTCCAATTCACAGATCCATTCAAACCATAGTAGTATTTAGGCTGTGCAGATCCTACCGCCACCCTGTCTTTTTCATCAATCACCTTATCCCCGTTGGTGTCCTGGATGCGGAAATCACCCGGTTGTACCGTTGGCAGGTGTGTTGAAGCATCTATCTCTGCCTGGGTCTGGTAAATGCCATCGGTCTTATATACGTAAAAAGATCCTATGGGCAAACCTACATCTGTAATGGTAGCCAGGTAACCGTTGTTAAGGCTGCCATCATACAGCGCTTTACCCAAACCGATATTCTTTACTTCATTATTATTGAAGGTGATGTTGCCGCGGATGGAGTACCGGAAATTCTTGTTCAGTTCTTCGTTCCATCCCAGTGCAATTTCCACACCCTTGTTGGAAACATCAGCTGCATTGGTGAGCAGGCTGTTTCCAAATCCTACCGCCGGCAGGGGAATCGTATAAAGCGCTTTGGTAGCGAGTTTATTATAATAATCGATCTCACCGGTTAGTCTTCTGTCAAACATCGCAAAATCAAGACCGATGTTAAACTCTTTCACTACTTCCCATTGCAGGTTGGGATCTTTGATGCCCAGCACCGTGGCGCCGTTCAACCGGGTGTCACCCCAGTAGGCCCATAGCCGTTCTGTGGGGATGATGGCAAACTGTCCAGGAGCAATGGCATCATTACCCACCAGGCCATAACTGGCCCGTAGTTTCAGTACGTCAAATGTTTTGTTGTTCTGCAGGAATGCTTCATCTGTAAGCACCCATCCTACGCCAATGGAGGGAAACGTTCCCCAGCGTTTGGATGCAGGGAAATTACTGCTGGCATCCCGGCGTACCGTTACATTCACCAGGTAGCGGTCCATCAAAGTATAATTGGCACGAACAAACCAGGACTCCCTCCTGAAATAACTCAGGGCAGGGAGGCGTACATTCTCCTGGCCTCCGGCGGTATCGGTGAAATTCAGTACCCAGTCGTTTTCATCGGTACCCACATTAACCTTTGTGGCTGTATTGCGCCAGCCATTCCTTCTTTCCGCCGTATGGCCACCCACCAGTTTCAATTTGCTTGATGTGCCCAGCTTCAGGTCATAGGTCAGGAAATTATCCCAGGTCCAGTGGTAAAGGCTGTCACGTGTATAGTTGAGGGAACTACGCTCTACTTTCTGCCCTGCTTCCTGGCCAGAGGCTGTATAGGTTTTATATACGGGTACATAGTTGTGGCCCATATTCTGTTCAAGGTCTATACCAAAACTGGAGCGGAAGCTGAGGTTTTTCAGGATCTTATAATCTCCCCAGAGTGAGAACTGCAGCCTGTCGCCCCAACTCCTGTTGTTGGTGGTTTTCAGTGTAGCCATGGGATTTCCCACATCGCTCTTGGTGGTGTTCCCAAAACTGCCATCGCTGTTGTAGGGATTGAAAATGGGTGCCGCCACGTATGCAGTAGAGAACAGGCTGTACGGTTTGTTCTCGGATTTGTAATGGCTGAAACCGATATTATTGCCAAATTTCAATTTGCTGGTAGCTGCAAATTCCTGGTTGAATCTCACGGTAAAGCGCTGGTAATTATTATCCAGCAATATTCCGTTGTCATTCAGGTAGCCACCGGAAGCGTAGAATTTGTATTTATTCTTGCCGCCATTTACCGAGATAGTGTGGTTATTGAAAAGTGCTGGCCTGGTGAGTTCATCATACCAGTAAGTTGAACCAGTGATGTCTGCAGATGCGATGACAGGTGATTGCGCAGCATCATTGGAATACAAGGCAAAAAGGTTGGGCCCACTCATGTCAACCGCATGGGTCATCATCCTTACACCCACCTGCCCGTCATATTTTACTTTCAGTTTACCACTGGTGCCGGCACGGGTGGTGATGAGTACAACACCATTGGCAGCGCGGGCACCGTAAATAGCCGTGGATGCTGCGTCTTTGAGGATATCTACCGTGAGGATATCTGTAGCGTTGATATTACGAATATCCGTGGTGATGATTCCATCCACTACATATAAAGGTTCTACACCACCCAGGATGGATCCCGTTCCGCGGATCCGCACAGTAGGTGCACTTCCTGGTGCGCCACTGTTCACTACCTGCACGCCGGCCGCGCGTCCCTGAATGGCCTGTGTAGCGGTGAGTACCGGAAGATTGGCAATATCAGAACCCTTGATGGATACGGAAGAACCGGTAAGGTCTTTTTTCCTGGCAGTTCCATAACCAATCACTACAATCTGTTCCTGCGTTTGTACCCTTTGCTTTAAAACTATATTGAAATCTGTCCTGCCCGTCACATCAATTTCAAGCATTTCATACCCCACGGCGCTTACCTGTACAGTGGCATTGTCCGGAACTTTTAGTGAGAACCGGCCGGTACCATCTGTAACCGTGCCCTGTTGTGTGCCCCTGACAACCACGGAAGCGCCAGAAAGCGCATTGCCGGCCTCGTCCGTTACCCGGCCTTCTATCTGCCTATCGGCCTGATCCAGTGTTGATCCTGGCGTGATCAGCACAACAAGGTTGTTTTCCATGACCTTGTATTGCACTCCCGTACCCTGGAACATGCGGGCCAGGAACTCATTCACCGGCATCTTCCTCGCCTGGATATTCACTTTCTTATCAGCAGGGATGGTGGCTTCATTGTACAGAAATCGTAAAACGGTTTGCTTTTCAGTTTCCACAATGGCTTTCTTCAGTTCAACAGACTCAAGCCGGATCGTAATCTCCTGCGCATGTGTACCACCAAAGGCATAGAATCCTGCCAGCAGATTAAGCAGGAATATAGACCTTCTGAGCAGCCGCATCATTCTGGTATGGTGTTGCAATCGTTTCATCGTATGTAGATGTTTTCTTTATCAATCCTGTATTCAAATACATGTACCAGCCGCATGGCATCCAGGGCCTGGCCCACCGTTTCTGTTGTGAATGACCCGGTAAACTCGAGTTCCATAAGATCGGCGCCTTCGAAAACAAAATGGTACCCGTATTTTCTTTCCAGCATTTTCGCCAGTTCTGAAAATCGTTCTGAACGAAACACAAGTTTATTCTGCAGCCAGGCCGTTTCTTCCACCAGCAAACCGGAATCCGCCACTGCGATGCGCTTAAGGCTTACCAGGGGGCTCATGGTCCTGGCACTGGGTGTAGTATTGTTGCTGGCCTGAAGATTAACAGTGGCCTGAGTTTGCCTGGAGACCACCAGTTTTTCATGAGGCCTCAACTGGTATACATCATCCGGGCGGTCATCCAGCCTTACTTCCACAGAACCGCGGATCAGGCTGGTCTCTATATTCACATCTTCCGGATATGCTTTTACATTGAAGGCTGTTCCCAACACCTTGATCTCCACAACGCCGGATCTCACTTTGAAAGGGCGTGAAGCATCGTGCGCAATATCAAAAAATGCTTCGCCTTCCAGGAACACCTGGCGACTGCCCTTGCGCATTTGTTCCGGGTCATACCGGAGATTTGATCCGGCGTTCAGCCAAACAACAGAGCCGTCCGGTAAACTCAGTTTTCTTTTTTCACTGACCTGTGTAACATAGGTCTGCCAGGTATTAGCCGCCATCACACTGTCCTGCACATGGGTTTCTTTAACAGGCCTGAGCATCCACCATATGCCAAAACCAAGCAGCGTTACTACAAAAACGCCAAGGATGGCTGTTGCCCTTTTCTTCCCGGAGGTCCAAAAAGAAGAATGATTTTCAGGGAGCGGTGATTGTGTAATTTCTGCACGATATTTCAACCAGTGCCTTACATAGGCTTCACGGGATTCAAAAGAAGGTAGTTTATGCTTCTCCTGGCTGAGCATCTGTTCAAACCAGTCCAGGATCAACTGCCTTGAAGGGTCTGCGGCCAGGATCTGGTCCAGTTCTTCTGCCTCCGAGGCGTCAAGTGCGCCGGAGATCTTGCGGGCGATGAGAATATGGAAGCGGTCCTCCATGAGCAGTAGTTGGGGTCTACAGTAAGGACACCAATATTGTGCCTTACCCCCAAAAGCCAGTAGATTATTTTTTTGAGGACGGGGTAAAACGGTAAAAAAGTGCGGAGGCGATCTTCTTAATGGCGATGACCAGCTGGTTGTCAACGGTACCTACACTGAGCCCAAGCACATGGGCCGCTTCCTTGTAACTCAGTCCATCTTCTTTCACCAGCTTAAAAACCATTTTACACCTGGGTGGCAGGCCTTCAATGGCTTCCCTGAGGCGTTTATCCATTTCTTTGGTGATGTACGCCTGTTCCGGATGCGGATAAGGGGCTTCCAGTTCCACATCGAGGTCTTCCAGCCTGAGGTTGTACTTCTTTGAGAGTCTTTTCTGGTAATTTATAGCCGTATTTCTAGTGGCAACATACAGGTAGAGCCGCAGATTATCAATCCCCGTTGCTTTTGCACGGTTTCGCCATAACGCAATAAAAACATCGGAAACAATTTCTTCGGAAAGCTCGTGGCTCCTGGTGATAACAAAAGCCATCCTGAACAGGCGGTCATAGTAGCTTTCAAAAAGCGTCTTATAAGCAGCCTGGTCATCGGCAGCAATGGCTGCCAACAAGGCGGGGATGTTGGGTTCCAACGGCAAAGCAAAAATATCTGTGGCTGAAGTTACAAAACCTTTTCAGTAGTTAGGTCACTTAAGTTACCGAAGTACCCTCCAAATCATATACCGTACCGGGAAGGATTCCGAGATATTTCCCAGATACCTGTGGTGACTTCTCCCGGGTTATGGTCAATGCCTTCCAGCCTGTCCAGCCATACTTCCCATTTTCCGGTGATGATCTCGGTTTCCGGATCAATAGTGCCACTGTACATTAACCGGGTAGAGGATGTGTCTTCCAGTTCAATGTCTTTCCCGGTGGCATCAATATGCTGATGTTTCTTGTAATGTTTCACAAAACTGATAAAGGTATCGTCTATATACCCCTGTAGCCTGGCCACTTCCCTGTTTACACCGATGCCTTCCAACTCTACGCATTTTCCGGTGAAACTTCTGTCGGCCTGCTGCTCAATGATGATTGAAAATACCAGGCGGGTGCCCTCCACATTGGGCCCAAATTCTGCACCGTACTGATAATATCCATACCATTGGCCATCCAGGTTAATGGCTTTTTCTTTTTGTTCTGCAATGAGGTTCTTTTCTGTCATAGATGGGTTTCAACAGGTTCTGAAATCATGTTCAATTAATAAATTAATGCATCCCTTTCAAATGAGCAACTATTCGTTCAGGCGATTTTTTTGAATAAAAAAAATGCCTTTTGACCCAAAGCTAAATCGATAAAACAGATTAGTATTTTTTCAACAGTGGAATGCAGAGAACTCCGGCCATGAGGCTCATGGCCATGGTCAAAAGATCTTCATACAAGGGATCTTTATACAGATGAAGGTGGGAGATGATGCCTTCCTGGATACCATTGATGGCGCCATGGGCAATGGCTGCAGGAATGAATGAACCTGACCACTTTGTTATCCACGCCAAATATAGCGAGACGCCCATTAGTTCCAGCGGTGAGATCAGCAAACTGCCTATCAGGGGATGGTCCGGATGGTTATATCCCGCAAGCTGCGCAGGCAGATGCCACATGCTCCAAATAAAGCCCAGTACAATAATACCCTTCACGGTCCCCATCCGGGTCTGTAACTGTTGCTGTAGAAATCCCCGCCATGCTAACTCCTCTCCTGACGCCACCACACCGTTCATCATTGCAAAAAGGCCGCCCGTGACCAACACATTTACAATAAAAACAACCCAATGCTGTGGCCCCCCTCCCAGCACAAACGGTCCTCCGTGTATTGCTACTGTTCCCTTGGAAAACGTAAACCAGGGGTGTGTACCCCATCGAAGAAAAATCACCCCTGCGGTCACCAAGAGGGCAACACCTGTGGGGATCAACACGCCCATTAACGCGGCAGGCAAAACAGACCATCGCGGTTTCCAATACAATTGCTTCCTGTAAGCAGGATAGCGCCACAGATAAAAGAAGGTAACCAGCAAGGGCGTCAACATGGTGGTAAGCAGCCAGGGCTCCGCAGCACGGCTGTTAATATCCCCTGTAATCAAAATAGCGATACCCTGCAAAAGCCAACTGGCCAGCATGATAAGGGCAAGGTAACGAAGGAAATGCTTCTGCTCCATTGCCTCACCCGATTTGCGAAATAGCTTTTCTTCCGGGATGATTTTTTCTCACTGCCCTGAGTAAAAGAATGATCACAGCATAGACCATCGCCCCCAGAATGATGACCACAGGAATAAAGGCATTCCCCAGCACTTCCCTGACCGGACCGTTGGAGGACTCCGCAGCGTCTACGGTCCCCAAAACAAAAGTATTTCCGCCCACCCACAACCCTGCCTCGTCTGGCAAGATCAGTTTATAGGCAATCAATACCGGAACAGAGAGAAGGAAGAGTCCCAATATGAATGCAATGATATACACAAAGCCATGTTGTAGATTCATGAAAATAGCCGCCATCACTGCTCGTGGACGAAATGTTTGCGAAGCCTCCTCCACTTTTTTTGCCGCTACAATCTCCCTTAGCGTTACTGACGGATCTCCCAGCCGCTCAAGTACTTTTTTCAGCTTCCCTGCTTCATCGGTTTCCGCATGGGATTGCATATACTCGTACACATAACTATTGATCTCCATGAGACAGTCTTCCCTGTCTTCCGGCCTCAGCCGCTGCAATTGCAGCATACAACGGTTGATATACGCATCATATATTTCCTTTGTTCCCTGCGCTGTGAATTCAAGTCTTTTCATCAGAATAGTTTTGCGTGTGTATCGTTGAAGGTTTTTTTCATGGCCTGCACTGCCTTTTCCCCATCCCTGGTGATATGATAATATTTCCTCGGAATTCCGGACCCTTGTTCCACCCACCGGGCCTGCAGAAGCCCATCGTTTGCGAGTCTAACAAGGAGCGGATAAATGGTACCCTCTGTCACATCAATGCCAAATACCCTGCTGATCTCTTCAATCAGTTCATACCCGTATCGCTCCTGCTTCCTGAGTAGCTGGAGCACAAAAAGGGGCAGTAATCCTTTCTTTAACTGGGTCTCCCAGTTCTGCAGGAATTCCGATTTCATGGTGCAAGTATACTATAAATTATACAATACATCGTATTACAATGTATTACAGTGGAAAAAGTCCCGTTTGACCGGGCTGAAAAAAGGATGGGGGCACACTGGTGGTGCGGAGCGGCATTGCTGGCAATCAGGCCATCAGACAGTACGGCTAAAAAGGAAACAGCAGCCAGCAGAGGGATCAGGATTCTCATAACCCGGTTTTACCTGCCGGATAAAAAATTATGCCTGTGAATCCTGTTTTCCTGCCCGCAGCATTTTCTTCAATAATACAATTTGCCCCAGGTGATAGTGCATGTGTTCGATATTTCCGTGGAGGTTCCGGTAAATACTGCCATACCTTTTCTCCAAAAAAGTCTCCTCCAGCCGGGTATCACTGAAAGTCTCAATCATTTGGGCAAAGGCTTCACCTTCAGCATATACCTGCTCCTGCTGGGCCTGCCAGTCTTCGGCATTCCTGACGGGCGGGGCATTGAAGGGGTCCATATCATATCCTTCCATCAGCCCCCCCATCAACACATGGGTTTGAAGGCGCACGTAGTAGTGCATATGATAAACCAGTGCGGCAATGGAATTGAAACCACCTGCGCTCTGGGTGGCTTCCTTCCAGTCCACATCTTTCATCACCTCTTCAAACCATACCCAGGTCCAGTTTTTTCCTTTGTAGAATTGCCGTACGTGCTGTGCAATATGCTCTCCATTTGTCATACGCCTAAAGTACTTCATTTCCGATGCCTTTGGCATAATATCCTGTTTTTAGGGGAGCGTGACCGCCGGGGTTACAGCCATATTTGTCAGGTACCATAAACCAGCATTATGAAACGCATATGCATGGCCTTTCTTGGCCTCCTTTTCATCTGGACAGGAGCGGCGCAAACCAAACCCGTGCCAAAAAAGCCAGCCACCTCAAAGGTGCCGGCAAAATCCGATATGGACCGTATGATGGAAGAAGCCATGAAAGGCATGAGCAAGGAAGACCAGGAATCCATGCGGAAGATGATGCAGGAAGCGAAGCCCGCCCTGGAGAACATGATGAATAGTACGGCCGACTACCCTGAGTTTACGAACAATGAAGCCTTGATTCCAGCCAGGGATGCAGCAAAGATCAGCAGCATTGGTAAAAGAAGTTTCACGAA
This sequence comes from Chitinophagaceae bacterium, assembly GCA_044225015.1. Lineage (GTDB taxonomy): Bacteria > Bacteroidota > Bacteroidia > Chitinophagales > Chitinophagaceae > Pollutibacter. Next base: position 592,569 of record JBGAJG010000002.1, on the reverse strand, counting down.
ATCCGAACTACTGCAGAACACCCAGCTGCTCTATACGAAGCTGACAACCAATGCCCCGGCCGAAGAAAAGGCGATCATCAGCCAGGTGCTCGCCAAACACAAGAAAGCAGACGAGATCATGGCAGCGGCATCAACGGCATTCCTGATGGGTCACCGCCCTGCGGCCGCAGGTCTGGCGATGAAGGCCGTTCTCGCAGATCCCAACAGCCTGGTGTACCAGAACAACCTCGCGGCCATCCTCACCCAAACCGGATACCCGGAGAAAGCCATACCCTATCTCAATAGCCTTCGGCAGGTAAAACCATTCAACAGTACACTTAACAGTAACCTGGGTTATGCGTGGTTTTACCTCGGTGAACTGGATAGTGCATCCCGATACATCCAGTTTGCCCTTCGCAGAAATCCCGCACATGCCGAAGCGCAGCTTTGTGCAGGAGTGATTGCCGAAGCCCAGGGCGATGAACCTTCGGCTACCCACGCTTATGAAGAGTCATTTACCGAAACGGCGAGTCACCTCCCAGTGAAAATGTTGCAAAACAAAGGCAGGACCAACCCCGCTGAGAAAGTTGACTATGAACGGCTGATTCACTCCATCACCATCTTTGAATACTTCGATTCCAACTGGAGCAAGCTTCCTGCCATTGTAAACGACGTATCCGCATGGGAACAGAATAAGGCGGTCATCATGGGCCTGGACACCATGCATGAAAAGGTTTCCAAGGAAATAGAAGGCTTCAAGGAAGAAGCCAGCCGGGAAATCGATGCATTGATGAAAAGCGACAATACCAAGGAGGGCGACGTATTTGCGTCTGAAATGATGAAAGCAAGTCTGGAGGGTTTGAATATGATGTCCAAGCCCGCCCTCTATATTCTGGCCATCCTCTCGGAAGAGTATAAACGCATGGTAGTGGAGATGCAGGATAGTGCGCTGGCGGTTGGCAAGTTCATCGAATACCAGAGAGACCTGAAAACTAAAGTCCCTCCAGACGCCAAGTGCCAGGTAATTGAAAGAAAATCCAACGAGTTTATGCAGGCAGTGAATCCCAGGCTCGAGAAACTATGGAAACGTAATCTTGAGAAATTCAGGGTATGGCTCAACGTTTGGTGCACCTGGCGTTGGTTTATCGTGGGCAATGTAAAGAAGACGGTTACCTCAGAGCTATTGGGCTGGGAAATTGCCTTTCTTGACTTCAGGGGTGATGCCATGCACAGTTTTCAGATAGAAGAACCTTCCTGCAGGGCAACAACTGAACCTGCTGCGAAAGAGATGGAAGATCTTGCGTACTACTATACGGATTGCATCCCGGAAGTAAAGCTACCATTCAGTATCAGCACCCTTGAGGCCAGCGCCAATGCGGCAAAAATGGATGGTAATGATTTTGGCATTAGGTATACCGGCAAAGCCATTCCCAATGCTACCCTTAGCTACGGCGTTTCCAACAACATCATCACGGAACCCGGTTTATTCAGTAACGCTGGCATCACAACCTCAGAAGGAGGCATGGCCCCACTGGGCGTGAACTACGCCGATAATAGTGCCGATGACGAACTGGTGCCGCTGCCAAAACTGCCAGCAGCCAGCGAAGACGACCTCACACCCCTTCCGAAAATCCCTGCCGTAAAAGAAGATGAACTTACGCCGCTTCCAAAACTACCCAAAGCTCCTGCAGATGAACTGACACCACTGGATAAAGGATTATTGCTCTCCCCTGCAGACCGCAAGGCATTGGCCCAGGCCGTTCTGACAAGGGCATCACTCAATAAAGCTCTGAAGAACAAATGCCTGAAGGTTTCGATGGGGAAATTGGATATGCGCACCCCAAAGTTGGTGGTAACGATGGGTGATTTCACTTTTGATGAGTCCTATGTTTTCAATGAAGAAAGCGGTGAATGGGAAAAGAAAACTGGTAAACTGGTGGTTACTTACGGAGATTTTGAGTTTGATGAATCGAAAACAACCCCCAATACAACGGACCCTTCCCCGCCCGCATCTACCCTAAAGACCGTTATCAGCACTGGCATGGAAATGCTGAAAGAAACGGCGAAGTCTTTTGTAAACCTGTTTCGATGAACATCATCCAGACACAATGGCAAAAGGCAACCCGGCTTAATGCCTAATGCCTAATGCCTCAATGCCTCAATGCCTTTATGCCTTTATGCCTAATTCACCGCTGTTTGCGCCAGGTTCCGGAAATCCACCGGCACTAGCTTGGACACACCTGCTTCCTGCATCGTCACACCATAAATGATATCCACCGTACTCATGGTCATCTTATTATGGGTAACAATGATGAACTGGCTCTCCTTGCTGAACTGGCGGATCATATTGGTGAACTTGTGTACGTTGGCGTCATCCAACGGCGCATCCACCTCGTCCAGAATACAGAACGGCGCGGGCTTGATCAGGTAGATGGCAAATAGCAAAGCTGTTGCTGTAAGCGTCTTCTCCCCGCCAGACAATTGCCCGATGGATGAGGGCCGCTTGCCCTTGGGCTTGGCCACAATATCAATTCCGGTATCTGCCAGGTTTTCCGGGTCTTCCATGATCATGTCTGCCGTATCTTCCTCTGTGAAGAGTGCCTTAAACACTTTCTGGAAGTTTTCCCTCACCTGGTCAAATGTTTCCTTGAATTTTTGGTTAGCCGTAAGTTCCACCTCCTGGATGGTCTGCATCAGGCTGTCTTTGGCCGTTACCAGGTCATTCTTCTGCTCCATGATGAACTCATAGCGCTTCTTCATTTCCTGGAAGGCTTCAATGGCCGTGGGGTTCACCTCGCCAATATTCTCCAGTCGCTTCTTCATACGGTCACATCGGTCCTGAAGCACCTCTTGCGTTTCTTCAGATGTACGGGCCTCGTCCAGGATATCATCAATGTTCACTTTGAACTCCACATTCAATCGCTCCTTAATTCCCGCCAGCTGCAACCTCAGCTCCGTTACCCGGTCTTTAATACCATTGAGTAACTGGTCAATCATTTCCCTGTCCTTGACCTTATGGCGGATCTCACTCTCCTTCTCTCCCAGGGTATTACGCAAATTATAATAGGCCTGGTCTGCTTCATTCAGCGCTTTTTCATCTTCCTGCTTACGCTGCAAGAGACCTACCAAAGTCTCCTGTACTTCTTCAAGATTCACCGCTGTTTCCTGAATGGTAGATGTGGCTTCTGCCAACTGAACATTGCTGCCTTCAATCTGCCCTTTCAGGTCTTCCAGTTGGTTCTTTTTAAACTCGGCCTCCTGCTTCAGTGCCGCAACCTTACTCTGCTGGCGGGTGAACTGCAGGTTGGCATCGTTAAAAGAGGCATTGGCAAAACTATATTCCTGTTCTGCTGTGCCGTACTCCATTTCCGCCTGTTGCAGATTGCCGGAAAGCTCGTCCAGCTGGTTATTCAGTTTCTCCAGGGCTTCTTTAACATCCGCAATACTGTCAATGTGATGCTGCTGCTGGTCCTGCAGTTCAGCTATCCTCCGCTCCGCATTCTCCTGGCTTTGTTGAAGGTTTTCTGCCTTGTTACCCAAAGCAAAAACCTGGGTGGTAAGGGTCTGGATCTGCTCCTGGGTCTGCCTGATCTGGTGCTCCTTCAGTTGCTCATTAAATCCGATGACCTCATTGTGCCGCGCCTGGATCCTGGCTTTTAGTTCATTCACCACTTCTTCCTGCCGCGCAATATCTGCCCTGAGCTTTTCCAGATTCTTAGCCCGGCCTATTTTTTTCCCTTCAAACAAGCCCACACTGCCACCGGTAAGGGCATATTTCCCCTTCACATATTTACCATGCTTTTCAATCACCACATGACCATTGGAATTAGCCAGGGCCTCTTCATTCTCTGCGATCAATACATTCCCCAACAGGTATTTCACCAGCGCGCTGTATTTCTGGTCATACTCCACTACGGTGAGGGCCGGGATGGTACCGCCGATTTCATGTAACTCATATTCTGTGGGAACGCCATTCAGCTTATCCAGCATGAAGAAATTGGCCTTACCCTTCTGGTTGGCATCAAGGAGATGCACCGCGGTAAGCCCTTCCCTCAGGTCATTCACCACATAATAGTTAAGGTAGGGCTCCAGCACGTTCTCCAGGGCCGCCCTGTATTCTTCCTTTACATAAATGATATCGGAAAGAATGGGAGATTGGTGGTTCCAGGCCGTATTGTTATGAAGGAACTTTACACTTTCAGGATACCCTTCCATGGAGTCTATCAGGCTCTTCAGCAGATCGTGCTCATTTTTCTTGGCATCCAGCTTCCTGTTCTCATCCGCCAGTTCAGCCCTGAGGGTTTCCAATAAAGCCTGGGTTTGCAGGATCTGCTCCTTCGTGAACTCATGTTTTTCCTGGAGCTGCTGCAGGTCAGTACGTTTTTCTTCCAGCTCAAATTCCTTCTCTTCTTTTTCGCGCAGCACCTGTGCAAGGGTGGCCTTCCTATGCTCCTGCTCCTCACCCAGCTGGTGCAATGCGCGCTGAAGGTTCTGGATGGAACTATCAGCCACGGCTACCTGCTTTTCTGCTTCAAACTGCTGGCGTTGCAGCGCCTGGTTATTCTTCCGCAGTTCATCAATGGCAGCACGCTTCTCATCAAAGCGGGCCCGCTTCTCATCTACTTCCCCGCGGATCACTTCTAATTTTTCTTCAAGTTCAAAAACCCTATTCTCCTCCTCTTCTATCTGCATTCCCGTAAACGCAATGCTCTCTTCAATACCTTTCAACTGGCCATCCGCTTTATCCAGGAAGCTCTTCAGTGAGCCTTCCCTTTCCCGCAGGTATTGCAGACGTTGCACGGAAAGGTTTTTCTCCCCTTCTTTTGCTCGCACATCATTCAACAGGTCATTGAATTGGTGCTGCATGGATTGCAGCGCCTTCTCTTTCTCAATGAAGTCCAGCTTTTCCACTTCCAGTCCGGCTTCACCCTGCGCTATCTCCGCCTCCAGTTGCACTTTACGGTCTGTCTCAGCCTCCTGCTCTTGGGTAAGGTCTTTGTAAGTGATATGAAATCCTTCCAGGGCCGCTTTTGCCAGTTCAATGCTGGCCTCCTTGTATTCTTTCTTGATCTCGTAATACTTCTCTGCCTTCTTTGCCTGGTTCTCCAGTTGCTTGAGCTGGTTATTGATTTCAAACAAGAGGTCCTCAATCCTGTTGAGATCCTGCTCTGTGGCATCCAGTTTGAGCCTGGCTTCTTTCTTCCTCGTTTTGTAAATACTGATTCCTGCAGCCTGCTCCAGCATCCTGCGCCGGCTGTTCTCCTTGTCCTTGATAATATCATCCACCATGCCCAGTTCAATGATGGCATAGCTGTCTGTACTTACACCCGTATCCAGGAAAAGGTTGTGGATATCCTTAAGGCGGCATTGAACATCATTCAGGCGGTATTCACTCTCCCCGCTTTTATAAAACTTTCGGGTGATCGTAACCGTGCTGAATTCTGTAGGCAGCAGGTTACGGGTGTTCTCAAATGTAAGGCTCACCTCGGCCAACCCTGAAGCACTCCTGGATTTGGATCCATTGAACACCAGACTCTCCAGGTTCTCACTCCTCAGGTTGGATATCTTATGCTCACCAATTACCCAGCGGATAGAATCCACGATATTGGATTTACCACACCCGTTGGGACCAATGATACCAGTAATCCCTTCGTCAAAATTGATGGTGGTTTTGTCTGCGAAACTCTTGAACCCCTTTATTTCTAAACTCTTTAATCGCACGTCGCTTATTTAAAATTTAATTCTAACTGGTAGTTTCAGATTAGGCGTGTAAAATAACGAGATGAATCCTCTTAGGGCCCATTGGAGCCTTACTAATTATCAACATCCTCCACCCACTTCGTGGATAAATCAATTCGATGAAATCAAAACCTTTACCAGTCTTGCTTTCATGGCCTTACTTAAAATTTAACTTTAATCCACGATGACCCCCAGTGGACCCAGTAAACCCGGGGCACCCTCCGGGGATATCTTCATTTTGAGCAGTTTGTTGCGGCCGGGGTCTATGGTGAAATGTCTTGCAGAACGGAGATCACATTTACGAAGGTCAGTCTGTTCAAAAATGGTCCTCGTTAAAACCGTATGCTCAAAAACCGAACCGGAAACATCAGCGCCGGTAAAATCTGCCTCTGAAAGATCGCAGTGGCTGAACCGGATCCCGGGTAATTTTATTTGTACGAAACTGTTGTACTGCATCTGGCAACCCTTGAAAACAGGGGCAGCAAAAAATGGCTGGCAATCGCTCCATACCACCCCCATCAGTTTACAGCCATCAAACAACACTTCCCTGAAGGCCGTTTTCCGCACCGGAACATTACTCAGGTTACAATCTGTAAAACGGCAATCGATGAAAACCAGGCCGGAAAGGTCGGCCGCCGTAAAATCCACATTAACAAACCTGCATTCTTCAAACTCGGTATCTTTGATTCCCAGTTCTGCAAATGCGCCATCGCTAAATTCCTGGTTCGTCATGGCGCAAAGGTAAAAGTTGTTGCCAACATGAGGTATTGTTTGCTCCTTATTGCCATTTCCCTGTCCCTCGGATCCAAAGGTCAACAGATCAGGGGCCGTTTATTGGCCGATGGCCAGCCCATCTCAATGACCAATATTTTAGTATATGGGCAAACAGATTCCGTAAGGCCGCTGGTTTTCCTCGTTACTGATTCCCTGGGTGTTTTTGAAGCCAGGCTCCCAGCCAGGGGTACCTATATCCTAAAAACGGCGCTTATCGGTTATAAACCCATTGTCCGTACCATAGAGGTGGGTGATCTGCTGGATCTTGGCGACCTTTCCCTCTCCCTCAACACCCGCACGATGCAGGAGATCACTGTTACGGGGCGCAAAAAAATGATCCAGAAAACAGCCACAGGATTCATTGTTCAGTCAGACGCTATCCTTACCCAGGCTGCCGGAACAGCAACGGACCTGTTATCCAATATACCCACCGTATTAGTAGACGGTGAGGGTGCCATCACCATCCGGGGCAAGGCGCCTACCCTCCTGGTGAATGGCCGGAACTCCAACCTAACGTCAAACCTGGACCGAATTCCCGCCAGTGCCATCGAACGGATTGAAGTGGTTAACAACCCCGGGGCTAAATATGACGCTGATGGTGAGGGCGGGATCATCAACATCGTACTGAAAAAAAATACCCAACCGGGCACCAACGGCGCCTTTGCAATAGGAGCAGGTATGGGTGCCAGTGGAAGACTTTCCAGCTCGCTGATGCTGAACCATAAAGTGGGCGCCGTCAACCTGGGCCTGAACTATGACAATCGGTTTGCTAACCGCACCCGGGATGTGACTACCAACAGGGAAACCTATGATGTAGTGGATGGCCACTACCTGGAGCAACAGCGGCATGACGACAGAAGGGAGCAAACACAAAACGTGAAGTTCAATGCAGATTACGCCGGAAAAAGAGATGAACTGGGGTTTGAAGGGATCTTCAGTTATGAAAAAGTGAAGAATGTTGAGCCTCTGTACACCCGCTCTTACAATATCAACCGTGTTTTTGAGTACGGTAACCTTCGGCAAACCAATGAAAATCCGTTTGAACGAAACTGGGAAGGCAACCTCACGTATAACCGCAAATTCAGCAACAGCAGGCGAACCCTTTCTGCCGGCCTTTCTTATGCGTATGGAAATGAAGAAGAGAATACTGACATCAGCACGTCTCCGGTTAATGAAAAAGGAGAAATCACCGGTGCGCAGTTTAACCAGCATACACGGAACAAGGAGTTGACCGCACTTACGACGGGCCGTATTGACTATGCCTTTCCCCTTTCTGCCAGGTCCAGTTTTGAAACAGGGTATAAAGGCATCCTGCGGCATGTGAATGCAGACTTCCTGAATGCTTATGAAGACAATGGGCAACTCGTCCCCAATCCATTGTACAGTAACATATTTGATTTCCGGGAACAGATCCATGCCATTTACGGCACCTATAAGTCATCCGCAGGTGATGCAAAACAGCTGAAATATGAGCTGGGGCTGCGCCTGGAACAAATGAATAACAAGGGGCAAAGCAACAATCCGGATACCGCATTCAGGAATTCATTCTTCAACGTCTTTCCATCCCTTACCATGGGCTATAAATTGGGTGATGGTTCCTTGCTCAGCCTGAATCTGGGAAGACGAATCAACAGGCCTGGCCTGGGCCAGCTCAACCCGTTTATTGACATAACGGATTCACTGAACCGTCATGGCGGAAATCCCGCACTTCAGCCAGAACTGGTGAATACGGCAGAATTAGGATGGGGGCATGATTGGCAGCAGATAGGACTGACGGCCAAAGCCTTCTATCGCAGGGGAAGCAATACTATTCTACCCTACACTACCTTATTGCCCGGTGGCATTGCCTTAACCCAGCCCCAAAACATTGGAAGCTCCACCACCTATGGTGTGGAGAGCTTTTTAACCGCCAGTGCCGGTAAATGGTGGAGTAATACGGTAAGCGTTTCCTTGTTTCAGCAAACCATCAAAGGGGCTGTTGATGGGGATACGCTGAACAGCTCATTATTGAGTTGGTATATGAAGTGGGCACAAAGCTTCAATATGGGTAAGTCATTCCGCGGGCAGATCCTCGTCAATTACCAGGCCCCCACTGCATTACCCCAGGGACGCCGGATTGCCACCTATAATATGGATATGGGCGTGCAGCAGAAAATCATGAAAGGCAGGGGCCGCCTGGGTTTAACGGTAATTGATGTTTTCAATACCCTTAAAAACGGAAATACCATTTACACGTCTGCATTCACCAGCACCCGTAGTTCAAAATCAGACACGAGGGCCGTCTTGTTAACCTTTGCCATAACCTTTGGCTCTGTTTTCAAAGAGAAACTGATGGAGAATAAATTCTCTGTTGAATAAGCCAGAGATGTTTATGCCCATTTCTGGTAAATCACCACGCCCAGCATGATCAATACCACAGAAACATGAACCAGGAGCCACACCCGCTGGTATAGCGGCCTTTCACTCCATGAGACGCTGGCATTGAACGGATCAAAGGCGAGGGCTATACCCAGGGAGGCCATAGCATCAGACAACACGGCAGGCCCCTGGAATACCAGCCTGCCTATCCCCAGGACCACGAAGCCCACATATAAAAACCGTATGAAACCCTTTTCCATAGTGATGCTTTTCCCCTGATTCCCTGCTGTCATAACATCTTGTTTTAACCGTTAGTGGCATGAAAAGCACTTTCGTTACAAATATTCCGCCCGGTAAACATTTCGTAATATTGAAAACCATGATGACGGAATATGAAGCCCTGGCATTCAGCGATATGCGGCGATGGCAGCAGAAAATGCAGCACATCCCATCTTTCATCAACCGGATGTCAAAAGGTATCCAAAACCGGATGAACCGGATCATCCCGGAAAAAGTACACCGGGTCATGACAGAAGCCATCAAGCAGATGACGCGCGGATTGATCACCGGTGCCGGCATCATCACCCCGGAACCGCTTACCACGGTCTCTTTTGAGACCCGTGAGATCAAAGCCAGGGAATCCATCGCTATTTATAAAAAAGCTGCCGCCGTGGAAGGCGGCGTCACAGGAGCCGGTGGCATCCTGCTGGGCCTCGCAGATTTCCCCCTCTGGCTGAGCATTAAAATAAAAATGCTGTTGGAAATTGCTGCAGCATACGGACATGATGTCAAGGATCCCGCAGAGCGGATGTTCATCCTGCAGATTTTCCAATTGGCGTTCTCCAGCCAGCAACATAGAAATAAAGTATATGCGCAGATGGTGCGTTGGATTGAAGATGAACATGTGAGGCAGGAACAACCCGACTGGCGGGCGTTTCAACTGGAGTATCGGGACTATATAGATCTTGCAAAGCTGATGCAGCTGGTTCCGGGAATTGGTGCCGTGGTGGGTGTACTGGTGAATCATAAACTCACCAACCAACTCGGCGAAACGGCTTTGAATGCGTATAGGATGCGGGCATTGAAGGAAAGGGAGAAGGAAAAGGGAGAAGTGTAAAGAGATGGTTCCAATACTTCCAGCTTCACCCTTTATCTTCTCCCTTATCAGTAAACTTATTATATGAAGAAACTAAACTGGGCCATCTTAGGTTGTGGCCGGATTGCCGGGAAATTTGCTGCTGACCTGCAATACGTGGAGGATGCCGTGCTTTATGCTGTAGCCTCCAGGGACCTGCAAAAAGCAAGCGCTTTCAGCAGCCAATACCCGGCACATAAAGTTTACGGCAGTTACGAAGATATGTTAAGCGATGAAAATGTAGACGTTGTATACATCGCCACGCCCCACTCCCACCACCATGAACACACCCTGCTTTGTCTTAACCATCATAAGGCCGTCCTCTGCGAAAAAGCATTTGCCATCAACAGCCGGCAGGTGAGAGAAATGGTAGATACAGCACGAGAGAAGAAGGTATTCCTGATGGAAGCATTATGGACCAGATTTCTGCCGCACTATCATAGGGTGAAAGCAATGATCATGGAAGGTAAACTGGGCAAATTGCAATCCATCCAGGTCAACTTTGGTTTCCTGCCTCCGCAACCACCGGCGCAGCGGATCTTTGATCCGGCGCTGGGTGGCGGTACCCTGCTGGATATCGGCATTTACAATGTTTTCATCGTTCAATCCATTCTCGGGAAACCCGAAAAAATACAGGCCATGATGAGCAGGGCTGAAACGGGTGTGGATGAGCAACTGGCTGTACAGTTTTATTATCCCGGTGGGGCCCTGGCCCAACTGCTGAGCAGTTTTACTTCCAACTTGCAGACTGATGCCAATATTGCCGGAAACGGCGGCCGTATCAGGCTCACCCACCGTTTCTACGAGCCGTCTGCAACCATTGAATATTACCCGGAAAGGGTTGATTCCCTACAGGTGATCCCGGTAGAGAAAGGTCCTGGCTGGGGTTACCACTACCAGGTGAGGCACGTCCATGATTGCTTACGGCAAGGGCTAACCGAAAGTCCGGTCATGACCCATCAGGATAGTCTTGATTTGATGGAAACGATGGATTTGATCAGGGAAAGTGTAAACCTGAAATACCCGGCTGATTTAAAGGGGTAGGGTGTAGTAGCAGGACTTAGGCCTACCCCTACACCCTACTTCTACACCCTACAACTATTTCCCCGCGCGTGCTTTCAACTCCTCAACAGATATCGTCATAAACCTCCCCACCTGTTTGCCATTCTTGAAAGTGGCGATGCGCATTTTATCTGCATCCTTGGGCACTTCAAGCGGACTGGCATATTTGGGATAAAACTGATCAGGCCATGAATTGTCAAAACTATAGTGCATATCCAGTCCGTCCACTTCTGGTACCAGGGTGACCACAATATTTTTTGCTCCCTTTGCAGCCTTGATATCCGGCTCATACATGCTGGGTGCCCATTTGGTTTGGGCCTGGTCAAGCTTAGGGAACTGGTTCTCCACACGGGTTACAAAATTGGAGAAGTTCTTCCCTCCCTGCGGGCTCCATACCGCTTCTGAAATTGCAAATGCGCGAGGCCAGGTCATGTATTGTGCCTGTCGCAAATTGTATATCTGCTCTGTCCAGAGATTGGCCTGGCCACCCTTGATGAGTTTGGGATCCACACCGCTGGGAACCGGTTCAAATTCGTAGGATTTTTTCAAACGAAGGGAAGCATAGACTAATGGCTCCATCAGCCTGTCGCCCTGCATATAATCTATATAAACAAAATTCGTAGGGCTCATCACCACCTCGTGGCCCTGTTTAGCGGCAGCAATGCCTCCGTCCATTCCGCGCCAGCTCATCACCGCTGCGCCGGGAGCAAGACCGCCCTGGAGGATCTCATCCCATCCTATCAGTTTTTTGCCTTTACTATTTACGATCTTGGTGACCCTCTTTACAAAATAACTTTGCACCTCATCCAGGTTCTTCAGTTTTTCTTTGGCCATCAGTTTCTTGATGTCCTCGCTTTTCTCCCAGAAGTTCCTGGCCGTTTCATCGCCCCCCATATGGATATAGTCAAAGGGGAACAGCTGCGCGATCTCGCCAAATACTTTGTCCAGGAAGGTGTATACTTTTTCACTGGAAGGGTTAAGGGCATTATCGATCAGTCCGTAGAAATGTCCGCTCGGAGGCCACTCCATGAATTTCTCACCCGAGTTCACCTGATAAGTACCCGGTGTGCTGGTGAGTTCCGGATAGGCGGCGATGGCCGCAAGGCTGTGGCCCGGGACATCAATCTCCGGTAATACGTTCACAAAACGGTCCTTTGCATACTGGACCACTTCTTTGATATCTTCCTGGGTGTAAAATCCACCATAATTGCGGGGCTCTCCAGGTTCCGGCGCAGAAAATGTATTGAACCGGCCTTCCTTTTTAACGTTCCATGCACCTACTTCCGTAAGCCGTGGATAGGATTTGATCTCGATGCGCCAGCCCTGGTCGTCTGTCAGATGCCAGTGCAACAGGTTGAATTTATACTTCACCATGTCATCGATATACCTTTTCACTTCATCTTTGGTAAAGAAGTGCCTTGACACATCCAGCATCAGTCCCCTCCATCCAAAACGCGGATAATCCAGAACCTCTGTTACCGGCGCCTTCCATTCCAGATTCTCCACTTTCTTCCCTCCTTCCACTTCCGCGGGCAGGAGCTGCAGAAAGGTTTGAACACCGTAAAACAAGCCTGCTACTGAATTGGCCAGGATCTGCGTTCCGCCGGCACCTACCTTCAGCTGGTATCCTTCAGTTCCCAGGGTGTTGTTGGCCGGAGATAAGAGTTGAAGGACGATGTTGGACATGCCCAGATTGATGGCACCACCGGTAACCGGAATATTAAAGCCGGTAACGGTTCCAAGTTTCTTTGCCAGCATATCCGCCACGCGTTTTGCATCGGCATTATTCCCGGCAATACCGATGGCAGTACTGGGAGAAAGCCTGAAAAATCCATCTCCGGATTTAACTTCTACAGGCTGGGGAACAATTTTAGGCTGCGCAAACACAGGAGCGGCCATCAGCAGGGACGCTGCAAAGAGGAAGTACAATCGTTTCATGTAAGTCGTTAAAGTTGAGCTCTAAAATTACCGATTCTACACTGAATCATCGTAATTTTATGGTGCAAACGCGGTTGAACATCACTCAAACTATCTTTTATTATGTTCACCATCATCGTCCCTACAGATTTCTCAGACACAGCCCGCAACGCCGTTGATTTTGCCATGCATATGGCCAATGATCTGCACAACACCAGGCTTGTACTCTACAACGCGTACAGCAAATCTGCCATTGGCGTAGACGGCACTCCCCTGCACCTGGAGGCTGACACCAACAGGAAAATCACCCTGATGGCTTTACAAAATCTGCGCAACGAGTTCCAGATCAGGTCCGGGCTCACCGTAGATATCCTGGCAGAAGAAGGCGAACTAACGTCCAATCTCGCACGGATGGCCGCAGAAAAAAGCGTAGACATGGCCGTCATGGGCATCAATGGTGCCACACGCATTGAACAGGTGCTGATTGGCAGTTCTACCCTCAGTGTGGTCAACAAGGCTTCATTGCCGGTGATGATCATTCCACCGGATGCGAGTTACCGGAAGATCAGGAAAGTGCTGTACTGTTCAGACCTGAAAGACGTGGAGAAAACTACACCCGTTTACCATCTGAAGACCCTGCTGGATATGTTTGGTCCTAAACTGGTGGTGGGCCATGTGAGTACCAACTATTACAATGACACCGTTCACCAGCAAAAAAAGGAGATCAGCAACCTCAACACCATGCTGGCGGAATATGAGCCGGAATTTGCGGTACTGCCTGTGGGGGATTTTACGGAGAGCACCAGCCAGCTGGCCACAGACAAAAAGGTGGACCTCCTGATTACCGTTCCCAGAAAGCATAGCTTCTTTGAGAAACTGATATCCCCCAGTCATACCAAAAAACTTGCTTATCACAGCCATTTGCCCGTACTTGCCATTCCTGACACTTCCGCCTGATGGCGAAAGAAAAAGCCGGGATTGGCATCTATAGTATGGTGGCGGCGCTGCCGTCTTAAATAAAAAATCATGAAATACCTGATCACGATGTTTGCATTGGCCCTGGCCGTGCAGTTGCAAGCCCAGAAAGTGGTAGACAAGGCCATTATCAAGATGAAAACGGACATCACCTTCCCCGAGAATTTCAATCCCGGCGGTGGAGATGGCGGCGGCGGTGGCGGTGGTTTCCAGATGCCCAGGGAAATGGAATCCAACACTACGGTCTGGTACAAGGGCAAGTTCACCAAAATGGAGAACCAGAATGATTTCAATACCAGCCAAACCATCATTGACCGGGAAAACAAAAAGACTACCCTGCTGATGGAAGCCATGGGCAAAAAAATGGGCTTTTATTCAACGGACGCGGATCAGGAAGCCATGCAGAAACGCATGGATTCTATGCGCGCGGCCCGCAGGGACTCCCTGGAAAAAATGGGCCTGAGTTTTGCCCGCAATGAACCGGAGATCACGGTGGGTACAGAAACCAAAACCATCGCCGGCTATACCTGCAAGAAAGCGATCATCAAAACGAAAGGCCAAAATGGACAGGTGAGTGAAACTGTGGTTTGGTTCACGCCGGATTTTAAGATGGGTGAAGACTATTCCCTCAATGGCGGTTCCGGTGGCGGTGGAATGATGCGCAATATGGGCATGACGCCGCAGGGTCTGGACAAGATCAACGGCTTCCCGATGGAGTATGAAATTGTTAGACAGAACGGCATGCGTGTACACATGGTAGTAACCAAGGTGCAGCTGGATGCTGACATTGCCGATAAAACATTTGAGATTCCCAAGGGTTATGATCTAAAACCAATGTCAGAAATGGGCGGCCCCGGTGGTGGTATGCGCTTCAGGATGGGCGGCGGTGGAAACCAATAATGAATCTAGCCGTATTAACGATCAGCAGGTATCCTGCACATCATAAGATCACTGCATTTCATTCCATGGCTTTGTTCAGGCCTGCACTGGCCCTGAACAAAGCCATGCAGTTTTATAAACTGATGGGCTGTGGTAAAGGCGGAACTTTTAGTAAAGAACCCGACTGGCAGCAGTATGCCCTGTTCTCGGTGACCGGGGCCAATGAACTGCCGCCACCGGAAGGGCGCTCCGCTGATGAATGGCGGCGGTCTTACTATGGGAAATTCATAGACCAGTATTGGCGATGGGCCGGAGCAAATACCAAAACCTTTATCCTTGAACCCATCCACTCCCACGGCAGCTGGAGCGGGAAACAACCCTTCACCCTCCCCTACCATTCCGCAGCACCAGGAGAACAGATCGCCGTACTTACCAGGGCAACGATCCGGCTGTTGCGGGCCAGGGAATTCTGGGCCCATGTCCCTGCCGTGCAGCAAGAGATGAACAAGGCCGATGGGCTGATCTACTCCATCGGGATTGGGGAAGTTCCCCTGCTCCGGCAAGCCACCTTCTCCATCTGGAAAGATGAATCTTCCATGAAAGCCTTTGCCTACCGTATGCAGGAACACAGGGATGTCATACGCAAAACAAGGTCAAGAGCATGGTATAGTGAAGAAATGTTCACCAGGTTCCGCATCCTGCACCAATTATGATATAGTTCATTGTTTACCAAAGCCATCCCCACTACATACCAGTATACACAATTGTACTAAACAATATGTCTATGATTCTTACGTGAAAAGGAGGTCTCGCAAATTTGCCGTACTTTGCCAGCCCACTTTGATTGTATGAAGAATATTAAACTGATTGAGGTTCCCTCCGAAATCGGTGCAGGAACCCGTGGTGCCAGCCTTGGCGTTGACGCGATCAAGATCGCCGCACTGGATTTTATGAGCAATTTTTTCATTCATTTCCCGTCTGAAAAAGTTGCGCATGAGAATAAACTTTTGTTTGAGCCCATTGAGTCTCCCTACGCTAAACGCATTGGTGGTATCACCACCATGTATGACCGCGTAAGCAAAGCCATCCAGGACGCCTGCAAAAGCGGTTTTTTTCCCGTGGTGCTGAGTGGTGACCACAGCACAGCGGGTGCCACCATTGCCGGTCTCAAAATGGCCAAGCCTAAATCCAAGCTGGGCGTGATATGGATCGATGCGCATGCCGACTTGCACACGCCTTACACCACCCCATCAGGGAATATGCACGGCATGCCCCTCGCGGTGTCCATTGACGAAGACAATGAGGAATGCAAGAGCCATGACATTGAAGAAGAAACCGCAAAGCAGTGGAATGCACTGAAACAGATGGGCAAGATCCATCCTAAAGTATTGCCGGAAGACATTGTATTTATTTCGCTTCGCGATTTTGAAAAAGAAGAAAAATTCCTGATTGAAAAATATGGGATGAAGGTGATCACCACCAATGAAGTGCGCAGGAAAGGTACAGAGAATATTGTACGTTCCGTGGTGAGGTATCTATCAGACTGTACAGACATCTACATCAGTTTTGATGTGGACTGCCTGGATGCAGGGATTACCAAAGGCACCGGCACACCCGTGGAAAATGGGTTGAGGGAAAGGGAAGCCGAGGACCTCGTGTCCAAGTTCATGATGATGAGAAAAGTCTGCTGCTTTGAGATCACGGAAGTAAACCCCACTCTTGACCGGGAAAATCTCATGGCCGAGATCGCATTCAACATCCTTCAGCGTAGTGTCAATATTCTCATGATGAACTAATCTAACAATTAACAATTAGCAACTAACAACTAACAATTGGCACTAGTTACTAAACCTTAGTAACCAGTGCCAATTGCTAATTGCTAATTATTAATTGTTAATTGTTAGTTCAAGTCCATGCATAAAGTTTACCGGCGCATACCCCAGTTCCCGCACCGCTTTACTGATATCAAACGGTGTCTTCAGCGGCCTGGTGGCTGGTTGTGAAAAAACAGAAGCATCCACTTTGGTGATCAGCGTGGCATCCAGCTGCATCCTGCTTGCCACCAGCAGGGCAATGTCATGCGGAGTTAGCGCATCCTTTCCAGAAATATGCCAGATACCGGTTCTTTTTTCCAGTGTGATTTGTAAAACGGCAGCCGCCAGGTCTCCAGCATAGGTGGGTGTCCTGAGTTGATCGCCCACTACCCTGATGGGCTTTCCTTTCTGCAGTTCCCCCAGCACCCACGAAATAATATTGGTGCGCATGCCAGACAGTGTATTTCCATATACCAAAACGGTACGTACAATGGCCCATCCAAACGGGTATTGTTGCACCGCCTGTTCCGCCCTTAACTTGGTGAGTCCATAATAATTAACCGGGCCAGGTTCATCCTCTTCAACATATGGACCGCCGGCCCCGGAAAATACAAAATCCGTGGACATGTAAGTAAAAAAACTCCGGTATTGTGCCGCCGCTTCCAGTAACCACTGTGTGGCCGTAGTATTCACCAGGTCAGCCATCGTATGATCCAGTTCACAGGCATCGGGTTGTGCCTCAGCAGCAGAATGAATCACTGCATTGGGTTTGTAAGTTTCAAACAACTGCATGATCTCCCCGCGGTTCGTGATATCTAAGGGGACATACAAAAAGTCTTTCATCCACGCAGGAGGAATACGGCAGGGACCACGTCCTGTGAGCACCACTTTACCCGGCCACTGTTGCAGGATACGCACCAGGTTCTGACCCACCAGTCCATGGGTACCCGTGATTAATAAAGTCATGCCCTAAATGTAGGAAAGGGCAATGGATTAGGGTGTAGGGGTAGGGTGTAGTGTACATTACCTACACCCTATCCCTACACCCTACCCCTACACCCTCGCCCTATTCTCTCGCCCTAATTCTCTCGCCCTAATTCCCTATCTTCACGCACCCATTAAGCGGGAATTGTGTATTTTTGACGCTTAACGGTTATTTCTCAACGATTTAGCAAGCTGAAAAACCAAAACAGCCAATATTTCTCGAATGAGCAAAAAAGTCAGCAAGATCGGGGTTCTAACGTCTGGCGGTGATGCACCTGGCATGAATGCCTGTGTGAGGGCCGTTGTGAGGACGGGAATCTTCGAAGGCTTTGAAGTTTACGGTATTATGCGCGGCTACCAGGGCATGCTGGATGATGATATCCACCGCATGGAGTCCCGCAGCGTAGCCAATATTATCCAGCGGGGCGGTACCGTTCTTAAAACCGCGCGTTGCAAAGATTTCTTCACACCCGAAGGGCGGAAAAAAGCCTACGAAAACCTGAAAAAAAGGGGGATCGATGGGCTGGTGATTGTGGGCGGCGACGGCTCTTTCCGTGGCGCTCAGATCTTTTCCAATGAATTTGACATCCCCTGTATAGGTATCCCTGGCACTATTGATAAAGATATTGCCGGAACGGATTTCACCATCGGATTTGACACCGCCGTCAATACCGCCGTGGAAGCCATAGACAGGATTCGCGATACTGCCGATGCGCATGACCGCCTCTTCATCATTGAAGTGATGGGACGTGATGCAGGTTATATCGCCCTCTACTCAGGTATCTCCACCGGGGCAGAAAATATCCTGATCCCGGAGCGTAAAACAGACATGAATGAACTCATCAGTTCATTGGTGGAAAAAGAAAAACGCCGGAAACTGGTGAACCTGCTGGTAGTTGCGGAAGGTGATGATTTTGGAGGTGCCAATGAAGTGGCCAAAGTAGTACATGAAAAAATCCCTTCTGCGGATATCAGGGTTACCATCCTCGGTCATATCCAGCGCGGCGGGCCTCCCACCTGTATGGACAGGCTTATCGCTTCCCGTATGGGCTATGCTGCCGTGGAATGCCTTAAATCTGAGCGGTACAACGTGATGGTGGGCATCGTCAATAACAAGATGCATTATACACCCCTGGATAAGGCCGTTAAAGCCAAACAAAAGATCGATGAAGAGTGGCTGAAGATCATCAAGATCCTCGCCAGTTAAAGACCCAAACATAATCTAATGAGCAAGAACATTGAAAAGTACCTGCATAAGGAAATGGACAAAGATGCCGGTATCAAACACACCGTACACCGCACTAAGATCGTGGCTACGGTTGGTCCCGCTTGCGACTCCTATGATCAACTGCTGGCACTGGTAAAGGCCGGCGTGAATGTATTCCGCCTCAACTTCTCCCACGGCAGTCACGAAGACAAACAAAAGATCATTGACAGCATCCGTAAGATCAATTCCACGGAACCCTACAATATTGCCATCCTGGGTGATCTCCAGGGTCCCAAACTCCGCGTGGGTGAAATTGAGAACAACGCCCTTCCCGTAAAAGAAGGGGACGTACTCACTTTCGTCAACGAGAAATGCGTGGGTACCATGGAAAAGATCTACGTCTCCTACCCCAATCTCGCTGGCGATGTGCGCATCGGCAACAAGATCATGATTGATGACGGCAAGATTGAAGTGCAGGTGAAAGAAATAGGTAAAGATGGCAGTGTAAAAGTGCAGGTGACCCTGGGTGGCGTGATCTCCTCTAAAAAGGGCATCAACCTTCCGGACACCAAGATCTCCCTGCCTGCTTTAACCGAGAAGGACCTGGTGGATCTGGAATTCATCATTGAACAAAAACTGGATTGGGTGGCGCTGTCGTTTGTGCGCAGCGTAAAAGATATCGTGATCATCAAGAGCAAGCTTTCTGAAAAGAAATCCCGCACCAAGGTGATTGCCAAGATTGAGAAACCCGAGGCCCTTACCAATATCCGCGAGATCATCCTGGAATCTGATGGTATCATGGTAGCCCGTGGAGACCTCGGTGTGGAAATGCCCGTGGAGCAGGTTCCCCTGATCCAGAAACAGATCATCCGCAAATGCCTCCATCGCGCCAAGCCCGTCATCGTGGCAACACAGATGATGGAATCCATGATTGACCGTATAAAGCCTAACCGCAGTGAAACCACTGACGTGGCCAATGCGGTGATTGAAGGGGCTGATGCGGTAATGCTCAGCGGCGAAACAGCTACCGGTATGCACCCCGCGCTGGTGGTGGAGACCATGAAAAAGATCATCCTGGAGGTAGAGACCAAGGAGTATCGCTTTAACCGCGAAGAAGACCTGAAGCCCCTGCCCCATTCACCCACTTTCCATTCAGACGCCATCTGCTACAACGCCTGCAAACTGGCAGAAGACGTGAACGCCGATGCACTGATTGGGATGACGCAGAGTGGCTATACCGGCTTCATGCTCAGCTCATACAGGCCTAAAGCACCGCTGTTCATCTTCACCAAGGAAAGAAGCCTCGTGAACCAGCTCTCCCTGAGCTGGGGTGTGCGCGCCTTCTACTATGATGAAGAAGAAAGCATGGACGATATCATTGATGACCAGATCAAGATCCTGAAAGAACGCGGCTTTGTGCACGAAGGAAATGTGGTGGTCAACACCGGCTCCATTCCTATTCAGCTGCACCTGCCAACGAATATGCTGAAGATCACGAAGGTCTGATTTGGAATACAGACATTCAATCATACTGACATTCAGGAAATCTGAAGTTGACATCTTGAAATCCTGGTGAGTGCCTCACCAGGATTTCTTTTTCCAGGATAGCCACTTCTGAATGCCTGTATTACAGAATGTCTGAATGCCTGACTTGCCAATATTGCCTATCTTGGGGCCATGAAAAAGCTTGTCACTTTTACCTTCCTGCTGCTCGCCATGGGCGCATCAGCCCAGTATTCCCTTGACTCTGCTTTTATCAGGGAAAATTATACCAAGATAGAACGCATGGTACCCATGCGGGACGGAGTGAAACTGTTTACTGCCATCTACGTCCCCAAGGACAGGTCTGAGAAACATCCCATTCTCATGACGCGTACACCCTATTCCTGTGCACCTTATGGTGAAACAAATTACAGGGCATATTGGAACACATACCATCGCCTCTACTTCCGGGAAAACTATATCATTGTTCAGCAGGATGTACGTGGCCGATTCATGAGCGAAGGTGTGTTTGAGGATGTACGGCCTTTCAACGGCGCAAAGAGTAACACTAAGGAAACTGATGAAGCCAGTGATACGTATGACACTATCGACTGGCTCCTGAAAAATATAGAAAACAACAACGGCAAGGTGGGTACATTTGGTATCTCCTATCCCGGGTTTTACGCCACCATGGCGGCACTGAGTAATCATCCGGCACTGGTAGCCGTGAGCTCGCAGGCACCTGTAACCGAGTGGTTCCTGGGTGATGATTTCCACCACAACGGCGCGCTGATGCTGATGGATGGATTTTCTTTCTATACACGTTTTGGCGTGCCTCGTCCCAAACCGGTTACATCTTATTCCGGTGGGTATAGTATTAAGGGCGATGATAACTACAATTTCTATCTCCGTGCAGGATCATTGAAAAACATTGCAACGCTGATGGGAGATTCCATCAAGTTCTGGCGCGATCTCTATGCCCATCCCAATTACGATACATTCTGGCAGGCCCGCAATGCCCGCAACAATGTAGCCGGCATCAGGCCCGCCATGCTGGTAGTGGGTGGGTTATTTGACGCTGAAGACTGTTATGGTGCATGGCGTTTATATGAAGCCATCGAACAAAAAAATCCATCGTCCCATTTCAATAAAATAGTAATGGGCCCCTGGTACCATGGCCAGTGGGCATCCAGTGAAGGCGGTACCCGATTGGGCAACGCCAGCTTCAAACAACGCACGGCAGATTTTTACCAGAACCACCTGGAAGTACCCTTCTTCAACTACTACCTGAAAGGCAAGGGAGATATATCCAACCAGGCAGAGGCCACTGTATTCATGAGCGGCTCTAATGAATGGAAGAAGTATGAGGTTTGGCCACCGGCTGAAGCCAAAGAGCAATCGCTCTATTTCCAACCGGGTAAAACCCTAGCCTGGACAAAACCAACCGTTGCGTCTGCCGCTTCAACCTACATCTCAGATCCTGCGCATCCTGTGCCTTACACAGACGGGATCCATATGGGCAGAACCCGTGAATACATGACAGACGACCAGCGCTTTGCTTCACGCCGCAGTGATGTTTTGAGCTTTGAAACACCCGTACTAACCGAAGACCTGACAGTGACAGGTACCGTTATCGCAGACCTGCTGGTGACCCTTTCCACTACAGACGCTGATTTTGTAGTGAAGGTGATCGATGTATTTCCCGATGACTACAAAGACAGTGAACTGAAATATCCCATGGGCGGATACCAGATGCTCGTGCGCGGCGAGATCATGCGCGGTAAGTTCAGGAACAGCTTTGAAAAACCCGAACCCTTCAAACCCGGCAAAGTAGAAAAAGTAAAATTTGAACTTCCTGACATCTCCCATTGTTTTAAGAAAGGACACAAACTGATGATCCAGGTGCAAAGCTCATGGTTCCCGCTGGCCGACAGGAATCCACAGCAGTTCATGAATATTTACCAGGCCGAAGACAAAGATTTTGTACCCGCTACCATACAATTACATCATGATGCAAAAAACAGCAGTGCTATTATTCTTCCGGTGCTGGGCAATCGTTAGTTTCTTTGGGTTGTTCCAGGTGAGCGCCTTTGCCCAGGCCAATGATTATGTAAAAACCCATTACGTTAAAAAAGACGTCAGGATATCCATGCGGGACGGAGTGAAACTCTATACCGTCATTTATATCCCCAGGGACAGCGTAGGGAAATTTCCCATATTGATGGAAAGAACACCCTACAGTGCAGGCCCATATGGCGAAGACCAGTATGCCCGGCGGATAGGCCCCAATCCTGAACTCATGAAGGGTAAATACATTTTTGTTTACCAGGACGTGAGGGGCCGCTATATGAGTGAGGGAGACTTCCGTGAAATGACGCCCAATGATCCGGCGCACAAAATTCCGGATGAATCCACGGATACTTTTGATACCATAGAGTGGTTACTGGCCAACCTGGGCAACCAAAATGGCAGGGTAGGCATGTATGGCATCTCCTATCCCGGCTTTTATGCCAGTGCCGCCCTGCCTGATGCACACCCTGCACTCAAGGCAGTGTCTCCGCAGGCACCGGTCACTGATGAATTTCTGGGCGATGACGCCAACCATAAAGGCGCCTTTTTCCTGATGGACAATTTCGGGTTCATGAGTTATTTTGATGCGCCCCGCAAAGGCCCCGTGGAAGATTATGAGAGCAATGTGATCAACGAAAAATATAAAGACGCCTATGCATTTTTTCTTCAGCTGGGTCCGTTGAAGAATACGTTGAAAGAAGAATATTTCGGTAAAACCAATGGCGTGTATAAAGAATATCTCGCGCACGATACCTATGATGCTTATTGGAAAGAAAGAAATATCAGGACCCATTTTAAAAACCTGAAACCTGCTACGCTGGTGGTGGGCGGACTCTTTGATCCTGAAGACCTTTTTGGTGCATGGGAAACGTACAAAGCCATTGAGCGCCAGAACACTGGCAATAAGAATACGATCATCATGGGTCCCTGGACCCACGGTTCATGGGCCCGTGGCAACTGGGAGAAATATGCCGGCCAGGATTTTGGCATGAATACGAGTAAATTTTACCAGGACTCCGTAGAGACGCCATTTTTTAATTATTATTTAAAGGACCAGGGCAGTTTCACGATGCCGGAAGCCCTGATCTTTGAGACTGGCAGTAACCAATGGCGCAGGTACAATACATGGCCGGCTAAGCATGTTAAAGCAGCAACCTTCTATCTACAACCAGACCATTTGTTAAGTGAGAAGAAGAAGGGGAAAGGGTTTAGTGAGTACATATCAGATCCTGCTAACCCCGTGCCTTATACTGCTGCCACTATGAGCGGCAGGAACAATGAGTATATGGCCGAGGACCAGCGGTTTGCATCCAAACGTGCGGATGTATTGTGGTTCCAGACAGATACCCTGAAAACACCGGTGACCATTGCCGGAAAGATCACAGCGGATCTGCAGGTGAGCATGACCGGTAGTGATGCGGACTTCATCGTCAAGATCATTGATGTATTGCCCGATGGCACCCAAAGACTGGTGCGCGCAGAAGTGATCCGTGGCAAATTCAGGAACAGCTTTGAGGTTCCGGAGCCCTTTGTACCCGGCAAGGTCAGCAGCGTAAAACTGGAGTTGCCGGACGCTTCCCACCAGTTCATGACGGGCCACCGCATCATGGTACAGGTACAGAGCAGCTGGTTTCCCCTGGTAGACCGCAACCCCCAGCAATTCATGCACATCAGAGAAGCTTCTGAAGCAGATTATAAAAAAGCGACAATCAGGATATACAGTACATCCAAGATTGAACTCGAAACACTATGAACCTGGAATTCAATAAGAACGAAGACAAGATGAAGCTGGCCGTGAGTGAGCTGCGGCAGCGTTGGGAGAAGGTCAGTGTAGGTGGGGGCAAAAAAGCCATCGAGAAACAACATGAAAAAGACAAACTCACTGCCCGTGAGCGCATTGAATACCTGAGGGATAAAGACAAACCCTTCATGGAGATTGGTGCGTTCACCGGTGACGGAATGTATGAGGAGTACGGCGGATGTCCTTCTGGAGGTACCGTTGCCGGCATTGCATATGTGAGCGGGAAGCAATGTGTGATAGTGGCCAACGACCAAACCGTGAAAGCGGGTGCCTGGTTTCCTATCACGGGGAAAAAGAACCTTCGGTTGCAGGAGATCGCCATGGAGAACCATCTTCCCATCATCTACCTGGTAGACAGTGCCGGTGTTTTTTTACCCATGCAGGACGAGATCTTCCCGGATAAAGAACATTTTGGACGGATCTTCCGGAACAATGCCCGGATGAGTGCCATGGGCATCACGCAGATCGCAGCAGTAATGGGAGCCTGTGTAGCCGGTGGTGCCTACCTGCCCATCATGAGTGATGAAACACTGATGGTGGAAGGCAAGGGTTCTATATTTTTAGCGGGACCCTACCTGGTGAAAGCTGCAATTGGGGAAGACATTGAACTGGAAACACTGGGCGGTGCTGTTACCCATACAGAGATCTCTGGAATCGCAGATTACAAATTCCAGACAGAAGAAGAAACACTGGATGAGGTGAAGAAGATCATGGGCAGGCTTGGGCCTGCGGAAACGGCAGGTTTGAATCGTATCCAGCCTGAAGCACCAGCCAAAGATCCAAAAGAACTGTACGGCATTTTCCCTGCGGATAACAGCAAGCCTTATGACATGCTGGAGGTGATTGAAAGGCTGGTAGACAAATCAGATTTTGACCAGTTCAAGAAAGACTATGGCAAGAGCATTTTGTGTGGATATGCCCGCATTGATGGCTGGGCCGTGGGTATTGTTGCCAACCAGCGGAAGATCGTCAAGAGCAGGAAGGGCGAACTGCAGATGGGCGGGGTGATCTATAACGATAGTGCCGATAAGGCAGCGAGGTTTATCCTCAATTGCAACCAGAAGAAAATACCGTTGGTCTTCCTGCAGGATGTCACCGGCTTCATGGTTGGCAGCAGGAGTGAACATTCCGGCATCATCAAAGACGGCGCTAAACTGGTGAATGCTGTAGCCAATTCCATCGTCCCCAAGATCACTATCATTGTCGGGAATTCATATGGTGCAGGTAATTACGCCATGTGCGGAAAAGCCTATGACCCCCGGTTTATCTTTGCCTGGCCGTCTGCAAAGATTGCCGTGATGGGCGGGGAACAGGCCGCTAAGACCTTATTGCAAATACAGGTGGCAGCCAAAAGGGCCAAGGGGGAGGAAATAGGGGAAGAAAAAGAAAAAGAGATGCTGCAAATCATCATTGACAAATACAATGCACAAACCACCCCCTACTATGCCGCGGCAAGGCTGTGGGTGGATGGAATCATAGACCCTGTGCATACCCGTGAGATCATATCCATATCCCTGGAAGCAGCCAATCACCAGCCCATTCAGTCATCTATGAAATTGGGTGTATTCCAGGTTTAAATTAACATCGTATGACCATTCCCGTTTACCAGGTAGATGCGTTCACCAACAAACCCTTTGCAGGAAATCCCGCAGCAGTTTGTCCACTTAACGACTGGCTGCCAGACGAGTTGATGCAAAAAATTGCGATGGAGAATAACCTCGCCGAAACTGCATTCATCGTACCCTATGAAAATGCTTTTCATATCCGGTGGTTTACACCCACGGTGGAAGTGGCCCTCTGTGGGCACGCCACATTGGCATCGGCACACGTTTATTTTAACCACCTGAATTATACCAGTTCACCCCTTCGTTTTCATTCCAAATCCGGTTGGTTGACGGTGAGCAAAGAACTGGACGGAAAGCTTACCCTGGATTTCCCGGCAGACCCGGCCATGCCTGCAGACGTACCGGAGGGTCTGTTTGAAGCACTCAATGTTCACCCAAGCCTGGTGTTCAAGGGTAAATTCGACTACCTCGTTGAATTGCGAAATGAAGAAGAAGTGCGCTCGCTTACGCCCGATTTCAAGGCACTTTCGGTTATCCCTTCCCGTGGGGTAATTGTAACGGCGCTGGGCAATAAGCATGATTTTGTGTCCCGGGGATTTTTCCCACAAAGCGGGATAGATGAGGATCCGGTTACTGGATCCGCTCACTGTTTGCTCACCACGTACTGGAACCAGAAAACCGGTAAGGATTATTTTCTTGCGCAGCAGGCATCTTCCCGAAGCGGGGAAATGATCTGCAGGCTGAAGGGTGACCGTGTTTTGATGACGGGCGAAGCGGTTACGGTGTTGAAAGGAGAAATCTATTGCTGATGATCAATGAACGCGGACTTACCATGTATACCGATGGCTCTTCAAGGGGCAATCCGGGTCCGGGCGGGTATGGAACCATCCTGATCTGGAAGGGCCAGAGAAAGGAACTTTCCGGTGGATATCGCCGAACAACCAATAACCGCATGGAGATCATGGGTGTGATCAAAGGTCTGGAAGCCCTTACCCGGCCCGGACTCAATATCACCGTTTATTCAGACAGCCAATATGTTGTAAGGGCCATCCAGGAAGGCTGGCTGAATACCTGGATCAGAACCAATTTCAAGGGCGGGAAAAAGAACCCTGATCTATGGCAGCGGTATTATGAACTGGCCAAGCCACACCATATCCAATTTGTATGGGTGAAGGGACATGCGGATAATCTGCTGAATAACCGTTGCGATGAATTAGCCACAGCAGCGGCGGACGGAATTAACCTCATGGAAGATGAAGGGTATGAGGGCAATTAGACAATGCGGTAATGTGGCAATGCGGTAATGCGGCAATGCGGTAATGCGGCAATGCTACTTCGCAATTGCTTTTTGAACACCGGTGCGGGTTGCCAGATAATATCCGCCAAAGAAAACGGCACTGAAAAACAGTGTTGCAAGGATGCTCATTTGGTAGAAAGGCAATCCATCGTTATACACCATCATGAGACCATCAAAAGTAACGGGCCGCTGGTAGCCACCTTTACCCGCCCAAACCAGGAAATTAGAGACGAGGAAATAGGCTGTGGGGGCAGCGAGGGATCCGGCTGCTATGCTGAGCAGGTTGCGTTGCTTTACAAAAAAACCGATCACCGTGAGGCCACAGATCAGTATGTAGTTGGTGAACTGGCCGCTGTAAAAACCCTCAATTTTAGTAAGGTGATTGATGTACAGAACCTCGTACAGGAGGTCAGACAGGAACATTGACACCAGGGGCAACAAAAAAGCGAACTTCTTTTCTGATGCAATAGATCCCGCAAAGAGGGCCATAGCAATCTGTGGAGCGAAGCCCATGGGACGGGGCAAAACGCGGTAAAGAGATGCTACCACTACCAGCAAGATAAAACTTACGACCAGGTTCCTGTTAAACTTCATGCAATACGGTTTGAAGAGGCAAAAATAGGCAAATATTCAATGTGGGGATGTGGTAATGCGGTAGTGCGGCAATGGAAATGTGGAAATGTGGAAAATGAGATCACCCTTAAGGCACATAAGCTCTCACAAATCTGAGTCCCGTCCCCTGCACCTTTACCCCTACCCCTGCTGGAATAAAGTATGATCCACCTTTCTCTAAACCCCAGCCTTCATCTCCAACCTCTGCTTTTCCGTTGCCTTCGAGCACCAGCAGAATCTCAGGACCCTGGGTGGCAAATTGATATTCCCCTTCAGGAACCACCGCCATGACCAAACTGAAATCCTCCACCGGGCAACGAAAATCTGCATGGCCGCCAGCATCCACCGCTTGCATGATCTGCGGGTGCACGGCCTTGAAATGAATATGCTTTATCAATTCTGGTACGTCAATGAATTTGGGGGTGAGCCCACCGCGCAAGACATTATCAGAATTGGACATCAGTTCCACATTCTGCCCTTCCAGGTATGCATGCGGCAACCCTGCTCCCTGGAAAATGGCTTCACCATGTTTGAGATTCACCAGGTTGAAAAAGTAAACGGAGAAGATGCCCCTGTCGAAGTAATCCGGATAAGTCACCATGGCCCTGGCCGCCCAGAAATGCGGATCGTTTTTAGCCAGTTGCCCCGCAGTATATTTTGGAAGGATCAACTCCGCCAATGGCTGAAGCATCTTATTCACCCCTTCCTGCGGGAGGTCCATAACATATTGGTACAAGCCCTTGTAACCGCTGTTTTCAAAAACAGGCAATAAAACCGACAAAGGTTCAACAGATTCCAGGACCCTGACCAGGTCTTCCTCAGGCCTGAATCCATGCAATAACCAAAAATCACTCAGCGCCAGCATCATCTCTGGCTTGTGGTTATTGTCTTTATAGTTCCTGTGCGGCGCATCCTGCGGAATACCCATGGCATTTTCACGGTCGAACCCCTTGATCGCTTCCTCTTTGGATGGATGCACCTGGATAGAGAGCATGTCTTTCACATCCAGGATCTTCAGCAGGTAAGGGAGATCATGAAACTTTGCTGCCACCCTAGGGCCGAGGTATCTGCGGGGTTCAGAACGTATGAGGTCTGGCAGGCCCGTAGACGCATTACCAGATAACTGGACTGTTGCCGGTGCGCCGGGGTGAACACCGAGCCAATACTCGGCAAAGGGCCGGTCTTCTGTGTTGGAAATACTGAGCAGATCCGGGATATAACCCTTGCCGCCCCATGCATAGTGCTGTACCTTGCCTTTGAGTGGAAACATCAAACGAAGATAAACAGAAAGGATGTACAGGCAACATGGGTTGGGCAGGGAGGGCGAGGAAATAGCCAGGAGATACTTAGAATCATGTGGTTATGAAATACTTGTTCACAACTGGAGGTGCGGCCAGCTGGAGCTGGACATCGTAGCGCATAAAGAAAAGGTCCTGCACATCGTAGAAGTCAAG
Source organism: Chitinophagaceae bacterium (assembly GCA_044225015.1). Taxonomy (GTDB): domain Bacteria; phylum Bacteroidota; class Bacteroidia; order Chitinophagales; family Chitinophagaceae; genus Pollutibacter. Next base: position 563,465 of record JBGAJG010000002.1, on the reverse strand, counting down.
ACCTTGCGCAGCAAAAGCGCGGGCCTGCCCGAGGAGTCTGTTAACCGAGCCAAGTTTCGTCACCTGCAGCGCGCGGCGGAAGCATTTATGTCCCTTTATCCCCGCTGGACGCAGTTACAGTTTGATATTGTAGCTGTAACCGTTGACCCAAAGAGCGGGAACGAGATTGTTTTGATTGAAGATGTGTATTATTAACAGATGGGCAATTGGGCATTGGGGCATTGGGGCATTGGGGCCGGCTACTTCTTTCTCGAGAAAGTATAAGTCAATGTTGGCGTCAAGGTCATCTGCTCAAATATCGCTGAAGTAAGGTTAAAATACAACCGCGATTGAATGCCAAGTCTCACATGCGAATCAATGTTGCGTTCAAAATGTAATCCAACAAATACACCCGCATCATTAAGTCCGGCATTTTGCAGGTTCCTTTCATAAAACTCAGCATTGCCTGAAGTAATAGTGATTTCTTCCTGCTTGTAGGTTGCGTAGTACAAACCCATGAGCGCATTCAATCCTTTCAGTTTTTTAGCAATCTCCCTCTCGTAGCCTATGTAAAATGAATTTTGCCGATGGCGGATCGTCCAGTCCTCCAAAACAATATTTACGCCATTCGAATTCTGCCTTGTACTCACTGACCTCGTATTGTTGCTGTACATGTAACCACCCAATAACCAGGATCGATCATTTAATCCATACTTTGCCTCTCCTTCAAAGACAAAACCAATAAAATTCTTCTTTAAAAACTCCACGCCACCTTGTATTTGTCCTTCATCATAACTCCTGACAAAAAAGTTGCCATTGGGACCTGCGTGTACAGAAAGGGAAATCCGCCCTTGTGAAAAACCGGGCAATGCGGAAAGCAAAAAGAGCAGCGCCATGATAGCGCATTTTGGTGTATTCATAAATCAACATTTGTCTAAACCCTACCCCTGAACCCTACCCCTAGTCCCTACCCCTACACCCTACCCCTACACACTCCCCCTAACCCTCGCCATCATCTTCTCCACCATCTTATACGTAGCCGGGCAATAGGTCACGTTCTGGTGGTGCACGTGTACATAGTCTTTCATCTTCTTTTTCGCCAGGTGCGGAAATCCGGCGCAGTCAACGGGCCTTACGGCATAGATGCTGCACATATTGGTCTTAAGATCCAGGAACTGGCAGGGCTGTTTCACATTCATCCAGTCGCCGATCTTATCCAGGTACAGGTATTTCTTTTTGAATTCATCCACCGTCATATTGAGGTGAGCGGAGATGCGGATGAGGTCTTCTTTGGTAAAAGTGGGGCTCATCGTCTTGCAGCAGTTGGCACAGGTGAGGCAATCCACCTCCTGCCAAACTTCTTTGTCGATCTCTTCGGCCATGGCGTCCAGCTTGCGCGGGGGATTCTTTCCCAGTTTGGTAAGGAACATCCTGAAGCGGCGCTTGTTCAGGTTAACCATTTTCCGGAAGGCACGAAGGTTGATGGGCTGCATAGTTCTGAATGAGGGGCAAATATGATTCAAAGCGGTTAACAGGCAAAAAAATTTATTTTGCATCCATGTGGGAGCCCTATAAGCATGGATTCAAGGCCCATCTGCAGCTGGAGCGGAGTTTATCCGATGCCACGGTAGAAGCCTATCTGGCAGACATCGATAAACTCACACAGTACCTGGCCGCAAAGGAGCTGGCCCTGGGTCCGGCAGGCATCACCCTGCAGCAGCTCCAGGATTTTATCAAATGGATCGGCGAACTGGGCATGAGCGCCACCAGCCAGTCGCGCATCATCAGCGGGCTCCGCAATTTTTTCCGGTATTGTATGGATGAGCACATCATCACCGCAGATCCCAGCACCCTGCTGGACACGCCCCGGCTAAAACGAGCCTTACCGGATGTGCTGTCTTTTGATGAGATCGAGCTGATGCTGGCTCAGATTGATCATAGCAAGGACGAAGGGATCCGCAACCGTGCCATTGTAGAGATCATGTACAGCTGCGGCCTTCGGGTGAGTGAAGTTTGTAATCTACTACTGCGGTTTCTGTATCTGGATGTGGGCTTTATCCGGGTGATCGGCAAGGGTGATAAAGAACGGCTGGTCCCCATCGGCAGCGAGGCCATCAAGCACCTGCGGATATACCTGGACCATATCCGGCTGAAGCAGCAACCGAAAGCGGGAGATGAAGAGGTCATCTTCCTGAACCGCAGGGGCGGCAGGCTGTCCCGTGTGATGATCTTCATGATCATTAAAGACCTCTCGGCAAAAGCGGGCATCCGCAAGGATATTTCCCCTCACACGCTTCGGCATTCCTTTGCTACCCACCTGGTGGAAGGCGGAGCAGATCTTCGGGCGGTGCAGGAGATGCTGGGACACGAGAGTATTACCACTACAGAGATTTATACGCACCTGGACCGGGCCTATCTGCGGGAGACGATAGAGAGATATCATCCGGCGTATAAAAAGAATTAGCAATGGAGCATTGGGGCCGTTGTACAATTGTGCAATTGTACAACGGCTCCAATGCCCCATTGCCAAAGCAATCACCGCTTGCTCTGATACAGTTTTGACGCTTTATCACACAGCTGCAAAAACTCGCGGCGGTACCCTTCCGGATCATTCCCCACAGCAGAACTGGCGAGGGATCGCACCAGGGTGAAATCAGATTCTCCTTTATATTTTGAATCTGAAAGGATCATTCCAAAGGTTGCAACGGCGGCGGCTAAACGAAACTGCCCGGAGGCCTGTTTGTAGGCAATGGATTGTGCTGAAACAGGCAGTTCCATCAGTTTACTGATGTCTTCATCGGGCTTTTTATACCGAAGTTTTACGATGAGCAGTTCTTCACTGTGCTGAAGTTTGCTTTTTTCTTTCTTACTGTACCGAAGCGGATCCACCTTGCCGAGTAAATCTGTCTCCACACCCGTGGGGATGATCTCATAAAGGGCGGTTACAGTATGACCGCTGCCCATCTCACCCGCATCTTTTTTATCATCATTGAAATCTTCCTTGTTCAGGATCCGGTTTTCATAACCAATGAGGCGATATCCCTGCACCTGTGCAGGATTGAATTCCAGCTGGAACTTAACGTCTTTCGCAATGGTGAAAAGGGTTCCGCCAAATTCATTCACGAAGATTTTCTTCGCCTCACTCATCTGATCAATATACGCATGCGTACCATTGCCTTTATCGGCCAGTTTCTGCATTTTGGCATCCTGGTAATTACCCATACCAAAACCCAGAACGGTCAGGAACACTCCGGAGGCCCGCTCCTGCTCTATCATGCGTACCAGGGCATCATCACTGCTGGCGCCTACGTTGAAATCACCATCGGTACAAAGGATCACGCGGTTATTGCCACCCTTGATGAAATTCCTTTTGGCGGTTGCATAGGCCAGTTGAATGCCCGCACCACCGGCCGTTGAACCACCGGCCTGCAGCTGGTCCAGCGCTTCCCTGATCCTTGCTTTATTGGAAGTAGGCTCCAGCACCAGCCCGGCCGCACCTGCATACACCACAATGGACACACGGTCCTGTTCGCGCAGCTGGTCTGCCAACAATTTCAACGCACCCTTCACCAGCGGCAGTTTGTTTTCTTCGTCCATCGATCCGGATACATCAATCAGGAAGGTGATATTGGATGCGGGGAGATCTTTCGTGTCCACTTTTTTTCCCTGCAGACCCACCAACAACAATTTATGCTCCGGCTGCCAGGGACAATCCGCGAGTTCTGTGTATACGGAGAAAGGATGTTCTCCTTTCGGTTGTGCGTAACCGTATTGGAAATAATTGATCATTTCTTCCACGCGCACGGCGCCGGCGGGAGGCAAGGTGCCCTGGTTGAGAAAGCGGCGGACATTGCTGTATGAAGCGGCATCCACATCCAGGGAGAAAGTAGACAGCGGATCCTGGTTTACAGCCTTAAACCCATTCTCTTCTGTATGCTCGTAGCCTTCAGTATTCCAGTCCTGAGCGGGTTGCTGGTAGCGGGGAGAAGAGGTAATGCCGCGAACACGAACATTTGCACCTGATCCCGGTGCCGCATTGATTACTGACACAGATCCTGTAATGTCTTTTTTCTTTTGAACACCGTACCCAGACACCACCACTTCTTCCAGGTCTTCCAGATGTTGTTCCTGGACCTTCAATTTCACTTTCAGTTTGGTTTGTTTTCCCACCTTCTGTTCTGAGATCTGGTATCCCACAGCAGAAATCACCAGGACCGTTTTTTCATCGGGGACCATAATCGAAAAAAAACCATTCTGGTCGGCGGCCACCCCCTTATTGGTTCCTTTAATTACCACCGTTGCAAAAGGAATGGGGGCTCCTTTGTCATCCACAATCTGGCCGGTGATCTGTACCTGGGCATGGGGCAGGAAGGCGGTTAGCAGCCATCCTGAAAACAGCAGTGCAATAATTGTTCGCATAGCATTATTTTTGGGAAGGATGAGCGGATAAAAAGATTTACATACGCCTCCCGGAATTTTTTTTCATGCAGGAACCCCTACCCATCAGAAAAGACGGCCAGACAGACCAGGAGCTGATCCGGGCGTACAAGCGCACGGGCAATATGCAGGTGCTGGGTGACCTGTATGCACCGTATATGGAACTGGTATTGGGGGTTTGCCTGAAATACCTGAAAGACCATGAAATGGCCAGGGACGCGGTGATGAATATCTTTGAGGAACTGGTAGACAAACTGAAAAAACACGAGGTAGATAATTTCCGGAGCTGGCTATACGTGGTAGCTAGAAATCACTGTCTTATGCAGCTCAGGAAGGAAGGAAAGGTCAAATTCACGGAAATTCCTGAAACGTTTATGCAATCCGAAGATAAAATGCATCTGGATGGTGTAAAAGAAAAGGAAGCCAGCCTGAAGATGATGGAGGATTGTATGGAGGCCCTGCCCGGAGACCAAAAACAAACGGTAGCGCTTTTCTACCTGGAAGGCAAATGCTACCAGGAAATTGCGGAAGCCACGGGCCAGGAATGGAACAAGGTGCGCAGCCAGATCCAGAACGGGAAGCGGAACCTGAAGATCTGTATCGAGAAAAAACAAAAAGAAATGCAAGCGTGAGCGGTGGAAAACCATATCAATACAGTGCGGAAGACCTCCGCCGCTATCAGGAAGGGCAGATGAGTGCTTCAGAGATGCATGCCATGGAGCGCGCGTCCCTGGATGATCCTTTTTTGGCTGACGCGATGGAAGGCTTTGAAACCGCTACCCCATCCATGATACAGTCAGACATGGACAATCTGCGGCAACGCCTGCAACAAAAGGTGACCCCTGCAAAGGTGATCCCGATGCAACCCCAGCGCCCATGGATGGCCATTGCCGCGGCATCCGTGATATTACTGGGCCTTGCCATCACCCTGCTCAACACGGAACGGCAACCGGAAAACCCGGTAATTGCACAGGTGGAGAAGCCTGCTTCAGCGCAGCCCGCTCCTGCTGTGCAGGCAGACAGTGCCGTTGCCCTTGCCACCACACCTGCCGCTTCAGCAGCCAAAACCCCAGAACCACAAAAAGACTCAAAGCCGGATTTGTCGGGCTCCGTTGCCGGCGTCATCACCACACCCGCCACAGACAGCATCAAAAACCAGATCGCATCCGCATCGGAATCCAAGGCTAACAAGCCGGCAGCGCTGGATGAAACTGTTGAGAACAACAAGATCGATAAAGAAACCACGGCCCGCATGAAAGCCGTTGTTCCCGCAGCCGCCCCGGCGCAGGACAAAGCGAAAAAATTTACCAATCAAGGCCGGATCTATACAGAGCCTTCGGACGGCTGGAGTGCCTGGGAAGTGTATGTGATGAACAACCTCCGCATACCCAAAGATCCCGTCATCCATGGCAATGTGGTGGTCAGCTTTACGGTGAATCCGGATACGGGCAAACCCTATGACCTGAAGATTGATAAAAGCCTTCATCCCCTGTATGATAAGGAAGCCATACGCCTGATCAAGGAAGGACCCGGGTGGACAGTCTACAATACCGAGGGACCGGTGAAGACAACCTACACTGTAGTGTTCTAGTTCGCAGTTCGCAAGACCGCGCATGAAAAATTACCGCACTGCCGCATAGCCGCATTGCCACATTATCATCTATCTTCGCGTCTCAAAACCTAGTCTTGCTATGAAAAAATTATTCTTCAGCACACTGATGCTGGGTTCCCTGCTCTTCGCCAACGCGCAGAATATCAGGACCCCGCAGCCTTCATCTACTACAACCGTTAAACAGGAATTTGGACTGTCTACTATTGATCTCTCCTACTCCCGCCCCAATATGAAAGGCCGGAAAATCTTTGGAGACCTCGTTCCCTACAACGCTGTTTGGCGCACCGGTGCCAATGGTGCCACCACCCTCACCTTTGGTGATGAGGTGATCATCGGTGGTACAAAAATTCCCGCTGGCAAATATGGCCTGCTCACCATCCCCGGCGCCGGCGAGTGGACCATCATTATTACCAAACAAACCGATGTAACCTCTCCCGCTGCCTACAAACAAAGTGAAGATGTAGTACGCGTAAAGGCAACACCCCAGCAAATGCCCTTTACCATTGAGTCTTTTACCATCATGTTCAGCGATGTAAAACCCTCCAGCATTGCCGTGGGTATGATGTGGGATAAGACTTATGTTGAATTCCCGATCACTGCGGACATAGACAGTAAGGTGATGGCGCAGATTGATAATGCTTTGAACAAGGATAACAAGCCATATTTCCAGGCCGCCATGTATTACCTGGATAATGGTAAGGACCTGAACAAAGCCAATGAATGGTTTGATAAGGCCATTGCCCAAAACCCCACCGCATTCTGGATCTACCACCAGAAAGCGAACTGCCTGGCCAAACTGGGCAAGAAATCCGAAGCCATTGCTGCTGCCAACAAATCCATCGAACTGGCCAAAGAAGCCAAGAACGATGATTATGTAGCGCTGAACAATAAGTTACTGGCTACGTTGAAGTAGTAGGCATTAAGGCATTAAGGCATTAAGGCATGAAGGCATTGAGGGTCACTCCTTAATGCCTTCATGCCTTTATGCCTTCATGCCTAGCAACACCGCGCGCAGATCACCCTTATGCTGCATCACTAGCCAGATAAGGTAAGGTGCGAAAAATACGATGCCGAGAACGGAGGCGGCGATTCCGATCAGCACAGATTTTCCGCTGAAACCGTCCCGCCACATGATCCACAAGCCCGAAAGAATGAGGTAGCACATAAAGTCCAGGTTAAACTGCCCGCCCCACCCCATTTCCCTTACCTGCCGGAAAAAGACATTGAATAAACTAAAGTCCGCGCGGCTCAGGATCATGAATGTGTAAACACCTACGCCAATGGTCATGGCAACCAATAACAGTGTCAGAAAACTGTATTTCATATTTCGTTTTTTGGGTTATCCTTTGCTTTAAACCATAGCGGCCCTGATGCCAGTAAAAGAACAATCACGTTGAATGCCACATTGGAAGGATTTCCTGATGCTATGGATCCGGCACTGTCCAGTATAAACCAACTCACCAAACCCGCCAATACAGCTTTGCGCACGCCTTCCGGTGCTGCATCAAAAACCCATTTCCGTAAACAACAAATGGTAACACCCCAGCCCATCAAAAATCCACCCGTGAGTGCCGTCAGAAAGCGGGTACCGGGATGGTCCATGGTTGGGCTGTTATTGACAGGCCAGCTCAGCAGATCCAATGAAAACCGGGCAGGCCAATCCGTTGCCGCCATCGTACCCAGAAAAAATATCGGCCCAAAAGAACCGATAACCCAGGCGGTCACGAGTAGGTATTGGCGATGATGGCGGGTGGTAATGGTCATATCCCGAAACTAAACTCCTCTGCGGGATCTCTATGGACGGAGGCGTACAATTCAGGATTGAAACACACGCAACTTATCCTGTAGACTGGAGAAATATTCCCGAAGCCAGGAAGCTTCCAATCTCTCGGGCGTGATCTGAAGGAAAAAATTCTCCAGAGCCATGGAGAACAGGACTTCCAGTTGTGTTATGCTGCCCTTCCACGCCAGTTCCCGGGCCCAGAGTTTCACAAAATCCCTACCGATATCCTGCTGGGTCTTTGATAAGGTTTGTGCAAACTGCGGGACTTCGTTAGCCAAACGCAGCTGCCTGCTGAACATTAAGTCTGTCTTATGATCTACGAGAATCTGTATGAGCTCAGGATCTATGGATGCTGCCCGTCTTTCTTTCTCCGCCATGACCAGGGCCCGCTCCCGATGCAAATTGAGCAAGTGCTCCATAAATACATCCGTGTCTGCGAAATGATGATAGAACGAAGACTTGCTGATACCGGTCTTCTGGCTCATCACTTCTACACGCAGCGCGCTACGCCCGCCACGGGCAAAACAGGCATAGCCCTCCTCGATCCAAATTGATTTACCGTTGCCAGACATTGTGGTAGTGAAACTTAGTCTTTCAGCAGATCTTCCGGAATAAACTGCTTCAGGATTTCAACCTGGCGGGGCTCCACCACCACAAAGGTCCACTTCTTGCCATCGGTGCTGTTGCCCACGGCCTTCTTCTGTGTATTGATGGAATAAAATTTAGTGCTGTCATTATAACTCACATTCTCCTTGCCAAACTGTCTCTCAAAATTGGCTTTCAACAAAGCCGGATCGGCAGCCATTTCACCGGTCATCCTGATCCTGATCACACTGTTGTACGCCAGTTTTACATATTGCATTTTGTCCTTGACCACCACGGGACCTACTTCTTTAATCGTAGCCGCATCGGTCTCAAACTCCATACCGGGTGTATTGAAAACGGCACCCATGGCAGTGATCAACTGATCTTTGGGAATGATCTTGAAAAACGCGGGATTCATATACTCCGCCGCTTTCTCAAATTCCTTGTTGCGGATATGCTCATAATATTCGAGGAATTGACTGGTCACTACGGTTTTGTGATCCTGGGCCTGCACCGCCATGGTACCGGACAACAGAAGCAGGAAGATTATCTTTTTCATCACCTGCAATATAACACGGTTAGGGCATCCATTCACCATACGTTTATCTAAACTTCACTTATATTTAATCCCTAAACTACTGCTTCATGCGCCTGGCCATTATCGTTTTCAGCGTGTTGACCTTCAACCTTTCTTTTGCCCAAACCCTGACCGTAGAAAAGATCATGCAGGATCCCAAATGGATCGGCACTTCGCCGTCCAATGTTTTCTGGGGTGCAGACAGTAAGACCGTTTATTTCTCCTGGAACCCGGAAGGAAAAACGGCTGACTCCACCTACATGTATAAACTGGGTGGAAAGCAACCTGAAAAGGCAGCCTATAATGCAACGCAATGGGCCGGTGCCGCTGCCAACGCAGTCTACAACAGCAGCTACACCCTGATGGCCTATACCTATCGCGGAGATGTTTACCTGAGTAACCTTAAAACAGGAACGCAAACCAGGATCACACAAACCGAAGACCAGGAGTTTGCCCTGCGCTTCATAGGGAAAGATGAATGGCTGGTATTTAACCGCAGCCAGAATCTCTATGCCTGGAACCTGAGTAACGGCATAACCAAACAGCTCACCAATATGGTAAGGGGTAATGCGCCCTCTACCCCGTCTGGGAACGCAGATGCTGCAAAAATCCCCACCCAGGACCAGTTCCTACAGCAACAATCCCTGTCCACCAGCAGCATCCTCACGGAAAGAAAAAACAAACGCAACCAACGCAGTGAATTCCTGAAGGCTAACAGGGACAGTGATACCCTGAAGAACCTATACATGGGCGATAAAAATCTTCAAAACCTGCAGATCAGTCCGGACGGACGGTTTGTTACCTACCGGCTGTTTCAGCCACCCGTAGGCGCCAAGCAAACCATTGTTCCGGACTTTGTTACGGAGTCTGGCTATACCACAGATCTCAATGTAAGGACCAAGGTGGGTGCACCACTGGGCAAATATGAATTTTTCCTGTATGACAAACTGAAAGACAAACTGATCAACGTATCCACGGATTCTATCCTCGGCATCACAGACCAGCCTGATTATTATAAAGACTATCCTAATAAGTTTGGTGGCAGGAAACCTTCGCCCCGTCCGGTTTTTATCAACGGACCCTATTGGAATGAAAGCGGCACAGCAGCGGTGGTGGATGTGAGATCCCAGGATAATAAAGACCGATGGATCATGGAACTAAATGCTGAAACAGGTAAACTCAGGTTGCTGGACCGCCAGCGGGACGAAGCATGGATCGCCGGTCCGGGCATAAGCCCCTTTGGTGCTCGCATTGCATGGATCAATGACCAGTCGTTTTATTTTCAAAGTGAAGCCTCAGGCTATTCACACCTCTATGTGCATGATCTGAAAAGCGGCGCCAGCAAGGCGGTGACCTCCGGAAAATATGAAGTGCAGGATGTGCAATTAAGCAGGGATAAAAAATCCTTCTATCTCCTCACCAATGAAGAACATCCCGGAAAGCAACAGTGGTGCAGGGTAAGTATCGATGGAAGCAAAAAAGAAAAGATTACCAGCATGGATGGCGGCTATGAAGTGCAGCTGTCTCCTGATGAGAAATATATCGCCTATCGATATTCCTTTACCAACAAGCCCTGGGAACTTTATGTGCAGGAAAATGCACCTGGCAAAAAACCAGTACAGGTGACAGATAAAGGCATGAGCGATGCATTCAAAGCCTATCCCTGGCGCGCAGCCACGGTGACCACCTTTACGGCAAGGGACGGTGCGCAGGTATACACCCGCGTGTATGAACCCGCGTCAGGTAAAAAGAATGGTGCCGCCGTGATCTTTGTTCACGGTGCCGGCTACCTGCAGAATGTGCACTATTGGTGGAGCAGTTATTTCCGCGAGTATATGTTCAACAACCTGCTGGCGGATAAAGGATATACTGTGATAGATATTGACTACAGGGCCAGCAGCGGGTATGGCCGTGACTGGCGTACGGGGATCTACCGCTGGATGGGTGGTAAGGACCTGAGTGATCATGTGGATGCAGCCAGGTTCCTCACGGAGAAATACCAGATTGATCCCGCCAGGATAGGCATCTATGGCGGAAGCTATGGCGGCTTCATCACCCTGATGGGACTGTTCACCACACCTGAGGTGTTCAAGGCTGGTGCGGCATTGCGGCCCGTGACGGATTGGGCCCACTACAACCATGGCTACACGTCCAATATCTTAAATGAACCCTCAATGGACAGCATTGCCTACGCAAAATCATCGCCCATCAATTTTGCTGCCGGACTGAAAAACCACCTGCTGATCTGTCACGGTATGGTTGACGTGAACGTGCATTTCCAGGATGCAGTGCGCCTCAGTCAACGCCTCATTGAACTCGGCAAAGACAACTGGGAACTGGCGGCCTACCCTGTAGAGGACCATGGCTTTGTGGAGCCCTCATCCTGGACAGATGAATATAAGCGGATCCTGAAGTTGTTTGATGCGCAGCTGTTGAAATAACAGTTCAACTACTGTTGATCTATGAAACAAACTAAACTACTCTATGCAACGATCATATTCTTCCTGATCGTACATACCGCATACTTCTGGAAAGGCAAGTTGAGCATCGTTGCTTTTCCGGTCTTAGCTTTGCTGCTCCTCTATTTTCTGATACTGGTGTACTACACCGTTTGGGATTTGGTTTGCCTGTTGAAAAGTAAGGTAAAAGAGAGGCATAAAATTGTGCAGGTCTTTGCATGTATTTTTATGCTCACACTTACTGTCCTTTTTCCGCAAGGAATATTCAACTTTGAAAAATTGGAAGGGAAAAACTTGTTGGTTGCCATCCGGGAAGGTTCGGCAAACTGCACAACAAGCCTTTATTTAAGGGAGAATAGGAAATTCCTTTTCAGAAGTATCTGCTTTGGTATTGAAGAAACAAGTGGCGCTTACAACGTATCCAATGATACCATTTACTTTACAAAGTCAACTACATCAAACTGGGGCCGGGAATTCTACGCATTTGGAGTGATCAAACAAAACATCAACAAAAACCTTCCCTGGAGTGGACAAATAGACCTGTTCAGAAATTTAACTGACAGCAATAATCTCTTCCTGCCCCTGGTCAGTAACAACCTCAACAATTTACCTGACAATCCAAGGACAAATCATCTGGATTTGATCAAATAGACTGGGCCTGTTGTCATTTATGTTGTTAACCTCCTGCTATTGAACCACCCCCATCGGTAGATTACATAAATTAAGATCAGTCCTATAATCCATTGAAGGAATTGTATGAAGTAAACCGCTTGAAAATAAGACAGCGAAGGCAGAGTAGACTTTTCCTCAAGTGCGGATAATGGTGGATAGATAGTCCAACTCATCCCGGGTATTGCATCTATAAAGGATGAGAACATCATCCATTCCATCACGCAAAAAAATCCCACCATGGTTGTAACAGGAAATAAGATCCTGCCGAGGTCATGGCCAATTACCACCCTGAAACCCATCACCAGAAAGAATGCCGTGGCAACCGTAGTAAAAAGGGCAAGAATTCCAGGTATGGACAAATTTTTGTACTGGTCGTCAATATTGAACTCACCCAGGATAAAGCGGGGACCAAAAAGTAAAAGGTTCAGTAGAATAGCGAGGGCAAGTACGCCCAGCCACCATAGTAATGCTCGCTTGTTTGTACTCATTTAATTGTGTTTTTCAATCCCATACCTTTCTCATCTAACCAACACCACTACCCGCTGATAACGCACCAATCCACCAGGGTCACTGGCTTCAACAATGAAATGCAGCTGAAGGCCGGGTTTGGCGGTTTTAGGGATCTCAATCTCTGCCTTACCATTACCCGCATCATTTACACTTACCCACTCGGAAAAATCGGGCATCTGGAAATGCCACCATTTGATAAACAGCTTGTCGCCATCAGGATCAGATGCCGTTGCCATCAACTGGAATTTCTGTCCGGGCGTAGCCTTCAGCACCAACGGGCCCACCACTTTTACCACCGGCGGGTGATTGGCCGACTTAAACCGTGAAGTAGTACTCCATTTCAAACGCGCCGCGAAATCTGCCTGCGCTGCGGGGAAGAAATTGGGGTAGGATGTTGGTGCGCCTGAGCCTTGTGTTAGTGCATTGACCATGGCCTGTGCAGACGTGTCTTCCATGGTAAAGCTGATGTCCCGCATACCCTTCTCACTCCTGCCACCCCAGCCGCCGTAAAATCCGGCTTCATAGGCCCTGAGGCCATTGCCCAGCATATTCATAAAGGTGTGGTTGTCTCCCTCGCCCAGCCAGGAGCCTTTCTCCTGTACGGGCATCCACACGATGTATCCTTTCTTGCGCAGTTCTTCGTCTGTATATCCGCTGAGCCCAAAATAATCCATCTTATCGCCCTTGACCATCTGCTTCCCATCGCCCCAAACCCTGTACAATGAACCCAGCGGACCTTTGCCATTGATATTGGACTTCATCCATGTAGATGTCAGGTATGGAGCATCGTCTTTGGATGCACGTAGCTGTGCGCCGTAGCCATAGTTAGGACCGCTGCGGAACTGGCGGTATTCAATTTCCGGCCAGTTGGGTTTAATATAGGTTGCATAGGTATCATCCTGGTCGCCGGAAGGCAGCAGCACTACTTTGCGGGCAATCTTTTTGCGGATAGCCTCCCAGTCGGTAGTGTTCTGGTATTGTTCCTGGATGGATTTCAATGCTCTGGATATGGTACTGAACCCGCCCCATGACGTGATATATAACTGCCCGGGTTTATTATCCATGATCAGCTGTTTGATCAAGTCTGATCCAGGTGAATCCTCTGAGATGTCCCCATCGAAATTGATATTACCGTAACGGATAACCGATTTTAATTCTGCTGGCGCAGGATAGCCAGGATCATGCACCTTGAGATTGCTGTATACTTTTTCATACGCCTCCACAATATCATGGATAAAGCGTTCATCCTTGGCCCAGCGCCAGCTCTCGCAGGGACATAGGCTCAGGCCAAATCGGTTATACTCGCGGTTGGGTACCTGCCACAGGGTTCCTTTTCCATCCCCCTTCCAGTGAAACTGGCTACTGGCATAGATCAATCCCTCAATCTTCAGGTCTGAGCTATACAGGATCAGCCTGATCAGGGAATTGTTATCATCCAGTTCAGGGTCTGCCGTGATGACGATGCGGGGTTTGGTATTTACTTCATTCTGTTGTGACAATGCAAGGTGGAATGACGCTAATGTCATCAACCCCGCCAGTACAACTGTTTTCAGTTTACATCGCATAGAATTTCGTTTCATTCAAGTTGGGAATTCAATCATTTCCGGCTTTGGCCCCCGGGAGCCTGCTTTTGATAAATTTGATCTGGCCATTATGATTTGATTCATGCTCACACACATGGAACCATTTGCAATAATTATTCGTGGGACCCCAGGGCCATTTCTCATCCACGGCAAATAACCATTTATCATCACGCTTCTTAAACTCAGCAATGGTATTCTCTCTTACTTCTTTCAGGGCAGACAAATAAAAATCCAGGTTCTGTCCTTTGATGGTTTTTCGCGCTTCATCGCCCAGCCCCATGGCCACGCCAAACCGCTTTTTGTCTGTTTCACTCCAGTCGCCCCAATTCCTCCCTTCAAAAGTATGCACCTGGTAAAACCGTTCTGTTGCAGCCAGGTGGAGCAACATTGAACCGATGGAGTTGGCATGGTCATCAAGCACAAAGTCTAGTTGTTCCACGGTCATACCCCTTACTGGCGACAAGATAACCTGCCTCATCCAGGTCATCATGGATAAGAGCGTGCCCATATGCGGTGTAAATCCTGTTCGGGGCCCAATGACATTGGGTCTTTCATCTTCTGGTAATGGATCTGCCTGGCTCCACACCGGGAACAAGGATAGCCCCACTGTTGCAGTAACGGCAGCAGCATTATTCAGGAATTGTCTTCTGTTTTGGCCATTGGAAGGTTTCAATGTTGATGCGTTTGTGTTTAGGAAATAGTCACCATCAACAATATACGGTGCTTTCGGCAGAATCAATATCCTACATTTCTGGCGGCAGGGCCTTAAACTTTTCCCGAAACGTGTTGTTCTGATGAATTAACTACACAACACAATCATGCAAAAAGAAATATCAACCGTCACACCCCTTCAAATGAAGCTCAATCCCATGGGGTTCAGGTCCGTGGACATCTTTCACCATGACCTGAATATTGAACCTTTCCTGGTATTCACCGAGTTTCATATGGACAGGCCCATTTTTGGACCCCATCCACATGCTGGCGTTTCGGTAATGACCTATATGATGCCGGATAGCCAGGGTTCTTTTCTCAACAGGGACAGCCAGGGTGATCACAGCATCATTGAACCTGGCGGCATTCACGTCACCCAAACAGGCAGAGGGATCAAGCACGACGAAGTACCTACGCAGCACGGGGTGGATTGCCATGGTTTCCAGATCTGGATCAATCATGCTGATAAAGACCGGCTGGTGGAACCCAAGGCCTTTCATGCATCTGCAAATGAAGTGCCTGAGGTTAAAACAGACTTCTTATTCCTGCGTGTGGTAAAGGGAAACTATGCAGGGAAAACTTCACCAATTCAACTGGTCACAGATACCACAATTTTCGATGTACATCTCCAGCCGGGTGCAAGTATTGAACTGCCATCCAAAGCCATGGCCTTCATCTATCTGATGGCTGGGGACATTGTGATCAATGGCAAAGAAATACAAGGGAGATCGATGGTCTGCTTCAAAGAAGATGGGGAAATAGTTAACGTGCTGGCCGGCAAAGAATCTGCGCATTTTATTTTTGCTTCGGGTACCCCACACCGTCAACCCATCGTCTATGGAGGGCCTTTTGTTATGACCACCGAAGCGCAGATGCGGGACACAAAACTAAGACTGGGAAGAGGGGAAATGGAGGAACTAGGTCCGCTTTGATCGGATCTCACGGTTTGAATGTTCAACGTTCAACAACCGTCATTATTTAATTACTTCATCCTCGAAAAAGGAAATCCATTACATCCCTTCCGTGGATTGGTCCTGTCTGCTACGGCTTTTGTCCTGGCTTCATCAAGGGTTCTGGCATCATAGGTAGTGAGGCAGAATCCCCAGCCGTAGGGTGCCATACTTTGAAAAAGCATATAATCGATCCGGGAGTACAAACCACCCCCACTGTCATTGCCTTCATCATTGCGCACCAGGATGTACTGCTCTTCAGCATTGTGCTGAAGGATCCAATACTTCGCATTGGGTTTCTGGAACCAAAGAGAATCAGTGATGGTATACTTTATATTATAGTCATCGGTAAAACTGCCTTTGATGAATGACGGTAGCGGATCAGACATATAAACGATTCTTCCGTCCTGCGAAGATTTCCTTGCAGCATCCAGGATCTCCATGACGATAATATTGTTTTCGATGGACGAAAGATCGTAAGGCTCCATCTGTACTTTTTTATGAACTACAGCCTTGAAATAGGCGAAAGGATCATCATAGGGAGCTGCCCGTTCCGGCAGTTCTGATGTTTGCTCAGTAAATCCATCGTACCCAACAGACATGCGTACCCGAAGATTATGGCGATTGTCTGCAAAGATTGCTCCGGACCTGCCATAGAGTTCCATATCTTTTCTGCCGATGGGCCAGTTCCAGGACGGCTGCAGGGTGACTTTGCAACTGTCGTAGATCAAAATAATGGTGGCTTCATCATCTACCTTTGGATTAGCCGATGGCTGCAGCTGCTGGGTAACTGCCATTACTGCCCTGGGTCTTTGCCCCTTTAACAGCCATGTGGCGATGTTTGCTCCGTAACAACCAAAGTCTGTAATAGCACCACCGCCATTGAGCACCGGATCTGTGAGCCAGGATAAAAATTCATGGCTGATGTTTAAACGCTGCGGTCCTTTATGCCCGTCCCGCACCACCAATTGCACCATTGGCCCCACCTGGTTTTCCTGCAGCAGGGATCTTGTTTTATGCACCGTGGGATACCAGGTGGTTTCATAATTTACCAGCAGGTGCACTTTATACTTCATGGCCAAAGACTGCATCCGCCGGCCTTCTTCTGCCGTGATTGCCAGGGGCTTTTCCACCATAATATGGATACCCATCGGAGCAAATTCTTCCACCACCTTCACATGGTCCGCAATGGTTCCAAATGCAGCCACGGCTTCGGGCTTCACTTTGGCGAGCATGTCTTTGGTGGTCCTGAAAAACTTACTAGCGGGAACATTGTACTGCCTCGCATAACGTCCGGCCAATGCGGTATCCGGCTCCACAACACCCACAATAGTGATCTCGCCTCGTTTCTCGCTGTTGAAGACGCCATGCACATGGGTGTGCGTGAGGCTGATCACGGCAAGACGCAGTGGATCTTCTGCCTGGCAGAAACCCGGCACCAGCAACAAGAACAATATGATAAATTTATGCATAGCTACTTTTCTCCCACCATCCCAGGTTATCTATTTACCTGTGAACAAGGCCAGCTTAGCAACAAAGTCCCCAAACATCAGCCGGTTATCAATTTGTGTATACACCCTGATGGATCGGCCTTTATGGTTGTATTGATATAGTCCGCTATCCGTGATCAGCGGTGCTGCTTTCAACACATAAAAACTGGAGGCGGGATCCGGCTCAAAAGACGATTGCAGCGCTGTGAGCAATACCAACGGACTATCACCAATCACATAGGTCTCCCCGATATTGAAATTATACTTCTGTGCCATCTTCATCACTTCCTCCAGTTTGCCTGCCAATAGTTTGCCCACCTCCCCTTTTGTCTTCACCTGGGTCTGCAATTCCGTGTAAGACATCAGGGCCTGGCGATACACATTCCTTGGCACCTGCCACAAAGGAACCTGAGAAACATTGAAAACAACCTGCGCCGCTTTGATATCGATATCCAGATTGTACTCCACGGGCGTAAAGCCCGGAGGCGGTATGGCGATGTCTGAGTACTCAGCGCCACCAATCCAAACCAAAATGATTTTTTGCGCGATGGCGGGCTCCATCAATAATGCACTGGCGATAGTGGTAAGTCCCGCGCCACACACCACATACAAAGGTTGTTTGGTATCCTGGCGCATCGCCTCTTTAACAATGGCCTGTGCACCTTCAGATACCCTCGGCGTTTTGATATCCGCCAGACTGCTGTCGGCGCCCTTCAGCAATGGATACCTGCCGGAAAGATTCATCGTTTTCAACACTTCATCTGCCACGCTGCAGGCGTAGGCGGCAGTTTTGGGGTCGGCACCAAAGACCTTGATATGGGAGCCGATGATAGCCCTGATCTCCACGGAAGGCGACAAAACATGGTGCACGAGTTGGAACAAGCCATCGGGATCGCCGCCAAAATAATTGTCGATGATGACCCTTGCCCTGGGAGAAACAAATCCTCCGGGGTCTACATTTTTTATTTGTGCCGATAGCTGAAGACAAAATCCAGTAAACAATACAAAGGCTATGAAAATGCGGATCATGCTTGTATAGATGGGTAGATGAATGGAAGTCCAGCAAAAGATAATTAATTATCCGCAGCAGTCATACAGGATTTTGCGAGCGAAGCAAGATCCCTCCATCCATATCCACCGTGAAAGGCTCCATTGGAGGTGAATAGTTGCACCGCACCCATTCTCTCGTAGAAGCCACTAGCCGGGCTACCTGCGTCTCCAAAAAGAAGCATGGAATGAATACCCCGTTGCCGGAAAGCATTGGCTATATAACCAAGGAGCTCAGGCATGGGGCATTTTAGATATGTCCATATAAAATACCTCCCAGAGATTTCCGTCCGGATCCTCCACGCTTCGCTGCTGCATGAAACCATAATCCTTCGCTGCCGTTGGTTCTGTACCGCCCGCAGCCAATGCCCTGGCTACAAAATCATTCACCTCTCCGGTGGTACCAACAGAAAGAGAGTTGATAACAGCCGCCGTGGCTTTAGTATCCGCCACTTCCTTGGTGATGAAGAATTTGAATTTGGGAATGGTGAGCAACATCACAAATATATTGTCTGACCATACCATACACGCTGCCGTTTCATCCGTAAACTGGGGGTTGTTGGTGAATCCGATAGCGGCATAAAAATCCATCGAACGTTTTAAATCTGTCACCGGAATGTTTACAAAAATTTGCTTGCTCATTGCATTAAATCTTTAATAATGATCTTCTTCATTTTCAGCAAAGCCTGCAGGGCATGCTCTCTTTTTGTCTTGCTTTTTTCTGCCAGCAATCTGGGGAGTTGCACTGGCACCACTTGCCAGCTCAATCCATATTTATCTTTCAGCCAGCCACAGGGCTGTTCCACTCCGCCGTTGGCCGTAAGCGCTTTCCAGTAATAATCCACTTCCGCCTGGTCTTTGCAGGTGAGCACAAATGAAATGGCTTCAGTGAATGTGAACATGGGTCCGGCCGCAAGGATTTGAAACCGTAATCCGGGAATCTCCACCATTGCCATATCAAAGGCCCCGGAGGGAGATTGTTTAAAAGCCTGGTGAGATATTATTTTGCCACCCCTAAACACACGCATATAATACTGGGCTGCTTTCTTTGCATCTTTTTCAATCCAGAGACAGGGAATGATTTTGCGGGCTGGCATGTAGCGCTGTTTTAAACAATTAAGATAATGCGCTTCTCTTATAAAAAGGGCAGCCCAGCCGCCATTCATCAAAATATTAACGCCATCTAATATTTCAATGGTCTCGATAAACCATTACGCTTCCCGCAGCTAAATCATGAATTGCCCTGCGCTGGGTATTCTGGTTAATGGTGAGGAAGGATAACCAGCCCAAAGAAATCTTCAGTGCATACCTTACCAACGACTGGAAGATATTGATGTGCCTGGTTTCATTACTGGCCCTGCGAACCCGTATTCCCATGAGATAATTCCCGATGGTGCATCCAAAGGCCACACAAACCGGTTCATAGAGAACCCAGATACCAATAAACATCAGCATATTCAACCATACCGGCGGTTCGGTTAACCGGTCCAGTACAGCGGAGAAGAAGAACATCAGTAAAAAAATGAAAAGGCCGTCAATGAAAGCGGACTTAATCCTCATGGAGAGTTCAGGGTATTTTTCATGCATGGTAGCTTAGTTTTTAACATTAAGTATTTCGGGAATCAACTTTAAATATGCGGCATTCTCGCTCATGTACATATGACCCTGGCCTTTCAGCACTACAAGTCTGTCCGAGGGTTTGGCACACATATATAACTCCCTCCCCATTTCTAAGGGAATGACCTCATCAGCATCCCCATGAAAAATGGTAACTGGCATCGTACACAAGGGCAGAAATACATTTGTCTTCACCTTATATCTGAGTAAAAAGGTAGGTACGAACGGAAACCGGTACCGCATCATTGCTGTAAAATTATAATATGGCGCATGCAACACGAGCCCACGTGGGTGTCTCACTGACGCAATCCTGGTGGCAAGTCCTGTACCCAAAGAGTACCCAAGTGCGATCACTTCCTTTTCAGGCACCCATGAACAGAGACTGTCATATGCCGTAAGGACGTCTGTAAACAGCTGCTCTTCATTCTCAATACGGCCACCACTTTTACCATAGCCTGGATAGTCCAGCACAAAAACCTGGTAACCCATATCTACATAAGTTTCTGCAATGCTTCCCCATCCTTCCACTGTTCCCCCATTTCCATGAAGGTAAAAAATGGTGCCCTTTGCGTTGTCTCTAGGAAACCAAATTCCATGAAGCGAATATCCATTTGATGTGAAAACGTATTTCTCCTTAAAGGGCTGCCTGAAGCGAAATACATACGATGGCTCCAGCGTTGATGCCGGGAATATAAGCCTCTCCTGGAAAAAATATAGTCCGATACACAAGGCTACATAAGCGCCCAGAACCAGGATGAATACTATCTTCAACAAACGAAGGGTTGATAGGGAAATTCTAAATTTCATGCAAGGTTTTATCTTCAATGTTTTTCATCTTTTGGGATTTTGTAATCCCCAACCATCGCCTGACAGCAGGCAATTGCAATAAGATCATCATGATAGTAAAAGCCGCCATTTGAAGTATGCCAAAAGGAATTCCCCAAAAATTATCGCTTGTATAGTGCTTCCCATTCCCAACTGTGAAACTATAAACCAAGTTAGGAACAAGTGCAACCAACCATAAAATGAACAATTTCCACACGCGTCTAATGGACATCTGGCTAAGCCAATACTCGGCCAGAACAAATAGTATAAACGAGGGAATAAAAAATAGCAGCGAAGTAAAAGAAAACAAAACAACCAGAAAAAAAGCAAGGCCATAGCCTGCAGGCTCAGTGTGCTGAGAGCCGGAACCGAAGGCCTGAAAAACGATCATATAACACAACATTAATGGCAAAACCAAAACCGCCATCCCTACATATTGCCAAATATGCTCCCAACGTATGATGTTTTTCAAGGTCATCCCACAAAATAAAAAAGATTCTCAGAATAATTATCAATCACAATCCGCCCTATGCCCTACCCTGAGGATATGCCCATCCGGATCCTGGATGAACATCTCCCGCATATACCATTCCATGGTTTCGGGTTCTTTCAGGATGACAGCGCCTTTGGGTTTCACAAGCTGGTAATATTGGTCCACATCATCCACCATGATAGAGATCCAGGTGCCGCGATTGCCCTGGCCATTCAGGCAGAAGAAAACATCAACACCGTCTTTGGATACACCGCCAAAATCAGGAGGATTGCCCCAGTCCCAGCGTTGTTCAAATCCCAGCACATCTACATAATACCGTAAACTTCTCTGAATATCACTGGAAAAAAGAACGGGAACAGCTTGTGCAAATTTCATGATACAACTTAGTAAAATCAATGGAGCAAAGCAAGTTGCACAGGTACTCTTCGCACTTCTCCCTTCATCTTCACACTTTCTTCACCGGTCAACATTTTTCTGGAACTGCGCCGGATAACGATCTCCCTGAACGGTAAGGCCTTCCACTACTGTATGTATCATCTCCAGTTCCCCCACACTGAGTTCAATCCTCGATGCGCCAACATTCTCATCCAGCCTATGCTCTTTCGTTGTACCTGGTATAGGAACGATGTAAGGCTTTTGCGCCAGTAGCCAGGCCAGCGCAATCTGCGCAGGGGTTGCAGACCGCTGTTTGGCTATATTTTCCAGCACCTGTACATACCGCAGATTTGCTTCGCGATGGTCTACTGAAAAACGCGGCACCAGGCTTCTGAAATCATTGCTGGCAAATTCCGTCTGCTGATCCACCTTGCCAGTTAAGAAACCCTTGCCAAGCGGACTAAATGCCACAAAGCCAATACCCAGTTCTTCCAGCAACGGAAGGATCTCCTTTTCCGGCTCCCGCCACCAGATGGAATACTCGCTCTGTAGTGCCGTTAATGGCTGAACGGCATGGGCCTTCCGGATGTTCTGCACGCCCGCTTCAGACATCCCGAAATGTAAAACCTTGCCCTCTTCTATCAGCGTCTTCACTGTTCCCGCAACATCTTCAATGGGCACTGTTGGATCCACACGATGCTGGTACAAAAGATCAATACGATCCGTCTGCAACAACTGCAAAGACCGCTCCACCACGGCACGGATCCGTTCCGGCCGGCTATCCAGGCCCTCTACCGCATTACCATTCCTGAAGCCAAACTTAGTGGCGATGACCACCTCATCCCTGAAAGGCTTCAACGCCTTTCCCACCAGCGCTTCATTGGCGCCTTGTGTATAGGCCTCCGCCGTATCAAAAAAGGTGATGCCCTGGTCAAATGCATGCCGCATCAAGGCAATGGCTTCCGCTTCGGGCGTTGTTGTTCCAAAGCCATAAGTGAAACCCATGCAGCCCAATCCTAATTCTGAAACGGTCAATCCGCCTAGTTTTCTATACTTCATATAATCAAGTGTTAAGTTAAAGAGAGAAGGGTAAAGCTTCGCACTTCTCCCTTTACCTTCTCCCTTGTATTAAGTCAATTCAGCGACCTATACTCCACAGGGCTCATCCCTGTTTTCTGTTTGAACAACCGGGTAAAATGCTGCGGATATTTAAATCCGAGCCCATACGCCAGCTCACTGATAGAAAGATCCGCCTGGAAAATCCTTTCCCTGGCAACACTAATAACCTTCGCCTGGATTATCTCCTGCGCCGTTTGCCCCGTTTCCCTGCGCACCAGGTCACCAAAATAATTGGCCGATAGGTTCAATTCTTTTGCACAATACCCCACGGTTGGTAGCCCATCGCGAAGCGGTTTATCAGACGCCAGGTAATCACTCAGTAGTCTGTCAAACCTGTCGATGACGCCCTTGTTCGGCATATCCCTGGTGATAAACTGCCGGTCATAAAACCGTATACAGTAATCCAGGAATAATTCGATATTAGAGGCGATGAGCTTCTTACTGTGTTTATCTATGGACTGTTCTAGTTCATACTGGATTTTCGAAAAACAATCCAGCACCATCTGTCTTTCCTTTTCAGAAACATGCAGGGCCTCATTCACATCATAGGAAAAGAATGAGTACTCATGCATGCGTTTACCAAGCGAAGTACCATGCACAAAATCCGGATGAAACAACAGCGCCCAACCTTTGGCGGGAAGTGTGACTGTCCCAGGTTGTACCGCTATCAACTGTCCCGGCGCTACAAACACCAGCGTGCCCTCCTGGTAGTCGTAATGACTCCGTCCATATTTCAACTCACCGCATTTCTGCTCTTTCAGGAAAACGGCATAAAGATTGAACTGGAAATGATGTGCTGGCATCGGCTGGGCCTTGGACAGATCCAGGATAGATACAAGCGGATAATTTGTGGAGAACCCTCTCAGGGAATTGTATTCCGAAACGGAGTCCAGTTTGATGATCTTTTCCATAATTAAAGGCTGTATCCAAATGTAGCTATTCTCCCCCTGGCTCCATAGCAAGGATTTCAGAATAGGTAATCCGGGTATGGGAAACAGTAATTTGTATAAGGGAATAGTGCGGGAACTTGCCGACATTTGAGAAAGACCTAAAAACCAAGGATATGGGACAAACCAATTCCACGTATACCCGGCGAAGTTTTCTACGCTCCTCCCTGCTGGCAGGCGGCGGATTTATGATAAGCTTCACCGCCCTGCAAGAGCCGGCTCTTGCAGAGGGAAACCCGGACAGTACGGTTTGGAGTGAGATTACGGGATATATCAAGATCACGCCAGACAACCTGGTCAAGATCCTGAATCCCAATCCAGAGTTTGGCCAGAATGTGATGACTTCACTTCCCATGATTGTGGCGGAAGAACTCGATGTGAACTGGGACAAGGTGATGGTGGAGATGGGACCGCATGACAATGTAAAACTCGGCCCCCAGTTCACTGGTGGCAGTAATTCAGTGCGGATGTACTGGAGACCGTTGCGGGAAGCGGGGGCGGCAGCCAGGCAAATGCTGCGGGAAGCTGCGGCGCAGGCATGGATTGTGCCGATAGACGAAATCACCACTAAGGAAGGCCTGCTGTTGCATGAGAAATCCGGCAGGAAAGCCACTTATGGAGAAATGGCCGCAAAAGCTGCGGTATTGCCCATTCCCAAGGGAGTCAAGCTAAAAGAAAATGGAAATTTCAGCATCGTCAATACACCACGCAAAAATGTGGAGAATGGCAGGATCCTTACGGGCAAGCCACTGTTTGGCATAGACTATACAGCGGAAGGAATGCTCATCGCCATGATTTACCATCCGCCAGCCTTTGGCATGAAGCTAAAATCTTTTGATGCCACGGAAGCATTGAAAATGCCCGGCATCAAAGAGGTGTTCAGGCAGGAATTATATGCCGATGGATTTGAGCAGGCAGGCTTTGATACGAGGACTTTTAATGATCTGCTGGTGATTGTAGGGAACACCACCTGGCAGGTCATGAATGCACGCAAGAAAATCAAGGTGCAATGGGAGAACGCTGGTGACGTAAAAAATATAGTGGCGGGCAGGGGCAGTAAACAGGAAGTTATTTTTCCAGGTGCGCTGGAAAGTACCGCAACCCAGATGGCTGCCATGAAAGAATATGCCGCTAAGCCTTCGCAGGCACTGCGGAAAGACGGGGATCCGGACGCACAATTTACCGCAGCGGCAAGAATTATTGAGCGCACATACAACGCACCATTCCTGGCACATAATTGCATGGAGCCGATGAATTTCTTTGCACATGTGATGGACGATAAAGCCATTCTGGCAGGACCCCACCAGGCTCCGGGCTGGTCGGAACCCACCATTGCAAAATTACTGGGCCTACCCCCTGAAAAAATAGAGATGCGGATGACGCGGATGGGTGGTGGTTTCGGCTTGCGTGCTTATGGCCACTACCAATATGAAGCTGCACTCATCTCAAAAAGAATGAAGGCCCCAGTCAAACTGATCTATACCCGTGAAGATGACATGACCTACGGCATCTACAGGCCCATGTACACGGCAACCTACAAGGCCGCACTGGATGCCAACAAAAAACTCATTGCCATTGCTGTGAAAGGCGGTGGTATTCCTGAGAACCCCATCCACGCCAATCGTTTTCCTGCAGGAGCCGTGGATCATTATAAGGCAGAGGGATGGCAGATCCCTTCCAATGTCACCATCGGGGCATTCAGGGCACCCCGTTCTAATTTCAATGCGGCCGCAGAGCAAAGCTTTATGGATGAACTGGCCGAGGCAATGGGAAAGGATCCCATAGAACTCAGGCTGGAAATGCTGCAACGAGCCAAGGACAATCCGGTGGGCAGGAACAATGAATACGATGCAGACCGCTATGCCGGTGTGCTGAAACTGGTCAGGGAAAAATCAGGCTGGGGTAAGCCGGAAAACAACAAATATTTCCGGGGTGTGGCTGCCTATTTCTGTCATGCGTCATATGCCGCACACGTGGTGGACATCGTGATGAAAAATGGCAAGCCCGTGGTGGAGCGGGTGTTCAGTGCCATCGACTGCGGCGTGGTGGTGAATCCCGATGCGGCAACCAATATGGTGGAAGGTGCGGTGGTGGATGCCATCGGCAACGCTTTGTATGGAAAGCTTACGATGAAAAATGGTGTACCAGACCAGAACAATTTCCACCAGTATAAAATGATCCGCCAGGCAGACGCGCCGAAATCCATTGAGGTGCATTTCGTGAAAAATAATATTGATCCCACTGGGCTGGGTGAACCACCCTTCCCGCCGGTATTTGCTGCAGTAGCCAACGCACTATATAAAGCCACTAAAAAACGGTATTACAACCAACCCTTCCTGAACCAGGCCTAGTCACTCCCTAATATTCCATTATGATCAGGTTAACCATCAATAAGAAACTGTACGAAGTAGATGTTGATCCCGCCACGCCCCTGCTTTGGGTGCTCAGGGATACCCTCGGCCTGCTGGGCACCAAATACGGTTGTGGCATGGCGCAATGCGGCGCCTGCACCGTACACCTCAATGGCAATGCCCTGCGCTCCTGCGTGCTACCCGTGAGCAGTGTAGGCACACAGGAAGTCACCACCATAGAAGGACTATCGGAAAAAGGAGATCACCCTGTACAACAGGCCTGGGCGGAGATTGACGTTGCACAATGTGGATATTGCCAAACGGGGCAGATCATGAGTGCTGCGGCCCTGCTGAAGAAAAACAGTAACCCTTCAGAAGAAGAAATCATCAATGCGATGCAGGGAAATATCTGCCGATGTGGTACCTATCTGCGAATACGGAAGGCTGTAAAGAAGGCAGCGGAATTACAAAAGGTGAAATGACCTGCACTACTTCACCACTTCACAACTTCACCACTTCACAACTTCACCATTTCACCACTTCACCATTTCACCACCATCATACTCTTTCAACCTTTGATCTATCTCCAGTAATTCAACCTGCACCACACGCACATGGTCCCGAAATGAAGGGAAAGCCGGATTGAGGATAATGTTATGCTGACTGGTTAAAATAGCGGATGGCACAATAAATCCAATAGTCTCTGCAGCACCCAACAGCTTATCACCCATCTGTTTAAGTTTAATGTTTTCAGGAACCCGCCAATCCTTTGCCAGTTCACGTATGCTTACATGCGGCAAAGGAAGGTCTGCATCAATCTCCATTTCCATCAGAAACATGCGAGGAGGCAAATCAGGTTCATCCATATGCACAAGCACTTCCAACAATGCCAGTGACGGGTTCTCGCTGGTGTAAAGGGCAAAAGTTCCCGGATTATTCCATCGCCCGCCCGCATGAAATGCGCCCATCCCGCTGAGATCCTTGGTCCGCTTCTTCAATTTCACGATCCTGTACACCAACATACTTGCCCTGGTTAGGAATAAACGCCTTCTTCTATACGGATCAGGACGTCATGCACGCCATTGATACCCGTGGGCGTATGCAGCAAATTATACGGACACTGTCCACCCAAGGAACGATTGGGCTTCTTCATCCAAACCATTAATGCACGCATATCTTCAAACACCTGTACACCTTTTGCCAGTACCCTTGCAATTTCAATGGCCAGGGAAGATTCCAGGCTGCTTAGTAAATCCGACTTACGTTTCCTGGCCAGTGTTTTATAGGAAAGGCTCAACAGTGTTGCCATATCTTTCATTGGGATGTCCATGGCCATCGCCATATGAGCCAGGGAATCTTTCTTGATCCCCATATTACCCGTTACCCAAAAATCAATTAGTGTGGAAGGTTCGCGTAACATAAATTTCTTACCCCCCAGTATTTGCCAGGCAAGCTTTTCAATAGTGTCATTGGCATCCAATTCAGTAAGGGGAAATGTAACCGGTCTCTCAGAAACCCCACGCTTTGCTAGGCGCTCCATAAGTGGACATTTGTCTACAATATACAGGAATTTTGTCTATTTACCAATGCCGCACCCAACTAAGCAGGAATCTCAATATACACAGACGTCCCTTTCCCCGGCGCCGATTGCACATCCAGCTTACCTTTCACCAGTTCAACCCTATGCCGGATATTGCTCCAGCCAATACCGGCGTTATGTTGCAATTGACCAGGATCAAATCCTTTGCCGTCATCTTCCACGGTAATGGAAATACCATGTGAAGACCGGCTCAGTTGCACCACGGCATGTTTGGCTGCCGCATGCTTCATCGTATTATTCAAGAGCTCCTGTACTATGCGGTAAATAGTGATGGACACTGACTGCTCCGGCGCCTTCCCCTCCAAGCCCACGGATTGGTAAGTAACCTGCAAAACACCAGACCGGTCAATATCTTCACAAACATCCTTCAGCGCCGCGTCCAGTCCAAACTTCACCAGGGCCTCCGGCATCAGGTTATGCGCCACCCGCCGCATCTCATGAATGGAACTGTCCAGCATCTCCATACTCCGTTCAAATGCACTGGCATTCTCCGGCGTCAGAATAAGATTTCCCTTTATCGCATTCATGGAATACTTGATCCCACTCAACATACCCCCCAGTCCGTCATGCAGGTCCTTTGCCAAGCGGGTGCGCTCCTGCTCCTCTCCTTTTAACACAGACTCTGTAGCGGCCAGTTGCTTTTCGGTCTCCAGTTCCACTATACGTTGCCGTTGGATAGCCTGTTTATGCCGGTAGTTTCTATAAGCCAGTAGTCCGATGATGAGCAGCGCTGCTAAACTTCCACCCAATAAAAAATTAAGGGTCGATTTTTCTTTCAGCTCGGCCTTGCTGAGTTTGATTTGCGCGTCTTTGGCCTCCGACTGGTACCGTGCCTCCCGCTCAGAAAACTGGCGCGTACGTTCCCCATTCAAAATAGTGTCATTCACCGCGTGGAATTTTTCCAGGTAGGCATACGCCTCTCTGTAGTTCCCCAAGCCCATATTCAGTTGCTGCATCACATCATAGTATTCACGCTGTTCCTCGGGATCCTCGGAGGCTTCGTAGTAAGTATTGCTCAGTTTGAGGTAATCCTTCGCAGCGGTAAAATTCTTTTCGCCAATGGAAAGCCTTCCCATCAACAACGAAGCACTGGCCAGTGCATCAGGCACTTCCAGCTCTTTGGCAAACGCAAAAGCTTTCTGCCCATAGATCTTTGCAGAATCCAGCTTTTCCAGTTTCTCATAATCACGTGCAATACTCTGGTAGTAAGTCTGGATAAAGGGTCTCTCAATTTTACTGTTCTCCATATCCGCGAGATGCTGCAGCCGCAAGCGCAGGGCTGCTTCAGCAGCGCCGGATTGCGAGAGATTATCTGCCTTCTGCTGAATGTATTGAGCGATGACGGCCTTGGCCTTATAACTTTCTGCAATAGCCAGTGCCTTATCAATGTATTCATCAGACTTCTTATAATTTCCAAGGGTATTGAAAATACTGCTGATGTTAGAGTAAAGATCTGATTTCTTCTTGTCCAGTACCCGCTGCGTTATCTGCCCGTCTTTCTCAATGATATCCGGGTGTTCAAACAGCGTTTGCGTCTTTTGGAAATAAAATATACTGCTATCGTACTGCCCCTGGTAGTACTTGATATTGCCTATGTTGAAATAAGCGCCGGCTTCCAGGTAGGGCAGGTCGTATTTTTGCGCCACGGACTGCGACAAACGATAATTCTCCATCGCCTTATCCCTGTTCCCGATTCCGCTGTACCAGAGGCCCAGCATACGGTAGGCGCTGGTGATGGCGCGACCGTCCTTCAACTGAAGGCTTTTTTCCAGGGACTCCACAATGATCTCCCGCGCCAATGCACTGTCTACACTGCCAATATCATAGCCCAGCTCCCGGAGCAGACGTACCTGTACGGTATCCACCGGCCGCTGGCGGATCTGTTTGATTACCTGCCGTATGCTGTCTTTGTTATAGGCCTGGGGCCGGGCCCAAAAGGGCATACAGAGGCTTAGTAGCAGCAGGATGGGCTTCATGCAACAAATGTATCGTTTGCAGGTAATCCGTTCTCCCCTTTTTCCATGATTTCAATGGCAGAATTCTGTGTCATTTTCCGAATTCACTGGTGCGGATCCCTTTATGGTGGAATGAATGTTGTAAGTTCAGGGACATGAAAATTTTACTGACCTCACTCATTTCACTTCTAAGCCTGTTCTTCAGGCCAAACCAACAGCCCGTTATGGAAGTAGAGATTGACGGTGAGGTGATACCAGGAAACATCATTCACATTGCCCTTTACAGACCCGAGGATAACTTTCCATCAGAACAATCAGCATTCCGGACAGCCAGTGTAAAAGCCGATGGCAGCACAGCAAGTATCCGCTTTGAAGTGCCCTATGGGGATTACGCCCTTGCCGTTTTCCAGGACAACAATGGCAACGGGAAACTGGACAAAACCATGATCGGCTTTCCCAAAGAACCCTTCGGATTCTCCAACAATTTCAGACCCAAAACGGGCAAGCCCAAATTTAAAAACTGTAAGATTACTTTCTCAGAAGCGCAGAACAAAACATCGGTCAAACTGCACTGAGTTCAGTTAGTTTTTGTTTGCAGATTTGCCTGTTCCCAGGACCGCACCTTCACTCGGGCCCGGTCAAAGACGCGTTCGTAATTGCCCTTCAGGAATTTCTCCCTGGCTTCTGGTGATAGCTTCCTGATCAAGGGCTGATAAAGATCAAGCGTTTTCAGATAGGCCTGCTGGTCCGCAGGCGCCACTTCATCGGTCCCAAACAGAAAGCGATCCGGGTATTTGTTCATCAGTGCAGCCATCCTGTCCATTGCTTCCGGAGAACCCACTATATACTTTGCCGTCTCCGTCCAGGACAGATCAATTAACACGTGAGCCAATTCAGGCTTTCCAAAGGCTCTCTCCAACATTCCTACCTGGTCCACTACAGGTCTAACAATTCTTCCCACACCACAATGGGCCCAGATGATGGTGGCATCCGGATGGCGCTTCAGTAAGGCGCCAAACTGTGCCAGGTCCCAGTTATCCTGTCCATCTTTGGGAAAGGGCATTTCAATATCATTGTGAATGATGGCCACCAGTCCCGCTTCAGCGCAAAGGTCTAGTATCCTGTCTACCGCAGGATTATTGATGGTAGCCACTGGTCCGGCTACTTTTGCTGATACAAATTCCTTATGCAGGGTAAACTCCCCAATACCTGAAAACACGCCAGGGAAAGTTTTGAGCACCCGCCTAATGTGATCAGCCGCATACATATCTGCCGGATTAAATCCGGTGATCATCGGGTCAAACCGGGATTTAAGATCCGCGGGAAGGGATAAATAGGTAGTGGCAATCACTGCATCGGTAAATGAATAATAATAGAGTGGATCATCTGTAGCGAGGTAATAGGTAGGTGCGTAAGAACCCGTATTGGCGGCACTCCATACCTGCTGCAACGGAATGCCGAACAGCGTTGAACGTCCTACTTTATCGCCCATATTTCTCAAGTGCTGATCAATACTGATGCCATTCTGCACATAGTTGGTAAGGTGAAAATGGGCATCGTGTGCCTGGTAGATGGTTGGCTGCTGTGCCTGAACATTTAATTGTGACCCCAACCATATTCCGAAAAAAACGATCATCGGTTTCATACCATAAATTTTATCCGGCGCAGCCTTACAGCAGGATATCCGTACCCACCGTGAAGGTGGTTCCGGTTTGGCCGGCATTATACAATCCAAACGTGCCCCCTGCGGAGGATTTATATACCCGCATCAACTGAAGGTTCAATCGCCAGTTCCGGCTTTTGAGCGGATAAAAATTCACACCGCCTCCCCATTCATAGGGATGGCGTTTAAAGGCATCCCAGAAATAAGAGTTCACGGCATACCCAATGAGCTTGCCCCGCACCAGCACCTGCGAGAGTTGCAGAGAATAACCCATATCCGTGAGCTGCTTATCCGGTACCGGGCCATCTGCTTTGAAATTGGAGAGATTGCGCCATACAATGTCTGCCTGCGCATGAAAGCCTTTGTATTTAACGCCCAGGTCAATATCAAACATATTATAATCTGCCTGGTCAACGGTAACGCCATCAGCCAATGCACCGGTTTCAAAAAAAAGCACACCATCGGTCATTCTAACCTGTGTGTTGTCTGGCGATGGCGTGCCGGTATTGTTAAACCTGTCTTCCCTGCTGTTCACATAGGAGAACCCGAAACGAGTAGCTGCTTTGGCGTGTTGTTCAAGGTCCCCGATGCCACCCCTCGGTCCAAATTCTCCTGTAGTAGGCATCCACCATACAGACACACTCTTGGACAAATCACGGGTTTCCTTTGATGCGCTGATGCCCAGTGTACTTAGGTTATTGCCCAGCATCAGCGTGTAATATAGCTTGTCTGTGATCTGCCCAAGCAGGAATAAGCCCTGCGTGAATCCGCCGCGCAAAGACTCTTCTCCCATCGTTCTGTCCGTAGACGAATAGTATGGGAACGGCCCTTGCATGGAGCGGATGGAAAGATTGGGTGCCACACCGATGCCCAATCTGAAATGCTTATTAAACCGGTACTGCAGGTTACCATATACCAGGGTCTGCTGCGTGGGCATGATGGTCCACACCGTTGCCGTATAAGTCAACTTGGGTGTACCCAGGAAACCAGAGAACCAGATCATGGCCCGATGGAAGTAAAAATCATTGCGGCCATTCATCACGCGCGTTCTTCCAAGGTGGTCATACCATTCCTGGTTCCCGGGCATCTGGTTGAGATACCGTGCCATCACATACATACTGATATTGAGGCTGCCGTATTTGGTTTTGGCGATATCAAATCCACGCCCCGGCGTAAACTCACCTGACGCTACATTTTTATACGTTGTATCCATGATGCTTCCTCTCTGGAAAAGCTTCTCCGGCTTCTTTGCATTCAATAGACTATCGGCAGCCGGGTCCGTAGTGAGTTGTGCATACACCCCACCCCACATGATCATCATGGCAAAGACGATCCACCAAGGTTTCATATGTCAAGATTTTAGTACCGGGGCTTGATCTGATAAGGATTAACTTCAAGTGCCTCGATGATATAACGAATAGTCTTCACTGCCTTAATACTGTTGCCTGCAGGTGACAAAGGAGGAGAAATCACGGCTATCCCGAATTTTCCGGGAACCACGGCAATGATACCACCACCCACGCCTGATTTGGCGGGCACGCCGGTAGCAAACAACCATTGGCCGGCATCGTCATACAATCCAGCAGTAGACATCACCGGCAATGTATATTTCACCGTCTCCGGAGACACCACGAGTTTCTTGGTAATGGGGTTGACACCTCCATTGGCGAGGGTTCCGGCCATGATAGCGAGATCCCTTGCATTGACACTGATGGCACATTGTTTAGTGTAGATATCTGTAGACTCAACCGGATCAAAATACATTCTGCCATAGGCTTTCAATAGATGGGCAATAGCCTGGTTCCGGAGATTGTCTCCTGCCTCACTGATGTACACGGGCATATCCAGGTAGAGACTTCGTCCGGCAAACAAACTGTGGGTTTCCAAAATGGATCTCCATTTGGCTGCAGAGTCTGCGCCTTTAACAAGGCTTGTGGCAGCGATAGCACCTGGATTTACCAGGGGATTGATCTCCTTACCTTTTTGCAACTCCACAGCAACAATTGAATTAAAGCGCATACCCGTGGCATCCACGCCAATTTTGTCCATCAATGCTACAGGGCCTTGCTCTTCCAGTACGCGCGCCATGGTGAACACTTTGGAGATGGACTGGATGGAAACTGCGGCATCCATGTCTCCTTTCATATACACTTTCCCATCTGGTGTTACAATGGCAATGCTGTAAATATTCGGATCAACCTTGGCCAGCTCTTTGATATAGTCTGCGTTCTTTCCTTCTTTGAGGTCTTTGAATTTCGCATAAGCCTCGTCCATGGCTTTCTGGATCCTGGCGGAATCCAGGCCGCCGGCGGCCGGTGCCGGCTTTGTCTTTTGCGACAATACACTTTGTATGCATAGCGTCATGATCAATAGCATCACAACAAATACTCTGGTTTTCATAAACAATTATTTATAGTGAATGGTACCTGAAAAATTGTATTTAAAAGAACACTGGAGTTTTACTATGTCTGAACTGTAACCGTCCGTAAAATTGGTGCGTTTGCCATACTGCAATTCAATACCCATCATTGCACGGGGAACTGGTGTATACAGCAAATTCACAATGGCATATTGCCCCTGCTTAAATGCAGTGGGGACAGTGGAAGTGGTGTTATCGATATTTACGGATGAATATCCTGCAGAGGAACTCCATTTATCACTCCATTGATGATCCAGGAAAGCCACTATTCCGGTAACCGGAAGAGCAACACCCAGGATAGGTTTGGACGGCACTCCGGGATTGGGTTTGATGCCGATGTCTGCCGGTGCATCATTCATGTAGTTCTGGATGCCTTCACCATACACCACTTGGCCCCTGAACACGGATTTTTTGCCCAGATTCAGATTGGTACTGAGGTTGAGGCCCCAGCCCAAAGCATCACCACTGAGATCATAGTTTGGATTATTGTTCTGGTCAACCCATTCAATCTTCCGCAGGATACCTGCCAGTTCCACATAACCCCATTTCTTTCCTACGCGAAATTCTGCAGACAGGTCGGGCAGTTTAAACCGGCCCTTCACGTTCTGCAATTCAATCCGATCTTCATACACGCCCTGGTCTGCAGAGGCGCCGGGTCTTTCCAGCGCGATGGTTAGTTTTGTATCACCCTGTATGGGCATATACCTCACCTGGATGTTCCGGAAAAAAACCATCCCTGCGGGGCCCCAGTATTCCAGGGTATTGGGGAATACGTCTATATCCATAAACGGACTCCAGTACTGGCCCACCCCAAATTTTCCCAACTGCGCGTAGGCATGCCTCAGACGAAGGGTGGTTTGGCCGGCATCAACACCGGTACCAAACAATTCAAATTCAAACTGGGTGAAGAGTTCACCCATGGCGGTATGTTGTTTTCCTTTCACGCCAAAGCGGGTCTGGCGCACACTGAAATAAACATTTCCATTGGTGCCAAATGCGTCAGGGTAAGACGGAAGTTTAGTGGTCCTGATCACATCAAACCAATTGGGATCTATTTGCTTGAAGTTGTATCCAAGGTCAGTCATAACAAAACCATAGATCTCCAGACTGTTGGTGCGGCTGGCATTAGAGGTGTCCTGGCCCTTGGATACTTGAGAAATGAGAAGGAGAAGCAACATCAATCCTGTAACTTTTTTCATAAAAAGTATTTGTCATGATGAGTAGATAGCCGCGTACCATAATCTGCCGAACGAAAAGACCGGAGGAGATGCAACTGGTAACAGGTGTCAGCCTTTCAGTGAGGCCAATAATACACGAATGGTCAATCTGCAAGATAGTGCCGGACGCACAGGTAATAAATGATTGTAGTCATACTTTGGTCAGGTGACCACTAAAACAATGAAATCTGGAAACTGATGCCCACCTTGCCTTTCACCACTTCCCCAGGATCATAACCGTCCTGCATAACCTGGATGGAATGCTCACCCCTTGAAACCTTGATGGAAACTTCTTTTGAAAACACCTCACAATCCACCGCAGTGAATGCCAGCAACTCTTTCCCATCCACATGGATAGAAGATTGATGACTGCGGCCAATGCAATTAGCAACGGTTTCAAACACCACATCGGTGATCTTTACGGAAATAGGCAGGGGTACATTCTCCGTGAAGGAAATCACTCCGGCATCGTTGGCTGTCATTTCAAAATCGGAAGAACGGGATGGCATAAACGAAGAATTGAGGTGTAAGGTACAGAAAATAGGGACAATAGCTAGTGAGCTTTCATCCGTTTGACATTCCAGAAATTATAGTCCAACATAGGCGCCTTTGATAACCCCACCTGGTAGGCCAGTGTTACGATCTGACCACGGTGGTAGGTGGTATGAACAATCAGGTGCTGGAGGTATTCATATTTGGGGAAATTGGCGGTGAACCAGGGTGATTCAATCAGGTGCCGCTCCTCCATGGCCTCGGTATTCTCTTTTACATAGTTGGCCAGCAGGCGCGCTTCCTCTACCAGGTTGTTCATTTCTGTCTTAACGTCCGCATGTGAAGCCATGTAGTCAAACTTCGGCGTTTCCGTTCCACGGATCATGGAAGACCAGTACAATTGCGTGTCACTGATATGTTTAAGGGTTAGTGCTATACTTCTGAAACTGGACGCAATTTCCTGCTGCAGCAATTCTTCCGGCTGCGCACCCAGCCAGTGCACCAACTGTTCTGCCACCCAAACATTATAGTCCACACTATTAATAATAGACGCTTTAATTCCCATGTTGATCGATTTTACCATCCCCAATGTACGCAGGCAATTTCAAATACCGTATCAATCTTTCACGGGGGTGGAATGGATAAGCCGGATCTTCCAGCCACCTTGCAGGCGAACCACAACCGCTGACTCCATCCAGTGATAGTATTTTGTGGCGCCCGAGCGGGTAATGGCAGACTTCAGGTCGTATACAGCGAAAGCCATATCTCCCTTCACCTGAACAGAAACGAAATGAAAGGTATCAGTTCGCAACAAAGGCTGCCCCTTTTTTGACCGCATGTATTCCAGTTCTTTTTGCAGGGTCCACAAGTCACCAGCCTCAATCAATTGATAGTCTGGACTGCAATTCTGCTGGTGCGCTTCTGTATCATTTTCGCCCAGGGCTTTGTAATCTGCCCTGATCAACTGTACAATCCGCAATGAATCATCAGCCTTTTGTGCGAAGCCAGCAGTTCCCAGGACGATCAACAACCCAACAATGACCTTAACTTTAAAAAGCCTAATCAACATGCTCACATTTTTTTTACTGTTCAACAGATTTCAGGAACGCTACGCCGCTGGCGGGCCTGCTGATGATCTTCCCTTTCCGGTCAACCACAAAATACGCAGGATAAAAACTGACAAAGTATCTTTCTTCAAGCTCTTTGATCCTGTCAGTTGACATTTCATTTCTCAATGAAGGCTTGTCCGCCGTTTGCAACACATATTGTTGCCAATTCCTCAATTTCTCTTTGAAGAATCCGAGATTCCCTTCCGCTTTTCTCCTTTCCTGGTTCCAGAACCATGGCTGGTTCACTGAGATGCTTATGACACGTACCTTAGCCTCTTTACCAGACAGCGCATCTGCAAATTCATTCATTTCCTTGATGCAGGGTGGACATTTCGTAAACCAGAAATCTATCATA
The DNA here is from genome assembly GCA_044225015.1 of Chitinophagaceae bacterium. GTDB lineage: Bacteria > Bacteroidota > Bacteroidia > Chitinophagales > Chitinophagaceae > Pollutibacter. The sequence goes on along the minus strand of JBGAJG010000002.1, from coordinate 526,533 downwards.
GTGTAGTCGTACCCCGAAAAATCGATATCGATCTCCTGCCCGGTGCTATCTACGATGTTCTTCAAATCAAATGGCTCACCAATCTTTTTAGACAGGGAAAAATGATTTGCAACGGGTGGTTGTTCCCTGGGTGATCCGCAGGAAATAACTATCAGCAGTAGATTAACAAAAACTAAACAACGCATGCGCTTAACATTGGAAGTATGACAAACTTAATCCCCTATCTCCTCCTTTGCATTTTCTCAATATACGCCACAATTTTCCCCTGGTTACCTATCGCCAGTAGTCCTATAATGATCTCTATGATCTGCACGCCAATGGAAGAATAATCGAACGGTTTCAAACCTCCTCCAAATGATCTTGTGGCCTGATGGTACATATACAAAGAAATGCCTGAACGGATCAATTCAGGGATAGCCTGGAAAATCAACAACAGCCCTGTTACAATGACTGCAATACCGAGTACGGTGGAGCGATGTATACTCATCGATACCTCCTGTGTTTCCATTCCATCCAGCAGCCTTAATTTGTCAATCCAGGTATTTGTTTTGATCAATAGCGCATACACCAACCACCCGTAAATCGAAAAGGTCATCAATTCAATAAAAAACGATCCACCGCTGGGTCTTGTTTCACCCTTGATCAGGTCAGATAGTGAATAAAGAATGGTTGGCAGGTTAATTAAAAAGTCTTTCAGAAAGAAAATACCGAGGACTTTTAAGACCAGATTGAATAATAGCCGGACTGTCATAGGTTGCAAAATCTTTCCATCAAAGTACATCGAATCAATGAAAAGACCAACCGAAAGCCTCCACCCGGATTCAGCCCCAAAAAAATCCTGCTGAGCATGCCGCCCAGCAGGATATTTACATCAACAACAAAATTATGCTACTCTTTGGCGAGGGCCCGTTGCGCTTCCCTTTCCAGGTCTGCATAGGTTTCCTTGCCCGTACTCACTTTTACAAAATGAATGGTGCCACCTTTGAATTCACCGGGTGATGCATACAGTTTGCTCACGGGGTCACCACTATCATAACCCACACATAAGCCATCACCAACCAATGTGAACTTACCCACCTGGGCCACCATCGGTGTCTTGGCCACTTCCTTATCATTGATATACAACTTGGCCATACCCACAGATTCCCCATGGTCACCGGCTTTCTCTTTGATGAACTCCATCCCAAAGGTATACTTACCGGGCTTGAGCACGCCGGATACCAACTGCTGTTGCGTTATCCCCAGGAAATTGTAGACATAATACAGCTTATGGTCTTTGATGAATAAACTGTGGCCGCCAAACCTGGATCCGTGCGCAAAGATCACACCGGAGGCATTGGCCGTGATATCTACGTTGGAAACGATCTTATATGATTTACCCCTTACGTTCACGGCTACCGCTTCCGGTACAGAACTCGTATGAGGATAGTACGTATACGCGTCTTTCTTAGCCTCTTCTTCCGGACGTTCCAGCGTGAGGATCTCTGTGGCCGTACGATCATCCAGCGGATAAGCGAAGTTCTTCTTCGCTTCTTCTTCATAGAGCTTCTTCAACGCGGCCAGTTTTTCAGGATTCTCCTTGGCGAGGTCTTTGGACTCAGAGCGGTCAACCGCTACATGGTAGAGTTCCCATTTGTCCTCGTTAAATTTCCCTTTGCTGGTCAACGGTGCGTGCACCGCTACAGCCTTCCATCCGTCCTGCCAGATGGCCCTTGTACCCAGCATTGTATAATACTGTACATGCTTCTGTGTAGGATCATCGGGCTTGGCGTCAAATGAATATTTCATAGACACGCCAGAGAGTGGATACTGCTCTACGCCTTTGTATACTTTCGGCATTTCAATACCAACAATTTCCAGGATAGTAGGAACGATGTCCACCGCGTGGTGATACTGGTTGCGCACTTCGCCGCGGGCCTTGATGCCCTTGGGCCAGGTGATTACCAGGGGACACTCAGTACCACCTGCGTAGTTGGAATAGCGCTTGAACATTTTGAAGGGGGTAGACAAGGCTGCGGCCCATCCTGTAGGATAGTGCTCATAGGTGTTTGGACCACCCAGTTCATTGATCAGCTTCATATTCTCTACCAGGTCATCGGGATAACCGTTGAAGAATTTATTCTCGTTCACAGAACCATTGGGGCTACCCTCACCGGATGCACCATTGTCAGATGCATACATGATGATGGTATTCTCGTACTGGCCTGTTGCTTTCAGATGGTCAATGATCCTTCCGATCTGTACGTCAGTATACTCAGAGAACGCAGCATACACTTCGCAAAGGCGGGAGAATAATTTCTTCTCATCGGCAGAAAGTTTATCCCAGGGTTTCACGAAATCACCCGCTGCTGCCTGATCTGTAGGCATGGGGTTAAAATCTGTGAGGGTTGTGCCTTTAGGAAGAATTCCTTTTTCGATCATCCGGGGCAGCACCCATTTGCGATAAGCATCATATCCATCGTCAAACTTTCCTTTGTATTTGGCGATGTAATCCTTAGGCGCCTGATGGGGTGCGTGGTTGGCACCGGGGCAATACCACATGTACCAGGGCTTGCTGGGATTGGCAGACTTTTGATCACTGATCATTTTGATGGCCTGGTCTGCCAGGTCTTTTGACAGGTGATATCCCTGCTCAGGACCATAAGGTTGTTCAATAGCGTGGTTATCTTCTGTAAGGTCAGGATAGAACTGGTTGGTTTCACCACCGATGAATCCATAGAAACGATCATATCCTTGCTGCAAGGGCCACTGGCTCTTGTTAGCACCTTGTGAAAGATCAGTTTCGGGAACGTTGTGGTCTTTACCGATCCAGAATGTGCTCCAGCCATTGTCGTTCAGGATCTGCGCCATGGTAGCCGCCTGGGGTGGCAACTGACAGCTGTAGCCAGGGAAACCGTTGGCACCTTCCGTGATGGAACCCATACCATTCAGGTTATGGTTACGGCCGGTATTGATACAGGAACGGGTGGGAGAACAGAGGGCCACCGTATGCCACTGTGTATACGTGAGACCGTCTGCCGCCAGTTTATCCATGGTGGGCATATTGATCCTGCCACCATAGGGAGACCATGCCGCCAACCCGGTATCATCATAAAGAATGAATAAAATGTTGGGTGCACCCTCAGGCGCTTTTTTCCGTACATAGGGATCCCAATCTGCTTTTGAATCCCGCACGTCTTCTTTAATCTCACCTTTGAAGGCTGAACCGGGGCCAGCCGCTGCCTCAGCAGGCTTGGTGGCCGTCTCTGTCTTGTTGTTGCAGGCCGCAAAAATTGCAATCAAACAAATGAAAGCAATTGCCTTAAGTCTATGCATATCCAAATATTTTGCGATTAATGTAAGACTATTTGCATCGATATTTTTCGTGTTACTCCCGAAACTGCTGAACTTGAAACCAATATGTAGGAAAACGATATGATTTGAAACAAATTGATGAGTGGCCGGGGCAATACCTAACCTTCATGGCAGCAGTTTGAAAGGAAACCTGCTAGTTGGCCATCAAGGTTTTTCCATTCAGGCTGAAAGGCTTGCCTTCTTTATGCATTTCCCTTTTGATTCCATTTAGTACATCATCCAGGCTGATCACCGGGCTATTTCTGGCCAGTGCTTTAAGGCAGGAATATTGAACAACATTGATAATATTTCCGCCAGACAATTCATATTTCTTCACCAGCTCAGGAACGTCTTTCTCTTCGGCAAAACCTACCCGCTGCGGGAAGGATTTCCGCCAGATCAAGCTCCGTTCTTCTTCTGATGGCAGGTTAAACCGTATGATGGCATTGAACCTTCTGACAAATGCCTCATCGATATTATTCTTCATGTTAGACGCCAGAATGATCAGGCCATCAAAGTCCTCCATTCTTTGCAGTAAATAGGAGACCTCCTGATTTGCATATTTATCATGCGCATCCCGCACACCAGTCCTTTTACCAAACAATGCATCTGCCTCGTCAAAAAACAGGATCCAGTTTTTAGCTTCTGCCCTGGCAAAAAGATTCTCCAGGTTCTTCTCTGTCTCTCCAATAAATTTTGAGACCACCATAGACAGGTCAATCCGGTATACATCCCGCTGGGTATAGTTGCCAAGGAGATTGGCCGTTAGTGTTTTACCCGTACCGGGAGGACCGTGAAAAAGTACGCGGTATCCCTTCTTGAAACGGCTTCGCATATCCCATTCATTCATCAGTACATTGCTGTGCAACAGCCATTGCTCCAGCTCCCTGATTTGCTGCATTACTTCATCTGCAAGAACAAGATCCTCCCACTGGAGTTGCGTCTGGATCAGTCTGGCAGGGAAACTGGAACTGAAATGGGGTTTCGTGATCCTTCCGGAGGTAAACTGTTCTACATATTCCTGGGATAATACCAGTCTCCCACTCATTGCCGGTTCACCGCCTGCCACCTCTTCCAGCCAAAGGATCCTGTTTTTGGCAAAAAAATGGTCTGCCTCAAAGAGCTGCTGCAATTGAAATCGACGTTGGTAATGTTCACCCGCCAGCAGAAACAAAGCCGTTTCCCCTGTAGGCAAAAATCCTCGGTATTGCTTCCCCCTCACTCCGCCCATCACCGGCAGATCTGCGTTGTTATGCAGCATTTCCTGGATGGCCTCATCAAACAAATCACTTTTTATATGGGGTGCCAGGGCTATCCATATTACAATGATCTCCTCGGCACTAAGTTGGTGCTTCCGTGCAAATCCATGCAGGTTCAGTTCCCAGGAGTCAGGCTGGGGGAAACCCGGCTCATCCACCTGGTCATTTTGCATAAACCCGATCCTGTATTGAATCAATTCCCGAATAAATGCCAACTCCTGTAGCATAGGTCTGTTTGCTGCCATAAAAACGATTAAGATTGTTTGTCTTTATCCTGCTTCATTCTTTCGTCATTGGTGGAGGTCTGCTTGTCCTCTTCCGGCGTTGCCAGCCTTTGCACGGCCTCATCTTTTTTCTCGCTCACTGCATCAGCCGCATTCACCTGCGCCGCCTTGGTCTCAGCTTCTTTCTCCAAAGCGTCTCCGGATCCCCCAACCGGGTCATTGGCTTTTGCCTGGAAGAATGCATTTTTACTTCCATTTCCTTTTTCTGTATTGCTGCTGAAAAACTTATCCTGGTCTTTCGCTTTTTCGTTGTTGGCTTGCTGCACATTGCGCTGCCTGTACACGCGGCTTCTGTAAGTCATACACTTGTTTTTGCTTATCTGAAAAAATGCCCGGATCCACCGCCCAAGGTGGTATTTCCGGCAGTATACATAGGCTGCCCCCCAGGCGTTCTCAGCGCCAGTAATGCAGTCCGGATATTTGCACTGATCTGTGCGTCAGAAAGCGCCAGGTCTGTTTTTACCGATGCCTGTGCCCTGGAAGCCGGTGCCGTGGTACACACCGTAGTAAAGGTGGCCTCATACCTGCTGAGATCAGATTTTGCGGCTAACATCATAGACCAATAGTATAGTGGTCCCAGATTCACGTAACCGGCGGCCGCCGTTACCAGGCCAGGTGCGCCCAGTGAAGAAAGGATCTCATCCAGCATATGCTTCCCTTGTGCCATATATGCCCGCTGTTCCAGTGCCAGCGAATCCACCTGTACTTCTGTGGGCCTGCTCAGGTCATCTTCTGCATGGGTAAGTTCATGTATCACCAACGCCACATCCCTCATTTGAAGAATATCAATAGTTGTGGGCAGGTATAACATATTCGCTTTATCCGTATCCATGTCCGTGGAATAGCTGTAGGTAGCGCCGCCGGATCCGTGAAACCTTCTGTAAACAGACGGAATCATTGCGTCAACTTTAATGGTACCATCCAGAATCTTAGGCGCAGTGGAATGCCTGTATCGTTTTGCTATCAGGTAAACAGAACCCGCCATTACCTGATCGCCGGGCGTACTATCCGCAGCGGCATTTTGCATTGCCTCCACAATTTCATACAAAGGCACAACCGGATTGGTGAATCCCGCAGACACAATTAATTTATCTGCCAGATCTGCAAACTGTTTTCCCGCTGTTGCCTGAATGTATTGCTGCGCAGACCGGTCCATTGCCTCCGCAGCCTGCTCCATGGTTTCACCAGTCAATCCCATCAGGGCCAGCAGCTGCCGAAGGAAGGGATGTGCAAGATCCGGTGGTAAGGATGGCCTATCTACATTGAGTACATGTTGCTTGTCGGCAGAAAGAATTTGGGCGAGGGAAATCACCAGGGGTCCTCCCTTGTGTACATTCATCAGTGCAACGTTGGCGCTATTCCGCATGGCAGCCATCAATAAAAGTTCCGCATGCAGCACACTGCCATTTCTTGCCACCGCATCTTTCTTGAGACTGATGAGGTCTGCATCAGTAATAACGCCTGTTGAAACAGCCCGCTTGACCTTATTGAAAAAGCTACTGTTCAATCCATCTTTACCCGGATCAAAAATATAGTTCCCCGTAAACACGGTACCTGTTGCATCCTTCTCCGGAACCCTCCTTATTGTTTCCCCATATCCCTGCTGGATCACATGGGTGAGCTCATGGGCCAGCAGCCTTTTTCCTTCTGAAGAACCTGGATCATACTTACCGTTATTAAAGAAAATATGTGCTTCGTGGGTAAAGGCCTGCGCATCCACTTCACTGGCCAGTGCTGCCGCCTCCTGATCATAGTGCACCCTTACACCAGAAAAATCAGCACCGAGACTGGCTCCCATACTGGCCCTCAGATCAAGTGGCAGCGGCACACCGTTGGCTTTTGCGGCCTGCATGCGGTCAGCAAAATCGTCAGGAACGGCGTAGCCACCTTGCGAAGGATGAATCCCTTTTTTCTGCACCGGCTTCTTTTTACTGGCACCTGGCTTGCCCTTGCCGGCATCCTTGGCCTTGGGGTCAGGTGGCACGATGGCTTCCACATTTATTCTCTCTGCCGCGGTAAGTGTTGGCCTGAACTTAAAAAAGTCATCGATCACCACCATTTTGGAAGAGGAATCCAGGTAGGTATCTTTTTTAATGTACACTACCAATGCATCATATTCTTCCCGCTCATAGGCAACGATCTCATCTTTTAACAGTTTAATGATCTCCGGGCTCAGCTTTTTGAGGTTATTCACCCTTTTCCAGGCCGCCACGCGCTTGGTGAAATAAGTTTCGTCTAAAGAAGAATTAAATGCAAATACTTCGTCACTATGCGCACCCCTGTAAGCATCGGCAATTGAAGCCTTGATCCTGTCCATCATCTTCTGCTCTTCCTCTGCCTCATTGGGTCCATTTCCATCCACACCACTGGAAGCGGCATCCGTGAACATTTTTTCATCTTTGGCATTTCCTTCAATTTCTTTCTTCAGTCCTGACGCCACATCATCCGTATCCAGTTTGTTCCCCTCGCCAAATTTGAAAGGCACTTTAAGTGTTCCGTCAAACCAACTGAATTTCTTCTCCCCTTTCAGGCTTTCCGGTTCCCAGGTGTGGCTCCACAATGTAACATCTGTAACAAACAGCTCCAGGTACACCCGCACACCCAACGAGATATTATAAGAAATACTCGAGCTCACGTCAAATTCCATATTGGCCGTCTTGAACTTCAGGCCCTCGTCCGCAGAATAGCCAGCCTCCACTTCGGCCGTGGCGTTGGCATCAATAGCCGTAAGTTTAAGGTTTATTTTCCCAGTTCCCGCTACACCGGCTATCAGCACCTGCAATCCCGCCTCCGCCCCAATAAACGCATCCACCCCTGCTTTGGCCCCGGTACTTAACTTGATTTTTGAATTCAATTTTGCCTTATTCAAGTCTTTGAGGCTGATTTCATCCATGGTCACATTACTGCCCTTCTGCAACTGGAGTCCTTTGAACTCATAAAAAAGCCCAACTCCCGCCTCTAATTTCAGCACCAGGGACGCCACACCACAGGAAGCAATGGGTATCTTCTGGCTGAATTCAAAAATGTTCAGTTTCTTATCCGTATTTCTGTCGCCAGACTTAGGGTCAACAATAGGCTTGTCCTCCTTCACCTCTATTCCTCCGCCAATCCTGAGATCACCCTCCTTGGTGATCTTAACATTCAGTTTTGCCTCCACGTCCTTCACAATCTCAAGCTTCACCTCTCCGGATGCATAAAAGACCAGTTCTTTACCCACACCGGCAATGGGTACGCCTTGCTCATTAAGGTTACTGTTGGTGATTCCCACTTTGAAATCGCCATTCACCTTTCCCCGCTTAAACCCAGCCTCGGCCGACAAATCAAAAATCCCTTTTACAAATCCAACGCTTACACTGTTAATCTTGAAACCCGGCAATTCAATATTGGGCCGCAGTTCACCCTTTATTGCCACCGCCCACTCCTGGTCGTTCTTTTCAAAAACAGCCTTGACATTTCCTGCCGATTTAAATTTGCCACCAAAATCTACATCTCCTTCAATACGCAGTCCACCGTTCTCCGTTTGTTCAACTTTGATCGTGATTTCTTTGACGCCGGGAATATTCAATTTTGCCGTTCCGCTACCGCTGATCTTATCTTCGGCATATTTCACATTGATGGTCAGCTGGTCAACGCCCGGCAATTTTCCTTTCTCCAGAGTAACCGATCCGTCAAACAAAAACTTCCGGTCAATGTAAGATGCCTTGATCTTAGACTTAAAAAGATTGGGGTCAAAATCAAAACTGCCTTCAATACCAAATCCTTTCTGCGTGCTGCCCAAGCCCTTCAGGTTACCCTTACCAATCTTCTCCAGTTCAAAACCCATCTCCCCTTCCACGCCCAGTCCCTTCTGCGTGCTCGCAAATATGATCAGGCCAACATCGTTGATCTTGAAAGGCTTCGGAAATTTATTCTCGAAATTGCCGAGTTCCAGTTCCTTACTAACCATGAACTCTTCCCCATTTAGTTTGAAAGAAACAGGGGTTTTATCAATAATGGGTATGTCTGTTATAATGTTACCGGTAAGCAGAAATCCTTCTGTTTCGTGCAATCCAAAATGGGTGATCACCAATGGGCTGAGTCCATTGAACTGGAGATAGCCTTCCAGGCCCTTATCTGTTGTAGTATTGAAATTCAGGTAACCGCCATTGGTCAAAAAAGGCAATTCAACAAAGGGAACAACAAATTTCTTTCCCTGGCTCAGGGATTTTGTCAACCTGCTGCTCACCTTAAAAGTGATCGTCTTCGCCTTATCATCAAATTCATCCAGGTCTATGCCCGGCAGCCAGTTCTTCTTCTGCTTAAAAGGCAACTTGATCTTGATGGGCACACCGCCATCTTTCCGCATATACAATACAAACTCCTTACCTACCTCGCCCTGAGAATCCTCGATCTCCTTCTTGGTCATGCTCCTCAGTTTGCTAAGGTGCTTTACATCCTTGATCTCGCCGATCTTCCAGAACACCTCACCCTTATCGCTTCCAGCATGTTTGAGATCCCAACTTTCGATCTTATGAAAATGTGTGATATACTTCGAGTTCAGGACCGGCTTCTTAGGGAGGTTGGGAAATTTATCTTTTAACTTGGTCCTTGCATCTTCCATTTGCCGATATCGCTCCCACATGATTGCGTTGCCGGAATTGGTATTGGCATACGCATCCATGAGTTCAAAGTTCTCTTCCGTGTTGTCACCGCCCAACTGCACTTCAACGATGTGATCTACCTGGTGTATGGCCGGCTTGCCAAAACGGTCCCATTTGGGATTGATGGCAGCTTCCTGGATAGTCACCATATTCCCGAACAATTTGAACTTGCCATCCTCAGAGGTTAGAAAATAAATATCCTCCTCCCCGTGTTTCGTCTTGGCCTTGTCCTGTAGCCAGGACCCCGTCTTATTGAAAACGTCTTTACGCACAAATTTGTCCCAGACTTCATTGTGGTCCCATGCTTCCGGACGGGGCGACAAGCTGTGCAGGGGGATATTGAACTTGTCTTTATTTCTTTTCTTAAATGCGGGCAGATTGATTTTCTCCACATGAAACTCCTTCTCGGTTTCTTTAAAATCAGGGACTACAGGATTGGTGGCTGCCGCCTGGGTGTTATTGCCATTCCCATTCTTCTGGATCATACGCTGCATGGTGGATCCACGCTGTTGAATGGTGTGGGTGAGTTCATGCGCCAGCAGGTGCTGACCGGCCTTGCTTCCGGGATCGTATTTTCCGCGGTTGAAATAAATATCTTTTCCGTGCGTGAACGCCTGTGCATTGAGTGCATTGCTCATGTCCGCAGCAGCATGGTCATCATGAATGCGCACCTCACTGAAATCCGCTCCCATGGCAGAGCCCATCTTGTTATTCACTGCATCAGGCAAGGGAGATCCCTTGCCCCGCGAAGATGCGAGGCTTTTCTCTACGGATGCCGGCGCAGTACTTCCATCGCCATGGCCTTTCCGTTGCAGTTTAGTCTTTCGTTGTACGGCACTGCCTCCGAGGAAAGCGGTGAAGAATCCGGTATAGGCACTTAGCGGCCGGATATTCTCTTTCACCTCGCTGAAGAGGCCACTGTTCCCGTCAATGCTGTGTACACTATTGCCATCCACTTTAACGATGATACAATGGTGCTGAAAGGGCTGATCAATATATCCGATATCACCAGGTTGGGGACTCGTAGTTTGCCTGATGGTACCAAATGCAGAAACACCTTTTCCGATCTGCCAGGTACCGATATCCTTACCTGCGCGCTTATGTGCCCAAACAGAAAATATGCCACACCAGGACGGTAGTTTCGCGCCCGCTGTCTGAATGATGGCATCATCCCAAACCCCTGGTGCTGCGAGGTGAAAAATATCCAGCAGGTATTTGGCACCAACGCGTCCGCCGCCATCAGTTCGCTTTGCCTCTATCTTGCCAATCATGGATCTTGCTGCGGCAACAATGGATTCCCGCGATCCATTTCCATCGATATCTTCACCCAATAGCTGCAGTGAAGCTGGTTTGAGAAAAACTGTATCGCCCTCTTCAACTTCCCTCCCCCTTTGTACCGGTTCCAATTTCGTTTGCAAGGCAGGCGCTCCTGAATTGTTCACCACCTTGTCTGCCATCCGATCCGCCTCCGCCTCATAAGGATCATCCGGCGCGCCCACAGACAGCTTTGCCTGCACCCTGTCTGCCACCCTGTCTGCCTCCTGCTCCATCTCATCATCAGCTTTGCCGATGGCGAGCTTGGTTTGTACGCCAAAGAAAGAGGGCGACTGCTCTGCAGCGTTTTTCTTATCAAAAAACGAACCGCTGCCCTGCGAAGCAGAAGATGTAGACCGTATCGGCTCTGCAGACTTACTCATATGCGTTTATTAGCGCCATTGTACGTGGATGATTGTTTGGAGCCATGGAAAAGTAACGAGACTAAGGTTCCAGGGTAAATGATCCAGTAAAACATCGATACCCTTGGTTTCCACCCTGAAGGTGATCCGCCGCTCTTCAATGTTGATCCTGGCTTCGCGATCAATAAAACCTTCGCGGAAAGCAGCAACAGAAGTATTGCCCAGCACTTCCCATTGGGCTATTGCCGCATGCATCATATCCAGGGCTTCATTTTGCACCTCCGTTTCCAAGGGCAAGACATCATCCATCATCGCTTCTTCCAGCAGCATTCCACAAATGATCTTGGGTACTGCCAGGGTATGTTCCTGAAAATCCTGCTTACCTGTTGCCAGAAAATGAAGGATCAATACCGCTTTCTGCAAACACATTTTATCCCTGAATTGTCCCTCTTTCAACAAGCCAAGCCGTACAAACAATTGCCTGACAAACGGGTGAAGAAGGATCAGTCCCGCATGAGCACCATAGATCTCATCTGGCTTTTGTGAAGGCGGTATCCAGGTATCAACCTGCTCTTCAACCTGTGCCATGGCAAGCTGCACCGCTTGGGTTGTACCACTCAAATCAACTACACCTGCCGCCGCCTGCCTCAATATCTCTGGCCACTGTAGACGCTGCCAGGGCACCCCTTCTGGGAAATGACGTTGCGAGGCCCGTTGGTTTCTGCGCAAGTCAGCAAGCTGTGGCTGCGGGCTCGCCGTCAACACCTCTGCAAGCTTCACCAGAAAACCGTCCTCATGTTCTCCGGCTATCCTGGCCAGGGCATTGCCATCCTGCCTGATCAGGGATCTCACCCTGCTGATCAACACATGGTCAATGGCCAGTTGATGGATCACTTTCATCAGCCATTCCTGGCTTACCATCTTCACTTCCCAGGGCAACACGCCATTGACCATGTAGAAAATCCACTGCAGGCAGGCATGCTCTTCCGCTGTCTTTCTGCTGACCAGCCGTTCATCCTGTGCAACCCCGCTTTCAGTCAACTGTTGCTGCAGCTGTTGCTTACATACCTCATAGATGGCATCGGCTTCCATCAACAACTGACCATCCTTCCACCCCAGTGCACCCAGGTTTATCTCAAGCCGTGCCAGTTCAACCACGCTGTGTTCATTTGAAAACTCATCAAACAACTTCTCCAGCACCGGCATCACTTTGTCATAGTAATATGACTTCGCCGCATGCTGAATGCGAAAGGCATCCACACCAGCATGAATTCTCAAGGCGATCTCCTGTTTCCTGATCAGGTGGTTCATTTCTCTTTGCTGGTTTTCGTTTTTGCTTTTTTACCTGCCGCATTTTTAACACGCTTTACCGGACTGTTCATGCCGATGTACGGATCAGCAACCTGCTTCCTGTCATCCATCCTCCGGCAGTAGTCTTCAAAACAATACAAAGCATTCACCAGGTCCACAAATCCGGTGGGGCGAAGTATTTTATCTTTCTCATCCCAGCAGTGCTGTACTGGTGGTTTGTTATCTGAACAGGGCAAACAGTCTGTACAGGCAGGCATACATTCATAATAGCGGTTGATAAGTAGTTCCAGGAACACACAAAGGGAAAAATCAGTATTGCAAGTACGCATTCCTGCCAGCCAGCGCTGCCATTCCAGCATACCAGACTCCAGCCGGCAGAGGTCAACAGGTCTCAGCCATATGATCCGCAGCAGTACATGCGCGGGGGCCTCCCGGTACATCAGTCTTTCCAGCAGCAGCCTCTCCTTTTCATCCCTGAATCGTTTACTCCATCCCGGAAGAAAAACCGTGGCGATGAATGAATACGGATCTGATCCCGGCTTGAAACAGGCATGCAATTCTTTTTCCACGCAATCAGCATCTGTTTCCACCCAATCTGGAAAATCACAATCCACCCCACAGGCTGCCAGTTTCTTCCGGCATCGGCAGTCTTCCTGATGCACAGGTCTGAGAAGAATATGTTCCACCAGGTGCAGGCCCTGGATATTGACCAGTCTTTCTGCACGTTGTATTGCTTCACAATCCTCATCCCATCCTGTATAACACTGAGGGTTAAGGGCAATGATGTCTGATCCCGTGGAGGCCTGGTTTGCACCCACAAACGCAGGTGCATAGCTGTGGATGGCGATACCCCAGGTTTTATCTTCACAGTTGTATACCAGCCGGTAACTGTTTTTCTCCACCAATTCTTTCCAGATGCTGAGTAAGGCAACCGCAGCCTCTACACAACTTGCATAACAACAATTGCTTTTCCAGGCTACAGCACATAGCTCGTTCTTTCTTTTTGATCCACCGGCACAATCATTGAATCCAGGTAACCTGATCTCAATGCAATAGGTATAGTGGTCCTTGCCGTCCGCAGTCTTCGGTAATTTTGTCCTGACGATGGGAAAGAAACAGGCCCATTGTTTTAGTTCCTGCTCCCACTCCTTTATCCATGCCTCCTGTTCTTCCGGTGTTAATCCCTGGCGCGATGCAGCGGACCGTATAGACAGCCCGTCCGGAAATACCTGCATCAAAAGCCCGCTGTTAGCCGAGTATGAAGTCTTGCCGGTACCTGATGAGATGAAGGATGCTATGTTCACCATGAGGTCACATCTGTCAGCCGCTGGCACCTTTTCCAGATCAACCCGCGCAAAGGTCTCACCATTGCCACCATAGAGCTCTCCTGTAGATGCATTGAAAAAATAGGATCGGTCCTTAATGTATTTAATTCCGGTTTCCACCAGGTGTTCCAATACTTTCTCACCATACTTCGCATTTTCATATTGGCAGGGGTGATACACCTGGCCCTGTCCACAAGTGACATAGAACGAATGGCAGTGCTCCTTTCGCTGGTAAGGCCAGAATGCCCTGGCCCCCTGTACTGCACAAATAAACTTTTCAATCCCTTTAGGCCCCCATGCGTCTTCGGCCGTTGGAAATATATCAATGCCCTGGGCAAGTACTTCGCGTATAAAAAGTTTGGTGCTGAAATGATGGACGATGTGATCTTCTTTAAAAAATCCTGTACAGGCACAGTCAGCATAAAGGTTGCCCGCATAGTTTACCAACATGCTGAAGAAGGCAAAAGCTTTGAACATCTCTTCCGGATGATCAAAGTGACGCGTGCTGATCCAACTTCCACTGATATCATCTTCAACAGGTAAGTTGAAATACCATTTGAAACGGTCACCGGGATCATCAACCGGCCAACCCAGTAGCTGAGGATCCTTACAGTAGAGTTCCGCATACTGCGCATAGGTGATATCAATCTTGCGGTAGGGAAACATCTGTAATTGCTTCACCAGCGGTGCAACCCAGCCCGCACCATAGGCGGCTACCAGTTGCGTCAGCGCCTGGGCCGGAATACTGGCAAGGGTATCCGGTGCCGGTGGCTGGTTACCGGAGATAATAACAGTGCCATAACTGCTGATGTCCATAGCAGCACCCATGATGTCAATCAGCTTTTTGCTGAACACAGACTTCACTTCCTCTTTTGAACCATACACTTCCTTACCCAAAAACAACGTAATGGGGGAACCTATACCCTGCACATTGGTCAGGGTGATGAGGATGCTGTATTTCCCCGGACTCACCTCTTTGTATGGATCTGCACCCGTGTCCACTATCGGCATCCTGTTGAGCTGCTTAAGCGTGGCTACAGACAATTCCACCCGTTTAGCCAAGGCCGAATTATTGTCATTGAAGGCCAGGGAAAAAACTGCCGGAACATTTTCTTTATCCACCAGGCGGTAAATAAATCCACCTTTCTCATTCACGTTCACGTTTACATTCTTTCCAATATTAAGTTTGGTGGGTGACACACCCTTCGGCATTGTCAACGCCGGGTCCATAAAATAGGTTTCATCAAAGCGGTCTACCACAAAATGGCACAACAGGTTTTTTTTCCCCGCTGTTAACCCGGCTATGGCTTTCACCTTCTTTTCAAAACCGGAGATATTATCATCAACCAGTCCATCTAGCTGGTAGTTATACGCACGTCCCCTGTTCCTGCTGAGGTCTGGATAGTCTGTCAAATATGCTTCCGCTGCACTGATGTCTGACACGCCCATGACTGATTTCCAATGGTAGATCACAAAATCAGAGAATTGCTCAGCAAACCGGGACAACAGATGGCTGAGAAAACCCATTCGGCGCTTTTGGTACATTGCTTCATCTTCAACCAGCAGGCCCAGGTAGTCCGTATAGGTAATCAGGTTCAGGGCGATGTTAAAACTATACTGGGTGACTCCGGTAGCCAGACTCTTGTAGTTTTTCTCAAACATACCTGCATACTGCACGCTGGATGCATGCAGCTCAGCTTCATTTCTACTGTTGAATAAGGTGTTCCCCACCATTACAAAATCATCGGTAGAAGATCGGATCGCATACAACCATTTATTATCCATGGTTTCCTCTACCGCTATGGATGTTTCTGTTTCGTTCACCAGGTCATTTCGCAGCAGGTCTATGGCTGTATGCACCTCAAATATGCCAGGGAACTGTACGCTGTTAAAGCCGGCAAGTATAGTGGCGCCCGTCTGCGTGGCAAAGGCGGTAGTATCCCAGCTGCCTTTGTCTACCGGAATCGCCAGTACTGAACCCGCTGGTGCCAGTGCATTCGTTTGCCCAAAGCGAAGCAGCTTGTCCATCTCAGGGATACTGGTAATGGTATTCAGGAAGTAAGTGTGCATCTGGGCCGGGGCAGCGGGATGCTGCAAAGAAAAAAGCTGGCGGATATTCCCCAATTGTGAGAGATAATTGGCCAGCAGCTGGTCAAAAAACATCAGGTATCCACGCAGCTGCATGATCTGCGCTTTCCGCTGGTCACTCACATCATCTGGCATGTGGCCCTCACCTATTCCATACACTACGGGAAAATCATTCTGTATGGAATAATGAAATCCCAGGTCAGGATGAAACTTGCCGGTAGGCAGGGCAGCATCCAGGTAAGGCGACGGCATTTTATACTGCACCTTTCCCTGCTGCTGCCATCCCATTTCCAGCTGGGAATAGAAGCTGGCTGCGTCAAAATTGACGGGAAGCCCGTTCATCGTAAATTCTATCCCTGAACAAGACAATGAGAAAACAGGTACGTGGTGCTGAGGCAGGTGAAAAACCCATTCAGTATTTTTAACACCATCAACGGAAAAGCAGGATTTTCCACAGGTCCTGAACTTGAGCCGCGACAGTTTCCTCACCCCCGGAACTTCAAAGATTGCATCATAAATATCTGAGGTGTGGATCTCCCGCCTGAGCTTGATCGCTTCCAGTTCACTGGTATCAACAAAGCCATGGCTTTGCTGACTGTAGGGCCTGCCCGCAAATATGTCATCCATCGCCTTGCCCTTTGCCAGCATCTGTTCCAGGGTGTAAAACGATGGACTGGGTGAGAAGAATGCCCACAACCTGTTGGCCACTGCCAGGAAAACATCTTCCACCTGCGCACCTTCCTCAAGGTCAATTGTTGCGCAAACACCCGCATCTATTTTGCAGAGGATGTAGATGTCTTCAAAGTCTTCGCAAAGATTACGATGTGCCATCAACACTTTTCTTACATCTCCGATGATCTTGTCTGTGAAAGCCTTCTTGTCTGCCTCCTCCACTGCAGGATCTTCATGACGGAACTCTTTCTCCACATCTATCTCTGTTTCAATATACACGTGATAGATCCCATTCAGGAATTCCTCACAGGTGGTCCTTGCCCCTGAGGTTTGTGTGCGGGATGATGAACTGGATGCTGCTTCCCGTCCGGGCTCCTTGGGCTGCATGCGGCAGATATCTTTTATATCCCTGGCCGGCACCAGCCATGCATTCCTGATGCCCGGAATATCCACAAGCAGTTTACGATAGTCCAATATCGTTAAGGGGTTGTTGGTCAGGATCTGTGCCGGTGTGAAAAAATTATTCTCCGGACCAGTGGCCGTTGGATCCTGTGCGAGGATATCCGCTACCGGCAGGTTGGTCCTGTATCCCAGGTCAAGCAAGGCATAGCAAAGCACTTCAAGGATGGTGATGCCAGGATCATGCACATTATGATCAGTCCAGATTTTCCCAGACAGTTTACCCAGATACCCGATGCCTTCGGTCCGCAGCCTGTTGAAATCAAGGTAGTCCGGGAAGCCGGCATTATTCTTACTGATCGTCATCGCTTTGTTTAATTCCCCGATCATCCACTACGTTTTAAAGAATGATAATTGGTTGTTCTTCCCGCACAGGTACGGGCTTATGATCACAGCAGTCCTCACCCCTGCAGGTACACCATTTCTCGCATCCCGGTTGATCTATACAGATGTCTACTGAGCCCGCTACCAGAATGCTCCTTGCAGTTATGGGCTGCACCATCTGCAACTGGCTGGAAACTGAGAGTGTGGGTTGGTTCATCTCCTCATGAACCATATGCAGATCAATGATATAATCAATGTAGCCCAGTCCCTCCAGGAACCTGATGATGTCTGACCGGTAAACAGGCTGACCAAAAGAAAGCTTCTCATACTCTCCCACGGCCCAGGGCGCCAGGAAGGTCCTGATATCCGTATTCAACTGGCTTTTATAAAACACTTCGTCTCTTCCGGGAAGCAGTTTTACACGTATACACAGATTAACTTTCTCATATCTCGGGTTCATGACTTTAAGCCTTACAAAGGGTGAGATCAACCGCCTGAGGTCACGCTCTATGGATTCCAGGATGCTCACCGGCACCTTGGGTTCAAAGGAACCGGCGGCCATCAGCCTCGTCATATCCGGAATCACCGCCACCAATACATATCCGGGTGCTATCGTAAAATCATTAACGTACTGGTTTGCATTCAAGCCGTAGGTGTGGTTGATGCATTTCACTTTATACACATCGGGAAAATGTTCCAGTACCAGTCGCTCATAGTCAAATTTTTGTATCGCCCTGTTCTTATGCCTGAGCAGTTCACTCACACGCACATAAAAATGTCCTTCCGTTTCAGGTTTTCTCCCGCCAAAGGAGGAATAAGGTTGTGTGATGGAACTCAAAGAAGCATCAGCCTCATTTAATTTAGAGATGGAGCCGGCGGGCAATCCTGCATCCAGCCGCAGCTTATCGTTTTGTTCTTCATTGGTAAAACTCACCTTCAGGGCCTGCGCGTGGATGCCCAGCAGTTCACTGACAGAAGATGTGCTGCAAGGTACTGACACCCTGAGCCAGTGCAAGGCGCCATTCAAAATGGTATTGTTCTTACTGATATTACCGGGAATGGACAGGGTAACAATGCCAGAAGTTGTTAACCCATGGGTAGCATCATTCAGTACTTCAAACCCTTCCCGCATCATTTTCCATTGGTTGTTCTCCAGGTAATACCATACGGGCTTCTCACGCCCGGTCTCAGCATCCGCCGTGGCTTCGGCAAATTGCAAGAGGAGACTCAGGGTTGAGCCGGGCACCAGGGATTCAAGGCCGATGTAAAAATTCCCTTCGTCACAAAATCCGGGAAACAACATGGCCCCGGTTTCCAGTTCCTCCGGCTTGAAGCTGCCATCATATGGATAAAGGTGAATAAGATCGATGTCCGCAGCTGAGGCGCTGGCTGTGTAATCCAGTGATATGGCTTTCAGGATAGGCGTCCATGGCTCATTGGGAATGACGGCCTGGAACTTGCTGCTGGTATCAATCATCTGCTTCACGTCACTGATCTTACTCTTCAGGTCAAATACATCTGCACGCAGGTTCTCACCACTCAAAACAAACGGTGCAAGAATCTTTCTGATGGCATTGGCATTGGTAACACTGATGTTTCCTGAAACACCCGCTTTGGCGGCCAGCTTACCAGGACCATTTACATTGTTCTCAGCCCGGTTGATTATGACATTTGAATCATTGATATCATCCGTGATCTGCTCAGTGTTGAACACCACAAGATTACCATTGGTGGTATCATAGTAAATAGCGTCTTCAATTTCATCATCCGGCAGTTTACCCAGTGCCATCATTTGCCGGGCCAGTACATATGAATATTCTTTATGGCAGAAGTCCTGCATCTGCAGGTTCAGCCGGATGAAGCCATCCCGGGTAGCAGCTTCCAGTTTATCCAGTTTGTCCTTGTTTAACCGGTACTTACTGGTCAATGGGAAAAACTCCCGTTTCAAAACGATGGTCTGGAACCCTTCCAGTTTGCCGCAGATCCTGGCATCATTGTGGTCAAAAAGACGGCGGTTATGGTACAACTTTCCCTTGATAGTAGCGTCAACGGTTATGGGCAGGTGTTTGATTTCCCGCTGCCAGCTGCCATCTTCCAGCACAGCCAGGTTGATATGAAACTTATTCTTATCCAGTCCGTTTTTCAGGTAACCCCGGTAGTAGTCCCTGAAATCTACCGGAAGGTCTTTCCAATCCAGGTTCACAGAAAGCTGACGCCAGGGCTTGAGCATGATCTCCTTGCTGCCGATATAAAAATTGGGGCCGATGAGATTGGGATCAGCATTCTGGGGTAAAGGCTTCTTGATATCAAAATCAATCACATTGGGCCTTGTCCCAAAGGGATAGATAGGGGCATTCACGTTCTGCAGGCTCTCATCGTTCTGGACAACACAGTCTTTCAGCTCACAGACTTCAACGTCAATCTGTGTTTTAGCATCCACCTTAACATCCCTGAAAAAATGGTAAAGGGAAACAGTTTGCGTTTTTTGTTCAAAGGGTCTTTCACAACAAGCCTTTTTCTGGTCACGGCATCCGTCTGCAGGTATGGTCAGTTTGATCTTGTCATCCAGTTCCACTTTCACCAGGGGCAGCTCCGTATGAAGGTCTTGCTTTAGCAGGGCTGCATTGTAAAAACCGATCTTATCCTGGTCTGCCCGTATACCCGCTGTGATATCCAGAGTAAACCTCCCCGTAGCGGTATTGATATTGCTCACTTTAATATCCAGTGCATCAGCCGTAGGTGTCACCCATCCTTTCTCTCCGCTGAACGTCACATGAAAAGCCTTGCGCGGGAAAATATGATCTTTCATGATCTCTCGCTCTGTAGCACTGAACCTGGCCAAATAGTCTGCGGCTATCAGGGTGATTTCAAACAGGTATTCCTCCCTTCCGCAGTAGCACAGGTCAGGGTCTTCTTTCTCACCTGATTTCACATCGGCCATTCCCGGTCTCTTATATCGCACCACCAGGAGTTCTTCCAGTTTACTTCTCAGTTCCTTGCTGATCCCCAGTGTCACCAGTGCCGCAATGATCTGCCTGTTCACATAGTAATAAGTATTGGCCAGGGTGCCGCGTACCAGGTTGATCAGGGTACGGGCAGGAAAGTAAGCAGGGCAATTGCCTGCAGCAGTCCCGGCCCCCAGTGCCATTCCGTCCATGGGTTGGTTGCGAGGATCATCACAACAGGGATTGGCAACCGTACGCGCAGGCTGCAGTGTACCGCAATAGTTATCCAGTACCTGGCAGGGAAGCTGAATACGAATCTTCCTTTTTCCCCCTTGCAGGTATAATACCGGCGATGCCATAACAAATCCCATCCGCGCAGTGGGATAAGGATACAGGAAATCAAATTCCGGGTCCCGGTATTTACTCCATTTCGCTCCCAGGGTTTCGCGGGAATTGCTTTCTTTAAATGGCTTGTCAACTCCGTCTGCCATGGTGGCATCTGGTGCCATATACACGCCTTCCACCACCCTGAACGTCTGGCAGCGTTCCTTGTTGGCACTAAACCGCACAGGTGCATGTTGCAGAAAAAGCGTCTTCTGTTCCTTAACCACCGCTTTGTTCACCACCAGTTCATCATTGGCGGTGAAAAGGATATCTGCTTTGTTGGCATCCTTCCCATCCTTGAAAGCGAGGTTCTTCTTTACTAAAAATCTATCCAGCTGCCGTTGGATGGCCAGCACCAGGTGAGCATGATCTGGCTGGGCAGGTTTGGGTTTCAGTTGTAGAACGTTCTTATAAAAATGATCCAGGTGCTTGCGCGCAAATCCATTAAGATCATCCTGCAGATACCCAAACAATTTCAGGAATGCAAAAATGATGGCCAGATGGGGCGGATGCTTTTCCCGGTATTCTTCTTTTAATGGGATCATACTCTGCTCCAGTCCGGAAGCAGCATTAGCACCCAATAATTGTATGACATCGTGGACGGTTTGTACCAATGCATAAGTTTTCTCATAGAGCGCCGTCAACCGCTTTATATAGGTATTGCCCGCTGTCAGAAAAGTAGTATCCTCTAGGGCCAGGTCTGCCGCAGTCAGACCCCACACGGCATGTGAAGCCAATAAGGTAAAATCCAATCCCTGCGTTCCAAATTTATTCTTTGATGCATTGGCATACGAGATCAGGGCACGAAGGGATTTTCCCAGCTTCCCTTTCATGGTTTTCTCCATCAGCGGTTCCAGCAATTGTTCCTGGCCGGCTATCTGCACATACCATCCGTCTATTTTTTTGAACATGATCAACAGGCTGCGAAGAGCCAGGTAAAGACCCGCCCGGGTGGGCTTTTTCATAAACCGCGCTCTCTGGCGGGCAAACTGGGAGGCTGACTGGTCCACATCAAACTTCACCATGGCCGCCAGTGAAAAAGGAAGGCTATGGGTAAAAAATGTATGCCAATCACTCACCTTCAGTTGCTCGTCATAGTACTGCACATGGCGCGAGAGTTTTACAAAATAGTCCAGCAGGTCCGCCAGTTTTCTGCCATCAATTGCCGTCCTGGCCGTCAGCATTTCAGGATCAATCCTGTTGCGCTGGCTGGTGCCGGGATCGTTTTTAAACGGATGAATAAGTTGCTTGCAATCAATCATAACCCCTGCTTATTAAATCGGTTTTATGGCTTCATTCCTGTAATAGTCATACACGTAGTTGAACCTTGAATTGGTTCCCGGTATGGTGTAGGTGATGGAGATCAGGAAGCGCCCCTCCAGGTTATCAATGGTTCCTTCACCGGTTACATCAATGCGCTCCACCACTATCCTGGGCTCATAAAAGAGAATGGAATTGGCCACACGTTCGCGGATGTATCCAATGGTTGTACTGCTGAGTCCTTCAAACACATAATCTGCCAGGTTACACCCATATGTGGGTTGCATCACGCGCTCGCCCAGCGAAGTAGACAATAAGATCTGAAGGCTCTGACGGATATCCTCCTCGTCACTTACCATTTCCACAGATCCTGTTGCCATGTTAAATGCCGGTGGGAAACTCCAGCCCTTTCCGAGAAAACTATTGTTACTGTTTTCCATACTATCCTCCAATTTGAACGGTGGGACATCCTGATACAATTACGCCGCCGTGTGCCGTAAGATCGCCCTGCCTGGCTGCTGGTTTTCCACCGATCAATACGGAGGAAGAACCTTTCACCACACTATCCGGGGGTCCCACACACACAACCAGATCACCCACTACTGCTGCGGGCATACCACCAATGATCACAGTTGCCACGGCAGGCCCCACGATGGGCCCACCCACGTGTGGCACACCACCGGGATTCACCAGTGGGCAGGTATGTAAGTCTGATATACGTGCGGCAGAGGGCATCAGTTGATTTTTATGAGTGATCCTTTTATTTCTGTTATTCCTGAAGCAGACAGGCCCACCATCGATCCCTCCATCGATACAGATCCATCTGCCTTTACACCCAGCGACGCGCCGCCAATAGACAGTGAGGCACCTGCCTTAATGGAAAGATTGCCCCCTGCCTCAATGTCAACATTGCTGGGGCTGCTGATCTTTACACCTGAACCAGAGAGGGTAACCTTGTTGCTGTTCTGGTCCTTGATCTCAATGGTGGTCTCTTTCTCATCCATCCTGATGCTGTTGCCCGCAGGTGTATCAATGGTGATCGTCTTTGTTTCATCATTAAAATGAATACGCAATTTGCTGCGGGTGAAAATTCCTTTCTCGTGATTCAGGTCAGCAGCCCTGATGGGTGCTTTCTTCGCACTGCTGTTCAGCATCCCCAATACCACTGCATCATTAGGGTCATCATTGATAAACCCCACCACCACTTCATCACCTATTTCCGGACGGAAATAAGTGCCGCGCTCTGCACCCGCATCCAGGCAGGCCACCCTGGACCATATGCCGTTGGCGTTGTTGTCAACTGTATTGACCCTCACCTGGATTCTGTCTTCTCCGTCAGGATCTTTTTCCAGGTGCATGACCGTACCAATCTGCAAACCCCGGATACCGCCGGTTAATCCGGCTGCTGGTGCATCATTAATATCCTTGTAGATAGCGGCATAGGTTTCCGGGTTAAGACCAAACTGAATATTGGTCTCCCAGCTTCCATTCCCGATATCGTGTTTCACTGCAGTCACAAATGCATTTCCATTATACCTGTCTCCCACGCCCTCCAGCTTCAGCATATCACCGGGTTTAATACCGGCAAAACCAGTGATCTTCACTCTTCCCCGGATCTTACTGAGCCGGCTTCTCATCATCACACTGTTGGTCCATTGTTTCAGTTCCTGCTCCGTTACATGCCCGCTGTGATGCAGTTCATATTCATTGAGGCCGATGGCATCGGCCAGGGTAGCTGCCTCCAGATTTCCCAGCTGCTTTAAGTCTGCCAGTTCACTGGTGTCTGCACTGAAGAGTTTCTGGTTGGTATAGTCCCAGGCCACGGCCTTGACCTGCTTCCACTGTGTTCTTGCATCCATCTCCGCTTCAAACTCCATAATGGAACTTCCATAAGCGGCCTGCAGCACGGGCTCTGCCTTGGTATCTGGTGTAAAGGTTTTCAGTTTGCCATCCTCCACGGCAACCAGCAGGCCGCACACTTCTGCGCGCAGGAGAAGAAAATCCCAGTCGCTGATATGGTGCTGCACCAGCTCGGCATGCTTGATGCCGGTATCCTTTGCATCAATGGAAAGACCCGGGTACGCTCTTACCAATTCTTCTGCAGCCTGGCTGTCTTTCACTTGTTCAAAGTAGCGGCTCTTTCTGCCTACCGTCATCTTGATGGCTTCGTCCCTGCATTCCACCACCAGCTGGGAATTCCCGTTGGACTTTACCTGAACCGCCTGCTTGGTGATGATGCCTTTAAAGACCTGTTTGTTATCCCCGTCATGGCCCAGTTTGATCTGGATCTTCCTGCCCGGTATAAAATCATTTGAATTGCTGATCTCAAAAGTTCGCGCAGCAGCATCCCCATCCCTTACGGCCAGTTTCACCATGGGTATCCTGTTGATCTCCTTGATCACGCTGAGCATGGTCAGCTGGTAAGACGCATTCATGGCCTTCCCTTCTATGACCACATCGTAGGTAGACACATCGTGCTTAGACGGATTGGGAATGATGAGCTCCTGCATTACTGTTCATTTTTATCAAATGGCGGAAAATTGATCTGCAAAGCAGGTTTAACATGGCGGAGGGTGCTGAGCCCATTGGACTTAGCCACCTGCATCAGATACTTCGGGTCATTGTAGATGGTGTAGGTCAGCCAATCCAGCCTGTCTCCCAGCACGGCAATCCTGGAATGCGTGAGGTCTGGTGACGAGGCCCTTGACTCTGCAAGCAGTTGCTCACGTGATTTGTGTGCGATGAAGGTAGCCGTCACCTTCACCCGCAATGGAGATCCATCCGGTTCAAACAAAGTGTAGTTCAGGTCAAGATTACTGAGCACACATTTGAAATTCAGCTCAGAACCCCACATCACAATCAGAAAGCGGGGACGATGGATCTTTCCGTCAAAATTGTAGACGCATTTTTTAAGATCCTCCACCTGGTCATGCACCTTCCTTGCTTT
Organism: Chitinophagaceae bacterium; assembly: GCA_044225015.1. Classification (GTDB taxonomy): domain Bacteria; phylum Bacteroidota; class Bacteroidia; order Chitinophagales; family Chitinophagaceae; genus Pollutibacter. The sequence continues at coordinate 501,626 of JBGAJG010000002.1, read as the reverse complement.
GTACTCCGTGTTGTCACCGCCATATCCCTCCATCGTCTTGGATCCATCCAGGATAAACTCCAGGCGCAGCTGTTCCGGTTCCGTTGATTTGTACTTGGCCTCCGTGCCGGGATTACCATGCCCTCCGGAAGTGTCTGCATTCACCTTCAGTGTCTGCATGAATGACTCCGGGTTAATGGGTGTGGTAAAAGCTTTGGAGGGATCTTCCTGTTTGAAGTCCCGCTGCTCAAATGAACGGATCACCAGTTTTTCCAGTTTCTTCCTATCGCTCATGTTTCTCTTTTATAATGGCCATTACCTGTTCCACGCAAGCTTTGATCAAGTCTTCACCGGGAGACGCATTTCCCGAAGATCCATTTCCGGAGGGCGCAGCGTCTGCGCCCCCGGAGCCTGATGGATCAACGGTTGCTTTAATCACCAGTTCTCTGATTTCAATAGGCATATAACTCATTTAGTATTGAAGGTTCTCAATTCAGAAAAGATCAGCCGGTTGTAGTTCAGCTCCAGGGTTTCAATCAGTACTTCACTTCGCTCCGCATTCAGTTCCGCGATCTTCCAGCTCCGTGGCCATACATTGGTGACCGTCCAGCTCATCAGGGGCTGGTGATCCTCACCCAGCAGGTCAATGATCACCGTATCAATCACCTGGAAATCTTCCTTACCGGTGACCAGGTCAAAAGGCTCGCCTTCAAAAGTCCGCTTCAGCCAATTGGCCACGGGTGAACCCATCGGCCCCATCAATCCTCTTTTGAGTACGAGGGGACCAAATTTTCTGCGGGTAGGTATCACGTGTTCAAACCTGTTCTCTCCGCCCTCTTTAATGGTCTCGATGTCCATGGAGGAATCCAGTCCTGCTACGGACTGGAAACGGATATCCGCACTGCCCCTGTCGCCGGCAGAAAAATGCACGGCAAAATGAAATCCTACGGCCTGGTACGTACTGTCCATACCTGTTTATTGAGCTTCCACAATACTTAATCCTTCATGCGCCAGTTCCATGGTCTCTATGGCTATCTCGCTGGCATCCGCCTTCAGATCAGTAGAGGTGATCTTAGTGGGCCAGGCTTTAGCCACAGACCATGAGATGACGGGCTTATGCTCTTCGTTGAGCAAACGGATGGTAACATCCCGCCTGAATTTCTCCTTGCCTTCCTGGAACATCATGGTCTTGCGCCATTGCTCAAAGAATTCAAAGTCGCCATCAAAAGTTCCGCGCTTCAGCGTGATGTTCTTGAACTCTGTAAGCCCGGGTTGCTTGGATTTGTTGAACTGCGGGCTACTGCCTTCCCGGTACTCAATGACCTTGGTTTCAAAATCCAGTCCGCTTACCTCGGTAAAGCCAATGCGGGTTCCGCCCCAGTCCAGTTGAAAATGAAACTTGGGAAGCGGATATGTTTTTTTGGGATCGTCTGCCATACTGTTTGATTTTTTTGATTGAAAGAAATTATGCTTCGCTCAGCATTTTGTGCATGAACTTGAGAATGATGAACTCTGCTGGTCTTACCACGGCCATGCCGATCTCGATGATCATCCGTCCTTCCCATATATCCAGTTCAGACATGGTTGACCCCAGCCCGATGTGCACATAGAAGGCTTCCTTAGTGGAGGCTCCCATCAGGGCGCCGTTCTTCCACTGCGTAGTGAGGTAGTTTTCAATCATCGATTTCACACGCGTCCAGGTGTTCTCGTCATTGGGTTCAAACACAAATTGCTCAGACGCATTTTTGACGGACTCCTCCACCATATTAAAAAACCGCCTCACCGGCACATAACGCCATTCATTGTCATTACCGGCCAAGGTCCTGGCGCCCCAGATGATGGCTGCACCCCGTCCGGGGAAGGATCGGATGGCATTGATGGATTTGCCGGTGACATCATCCACATTAAGGGTCATCTGGTCATTGTGTGAAATAACGATCTCAGGCCGGGTGACCAGGCTGATGCCTACATTGGCCGGTGCTTTCCACACACCTCTTTTATTATCCGTCAATGCATATTTACCTACCACTGCAGGCGCTGCGGGCAACAACATTTCCAGTCCGTTGATGGCGGCCCTTGCCATATTGTAATAGGCGTTGTTGTTGGTCTTCAACTGATCCAGATCCGTAGAACCCGTAACACCATTCACGGTTACCAGGGTACCGTCTGGATAGTCATAATTGATGGTGGTGAATAAGCGCGGATAATAGGCAGCGCCGTATTTCAGGAACTCGATCTCACCGAGGTCTTCATCCCTCAGGTCCTGCACAATGCCACCGGGATACACATCCATCACGGTGAACCTGTCCTGCAGTTCATTGCATTGCGTCAACGCCTTTTTGTACAGCGCATAATAGTCCGTAATAGCGGTTCCGCCTGTGGGGATATTTACAGCTTCGGGAATCACGAGCAGGGTTACTTCATCCACCTTGGCGGCTTCATCCAGTCCCAGATCAAAATCACTGGCGGCAATAATCCCGGTGGAATAATCACCCACTGAAATAACATAGCAGGGACCGCCGCCATTGGCATAGAACATCTGCATGGCATAATACAAGAGGTAAACAGATGCCGTGGCAGGATCCACCGATGCGGTTACGGCAACATCTTTGGTGTTCTCGTTTACAAAATCTGCGATGATCCCTTTTTCAGGATCTGCCCTTCCAAAGAAATTCTCAAATTCCAGCAATGAGGTGATCCTTTTGGGTTTCAGGGTGAGGTCAACGGTTTTATCAAGGGCCTTTTCTGTGTACCCAATGAAAGCGGGTATGGCCGTTTGAACCGATGCAATGGAAGGGGGCAGCTTGGGTATCTCTTCAATATAGACACCGGGTGTTCTGAGATCTAACATGGGCATTCAATTAGAGGTGAATGAATAAGATTTTATAACAATGGAAACAAACTAGATTCAGGTGTTTGCATGGTCAGGAAAAATTTATGCTGGTTATAGTTGGCATCAAGTGCGGGGTGCGGATTAGGCAGGAGCTGAAAACTATTGTCTGGTTTTTTCAGGGAGACCGGGGTGTACGACATAGGTATGGGGTTCTTCGTCTCCAGGACGCCGCTGTTGTCTGCCAGCAGGTCTGTGGTCTGTGGCGTGAGTTTGAACTTCCGCTGCCGGTTGTTCACATACTGCCAATAGGCGAGCTTGCTGGTCATCCATACTTCAAAAACAGGTGCCGGCAGGCGGTTACCGCCTGGTTGTATTCGGGTGTGCAGGCATCCGGATCCATCCAACAATTGAAATGCAGCATTTGCAGGCTTCACCACCAGATCCAGCACCCCTGCATACTGGTTGATATCCAGCGTGTCATCCGCAAAAACGAGATCGGTAAAAGTTCTCGCATAACCCCCGCTGCCGGTCACTTCCATGCGATACAACTGATCTGGCCTTAGCGCTTCATGCAGGATAGTATGCACCTCTTGTTTGCTGGTACGGAAACTGATGCCGATGGATGTCATCGGTTTATCCGCTGCAAACTCCAGGGTTCTCACCACAGCGGCCGTTGAATCCTTCAGGACCACCGTGGCCTGGGTGATATTGTCTAATGCATTAAACCGATAGGAAAAAGACAGTGGCAGCAGCCGCGCATCATTCTTATTCACGTAGTGTGTTCCCGGAAGACCGAGCCAGGGATTGGGCGCGCCATTATTCTGAAAGCTGCTCACTACACCCGCCTTCATGGTAAGCTCACTTTGGAGGTAGGTATTGGCTGCATTGAAAGCAGGCAGTGGCGATGTCAGAAAAGGAAAGGTTCTTGCAGCCGGAATATTGTTATTGCTGAAATAGCCCGATGCATGAAAAGGATCTGGTGTAAACACACTGGAATAGCGGCTGATATCCTGCTGGTTCCTGATCATTATCCTGAGGCATACATCATCAGGAAGATCCGTGTAAGGACGATAGACTATTGTACCATCCATCAGCTTATCCTTGCGGCACTTTATCGCAACTTTAAATCCGGCATAGGCTGGAATCAGCCTGATGCCATGATCGTCAAAAGACCGGTTGTCAGGATGCACCAGGAATGCAAGGTCTTCATGAATGGAAGGCAGATCCTTTTCAAAACGGCTGAATAAAAATGCAAGCCTGTCTGCCTGGGAAGCCTTATCAAATATCCTTTCGCCCTTCTCCAGCGTGAGATAATATTCATGCAGCCATTTCACTTCACATAAAATTTTATAGATGGTCATGGCTCAGTTGGCGGGTTTATTTTCCAAATGGGTTTCTATCTCTTCAATCAACGGCACTTCCCTGCGTATGCTCCTGTCTGTAATGCTCACCATCCTTACTTTGTACATCACAAAAGGAATCTGTCTTCCTCCCAGGGATCCCCAGAGGTGATTGATCTGTTCAAAAGTGAGGGTATACATCTCCAGTTTGAGCCGCAGGGAAGCGATGTCAGGGTCCGCCATATCGCTGAGCTCTGCGGGCAGGGGAATGGCGGACAGTGCGGGCGAGAAAACATTTCTTCCCTGGAAAAACTCAATGACCAGGGATAGTCTTTTCAGCGCCTGTACGTAACCGTTATTAGGCGGTACACCACCTGGAAAATTAGCAGTGAAAAGCACATAGAGGTTAAGGTGGACGGGCCTGTTTTCAAAGCGCGCCTTGCCGTCTGGCCATTTACTGACGGTGGGCCCGTTTTTAAAACTGCTTTCTTCTTCGATGTTTACGAGGGAGATCACAATATTATTCTCCAGGTCTGCACCTTTCTCTGTTTCAAAGAGACCGATGTTCTCTATGATCACCGTTGCCGGGTCACCCTGGGCCTGCATAAAGGCAAATAATTCCTCTCTCAATAGTATCAATGCACTATCGATCATAACTACAACAGTTAATGGCAAATAAAAATGGTCACACGTTACCTGTCACGCGCAAGGGAATTGGACACTACAAACCAGAGGATGTACTTACAGAAGGGGTAGGGAGAGATGTTTACGTAGCGTAATCAAGAGCCTTCAACGGCATGAAGATAAAAACTAATTATTCGAACATTAAAGCATTTCTCTGAAAAAACTTATTAACATGAAAAGCAACCGTTTCATTACCACTAAGAGGGTACATGTTATAACCACATTCAGGTATGTTTGACAATATAAAATTTCATATGCTAACAAATATGATCGATCCCAATCATCGAATCATCGCAAAATCAAGTTAAAGGCGCCCGACCACTCGACCGCATTGAGACATCCGTTATGATAAAAAATAAGTAATTTTCCCTAACTATGAATTGACAAGCCAAACCAAAGAGATTAGAACTCTTACTAAAACATACTAATAATGAACATCTATGGTAGAGGAAATTATAACATATCTAAAAGACTTCTTCCCAAACAAAAATAAACACATACCACTTTACCAGTTTCTGTCAGACCTTCCTATAAATGCCTCACTTGAAAGAAAACTAAAAATATGCGGAGAGCTAAAGCTCTATCCTATCCTCCTTGAAAGGTCCTGGGATGGACTAAGTGAGAATCTAATACTCTTTCTCTTATTTCTAAAAACTTCATTACAAACCCGGAAACTAGTCACCAAAAGTATATTAGACAATCTTGTTGAAACCTCACATCAAAATATTCTACCAATAAAATACTCAAATATACTTTATAAAAATGCCCCTTACATCGAAAACCGGTATTTCAGGGATATAGACTTTGCAATTCTAGATAGTGATATTCCAAAATTACCGAGTATCATAAAATCCTCAAATCTTTTACTTGCAGAAATAGACTCCAGTGACTGGAACAAATACCAACTTTATGAAAATGTAATTGTAACAGACGAAATAAGAAAGAACTCAGAAATACATCTTCTAAATATTCAACTTATTTATGCCCCACAATTAACAGGCCTCTACAACCAAATACTTTCTAAATTTGGAAAGGTAAACGAAACACAGTTCTACGGCTATATTTCAAATAATTTCTCCATCAGAGTATTCGTAGATTTGATGCTTAAAAAAAGAAACGATGTTCTCTTGCATCTAAATAAAAAATCACCACTTGTATGTTATCTATCTGACATAACTAGTGATGCCATGAGAGACATAAATAAAGGAAGAGTATCGCTAACACAAATTCTAGAGATATCATTTCTTGCTGAAAATACTAAACTAACTAGAGATATTCCAAAGACCCTACAAGCAAACCTGAATCTAATCATTGCGCCCGCTTATTCCTACACAGAAAATATAACAAATGCATTAAACAAATATTACAATGAAATATTTGCAAGATCATCTATACCAGCGTTGAGTTAATACTTGAAAAACAGAAGAAACAAAAGCATCACCCAAAGTATTACGATTAAAATCTAAGTATTTAAACTTAAATTTATTAACCTGATCTTTTTCTACACCCACAGTATCCCTGAAATCTTCACTTCTGCCATAAATACCAAACTTATAGGTTGGCTCCAATAGACTGTAGTTACTATCCGAAATAACTTTAAACTTAACCTCGTCATCGTGTTCAATACTTCGATAGATGTTTTCACTCGAAACTGAATTGAGAATAAAATAATAATCTACAATCGTATCCAATTTGAACCCAACCCCATAAGCTTCTGCCAATTCCCTCGGCGTAAACCCAATCTTCATGTATCCAATTTTCTTGTGGTCAGATCTCGTAATACAGTCTTCACTTACCCTCGCACGCAAACCATCAGGTAAGAGTCCAACACAATGTTTATGAATAAGTGCGGCTATCGGAAATGCAATTGCGTGGCGATTTCCAATATTCAGGAAATACCTGTCATTTGCGACGTAATCCCACCCATTACCCATTGAATGCAAAAGCCACGTAGATTTCCCTCCATTCTTAGGCGCAACAAAAGAGACCCCAAATCTATCACTAGCTACCAATGAACCATGAAACAAAATATAACCATTTCTATGTAGTATGTGATACATTATATCCCTTACAATTCGCAAAATCAGCCGCTCCGGAGACAACGCAGTTTCCTCATTCAATACCAGTACAAATACATGATAAGGCACTTCAGTCTCACTCAAAGAGTAATGACATACTACTCGGATATCTCCATCCATTACGTCAACAACCCGAGTTAGTTCTTGATCATATACTGTAACACTCTCTCCAGGAAATGGTATAATCTTGAACACATTTGTTCCAGACAAATCGATGTCTCGAGACATATTCACAGCATCCAGCCCAACCACAACTGAAATTTTCAATTCTAAAATAACGTAATAGGTACTTTGACATGTCGGAATATACTCTGCAAATAACCGCTCATCAAAAAACGAATTGCAAAATATCTCAAATCGAATCGCTGTATTAATGCTGACAGGAATTACTATTTCTGACATTACTTCTCGTAATAAAATATAGATTCTAAATAGCGTGTCATAATTAAACCATTACAAAGCTCACTAGGCTTACTAAAAAATTCCCCGTGTTCAAAATACTCAATAACTAACTTTCCAAGATTTACCCCGGCAGCAATAGTAAGATCGGAGCCGCCTCCAAATCGGGGATTAAACTCTATCAACTCAAACCTCTCACTTGTCCTTATAATCTGCAGATTAAAAATACCGGTAAATTTCATCTTTGCACATATAAAATGCACATAGTCAATCAAATCTTCTTCCATACAAACAGCCGCAATAAGTACTTCTCCGTCTCTTATCTTAAGTCTCTTCCGAGGAACAACAAAAAGTACATTCCCATCCAAATTCATGCAAACATCAATGGTATACTCAACTCCAACAACCATCCTTTGAACAACATAATCTTTCAAATCCACATTTTGAGCTACTGCCAAATACTCCAAATCATTCATCACAATTTTATTTCTGTGTCCACCCTGGCCAAACCTAGGCTTCACTATAAGTGGATATACTGGCGAAGATAACATCAATCTGTCAGGAACATTAACTCCATTTTCAATCGCCCAACTTTGAGTCAATATCTTATCATTAAATAACTTTGTGTAATAATAAGGAGGCAGAAACAATCTAATTCCGAATCCATCAAATATTTCCCTATTGTTATTTAGAACCTCAATATCATCATCATTCCAAGCTATTACCATTTTGATATTATGGAAATTCAATTTTTCAAGCAACACAGGTAAAAAACTGTCTTCAGACGAATCCGGTAAAATGAAGAAATTACCGGAAATCCTTGCTATCGGATCCTTATAATCCGTATCAGACGTAAACACATCAATATCACTTCTTAACAAATCTATTTGCTCAAGTAAATGCCGATAAAAAAATACACGTCTTCTATTACCCAACAAAAGCATATTACCTTCTCTCATGATCTCATATTCAAGTAAACAACTTAGCTAAGTCATTCCTTAACCCGATAACAAAATCGTCAGTCAAATAGTTATTAGGGCCGTACTTAGACAAAAAAGAATCTTTAAATTCACTTGCCATCATCAGATCATGCCCAATTTGTCCATTAAATTCATACAAGACATCATCCTTCATATCTGAATTTAACACCCCTAATTCAACGCCCTTCTTATACAAACCTGTACCAGGATATGCAGTAGGCAAAGCAATAGAAGTTCTTACTCTCGCATCTAGCCCATATAAGAATTCTACGGTTTCTTCAATTGTGTTCTTAGTCTCGCCAGGCAAGCCAAAGATCAAAAAAAGAAGTGGATTCAAACCAATTGATGCTGCATAATTTACAACTTCAGCTGCATCTCTTAAGCGATTATCCTTCCCAACTTGCCTCAAAATTTTCTCACTTGCACTCTCGAATCCAAACTCCAACGACACAAATCCACATTCCTTCATTAAATCAAGCAATTCTAAATTCATGAACTTTAGATTCGCCTGGCAACCAAAATGCAGTGGCATCTTTTTCAAGAATGTTGAAAGTTCAAGAAACCAATTGTAATCAAATGCAAATGACTCATCAATAAAATAAACATACCTGTGTGAAGACACGGTGCACAAATAGCTCAAATCATCATAAATTTTTCTGGGAGACTTAGTTCGATACTGTCTTCTATGTGTAATGGTATTACAAAATGAACATTTATAAGGACATCCCCTAGAAGCTTCATATAAATGCCCATACATATGGATATTAGGAATACAATTATGCGCCCGGTATAAACCGGAAGAAGTCAAAGAATATGCCGGACATGGCAAATCATCAAGATTGCTTACTACAGAATGTGAATAATTATTAAGAACAGCTTTACCATTATTCGCCAAATTAAGTATGTGAAGCGCAGCCTCCATCTCTGCCTCACCAGAAAACACCATATTTGCACCCATCTGCAACAACTCCTCTTTATGATGAATAACGTGAGGGCCAATTACAACTTTATAAATCTTATCGAAATTTTCCACCGCCTGCACCTTCTCCCAAATTAATTTGAACTGCCCTAAACCTAACGGATAGTTATTATACTGCAGATAACTATTTGTTGTTGAAAACACCAATATATCACAATCATTCAAGCAACCCAAACCATCATCGTTCAAGTCCTGAACTAATTTGCAATCAAAATAGTTATTCAAAGCTCCAGCGCAATACATCAAATCCAAAGGCTCCTCAAGTAAATGAGAACCTTGAAACTCATTGGGAAACTCTTTAAATGAAGTTGGAATAAAACCGATCTTGACCGATCTATTCATAAAATATCCTAAGTTAAACTATTCAATTCCTTATACATTAAATTCCGCAATCTCACACTACTGTTGTCCAACAAGTTTAGTTTCAACAAGTACTTAAGCATTTCTATGCAAAATATAATTCGAAAATATCTTATGTTCTTTTCTGTTCTTCTTTCAGGCAAAATCTGGTAACCACTAAATAACCGAAGTACTAAATCACTTCTATCCTTTAATCCCAACCATATCAATCTTGCCAAGTCACTATCTGGGTGTCCAATCATACTTACCTCCCAATCAAACAAACGTATACCGTCACCATTCGAATAAACAAGGTTCCGAAGAGTTATGTCTCGATGAATCAAACAAGGTTGTGAAAGGTGTTGTGCCACATCACTTCCGTATCCAGAAATCAGTTCCTCAATTTTCGAATACGTTTGAATCACCTTCCCCTTCTCTATCTTTCTCAACCCATCTACCTGACTATACCAGTAGTCTACTGGATTGTAACACAATGCATTCTTTGTTAATCTGTGGTATAAACCGTGCTTTTCAAAGTCTAAAGAATGCAAAATGCTTAACGCTTGACCCAACTCCTCTATCAACCCTTTTCTTTGCCATGAAGTCATTACCACATTCTGAGACAAATCTTTTGACGGGGCTGGTTGAATATACTCCATTAACAAATAAAATTCTACCCCATTATTCCCAAAATCAAAAAGCCTTGGCACATAAGGGTAACTTTTTGAACTCAGCAACCTATATGCCTCCTTCTCATTCTCCCATGAATCATAACGTTCCATTGGAAATATCTTCTCAAGATAACGAACCCCCTTCTCCTCAAACACCTTAAACTTGCATTTATTAAACTTCCCAAGTGCAGAAAACAAAATTTTTGCCATTAGTATGCATTCGCAAATTAAGATGATTTCTTTCCCCATATTCGCTCATAAGACCCGAGTGAGCGCCCTCCATCTAATACAATGGTCTGACCGGTCATATACTTCATTCGATCATTTGATAAGACATAAATAATCTCGCTAATCTCCTCCACGGTAGCTAATTTACCGACAGGTGTTTGTCCCACAATAGCATCATAAAGTTCCAAATTCTCAAAAACTGACTTAGACATCTTGGTATTAACTAAACCAGGAGCAATTCCTATAACAGTAACCTGCTTGGGGCCAAGTCTGAATGCAAAGGATCTTACAAGAGACTCTACACCAGCTTTTGTTGCCGAATATAGTTCAAATGACAAAGTAGAAACGCTGCTTGAAATTGATGATAACAATATAATACATCCATTTCCAGACATAAAGTTCTCAATTTCCATACACAAATGATACGGGAATAGCAAATTTACATAGACCATGTCACTACTCTCACTCAATGAAAGTTTTCCTGTTCTCAATTCCCCGGCGCAGTTTACAAACAAATCTACCTTCCTATTGAGGTAAGCACTTATTGCACTAACCATCGTTTCAGTTGCCGAATCAGACCTAAAATCTAATGCAATTCCAAAAAATCGGTCATTTACCAAATCTTTTAAATTATCACCATTCTCAAAGTAAGTACCCAATACGGTGTATCCTTCAAAAAGTAATTTTTTCACCACCGCTTTTCCAATTCCACCGCTAGCTCCGGTAACTAAAGCATGCCTGTCTATTTTCATATAATTCCAAATATCTCCGGTAATTTCGATTCACACTTTATCTAAGCCAGCCAGAATTTGCCACTCCCCAGTTTTTATGCCCCCCTGATCTACAAAATCAAATCGATTCTTCTGCAAAAGTTCACTAATCCAAGGCTGCGGACTGGCTGCGATATCCGCAATAAAAGCACTAAAATCTGATATGCCCATAGACGCACAATATCTGGCAACTCTGTCATATAATTCCCCTTTAGGTCTACTTTGTAAACTCCGATTATAAAACTCGAGATACAGATCGTCTACAAATGGCCCACTAAACTTTTTTAGCAAGTATTCCTGGCAATACTTAATGCACTTCTCTCTAAGTCTTTTATCGGTAATGTATCTCAATGTTAGACCAACTAGATCTTCCGGAGTTCCCGCAATTTCAACATTAGGCACAATACCAATTCCTTGAAAACCAAGTACGTTTGCAACAATGGGAATACCGGCAATAATATAGTCATATGTTTTAATTCTTGCACCCGTTCCTGAGAAAACAATTGAAAATGCTAATTCACATTCTCTTAATGCCGGATACAAATCATTCACAAAACCATGAAACTTGACATTTTTAGAATTTAACTTACCAGTTAAGTAAGCCGGGCAATGGCCAAAAACATGTAGGACAATGTCTGGCTCTTGTTTGCAAAGTATCGGTAAAAGATTCTCACAAATCCAAATTAAGGCTTCAGCATTGGGTTCATAGAAGAAATGCCCTAAGAATGCTATATTCTTTACATTATCATTTTCAAGTATAGAAAAGAAATAATCACCCTTTATAGAAAATGGCAGATAAGATACACGGTCAAGTTCAATTCCAGCACTTTTAGCAAGTAAATGAGTTTCAGACTCACTTATACAAACTGTATAATCACACAAATGGCACGCGAACCCGTCTTCCCTGCTTCGCCATCCTTTTACGTCATGACAATCAAAAACTAAGGCGGAACTGTCAGGAACCAGTTTCCTTAATACTAAAGAAGCTAACATCTCAGGTTCCTTACACTGAATAAAATCAGGTCTCAGATAATCAAAAACATCCGATATAACGTCAGTACCATGGTAATAGTCCTCAACCGATACCAGAATAACCTCAAAGGGCAATTGCTGAAGCATTTTCACGTCACTCCACCCCCTGTGCGCCAAAACAACAACCACCTTAAACCCAAGATTCTTCAGAGTTTTAGCCAACTCCACAAATCTTCTTGTTGCCCCATCGCTACATGGAGCGAGTAGGCCATCCACCATTAAAGCAATTGATCTACTATAACCCATCATAGTCAGGGACGAACATCTGAATGTCCAACTGTAAAACTAGTAATAGTCAGCCCTGCTTCATTCAGCATTTTGATGGATACATCCTTCAGCCAATTGCAAATAAACTCTTCCTCATCTAACTTTCCAGATTCCAATTTCACGCTTTTTATATCAGTGGGCAACTTCACTATCACTTCTTTAGTACCACCTTTCGAATCACTGTATCCGATAATGTAGGCATACTGCTTTTCCATATGATTTATTTTTTTTAACTATAAAATAAATATCAATTGTCGCAAAGTGCTCTATCAATTAACATCTTCAAGTGAATGTCAATAAAGGACATTACATTATTACCCACAATATGGCACTCAGGCACCAGTTCTTCCACTAATTTCAGAGCGAATAAAAACTCAAATGATGTTCCAACTTTATTTGCATATTCTACTGATTTTTCAAATTCCTCTTCGGGAGTTGCCTCCAATATTCTAACATAATCCATAATCAACTTAAAAAACTTTACATAGGTCTTTTTGCCCTGATAATATAGATTTATATCAGTCCAAATTTTAGTAGAAACTAATACAAGATTGGCTGCACTATTTAAAGCATTGAAAGATCCAAATTCACCAAAAGGACTCAAATGTTCTTTATCTAAGGCAAGCTGTCCATTTTTCAGCAAAAACAGCCGCTTATGAATATCCAACTTGATCTCAAAACGTCCATCGGCAAAACGGGAACAAGGCAACATTGGACTAAACTTTGACTCGTCAACCTCTATAGATCTAACCGACACTCCATGTACATAATTATCTAAAACTTTACAGTAATCATACCCAACATTCTGAGTCAGCTCAACAAAACGATCCGCTTGCTCATCACTTTCAATCAGCAAATCAATATCGCTGCATTTTCTATATAGGTAGTTACTATCGTAGTATCTAATATTAAATGAAATTCCCTTTAATATTACAACCTGACAATGATTCCCAATCAAGCTGGAAAGAGAAAACAATTCATCCCTATATAGTGAAGCAATATATTCCTGCTGAGAATAGTATTCATAAAATCTACCAGGCAAATCAAACTTTATATCCCCCTTCTTTACAGCAACAATAAATGGCAAGAGCAAGTTTAATTTCTCCAGGTTAATGTATATAACGTCACTATTAAATTGCCGCAGCCAATTCTCGATCGCCTTACTATGACTAACCTTGTAATTTTTAGAACCTAATAGGTACTTGACTAATTCAAACATAACTCTCGAACTTCCGCTATCAACTCGATATACCCTTTAAAAGGAACTAAAAACTAATCTCGAATTTTCGTCAAGACGCTTAAAGGCACAGACCTTGTGACATGAATACTACCCCCTGTACCAGGATGAGAAGCTGATTCAACATGCTTTGACAATGATATAATCCCTCCACGATACAGATAATCAGAATTAACGACCAATCCCTCATCGATTAATTTAATATCTTTGATTTCAAGCTTCGTAACATTTAGTTTTTTATCCATAAAAAATGTTTTGTGGATTAAAATAAGAAATTAATCTCATAAACAATAGAATATTACAAGGATTTCCACGATTCAATTGTTTCAAAATTCTAATCCAAAAATTAGATCTATCAAACCTTGCTTTTGCGATCAATTAAAATTTGTAAGGAACTGTGAGTGAATTTTAATTACAGTACATAAATAAAAACACGATCTAGTATAGCTACTCAGGCCATTTAGCAATAGAATGCCGGACTGACTTTACCGTACGCAGGAACCGGTAAATGCTGCGGATGTCTTCATCCGTCATGTTTGCAAAGATGGGCCAGGGCATTTCGGAATTGTACTTTCCGGGATCTTGCGCATCCATCTCTTTGTTTCGATAGCTGGCAAATTTGGCAAGGAAGGTTTCTTCTGTCCACGCACCGATGCCGGTTGCGGAATCCGGTGTGATGTTGGCTGATACTACTTTAAATTTTTGTCCGGGTTTGTTAGACAGCTGCCCACCGGCGAGTATGCTATCCCTTCGGAAACTGAGTGATGCCGTCTCCAGGTTGGTATGGCAGCCTACACATCCGCCGATGGTGACGAGGTATTTGCCTCTTAACAATGCCGTATCAGGCAAGGGCTGGTTTAATTCTTTATACATATCATTCGTATACCAATCCTGATAGAGCTTGCTGAGAATACCCGCTGGCCGGTTACTGAGATCTCTTGGCGGCACATCATTAGCGATGGGTTTCAGTGTGCGCAGATAAGCTACAATGCTTTCCGCATCATAACGGGTAAGGTATTGATAGCTCATGTACGGCATGGTGGCAAAAAGGGTATCGCCATTGTGCCGGATACCGGTGGTGATGGCCGTAATGATCTCTTCATCTGTGCGGCCTTCCAGCGCCGCGGGGGTGATATTAGACACCCACACGCCTTTTTTCTGTCCCCCCTTCCCTTCCGTTCCCGGTACCGGCGGACCGCCAAACTTTGTAAAATCCCGATCTGCATGGCAATGCATGCAATTGGCCACTGCGTTCACGAGATAATCTCCCCGTTTTACTTTAGCGGCCAATGCATCATGGGTTGTTGAGTTGCAGGCGGCAACCCAAAAGATAACTGTCAATAAAAATAATCCAGTGATCCAATACTTCATTACCTGTAGACTTCATCAACGATTGATAGCAGCCGTGTCCACGGCCTGGAAAAAATGGGTAAGCTTTCCATTGTTCACCGTCCACACATGCGTGGCGTTTGCTTTGAAAGCATTACCGGTGGCTTTATTGGTGCCCTGGTAGTAGCCCACCATGGTCACTTTGTCGCCTGCACCAAACACTTCCGTGACGGCAATATTGAATCCATCAAAATACACCGGCAGGTGCATGAACACATTGGTGACTACTGCCTCCGGCCCCACATACAATCCATCGTCTTTTACAAATGGCATACCCTTGCATTCATACCATTCAATGGCGGGATCAAAAATGGCCAGTACACTTCCCACATCGCCATTCGCAAAATGGGCATAAGCCTGTTTTACCACATCAACGTTTGTCATAATATGAGTTTAAGGTGAGGTAGTAAGATAGGTGGATTTGTATGATCATGAAAATAAAAAGGGAAGAATACATCCGCCTTGTTAAGCAAGAGTGCCTACTTCTCCTTCATCCGCCTATACTTCTCTATATCCAGGTAAATGAAGGTCCACAGATGTCCATCCGGGTCTTCAAATTTCCTGCCCTGCATAAAATCTTCATCAATAGCAGGTGCAGCTTCACTCCCTCCTGCCTTCACTGCAAGGACTGCCAGTTCATTCAACTTTGCCGGGCTCTCCACAGGAAGCGTAAAGGAGGCGATGGCCTGGGTCTGCGGATCCGCCAGCTGTTTTTTGTTGCCCGCCCTGAACATATCATAAGACTGCAGCATCACAAAGATCTGCTCACCCCAGGTGACACATTGCTGGTCACGGAAACTGAATAAGGGCTCTGCAGTAAAACCAATGTTCCGGTAGAAATGCAGCGATGCTTCCAGGTCCCTCACCGGCAGGTTGATAAATAGCTGTTTCATGATGTTTACTTAACCCAATGACATGATGAATGCGGATCCTTAATAACTCCACATCCTGATACCGATCCAACCATAATGAAAAAAATAGGCTACCAGGGCCAACAACCAGCCAGTGGTGACCAACCAATACACCCTTGTCCATATATTGGTTGTTTTGCCTGCCCATTTCACGGCCATAACAAAACCTGCTACACTCAGCAATGCAAACATCACTGTCCCCAAAAAAAATACCAGGGTGAACATATTTACTGAGCCCATGAGGGAGACATGGGTAGACAAATAAGCCAGCACGCCAAATGCAATGGCTAACCAAAGAACACCAAAAGCAGATAAACTTCTAATCCGGAACTCTTTCCATGTCAGTTTCCTGAACATAGCCCTGAACAGCCAAAATATGGCGCTCAGCAAAAGCAGTATACCAGAAACCAAACCACCTACAACAGCAATTTGCGTCAAAAGTATTTTTGTGTACGATGTCTTCTCATAGTAAGCACCCCATTCATATAACACGCTTTGCCCTTCAGAATTTTTCGTAAATACAAATGAAGGCGCGTTTTCATGTGGCCTGGTAAATATCTTTTCGGTTACGGGCAGCAAAACCTGATCTGGTCTTTTAAACCCATATGCATATAGGCTATCGCCTCTCAACGCAATGTGATAGCCGTGAAGGAGCTCTTCCATATAGGTGTTCAGGAGTTCAAAACGGGGGGATTTCAACTGATAGTACCCTTCATAAGATCTCAAAATTTGTTGGTCTACTGCCATCGTCTTTACAGGCTCAGGAGCCCGCAGACTGTCTGTAAAATAATGGACGATGATGTCTGCAACTTCTCTTGGATTGGAACCGCAAACCACAAATCCTGCTTGCAGGTTCCTGTTGTAGGCATATCGGGAAAAGAAGCCTATGTTTGTTCCGTCATGACCATAGAATGGGAATTTATCATTAAGGTAATCCACCGTAATGCCTTTACCATAGCCCGTTTTCAACCCCAATTGCGCAGCGGGGGTGCTTTCAGGAATTTCCATCTGATCAAGATCACCGCTGCCATTGTTCAGCATATACTGTACAAATTTTGCCATATCATCTGCACAAGAGTACAGGGCCCCCGCCCCTTTGCCGTAAGCCTGTAACACAGGAAGTCTCTTGTATTTGCCATTGTCCCATTCATAAGGATATGCATAAGATGTATGGGGACCGATGGGCGTAATAAAATTGCTGTTGGTCATCCCAATAGGAAGGAGTATTTCCTTTTTCAGAAACGAATCATAAGGCAATCCTGAACGCTTTTCAATCAAATAACCAAGGATATTATAGTCGATATTGCAATATGCTTCCCTTTCGCCCGGCCTCCATCGGCAATGCATGGAATTTCTGCACTTCTCTATCGCCTGGAGTTCCGTGATGTTCAGGTCATTGTTCCAGAAAGTATTGAACCGGAGGTCATCAAATCCCGACGTATGTTCCAGGAGGTGTATGACTTTAAGCGGATGGGTTTTCTCCCATGGATTGTCATATTTTATTTCAGGTGCAATAGCAGACAGTTTGTCGTGCAGTGAAAGTTTCCCCTGCTTCACCAGTTTCATGATGGCCAATGCCGTAAACGTTTTGGTGATGGAGGCCATGGGGAAAAGGGTCTGCCCGGTAGCCGGTTGCTTAGTGTCAATATTTGCGTACCCGAATCCTTTCGCAAGCAGCACGGAATCCCTGGTCACTACGGCCAGCATCAGAGCGCTCTGGTGTTCGTTAATCAAAATTCTCTCAAGAGTGTCCTGCAATTGGTCAATAGTCTTAACCGGAAGCCCCTTTGACGACTGGGCAGAGAGATTAAAAACGCAGAGGCAACACAACAGAACGGTCAAGATCAGCCTTTTCTTAGTCATAAGCTTCCCGGAAAATTTGGGCAATTTGTATAGCCGAAAGGAATAAATGTAACCATATTGGGTAAATTCTCCTACCGTGTTCAATCATAGCTATTGGTTCTGAACCAATGTCCTGCTCACGCAACACTTAAGGGCATTGTGGTGTAGATAAGTATATGCGCCCACAAATACTATTACTGAGTTTTGCCCTCCTGTTGATGGGGAACCCGCTCCTGGCAGGCAGTTCAGATACGGGAAAGATTCACCTTTACATCATCGGGGTAAATCACAAACCCGCCAAAAACCGGAATGCAGACAGCCTGATGGTGCTGCTCCGGGATATCCGGCCAGACCTCATCCTTTCAGAAACAGACACCCTCTCTGGCTATTTCAAAAAAGACTATACGCTGGTACATCCAGCCTGGTGGTACAAACTTGCCATGACGCTTGGCCTCGCAAGGAAAATGCCACCAGAGGACGAAGTCATTTATCCCTATCGCAAGCTGGATCCCACGGTGGCAGTGTACCCTTTTGACATGGCCCTGCCAGACCGCAACGAGTTTGTAAAACAGCTTACCAGGAGAGAACAGCAATGGGTAGACGATATCCAGGAAGCATACCTGAAGCAAAACATTCCCTCTTCTTTAGATTCCACATACCATGCACTGATGGATATCTACCACCAGTTCTACAATGAAGGCGTGTTCCGGGGAACCTATCGGAATCTTAACCAAAAAGCACTTACAGACAGCCTGCGAGGCATGGTAGCCAGGGAAGAACAACTCAGCAAGATTTTGGCAGACAGTGTGCCGGCCCTGACCCAATACAGGGAATGGCATCAAAGCCACTATAGCTTTTGGGCCCAACGCAACGAGGTTATGGCCATGAACATTATCCGTTTTGCTGACATGACCAAGGCCAAACGGGTGGTGGTGTTCACCGGTCTTTTACATAAATACTACCTGGAGGACAGGCTGGGATCAGAACCCTATCGGAACAGGTATGAAATAAAAGACTATTTCAGCAAGTGAGCCACTCCAGGTGTGGAATCTGTTGATCTCATTTGACATAGGTATTCCGTTTTGCCAGGCACGCTATAACCTCTCGTCAAATTTGATCTCAGGCTTCCTGCCGTCTGCGCAGTAATTGACCACCAGCGGAAAAATAGTGAGCCTTTCAGACTCAACCATCAGGTGATCCCTTCTCTTCTGACCTGGCATAACCAATGAGAACATGAAGAGGCGTTGTTTCCTGTCTAACATCTGTGCCTCCAGCGAGCCCTCCTTCCCAAAACGATCAACCAATACATAACCCCAGACATCCTTCTTTTTCCAAAAGGACTTTATCCTGAACGCTTCAGGGCCATCGCCTGACCAAGAAATGAAGGTAGAATCATTGAAAGAACAGCGATAATGATAGAAGAAATCACAGGGATAATAAGCATACACAGTTCCCTGGTGAGCTTTCACACCTATCCAGTTTCTCCATTTACCCACCAGCTTGTTCTTTTCATCCATCAGCCCCTGCTTCCTGAGCTTGCCCACTTCTTTCTCATAGTCAACAGCCTCTTTCTCATTGAACCTAAACTCCGCTAGCCGTTGATAATACATCGCTGCTGTATCTCCTTTAGCAATAACAAAAGGAGCGGACCCCTGTCCACGTCCTATTAAAGGACTAACATAAAGCACAAGCGTATAAAGGCATATTGTTCGCAGTTTATATATCACAGACCTGCACATTCATTCATTTTGCTCACAAAATAGAGTTTCCTGCAATGCAATGATAAACAAAAAAACGCCTAAGTCCGGTTAGTTCTACTAACCACCCGTAAGCATTTCTGCCAATCATCGCCGCTTCCCACTCTGTCCGTTTCTGACATCTGCCTGTCTGTTCCCCGGCAAGACACCCCGCTACTTTTACAGTATTCTTTCACAACAAAAAATCAATGTATGAAACGCTACACGCGGTCTTCCATCGGATTACTCACAACAAGCCTGGTCACAATGCTGATCGTCCTCGTGACCTCATGTACCAAAGATGAAGTCTTCAATACAGGCACAGTGAAAACCTTCATTTTACAATCAACGTCTTATGACGCCGCCTATGAAATCAAAGTGGGCCTGCCCGCCAATTACAACCCATCTGGTGAAAAATACGCTACCGTTTATGTTCTGGATGGCAAGGAGATATTTGGCATTGTTGCCAACAGGTGCCAGGAGATATCCAATCAATATGGCTTACAGAATGTGATAGTTGTGGGAATCGGTTACGGGCGAAACAGAAGCATAGATTACACACCTACAAAAATGAGCAGTGTCACCGGTGGCGGTCCGCAATTCCTGGCATTCCTGGAGACCCAGTTAATCCCCCAAATAGAGCATGAATTTCATGCAGACACTTCCAGGAGCGGCAGAATTATTCTTGGCCATTCTTATGGTGGATTGTTCGGAAGCTATGCGTTCGCGGTCAGGAACAAGGTATTTGGCAATTACATCCTTTTGAGTCCGTCATTGTGGTTCAACAACTATTCACTCCTTCAAATGGAAAAAGAAAACCGCCCTTATAACAGGCTTCAAAAGATGCTGGTATTCATGGGTATTGGAGAAAACGAAGAAACAGACAGAATGCTGGCACCATTCCATAACTTCTTCCAATCACTACAGGACCATTACTTCAGTATTAAACTGTCTAAGCATATCGAAAACAATACTGGCCATATGGATTCAAGGAATCCAGACATCTTTAAAGGCCTCCATTATTACTTCATGAACAGGTAAAACCCTTTCAATTTAAAAACAAACACAATGAAAGCAGCAGTATACACCCGATATGGCAATTCCGATGTACTACAAGTGAAGGAAGTTAGTAAGCCAATACCAAAAGACCATGACATGCTGGTGCGCATTCATGCCACCGCTGTAAATTCAGGGGATGTAAGACTAAGGAAAGCTGATCCATTTGCTGTCAGGTTCATATTCGGACTTTTCAAGCCGCGGATTACCATTCTGGGCAGTGTATTCTCTGGCGTGGTGGAATCAACAGGAAGTCAGGTGACCAAATTCAAATCAGGGGATCTGGTCTTTGGTCATACCGATATGCGTTTTGGTGCTTATGCAGAATACATCTGTATCCCTGAAAGCGGGTCCGTAGCACAAAAGCCAGCCTCACTCTCCCATGAAGAAGCTGCGGCTATCCCCTTTGGTGGCGTTACCGCTCTGCATTTTATTAAAAAAGCAGGGATCAGGAAAGGCCAAAAAGTCTTGGTGGCCGGTGCTTCGGGCGCGGTAGGATCTGCCGCTGTTCAGCTTGCCAAATCAAATGGAGCAATAGTGACGGGCGTATGCAGCAGTTCAAATGTAGAGTTGGTAAGATCCTTGGGAGCAGACAACGTAATTGACTATACCAAAGATGATTTCACCCGGCAAGGTGAAACCTATGACCTGATCTATGATGCCGTAAACGCTATCTCTGTGGGCAGCGCTTTACAATCACTTGCCAGGGATGGCAAAATGATCCTGAGTGCTGCAGAATTGCCTGACATGATCCGGGGATTCTGGATCTCCAAAACGAGTAAAAGGAAAGTGATCACAGGTGTGATCAGTCACTCCGCTGAAGACATTCACCTGCTCAAGACACTGATTGATGCGGGAAAGTACAGGCCTGTGATCGACAAAACCTATTCCCTGGCGCAAATTGCAGAGGCCCACGCCTATGTGGAAAAAGGGCACAAAAAAGGAAATGTAATAGTCACCCTTTAAACGTAAACGTTATGACCGGCTTCCTCATTGGACTGATCACGGCCATCGCTGTTATGGCCTTCGCAGCAATAGTCCGTACCCTGGATCACAAACTCTACGCTACACTGAATCTGGCGGTGATCCCCTTTATCTACATCGGATTTTCCTTAGAACTGCGTACCCTCATCCTTACCATTCCCGGTGCAGCCTTCTTTGTGTGGCTGGCTTACCTGGGTTACAAGAAAAACTACCTGGTCACGGTGGCCGGACTGGCGATCCATGGACTCTGGGATCTCCTGTTTCCCTTCTTGAGCGAGGCAGCACCACAGGGGTATGATCTGTTTTGCATCACCATAGATCTTGTACTGGCAATGTACTTTTATATTAAGCTGAGACCCACAACAGGCTAACCGCTTTCTGGCAGCTTATGACCGGCTATTGTCCGTTTTGTACACGCTAATCTGTCTACCTTTAATTGACCCATCGCAAAAGGAACATTTATGAAAAAAGCAGTATTTATCATACCCCCCACCGTTGAACTGCTGGATCTCTCCGGTCCCGTCCAGGTGTTTGTGGAAGCAAAATTCCATGGACTGGAGATGGCGCTCGAATTCTTTTCAATTGAAGATGCACCGGTAAGCACCGCGGGGCTGGGGTTTGAAAAACTCAGGCATTACAGTGAAGCCCTTTTATCTGAAGGAGATTTTGTGTTTGTTCCCGGTATGGACAATGATTATGTCAACAGCATATCGTTCAAGGCCCAGAAAGATTTCTTCCGATGGCTTTATGCTTGTTCAGAGAGAAGGATTACCATTTGTTCCATCTGTACGGGAGCTTTTGCACTGGGCCATGCCGGTTTGCTAACGGATACAGAATGCACTACACACTGGCGGAGGGTGGGTGAACTGCAGAAGCAGTTTCCGAGGGCCAAGGTATTGTCAGACATCCTGTTCAAGAAAAGCAATCACATTTATACCAGTGCCGGAATCAGTGCGGGGATCGATATGGCCCTGGCAATCCTCGAAGAACTGAAAGGTCCGCTATTCACGCATAAGGTGGCAAGGGGCTTGGTGGTATACCACCGGCGGAGCGGCACCCATAAACAACAGAGCATCTACCTGGACTACAGGAATCATATCAACCCGCAGATCCATGCGGTACAGGACTATATGATAGACAACCTGTCCAGGGAAAACGACATAGAATCCCTGGCCTCGATGGTGGGGATGAGTCCGCGCAACCTCAGCCGTACTTTCAAGGAAAAAACAGGGTCAACCGTTC
Organism: Chitinophagaceae bacterium; assembly: GCA_044225015.1. Taxonomy (GTDB): domain Bacteria; phylum Bacteroidota; class Bacteroidia; order Chitinophagales; family Chitinophagaceae; genus Pollutibacter. Next base: position 478,650 of record JBGAJG010000002.1, on the reverse strand, counting down.
TGGAATACCTGACCCTGCTCCGAAAAGAATTTGCCACCACCATGCTCAACAATCCTGAATATACCATTGAATACATCGCCTCCAAATGCGGATTTAAGAGCGCCAGGCAGTTGCAGCGGATATTGAAAAATTAAATTGCCCAAGTGCATTTACATACAAAACAAATACCCTACTTCAACTTCACCTTTACCGTTTCTCCGTCCTTCTCAACTTTTACAAACTGATGGTTAAGGATGTCCCGGGGAGACATCCAGTTCCTGACATCCACTGTTTGCGTAGCAGAACCATACCCATCTGAACTGATGGTTATATTGTAATTTCCTGTAGGCGTACGGGTGGTATGGGTGTATTTATTGGCAACAAAACCCACGAAAATCAAATACTCACCCGGTTTCAAATTTTTAAACCGGAAATTTCCTTTGTTGTCTTCAACCTCCGCATAAACCATGGCTTTTTTAACTTCGTCAGGCAAAGGGTACGCACATCCCGAGACCAACTTTCCGTCATAATAAACGGGCCTTGATATATTCCCAATGGTAAAGTTGTAGTTCACCCATTCTTTAAAATAAGGCGTGTTAGGCATCAAAGTCACCACGCTTCCTTTGGGTGCATACTGAACCTTGTTACCCTCCATGCGTTTCTCGGCAATCCTGGTAGAAGCGCTTCCTTCAATGGTGGACGTCCCCCCGGAAAGCATGGCCATGGTCTCACTAAAATTAAAAGAGGCTTTTATAGGATTTATATCTTTTTCACTGTCTGCCAAAATAAAAGTGTTCTGGCTTAAATGCATGCCATCAAAAGATTGTTCTGTCCGTAGTATCCTTCGTGTAGCCTTATCAAGGAACACAATCATCAAGTGATTACTTGTTTTCTCCTTTACTGTCACTTTCCAAATCTGGTGAACCCCTGATAAACAAGAAAATGATTTATCCTCAGATACTTCAGTTATCCGATATTTTAAATAAGCCGGCTTCCAATTATTATCAAACCGAATGACAGGAATGGTGGCTCTATAATCCAGACTAATGGGCAAAGCAGTAACCACAAAAGGTATTGTTCCCGCACTAAAATGCTTCCCGGCTACATTCTCATGAATTGAAACGGTATTACCGGTCTCAGAAATGGTTCTTTTACCAGAAACCGTAGCCCCGTACTGCAAACTATATGAACCTTCCTCATCTGAATAGTCTTCGGACAAGGGTTCAAGGGTAAGGGCGTCCAATTTTATGGTTTGCCTGCTTACCTCATCTCCATTTTTAGTAATATGGGTAACAATAGTGATACGCTGTCCACTCCTTTCCACACTTACGGCATTCTGAACAGTATTATTTGATTCCCATATAAATTTACCGGTGCAAATTGCCAGTAAACTTACCCCTTTACTGCCGGGTTCAACAACAGAAGGTTGACCATTAACTAAAAAGTTCAAAAAAACAAAAAGCAATACGCCAACTGCAGGTCTCATAAACAATTCATTTAATGATCAAGGCCATTTCCAATTCAGTGTTCAACCTCTTTATCTTCCCGCCTTCCCTGGAATTCAGGATACATTAGTGTCAACAAAGACATCACCAGGAGAAAATTGAACTCAACGCCATTCCGTCCGCCTCCCACCACAAACCACCCTTCTTTCAAGTGGATCATGAAGATGCCCATGACCAGAATAAAAATGGTCACAATAGAAGTAATCTTTAAGTACTTACCTTTAATCAGGGAAACAACCAAAGCAATGTGAGACAATTTGATCAACCATGCCAAAGGGACACCCAGGGGAGAAAAACCCACCTTATTCAGGTATAGGTTACCGAAATTATTGATTCCGTCATTGAACATTCCGGTCACGCTGTGCATCAGAAAAATGATAATCAACGCAAACCGGAGAAATAACAGTCTTTTTACCATAATTCAGTTCTTAATATTCTGACACAACTTAGATACTTCGCGTAAGAGTTGAAATCGCTACCAGTTTGTAGCTTCGTCCAATAGCAATTTGCTTCCCATTAATTTCAACACCCGTAGCATTAAACGCATTCACTTTACCAATGGCCACTATAAAAGAGCGATGTATTCGCACAAATCGATCCTTTGGTAACTGCTCTTCTATCTCAGACAACAGGCGTTTAGTCAAAAAAGACTTATCTGCTGTAACAATATTGATAAACTCCCTCTGGCTCTCTATGTATAAAATTTCGTCAAAGCCCACCCTGACCCGCATTCTATTAAAATAAATAAGTATGCCGGTTTCCGCGGCTGCCGGAACCATACCTCCAACGGCCACATGATCCCCTTCACCCGGCTGTTGTCTTAGTTTATTAACAGCTTTCAAAAAACGGTTGAAATGAATGGGCTTCAGCAAATAATCCACCACATTCAATTCATATCCATCAATGGCGTAGTCCCGGTATGCCGTTGTAATGATGACCTGCGGTGGCGTTTTCAATATTCGCAGGAAATCCAGGCCTTTGATTCCAGGCAGATGTATATCCAGAAAAAGTACATCAATCTTCTGCTCTTGCAACACCTGCAGGGCATATATAGCATCCCTGCAAGTACCTATGCAATCCAGAAACGGAACCTGGGCAATATAATCCTGCAATATTTCAGCCGCCAACGGCTCATCCTCAACAATGAGACACTTAAAGTTTTCCATAACTGTTGAGATTTACGTAGAGCTCCGCTTTAAATACCTGACCAGCACCTCCGGTCTGCAACTTCCGTTCATTGTAAAGTAACTCAAGCTGCCGCATGGTACTGCTAAGCCCTATCCTACTCTGTTGTTTAGATCCATGTGCACCCTCAAAACTATTCTCTACTGTAAAAAAAAGCCTTCCTCTATCAAGGCATATATCAATATGAATAAAAGACCCAAAATGATTCTCACTGGCTCCGTGTTTAAAGGCATTCTCAACCAGGGGCAACAACAGCAATGGTGCAATGGGCTGAAGGCCATCATCCACTGCAACATTAAACTTAACCTCCAGACAGTCCGTAAATCTTATTCGCTGCAGATCAACGTAGTCTTCCAGAAATTTTATCTCCCTGGCAATGGCAATAGTTTCGCTATTGGTTTCGTACAACATAAAACTCAGAAGATCCGATAGTTTCATGATAACCTCCGGCGTCAAATCGCTCTTCTTTCTGCTCAGTGCATAAATATTATTCAGGGTATTAAAAAGAAAATGTGGATTCAACTGGGTTTTCAATACCTGCAATTCCGCACTTAGCTTTTCCCGAATCAGATTCTTCTCCCTTTCGTTTGCCTCCGTTTGCTGCTTCACAAAATTAAAAGCCATCAGAAAACCAACAGGAAATGCGGCTTCAATTAAGATGCTAAATACACGGTAAGGTTCAAAAAAAGAAACTCCAGCAGGTATTGTGTACTTGTAGATATATGGAAAAACAATCAACCGCATGATTACGATAGCGGCAACAATAGCCAAAATGTACGGCCCCGCAACAATGAGTATATTGAGGCCGATCCAATTCTTTCCTTTTGCTAATTTATCCAATGCATAGAAAGCGAAATAGTACCCAAGAACTACAAAAGGCAAAATGTACAGCAGGGAACCGAAGGCTACGTCCCGAAGCATAGTTATATCGCCATCCCTACGGGTAGCATCTTTAAGCCAATAAATATTTAAGTATGTGGTGATTGCCCAATAAAAGAGCCAGAAAACAATGTGGGGCAACACTTTTCTAATCATACAGTCAAAATTCGCAAAAATATTTCTTAAGCCCAACGAAACCTACATACAGCAGTTTCAGGTATACGAATGACACACATAAGCAATTGAAATAACCACAACAACGCTCGCAATGGGACTTCCAGATTCACGACTGAATAAACCGCTATAAATAACAAAGCAAAACAAAATTGCCATGCACTGTATTTATCATTTTTCTGCAAATTTGTCTCCGGGAAATACTTTTATATGTTTCAGATTGCAGGCACGAGCATTTCATTTTTCCTCGCCACCATCCTTTTTCTAAAAAAAAATAAATCAACAGCCGACAAAATACTGTTTGCATGGCTCTTAGTATTCGGCTGTCATCTTTCATTTTTTATTCTACGATACACAAGGAATAGTGTCGAATACTCATTCCTTCAGGGCTTCGAAGTCATTTTCCCGTTACTACATGGTCCGTTCATCTATTTGTATATCGCTGCTGTCACCCATCAACTACCCAAACAAAGAAAATGGATCTCCTTTCATTTTGCATTGCCCATTGCTTGCCTGGCCCTGTTTTCAAACTTCTTCTTACTTTCTGCAGGTGAGCAGGCAAAAGTGCTTTCCCAAAATGGAGCTGGATTTCAAACACAGATTATCATCAGCAGGATCATTATTTACATCTCCGGCTTTGCCTATATCATCTGGTGTTTACTGCTTCTTAACAAACACAAGCATATCATTGAAAAGCATTTCTCTCAAACTGAAAGCATTCCCCTCCATTGGTTGCGCTATATTGTTTATGGCATTGGATTGATATGGATAGCCGTAATTGCGGGGAACGATGATCTTATTTTTCTACTGGCGGTCTTTTTTGTCATCATTCTGGGCATTTTTGGCTTCAAACAGCAAGGGATCTTCACAGCTATCCCGCCTTTGGAACCTGCTTATCAAGCCAGAACAGCGGCTGCCCCCAGGAAATACGAAAAATCCACACTGAATGATGAGCAGTCCCGGCATATCCATACCAGGCTGAAAAAACTAATGACTGAAGAACGGTTGTTCGAGAATCCAGATCTAACCCTGGATACACTGTCAACAACCTTACAAGTGAATCCCAATCATTTATCGCAGGTCATCAATTCACTCGAAAACAAAAACTTCTATGATTATGTAAATCAACTCAGGGTACACTACTTCATGCAGCTTATCTCAAGGCCGGAAAACAAAAACTACAAACTGCTTTCCTTGGCCTATGAATGCGGTTTCAACTCAAAAACCGCTTTTAACCGAAATTTTAAAAAAATAACGGGTCTTTCACCTACAGACTATCTCAGAAAAAACGCATCAGTCGCAACAGATTGATACCCCAAATAAGCATCTAGTCCTCCTATTTAAATAACTATAGGTGCCACCTTACCTCTCGGGTCTGGAATACTACACCAATGCCCCAGTTTTGAAACAATTTAAACACTTATAGTATGCACCTGGAAAAACTACGCCTACTTCTGGTTACCATACCTGTTTTGCTGTATTCCTGTACCAGGGAGCTTTATATTCATGAACCGGGTAATGTAGTACCCCTGACGGTAACCGAAGCTCCTGGCCTGCCTTCCATTACCATCAATAATATCAAGCTCCACGCGGAAGCATTTGGGCACCCTGACAGTCCATTGGTCATTGTTTTACACGGTGGCCCGGGAGCTGATTATCGCTACCTGCTCAACTGTAAGGACCTCGCAAATCATGGCTACAGGGTGGTATTCTATGACCAGGCAGGAACCGGTTTATCGCAGCGTCTTCCCAAATCCTACTACACCCATCTGCAGCTGGTAATTGATGAGGTACAAGGAGTAATCAACCACTACAGGCAAAGAAGCACACAAAAAGTGTTCCTTTTGGGACACTCCTGGGGCGGTATGCTGGCCACCGCATATATCAATCAATACCCATCAGACATCAGCGGACTGGTGGTAGGTGAGCCAGGGGGCTTTACCTGGAAAGACATTGTGGAATACACTACAAAATCCCAAAAGGCGAAACTAACCAGCGAGGCAATGAATGACTTTACCTACATAGATCAGTTTCTGACTGCAAAAAAGAAAGACGAGCATCAGATCCTTGACTATAAATACGCCATGTTTTCGGCAAGTGAACTGCAGAAGGGAGCTCCGGTGGGAGATGTTGACGATGGCGCTCTTACCCCATCGTTCTGGAGATACGGAGCCATCAACAACATAGCCTTATTTGAGCTGGGTGAAAAAGTGAAACCCAACTGGACAAATAACCTGGATCACTTCACCACAAAAGTTTTATTCGTCTACAGCCAAAATAACCGTGCATATGGCTTGAATTGGGCCCGCCATGTTTCCTCAGCCTATACAAATGTTGAATTGTTTGAAGCCTTAAATACAGGCCATGCCATGTTCTCCACCAAAGAAGGCTGGAAAACTTCATTCCCAAAAATACTGGACTATCTCAAATCACTTTAATCCTTTGTTAATGAAACTTTACCATTATATATTGTCAGCAGCACTACTTACACTGTCCATTGACTCCTATTCACAGGTTACCAATTGGAATGAAACAAACAATAAGAGCCGATACATTCTCACCCTTAGCCTTGGACTGGAATACGGACTTGTTTATTCGGTTGGGCTGGGCTATCAGACAAGGTCAAAACATCCAAGTATCCTGAATATTGCATTCTCGGCTCCTGCGGGAAGATATGCTGCGGATGATCTAAAAATAAAAATCGGCGGCCAAACCAGTGTTTACCGTTCCGGCAACTTTCATGCCGTGGCCAATATGCAGGCAATTATAAGGAGGTATCAAAACAGTTACGTCCGTATGATCAATGTAGGATCTGAATTCTCGGGTGTTGTGGGATACTATCAGGGGGGTTGGTTTGTTGCCAGTGAAATGGGGTTCGACAAAGCCATACTCACCAATATCCGTCATACAAATCCGTACAGGGTGAATTTCCCTGATGCAAAAAGTGGCTGGTATGAACCCTCTACCGGAGGCAACTTTTATTACGGGTTACAATCCGGATTCACCATCAGGCAAAACTACTACTTTCTACAATTAGGCAAACTGATCACACAGGATTTCAAGACAAAACCGTCAATACCCTATTATTTCAATGCAGGTGTGAGTTTGAGATAGTGCCCCCCTCACTCACTCCTTAGCGCATTCACCGGATTGGCCACCGCCGCACGGATGGATTGAAAACTCACTGTGACCAGCGCAATGCCGCAAATCACCAGGAATGGAATGACGAGGAAGTACCACTGTAAATTCATCCTGAAGGCATATCCCTCCAGCCATTTTGATGCACTGATCACCGCCAGTGGCGCGGCAATCATAAAAGATATCAGCAGCAACACCACAAACTCTTTGTAAAGAATGCTTAGGATCCCTGCCACGGAAGCACCCAGCACTTTTCTGATGCCTATCTCCTTCTTACGCTGCAGCGTAGTATAAGACGCCAGCCCAAACAACCCCAGGCAGGCCACGAGGATGGCCAGAATTGTAAACAAGCCAAATACTTTCCCGAATCGCTGATCCGCCTGGTATTGCTTCGCAAAATGTTCATCAAGGAAGAAATATTCAAAGGTGTTGCCGGGAAAGAAAACAGCCCATTGCTTCTTGGCCAGGTTGATCACAGCAGATGCATCCCGCGCCTTGGTCTTAATAGACACATATCCACTAACCTCAGGGATCAACCGCAGGATCAAAGGTTCGTAAGCCTCCTTGAGGGACTGATTGTGAAAATTATCAGCCACGCCTACAATCGTATACTGCTCCCCCCAGAATTCTATTCTTTTGCCGATGGCCTCCTCCGGCTTGGAGAATCCCAGGTGCTCCACCGCGCGCCTGTTATAGATCACGGAATGATCATCGGTCCCAAACTCTTTGGAGAAGGCCCGGCCGGCGATGATCTTCATATCATAGGCCTTGATGAAATCATAGTCCACCCCAATCACCCGGTATTGTTTCTGCGTGCTCTCATCGGCCCCCACCAACCGGATCCCACCGGCGTTCCAGTCCACGGGCTGGCCGGGAATGGTGGTGGATACACTGATATGCCCGATGGCGGTCTGTTGCAACAAACTTTCCTTATACGCATTCATCCGGGATAAAAACGTAGAATCATTGTTGACCACCGTAGGCGCAATCACCAGCATCTGGTCAATATCAATCCCCAGCTTCTGCTTGCGCATATACTGCACCTGGCTATACACCACTACCGTGCCGATGAGTAGAAATAAAGAGGCACCAAACTGAAAAACCACCAGGGATTTCCGAAGCAAGGCCCCCTGCGTGGTGCTTACCAGTTTTCCTTTCAACACTTCAATGGGTTTGAAGCCAGACAATACAAAGGCCGGGTATAAGCCGGAGAAAAATACCCCTATGAAAAACAGCAAGCCCATTGACAACCAGAAGTTCCCACTGCCCAGCAGGGAAAAGGAAAGGTGCTGGCCGGAAAGGCTGTTGAATCCCGGAATGGCCATCATCACCAACAGAAAAGCAAGTATTATGGCCAGTGCATTCAGCACGGCGGACTCGGCCAAAAACTGAACAATCAATTGGCCGCGAAGGGAGCCAATGGCTTTTCTGATGCCCACTTCCCGGGCCCTTCCGATGGAACGGGCCGTTGAAAGGTTCACATAATTTACCCATGCGATCATGACAATGAAAAAAGCGATCCCGAATAAGAGATATACCGTTTTGCCATCCCCCGTGATCCCAGGTTCACCCATGTAATGTGAGTTGAGGTGAATTTTGGTGAGTGGCTGCAAGCGATACGTAACCGATGCATTGAACCTCTTCATATCCTCAGCCACTGCCTTATCTACAATCGGTTTGAACTTAGCTTCCACAACTGCAGGATCCGCCTTTTCCCGCAAGAGCAGGTAGGTCAAACAACCATCAGACAGCCATGCATTCTCTGCATCAAAATTCTGTTTGTTCGCGGCAATGACAAAGGTGGAATAGGAAATCAACATGGTTGGCTGAAGCTGCGTGTTCTCCGGCATGTCTTTGAACACCCCGGTCACTTTAAAATCCTGGTCCTGGTTCAGATCCAGCATCTTCCCCATGGGATCCTGCTTACCAAAAAGATTCCTGGCGGTGGTTTCAGACACCACCACGGAAAAAGGCTCTTTCAGCGCAGTGGCGGGGCTTCCTTTGATCAGGGGATAAGAGAATACCGAGAAAAACGACGGGGTGGCAAAGAAGCTGTTCGTGATCTTCAGGGGCTGGCCGTTTAGGTTGGCCACAAAATCACCCCTTTGCACAAGCTTTACATAGTCTTCAATCTCAGGGATTCCGGCTTTGAAGTAATTACCCACTGCATAGGCGCCGGCGGACCATTGGGTAGCCAGTTTTCCGGCATCGTAGCGGTCCTGTTCCACCCTGTAGATCCGGTCCTTTTTGGTATGAAAATCCTCGTAACTCATTTCAAAATCCACATACTGGAGGATCAGTACGCAGGCCGCGATACCGATGGCCAGCCCTATGATATTGATAGCCGAGTAACCCGGCTGGCGTTGAATATTTCTCCAGGCAATTTTGAGGTAGTTCTTGATCATGGTGCAGTCAGTTTTTTTGACACAGCCAATAGCCCGCGACTAATGGCCATAGGGTAAAGACGCACGAGATGAGGAAATGTTACACTAGATCAGGCAATCATCAACAGTGCTTACCCATTGTCCACTGCCAACAGGGTCTGCAGCAGCACATTGGCACCATTAACCATGTCCTCCGGCTTGGTATATTCTTTGAATGAGTGACTGATGCCGCCCACGCTGGGCACAAAGATCATGGCGATGGGTGCGATGTGATACATCTGTGCGGAATCATGGTAAGGCCCGCTGGGCATGAGTTTAGTGGACAGGCCCAGGGCCTGTGTGGATGCCTTGATCTTCTCCCGAAGGCCGGTATCTGTGATGGCCGCGGGCAGACTGAATTCTTTGTCAAAACTGATTTTTACGTTCTGTGCCTTGGCGATGGCCTCGGCATTGTCCTTGATCCGCTGGACCAGCATATCCACTTTCTCGCCGGAGAGGTCGCGAATATCCAGGGTCATGGTGACCTTTCCCGGGATCACGTTGGTAGCACCGGGATGGGCTTCTATCTTTCCTACGGTAGCCACCTGTCTTCCTTCCACGCCCCGCACGGTATCATTGATGGCCACCACCAGTTTGGAGGCCGCGAGCAGCGCATCCCTGCGCATGTTCATGGGCGTGGCCCCGGCATGGTTGGAAAACCCTTCGATGGTGATCAAATAATCCTGCATGCTCACGATGCCTTCCACAATACCGATCTGTATGTTCTCGCTCTCCAGGATGCCGCCCTGCTCTATGTGCAGTTCCAGCCATGCATGGAAATCCCCTTTCTTTCTCAGGCAAGACCCGATATGATCCGGATCACCGCCGATGGCCCTGATCCCCTCACCCATCAACAACCCGCTCTGGCTCTTGCGCTGCAGATCAGCCGCGGTGAGCCTGCCCACCATGGCCGAGCTCCCGATGGTCCCACCCTCCTCGTTCGCAAAAATGATCAGCTCCAGGGGATGCTGTGTAGTGATTTTATTCTCATTGAGCACCTCAATTACTTCAAGGGCTCCGATGGAACCCAGGGTACCATCATAGTTGCCACCATCCGGCACCATATCGATATGCGAACCAAAGGCGATGGGCTTGAGGGCGGGGTTCTTTCCTTTTCTTTGGCCGATGATATTCCCCGCGGCATCAATCCTTGGATCCAGGCCTGCTTTTTTCATCAGGTCCATGAACCATGCCCTTCCTTCGATGTCTCCCTTGGTATACGCCACACGGAAGCCGTGGCCGTTGGCATCCATGCCAAACTTGGCCAGGCCAGCGATGCGGTCATTGATTCTTCTTCCGTTAACGGCAAGGTTACTGCCGGTGCTATGGCTCTTGGCCAATAGGTCATGTACGCCCAAAGTGCTGATTCCTGCGGCGGCGAGGGATGCGTTGCGGATGAAGGATCGTCTTTGCATTATGCTATTTTTTCTTTGTTTTTTTCGGCCTGGGTTCAGGCAGATCCTTCACGGTCAGCATCACCAATTCGCACAACCAATTTCGGTCTTCAATTTGCTCCTCAATCAAAAAGTAGTTCTTAGCTCCCTCATAAGGCGGAGCCTCTTCCACGTTGCCAATGAATGCCCGTCCTGCAACAGTGGGTTTAATGAACAGTCTATTGTCACAAATGAGGCCAAAGATCTTCTCACCTAGATAAATACCGTACTCGCCAAACATCTTTTTGGCGCTCACCTCGCCAACCTTCTGAAGTTGGTCTAAAACATATTCTACAAACTTCTGGTCGGTCGCCATCATTTCTAGTTTTAAAGCAGCTATTTTTTAAAAAATCCTAAAATCATTTCTTGAATGGCCCTATACGACTCTGAGGCAAATATTGCTTTGGCATTTCTCAAAGAATAGGGCGCAATAACGTTCCCCAATACTTGACTTGATTAACCCAACGGAACTGGTAATTCTTGGTCAAATTGAAATTAACCGGCTTACCTCCAATTGGGGTAGTATAACTCCCACCCTTAACCATAAAATTATCAGAAACATCATATGCCCAACTTTTTCCTGTTTTCTTTTTGGGCGAAATAAAACTCTTGAAGTCCGTTAAAACCAAACAAGTAGTATAATCTGCAACTTTTCCCAAAACATACTGTTCGGTATAGTAAAGATCCAAATACACATCTTTCATGAAGATATCTACGGCTCCTCGTTTGTTCCCTGACGATGCTTTAGTCTTGTAACACTTTAACTCAATTGCATGTTTTTCACTCAATTCACCATCACTGTAGGAGACTAGTACATCTATTATCAGTTGCTTCCCCAAAGCATTTACAGAAAATTCGAGTTCAATATGAAACTGCTCACCGGGTGAAAACTTTAAAAGCTCCAAGGTTTCTTTAAGAACTAAAGAGTAGTAAAGTTGCAAAGACGCCTCTTTGTTCACTCGTATTTCGTCTCTCCCGGCTTTATTTAAAATTACTTGCCATGCAAACTCTATGGCCCAAGAAACTCGATCCCGAATAAAAAATGGTATCTCCATAAAACAACGGCTGACAATTAAATATACGCAACCAAGAAGAAAATATTCAGGCAAAACAAAATACACATTTATCCCACAGAGCCATTTCCCCTCTCTGCAAGTTTATGGTCAGATGTAGTTACAGCTTTATATGGGATCCTTACGCCAGAAATTATCCTCTCCCCAACTCCTCCGCAATCCCCTCCAGCTTCTTCATACCCTTCACCGGTTCCTCACCAATGGATTGGATCATAGCCCGCAAAAGCACGGCCAGGGCCGCGTTACAGGACGGCGAGACACCCATCATCTTGCCCATCACAAGGTCCGTGAAACGCTTCAAAGGGGCGTATGCTATGCGCAGGTGCGCCCCCATCATGGATCCCAGTTGTTGATTATCCATGGAACTGTGGCGCTGGATCCATATTTCTGCGGCATAGGTGGCGGCGGTTTTATTGGAACAGAGCAGGCATGCACTCAGGTACAGATGTCCCATTTCGCCCAGCCGTGGATTGGCCTCATGTATACATTGCAATTGCGCAATCACCGCACGCTTATGAACCTCTCCTTCAATGGGATCTTCCTTGAGACAACAGTTCAGCATGGCAGCCATCAGGGGTTCAGGATTGGATGGCATCAGGCTAAACAACCGCTGCATGTCCTGGTCTTCCCTGCCCAGGTATGGCCGATCCAGTCTCATATACTCTGGCAGCAAAGGGGACAGCGCAACTTCCCTGATTTCTTTGCCCCCCTTAAAAATGGAAATAAACTTACTGAATCCAGAAGCCTGCTTTTCCTCCGGTTTCTTTGGCAAATTCAGTCTGATGACCTCACGTTTACGCCAAACCTTCACTGTTACTAACTTATTGTTCTTCCATTCATGGGTCTCGTGTTCATAATCCTCCTGCAAGGACTTCCATGCATATTGACCGGTCAATACATCTCGCGGTTGGGTATTGTAAGCCATCGATGCTAATTCAGGATATATTGTATATGGGTCCTTTACCAGCGCTGCCGTCATCCAGGCATAATCCATTTCAAAGGAACCACCGGGCCGGCCATCCTTGTCCAGGAAGAAAAGCATCAGGCGCTTCATCTCTAATTCCAGCAATTGCTCAGCAAGGGCAATGGCCTCAGCGGGCTCATGCAGCCAGCAACGGCTCAGTGCAATCTGGAAATCCATCGGATCCAGGACCTGCCGTTGGTCCTTGCAGGCAGCAAGCCGCTTCACCAACACCGCAGGATCTATCCAATACGGGGCATGCGTGGGTGTAGAGAGTATGATACGGTCTCTGCCTTTTAACAGATCATCCAATACACCATACATCAGGTTATGCCAGGGATAATAGGGGTCCGATGTATCCTTATCCAGCTCACCCCTGAAGTTGGTACTCAACCCATGTGCCTCCCAGATCTTTTTATTTCCCTCCGTCCTGGTGAGGAAAGTCTCAAACAACTTAACAAGGGAAGCATTGCCATCAGGAAAACAGCGGGCTTGCATCAACATAAAGTCAAGGAAGATCCTTGCCATCATATAATCAAGCAACCCCTGCGTACTTCGCCAATCGCCAAAAAATAATTTCAGCGCCCGCTGCACGGAAGGCGCAAACTTCTCCAGGTCTTCCGCCCGGATCTGGCCCTGAAGCCGCACCATTGCGTCCAGAAAAAGATCAATATGCCAGGGTTGGTTGTTGTCAAACACCTGGGCAGAAAGAAAGACCAGCTCATCAATACTGGCAACAGGTTGTAAGGTTTCAAGATCAGATAAACGCCGCTCCATTTCCGGTACGCTGGCAAACTGCTCCTCAGCCGAGGGCGCATCCAGGTAAGACGCAAGCAAACTGCGTGGACCGGAGAACATTGACGCAACACCCAGAGAAAGCGCAGTGCGTAGTTCCTCGTCCCGCACATCGCCCCATTTCTCTATGAACTTTGCCGCGCGGGTTTGCAGGGCATCATCTTTATGGATGAACACTGCAGTGGCAAGGCGTGCCAGCTCCGGGCCCAGCAACTTATCCTGCTTCACCATCTTCTCCATGAGCTGCAGGCACGATGTCACCGTAGCCTTGGTTTCAGAACTCAGCAGGATGGGCAACTGGTCCGTAAAGGCGCGTGACGGAAACCATGTTGCATCAATGATATCCTTAAACAGTTTGAGCACACCGTTGATGACCCTACTGTGGGGTGAAGACAGTACACTGATCAGATCCTCTTTAAGGGCCATGAGTTCTTCCGCACTTGGCTGCAGGGCTTCAAAGAGCTCCATACACCAACCGGACTTCAGCTTGTCGAAATTCCGGTTTGAAGCCAACAGCGATTCCTCTAATAACTGAGACCTGTTGATCCGCCCTGCTGCACAATGGTCCCGAAGTGCGTCCAGCCAACCCGTTTCCATGCGTTTGCCATCGCTCCACAGCCATCGATTCGCGGAGTGGACGCCTGATTCCGTATGGAATAAATGCCAGATATGCGATTCCAGGGTAACAGGATATCGCAGCAATTTCTCCGGTACAAAAACATAGCTTTTCTCCCGATACTCAAAAATCCACGGGGCCAGGGTTTTTCCGATCAACATCGGCGCTGGCTTCAGATAACCCTTCGCTTCCAATTCTATTACATACTCATACGTTAGTCCAGCAGGAATGAAATCTCTTTCACCCATACTATTGACAAAATCACTGAACCAGGGAGGGCAGTACCAGGGAAGCATTGAGTTGAAGAAGACCTGGTCCATACCCCATACAGATCCGGCACTTTCATACTCCCTTCGGTTATAGCAAACCAGGTGGGCGCATTTCATGATGTAAAACTGCTGATCATTTCCGCGTGCACTCCAGTTGTTTGGCTTCACCTGAACGGATTCCGTATAATGCTTGGTAAGCTTTTTTAAAGTGGGGACGATGGCCTTCCGCTCTTCCGGCGTGCAGCCCTGCAGGAAAGGAATGATTTCCTTGTCCTTGCTCTTCTCCAATAACTGCGTGAGTTGTTCTTCTTTGGTCATATCCGTGTCGATATCTACTTCATTGTTTCATTTGCTAAGCTGCCGAAAAAATTGATCTGATTCCCTCCTTTAATATATTTTTCGACCTCACTATCAAATCTGTTTCTTAAATCTCTAAAATGAGGTTTCTGATTTTCAAATAGCATTTCATCCGATATTATTGTTTTAACTATATCTACATACCCTTGCTTTACTCCAAAAACATAACCTGCGTTTGTAGCCCCTACAAAATTCAATCCACCAACTTCGTCGTCATTGTCATGGTACTTGTAGACTTGCTCGATATCATTGTTTACAAAAGCGCCCATATATCCCCAATCGTCTTTAAAATAGGCTTTAATCAAATCTTCATTTGATATAAGACTATCTTTTAATATTCGTTCTCTATATCTCATAAAGAAATGGGGAGGGTAAATACGCAGTCCCTTGAAATCATTATTCACACTAACAGCATATTTACCTTCTGGCCTTGTATAGATACTAAACAACGTTATAAAAGGTGCGCGCCAATCGCTTCTTTTCGAGGCATGGAAATGAAAAAAGAACCTATTTTTTCTATCTCGCGTCAAATATTCATATGACTGAAAGACAGGGTATTTTTTCCTGGAAAGAACATACTTACGAAAAGCCTCCTTGAAATGTTTAACCTTATCTTTAGTTGTTGAAATGTCCTTGAAAACCTCCTCATATATCTCGTTAACTGTCATCGTTGGAACAATCATCTCTATCGGTTTATCTTATCAACAAATGCTCAAAAGGAATTTACTCCAATCAACTTCCTGTCTTCTTTTTAACTGCCAGTACATGTTTGCAAAGTCCGCGTTCACCCTGGTGTTTGGCGAACCAGGTGCAAGTACATCGGCTCTTGCCCCCTTCCACAATCACTGTATGTTTCACCCCGCTACCATAGACCCGGGCTTCAACCCAAAGAGGCGTTTGCGCCACAATCTCCACCTTACCTTCCTCCAGCAATTTCTCGGCATCCTTGAGCCTGGGATTGAGTGTGAGGATCCGCTCCAATTTGTAGGGCAGCTGACGATAGAAGAATTTATTCTCATCCACATCAAAGCCCAGCAGACCCATCGAAGATAATCGGGATGTGATGGCCTTCAATTTGTGCATGTCCATATCCTCTTCCACAGCAAACAGCGTGGGGTTGAACTCATGGTTGGCGTAGCTGTATTTATCCGTCAGGTCTATCCATTCCTGCGGAATATCTTCCAATAGATCTTCCAGTGCGGCACCCTCGCCGGAGAATCCCCGCCAGCTGTCCCTGGAAATGGTGAAGCTATATCTGACGGCGCCGAAATAAAGCTGCCAGGTGGTGGACTGCATATCAGGGTGCGCAAACACTTTCAACTCATCCGCCATGGGGAGCAATGGGGTTAACAGTTTGAGTCGATGTATACCACCAATGCAAACCGCGCCTGCCGACTTCACCGGCGTAAACTGCGCCAGACCGCCGCGGGTCACCAGATAGTAATCCGTCTTGATGGTGCCGGATGGCAGGGTTTTAAAAAGTTGCAGCGCTTGCATCCTGTTCAGGCTTATCCTTTGTTCCGCATCCGCCAGGAAGAGCTGCACGGTAGTAAGTCCTTTGATCCATTTAACGGGCAGGGGTACCTTCCGCTCAATTACTTTTCTGTTGCCGGCCGTGATGCCCACTTCCTTACTCCCTACGGAGAGCAACATATTTTCACTCTTGCCTACCCTACTCAGGGACGAGATCATAGGTTGGTTGAAATCCACATTGGTAGTACCAGTATCAATGAACTCCCCGTCATGTCCACCAGGCAATACATCCACACGGGCATATACCCCGGCGCATTGCGAAAAGCCCTCAAAACGAATCTTTTCATTGCCCGCCGTGACGATGGGATCCTTCAATTTAGCCATCTCAAAAGGAGACAGGTTGAAGCTGGACTGCACCACATTGGAAAGGGCGATCAAACACCGGGCAGTGGTATGTGGATCTTTTAACTTACCCCAGAAAAAGCAAGGATTTACCTTTTTTTGCACCTCGCTGTAGTTGGCGAGGAAGAGCTCATCCCCTAGTTGGTTCTTAACCAACGAGGACGGCGCGGCGTAGGCATAGGTTATGAGGTCAGACATAGTTAAATCTATAAAATCTTGAACTAAATCAACGTAAAACATGCTAGCTTTTTCTACAAAAAGTACTAGTCAGAAATCACAACGATATTATACACCTTGGGATGAATTTCATAGGGTGCGGTAAAAAGTGATTGATTAGTCTTCATATACTTTTTCAACTTTTTTACATTTTCTACTACGTCTTTGTTGCCATCCTCCCCATTGCTGAACGTATACACAGAATTAACTTCATTTATTGATGTATTAAATACTATCCTGTATCTGTCACCATACGCCATGGGAACTCTCTCTATTTTCATTCGCGTATTGCCTGCACGGAGTTCAAAAGATTCCATCTTAGCGCGTTGCCGTTTTGAAAGCATTTCCTCAATATAAGTGAGATTGGCGTATAAGGTGTCGAAGTCTTTAGAACCTATTGGGAAGTAATTTTTCTTAACCTGTTGAACAGTTAGACTATCAGTAAAAAGTATAGGCTGCTTGAATACCTTGTCCAATAAGGCTATTTTTTGTCCATTCGCACCAAACGCAAAAAGACAAACAATGATCAATACCATTAGGTGTTTCATAGCAAGCAAATTAAGCAATTGTCAACATACGAGCCCGAATTTCACCCCTGAAAACAAATGACTTTAACGCCTAGAACCATCGTTTGCCAGAATGAAGTTATTACAGAATCCGCAGCTTCAGTTGCGCATCTATTTCAGCCCTTTGCTTTGAAAGTGTCCACGGTCTTCCGGATAGCATCAAATATCTGCCTTGCAGATTTGTCTGACTCATTTAAGTTTTCAATACGGATCATATAAGCATCCCCAAAATTAACCGCAACAACAAAATAGGAAACCGGAATCCAGTCAAGATGCTGCTCCAGGAAGGAAGTACAGGCAAATATTGAATTAAACTGCAGATCATTCCGAAATATAACGATCATCTTCTGGGGGCCAATTGCAGGAGTGCTTTCTCCGGTGAAATCAGCGGCCTTGCATAGTTTACCCTCTACCACGGTATCACGAACACTGTTTGGTATCATATCATGATCCAGGAACTTTGGGTCATTGGTAATGGGAACGCCCGAAGGCTTGTCTGAAAACCTGCCCGTTCCAATGATCTTGTGCTTAACAGAAAAACAGTCTATTTCAAAATATCTCGTAGTTCTCAGGTCAAGATAATAGCATGCGATGGTATCATATAAAACTTTGTAGGTCTTGCGCTCCCCGGTAGGTGTAAGACTGTCCAAAAAGCTGTTCTTTAGTCGAAATTCAAGTAGCCCATCCCCATGACTCAGGAACCGAGACGTTGACTGCATATCATTCAATAAACCTTTTGACCCCGTATAGCTGCGCGTTTCATAACTGACATACGGTTGCGACCAAACATCATTTGGTACAGCAAAGAAGGCAAACAATATCAAAGAAAGAAAAAGCTTCATGTTACTCCAGGTAAGGTAATCAAAGGTCTACTTACCTACAACATACCGCTCAACAAAGTATTCTGCAATCCTATGTGCATCATCAACAGAATAGATCGGTTTGAAATACCTGACATAACCTTCCAGCTCATTCAAACCTAAGGTCTTCACATACTGAAATTCCCCGGGCGGCTTGTGACCTGTGAAGACAACAATATTACGCACAGGAATCTTCTGATTACCCCAATTATGACTTCTACCCAATACTTCGGCAGGTTCAGACAACAAAACAAATAGGGCAAAACCAGCTCTTCTTACCTGGTTGATGGGAGAAAATACTGCCTGATCATTTGCGGTTCTTTCACTCCAGTTCTTAGTCTCGATGACAAATACGCCCGCCTGTGTAATCAGGAGATGGTCTATTTGAACCGATGATATATATTGGTCCTCCTGCTTGAAATAAAGCGGTTTTGCGAACTCAATTGATACATCATTGATCAGTATGCATCCCCCCGGGAGCCGCCTTAATGTTTCAGCAACCCTCAACTCTCCGATAGCGCCATAGATATAGGGTCTTAAGCTCGCAATGACGGACTGGTGCCGATCATATTCCAGAGCAACCGACGCAGAACTTTCCGATACTGCTCGGTCAAAATCAGCCGTAAGGCGGTTGAGTCGTGCCGTCTTTGAATTAAACTCAGCGTAGTAACTTTCACAGGCAATCGTTACTATTGTTTCAATTTGAGAGGCAAATTTTTTGATCTTATAGTCAAGAAAGAAACGCTTAATGAAATTACGAATGCGGAACGTAAATGGAGTACCCTCAATTGACAATGCCTCGCGTCTTTCCTTTAACTCATCCAAAGTCCGGCCCAAAGAAGCATAAGTATCCGCCTTTACTTTCTCCACCACTGCTGCACTTTGCGCTATTTCCTCCGGCAGGTTTGCTTTTTCCCGAATCAATTGCTCTTTATGCCTGGCATATGCACAGGATCTCTCAAAATCGATGCTTTTATAGTATTCGAGCACCTCATCTACAGAACGCAATCCAGAGATACCATTTCTATGGAGTTCATCCATTAAAACAGTGTAAGAACCAACCATATTATAAACCCTGGCCATTGATCAAATTCAAATTGAAATTCAACACAAAACGATCAGATGGATTTTACTATTGTCACGCTTTAATTCTACACTAACTATTTCAACAATAGTAGAGTAGTCATGCATCGATCAATTGCTATCCTAATGTCGTCCGCTTCTGTTGAACCCTGCCCTTCTGCTGTACAGGAAGAAACAATTGCATTGGTTTCCGCATTCAAAAACTGTATGGTTACTTCAATTGTATATCCACCCAAACCTGTGCTTCGCCTCCCACTTTCAAAGTAATTTACTATCAATGTCTGCTTACTTAAATCTGGCTTCATTTCGAACAACCTGATCAAACCATTCCTTGACAAAATTGCAGTGATGTTATCACTTGCATTAACACTTTTACTATATGGATAAAAATTACCACTTATTGTTAATCCGGAGTTTGAAGTCACACTACCCGTTTGAGGTATAATAAAGTACTTATACCTCATAATTTCCCCATTCTTAGTTGTTTTTACCGGATTTAGGGTTACACAGCCTGTGAAGGCAAAAAGAAATAGGGCAACGAACAAAATAGATAAATATTTCATATTTAAATCTTACAGAGTCTACTTCTGTTAGAACACTCAATTATCCTTAGCACCTTATATGATTCCTCTTCGAAATCACATACAAAAATAAATGTCTAAGTGATAATTGGTGTAACCATAAAAACCTAAATAACGATCAATATTGGTCGTAATATATGGACATCCTTACATTCTGAGTGATCATTACAGATGGAGACAGTAAGTCGTGAAAAGCATCGAGGAATGCCGCATCGCCAATTTCCTGATCTTTTCCAATGTCTCCTATGTCTACGAGCATCCCTATGAAGTGGAGACCGATACGGACAGCTACCGGCAGTATCGGCCGGATTTTACCATCACGAAGGGGGATAAAAAGATCTACCTGGAAAATTTCGGCATCACGCGTGACGGGCGGGTTCCCGATGGGTTTTCCGGGGCCGATGGGCAGACCGCCTCAGAAAAATATCGTGCGGATATGGAATGGAAAAGGGCCCTGCACCAGCAACATGGCACTACACTCCTGGAAAGCTTCAGCTATGAAATGAGTGAAGGGGATTTGTTCGATAATCTTTCTGCTAAATTGCAGGAAGCTGGTCTTGAACTGAAGCCCATGACAGAGACCGATATCTGGGCCCTGATCTCCGAAGTGGCACCGGATGAAACCACCACCTTCCTCACCCTGATCCAGACCTTCATCACCCTGATAAAGTCTAACAACCATTCCATTGATGACCTGCTGCAGAAAAACAGGCAAACACCACTGCGGTACTTCCGGGAACGGAACATTGCCTTTCTCGGGATCCTGCAACCCATCTACGAAGCCTACCAGGCGCACCTCAAGAGCCGGAATGAAATCGATTTCAGCGATATGATCAACCTGGCCACAGCGCATGTGAACGCAGGGCATTACCCGCGCAAGCTCAGCTATATCATCATCGATGAGTTTCAGGATATATCGATAGGCCGGTATAAACTGATTGCCGCCCTGCAAGCCCGGAACCCGGCTTGTAAGCTGTTTTGTGTGGGGGACGACTGGCAATCCATCTACCGTTTCAGCGGGAGCGATCTCGCGCTGTTCAAAGACTACGAGAAATACTTTGGGTTTACGGTAAGGTCAAAGATTGAGACCACCTACCGTTTCCATCCACCATTGATTGGGCTCTCCAGCAGGTTTATCCTGAAAAACCCGAATCAAACACCAAAGACCCTGCGCGGCAATTCCACTTTAAAACTCACCACATACAAAATAGTCTATAACGAAACCGACAACCAGGACGATACGCAGACGCTGCAGAAAGTATTCAATGAACTCGCGAGTTCCATAACGGATATAGGGAAGAAGGAAATCCTACTTTTGGGCCGATATGGGCTTGACCTGGTCCGGGTAAGGAATGAAGAAAATATATTCACGATAGACCGGCACAAGCAAACCGTAACCTACAGAATCAGGATAGATAAAGAAGGTACCAGTGAAACCAAAACCCTCACCGCGCAATTCATGACGGTGCATAAATCAAAAGGACTGGAAGGCGACATCGTGATTGCGCTCAACTGCAACTCCGGGAAGATGGGCTTCCCCGCGGAGATGTCTGAAATCCAGTGCTCAATCTCCTCCTCGCCTCGATAAACTTGGTTTTCTTCATGAGTAATTTTTCATTTTCACACTATGAAATAATACCCAAATCTCTACTTTACCAGTGTCCGGTTTTGTGGGAGGAGGTCAATATTGAACCCCTCCCAAATGTGCAATTTTTCTCAGCGAAATGAAGCTCACTCTTTCTTACCATTTAACAAATCTAATCTTGAAATCACCTTACTTTTATCGAACTCTATTAAAATTTCATCTTGGCTTGTACGAAATCTTTTATAAACCTCGGGCAAATCTAGTTCATAGCACATTTCCTTTATTGGCACTCTCAATTCGTGTAAAAGACTGATACTTTCCCTATCTCCAATTTTCATCAACCGGAACTGTACTTCTAAAAGTGCATCAACAAGCCTAAGAACAGTTTGTCTCGAAAACTCACCACGCCTAGGCAGTCGCTTAGAATTTACTCTTGCAAGGTCCAACACTTCCTCTAGTATTTCTCTATCACTTCGGATATTGTCAGTAGCTGAAACCGTATGACTATTTACCAATTCATTTATCTTAGCCTCAAGTTTCGGCCACCACATTTCGAAAACATCATTTAAAACTGCTGACTCGAGCTTTGATTCGCCACCAGTATTGTTTATTGTTGTCAATAATTTTCTAAAATCGGTTTTATCGAATCTTGTAGCCTGAAAACTAGTCAAAGGACCAGATAAATCAGCACTGTCCAAATTGAACAGAATAGTACAAACGTTAGCCTTTCCAAAATTCTTTGATAATGCACCTGCTTCAAACAATATCCAAGGCTTGCTAATATTATCTTTCGTCAAACATATAATACCGGCATTTGAACTCTCCAATTCATTTGCAATTTCAGTGGACCACCTTGCACCTTTTTCTATATCATTGGGTGTAAAATATGGTTTAACAAATTGCAAAACACCTGGCAACCAGAGCCTAACTTCTTCTGCAAGTTTCTTGCTTAAATCGCCACTCCAACTTATAAATACTTTTGATGCCATAATCTTGAATTTAAAATGCCCATTTATTACTCAAAAGATGAACCTCGATCGCAATATCCTTTTTGTGCAAATTATCAGATTAACCTCGCTAACATATAAAAAATACCTATTGACCATTGTCTTTCAAATTACAAGCTTCAACCGAAAAAAACAAGTATATTACAAAGTTGCAAACTGTCTAGTGATCAACTTAACAAGACGGTAAATAAGACTTAATCACTGAGCTTTCTATTTGAAATTTTAAAAGCCGCAGTCAATTGGAACTACTTGCTATTCGAGTAGTTTAAAGTTTTATAACCGAAAAGAGTAAAATTTCCTTCGTTGTTTGACAATTCTAATCAAGCAATAAATTAAAAGCCTAATCGGATTCAAACAAACCGTGGAATATTAATTTTACAAAACTACCTCCGCATTTAAGATATTACCTATCCGCACAATACATAAACAAATTTACATAGTCATTTAAGTAGCAATTTAGCGTACACTCCTAGTAAACTCAGGAAATTCTTTGAATATTTGTATGATTTCGGCAAATGCATTTGGTGGTTCAATAACAAGATTTATTCTACACTCTTCATCAGTTCTATTTATTCTCTGGTTCGCCTTTACAACACGCTCAAGTTCGTCAGGAAGGCGATTAATTTGTGACAAAAATATTTTAGACATTCCTCTTGATATCTCCTTTACTTTCCCAAGTTCTGGCACCGATACAAGTTCTTCATTTCGATATTCCCAATGATATAAATTCAATGCCAACGCCGAAATCTTATCTGACACTCTTTTTAAATCTGAAACTACAGAAGGTACTCCAGTTGGCCCTAAAGCTTCAGCAATATCACTGTTAATTATTCTTCCAAAAACATCTGCGAATCGCCCGAAATCCTCCATAGTTTCTCTACAATACAAAAAATATTCACTACCCGACACTATTCTAGACTTGACAAAACATGAACCACTAAAAAGGTCATTAAAAAGAGTATTTATTTTTGAAAGCCGAGATCTAATAAATTCTGCAAGGAGCAAGTATTCATGGCCATAAGGGCGTATCCTTGCAATCTTTTTCGCTTCATCGCTTTCGCCATCAAAACTTTGAGGATCGAACCAAACAAATTTTTTAAGTTCAATAATTATGTCAGAGCAAAAAGGGCCAACTGCAGCGCTAATATTCTCATCTGAACGGCTCGGATTGAATTTTCCAGGGTTAATTCCAAGTAAGTCAGTAGGTAAATGTAGGTCTGAATGTTCTGGAACTAACATAAAGGTTTTATCCCTCCCCAACTTTCCAGCAAACAATCCCATCTCAAAAATAACATTGTCTCTAACAATATTCATTTCCTTATCCCGCATTATCAAAACATCATCAGGGTTGAAGATGAATATCGCATAATCGCTGTTATTCATAACTTCGATTAAATCTAGTAAAGCATAAGAAGACAATTTAAAAATACCTTGATTCCAAACTGTAACTTCAGCATCGTATTGTAGTCCCTTTTGTACAGCATATGCAATACCGAGAGCCTCCACTGATGACCCTATAAATATACGCGGTTTCATAGTTTATCAAATTTCTCATTATAGATTCCCAATTACATCAATATCCTCACCTACGGTCACTGTTCTATCATTTATAGACATGAACGAAATTCCTTTTATTAATATTTCGAGATGTTTTTGAGTAATCAATCCTTCAGCAAAAAGTTCAACAAAAAAATTCTTCTTCTCACGCATCAAATAGAATATTTCTTTTGCATTTTCAATCTCCTTTCTCTTAACATCTAATTTCAAAGACTCTATTTGCAAGTTGTGCGCTACGGACACTTCACTACCAAACTTATCTTCATACCTTCTTTCATTAGTAAAGTCACTGCTTCCATTATTATTCTCGCCTTTATCTTCATTTTCCAATGTCTCAGTGTTAAGCTTTTTCACAACAAGACTTCTTGCTGAATTCAACAAATCTTTAACAACCTCTCTGCTTCCATCATCGTCAAACTGAATATTAACAGTAGCATCAATAGACCCAATCTTTATTTCCTTTAGTATTGCTTTTACGCCAATAAAACTGTTTAGGGATTCGATAAAAAAATATAGAAATTCTAGCGGTTTGTGGCTATTTTCCGCGTCTACTCCTATTTTGAAATCAATTTGCCACACTTCCTTTCCTGTAATTTTCCTATCTCTTGACGCAAACAAGCTAGAATTGTAGGCTTCTGCCAATTGCTCTGAATTAAATGTTTCCCTTTTCCCAAATTTGTCAACCAAAATATCAGCAATAGAATAATTCTTGCTTACTTGAATCACTTTTCCTTCCATCATCGCCATACTAACCTCTCGAATTGTTTCAAGATGATTTGCGAGCTGTTGTACTGTGTTTATCTTACCACTTTCTATCATGATTGAATTTGACTGAATAGCTTGCATTATGGTATTTGCCAAATCTTCATTAACTTCATTCAAATCCATTACTTTCCTTTCGAGAAATAGTACCGTTTTTTCAAGACCAGCTAATACTGCTTTATCACCGCCTTCTAAATTCAATTTTTCAAGCTTAGAAGCTAGAAGATCAAATGGATTTTTATCTTTCCCGATTTCTAGCACATTCAGATCAACAACAATTTCGCTCATAGCAAAAACTATTTTGTTAAGTAAGTTATCAAGTTCAGTAAATATATAATAATTTACATATATATATTGATTAAAATTCGAATTGGAAATCCTGAGTTTCTATTTTTTGTGATTAGAATTTGAGTTCAAAACAGAACTCACTCCAACCACCACCACCACTCCCACAACATTCAACCACAACCACGCGATGTTGGTGAAAGTATATACTGCTAAAACAAAAGCTTGACCAACAATTGCAGCCCAGAAGACTGCAGTGCCCTTGATCTGTGGCATGTAGAAAGCTATAAGGAAGATACCCAGGATTATACCGTAGAACCAGGAACCGAGGACGTTGACCGCCTCGATGAGGGAGCCCATGCCGGTTACGAATTGCGCAGTGGCTACAGTGAACAACCCCCAGAACAAAGTGTACCATCGGGATATCTTGTAGTCCTGCTCGGGACTGAGATCTTTGTTGATGAATTTCTTGTGGAAGTCTACCACAGAGGCTGAAGCTAGAGAGTTTAAAGCGGCGGCAATGCTGCCCCATGCTGCAAGGAAAATAACGGCGATAAGCAGGCCCACCATCCCGCGGGGCAGATGGTCCACCACAAAACGGAGAAAGATATAGTTGGTGTCGTTGGTCTCTTTATCAGCCGTGGCCGCTAAAACAACTTGACGAGCATCTTTGCGAATGCGTTCTTGCTGATGGTTCAACTCGTCCAATTGTGCCAATAGCAAATCGCTATTGGCGTCAGTCGTCAATTGCTTGGCTACTGAAGCTTTGCGAAGTGCTACATCGGTATGCCTGGTTTCTAATCTTAAAATGGTATCTCGGTACTCGGTTTGTTTGGCCTTCGCCAGGGGCGCATCGTTGAATAACAAGGGCGCGGGATTGAACTGGTAGTAGGCAAAAACCAAAATACCGATGAGTAAAATCAAGAACTGCATCGGCACTTTTACTACGCCGTTGAGCAGTAAACCTAGCTTACTTTCGCGGTCTGATTTTGCCGTGAGGAAGCGCCCCACCTGGCTCTGATCCGTCCCGAAGTACGAGAGCGCCAGGAAAAACCCGCCGATCAAACCACTGAAGATATTGAAGCGGTCGCTCCAGTCAAAGCCCTTCTCGCCCACCCCGGTGGTGATCACATTCATCTTGTCTAACTTCCCACCGATCTGCAAGGCATCCACAAAGCCCACGCCCTCGGGCAGCATCTGCACGCAGAGGTAGGCGGCTACAAACAGGCCAATAAAAATAATGGCCAGCTGCAGCTTCTGTGTATGTGCCACGGCCTTGGCGCCGCCGGTGACGGTATAGATGATAAGCAATCCGCCCATGAAGAGATTGGTCCAGTAGATGTTCCAACCCATGAGGGAGCTCAGGATGATGGAGGGGGCGTAGACGGAAATGCCGGTGCTCAAACCACGCGAGATCAGGAAGAGCAGGGAGGTCAGCGTCCGCGTCTTCACATCAAATCGTTTTTCTAAAAACTCATAGGCCGTGATCAGATTCAACTTGCGGAACATCGGCACAAACGTGATACAAAGCACCACCATCGCCAGCGGCAAACCAAAATAATATTGCACGAAGCGCATGCCATCGGTATAGGCCTGGCCAGGTGCAGAGAGGAAGGTCACCGCACTCGCCTGGGTGCCCACGATGCTCGCGAGGACGAGGTACCAAGGCATCTCGCGGTTGCCGCGGAAATAGCCGTCAAGGTCGCGTGTGCTCTTGCTCTTGTACACCCCGTAGAGGATGATGGCGGCCAGCGTGAGCGCTAATATGATCCAGTCTATACTGCTCATGAAAATTGTTGGGTGATCCAGGCAAACACAATGATCTCGATCACCAGGAAAGCGATCACGGCAATGTACCAGCCGCGCCAGGTCCTGAACAAGGGTGGCTTATCGTTGGTCATCCTCGTAGGATTTATCATTACGGTACAACAAGTAGGCCACCACCAGCCCCAGGGCAATCGCGATCGCGGGCTTGCGGAAGAGCAACCCAAAGAGGATGCCCACAAAAATGCCTACCACTACTCCTTTTCCCCTCATTTTTTTATGTTTGGATTGGCAATAATATTTGCGAACAGTCGATATGATCCGCCCACGGCCGCAGGCAGCTGGCGGAACAGGGCCAGGCCCGTGTATACAAACTTACCCTTGCCGTAACTGGCCACCAGCGTGGATCCCAGCCGGTCCTCGGTTTCTCCGGGATCGCGCATGCCAAAGACGGGTTTGAATTCCGGAGCCCACTTATCGGCAAAATAAATACCCCGCTCCTGCACCCAGCCCTTGAAATCCATGTCGGTGATTTTGTTTGGCCAGTTCAATATAGGAGACGATGGATCGATGAATTGTACGACACTTTCTTCATCCGTGACACGTCCGTTGGTGATGGAAAAATTATACGGACCAATGCGGTTGCTGCGGACCGGACCCACAAAACTGTTGGTATTGTATTGCACCACCATCGTACCGCCGTTTTTAACATAGTCCATCAGGGTCTCGTAGGCCGAGTTCAGCCACTCGTGAATATTGTAGGCCCTGATCCCTACTACAATCACATCATAGTTTTTCAAAGCACCAGGTGTGATGTCTTTTTCTTCCAGGAAGGTCACGGTATAACCGAGTTGCTCCAGGGCCTCAGGCACTTTATCACCCGCGCCCTTGATATAACCTGCACGCGTACCCGCAGTTTTGATGTCCAGGTTCAGCACAGTGATGCCATCGGGCACAAAATACCGGATGGATGGAATATGGTCATAGTTGATCTGCGCCACGGCGAGGTAGTTGGAATATTTATCCGCGCCCTTTGCATAGTCCAGGCTCGCCACCAGCTGGTCCACTTCGGATTGTTTGAGGGCCTTGTTCCCGTACTTCATATCAAAGCTGCGGGTCACGCCCCTGGGTGCAGAAAAGACAATGGATTGATCCATATCATTCAGCTTGCCACCGCGGGTATGCAGTTTGGCGGGCAGGGAATCAATCTTTGCAAATGAAGTGACGGATACCATGAACGGCTTCTCTTCCTGCTGGCTCTTTTTGAACAGCAGTACCGATGGGTTGGTGTTGATACCCACGGGCGGCACCACGGGCAGGGGCTGGAACAGCTCGCCCTTCACCGGATCCGTATGTTTATACGTAATGGGCTTTGTAAACACAAAGCTATACCCTTCCACCTCAACCCTAAACCCTGCTGCGTAGGCCGGCGGATTCTCGGGCAGGCCAATCATGTTCTCGTCTTCCACATTGAAGGATCCCTTCTCCATATTCTTGCTCAGCCAGTACGGCTGGGAGTAGGGTTTGTCCGCACTCACCACCACCTGCTTCTGTGCCTGCATGCCCTTGTTAAAGGCCAACACTGTGTTCATGCTAGTATCAAAGCCATCCCATTGAATCCCGCGCAGGGTCACAGGGATGGCACTGCGGTTGATGGCCGTGATGTTCACACGGAGTGAATCTCCCTGCACAGCATAAGCCTGGGGGGATGAGGCTTCAAAATACAATCCCGCACAGGCTTCAATGAGTGTTTGCACTTCAGCGAGCTTTTTATTTCGCCAATAACCATCAGGCTTTGATTGCAGGAATTTGTACAGTTCCACCAGGGGCTTTACAGACAATTCCGGGTTACTAAAGGAAAAGGTCTTGATGATCTCTTCCACCTTCGCACTTCCACCTTCCAACTTCTCCCTGCTCCACGAGATATCTACCTCATCTAAGAGGTCCTGCTTCACGGGCTCCCCGGCAACGGGCGAAAAATATTCAAAACTGGATCCCCTGGATGAAGGAACCCCAAAGCCCTGGCTCTTGTGCTGGCTCCTGCTTTCTGCCGCAATCTCGCCATAACCTTTACCCAGTAAGGGATTGTAGCTGCCCACGTCTACCTTGAACTGATCATTGCTAATGGTATTGTTCCCACCGAAATTGAAGGTGTTCCACAGAATTCTTTTGGCCTGCCAAACGGTTACGCCGCGCTGCAATTGCTCGGGAAATTTAGATGGGTCCGCCGCTGCCACAAAGGCCTCCCGGGCAAGCACAGCCGAACCGGAGTGGTGGCCATGACCAGCGCGCTGGTCTTCGGGAAAACGCGTAATAATAACATCAGGCCTGAATTTTCTGATCACCCATACTACATCGCCCAATACCTTATCATGGTTCCAGGTCTTCAGTGCTTCTTCGGTGCTTTTAGAAAAGCCGAAATCATAACCGCGGGTAAAAAACTGTTCGGCGCCGTCTATTCGCCTGGCCGCCAACAACTCCTGCGTACGGATCATCCCCAGCGCCACGCCCTGCTCCTCGCCTATTAAGTTTTGTCCGCCATCACCGCGGGTGACGGATAAATATCCGGTGCGGTACAACCGGTCTTTGGAGAGCCAGGCAAGCAGTCTCGTGTTCTCATCATCCGGATGCGCGGCCACATACAGCACACTGCCCAGCACTTTTAATTTCTGCAGGCCCAGCAGGATGTCTGCACTGGAATAGGTAGGCGGTACCTGGGTCCTGCCAACGATGGTGGCCATGAACAGTACAGCAAACAAAAATGATTTTCTCATGTATGGGGATTAGTCGGCAATAAAAACAGCATTAGCCAAAAGCAGCTTTCCGGCGTTCCAGAAACTTCTGAAAATGGGATCATCCGTAAAGAAGATCACCGATCCCCTGCCCACGGGCACGGCACCAATCAGGGTTCCGTCCTTCAATTTCGTCTTTGTTTTGCTGCCCGCAAAACCGCTCACATAGGCTTCTTTTTTCAGCACGCCCACGTTCCAGCCGTCTTTTAAAAACTCATAAATATTATCATCCATCTTGATGGTGAAATAATGGCTGGGCATCCCAAAGGCCAGCGGATGCGTATTATCCAGATCAAGCTTATACACGGCTCCGGGAATGGTGTTGGGCAGGAAATCCCGTTCACGGTCCTCATATCTTTTTAAGAGCGAGTAGTCTTTTGCACCTTCCTTGCCTTCCTCTTCTTTTTTCAGTTTGATGCCCAGCTCCAGGTTGGCGAGTTGCGGCACGGCGTTCTCCGTGGCAATCAGTTTACCGCCCTGGCGGATCCAGGATTTCAAAGCATCCTGGCCGCTCTTTTCATTGAGGAAGCGATAGTTTCCTTCCGGCATGATGATCACGTCAAACTCGCTCCATTTCAATGAGCCTGCGTTTTCTGCATTGACCACAGACAGCGGATATTTCAGGTCCTGCTCAAAATAATGCCAGATCTCACCGGCGGCATAGGCGCTGATACCCTGGCCACTCATCATGGCCACTTTGGGCCGCTTGATGAAACGCACTTTGGAACTGCCGAGATCCGCGCCCTTGTCGGAGTAGGCGGTAGGGAGAGGGGTTAGGGCGAGGCCCTGTGCATCGGCAGCACTAATAGCCTCATTAACTTTTGCAAAAAGCTTATCACCAAATTGGGTGTTAGAAGTTTTCAATACCAACAAGGTCCCGCGGTCAAATGTATTGTTGCCGATGGTGAAGGGCTCATCCGCCACACGCAGTTTCACGCCGCGTTTCATCAGTTCAGACAGCACTTTCACACTGCCCAGATCATTCCAGGGAATGGCATAGCCCATGGCATTGCCATTCATCGCGCGCACGGAATCCACAGCCTTCACACTTCCACCTTCCACCTGAACACTTGACGCGTATGCGTCCAGTCCCCAGGCATAGGGAATGGACCATGCCGTTACATCATAGGTGGCAGAATCGGTTATGCGCGACCGTGGTTCAAACAGTACCCTTGCCAATGCACCCTTAGGTTGCGTAGTATTGATCACCATATCGCCGGCGGCGAAGGTCCTCGTCTCTTCTTTCCCGCTTACATAATTATAAACCTTGTAGGGTTTGTTGCCACCAGCATAGTTATAACTGATGCCATTATCATTCAGGAATTTCTCCAGCCTCGTCTTGAGCAACGGCTTGCTGCCATCCAAACGGATCACATAAGACTTGTACATGCCGGAACCATTCTGCATGCCATCGGAAAAAAACTTTCTAAACTCCTTTACTAAGCGCGAAGCCTCACGTGCACTCACTTCCACCGTTGACATTCCGGTGGTATAATGGTGCTCCAACCGGTCTTTCAGGGTCAGCGTATCACCACTCTCTGTGACTACGGCCAATCCGCCCCCAATGCCGCCCTGTTCAAAGGTCATGCCGATGGCGCCGTTGTAGGTGGGATAAGTATCGCCATAAGCGGGATACAATAAATCAAAACGCTCCTTCGTAAAATAGAGCCAGCCGTTGGCGTCAAAATACTTCGCGTGGTTTCTGCCAATCAAGACCTGGAACTCGCGCTGCCACGTTGTGATCACTTCATGATAAGGTTCTGCTGCCGGTGCAAAATAGTAGGGCGAGTTTATTCCCTGTTCATGAAAGTCTACGTGCACCTGCGGTAGCCACGAGTTGTATAATTTCAGTCGCGCTTGCGTTTCCACCTGGCTCATCCATGCCCAGTCGCGGTTCAGATCAAAATTATAATGGTTGCTCCTCGCGCCTGGCCAGGGTTCCTGGTGTTCGCGCGCAAAAGGATCCGCATCCGGTACGGCGCTGCGTGCGCCATTGTACCAGTTCACATAGCGGTCGCGACCATCAGGATTGATACAGGGATCAATGATGACTACCACGTTTTTCGTCCACTCCCCGCCCTTGCTCAGCGCATAGAGGGTTTTCATGGCCGCTTCGCTGGAAGCGGGCTCGGCACCGTGCACGTTATAGCTCATCCACACAATGGCGGGTGCGTTTTCATTGGGCGCCATGCGGTCGCGCGCCATTCCCGCGAGCCGCAGGTTGTTCAACCGGATCTCCTCCAGCCTGGCCATGTTCTCCGGGCTACCGAGGGTCACCGTTACCAGCGGACGGTTCTCGTAGGTGCGGCCGTACTCGGCAAATTTCATGGTGCTGGGATTGGCCTTGGCCAGGGCCTCCGCATAGGCCACTACGCGGTGGTGAGGGGTGTATTTGCTGCCCAGCGGGTAGCCTAGGAATTCGTCTGGAGTTTGCCCCAAAGTGAGAAGTGCGAAGTGTAAAGTGCAAAGGAGGAGAACCAAAGTCTTCAATCTCATATCAATAGCCTGGTTTAATTGGCGCGGCGTAAAATAATCAATGCGGATCATTTTCTTACATTTAGGGCTATGAGAATCGTATTCCTTCTGCTCGTATCCATCTCCACGCTCACTGCCATTGCGCAGCAGCCCATCGATCCCTATCATTATACCACTACCAAGAACATCACCGTATCAAAGGCCGCGGTGGTTTCAGCACA
Organism: Chitinophagaceae bacterium; assembly: GCA_044225015.1. Taxonomy (GTDB): domain Bacteria; phylum Bacteroidota; class Bacteroidia; order Chitinophagales; family Chitinophagaceae; genus Pollutibacter. Next base: position 446,234 of record JBGAJG010000002.1, on the reverse strand, counting down.
CCCCCTGGCTTCTGCGGCCGGGCTGTGGGTGCTGCAGAAAGGCGGCAATGCCATAGATGCCGCTATTGCCACCCAACTTGCGCTGGCGGTGGTATATCCCGCGGCGGGGAATATTGGCGGCGGCGGATTTTTGGTGGCGCGGCTGAGCAATGGTAAAAACATCGCCATTGATTATCGCGAGAAAGCGCCGGGCAGGGGCAGCAGGGATATGTACCTCGATGAAAAAGGCAATGCCATCAACGCCCTCAGCAAGAACGGTCACCTCGCTTCCGGCGTGCCGGGAACGGTGGCCGGACTGGTGGCTTCACACAAATACGGAAAGCTGCCTTTTGCCACCCTGGTGGAGCCGGCGATCTTGTTGGCGAGAGGCCATGCCATTGATTCCGACGAAGCGCGCGGACTGAACGCACACCATGGCGCATTCATCCTCAACAATACCCGCGTGCCCGTATTTGTAAAAGGCGATATGTGGAAGGCCGGCGATACCCTCGCGCAGCCGGAGCTGGTCAAGACCCTGGAGCGGATCCGCGATAACGGCTGGAAGGGATTTTATGAGGGCGAGACCGCGCGGCTCATTGTGGAAGAGATGGCCAGAGGTAAAGGGTTGATCACCCTGGAGGACCTGAAAAACTACCAGGCCACAGAGCGGGAAGCCGTGGTGTTTCCTTATAAGAACTATGAAATTGTGACGATGCCCCTGCCCTCTTCCGGCGGTGTATTGTTGCCGCAGATGATGAATATGGTGCGCAACCGTGAGCTGGGCAAGATGGGGCACAACAGTCCCGAAGCCGTGCAACTCATGGTGGAAGCAGAACGCAGGGCCTATGCAGATCGCGCGCAGTTTCTGGGCGATCCTGATTTTGTGAAAGTGCCCATCAAAACCCTGACCAGTCAGTCGTATGCAGATCAACGCATGCAAGATTATAAACCCGGCGTGGCGGGCAACAGCAACAACACCAATTATGGCGAGATCCATGAATCAGACCAAACCACGCACTTGTCCGTAGTGGATCAGTTTGGCAATGCAGTCTCCGTAACTACAACATTAAACGGCGGCTATGGATCCCACACCGTAGTGGCGGGCGCAGGATTCATCTTAAATAACGAGATGGACGATTTCTCCGTGAAGCCGGGCGTACCCAATATGTATGGCGCCCTCGGCGGCGAAGCCAATGCCATTGCGCCCAATAAAAGAATGTTGAGTTCCATGACGCCGTCCATCGTCCTCAAAAACAAGAAACCCTATGTGGTGGTAGGCACCCCCGGCGGCACTACCATCACTACTAACGTGTTCCTCAGCATCATCAACATCCTGGAATTTTCCCTCAGCCCCATTGACGCCGTCAACAAACCCAAGTTCCACCACCAGTGGAAACCGGACGACATTCTCGTGGAGCGCGATTTCCCCCAGGCCACCCTGGACGCCCTGCAGAAGATGGGCTACAAGATCAGGAAAACAGGCGCTATTGGCAGAACGGAGCTGATTCTTATTGACGGCAATAAGATACAGGCGGTGGCGGATAAGCGGGGGAATGATGCGGCAGCAGGGTTTTAAATCAGGGGTAGGGAATAGGGGTATGGTTTAGGCTAAACCCTACCCCTATTCCCTACCCCTAATTTGGCTTAGTGTTTGCACCTAATGAGCTATTTTCGCCTAAATTCTCCCCCTGAAAAGAGCCCTCAAAATAATTGGCGGTATCCTGCTCATCCTGATCCTGTTGATCATCACGGCGCTTTTGCTGATCCAGACAGACTGGGGGCAGAACCTGATCATCCGCCAGGTGACCCAGCGGCTCTCGCGGGACCTCAATACCGAGGTCAAAATTGACCGCATCTCCATTGAATTCTTCGATAAACTTAACCTGGAAGGCGCGCTCATCCGAGACCAGAAAAAAGACACCCTCCTATTTGCCGGGAAGCTGAAGACGCAGGTGACGGATTGGTTCTTCCTGAAAGACGAAATAGAATTAAAATATGTAGGCCTGGAAGACGCCATCGTCTACCTCAACAGAACGGATTCCGTATGGAACTATCAGTTCATCATTGACTCCCTCGCCCCGCCCAATCCCAATAAAAAAACATCGGACCCCAATATTGGCCTCTTCCTGAAAAAAGTGGACCTCAAGAACATCAATTTCTTTTACCGGGACGGCTGGGTGGGCCAGGATATGACGGGCAAGATCGGCTCCCTGGAAATGGATGCGGATGAGTTCAACATCATGAAGAAAAAAATCTTCGTGAGCACCCTCAACATTGACAAGCCTTTCTTTGCGCTGCGGGATTATGATGGCCGCAGACCGCCGGATTCCACGGGCAAGGGCAAGCTGGTGACCGTCACCAAAAATGGCGAGCTGCGCTGGAACACGGAAGGCTGGGATGTGCTCATCAGCCGGTTGAGTTTACGCGGCGGCATCGTGCAGATAGACAGTGATACCCAACGCCAGCCCTATAATTATTTCGATCCCTCCCATATCCTCTTTGGCGATATCACCGGCACCATCAAGGATTTTTCTGTCTGGAAAGATACCCTCTCCGGCCAGGTGGAACTCAAAACAAAAGAACGCTCCGGATTTGAAGTCACACGGCTGAAGGCCTTTATGAAATTTTATCCCGAGGGCATGATCTTCCGCAACCTTGACCTGCAAACACCCCACAGCAGGCTCAGGGATTATTATGCGATGAAATACAAGAGCTTCAATGAAGACATGAAGCATTTCCTGAGCAGCGTAAAACTGGAAGCCAATTTTTCCAACTCCACCCTCAGCTCCAAAGACATCGCTTTTTTTGCGCCGGAACTCAAAGACCTGAACAAGACCATCCAGCTCAGTGGTAACGCCAGGGGCACGGTGGAAGATTTCCAGGCCAACAACCTGCGCGCGCAGTATGGCAAGGACACCTATGTATCCGGCAACTTGCGCATGCGCGGACTGCCGGATATCAATACCACCTATATTGATTTTCAGAATGGAGAACTGCGCACCACTTATAACGATGTGGTGCAGCTGGTACCCAAAACAAAAACAATTACGGAGCCAGACCTCGCGAGTTTACAGTTCATCCGCTTTAACGGGAATTTCAGGGGGTATATCGATGAGTTCACTACCAAAGGCACCCTGCAAACGGCGCTGGGTAATGTGAGTGCAGACATCGCGATGAAGATCCCGCCCACCGGTACGCCCACCTACACCGGCTTTGTACAAACGGATGGATTTGACCTGGGCCGCTTCCTGGCCGTGGATGATATTGGCACCATCGCCTTCACCGGAGACATCAAAGGACGGGGCTTTGAAACCTCTGGCGCTATTGACCTCAACGGGAAAGTCACCAGCATTGAATTCAATGATTACCTCTACCATAATGTAACCCTGAATGGCAGCCTGTTGAAAAAACAGTTCAACGGAAAGGTGATAGTGGATGATCCCAATGCCAAGGCCACGCTCTACGGTTATTTCAACCTCAATGACCCCGATATGCCGGAACTCAACGCCACCGCCGAGATCCAGCGCGCCAACCTGCGGGCATTGAATTTTACCAAAGACAACTACAGCGTGCTCGGAAAGTTCAGGGTCAATTTCCTGGGTAAGAATATCGATGATTTTGTGGGAGAAGCTTCCTTGTTTGATGTGGCGCTCACCAAAGACGACCAGACTTTTGTCTTTGACACCCTGCACCTCTATTCCATGAATGTGGACGAGAACCGCCAGCTGGAGATCAAGAATTCTGATGTATCCATCCTGATGAATGGAAAATTCAAACTCAGTGAAGTACCCGCCACCGTCACCAATTACTTAGCCAACTACTACCCTGCGTATTTTACAAAATCCACAAAGGTATTGGCTGATCAACAGTTCACCTTCCGTGCAGACCTTACTAACATTGACCAGTACCTGCAGTTGTTTGATAAAACCCTTTCCGGATTTGATTACAGTTCTGTGGAAGCGAGGATGGACACACGGGAAAAACTCTTTACGTTAAAAGCCAATATTCCGCAGGCAGAGTACGGTAAATATTCCTTTGAAGATTTTGTCATGGACGGTGTGGCCACCCAGGACACCCTGAAGGTGGAAGCCAAGGCGGGCACCATTGCCGTGAATGACAGCCTGAAATTTCCCACTACGCAATTGAATGTGCTGGTATCCAAAGACGTGTCTGACATCAACCTGCAAACGGCTGCTAACCAAACCATCAACGCGGCGTCATTATCCGCCAGCGTGAAACACCTGAAAGATGGTGTGCGCATATTGTTCAGGCCGTCTACGGTGGTGCTGAATGAAAAGACCTGGACCATCGAGAACAATGGTGAGCTCACCATTTCAAAATCAGTGGTGGATGCCAGTGAGATCCGCATCTCCAACGGTGAACAACAGATCAGGATCTCCTCGATCCCCTCAGAACTGGGCAACAGCCATGATATCATTGCCACTTTGCACCGGGTGAACCTCGGAGACATCCTGCCCTTCATCTTCACCAATCCCCGCATCCAGGGGATCACCAGCGGTGAGGTTACGGTGGAAGACCCACTGGGCAAGATCAAAGTCTACCTCAACGCGCAAACAGAACAGACGCGTTTTGAAGAAGACTCCATCGGCATCACTTCTGTGAACGGATACTGGGACAATGCCCGGCGCAGGGCTAATTTCAACCTGAAATCAGAAAACCAGGATTATCTGTTTGACATCAACGGTGTGGTGAACCTGGAGGATTCTGCCAACCAGACCATTGATGCAACGGCAGACCTGAAAGACACCCGCGTGAGTTTAGTGAAGACCTATTTGCGGAGTGTGTTCTCTACCATGGAAGGTAAGGGCAAGGGCAAGATCCGCATCGTAGGCAAGGTATCTGAACCAGACCTCATCGGTTCACTGAAACTGTCTGACGCCGCGGTGAAAGTAGACTATACCGGTGTGTACTACAAGCTGGATGATCCCACCATTGAATTCAAGCCGGGCATCATTGACATTGGTGAGATTGTGATGACGGATGAACTGGGCAACAAGGGCGTGGCCAGCGGATCCCTGCAGCACAAGTTCTTTAAGAACATGGTGTATAATTTCAGGGCTTCGTCTAACAAGATGCTCGTGATCAATACCAAGCGTGCAGACAATGATATTTTCTACGGAAGGGTGATTGGCGATGTGAATTTTGTTTTCACCGGCCCGGAGAGCAATATGAAAATGTATGTGAGTGGCACGCCGGTAGACTCTTCGCGCATTGCCATCCAAACGGGAAGTGATGCCAAACGCTCCGGCGAGGTGGACTACATTGTATGGCGGCAATACGGTAGAGAGATGAACACAGATTCACTGGAGCGGGACAATACCAACCTGCTGATTGACCTTGACCTCACGGCCAATAACCTGTTGAAGATGACCGTGGTGCTGGATGAAAATACGGGTGACAGCATTACCGCCACCGGATCAGGGAACCTGAAGATCATCACGGGCACCAAGGAAGCCATGGTGATGAACGGCCGGTATAATATTGAAAGGGGAAACTACAATTTCAACTTCCAGGATATCTTCAACAAGCCCTTTGTGCTGGAGCAGGGATCCGGATCATATATCTCCTGGACGGGCGATCCCTATGATGCCGAGATCAATATCCGCGCCACTTACACGGCAGAAAAAGTGAGGATGAGTACGATGTTTGAGACCAGCAATACCGGTGGCGTCTCCACGGTGAACTCCGATGTGATGAGTGAGATCAGTGATGTGGTGGTGAACTGTGTACTCACCGGAACCCTCAGCGCCCCCAATCCCAGCTTTGAGATCTCCCTGCCCTCTAACAGTCCGGTGAAGAACAATCCAACGGTGGACAACAAACTCAAGACCATCAACCGAGACCCTAACGAGGTGAGTAAGCAATCCACCTACCTCATCGTATTCAAAAGCTTTGCACCGCAGGCCGCCATTGTAACCAGCGATCTCAACCAGGAACTGATCAGCAATACTATTTCCGGCGTGATCAATGCCATCCTGGCCAGCAGTGTGCAGAACTTCTTTACCAAATTATTCGGCAACTCCGTGGATGTGAACTTCAACTACTCCCGCGTGGCCAGCAACCTGTCTACCGGTACGGGTGGAACCACCACCACAACCGGGCTGAACTATCGTGAGAACGTGAGCCTGCAGTTCATCAAGAGCCTGGTGAACAACCGGCTGATCCTGACCTTTGGCAGTGATTTCAACTTTGCGGCGGTAGCACCTGCGTCTACCAGCACGCAGGCCTTCCTCTTCCTACCGGATGTGAACGTGGAATATAAGATCACGCCGGATGGAAAGTTCAGAACCAGCTTCTTCTACCGCAGCAGTTTTGACGCGCTGTCCAGCTCTGGCCGCCGCGACAGAACGGGCGGGAATATTTCCTTTAGGACGGAGTTTGATCATATTTTTAACCGGCGGAAGCGGAGAGACTCATTGTAAGGGAGGTATAAAGGGAGAAGGTAAAGGGAGAAGTGCGAAGATGAGGTTGAAGGTTGAAGGTTGGAGTGCTGATACCCCTCCTTTACTTTACTGTACTAAAATACCATCATTATAATGCTCAACCTTGATGAGCCGGCCACAAAAAGTTTCACATCCTGGCCATGATCCAATCCAAGCATTCCCTGGGGTCCATGATACTCCAGGAATGGGGGTGCCTTTTTCCGTCTGGCCTTATGCCTTTGTTGTGGGTAACTATCATTTTTGCGTTGTTGTTTCCCTTGATTTTAAGCAGGTTGATCATGGCGGAAATGTCCACGCAGTTCAGGTCATAAAAATCCCGATGCCTGTTCTCCATCTGCCAGAGCACATCGGGTTCTGTGAAGAGTAGTACGGGTGTGTTTACCAGGTATTTTGCATTGCCCCCATCCTTATCGTCATAGGAAAAAATGGAATACTTCCGATACACCTCCGGTACCTGGCTTGGTGAACCGCCAAATTCCTGGGTATACATGCCCATGATCCATTGGCCTTCCTGGACGGCAACGGCGGAATAGTTGCGCTCAATGTCTTTCTCACAGTGCTTCCACAAATGCGTATAGTCCAGCGGCGGATCAACCCCAAACACCGCACGTGGTTTCACAAAGGTAGAACCAGGCTCTCGGTTGGCTTTCTCTGTGTATGAAAGGGCAATCATACCACCACCGGAAAACCCGCCAAGAACAAAACGATCCCGCCCCACACCATGTGCTTTTACCACCTGCTTAAAAATGGTATCTAAAAATGCATGCTCATGAATGTGCGTGTTGCTGCCCCAGTTCAGGGAAGGGAATATGACGATGAATCCTCTCTCCAGCGCCAGCTTATATATTTTGCTCTCCTGTTTGGTTTCGCTGACGGTTTCGCCCGCGCCTGACATCACCACCAATACGCCGATGGGCCTGGTAGGGGGAACCATCTTCTCATAGAACAGGGTGGTACTGTCTGCATCGATGTTCGCATAAAGATCATAGGGATCCTCCCGGTATACTACTATTTTTTCCGTCTTCTGTGCAAAGATTGTGATGGAGCTAAAGATGAAGCTCAACAGCAGGCAGTATATTCTCATTGGCCTAAGTTCAGCAACAGATTTGCAAAACGATGTTAAAATTCTGTAGTCCTACTTCTTAACTCCCTTCATCGCCCTGAACTGCTGCACCTGCTTATCCCTGCTCAGTTTTATATACTCGGCGGAGTCCTGCGCATAGATCGCGATCTTTCCTGCGGCATCCGCATGCACGCCCCAGCCATAGCGCTTGGTGAGCGGCGAGGCGCGGAAACAGGGCTGACCCTTTGAAAAAAATACTTCACGGGCCTCCTTCATCTGCGCTTTGGCAATCGCATTTTTTCTGGCAAAGCAATCAAACAGTACTTCGTCTGATGTGAATTGATACGGATGATCCACGAGCATCTCAAACTGCAGCCGGGCCATGGACCTGTTCTCTGCTTTGAGGGGCGGCACTTCGCCCATGGCTACCGGACAGTCCTCGGCCACCTGGATAAATGCATTGTGATAGTTGGTGGTGTGCTGCCTGGCCATGTGGTGGTTGTTTGACCAAATCTAGTGATAATTTACGGATGCCCTGCGCGATTTCGCCTGCGGCCAAACAGGAGATACGCTAGTCCGCCCACACTTCCGAAGAGCACCAGTATCATCGTCCATATGGCTTTATGACTTGAAGCAACACGGTTAGTGCTCCAGATCTCTATCACAGAAAGCACCACAAACACCAGGTTCACGAGCAACCCCGCTGCCATAAAATATATGGAAGCCGGATGGTGCGTAATGGTAAGGTATGCCCCTGCAACAATGCACAAGGCCCCTACAGAAAAAATGACCGGCAACAATCTGTCGTAATTGATCATAACAGAAATTTATTGGTCGAGGACACACCACTTCACCACTTCACTACTTCACTACTTCACCATTTCACCACTCCCCCCTTTCCTACTCTCCACCCTCACCGTATACGGTCCATTCCCCTGCACGATCCATTTCACCGTCACCGTCCCCAGGCCAGGAATATTAGCCACTTCAATGGTCTGCGGATTTTCCCGCTGTTCCACCGTCTGGTTGAGGTCCGCATTCTCCACCACCATGCCGGCCAGTACTTTGGCGGATGTCTTGATGGAAATATAATCCGGTACCTCAATCTTATTCTTCACGTCCTGGCTGCTGTGCGTAGGCATGAGCCGCTCATTGTAGATCACTGCCGTTACTTCTCGAAGTCCATCGCCCAGGTCCCGCACCTTAATGGTATCCACAGAAAGCTTGGGCGTATGGTAACAATGGTAAATGGTAAAGGCCATGTTGCGATGCGCATCGGACTCCAGTAAAAAACCGGGATGCGCCCTGCCGAAATTCTTCTTGAACCCACCCACTTCAATCTTTCCATATTGCGGGTGGTCAAATTCTTTCCAGGGTACAAATGCATCCTGGAACAACAGGTATCGGTCAAAATCATAGGTCTTATTGTCAAACGGATCACGCGTGCCTTCACGCATGAACATCAGATAGGGCGTCCACAATTCATTGGAGTAAGTATAGATACCGCGACCTGCATAGAACCAATCCAGCTCGCCTCCGTATGCAGAATACAAATCCTTGTACACTACCAAATACTTATAACCAGGGATCAGTTCCTCCCCTTTTTTGGCGATGGCATCATACACAGCCACATCCTGGGAATTGTAGGTGCCTACGTCTTCCTGGCCACCAGGTCCGCGAAGGATCATGCCGCCGGCATTGTGGTAAGACTGTGCTGCAGCAATATTGGGATGCTTCATCACAAACTCCATCACCGCGCGGTTCTCCGGCAGTGAGAACGGATATTTATACGCGCCGTTCTGGATATAATTCGGCTGCCAGCCCCAGCCCCAATCACGATTGGGATCATATTCAAAAGTGTATCCGTCTTCATTCACGCGGCCATCGCCATCATTATCCAGACCTTCATTGCCCAGCAGTTCGTAGTCCCCTTTTTCATCCGGTCCCACCTGGATCATGTTACGGGGATCTTTGGGATCGATTTTGAACCGGCCGTTGGGATTTTTCCTGCGCATCAGCGTGATGTTTCCATCGCCATCAATATCATCAAAGGAATCCTCATTCACCAGGCCATCACCGTCGTTATCAATCGGGATCACACCTGAACGGGGTGTGCTGCCTGTGTTGGGCTTGTGCATATAGCTATCCCGCGCATCAGGATTGATGGTGGGCACCAGGTAAAACACTTTATCTGCCAGCAGCTCCTGGATGAATTTCACATCCGCATGAGACTCTGTGAGGTACCAGGCCGTGTACATCGCAAACTCAGCACCCTGGATCTCGTTGGAGTGGATATTCCCATCGATATACATCCCTGGCTTCAGCTTCTCATCGCCCTTTTTAAAATTGGTGATGGTGAGCATCCAGATATCCCTGCCCTCAAATGATTTGCCGATGGACTCCAGCTTCGCAAGGTCAGGATAAGCAGCGGCGATCTTCTTGCAGATCTCTGTGATGCCTCCGTGGTCGTAATATTTATTCCAGCTCACCACCACCTTGGGATTGGCGGGTGACCCGGCTGCCTTAAAAACCTGGTTGGGTTGCTGGGCCACCAGTTGAAAAAAGAAAAGTGCAAAAACTATCGTGAAAAAGGTTTTGATCTGTTGCATGTTCATCGGATTAGAGATTAATATCGATGGTGGAGATTCCGCCAGTGGGGCAACCCGCTTCCAGCGTACATTTGCCTGTACCCTTAACGAGCCAGGACACCTGCTGGAAGCTATTGCCTGCCATACCCGGGAAAAGCTGGATCTTTTTGCCGCCTACTACCTCCTGCCTACTCCCTGTATTCAGTGCCACTTTCACTTTCTTTACGAAATAACTGCGCTCACCAATCTTGCTGTGGGTGGGCAGTATCCCTTTGTTCACAACATCTGCAGTGATGCGGGTAAGGTTATTGCCCAGTTTTTCTGTCTTCAGGTTCATCACCACAATCTCCGGTTGAAGCGAAGCCAGGCGCACCAAAAAATCCGTATGCTTTTTCACGGCATCTGCGGCCATGGTATACGGCGGGTTAACCATCGCAAAAGGATTCAGGCCTCCTACCTCTACCGTCTGCCCTGGATAGTCTGGGTGATTCACCGGCGCCCACTCCGTAAAAGCGTTTATCCCTTGCTGTGAGAACCAGCGCAGGGCATTGGCCGATGCATCTTCCACGGTAAATGCTTTTTCTTTCTTTGCCGTATCCGGCTTGGCCTTGGGGATCCACCAGCCCGGCGTGGAAAAGCTCAGCCTGCCGTAGTGGAAGTATCCCCAGCTCAATACATCACCACCGGTAGTGTTGGTTTTGGGTGCGTCTTTGAGGCCTGTGGTTTTGTTGTACAATTCGCTCACGGCGCTGTTGGCGCGGGTATCTGCTTCTGCCCATCCGGAGGTGATCCGCTGTTGTGCAGAAGCGGCGTTGTACATAATGGGTGTGCTGAGGTTATTGTTGCTGCCAAAGCTCACTACGGCATATACATTGAATGCATCGTAGAGAAAATCCAGTAGTGCCCGGGTTTCTTTTTCAGAAGCGGGATAATCACCAGCCCCTGCAGCAAAAGTTTTGTGGTTATAGGTCAGGTTTTTGTTGAACGCGATGCCACCGGCACCGTCTTCATTCAGCTTGCCGTCTTTATCATTATCAATCCCTTCCTGCAACAATAGATATTGTCCCCGTTCACCCTTGGTAGAATCTGCCCTGATCAATACGCGCGGATCATCCGGATGCAGTCTATAATCTCCGATGGGTGAGCTCACGCGCATCCAGGTGATCTTGCCATTCCTGTCCAGATCATCCACCGCATCCTCGTTCAGTTTACCATTACGGTCGTCATCCGTTTCCGTTGCGTTGCCAGCACGCTCATACTTCAAAGGAGCAAAATATTGCTCCATCGCATCCGGACTCATATTCGGGAAAACATAGTAGGTGGTTTTGGCAAGCAGGTTTTTAACCGAATCTGTGCCGGCTTTCGCCAGCAGGTTTTCGGCAAAGCCGATGGCCAGCTCTGTACCCAGCAGGTGGTTGCCCTCCACACCTCCAATAACAGCAATCGCCGGCTTGGTTTCCGTTTTTCCTATTCCGATGGTAAGGAGCCAGATGTCCTTACCCCCATTGGTCTTGGTGAGACTTTTAAGGGTAACGAGTTGCGGGTGGGTTTTGGCAAGGGCCTGCAGCCGCGCCTGCTGGCCGGCCGCATTGGAATAATCCTGCGCCAATGCCATGGTCCAACTCGCACATAGCAAGAGCGTGAGTAAACGTTTTCTCATGTTCCGTTAATTAGGACAATAAATATAACGGAATCCTCCATTACCGCACTACCGCATTCCCAAATTGTCACATTGCCAACGGCGGTCCCACCACTTTCATATCATGGTCTGCAAAGATCTTGGCGCCCTGCTCTGGTGTTGGCGGGGCGGTGAGCTTACTGATCACTCGGAAATAATCTTCCATTTTGCCGGAGGGCTGCATCATGAACAACATTCGGCCCGTATCTGTGGTTTGCGCAAAGGCATGGGGCACCTGCCGCGGCAGGAAGATGGTATCACCTGCCGTCAGGTAATGCATATCATCGCCCACTTTGAATGTATAGCTGCCCTCAAGTATAAAAAAGATCTCGTCCTGGTGCAGGTGGATATGCAATGGCGGTCCGCCCTTTACATTGCCGTTGTATTCAAAGATGGTGAGGTCCCCATCCGTGTCTTTGGCAGACACCTTGATATCATTGGGGCTGGTGCCGTACAATTTGGTGGTTTCCTCAAACCTGCTTTTCCGGGCTTTTACCACAAAGCCTTTGGAGGTTCTTTTTGCAGGGATCTCTTTGCCGATGGCGATGGCGGGAATGGCTGCGGCCGTAGCGGCCAGGAATTTTCTTCTTTGCATATACGGGGTGTTTGATGGAACACAAACTTCCATCGACCCACCTATTTTTCAGTGGTACAAACCCGACAATCTAATACGTATCTGCTTCGCCAAAGACGCGTTCCGGGCCATTGAGTCCGATATGATGGAATTCACGGGGCGTATACCCGGTAAGACTAATGTAGTCTCTTGCGAGATGCTGGTAGTCATGGTAACCGGTATGAAGAGCAATGGACAGCCAGTCTTTTTGCGGATATTTATTCTTCATCCGGAATGCATTCTCAAAACGGAAGACCTTCAGGTAGTACTTGGGAGATACGCCCATCCTGGCCTTGAAGCTTCGTTCAAATTGCCTGATGCCCTGGCAAGCCATGCCAGCCAGTTTATCGACAGTAGGGACAGTGTCTGCGTTGAACAATCCTGCAGTAACCAGGTCTATCCCATGAACATCTCCAGTCCTCCTCCTCAGTTCATTGAGCAGGAACCTGTCCACCACACTGATCATCTGCCGATAGTCTGTGCAGAGGTTGATCTGTTCAGCCACGTATTTGATATGGGCTGAGAACACCGTTTCTGCATCAATGTATTGATTGGTGATCTCTGTGGAGGGGATCCCCGTCATCCGATACAAAGCGCCCGGTGCAAACACCACCTGGATCAACAAAAACTGCCTGCCCACAAAACGCTGCGTCACTTCTGTTTGCTGGCCAAACAACACCACACCGAGGTTACCGGCAGAACTGCCTGTTTGCTGGTAGATCACCCGTTCTTTCTCCTGTGCATAAAAAGTAAGGCAATGCTCTGGCCGCGGCGGGTATAATTTAAAAGGCAGTGCATCATGGAGCCCAAAAGAAAAGTGCACCAAACGGTAGGTTCGGATGAATTCCCTCAGCGCAGGATGTGGGGTGTACTCCTGTAAGACCATTGCACGGCATTTATTTCTGGATCACTGCAGTCCTAAGATAACACTTAGAACGATCATCAGTCCCAGCAATCCTTCCAGACCATGAATGATAAATGCCATCCAACTTGATTTGAAAAGTTTGGATGGAAATGCAAAAATGAACCCAAACAGCAAAGCGGTGGACAAGATCACCTGTGGCTTGTGTAAATGATACAGACCAAACAGGATGCCGTTGGCAAACCAATCCCATTTGCCAAACACTCCGTTCATCTTTGGTAAAAGGATTCCCCGATACATGAACTCCTCACCCAGAAAATAGTTAAACACCATGGTAACCACGTAAGGGATCAATAACCACCAGGCGCCCTTGTAATTCCCTGATGCCAGTGAAGACATATCGTACACAGGTAAGCGAGACCACAAGGGTTTGGTGATCTGATCCAAGTCTGGAAAGCCGATGCCTGCCTGCATTGCTGCGCTGATCAAAATGAACGGGATGGTCCACAACAATAACCAGTAAGATCGTTTACTGGTGAATGGGTGCACCGGCTTCTGGTACCGCAGCCGGTCACGTATGGTGGCCCAATTGATGGGATGGCCTTCCCTGTGAAGGATCAGAAGGGACAACACAAATTGCCATACCAGTCCTATGATCACCGCCAGCCAGTACACCATTGCTGGTGGCCACCGAAGTATGGGAATCACTAACGGTGTGAAGACATACGTTAGCAGGGCCATGGGGAGTGCCGACAAAGCCCAGATAACGAGGATCTCTTTTATTGAATATTGCGGCATACGTAAGTTTAATACGAAAAATTGTTGCCCATTGTTACAAACTTCAGTTGCTCCGGTTAGTGTTTATTTGAAAACCACTACCCCATCCTTGATAACTGTTTTATGTGCATTGAAATTTGCCGGATCAGTCAATGGGCTCTGCGCCCAGATCAATATGTTAGCTTGTTTACCTTTTTCCAGTGACCCTGTGGCAGTACCCAACCCCATGGCTTCAGCGCCATTAATTGTTGAGATCTGCAAAACTTCCGCGGCACTGAATCCATAACGGGTCATCAGCAACTGTTCTGATACCACCGCTTTTCCACCGTTGGCGCAATCTGTTCCTAAACGAATCTTCACGCCTTGGTCATGAAGTTTCCTCGCTACTGTCATGAGCAGTGCAAAATTTTCCATGCCTCTTGCGATGTGTTCAGGAGTTACTGTACTATCCTGTGTATTTGAAAAAGCAGTAATTCCAAAAGGCTCTGCCATCAGGTGCAATGTGGTAGACATGGTTGCACCCTGGCTACCCAGTTTACGGATGAGTGTATCCAAAGCACCCGGGTGATGTTCAAGAACAAAACGAAGCATCTCCAGCCTGACCAGCGGAAAATTACGGGCCGAAGGGCCATAATGTTGTTGAATGATCTGCCCCAGTTCTGCTCCATCCTTTTGAAGATGCAGCACATTGAGGTCCATCGTGAGTATGTGTTCATAATGCCGTAACCCCAGCTGCAATGTGGTATCCATGAACATAATGTTCTGGTCTATATGCCCGTACACCTTCATCCCCAGGCTATCCGCCGTGTGCATTGCCGCTTCAAACTCCGGTTGTCGCAGCCGCCAGTACAGTTTGACATGTTGCAAGCCCATCGCATGGTACTCCAGTATCTTCTGTCTCGCTTCAGCAGGACTGTTAACAGCAGTGTGCCCTACATATAGTTTGCGGGACTCCGCGGAAATCAATGCACCACCAGCTACGTAAAGGTCAATATGTGACGGAGACGGATTCTTCTGCCATTTCACCATGTCAGGCAACCATTTCTCCGGCTGCCCCATGGATAAAACTGTAGTTACACCATAGGGAAGGTATTGATCAGACCATCGTTTTCGATATGCGTCTAACGAATCCGCAGGGAGGTATTCCGGCGCCTGATCCCCATCGCCAAAAACATCTGTAGGATGAATATGTGTATCGATAAACCCCGGCGTAACCAATTTTCTTTTTGCATCGATGGTGTGGGTAGTTTTTACTCCCGATACTCCCGCCTCAATGCCAAGGATCTTTCCATCTTTCACCAGGATGGTTTGGTCAGGAATTACCTTTCCTGTTTGTGCATCAAAAACGTCTGCGTGGAAAATAGCGAGGTCTGCTGAAACTCTGCTGCTACAGCCATGGTGAACGGTGAACAAACTCACCACCAAAACAGATATAGCCAATCGATACATCATTACGGCTTAAGTTCTTTTTCCCGACCAGGCTGCGCAAACGAAAAGCCTTCGCACTTCTCCCTTCATCTTCTCCCTTTACTAAAGTTCACTCCAGCGCCTTACGAACCAGGGGCACCGGCAAAATCCCCACTCCATAAAACTGTTCAAAAAATTTGTACAGTGAAAATTGCCCGGGGTCTCTTCTTCCCATATCCATGATCAATTGCTCAATCAAATATTTCCCGGTCACGTAACTGGTGCCATATCCGGGCTGGCGCAGGTAAAGATGTTGTTCAAAACCCACAAGACTTTCATCGCCCGTCCAGCCCTTGGGCGTCCACTCCACCTGGAATCGCCGTGCCTGTTCGTAATTGATCATATTGGCCTGGGCATACAAAGATGCCAGTCCGCGCGCACACCTTTGTGCCAGCATGATCCACACCAGCTCCCTTGCGCGGGGATTCTTGTCCCACAGTCCTGCATGCATAAAAATTTCTTCCATTGCCGTGGCGAGGCCTTCAGACCTTTGCATCCAGATATTATACGGCAGTGCCTCCCTTCTCAGGGGATTAGGATGAGGGTCCAGGGTGAGTGCGGCCACCTCAAACCAGTGCGTGGAGTGGGAATACAACACCCCCGGTGCACGAAAACTGATGTTGGCAAAAAAATTGCGCTTGTCCTCAGGAATGAAACTGCCGATGTGTTGGCGCAGCGCGGGTTCATAGTATGGCCGCACCGGCATGATCTTCTGTTGTTGCAGAAAATCCATGAGTTCCCGCACGGCCTGGTCTGTACCCGTTTTGAATGCATCGGCACTGGAAAAAGCATTCAGTTCCGGAAGCAACTTGTTGTGTTCCCGCTCCAGCTGGAGTGAGGCATGGGCCCGTGTAAGCTCCCGTTTCAGCAACATCACTTCGTCCTCCCAGGTCATATCAGTCATCATCACGTGCTTCAGGTGCCAGTTGTAGTTTTCCTTGCCAATACCGGAAGCACCATTTTTAGATGGCAGCTGTTGTTGCAGCCAGCTGACCAGATCCATACAGGATTTCCTGGCTTCCTGGATGGCTTTTTGCAACGCAGCACCACTGGAAGCTGTTTGTTTCGAGAGTTCATCCAGCATCCCCACCTGGTCTTTGATGTTACCGATACCGGCTTCCCAAAGATCCCGGGCATTACCCGTCAGGTTCTCCCTGGCCTGGGCATAGAGCGGCGGAATCACCTGGAGTTGTTTTGTAAGGGCAGTTTCATCTGAAGCCGACAATGGAAAGCTGTATTTCCACAAATCAATGACGGCAAAACTATTGGGCCCCTCATGGTCAGGGGTATCACTTTGTTCATTCCAGATCAATGCATAAAATGCCGGATCCCGCATCCAGGGGCGGAGGATACGGCAGTTATAGTCCAGCGCATTGAGTTCAGACAAGACGAGGAGGTAGTCCACTTTTTGCGAGCGGCTCCAGCCCGTAGTGTCCATTTTTTTATGCCGGCCCTGCAGCTGTGCAAGTTTCTGTTGAATAGTGCCGATGGTTTTTTCCCGGTAATCAGGCACACCGTTGGGCGTGGTTGTTTTTTCCAATACCCTTAGTTCTTTCTGGATGTTGACCAACCCTTCGTAGGGCGGGTTGCCCTGTGCGAAAGGGAGAAGGTAAAGGGAGAAGGTGAAAGTGAAACTTACAATCCATTTTTTCATTCCTGATCATTTTTATGGCGTCACATCGTACCACAGTTGTACGAGTCCGGACGGGAAACTGGTTGATTTTTTCAGTGTGAGCTGGTGTTCCGGAAATCCTTCGCTAAACAAACGGATCCCTTTGCCCAGCAGGTGCGGGATCACACTCACGATGATCCGGTCAAATAATGTATGCTTCAGCAGCTCAAACACCACCTGTGCGCCGCCATCGCAATAAATATCCTTACCGTCTTTTTGTTTAAGGTCTTTGACCAGTTGCAATAGGTCTGGATGGAACTCCACATGTCCTTCTGTACCGCTGCGGGTGCGGGATACCACGTACACTTTCTTATCCTGGTGGGGCAGGCCCATGCCAAAGCCCAGGGCCACTTCGTAGGTTCTGCGGCCCCAGATCACCGTGTCAATGTTGGATAGAAAAGCATAGTAGCCATAATCCTCGCCGGGAACATCCACCCGGGAGAGGAAATCGATATTATCGTTTGCCCCTGCGATGTACCCATCCAGGCTCATGGCTATATAGAGGATCAGTTTTCTGGACATAGCGAAGATCTATGCCCTTAAGGTAGTTACAAACGGCGATAATAGAATATGGCCTCGGAAGTTTTATAAACCAGTTTTCCCTGATTAAGTGTCAGGATCTTTGCGAAGTCTTTATCAAGGTAGATCAAATCATCCTGGATGCGGTAAGGCATTTTCTTCAACAGTGAATCTCCGGAAGGTGTTTTCTTGCTGACCTGCAGTTCAGTTCCGTCAAAATTGAAAACAAACTGCGCCATCATCAGGTTCACTGAAGCCTGGTCCCGCCCCTGCCGCACTACTTCCGCTTTCTCGAAATTCCATTTGCCCTTTATTTTTTCTGCATAGTCCTGGGCCATGGCAGGCGAAAAGGAAGCCAGAAAAAGAAAGGCGAAGAAGAACTTTGCAGATGTAATGAATCTCATAAGTGGTGTTTTGATTAGCCAGAAAATTATTGCTCCTAATGTTAAAATCAAAGCCAAAACTTCATCGGTGCTTTTTGATGTCCTTCGGTGCTGGTTTTTCTGTATCCGCAGACTCCCTGATGAGCTGTTCAAGGATCTTAATGTCTACATCAGCCAGTTTGTTGATGTACAAGCAGCCTACGCCAGTTTTGTGTTTGCCGAGTTTTTCCAGCAGATCGGCTTTTCGTTTTACATCCACTACCAGGTGGAGTGAAAAATTTGCTTTTCTGGGAGAGAAGCCCATGACAAACCATTTGACTTCCCTGCCCGTGGCCGGACTTTTATAGATTTTGTCGCCAAATCCAATGATTGCACTGCCCCAAAGTTTAGGCTTTTGGCCGGTGGCTTTCTGCATCATCTGCAGAATCTGCCTGGCATCTTTTCGCTTTTGCTCATCCGCAATGGCTGCCAGAAAATCATCCACACTGGCTTCTGTTTGTTTTGTCTTGATCTCGGCAAGTTTGGCCATAATAAAATTTATTTTCTACGATGATGGCAGTTGTTCAATCCACCTCATACAGCTCCAGGGGCAATTGGTCCGGATCAGCAAAGAATGTAAATTTCCTGCCCGTAAACTCATCCACCCTGATGGGTTCTGTGGTCACGCCTTTTGACCGGAGATGGTTCACCGCCGCATCAATATCTTTTACGCCAAAGGCAAGATGCCTCAGGCCCGCAGCCTCCGGCCGGGAAGGCCTGGGTGAAGGGTTGGGGAAAGAGAATAGTTCAATCAGATACTCCCCATTGAGGGAAAGATCTAGCTTGTATGATTGCCGCGCTTCCCTGTAATTTTCCTGAATGATGGTAAAGCCCAGTATTTCTGTGTAAAACTGTTTCGACTTATCATAGTCGGCACAAATGATGGCAATATGATGCAGTCTTTCGATGTTCATGCTCAGGCTTCATTTGCAGATGCTGTTGCATCATGATGGGCAATGCCTTTTTTACCTTTCCGGAAAGCCATCACAAACTGAAAAATTGCCAGCAGCAAATAGGTAATGGGCAGTGCTTTCTTGCCCATATGGAAGAAATTCCATGCCACAGCTATGGAGAGGATCCCTTCAATGACAAAGAACACACCATCCACCCAGGGTGCTTTTTTCTCCAGTTGCGGATGGAAGAAAGCCACCAGCAGAAATACAATTCCCGCTATCGCAAACAGGGTGGGCGAACCGTGACCGCTTTCATATTTTTCATACGCGTGGATGAGGATAACTATGCCCGCGCCAATGTGCGCAAAGCGCCTTTTCTTGTGTGGATCCTTAGACAAAAATTTCAACAGCATACATCAAATTACGCATTATTGAATTCATTTCCTGATGGGCAATCGCTTTCCATAGGTCAGTTGCCGCCAGAGCCATTCCATCGGCCCAAACCTGAAATACTGCATCCACAGATTGCTGTATAAAATCTGGATGAAATAAACCACCAGGCCAGCCGGCATGAAGATGGCCGGACCTACATTACCGCCCAGGTCGAAGCCCACACCATAATACAGGGTAATGCCGATGATGGTCTGCATGAGATAATTGGTCAACGCCATCTGCCCAACCGGCGCGAGATAACGCAACCTTGTCTGCCCCTGCTTCCGATGCCAGTAAAGACTGATGACAGACGTGTATGCGAGGCTCAACGGCACCACACCCAATGCATACGCTGCGGTATGCACCAGGCCTTCCGCATGGGGAATGCCTTTGCGGAAAATTTCAAAATAAAAAGCAAGGACGCCCATGGGTATGCCCACCACTAAACCCCAGAAACGAAGTTTTTTCAACAGTTGTATGTGTTGCGCCAATTGTGCGTACATCATATTCCTGCCCACACAAAAACCAAGCAGAAACAAGGCAAGTACCTTGGGGACGCGATTGCTGTAAAGGAGGTAGCCGTAGCGGTAGGCCCATCCCGACATTTCCCAGTTCCGCCACTCTTTCCAACCAGCGCCTTTTTTGAAAAGATAGGATGCATAGCCATCGTTATCCAGGGGCACACCATTGCGTTTGTCTATACTGAGGCCCAGTTCTTCAAAGCCCGCACCCAAACGAATATTAAGCAGTACGGATACCAGGTCTATCACGATGGGAGAAAGGATAAGGGCGATGGCAATTGTGACCAGGGTCCTGTTGCTCAGTTTACGGAACAACGGCAGCGTGAAGCCAATGAGCGCATACAGCAACAGGATATCCCCTTCCCAGAAAAACAGGAGGTGAAACGCACCAATCAGCATCAGGACAAATAGCCGCCGGTAGAATATCTTCAGTGCATTGGTTCCCCTGGCTTCATTGCGCAGCAGGATGATGGAAAAACCGATCCCAAACAGGAGGGAAAAAAGGCTGTAAAATTTTCCATTGATGAAGACCTGTTCAAGGGCACCCATTACCATATCAACAGACCAGGTGGGCAGCGCCTGTTTATGTTCCAGGGATGAATAGCCCCAGCCCGTAAATCCAAAAAGATTGTCCAGCATCACGCCCAACAAGGCAAAGCCGCGGAGCACGTCCAGGATCTGGTGTCTTTCATCAGACAAAACAGGTGTTGCTTTCATGCAAACAAAATAGCGAATTTAGTTCGCAGTTCGCAGGGCGCAGCTCGTAGTCAAAGAAATGACACTTATTTAGAAAGGTATCCGTGCATTTTCATCCAGGCCTGGAAAGCCGTGATCCAGTCATCACTGGTGAGCCCCTGCTTCCGCATCCCGTGGCCATGCTGGCCTTTCTCATAGATATGCATCTCCACGGGTACACCAGCCAGGTTGCACTTCCGATAAAAGTCCAGGCACTGCAACTGGAACTTGAAAAAATCATCCGTGGTCACACTCAGGAAAACAGGAATGGAAGGGTCCATTTTTGCCTGTGGATCCAGGACATGGAGCGCAGGATAGATGGGCGCTACAAAATTGGGTTTATCCTTTGCACCACTGAATTGCAATGCAGCTCCTGCCGTAACCGTTCCCCCCGCAGAGAAGCCTACTATGCCGATTTTATCAGGATTCACATGGTATTTCGCGGCGTTCTCCCGCAGGAAGGCAATGGCAGATAATCCGTCTGCGATGGCCAACTGGATATATGGTCCCATCTCTTTGTCCATATCGCTCTGGCTCTTCTGGATCTTGTCAAAAAACTCCTGCTCAGGATTATCACCCGTGGGGTATAAACGGTATTTTAAGACAAATGCAGCAATGCCATTCTTCTTGCACCACTCCGCCACATCCGTCCCTTCATTATCAATGCTGAGCATGTGAAACCCGCCACCTGGCGCAATGACCAGGGCGGCACCTGTTGCTGTACCTGCGTCAGGCAGATAAGCCAGCAACGTAGGCACCACCACATTGTGCACCATCTGGTTGCCGAACCTTGATTTTTTCTGACCCTCTTTAGCACTCCATTTCAAATCTGCAGGCGCAGCTTTATAAGGAAATGAAATGACCTGTTGTGCCTGTGTTGCGTGGAGCAGCAAAGACAGTACAATGGCAGCAGCTAACTTTTTCATACCGTTAATGTAGGCATAAGTTACCAGATCATTGACCGGATGCTTTGCAGGGATACATGTCACGGATGTAAAAGACGCCGTCAAATACGGTGGTCCAGTCATAACTGAACCTCGACTGGTGAGCGAGGCCCTTCAATTGAAAAGAAGGTTTTGCATCAGGGAACTGCCGGCGAAAAGCAGAGAAGTCAACAAAGGCTTGTGCCAGTCCTGGATCTATCCATCGTTCAAATCCCTCTTTGGCAGGCTTGGGCACCGCATACGGTTCCTTCCAAAACAGACGGCCCGCCCTTCCGTCAAAAGAAGTAAATCCTACCACATAGGTTTGCTTCAGCCAGCTGGAATCTTGTGTGAATGCACTACCCATTTTCTGGCTTCCATACCTGGTGCTGCCAAATTTTGCCACGTGGCCATTGGCGGCCCAGACGATGATTTTTTCCCTGGGATATAATTGTGTAGCCAGCCATTGGAGGTTCTTCGCCATTTGTATATCACGAATCTGTCCGCCCGCCACGGGGTCTTTATGAAAAACGTGAAACTGTTCCGCCTCTGCCACCAGGTTATCTGCCACCATCATCCAGAAATCATCTTCATTGAGTTTTTCTTTCAGTTGTGTCCTGATGGCAGTAAGATAGGGAAGGACATGAGGGATATTGACTGAACCTTCGCCATAATAAAAAGGAATTGAATCCAGAGCCGGAAGGATGCGCGTTGTATAATCTGGCTGCCGCGTGATGGGTGCCTGGTGTACCTGCAGCACACTATCCAGCTGGCGCACCAGATTTAACCGGGCATATCGCTGGATCATCTGGTTATCAAACCCCGCCAACCGTAAGGGCTGTGCAGTGCGTTTTGTTGCCGGAAGGTATTGAAATAACAGTTCCTGGCAGGCGTCACAATAAGTCCATATCGGGAAAATATTATGGCGGATAAAACTGTCGGCCCCCGGCTGCAAATCCATTCCAAAATTCAGCCCAAAGAAATCGCTTTCAAAAGCAAGGACATTGAATCCTTTCTTCTCGTGGAGGTATTTGATGATGCGGGTTTTGGCGAGGAACGCGGGCGCATCCCCATGGTCCTGTTCTCCCAGCATCACGATGCGCGCGGAACCAATGGCATCACCCAGGGCCTGCAGGTCATCATAAACAGTATCTGCCGGAGAGACGCTGCGGATGGCAACGGTATTTTTCTGCACATAGGCCTTGATGTCCTGCGAATGCACAGACGCAGCAACAAGCAACCCAAAAAACAAAAAACAACTCCGTAGCATCTTTATATATAAACGAGTCCTACACCCTACCCCTACACCCTACACACTATAATTCCCGCACTCCCGCATTACCACATTGCCACATTTAAAGACTATGCCCCATCTTATCTTTCTTCGTCTGCAGGTATTTTTCATTATGCGGATTGGGGGCGATGCGTATGGGCACGCAGTCTACAATCTCCAGTCCGTATCCACTGAGTGCCGCCCTTTTCTTGGGGTTGTTGCTGATGAGTTTGATCTTGCGGATGTTCAGGGAACGCAGGATCTGCGCGCCCACACCATAATCCCGTTTGTCCATGGGGAAGCCGAGGTGCAGGTTGGCTTCCACGGTGTCCATACCGGCTTCCTGGAGTTTGTAGGCTTTGAGTTTGTTCAGCAGGCCAATACCCCTGCCTTCCTGGTTCATATATAATACCACACCCTTGCCTTCCTGTTCCACCATCTGCATGGCCTGGTGCAATTGCTCACCACAATCGCAACGGAGGGAACCCAGGATATCCCCGGTGAAGCAACTGGAGTGCACCCGCACTAAAACGGGCTCATCGGCCCCCCACTCCCCTTTTACCAGGGCGAGGTGCTCCCCGCTTTCCGGATTGTTGCGCTCATGGAACACATATAATTTAAAATGGCCATATTGGGTGGGCATATCCACCCGTACCACTTCTTCGATCAGGGAGTCTCTTTCCAGGCGGTATTCAATCAGGTCCTTGATGGAGACCAGTTTCATATCCAGTTGCAGGGCCAGTTTCTCCAGTTCAGGCAGCCTGGCCATGGATCCGTCTTCATTCATGATTTCCACCAGTACACCGGCGGGTTCCAGTCCGGCGAGCCGGGCCAGGTCTATTGCGGCCTCGGTGTGACCAGAACGGCGCAAAACACCCCCTCTTTTGGCCCTGAGTGGGAAAATATGCCCCGGTTTACCCAGTTCTTCGGGTTTTGTGTTGGGATCGATGAGGGCCTGGATGGTTTTGGACCGGTCTGATGCCGAAATACCGGTGGTACATCCATGACCCAGCAGGTCAACGGATACGGTAAAGGCCGTTTCATATTGGGCGGTATTGTTCCTTACCATTAGGTCAAGGCCCAAGGCATTACACCGGTCCTCCAGGAGGGGGACGCAGATCAGGCCGCGACCGTATTTGCTCATGAAATTGACCACCTCGGGGGTGGCGTGGCTTGCGGCCACTATGAAATCCCCCTCATTTTCCCTGTCCTCATCGTCAACCACAATCACCATTTTGCCATTTCTGATGTCTTCAATGGCCGCTTCAATAGTATCCATGCCACAAAGGTAGGAAATAATGGCAGGTGGCTGGCCAACCAGATTGGTAGAGTGCTAAAACCAGCAGTTATAAAGGGGAGAATTGATTTTATGTTAATATTATCAGAAACATTTTCGGTCAAAATTCTTCATCTTTGCGGCCAAATAGCAATAACACATGGGGAAGAAATTTTTACAACTCATTGCTCTCTTGCTGGTTACTGTTGCTGTACATGCCCAGTCCACTACGGCCAGTATTGTAGGTTTCGTAAAAGATGCCAACAATAAAGGTCTGGAAGGAGCTACCGTGGAGGCCGTTCACGAGCCTTCAGGAACAAAGTACAAGACACAGGCCCTGGCAGATGGCCGTTTCGTTCTTACAGGTCTCCGCGTTGGCGGACCTTACACGTTGAAAGCTACTTTTGTGGGCTTTGGTGCGCAAACACAGGGTGATGTTACCTTGGCGCTGGGTGAACCTACCCGTTTCGACTTCGCCCTTGCTGAAGCGAATAACCAATTACAGGAAGTGACCGTTACAGGTACACGTGCCCGTAACCTGATCTCGAAAGAGCGTAAGGGTACCGGTACCAACGTAAACCGGAGGGTTCTGGCCAGCCTGCCCACCCTGAGCCGTAGCATCACTGATTTCACGAAGCTTACGCCTCAGTCAAATGGTACTTCATTTGCCGGACAGGATAACCGCTTCATCAATTTCACGATTGACGGATCTATCTTTAATAACTCTTTCGGTCTGCAGGCCCTTCCCGGCAGCCAGACTAACTCCACACCCATCTCTCTGGATGCGGTAGAAGAGATCCAGGTGAACATCTCTCCCTATAACCTCAGGGAAGCAGGTTTCACTGGTGCCTCTATCAACGCTGTTACCCGTTCTGGTACCAACACCTTCCACGGTTCTGGCTTTTATAATACCAGGAACGAAAAACTAGTGGGTGATAAAGCCGGTCTGGATGGTAAGCAGGATGTGGTGACTGCCGCTTTTGATGTGAAGCAGTTTGGTGGTAGCATTGGTGGTCCCATCATCAAGAATAAAGTGTTCTTCTTCGCCAACTATGAAGGTGAACGCAGGTCAGATCCCGGTACAGCGTTTATTGCCAATACTGGTGGCCAGTCTGGTGGTAACGTGACCAGGGTTCTGAAATCAGACCTGGACAACCTGTCAAACTACCTCCGTACCAATTTTGGTTATGAGACTGGTGCCTACCAGGATTATTCACTGGTAACCCGCAGTGATAAGGCCCTGGTTAAATTTGATTTCAACCTGAGCGATAAGCATAAGCTGAGTATCCGTGGTAATATCCTGAAATCCAAGCGTGATGTTCCCACATCCAGCTCTGGTGGTTTTAGCGGCCGCAGGGATAACCTCTTTGCCATGGCTTACCAGAATATGAACTACGAGATCAACAATGATATCTATTCCGGTATCATGCAGTTGAACAGCCGCCTGGGTAAATCAGTGAGCAATGAATTCACTTTCGGCTTCACTGCCAACAGGGACTACCGCGCACAGAAAGGCGGTGTATTCCCTACGGTAGATATCCTGGATGCCAGCCGTAACTATATTGCTTTCGGTTCTGAGCCATTCACACCCAACAACACCCTGAATACAGACACCTGGCAGGTTGCTGACCATGTGACCATCTTCAAGGGCAAGCACACGATCTCTACCGGTTTCAACTTTGAACACTTCACTTTCTTCAACCAGTTCACACCTACAGTGAATGGCCAGTATGTGTTTAATTCACTGGCAGATTTCTACACTTCTGCTGATGCGTATATCGCTAATCCCAGCATGAGTGCCAACCCGGTTCAACTTCGCAGGTATGCCCTGTCTTACAGCAACCTGGAAGGTGGCGTGTTGTGGAACGCACAAACCAAGGCAGCTAACCTGGGTCTTTATATCCAGGACGAAGTAGCGCTGCAGGATAACTTCACCATGGTTTATGGTGTGCGTATTGATGTGCCTTACTTCATTGGCAGCGGTTATGTAAATACCGAAGTGGACAATTTTGGTTTTGTGGATGAAGACGGTAAGTCAACCAAACTCAGCACATCCCAGCTTCCTTCTGCCAAGGTGATGTTCTCACCCAGGTGGGGTTTCAACTATGATGTGTTCAGCAATAAGAAAACACAGGTAAGGGGTGGTCTCGGACTGTTCACTGGTCGTCCTGCCTTCGTTTGGATCTCCAACCAGATCGGTAACAACGGTGTGCAGAGCGGTTCATTGAGTACAGATAATACAACACAATTCCCCTTCAGCCCGGATGTTACCAGGAATATTCCTACCGTAACTAATCCCGGACAACCTGCTCCTTCTTATAACATTGCTACTACAGAAGCATCGTATAAGTTCCCGCAGGTATTCAGGGCCAACCTGGCCATTGACCAGAGTATCTGGTGGGGCATGGTTGCCACGGCAGAGATCCTGTTCACACAGAGCCTGAGCAACTCCTTCTATTATAATGCTAACCTGAGGCCTGCTACGGCAACCTTCTCAGGTCCGGACAACAGGGCCAGGTTCCCAACATTTAATACGGCTACTGGCCAGTTGCTGACGGGCACAGCATTCAATACCGCTTCCAGGGTCAACGCCAAGATCACTGATGCAACGGTATTGAAGAGTGGTCCTTATGGCGGATCATTCATCACCACTTTCAAAGTGGAGAAACCAATCCGCAGCAAGGGCTTCGGATTCATGGCTGCTTACAACTACAGCAATGTTAAAGACTATATCACTGCAGGTTCTATTGCCTTCTCCAGCTGGAGGGATAACCGTACCGTGAATGGTAATAACAACCCTGCATTGTCGCCCAGCGACTATGAAGTTCGTCACCGTGTGATTGGTAACGTGAACTGGAGGAAAGAGGTGTTCAAGCACGCTGCCCTTCAACTGTCACTGTTTGCCCAATCTCAAACCCAGAACCGTATTTCTTATACTGTTTCTGGCGACCTGAATGGCGATGCCATCCTGGGTAATGACCTGATCTATGTTCCCAGGAACCAGTCTGAGATGAACTTCCAGCAGTATTCTGTGGGTACTACCACGTTCACAGTGGACGCACAGAAAAGGGCATGGGATGCTTATATTGAGCAGGATCCTTACCTGAGCAAGATCCGTGGCCAGTACGCTGAGCGTAATGGTTTGCTGATGCCGATGGTTACTCGTTTTGACCTGAGTGCAATGCTGGAGCTGTTCTCCAATATTGGCAAGAACAGGCACACCATCCAGCTCCGTGCGGATATCTTCAACATCGGTAACATGTTCAACTCCAAATGGGGTGTGGGTAATATCGTAA
Organism: Chitinophagaceae bacterium; assembly: GCA_044225015.1. GTDB lineage: Bacteria > Bacteroidota > Bacteroidia > Chitinophagales > Chitinophagaceae > Pollutibacter. Next base: position 418,781 of record JBGAJG010000002.1, on the reverse strand, counting down.
ACAATACCTCACCACTGGAAACCAGGGGTTATACGCCTGCTACTGGTCAGCCACTTTACCGGATGACTTTGGTGAATAACAGCCTTGACTACACTACATACAGGAAAGGCACTGGCCTGATTGATGTATGGCAAGCGCAGCTGGGCATTCGTTATATCTTCTAAGCTGCTTACATAAATGATAAAAGCCAGTGCATGTGCACTGGCTTTTATCATTTATGTAAGGCTTAGAAGATATAGCGAATGCCCAGCTAATGTGGCAATGTGGTAATGCGGTAGTGCGGTAATGCTTTTGGTTGCGCAGGGCCGCGCTTCCTACACTGCCGCACTGCCGCATTACCGCATTGCCACATTAATCTTTGTTGCTGAACGCAAATTGTAAAAATGCCGGAAATGCCCGGCCCCAGGTAGGCACATCGTGCCGGCCATCAGCCAGCTCCAGGTATACAATATCGTTTTCCTTATCGTACCCCTTCTTTGCCAGCTCGTCAATCAGTGAAGTAGTATCATCAATGGAATCGATGATACCGTTGTTGTTCCGGTCTGCGGTTTCATCCAGCACACCGGTCTGGAAAAAGAAACGTAGCCAGGGTGCATATTTTCCATCGCGGATCCTGGCGTGCATGATGCGATCCGTCTCTTCCACATACCCGTCTTCCAGTCCCCGGGAGCGCCACCAGAGGGATCCACTGAAGACACCCACATAATGAAATTCCGCAGGATGGTTCCATACGATGTCCAGCGCCATGAGTCCGCCCAAAGAAAAACCGGCAAACGACTTATCAATGAACTCATCAATGCCGTGATGCTTTCTGATGAAAGGGATCAGCTCCTGCATCACGAAGCTGGTATACTTGCCCGCCTTGGCACCACGGTTGAGATAATCAGGGAATCCCGCCGTGCCGTATTCCATTTTACGGTCCTTGCTGCAATGCATGGCCGCAAACAATACGGGCTTGATCTTTTCATCCGCATACAGCTGTTCCAGGATGCTTTTAAAATCCATCTTCTCCAGGTCCTGGCCGTCATTGATCAGCAGAAGGCTACACAATTGTCCCTCCGCCACCTGGGCAGGCAGGTAAAAATCGATCTTCACATCCCTGTGCAGGAACTTGGAATGGAGCTGGGTATGTTCAACGCGGATCAGGCCCTCGGAGGTCAGTGGCATAAGGCCCAAATATAACCCACCGGAGGGCAAATTGAATAGAGTTGAATTTGTTTTTTTCAACGGGTTAGGATAGATTTATACAGACGAGCCGCCGCGCCGGCTGGCAAACTAAAAAAATGACAATGAAAAAGATTGGTGTACTATTCGGTAAAGAGCGTTCATTCCCGGAAGCATTCGTAAACCGGGTCAACAGTAAAAATGTGGCTGGCATCAGTGCGGAGCCTGTGCGGATAGACAAAGTCAAGCAGGGCGAGTCTGGCGATTATGCCGTGATCATTGACCGCATCTCCCAGGATGTGCCTTTTTACAGGGCCTTCCTGAAAAATGCCGCCATCAGCGGTACCGCCGTGATCAACAACCCGTTCTGGTGGAGTGCCGATGAGAAATTCTTCAACAATGCCCTGGCCACCAAGATCAATGTTCCCGTGCCCAAAACCGTGATCCTGCCCTCAAGGGACCTACCGGATGATACCACTGACCAGAGTTTCTCCAACCTGACCTATCCGCTGGACTGGAAAGGAATCTTTGATTATGTGGGCTTTCCCGCCTATATGAAACCGTTTGCTGGTGGTGGCTGGAAGCACGTATTCAAACTGGAAAGCATGGATGAATTTTTTGAAAAGCATGCCACCACCGGCCAGCTGGTGATGCTGCTGCAGGAAGAGATCATCTTCGAAAAATATTACCGTTGCTATTGCATTGGCGGCAAATATGTGCGCATCATGCCCTACGAACCCCGCAACCCGCACCACCTACGTTATGTGGCCAGTTTTGACACCTCCGCGGAAGAGTACAAGATGATGGAAGAGATTGTGCTGCGCATCAACAAGTACCTCGGGTATGATTTCAATACTGTGGAACTGGCGATGCGTGACGGCGTGCCTTATGCCATCGATTTTTGTAACCCCGCGCCCGATGCAGATATTGCCAGTGTGGGCCAGGAGAACTTTGACTGGGTTGTGGAGACTGCGGCCAACTATGCCATCGAAAGAGCCATGTTACATAAAGACGGCGTTGACAACCTCACATGGGGTGAATACATTAAGAAAAGCGCAGCAGGGCTGCCGCTCATCTAGGGAACACTAAACAATCAGGATGGCAAATATCAGTTATAAGCATTTCACATTAGGTGTGGAAGAGGAGTACATGGTGGTGGATCCGCAAACACGTGAACTCAAAAGCCATGAGCAGAAAATTGTGACCGAGGGCCAGAAGATCATTCGCGATAAGGTGAAGGCGGAAATGCACCAGGCCGTGGTGGAAGTGGGTACGGATATCTGCCAGGATATCGAAGAAGCATACAAAGACGTTACCACCCTCAGGCACACCATCTCCGGCATTGCTGACAGCCTTGGCTTCAAAATGGGAGCGGCGGGTACCCACCCCTTTTCCCATTGGGAAAGCCAGCTGATCACAGATCATGTCCGTTATCGCGAGATCGTGAATGAAATGCAGGAGGCGGCACGCAGTAACCTCATCTTTGGACTGCACGTACATGTAGGCATGCCATCACAAGAGATGGCGGTGCACATCGCTAACTCTGCACGCTACTTCCTGCCGCACGTGTTTGCGCTGAGTACCAACTCTCCGTTCTGGGAAGGAAGGCTTACGGGCTTCAAGAGCTTCCGGACAAAGGTGTTTGATAAATTCCCACGGACAGGTATACCCGATTATTTCGACAGCTACAGCAGCTACGAGAATTATGTAAACCTGCTCATCAAAACCAATTGCATTGACAATGCCAAGAAGATCTGGTGGGATCTCCGCGTACATCCTTTCTTTGGCACGGTAGAGTTCCGCATCTGTGACGTGCCCCTTACCGCTGATGATACCATCGCCATCGCATCCATCTTCCAGTGCATATGTGCCAAGCTGTATAAACTGCGCATGCAGAACCTGAACTTCATGGTCTATCCCCGTCAACTGGTCAATGAGAACAAGTGGCGTGCTTCCAGGTATGGGATCGATGGCCAGCTGATTGATTTCGGCAAGGAAGAAGAAGTGAACACCCGGGTATTGATCTATGAACTGCTGGATTTTTGTGACGATGTGGCTGATGAACTCGGTTGCCGCGAAGGCCTGAAAATGGTGCAGAAGATCCTGGATAAAGGAACGGGCGCGGATAGGCAGCTTGCGGTGTTTGAGGAAACGAAGAACCTGGTTGCTGTGGCGGACTTGATTACCGGTCAATTTCTTGCCACACTATAGTCTAATAATTAACAATTGACAATTAGCAATTGACAATTGGCACTAGTTACTAAAGTTTAAAGACTAGTGCCAATTGTCAGTTGTTAATTGCTAATTATTAATTGTTAGTTTTATCTTTGGGCATTATGTCCGCGCTAAAAGTCGCCATCCTTGATCTATACGAGGGACATCCCAACCAGGGGATGCGTTGTATCCGCGAGATCCTGAACCAATACGGTGAAGCCAATCACCTGGAGTTGCTGTGGGATGAGTTTGATGTGCGCCTGAAAAATGAGGTTCCGGACCTCGGATATGATATCTATATCTCATCAGGCGGCCCAGGTTCCCCGCTGGAATCAGAAGGTAGTGCCTGGGAAAAATTTTATTTCCATTGGCTGCACCAGGTTATGAAATGGAATGATGACCCGGCCAACCTCCGCAAGAAACATGTTTTTTTTATTTGCCATTCTTTCCAGCTGGCCTGCCGCCATCTGAAAGTGGGCCGTGTGACCAAACGCAATTCCACCGCATTTGGCGTATTTCCCGTCCATATGCTTTCCGAAGGCCAGGACGAGTTTGTGTTTGAAGGATTAAATGATCCTTTTTATGCAGTGGACAGCCGCGACTACCAGGTTATCCAACCCCACCACAATAAACTCAGGGAAATGGGCGGCAAGGTGCTCTGCATTGAAAAAGACAGGCCGCATGTGCCCTATGAAAGAGCCATCATGGCTATACGTTTCTCAGATTATATGATTGGTACCCAATTCCACCCGGAGGCAGACGCCATTGGTATGAGCCTTCACCTGCAGACTGAAGAGCGGAAAAAAGTGGTTATTGAAAGCCACGGGTATGACAAATGGGAGCAGATGATTGAACACCTGAATGACCCGGATAAGATACTCTGGACTTACTCGCATATCCTGCCCAATTTCCTTGACCAGGCCGTAAATGAAATCTTAGCATAACAAACATTCAGACATTCAGGCATTCAGGAGATGGCATCTATCAACCTGAATTCCGGATTTTCAGCTTCCGAATGTCTGAATGTTTGATTGATTGCATGACAGATTGTTATATTTGATCATGGTTCCATCAATAAGAGAAGCGTTCAACAGCGCATTCACCAAAGAAAAATACGAGGCCTTCCTGGAAGACCTCCACAGCCATTACCCAGGCGCCATAGACTTCAGGATTGCTGAAACAGCGGAATACATTCCCGCTTCTTTTGGCCATAAAATTATTGACGCCTGTGAACGGATCATTGATATCATTAAGGAACCGCAGTTTTTAAAGATGACAGACAAAGCCATCCCGGCTTCAGACCTGGTGGCCAATGAAAACAGTCATGCACATTTTATCGCTTTTGATTTTGGCGTCTGTGAAAATGAAAAGGGAGAACTGGAACCACAGCTGATTGAAATGCAGGGTTTCCCAACCCTGTATGGATTTGAAGCCTTTTATCCGGAAGTATTCATCAAACATTTCCCGCTGCCTGCCAACTACAGTCATTACTTCAATGGACTGGATAAAGATACCTACATCGCCCATCTGCGGGACATGCTCATTGGAGACACGCCGGTGGAAAATGTGATCCTGCTGGAGATCAAACCCTGGGAGCAAAAGACGCGGATCGATTTTTACTGTACCCGCGATTACCTGGGCATTGAACCCGTTTGTATCACGGATCTCATCGCCGAAGGCAAAGACCTTTTTTACATCCGCGAAGGCAGGAAAACAAAGATTGAAAAAATATACAACAGGATCATCTTTGATGACCTGCATGCCAACCGGGAAAAACTCGGTGATATTGTGGACATCCGGCAAGACTGGAATGTACAGTGGTTCCCCCACCCCAATTGGTTCTACAGGATCAGCAAATACACCCTGCCCTTCATTGATCATCCCTTTGTGCCGGAAACTTTTTTCTTAAATGAACTCAAACAGATCCCCGGCAGGCTGGAAGATTTTGTACTGAAACCGCTGTTTTCATTTGCAGGCCAGGGCGTAGTGATTGACGTAACACCGGAAGACATTGAAAACGTAAAAGATCCTGAAAACTGGATCCTGCAACGCAAAGTAAAATATGCCGATGTCATCAAAACGCCAGATGGCGGGGCTAAAGTGGAAATACGGATGATGTATATCTGGAAAGATGGCGAAGACAGGCCGATGCTCCTGACCAATCTCACCAGGCTGAGTAAAGGCAAGATGATTGGCGTACGATACAATAAAGACAAAGAATGGGTGGGCGCATCCGTGGCTTTTTTTGAACAATAAACCAGAACATGCCAAACATCAGTGATATCCCGTTAAAGCATTTGATCAGTGGTATTGCAGGCAGGTACATTCATGGAGAAAATTGCACCATGGGTGTGGTGAATATTGAGAAAGGGAGTGTATTGCCCCTGCACCATCACGTACACGAACAGCTCACTTACATTATGGATGGTGAACTGGAAATGACGATTGATGGAAAAACGATGACGCTGAAAAAAGGCGACTACTATGTTATCCATTCCAATGTACCGCATTCAGCCGTTGCACATATGGCGTGTACGGTGATGGATGTATTTGCACCAGTGCGGGAAGAATACAAATGACAATCAATCATTACAAGCATTCAGGAACTCAAACATTCAGAAGCGGGTATCCTGAATACCAGAATTCCAGGTTGCCCGCTTCTGAATGCCAGATTTCCTGAATGTCTGTAATGATTGATTGTCTGGTTAGGTTAGGTTATTCTTCCGCGGTATTCTTTGCCGCACCCAGCACCGCATAGGCATTCTTCACTACAAGCTGTTTATCTTTCAGCACATCGGCATTCAGGATCTGGATCCGCCCGTTACTGCGAATGCCGGTTTCCACCTCCACCATATTGAACTGGTTGGCCGCACCCTGTACAAATACATATTGCTTACCGAGGTAGTCTACCACGGCTTCTTCCGGCAGGCTGGTGGCATCAGCAGAAACAGTCTTCACAATAGCCTGCAGGTACATGCCGGGTAATAAATGTGCCGGATGGGTCTCAAAATGGCAATGCACAATACCACTGCGGTTCTCATCTAGGTTGCGGGTAACCAGGATGATCTCACCAGGGTATTTTTTCTCTGGCTCATTCACAAAATTGATGGACACCTGCTGCCCTATCTTTATCTTGGGCATGTCTTTCTGGAAAATTGTAAGTGCGGCATGGATATCATCGGGATTCACCAGTTCAAACAAGACATCCGATGGCTGCACATATTTACCGATGTTGACATTCACTTTAGAGACATATCCGCTGATGGGTGAATGGATGGCCACACTTTTTGAAATGGTCTGCTCATTCAGCTTTTCCGGATTAATGCCGATGAGTTTAAGTTTTTCCTCATTACCCCTTACCTGCACGCGCTGGCTGTTGAACTCCGCCTCTGCCTGCTGCAGGACCTTCCCCGCGTTGACATTATTGTCATTCAGTTCTTTCTGTCTTTTAAAATCCTGCTCCAGGTACACCAGCCTGGCCTTTCCTACCAAATAATCCTGTTGCAACTGGATCAGCGCCTGGTCTTCCATGACCCCAATCACCTGGCCTTTATTGACGTGCATCCCGGGAAGCAATGATGTACTCTTCAGGTATCCCCCCATAGGAAAACTCACGGATACCATATTCTGCGGGGGCACATCCACTACGCCGTTCACGGGCAGGTCTTCATACATCGTAAGCTTCTCCGCTTGTCCCAATACAATGCCACCTGTTTTCATCTGGTCTGCGGTGATCCTGATACTGCCCGCCAATTCCGGATTTGTTTTGGTAGAATCTGCGGGTGTGTCTTTGCCCCCCGCACCGCATCCGGCAAGGATGGCTGAAGCAAAGAGCAGTATATATACTTGTTTCAACATGATCAATTTCCTTTTATGTATTCCCATTCCGCATGGGTTGATTTCAATGCGTTCAGTGCATCCAGGTAGGCCAGTTTTATATCGATGGCCTGCCGCATCAGCGCCGTCCATTCCATATAGCTGATATTTCCTGTACGGTAACTCACCGCGCTCTGGCTGATCAGTAACTCAGCCTGTTTAAGTCCGGTTTCCTCATAAAATTTTACCGATGCCATATGCTTCATGTACTGCTCCTGCATCTGGCCAAACCGGTTTCTGTATTGCTCTTCAGCAGCCACCATCTGCAACCTGGACATTTCCTTATTCACTTCACCCGCTTTCATCCGGGAACGGACGGCGCCATTGAAAATGGGAATCCCCAGTGCCATGCTGAAGATGCTGAAACGGTCCCCTGATCCATAATATTTCTGGCTAACACCATCTGGCGATTGCCAGCCAATGATCGACTGATTACTGTACCCCAATGTTAGTTCAGGAGCCAGGGCTGAACGCTGGTTATTGATTTCGGCATTGTGTACCTGCTGCTGGGACTTCCAGTATTCCACCAGAGGATTACGTGCACCCACAGTATCCAGGCTCACAGTAAGGCCGGTACCCTTATCCGCCGGCAATAGTTTTTCGGTTATGCGTAACAGATAGGAAAGCCGCTGCTGGATGATGTCCCTGTCTTTTTCCAGCAGGGTCTTCTGTAGGGTTTGTTGCGCCAGTTGGGTTTCCGCTGCCGTTTTCTCAATCAGCGGGCTTTCGCCGGTTTTGTATCTGAGCTCGGCAGCCTTGAGCAGGTTACCATAAACGGTATCCAGTTGCAAGAGAAGGTCTGCCCGGAGCAGGTTATCCTGGAGGCCGTAATACGCCATCCTGATCTCCCGCCTGATCTCGGCCTCCCGCATCACCAGGCTGGCATCGGCAGATAAGCGGTGCGCCTCGTACAATGCCTTCTGCCGCTTATAGACGGAAGGCATATAAAAACCCTGGTTCACATAAAACCGCGTGTCATTATTGAAGCTATTGATACTGCCATATTCCGCACCCAGTTGGGTCTTGGGAAGTTCAAAGGTGCGTTCACCCATCGCAGTCCAATAGGCAGAAGCTTTTCTATCGGCCTCCAGCTGCAGGTTTTGCCTTATGCCCATCTGCAGCATACTGTCCAGCGTAACAGGCCTGCCGCCGGATTGTGCATTTGCCGCCATTGAACAGATCAAAAATAATGGAACCAGGGCCACGGCCGAGATGGTGCGGGGCTTCCTGTTCTCCAGCCAATAATATAAGAGTGGCAGCACCAGCAGGGTGAGCATGGTTGCCGTGATCAATCCGCCAATCACCACCGTGGCCAGTGGCCTTTGCACTTCCGCTCCCGCACTCTGGCTGAGGGCCATCGGAAGAAAACCAAATGATGCCACCGCGGCAGTCATCAGCACCGGACGTAAACGCAGCGCGGTACCCTCCATAATAATCTTTTTAACATCCGTCATCCCTTCATGTTTGAGGCGGTTAAATTCTGTGATCAAAACAATCCCGTTCAATACGGCCACACCAAACAGTGCAATAAACCCTACGCCGGCAGAAATGCTGAAAGGCATTCCCCGAAGCCAAAGGCTGAGCACACCTCCAATAGCCGCCAGGGGAATAGCGGTGTAAATCATCAGCCCATATTTCACTGATCCAAACGCAAAATACAACATGATAAAAATGAGTGCTAACGCAATGGGTACAGCAATGGTGAGTCTCTTCTTCGCTTCCACCAGGTTTTCAAACTGGCCGCCATAATGAATGTAGTATCCCGCAGGCATGTACAATTTCTTCGCCACCTTTTCCTGCAGCTCTGCCACCACGGATTGCACATCCCGGCCCCTGGTATTAAAGCCTACAATAATTCTGCGTTTTGCGTCTTCCCGCTGGATCTGGTTAGGGCCCACTTCCAGATTAATGTCTGCCACCTGGTACAAAGGAACCTGCACGCCTGAAGGCGTGGTTACCATCAGTTGCCGGATGTCTTCAACGTCCCGGCGAGACTGATCAGAAAGCCGGACCACTACGTCATAGCGTCTTTCATTTTCATAGATCTTTCCCGCTGCTTCGCCCGCGAAAGCGGCGCGTACGGTTGTATTTACATCATTGATCGTCAGCTGGTACATAGCGAGTAGATCTCGCTTATACCTTACAACAATCTGCGGAAGTCCCGTCACTGCTTCCACATACACATCCGTTGCGCCCTGGATGGTATGGATGAGTGAACCCAGCTTACCCGCAGCGGTGGCTAAGGAATCCAGGTTTTCGCCAAAAATTTTACAGACCACATCCTGCCTCGCCCCTGCTATCAGTTCATTGAAACGCATCTGGATGGGGTATTGAAATCCGGTGGTATAGCCCGGAATTTTTTGGAGGGAATCACTCATCATATTCGCCAGTTCATCATAGGAAGACGCCGATGTCCATTTTTTCTTTTCTTTTAAAGTCACCATCACATCCGTCATTTCCACCGGCATGGGATCTGTGGGGATCTCACTGGCACCAATGCGGGTCACTACTTTCTCCACTTCGGGAAACTTCATGAGGATTTCTGTTGCCTGCATGGAAGACTTGACAGACTGTGTAAGTGAAGTACCCGTAATAGAACGCGCATCAACGGCAAAATCTCCCTCCTCCAGCTTAGGGATGAATTCCCCGCCCAGGATGGATGCAATGAAAACAGAAAAGAGCAAGAGCGCAACCGAGATGGCCGCAACCAGACGGGGAAAGCGGAACACTTTCTCCAGCATTTTGGCGTAGCCTGCTTTAATACGGTTCATCACTTTATCCGTCCAATGCTCTTCTTCCTTCACTTTCTTGCTCAGGAAAACTGCGGTTAACATGGGCACATAGGTCAGTGATAGTATGAATGCGCCAATCAATGCAAATGCCACGGTTTGCGCCATGGGCCTGAACATTTTGCCTTCAATCCCCGTAAGGGAAAGGATAGGCAGGTATACGATCAGGATAATAGCCTGTCCAAAAACTGCCGCGTTCATCATTCTTGAAGACGAAGCAACTACGGCATCATCCATTTCCGCCTGTGAGATGATCCTGTTATATAAGTGCCGATGATAGAGCCGGTGCATCACCGCTTCCACAATGATGACCGCACCATCCACAATCAGTCCAAAATCCAGTGCACCCAGGCTCATCAGGTTGCCAGACACACCAAACAGGTTCATCATACCAATGGCAAACATCATGGCTAGCGGTATCACTGAAGCCACGATAAGGCTGGCACGGAAATTACCGAGGAATAGCACCAGGATCACTACAACGATCAATGCACCTTCCAGTAAGTTCTTTTTTACAGTTTCTATGGCACGATCCACGATCTTGGTGCGATCATAAAAGGTAACCAGTTCCACCCCTTCCGGTAAGGTCTTTTTGATGTTCTCGATTTTTGTTTTCACAGAAGACACCACCTTGGAAGCGTTGGCTCCTTTCAGCATCAGTACCACCGCGCCCGCCACTTCTCCGTCCAGGTTGTGGGTCATGGCTCCAAACCTGACCGCTTTGCCAATACGTACATCGGCAACATCTTTGATGTATACCGGAATGCCTGCGGGCGTGGATTTCACGAGGATATTGCCCAGGTCTTCAATACCCTTCGCCAGTCCTTCTGTGCGGATGATGAGGGTAGCCGGACCTTTCTCGATATATGAACCGCCGGAATTCTGGTTATTCATTTCCAGCGCATTGAATACATCCCCAATGCTTACGCCCATGCCCCGAAGCTGTTCCGTACGTACCGCAACCTCATATTGTTTCAGGTTACCGCCAAAACTGCTGATATCTGCCACCCCCGGTGTGCCCAGTAACTGACGGCGCACGATCCAGTCCTGGATGGACCTTAACTGATCCAGATTATATTTGGCCTCAAAGCCTGGCTTGGGTTTGAGAACATACTGATAAATTTCACCCAGTCCGGTTGTCATGGGTGCCAGTTCAGGCAAGCCACTCCCCTTGGGAATCTCGTCCCGCAACACAAGAATGCGTTCAGATACCTGCTGCCTGGCCCAGTAGATATCCACATCGTCCGTAAAAACAATGGTCACCACGGATAGCCCGAAGCGGGAAATAGACCTGATCTCTTTTAGTCCCGGGATATTAAAGCATGCCTGCTCTATGGGAAACGTAATGGTTCTCTCCACTTCCGGAGACGCTAACGTGGGCGTGGTGGTGATCACCTGAACCTGGTTACTGGTAATGTCTGGAAGCGCGTCAATGGGAAGCTTCGTAAGCTCAATAATCCCCCATACAATCCATGCAAGCGTAAAAATGCCGATGATCAGTTTGTTTCTAACTGAAAACCGGATGATAGCATTCAACATAAAGGGTAAATATAGCAGATTTAGGGGTGGCGGAATGGTGATTTTTCTCACCTTCCCCCTTCTCCCTTCTTCTTCTCCCTTTAATTAGTACCGCCTTTATTTAATAGTGAACCTAGCACCAAGAAACAACCGCCTTCCCTGGTTGGGTGCATACACATAGCTTGGGTCAAAAGTAAGCGCGTAAGGATTCTCCGACGTTGCCAATACCTGACCCTGTGCATCGTATTGAACTGATTTATCAAAGGGGTCATGGGCTCTTGCAATTAGAAAAGGCGTTGATTTTGCCGGTGTCCAGTCCAGGATATTCTTGATGCCCGCATACCATTCAAACTGTTTGTAAGAATAGGAAAATTGCAGGTTCTGGATACTCCAGACGGGGGAGTATGGGGGCCTGGGATCAAGTGCGCCCGCCATCGGCAATCGCATGGGACCATAAATACTCCCGGTGTAATCAACCGTCAAATTTTTGACTGGGGTGACCACACTTAGTGTCCAAACGCCGCTCCATCCCTCCACTAAAACAGGCCTTGTGGTATTCCATTTGCCGGCCGTTTGCTGCCTGAGAAAAACATCCTGGAGGGTACCCCCTACCATGAGTTTGATTTTATTCTGCCAGTCGTAATTAAGGTTCATACTCATCCCCCTTGAAACAGAATACCCGTTTAAATTCTGGTAGATGATCTTGTTGGGATCTGTATCATAGTCCGGCACAATGCGATTGGTAAAATAGGTATACCAGGCAGATGCGTCTATACTGATCACGGAATATCCTAACGGTATCCTATAACCGTAATTCAGGTTAAGGTTATAACTTTTTTCCGGCTCAAGGGTTTCCCTGAACTCTACGGTTCTTGCGCCGGTGAGTGCCGCGTGGTCTTCCGTAAAAACATTCACCACCCTGAATCCGCTGCCCGCGTTTGCCCTGAATACGCCATGCTTACCTGTCTTCCATTTCCAGGCCAGTCTGGGTGTTACAATTCCGCCATGGGCCGGGTGATGGTCATAGCGCAAGCCCCCCAGCAGGGTGTGTTGTTCATTGAGTTTTACTTCATCCTGCACAAAAACGCCCGGCAGGAACACGCCCTCCACCTTGCCCACCGTTGCAGCGGTGTTATCATCCATACGCGTATAGCGTGCTGCCAATCCTGATAGCCACTGGTGTTTTCCCCATTGCTTCTGCCAGGTGAGCTGGCCAAAACCGATATGCTGTTGTGCCATGAAAGGCGTGGTTCCGTAATAGGAATTCTGGTTGTGGTAATTATAGGACCACTGCCACACCAATGGAATGCTGACCGGTAGTTGGTACTGACCGATCCATTCAATCCTTTGGGTGTAAATACTTTCGCCATAGCGCTGGTCTGTACCGCGGTATGTTTTGTTCCAGTTAAGCTCTCCCCCCCACCTGTCTTCCAGGTAGTAACGTAAACCCATAGACGCTATCTTATTCTCCGGGCGGTCAACGCTCCATTTGGTAAACAGGGAAACGCGTTTTTGCAGGGGCAGATCCGTAAAAAAGTCTGCATTATCATCCCGGGCCTGCTGGTACCAATAGCTGTGTATACCCACCATAGCGTGGTATTTCCTTCCCAGAGTACCGGCAAAGCTCGCGTCTGCCTGGCCCTCGCGCCAGCTGGTACCCATCAGGTCCACGGAGAACCGGGGTGCCCTGGCTGGTGATTTGGTTATGATATTGATCAAACCGCCCACCGCTTCAGAACCGTAGAGTCCGGAAGCGGGTCCCTTTACAATTTCTACCCGGTCAATCATCTGGTTGGGAATTCCGAAAAGGCCATACACTGTTGACAGGCCGCTGACGATGGGCATCCCATCAATGGTGACCATGGTGTACGGGCCATCCAGTCCGTTAATATGAATATCTCCTGTGTTGCAGACATTACAATTGATCTGGGGCCTCACGCCATTGACCATTTGCAGGGATTCAAAAATGCTGGGCGCCGGATTCTTTTTGAAGAACTGTTGGGAATAGACTTCCACTACTACGGGACTTTCCAGTTTGCGCACAGGTTTGAGCGTGCCCGTCACCACCAGCTCATCCATGTCCTTCCGGGCAAATGCCGGCGTACTGTCTGGCCCCGGCGCGGGCTGCCCCACCTGGGCAGCCGCTGCCTGAACCCACATCAGCCATCCTATAATTAAGGCCCGCCTATACATTATTTTTAGACTTGTCTAAATTTATAATTAGACAAAGCTAAGGTTATTTTTGGGAAAACCAAACATAAAAAAGTTCGCAGGTTGCAGGTCGCGGAGTTCGCAGAAAGGATTCCTGCAACCTACGTGACCCGCGACCTGCGAACTGCGAACTGCCTCCTGCGAACTTATTTACAGCATTCCTTCTTCTCCGTACATTTCTCCTTACTGCATTTTTCCGCCTTGCATTTTTCACACTTCCCCTCTTTACAGCAGGATTTCTCTGCCACCGAGCTGCCGGATTTTCGCTCATACTGGCAGCACTCCGGCAAGGCAAAATAAGCCTCGTCTTTGGCCCGTACATTCTGGGTATCATACCCCACCAGGGCTATGGCCTGCTCAATTTTTTTCAGATCGGCCTTCCCAGTGAATGTTAGCATCTTGGTGCTCTTGTCCCAGGCGGCATCTTCTGCGCCGGCTGCTTTGGCGGCTTTTTCGATGGTCTTCTTACACATATCGCAATTGCCCCAGACTTTCACGGTTTGCTGGCCAACGGCGATGTTAACAGTAACTATAGCGATGAGGATACAAATAATTGTTTTCATGATGCAAATTTAAAAAGTCAACGATAATCATTCAAAAACCAAATCTAAGGTGACCCTTGCTTTTTAAATCCTGAAAACCTTGTAGTGGATGTTGCGGTCAAAACTTTTGGGAGAGGTATGGGCCTTGGATGCGCCTACCCATTTTGCCGGAATTTCATTCCGGGTATCCATGGCGTCATGCTGGCTGAGAACGGCAGGCACCTGGGGTACCTGCGCCTGCTGCTGGGCAGAATACTGATCTGTGCAGAGTTTAACCACCTGCACTTCATCATGGCAACAACCGGTATTATCCATTCCGCACTGGCCGCATTTATCCTGGCTATCCGTACCCACCGCCACGGTGGCTACATCACCCATACAGTAATGGATATTGATGACCACCCCGGAGGTTACGGTCATATACATGAGTGCTACCAGAATGCCGATCAGTCTTAACATGCTTAATTCACCAGGTCCCAGATAAATCCGAAACGGAAAAGCAGACCCGGATAGGGATATAACGGCGTTTCCTGGTTATTATTTTTGAAGCCAAAGCCATTCACAAAACTCAGGGTATTCAGGTTCTCCAGCCGGGTGAATCCGGTAAAATTGCGGATCCGGAAATTGACATAGGCGGCAATATCCGGGCGGATGGCCACCTGCACGGAGTTCTGATAGAAAAACTGCCCCAGCAGTGGTGAATAATTCGCTGATTTATAGGGAGAATGATACCGGATGTCAAATCCTGTACTCAGCACTAAATTCCGGAATACACTGCCTTCATAGGCAAACCGGTTCCTCGCATATACCAACGGCACATTCACAGGCGGATTTCCGGTGAGTGTTTGCACATAGAGGTCAAGGTACCATTTCCAGTTTCTGCGCAGGCGGAACTCCTTGTTCAATCCCAGCCTGAGCATGCTGAACAGCGAGCTGGCCTGGTTAACGGTCCTGAAATCAGAGAGGTAAACATAATTGCTCACAATAATGTACTCACCACTCAACTGTAGCCTTTGACGGGGTGCCGATATGAGCCCTTGTAACTGAATAAAATTCTCATCATTGAGGTCAGTCTTCTCGGTGATAGGAAACTCCGTAGGCTTGTTAAAAAGATAACTGGGGGTGCGATTCACATTGCGTCCTGAAACTTCAAGCGATCCCCATTTTGCGCCCAGCTCGGTCTTCAGCCTTGCCTGTACATCGTAATCACCTGAATTCCTCCCGATGGCATAGAACTCCCCATACAAAAGCATATCCCATTTGCGGTTCTTGGTGCGGTTCCTATATTCCCCGTGCAACTTGATATTTGAAAACACATCAGGTCCCGTTTCAAACAGTCCCTTAATATTGTACAAACTCGCACCCAGTTTCAGGAATTGCAACGGATTGGTGGCATCAGGGAATTGCAGGATAGAAAAATCATTGACCATCTCGCGCCAACGGGTGGTGTACCTAAGGGTATCAGGGCTTTTTGAAATGGTGATATCATAATTGTCTTTCAGGAACACACTGTCTTCATAGGCCTGTATATCCAGGAAATGATACTTCTGCGCACTGAACTGGAAAGTATGTTCAAAGCGGAACCGCGGCAGGAAGAAACGCACCACGGTAGAGTCTGTGACCACGGAATCCTTCCTCCCGAAATCATATTGCTGCCGCAACAGGATTTGACTGGTTGTATACTTATTCCCCGTCTGCAGCTTGACATTGAAAAAATTGCCGTAGTCGGTAGGAATCACGTGCAGGTTAGTGGGTATATTAAACAGATCATTGTACGCAGGGTTCTTATTCAATAGGAAGGTGTCACTCTGGATCCCGCCGTTCTCGGAACTCTGCAGTCCGTTGGCAATGCCCACCAGGAAAAGATTATACCGCCGGTTTTTAGAGGTATAGTTTGAATTGATGCGGATGTTCTTATGGTTGGTGTTCTGGGAGTTGTAAAACCCCGGTGCATTGATGAGCCGGTATTCAAACCCCGCATTCCAATCAGCCGTAATATTCTGTGTATGTAAAATCCCGATCTGCTGCTCCGCCCTGGATCCCAGCAGGTAGGTGAGCCGGGTATAGGGCTTATTGGTATTCATGAAGCGGGTATCATGAACGGAGAATGCAAAAAGGTCATACGCGTGGAACCCGGCATCCCAACCCGCCTTCATGAACGGCGTAAACAGGAGAGACCTTGAGGCTGTACCATTGTTACCCAGGTTGATGTATTCAGGATCCATGGGTACCCGGGCAAAATAATCGGAAATGGAGGAGTCTATCCCCCGGTAGCGGGCTGAATCCAGGAAACGATACCGCAGGGAAACCTGCTCATCGGCAAAATTCCTTTTTTCAAATTTGATGGAGTCTGACCCGCCCTGCTGCCTGCCGCCTGAGCCCATATTGCGCAGTCCGCCCGGCATCCTGTTCATCAGGTTTTGGCCATGCACGGTGCCCACAAAAAAAATGGCACAGAGGAGGACGAAGATGCGAAGTACAGCCATGCGCGGCGAAGTTACGGTTTCAGTCTTTTGGGAAATGTTAATAACGGATGTGATCTACAATCCGCCAATGATTCCCTTAAATATCGTTGTCAATTTGGGTTCTGCATGTTTCGCCGCTTCCAGTACTTCTTCGTGGGTGATCACATTCTCTTCCTCACGGATACCTACATCAGTGATCACACTCATCGCGAAAACGGGCAGCCCCATATGATTGGCAGCAATGGTTTCCTGCACCGTACTCATGCCCACGGCATCTCCCCCCATGTGATGGATCATCAGGTATTCAGCCCTGGTTTCAAAAGTGGGACCGGTTACCGCAAAATACACGCCTTCATGCACCGCGATGCCGGCACCTTGGGCCACTTCCCTGGCTTTGTGAATAAAGTCTTTTTTATAGGGCTCACTCATATCCGGGAAGCGGGGTCCCAGTTCATCGATATTTTTCCCGCGAAGCGGATTGGGTGTGGCAAAACTGATATGGTCACGGATGATCATCAGGTCACCCACTTTATAGGAAGGGTTCACACCGCCGGCAGCATTGGAAATCATCAATAGTTTGATACCCAGGAATTTCATGACCCGCACGGGAAAAACAACCTGTGCTGTGTCATAGCCTTCATAAAAATGAAATCTCCCGGCCATGGCTACAATCTTTTTACCCGCGAGGGTGCCAAAGATGAGTTTGCCCTGGTGCCCCTTCACGGTGGATACCGGAAAATGCGGGATCTCATGGTAAGGAATCTCTTTTTCAACAGTGATTTCCTTGCTGAAGTTCCCCAGCCCGCTGCCCAGGATCACACCCACTTCCGGTGTTCCGGCATACACCGACTGTATATAGCTAACCGTTTCTGAAATCTGCTCTAGTACTGTCATCTCGGTTTTGTTGATCGGCAAAGATAATTGCTTGGGATCATTGTATATTTGATTTATGCGCTTTCCGGTGATTCTGGTTCTCTGTACCCTTATTCCATCGCTCGTGCGTGCCCAGCTATGCACGGGCAGCCTGGGCGATCCCGTTGCCGGCATTAATTTTGGCGAAGGTAGCTCCATTGTGGGCCCACCCCTTTCTTCTGAACAAACGAATTACCAGTTTCTGGGCACCTGTCCCAATGACGGATTTTACAGCATCACCAACCTCACGCAGGATTGCTTCGGGCAAAGCTGGCATACCCTGAACCAGGACCATACGCCGGGCGACAACAACGGATATTTTATGCTGGTGAACGCCTCCAATGCACCCGGGATCTTTTATAAGGATACTGTAAGGAATCTCTGCGCCAACACCACTTACGAATTCTCCGCCTTTGTAGTGAGTGTGCTGAAGCGTACCGCCTGCAGTGGTAATGGCATCCAGCCAGACCTCACCTTCATCATTGAAACCACCGATGGTACTGAGTTGAAAAGATTCAACACAGGCAGGATACCTTCTACCGATGTCCCGGAATGGAAGCAGTACGGAACCTTCATCACCACCACTGCACAAGCCACCAGTGTGGTGATCAAACTGATCAATAACGCACCCGGCGGATGTGGTAATGACCTGGCACTGGACGACATCCAGTTCAGGCCCTGCGGTCCGCAACTCAACCTCACCGTCAATGGGATCTCTACTTCCTCTACCTCGTTTTGTGAAGACAATCCCCAGAACCAGGTGATCAAGGCTTCATATTCGGGCGGATTCAACGCCCCTAAATTCCAGTGGCAGGTGGCCGATGCTTACGGTCCGTGGACAGACATCACAGGTGCCACCGCGGATTCGCTGGTGAGAACACCTACCGTGCGCGGGACCTATCGCTACCGCATGCTGATTGCCGAAGGGGATAATATTTATACCACCTGCAGGATTGCATCAGATCCCGTGACCTTCACGGTCTCGCCACCGCTCAGTGTGACCATCGCCCCCACTCCACCCGCCTGCACCGGCAGTACGGTGATCCTCTATGGCATGGGGGCTGAGCAATTCCAATGGAGCGGTCCGGCCGGATTTACCGGCAGCGGCCCATCAGTCCAGATCCCCCAATTCAGTTCCCAACAGGCCGGCATTTACCAGGTCTTGGGAACGTCACCGGGTTGCGAAGGACAGGCATCCACTACTCTTGTTGCCTTGCCCGGGCCGGTGGCTACCACCGTTCCGGCCGTGCGGACCTGTGAAAATGTGCCGGTGCAACTCACGGCTTCCGGCGGTGGCAGCTATCAATGGACGCCCTCGGCGGGACTTGATAACGCCACCCTGGCTAATCCGAGGGTGCTGAATCCCACCGCTGCCGAAACCTTCATCGTTACCGTCACTGCGGCCAATGGCTGCACAGATACCGCATCTGTCCTGTTGTCTGTTTCCACCAAACCCGTTGCCAATGCGGGGCCGGATCTCAGCATGCTTAAGGACCGGCCCGTGACGTTGAAATCTTCCGTAGGCGGCATCAATGTTTCTTTCCGGTGGACGCCCGTCACGGATATGGTGAACCCCGGCAGCGCTACCCCCACCGTGAACCCACCCGTGTCCACCAGTTACCGGCTGGAAGTGACCTCCGATGATGGCTGCGGTGTAAGTACGGATGAAGTGCAGGTGCTTGTCTTTGACCAGCTCAGTATCCCTAATACCTTCACACCCAATGGTGATGGTTATAACGATACCTGGGTGATCAAAATGCTCACCAGTTTTGAAAGGTCTGTGACGGAGATCTACAATACGGCGGGACAGCGGATTTACAGGGACATCGGCCATAGCAAGCCCTGGGATGGAACTTATAATGGAAAGGCAGTGCCGGCAGGTACCTACTATTATGTGATTGACCTGGGCAACCAGCGGGATCGCTTTTCCGGTTATGTCACCATCATTCGCTAGGTTCATCCCGTTTCTTTATCTTCGCGCAAATTCTTTCTTTTATGAATCTTCACGAGTACCAGGCCAAAGAGTTACTGAAGAAATACAATGTTCCCGTACAGGAAGGATATGCCTGTTCAACTGTTCATGAGGCAGAAGAAGCGTATAGAAATATCAAGAACCAATACGGCAGCAACTTCGTTGTGGTGAAAGCCCAGATCCATGCTGGCGGTCGCGGTAAAGGCACCATCAAGGAAACCGGCATCAACGGGGTGAAGGTGGCCAAGAGTGCCGATGATACTATTGAAATTGCGAAGAAGATCCTCGGCGGCACGCTGGTGACTTTGCAGACAGGACCTGCCGGCAAGGTGGTGAGCAAGATACTGGTGGCCCAGGATATGTATTACGATGGAACGTCTGAAAGAAAAGAGTTTTATCTCTCCATTCTTCTGGATCGTGCAACGGGACAAAATGTGATCATGTATTCCACTGAGGGCGGTATGAATATTGAAGATGTGGCGCACGATACACCTGAGAAGATCTTCCGTGAAAGGGTTCATCCTTCCGGCGGACTGCAAGGGTTCCAGGCGCGTAAGATTGCCTTTAATTTGGGATTAAGTGGTGATGCGTTTAAGAATATGGTGAAGTTTGTAACCAATCTCTACAATGCATATGTAGGATTGGATTGCTCCATGCTGGAGATCAACCCGCTCTTTAAAGCGGCAGACAATAAAGTGGTGGCGGTGGACTGTAAGATGAACATCGATGACAATGCACTGATGCGCCATGCAGATGTGGCTGCGCTGCGTGATGTATCAGAAGAAGATCCTACCGAAGTAGAAGCCGGCAATTACAATCTGAATTTTGTGAAGCTCGATGGTAATGTAGGCTGCATGGTGAATGGCGCGGGGCTGGCGATGGCTACCATGGATATGATCAAGTTAAGTGGTGGCGAACCTGCCAACTTCCTGGACGTAGGTGGTACGGCCAATGCACAAACCGTGGAAGCCGGCTTCAAGATCATCCTGAAAGATCCGAATGTGAAGGCCATCCTGATCAATATTTTTGGCGGTATTGTACGTTGCGACAGGGTTGCGCAAGGCGTGATTGATGCGTACAAGAATCTTGGTAATATTCATATCCCGATCATTGTGAGGCTGCAAGGCACCAATGCTGAAGAAGCGAAGAAGCTGATTGACGAAAGCGGATTGAAAGTGCAGAGTGCGATTTTATTGTCTGAAGCTGCGGATTTGGTGAAGAAAGCGGTAGCGTAGTTGGTGAAGTGGTGAAGTGGTGAAGTGGTGAAGTGGTGAAGTGGTGAATGAATCCCGGAATCTTTTGGTAAAGGTT
The DNA here is from genome assembly GCA_044225015.1 of Chitinophagaceae bacterium. Lineage (GTDB taxonomy): Bacteria > Bacteroidota > Bacteroidia > Chitinophagales > Chitinophagaceae > Pollutibacter. The sequence goes on along the minus strand of JBGAJG010000002.1, from coordinate 397,807 downwards.
CCGGGATTTTTTTCAGGATTCCTGCTTCTGAATGCCAGAATGACTGAATGCCTGTAATGTCTGAATGTCTATAACCAGTCTTAATCTTACCTGGTAAACGTGTAGAAACTGTCATGAACATTACTTACATTGAAAGACCCAAAAAACACAACATGGCACTTCCAAACATTTTCAACAGACCAGTGGCTGATGAGGTCATCCGGAGGATCAATACCCTTACGCCTGCTTCACAACCGCAGTGGGGGAAAATGAATGTAGCACAGATGCTGGCCCACTGCAATGTCTCCTACGAAATGGCCTATGAGAACATACACCCCAAGCCTAATTTTTTTATGGGATTAGTGCTTAAAGCCCTGGTGAAAAACTATGTGGTGAGTGAAAAGCCTTACAAAAAGAATACCAAGACGGCGCCAGCCTTCATTATAACCGACAACAAAAATTTTGATGCGGAAAAACAAAGACTGATCAATTATATCAACAAAACGGTGGAATTGGGTGAAGATAACTTTGACGGAAGGCCGTCCCACTCCTTTGGTAAGCTTTCCAGGACAGAATGGAGTAATATGTTCTATAAGCACCTGAATCACCACCTGACGCAATTTGGTGTTTGAAGCAGATTGTCTGAATGCAAGAATGCCTGATTTACAATGCAAGGCTCATCCAGATATCGCATCCAAAATGCCCGGTATTGCCCAAAGGACCATCGAGGTATTTGAACCCAAATTTCTCATAGGTGCGCATGGCCTGTTTAAGTTCAGGCATGGTTTCAATGTACATCTGCTTATACCCGCGCAGGCGGGCTTCATCAATACACTGCTGGATCATGGCACGGCCGAGGCCGGTGCCGCGCATTTCCGGAAGGAGGTACATTTTCACCAACTCAACAGTGTCTGCCGGCAATCCCGGTGAGGGGAAAATGCCGCCGCCGCCTTTCACCGCACCATCTTCTTCCACCACCCAATACGAAGAACCGGGTTGTTGAAAAAGTTCAAAGAGATGGTCTGTGGATGCATCGTAGTACACGGTGCCGGGATGGTTGGCGCCAAATTCAGTTAATGTATCGCGGATAACCTTTGCGATCTGCGCATTATCTTTTGATGTTATTGGTCTGATCAATACTTCGTTCAAAGCCTTTTGCATGGTCCAAAAATAGTGCGTTCCGCCTATTCGTTCATGAATAAACCTCAAGACTTATTCATCGGTTTCACTTCATAGACAGGACTGAAAAGGTACTCTCTCCGCGTGGTTAATTCAATACATTTATACCTTTTCCTGATCTTAGCGCCGCGCATGAACACACGGCCGTCGGGGGTTTGGAACTGCGACCCCTGTGGGATTTCTTCTACAAATTTCAAATGCTCCTTGCCTTTGTCGTACTTGCGCAGTACCCGCAGCAGGTTGTCTTCCGCACAGCTGCTGGCGGCTGGATTGTGCAGGGACCTTTCTATCTCGTGGCGGATATCATCCGGAAAAGTGTGCATGCGCAGGAAATCTGAGAGCAAGGCGGAGAACTGCGCTTTCCACTCGCGCCCGTGAGATGCCACCCGATGGCCATAGCGGTCATATGTGAGCAGGTGGGCAATCTCGTGAATCAGGGTGTAGAGGAAAGCATAAGGATTCAGGGTCCCATTCACGGAGATACGGTGGTTCTTACCCTGAGCAGCATTGCGATAATCGCCCAGGATTGAACTTCGGGCACGCGTAACCGTTAGATGGATATTGTATTCATGCAGATAGCGGGCCACGATCTCATAGGTGCCTTCCGGTATAAATTGCTGAAGGGCATTTAGCGGCGCCTCTTTTTTAGCCATTGTCAGACTTCTTCTTCGTCAGTTTCAGGAGGGAAGTAGTTTCGATAAAAGTATACACGAGGTAAAGTCCCATCAGTGTAAATACCGATGGCTTATTGATCTTGCCGTCTGTAAGGAACGCATAACCGAAAACAGCCACGGCAACAATGAAGAACTTGATCATGAACCCACCGTACACAGACCGGAGGAAGGCGTTGGTGGATGGAGCTTTCAATCCGCTCGTAAGGAGGTACATAGAAACAAGGGTAATAGCCAGCAACAGCAGGTTGCCGCCAATGAGCAGGTTCACATCCAACCCCAGCTTAACCAGTTGCGCACGAAACATCAATGCGGCCAGGGTGATGGTGGTGAACAAACCCAGCACGGGCAGGTAAGGTGAGCCTTTAGCCATAGTTAATGCTTAACCCTGCAAAGATAAAGGCTGTCTCCATACGGAAACAGCCTTTATCCTCTTATTCAATTGCCCAATGGCCCAACGGCCCAAATGTTCAATTGCTGTTATTATTTAGCCATAGCGTGCTTGAGTTCTTCTTTCCTCGGTATTTCCACCACGGCCGCCTCGCCCATATGGCACTGGCCATTAAACGTAACGGTAGGTTCAATCTGCAGCTTTCCCGCACGGATATCGCCTTTAATCGCGGCATTGCCGCGAAGGTTGAGCAGCTCGCGCACAAATATCTTGCCGGTTACCTTGCCCATAATATCTGCCTGCAGGCCTTCCACATCGCCTTCAACGGTGCCTTCGGCGCCTATCACTACGCGTGCATTACCCTTGATATTACCCCTGAGAATGCCATCGATCCGTACATCGCCACTGCTGACGATATCTCCGGTGATGGTGGTACCGGTACCAATTAAGCTGGTGCCCTGAGATGAAGTGGACGATTGTTCTGTTTTGGTTTTGCCGTTGAACATTGTGGTTTCTTTTTGTGGTTAATCAATCAGTGGATTTCTCAAGGTTCGGTACTTCTAAATTGGTAGTGTCTTTTGTTGTTGGCAGGTCGCCCGTCAAAACCTTTTTCACATTGTCCCAGTAGGCGTCCCGGTATCTCAGCTGCTGCTCCAGGGAATCCACCCGCACTTTCATGTTCATCATTTCCCGGCGCTCCGCCTGGCTGCCATAGCCAGGAATATAATATTTCAGGGGGGTGAAGACGATCAGGGCCACCGTGAGGCCCACCAGCACCACAAACATCGTACTGAGGGCTATATACACACTTAATCGGTTGAGTTTGAAGGTGGCTACCTCCTCATACGTATCATCGTTCATGATGACCAGCCTGTACCTGTTCCTTAACCGTTGAAGTGTCCCCTTCGGATCAATCAGTTTCGCCATTCCCTGGATTTATCTAATACGGCAAAATAATCCAATTTATTGTTGGGGAAACATCCCGATCTTTCATTTCCCGAAATAATATAGTTTTGCGTACTCCGTTATACTTTAACATAAGGTACATATAAATCAGCCATTTCGAGTCTAACTTTACCCAAAACAGTATATCCTTTGATCAGGCCCTCCAGGTCGCTTACCGGCTGGTTATTGTTCATATGTTTTTTTACCCTTATGCAGGACCTTCAGGCCCAGCCCGGAGCTTCCGTGTCTAACCTGGAAAAGCCTAAAAAATATGAAAAACGGATCCTGGCATCGGAAAAATCAGACCAGGGCAAATTCAATCCCGTTAAGCGCGCCAACCAGAACCTCAATACCCGCTATAATTTCTATTTCAACTCAGAAAGAAAGCTGAATGATGTCCTGGCCAATGCCCGCGCGCAGTACAAAGACAACTACGGTCTCCTCCTCCCCTTTTACAATTATACCCTGGCAGGTACCTCCGGCCAGCGCAATGAGCTGGACTCCATTATCATGCGCTGTAATGATGCCATCCTGCTGCATGATCTGCGGAACGACTGGGTGGATGATTGCTACCTGATGATGGGTAAGGCCTATTTCCTGCGCAACCAGCTGGATTCTGCCGCCATCGCTTTTCAATATATCAACTACGCCTTCCAGCCCCGTACCAAAGATGAAATCGGGTATAATAAGGTCATTGGCTCCAATGCCAACGAGAGCGGTAACGTGTATACCGTTTCCACCAAAGAGAAAAAAAATCCCGTCAACGCCACCATCGGCCATACCCCTGCCCGGAATGAAGCCATTATCTGGTTGCTGCGCACCCTGATAGAGCAGGGCCGTACCAATGAAGCCGCCGGATTGATTGCCACACTCAGGCAGGATGTGAACTTTCCTTCCAGGCTGAAGACCTCGTTTTATGAAATGCAGGCCCTGCAGTTCTATAACCAGGAAACCTATGACAGCGCCGCCCACTACCTGGCCCTCGCACTGGATAATGCCGCCAATCCCCAGGAGAGAGCAAGATGGGAGTTCCTGCTGGCGCAGATGCATGAGAATATTGGTGAGCCTGAAACAGCAGACAAATGGTATGATAAGGCCATCCTCCATACCACGGATCCCATCCTGGAAGCCTATGCCCGCATTTACCGGATACGGCTGGCCACAGGCGAGGACGAGAATAAACGCATTGACCAGGCCATTGCAGAGTTGAAAAAACTCAGCAAGCGCGACAAATACGAGGACTACCAGCACATCATTTTTTACGGCGCAGGCCAGATGGAACTGATCCGCAAGCAGTATGACCAGGCCATTGGCTATTTCATGGAGAGCAGTAAACACGCTGCGCTGGATCCTGAATTCCGGACCAGGGTTTTCATTGAAATTGGAGACCTGGCCTACGAAACTGGAAAATATAAAGTGTCCTCCGCAGCCTATGACAGCCTTAACATCAGTGATCCGCAGGTGCTGGACAGGGCCTATATCCCCGGCAGAAAAGCCCTGCTTTCCGAGATGATGACCTACTATGAACTCATCCGTGTGGAAGACAGCCTGCAACGCATTGCGGCCATGCCTGAGACTGAACGCAATACTTATATCCGGAACCTCGTCCGCAAGTTACGCAAGGAGCAAGGGCTGAAAGAAGAAGAAGCGCTGGCCGCCAACCAGGGCCCCGCAGGTACCAGTTCCGTTTTAAAAAATGAAATTCCGGTGGACCTTTTTGCCTCCAATACAGCCGGTTCCGGAAACGGGAAAAACGACTGGTACTTCTACAACACCAGCATGAAGGCGCAGGGATTCCGGCAGTTCAAACAAAATTTTGGAAACCGGCCTAATATAGATAACTGGCGCAGGCAGAAAGCCCTGGCCGCTGTTGCCGTGGGTGCCATCCCCCAGGACGATCCTGCAGTTGCAGCCAAACCCGCCGCCAACAGTAAAATCATGCCGGCGGAACTTACCAGCGAGGCCCTGATGGCCAATGTACCCATGACACCACAGGCCGTTAAACTGTCCAACGATTCTATCATGTATGCCTACGCGCAGTTGGGAAGGATCCTGCAGGAGAAGATAGGCGACTGTCCTGGCGTGGTAAAAAATAATGAGGAGTTCCTCAACCGCTTCCAGCAATCACCATATGTGGAAGAAGCTTTGTTCCAGCTCATCTTTTGTCTTCGCAAAACCGGCAACACGGAACGTGAGAAATTCTATAAAGACTATATGTCCAGGAATTTTTCCCAGAGCCGTTACCTCCGGATGCTGAATGATCCCAAACAGGTTGACAAAGACAATAACCTGCTGAACAGCCTGGCTACGGCGCGGTACGAAGGGATCTACAATAAATTTATTGAGGGCGACTTTGACAACGCATTGCGGGAAAAGAAGAAAGCAGACAGCAGTTTTGGCGAGACATACTGGACACCCCAGTTGCTTTACATTGAGTCTGTATATTACATCAAACAAAAACAGGACAGCCTGGCCATCAACACCCTGCAGAAACTCAGCAGCCTCTACCCCGGCAGCCCCATGGCAGAGAAAGCCACTACCATGATGGATGTGCTCAAACGCAGGGCTGAGATCGAAAATTACCTGACCAACCTGGACGTCAAAAGAGCTGATGAAGAATCTGTGACGGTGGTGGATGACCCTGTTAAGCCAGCGCCTGCGGAACCAGTTGTGGTGGCAACCCCCAAAAACAAGGAAACGGTGAGCAAGGAAGTGACCAAGGCTCCCGAAGTAAAAACCGATAAAAAACCATTGCAGGCCGCCATCGATTCTTCAAAAATGGTGGCCCCCACCATGCAGGCCGCAGCCAGGGGCTATGTCTTCAAGCCCGTGGATGAATATGTGGCAATATTATTGCTGACCAAGGTGGATGTGGTATATGTTGCGGAATCGCGCAATGCCCTGAACAGGTTTAACAAGGAGAAATATGCAAATATGAATTTGCAAGCATCCAATGAAGTGTTGGATACGGACCGGAGAATGGTAGTAGTGTCCAGCTTTGCAAACCTGCCGGATGTGAAAGAGTGGGTAGATAAAGCCAGGGCCGGCGCAGCAACGGAAATCTTTCCGTGGTTGCCTAGGGATAAATACAGTTTCTTCCTGATCAGCAGGACCAACCTGGAACTGTTGAAGAGCAGGAAAGATGTGGCAGAATACCTGGACCTGCTCAACAAGAATATTTCGATTAAATAAACATATTTGACCCTTCAATAACCGTTATGTCAAAAGCCGTCAAACTGTTCTGGAAGATATTTCTATGGAGCTGGGTAGGGTTTATTGTTTTTCTCATTGCACTAAACCTGGGTTTGTTCGGGAAGCTGCCATCCCTGGATGAGCTGGAGAATCCGTCCATGTTATCATCCTCTGAGATCTATGGGTCCGATGGCACCCTGATGGGTAAATACTATACCAAGGACAGGACCAATGTAAAGTATGGCGATATTTCCCCGAATGTCATCAATGCATTGATAGCTACGGAGGATGAAAGATTCTACCAACACTCCGGTATTGATGCCAAAGGAACAGCGCGCGCTTTGATATTCCTGGGCACTAAGGGAGGCGCCAGTACCATCACGCAGCAGCTGGCCAAGAACATGCTGTTTGGTGAAGGCAGCAAGAACATCATCATGCGGGTGATTGAAAAATTCAAGGAGTGGATCATCTCGGTAAAACTGGAAAGGAATTTCACCAAAGAAGAAATCATCGCCCTGTATCTTAACACGGTTTCCTTCAGCGACAATCTATACGGCATCGGTAATGCATCCCGCACTTTTTTCCAGAAAGAGCCAGACCGGCTGAGCGTTGAAGAAGCAGCGGTATTGGTGGGAATGGTGAACGGGCCTACCATCTTCAATCCACGGAGAAATCCGAAGAACGCACTGGACCGGAGAAACCTCGTGATCAACCGCATGGTATCCAATGGATTCCTTCGGGAAACGGAAGCCAATACCCTGAAAGCAAAACCCATCCAGCTCAACTACAAAAAGATGGATGAGAACGCCGGTATTGCCCCCTACTTCAGGGATGTGCTGCGCGATGAAGTAAAGAGATGGTGCAAGGCAAATAAAAACCCAAAGACAGGCAATCCATATGACATCTATAAAGACGGGTTGAAAATTTATACCACCATCAATCCCCGCATGCAGGAGTATGCAGAGGTGGCGGTGTTCCGGCATATGCAGAAACTGCAGGCCGTATTCAACCAGCAGTCCAACATCAAAAATGGTTCTGTGTGGAAAGGCAAGGACGGAGAGCGGGTACTGGAGAATGCAATCAAACAAAGTGAGCGCTGGAAGAATATGAAAGAAGATGAGATCCCTGAAAAAGAGATCCGTGCTTCCTTCAATGTGAAGGTGCCCATGAAAGTATTTGCCTGGAACCAGAAGAGAGAAAAAGACACGGTAATGACGCCGCTGGATTCCATCAAATACCACAAGCAGATGCTGCAGACCGGTTTCCTGGTGGTGGATCCTTACAACGGAGAAGTGAAAGCTTGGGTGGGCGGAATCGACTTCAAGACCTTTAAGTTTGATCACGTTAATATCAACACCAAGCGCCAGGTAGGATCTACTTTCAAACCCTTGCTGTATACCTTGGGTGTTACCAACGGCTATACGCCAGAGACCCCCTTCCCTTCCGGCCCCATCAATATGGGCGGTAAAATGATCTCGGGAACCGGCGGCCCCATGGCCATTTGCCTTGCTTATTCTAAAAACCCCGGTGCGGTTTTCCTGATCAACCAACTGGGTGTGCAGCGCACGGTGGATTTTGCCAAACAGTGTGGCATTGAAGCCAATATTCCCAAGGTACCGTCCATTGCCCTGGGCTCTGCTGATATATCCCTGGTGGAAATGGTTCGTTCATATACCATGTTCCCTGGCAGGGGCTTTAATGTAAAACCTTATTTTATATCCCGCATTGAGGACCGCAATGGTAATGTGCTGGCCAACTTCACTACCAAAGGCGAAGAAGTAATCAGTGAGGCAGATGCATATGTGATGACCAAGATGATGCAGGGCGTGGTGGATTTTGGCACTGGCCGTGCACTCCGTGGTGCTTATGGCATTACTGCAGAGATGGCCGGTAAAACAGGTACCACCAATGATAATGCGGATGGCTGGTTTATCGGGTTCACCCCGCAGATCCTTGCAGGTGTTTGGGTAGGGGCCGATGATCCCTTTCTCCGCCTGCTGAACACTACTGGTGGCGCCCAGATGGCGATGCCTGCCTATGCTTATTTCTTCCAGGAATTGTACAAAGACAAAACCCTGAACATTGATCCCAATGCCAAATTCATTGTTCCGGAATCCATCAGGAACGAAGCGATTTTTGACTACCAGGCGTTGACAGGCGGTGAGGCACCACCACCTGCCGAAGGCGAGAATGTGGGCGCCGGAAGTTCCTCAGACTTCATTGACGTACCCATCAGTGACGGATCTGAAAAAGTGAATACCGAATCCAAGAAAGTAGAGGACGAAGGAGATGTCAAGAAAAAAGACGATAAGAAAAAAGACGAAGACCTGAAGGCCGATAAGAAACCTGCACCTGCAGATACAACAAAGAAGAAAAAGAAAAATTTCCTCGACGGCCTTTTCAGGAAAAAAGACGGAGCTAACAACTAACAACTAACAATTGGCACTAGTTACTAAACTTAAATAACCAGTGCCAATTGCCAATTGCCAATTACTAATTGCCAATTACTAGAAAGGTACCTCTATACTTGTGCTCTGCTTAGAGAAAAACTTCGGTTTGCCCGTTTCATCAATATAAAGACAGTCTTCTAATCGTATCCCAAACTCCCCGGGAATGGCAATGGTGGGTTCATCAGAGAAACACATCCCTGGCTGAATGATCGTCTTATTGCCTTTGACAAAATTGGTCCACTCGTGCCCTTCCAGCCCAATGCCATGACCGGTACGATGTGGCAATCCGGGTAGCTTATAATTCTTCCCGAATCCTGCATTCTCAATTACAGCACGGGCGGCAGCATCCACTTTCTCACAGGTAGCGCCTGCCTTAGCGGCATTGAAGGCCGCATTTTGTGCCGCTAATTCCAGGTTCCAGATCTCAGACTGCCTGGCGGTGGGCTTGCCCACCACAATAGTGCGGGTGATATCCGATGCATAGCCCTCTACACTGGTACCGCCATCCACCAAAACGATGTCGCCTTCCTGGATGGTCTGTGGTACGATGCTGCCATGGGGCATCGCCGTGTATTTGCCCACCAGCACCATGGCGCCGCCACTGTATCCCAGTTTGCGAAACGCTGCGGAAATATTAGCAGACAATTCCCCCTGGGGCATGCCTGGGCGGATGGTGGCAAACGCGGCTTTGTAGGCTTCAATGGTGACATCACTGGCAATTTGCATCAGTGCGATCTCAGCCTTGCTTTTGTACATCCTGCATTCCGCCGTGATGGGCGTTGCATCCACGATGTCAAAGCCGGAAGCCGCTTTTCTCACGCCATCAGCAATAAAAAATCGTACCCTTTCCTCCATACCGATCTTCCGGAATCTCACCCCACGGTCCTTGACAATTCCCACGATCACGGCATAGGGACTTTCATCCTCTTCCCAGCAACGTACCTCATCTCCAAATGACTTATTGATTAACTCCCGGGCCCGGTCTTCTTCAAACTTTGGGCATACATACGCTATATCACCCTTGAGGGGAATCACTACCCCGAAGGTGCGTTCACTCTGCCCCCAGCGCATGCCCGTATAATAGAAACAGGATGCCGTGCCTTCAATGAAGATCGCATCGATCTTATTCCGCTCCATGAGCCGTTGTGCTTTGGCAATACGTGCCTTTCGCTCTTCCACCGTGATGGGAACCACATTGTCTGTCATGGGCATCAAACTGCTGATCTCCCTTGGAAGATCAGAAGGCTGAGGGCTGAGGGCCGAGGTAGTGAGTACACCAGTGCCGGCAAGCAGGGAGTTGCCGAGGAATTTTCGTCTGTTAATCATGGAACAATATACATTGGAATTCAGACATTACAGACATTCAGGAAATCTGGCATTCAGAAGCGGGGATCCAGGTTTTCGGATATTCAGGATGACATCCTGGATTCCGGTATTCTGGATCCCCGCTTCTGAATGCCAGTATTACAGAATGCCTGTAATGCCTGAATGCCAAAAAAAATCCCCGATGCCGCAGCACCGGGGATTTCTTTATAGTACGATGTGAATTATTGTGACACCTTAAACTCCACACGCCTATTCTTCGCCTTTCCTTCTTTAGTAGCATTATCTGCAATGGGCTTATCCTGGCCAAAGCCTGAAGTGCTCAGCCTGTCGCCAGCAACTTTCTTGCTCACCAGGTAAGATTTTACAGCACCGGCGCGGCACTCAGACAAGGTCTGGTTCTTATCGGCCTTACCTGTATTATCTGTATGGCCTTCAATGGAGATCTTGATATCGGGATAGGTCTCGTTCAGGATCTTCACCAGTTTGTTCAGCTCCGTCTTAGCTCCGGTAGTGAGTTTGCAAGAGCCTGTCACAAACTGTACAGCAGAGGCGTTGAAGTCGATCTTCGGACAACCGAAGTTCTCAGCCACACCTGGGATGGTGGGACATTTATCTTCTTCATCGTTCACGCCATCATTATCCGTATCAGGAATGGGGCAACCCTGGTAGCGGGCCAAACCGGCTACATCTGGACATTTATCTTCTGAATCCTGGATACCATCATTATCCCTGTCTGGGCAACCCTGGAACTTAGCCAGACCCGGTACGGTGGGACATTTATCTTCTTCATCGTTGATGCCGTCTTTGTCCGTATCCGGGATAGGGCAACCTTTATATTTGGCCAAACCAGGAACGGTAGGACAAGCATCGAGGGAATCAATAATGCCATCATTATCTGTATCAACAGGAGCAGGTGGCGGGGGTGGCGGAGCCAGCACAACGGGTTCCTTCTTCTTGCCGATGTTGCCTGCAATGCCAAAGCCATAAAAGAGGTGCCTTGCAGTGGTTCCTGTGGTAACAGGGATACGGTATTGGGCCTGAATGAACAGGAATGTCTCCCGGAAGAAGTTAACCTGAAGGCCCAGTCCTGTGGGGATATAGGCACCGAAATAACCATTCCATGCGCTGGCACCAAAACCTGCACTGATATAGGGAGATACCCAATAACGATCAGTCAATAATTTGACGTTGATGTTGGCATCGGCTTCCACCAACAGCTTATCATTGACGGGCGTAGGTTTATTAGGAACGGGGTATTTGAGCAAACTACCACCTAAACGGCCCATGAAATCAATATTCTCCGTCAGGCCTTTTGTATAAGACAAAGCGAGGCCGGGGCTCATCCTACCTGTCTTATACCACTGACCTGCTTCCAGTACTTCGCTGAGACCCAATTGTTTGATCTCCGCTGCAGTCTTAAAATCGTGCAGGGTAAAGTGCACACCAAGGGTGTGATTCTTTTTATAAGAAGGTTGGGGAATGGTTACTTCCTGGGCTGTAGCAAAGAACACGAAGCTCAGGGCGAAAAATCCTAAAACGATTTTTTTCATAAACAGGCAGTTTGCTGAATTGAGCGCAAAATTATACCCTGCCGTGCTAAGCGAAAAAATTATTTTATAGCTACTGTTTCGGGAAGGTTCTTACCCAGAACTTCCACTTTCACCTTGGTAAGCCCGTGGCCCGTATAACCGAGTTTTTTGGCTGCTGATTTGGAAAGGTCCACCAAACGCGGGTTTTTAGGGTGCAGGCGGTCCGTTACCCTTACCATGACGGTCTTTTTATTACTTAAATTGGTAACACGCACCCAGGTTCCCAGGGGAAGGGTGTTGTGGGCACAGGTCATGCCTTTCTGGGTGAATATCTCGCCATTGGCGGTACGGCGACCTTCAAATTTATCATGGTAGTAGCTGGCGGTGCCGTATTGGATCTTGGACGGCTTCCCTGTGCGGGTATTCACTGTTCCATATGCACTCACATAAGAAGCACTGCTTTCCTGGGCCTGGGCCGTAAAAAACAGCGTCATAAAAGAGATCCATAATGTAAAAATGTACTTCATCATCATGGTTTTTGGGTCAAATCAGATCTCACTGTCCATACGTCTAACGTAAAAACAGCCGTAGAACTGCAAAAACCAGCCCAAAAACCAGAAAAAGAGGCAGAAAAAGGCTAATTTTTAGCTAAGTACTTCATTCTCAGCAACTTGTCATCACCGTAAATATCTTCAAAAAAACGGATCCTGCCATCTTCGTCCACTTCACATGTAAAATATCTTAAATATACAGGGACCCGTTTACGGAGGGAAACGGTATGTTTCTCCTGCCGGGCCATCCAGGCCTTGACAGTATCCAGCTTCACATTGGTAGTATCCCTGGCCAGGAGGAAACGTGCAAGGGTATCCCAGGACTGCACCCGTACACAGCCGTGGCTCAGCGCCCTGGCATTGCGTGCAAACATGGATCGTGCATTGGTATCATGCATGTATACGTCAAACTTATTGGAGAAATTGAACTTGATCACCCCCAGTGAATTGTCATCTCCCTGCCGCTGCCTGAGCAGGTAAGGGAAATTGGTTTTGCTGAGTTTTGACCAGTCAATGGTTGCAGGATCAATAACACTGTCAAACTTATCCACTACCATGAGCTTTTCCTTTTCCAGGTAACGAATATCTTTTTGGATCTTGGGCAGCATTTCCTTGAATATGATGCTGTAAGGAACCGTCCACTGCGGGAATGTAATAAAGTTTACAACCGCACTGTTTAAGACGGGGGTACGGGTGCGGGGCTGCCCCACAATAACTTTTGATTCCAGTACCACCACTCCGGAATCAAACACCCTGAGTTTAAATCCCGGCAGGTTGACCAATATGTAGTTTTGGGGCATGGAATCCGGTAATTGCGTTTTATAACGGTCAAGGTTAATCGCAATTCGCTTGAATTTTTCAATGCCGGTATTGTTCAGTGAACCCACCAGTTGCGGGCCTGCTTTTCCATCCACCTTGAGCCCCTTTGCCATCTGAGCACGCTTCACTGCCGTGGCCAATTCGGCAGTATCTGGTATGCGGGTATTAAAAGTGATATAGGCTTCTTCAAAAAGGCGGGATTGCAGTTGCTTCACAAATACCATCGAATCTTTAAAAGGAAATTCCACGTAAGTGTATGGTGTGCGGTCCATAGAATCCAGAAACCGCGGCAACGCTGCCTTCAACGCCTGGTAACCTTCATGCAAGGGTTCCAGTGGCTCCAGTACGGCCCTGGGTGACCCATTTTCTTTGAGACCTGCCAGTATCCCATTATAAAATTCCTGGGACAGGACAGAGTCTTTACGCAGCGTACTGCTATCCCTTCCCAGCCTGCCCCATTTCAAATGCCTCGCCAGGGACACCAATGCGTCAGATAGCAAGATATCCCCACGGGACCAAAGTGCAGCATCGGACTGCTTTACACTATCCGTCATTTTTCCCACGAGGTTATTCAAATATTCCCGATGGTAGTCTGTAGGAAACAGCCCGTAGTATTCAGCAGTATTGATCATTTGCAAAAGACTGTCTGCCATCGGCAGCCATTGCTTGTCCTTGCTCCATATTCGTTCATTACTACTGGCCTCATAAAATACCGCCACCTGTGCAGGATTATGTATACGGATGGAATCGTCCATCAGGCCTTCATTATCCACGGCATTGCCTACCAGAACGCCAATTTGTTCTACGATGGAAGGCTCCAGTTTTTCCGGCTCCTTGACAATGACCTTCTTCTCTGCTTTAGGCTTAGGGGGCTTCTGATCGCAGGCGGAAAATAAAATGACACTCAGCAAAACATACATCAAACAAAACCTGGACAACATGGGCATCAAAGTATTCATGAAGCGGCAAGTTACTTGAGGTAATTGACATTCAAATTACCTGCCGGATATAGTGACAACTGAAATGTAACAAAAAATTGTAATTTCCTGCTACCAACTCCTGCAAATGATGAATGGCTGGCTTAAAGAAAAAATTATCGTAATCATCGGAGGGACTTCCGGACTGGGATTGGCAGCTGCCATCCGCTGCAGGGAGGAAGGTGCCAAACTGGTAGTGGTGGGGAGGGATGCAGACAAAACAAGGACTGCACAGGATATCCTGGGTGATGGTGCCCTTGCCCTTAGCGGGGATGCCACCAACGCGGCAACTATTGAACAGGCCATCCAAACGGCCGTGCAAAATTTTGGCGGATTTCATGGGCTCTATCATGTGGCCGGAGGCAGTGGCAGGCGTTTTGGCGATGGCCCCCTTCACGAGATGACAGACGAAGGCTGGGAAAAAACCCTTCACTGGAACCTTGATTCCGTGATGCTGTCTAACCGTGCGGCCCTGCAATATTTTAAAAAGCACCAGCAAGCCGGTGTTATTTTGAATATGTCTTCTGTGCTGGGTTATTCGCCATCTCCCAGATATTTTGCCACGCATGCCTATGCTGCGGCCAAAGCAGGGATCATAGGATTTTCCCGATCCATCGCTGCATACTACGCCCCCCACAATATCCGGGTGAATGTTATTGCCCCGGGACTGGTGGAAACGCCGATGTCCCAGCGCGCTTTTAAAGACCAGGAGATCATGAACTTTATCAGCACCAAACAACCCCTGCAACAAGGAAGGCCCGCGAGAGCCATTGACCTGGCAGATACTGCGGTGTATTTATTATCGGATCGTTCAGCGCTGGTCACCGGCCAGGTCATTGCGGTGGATGGTGGGTGGACGGTGACGGAGGGGCAATATGAATAAGACAACAGCCATTGGAATAGATCTCGGCGGCACCCGTGTGAAAGGCGTAGTGGTGGATCCGCAGGGTATTGTACTTTACCAGCATTATACGCAGATACAGGATCATCGCTGGCGGGAAGCCATCGAAGAAAATGTATTGGCCCTGCGTCAACATATAGGTGGTGAAACCCTGATTGGCATTTCCGCACCGGGTATTCCGTCTGAGAAAAACGACTGCATACAGTTCATGCCTGATCGCCTGGAGGGATTGGAAGGATTGGTATGGTCTGATGTATTCAACGCGCCCACCTGGGTTGCCAATGATGCTATTGCTGCGATGGCTGCCGAAGCCAGGTTTGGCAGTGCAAAAGATGTTCGTCATGCCATCATGCTAACCCTTGGCACGGGTGTGGGCGGTGCCATCCTGATTGATGGAAAGATCTATACGGGAGCCTTCCAGAAAGGTGGCCACCTGGGTCATATCACCACAGATGTGGATGGCGAACCTGATATCACCGGAATGCCGGGTAGCCTCGAGGATGCCATCGGCAATTGCACCATCCTACAGCGTTCAGGTGGAAAATATGCCTATACCCATGACCTGCTGGATGATGTTAAAAAAGGGGACGATGGGGCCATGGCCATCTGGGACCTCTCCATAAAAAAACTGGCCGTGGGTATTGCTTCGCTTACCAATGTATTGTCGCCGCAACGGGTAGTCCTTGGCGGAGGCATCACGGAAGCCGGAGAATTGCTTTTTGCGCCGCTGGAGAAATATATGTCCCGTTATGAATGGCGCGCCGGTGGCAACCGCACCCAGATCGTAAAAGCAAAATTTGGTGATATGGCGGGTGCCATGGGTGCTGCCGGTTTCGCCATGATGAAAAATGAAATCACGCACTGATATGGAACCCATTCAACAATACCTGGAAGCCAGCAGCCGGATCATCCAGACCATACGGGACCAGGAAGACAAGATCAGGACCGCAGCGGAATGGTTTACACAATCCATCCTCGCGGGGCGGATGGTGCATGTATTTGGTTCAGGACACAGCCGGATCATGGTGGAAGAAATGTGGCCCCGTTACGGTTCTTTTCCAGGCTTCAACCCCATTGTAGAGCTATCGCTTACCTATCACAACAATGTAGTAGGACCTAACGGCCAACGCCAGGCGATGTTTTTGGAAAATGTGGGCGGTCTCGCCGCGAGGATCCTGCGGAATTTTGTCCTGGATCCCAGGGATACAGCGCTGGTGATTTCTTCCAGTGGCACCAACATTGTACCCGTGGAAATGGCAGAACAGTTTCAGGCCAGGGGGATCAAAACGGTGGCCCTGATCACCAAAGACCATTCATCCGCCAGCGTGAGTAAACGAAATGACGGCAAGAAACTCACGGACTTTGCGGACCTGGTACTGGATACAGGTGCGCCTGCGGGTGATGCCATGGTAAAGATCGATGGATTGCAGACACCTGTTGCTCCCGGTTCAACGGTTGGCGGAGCGATACTCATCAACTGCATCAAAGCTGAACTGGCGGCCCTGCTCACCCGGGCGGGTCAACCACCCACCGTGCTTACCGCTGCCTGTCATGTAGGTCAGGAAAAAGCAACCGCCTTGTTTGAAGCCGCGTATGATGAACATGCAAGAAGACTGTCTGCCCTTTATCGATTCTAATTAATTTTTTCAGATGCAATTCCCGGTGGTCTTTCATATTGGCAATGCAGCCATCTCTGCGCACCTGCTCCTGGAGACCCTGGCCTTCTTCATCGGCTTCCGTTATTTTCTTTACCTGCGCAGAAAGCGGGGAGACGAGATAGAAGAACCCAACAGGATCTGGATCCTCATTGGTGCCACTGCAGGAGCCTTGCTGGGTTCCAGATTACTGGGGGCGCTGGAGAGCCCGTCAGCACTTCGTTCCACCACTCACCCCCTATTATATATCTATAGTGCAAAGACTATTGTGGGCGGATTACTGGGCGGACTTGCAGGTGTGGAACTGGTGAAGAAAGCCATCGGCGAAAAAACTTCCAGTGGTGATCTCTTCACCTATCCATTGATCCTGGGCATGATGATAGGCAGGATAGGCTGTTTCCTCAATGGTACCGCAGAATCTGTGGTGGGGTTGCCCAGCCAGGGTGCTTGGGCTATGGATCTGGGTGATGGTATTCCGCGCCATCCGGTGGCGCTGTATGAATTGCTGTTTCTTGCGGTGACCTGGGTCCTGCTACGGTGGGTTGATGGACTTGCCAGCTGGAAGAATGGCATGCGGTTTCGTTATTTCATGATCGCCTACCTGGTCTTCCGTTTCCTGCTGGAATACCTTAAGCCGAGGGAGCCCATTGGTGCTGGTCTCAGCGCCATCCAGTGGGCCTGCCTGGGAGGCCTCGCGTATTATGCAAGGACAATGATTTATCTTTTCACCAACAGAAAAAGACTGTATTCCCATGGAGCATAACCGCAACTATATTTACTATGATCACACCACCAGTCTTTGCCATACCT
This sequence comes from Chitinophagaceae bacterium, assembly GCA_044225015.1. Lineage (GTDB taxonomy): Bacteria > Bacteroidota > Bacteroidia > Chitinophagales > Chitinophagaceae > Pollutibacter. Next base: position 380,432 of record JBGAJG010000002.1, on the reverse strand, counting down.
GCCTGAGACCCGTGAGCGCCAAGATCGTTTTTGAGGATGGCAAAGTGATGATGAAAAAGCATTGCCCGGAGCATGGTTTTATGCAATCCGTAATTGCCACAGACATTGAATATTATAAACAAATCAGGAATTACAACAAGGCATCGGAATATCCACTGGCGCCGCATACAAAAACCGAGTATGGGTGCCCGTTAGACTGTGGGATCTGCCCGGATCATGAACAACATTCCTGTCTCACACTGATTGAAGTAACGGACCGGTGCAACCTCACCTGCCCCACCTGCTACGCCTCTTCTTCGCCTACCCATGGCCGTCATAGAACGCTGGCAGAAATAGAAGCCATGATGGATGCCATCGTCAAAAGCGAGGGTGAGCCGGATGTAGTGCAGATCAGCGGCGGCGAGCCCACGGTGCATCCTGATTTTTTCAGGATCCTGGACATGGCCAAGGCAAGGCCCATCAAGCACCTGATGGTGAATACCAATGGAATCAGGATTGCACAGGACAAGGGTTTTGCCGATCAACTGGCCGGTTATATGCCTGATTTTGAAGTATACCTTCAGTTTGACTCCTTCCGGCCGGAAGTATTAAAGAAGTTGCGCGGCAGAGTCCTGACGGATATCCGGATGAAAGCACTGGAAGAATTGAACCGGCTCAATCTTTCCACTACCCTGGTGGTTACGGTAGAGAAAGGACAGAACGATGATGAAATTGGAGAGATCATCCGTTTTGCCCTGCAACAAAAATGCGTGCGCGGGGTCACCTTTCAACCCACATCCGTGAGCGGAAGACTGGAGCATTTTGAAGCAGCTCAGGGCAGGATCACCAATACAGAAATAAGACAGGCGATTATTGACCAATCGGCCCTCTTCACAGCGGAAGACCTGGTACCCGTGCCCTGCAACCCTGATGCGCTGGTGATGGCATATGCGTTAAAACTGGCGGGGGAAGTGGTGCCTTTAACAAGAATGATTGATCCCTCATTCCTGCTGAACAGTGCACGCAATACCATAGTGTATGAGCAGGACCAGGCGCTGCATACGCATATGTTGAATCTGTTCAGTACCGGCGTGAGTGTTGACAGGAGTGCAGAAAGCCTGCATCACCTGATGTGCTGCCTTCCGGACATCGTAGCACCCGGCTTGAACTACAGCAATCTTTTCCGTATCATTATCATGAATTTCATGGACCCCTGGGATTTTGATGTACGCGCCATTAAAAAGTCCTGTGTGCACATTGTACATCCTGACGGAAGGGTTATCCCTTTTGAGACGATGAACCTGTTTTACCGGGAGGGAATGGAAAATACATTGTCAAAGCTCAGAAAACAAACCACATGAATGTACTGAAGAAAATCGCGGGTATCAACCTGGTCATCCTGCTGGTAGTTGCCATTGGTTGCGCCATCATGGGTGCCAGCGAACACGGCCAGTATAAAGGACTGGGTGCGATGATCATGATGGCCACCGCCGTTGGTCTTCACACCGGCATCCTTGTGCTCATCAGCCTGGTAAAATTTGTCTCGAAACAAAAAGAAGAAGGCCGGGCCTATCTCCTCAGCAGCCTGCTGGTGCTGGTGATCGGGTTCTCCGCTTGTTTTGGAATTGCATCCCTTTTTTAATGATTTGAAATTTGCGCTATGCCCATACGTACAACCGTTGTAGGCTCCTACCCTTTTCCCGGCTGGCTTGAATTTGCAAGCCGCAACCTGGACAAATTTGGACCTGCGGATATTGAAGAAATGATCAGTGATGCCGTAGTAGCGGCCATTCATGACCAGGTAGACGCAGGGCTGGATGTGATTACCGATGGAGAACAGACCCGGCTTGATTTCAATCTTTCATTTTACGGATTTATCAAAGGCATAGAGTCTAACCACTCGGAAACGCGTAAGTGGGGACCGGCGGCGCATGACCAGCGTGGTAAACACTCCATAGTGGATGTACTCTCCGCACCCCAGGGCCTGGGTGCAGTGGCGGAGTATAAGCGACTGGTGGCGCTGGCACCCCAGGGACCTGTTCTCAAGTGTTCAGTGCCCGGACCATACACCCTCAGTGGCCGATTGATGCCCAACGCGCGATATCCCGACCGTTTTGCCGTTACCGAAGCACTGGTACCCATCGTACGGAAGGAACTGGAAGACCTGGTGGCGGCAGGATGTAAGGAGATCACGGTGGATGAACCTTCCATGAGTTGCTATGCTTACAAAGAAGACACGAAGCGTTTTGTTGACATATTCAACCGCACAGTTGCACCGGTAGTGGGCAAAACAAGATTGTCTACCCATCTTTGTTTTGGCAACTTCAAAGGAAGGCCGGTGGGCTTCCGGAGCCTGAGGCCCATGCTTCCTGATTTTCTGGATATGACCCTTGACGAAGTACATATTGAAATGGCCAATCGTGAATTTGCGGAGCTGGAACTGCTGCAGCCATTTGCAGAGAAAATGAAAGTAGCCGTGGGTATCATTGATGTCAAGAATTATTATATCGAATCTGTGGACGATGTGAAATATCGAATCGAAAAATGCCTGCGGTATGTGCCGGCAGAAAAATTATCTGTAGCGCCAGACTGCGGCCTGTCTCAGACCGCCAGATGGGCAGCGAGACAGAAGCTGCGGAATATGGTGCTGGGGGCGAGAGGGTTTTAGGGGGAGGGAACAAACAATTGGGCAATTGTACAATTGTACAAATGCCCAATTGCTCACTTGCCCGTATTAATCTTCCCTGCGTGTTCCCTTATAATGCGTATGGTGCTGCTGTCTGTATCAAACACAGAATACCATCCCTGTGTTTCATGTGGTGGATCACCAATCAGATTGTCCCCTTTTTTCCAGATTCCTCCGGGAGTAGCAGGCCTGCCTTCACCGGCCCAGGCCCAGAAGTTGACCCCTTGCAAAAGAGATGTTCCGGATTGTACTTGTTCCGTGACCAGATCAAAAATGGCAGTATAGTACTGATCGCGGATGGTTACGGGCGTGCCTGCAGCATGGTTATTGAGATCTCTGGAAATACCATATTCTTCCAGTACAACGGGCTTGCCCAGCAAAGCTGCGCGCATCAGGTGATCCCTGAGATATCCCTTCGCATACTCTAAGGCAGGGCCATAGGTGGAATCTGCTTTTGCGGGGTCATAGTACCCCCAGTTCTGCACCCAGATGTGGATGGTGGCATAATCAATGTGCTTATATACATGGTCATTCACCATATCCGTGCCGGCATAGGCATTGGAAGTATTGCCTTCACTGCCCGTGGTCACCAGGTGATTGCTGTCCAGGGATTTGATCAATGCCGAGGTCTTATCCAGCCAGAGCGAAAAATCTTTTTTATTGTTGACACCCCGGGGTTCATTAGCCAGTTCCCAGGCCATGATGGTGGGATCCTCACGGTAAGGCCTACCCGTAATACTATTGGTGCGATTGATGATGAACTTCAGATGATCATCAAACATCTGCATGGCCCTGGGGTTGCTATAAAATTGTGCGGTGAATTCCTGGTAGGTGCTCCAGCTGCCATTGGGTGCGGGCGGCGGATAGGGAATGGAGTCTGCTGCGCCGGCCCAAACGAGATACTGTCCCATGCCACCGCTCCAGTTCCAGAAGTTATTCATGCACATTACCGCCACCATATCCCTTTCGGCCATTTCAGCCAACAGGAAATCCAGTCCCGTCAGAACATCCTGGTTGTATTTGCCCGGTGCCGTTTGCAGCGAGGGCAGCATGCGATAAGGCTGGTCATCGGGTCCTTCCGATCCTGCCATGATGCGCAGATTTTTTACACCCATCTCCGCAAGCCTGTCCAGCTCCCTCACCAAGCGCTCCCTGTTGCCACCTTCACCCGTTGCACCCAGGTTGAGGCCATACCAGAAATTGGTTCCCATGAATGTATAGGGTTTACCATCCCTGAAAAACTTTCCCTGCGAAACGGTAATGAAAGAGAGCGACGATCTTTTTTGATCAGATGCACAGGACAACAAGACAATAGTGAGCGCAAAAAACAAGAGCGGCCTCGGCATATGTAGGGGTTTATGCCAAATGTACTGAAACCGTTAGCTTTATACAATGGCATTGATCCCTGCATACCAAAAAGACAAAGCACTGCTGAAAGATATAGCGGCCAGTGGTGAAGCGGGCGATGCTGTTGCGGTATGGTGGCTGGGGCAAAGTGGATTCCTGGTGAAACATGGCAGCAGACAATTGCTCATAGATCCCTATCTATCGGATTCCCTGACATTGAAATATGCAAACACAGAAAAGCCACATGTGCGGATGAGTGAGCGTGTGGTGGATCCTGCCTTGCTTAAAAATATCAGCCTGGTCACCAGCAGCCATAACCATACGGATCACCTGGATGCTGATACCTTGCTACCCATCATCAGCCAAAACCCTGCTATCAAAATGCTGATCCCGGAAGCCAACCGGGAGTTTGTAGTCAACCGGTTGCAATGCCCCTGGGAATTTCCCCTTGGGCTGAATGACGGAGAAGAGATGGAGATCGATGGGATTCGCGTATGGGGCCTTCCCGCTGCTCACAATGAGATTGATCGAAACAATGAGGGCCAGTGCCTGTACATGGGTTTTGTTTTCAGGATAGGTGGAAAAAACATCTTTCATTCCGGCGATACGTTGTGGTATGACGGTATGGAAACGCTCCTGAAATCCTTTCAGGTAGACCTTGCCTTATTACCCATCAATGGGAATGATCCGGCAAGAAAGGTGGCTGGCAACCTGGATGCGCGGGAGGCTGCGCAACTGGCCCACGCAATAGGCGCAAAGATGACGGTGCCTTGTCACTATGATATGTTTGCCTTCAATACTGCCGATCCGGCTGATTTTATTAAAGAGGCGGAACAATTGGGTATTCATTATACCGTGATGCGTGGTGGTGAAAAGATCACCCTCCATGCCTCCATGCCTTAATGCCTTAATGCCTCAATGCCTATTTCAACTCCACCCACATCTCCACTTCCACTGCAATGTTGTTGGGTAGTGAGGCCATTCCCACAGCGGCACGTACATGTTTTCCGTTTTCTCCAAATACCTCCACCATGAGGTCTGAGAATCCATTCATTACTTTGGGATGATCCCTAAAGTTATCCGTGCTGTTCACCATGCCCATCACACGTACAACACGTTTGATTTTATTCAGGTCGCCCACCGCAGCCTTTAATGTGGCGAGCATACATAATCCCACATGTCTGGCGGCTTCATAACCCTGTTCCACGGTAAGGGTCTTACCCAGTTTGCCTGTATCCACGGGCGTATAAGTACCACAGGCCCCATGCCCGGAGAGATACAGCATGTTACCTACTCTCACTGAGGTGACGTAGTTGGCTACAGGCTTGTTGGGTGGAGGGATCGTAATATTTTTATTGACGATATTCTGCTCCGCATCCTGTGCAAAGGATGCCGTGGAGCACAGCAGTAAGATGATCAGCAGTCTCATGAACCTAAGATAGTGAATTAGTTCGCAGGTTGCAGTTCGCAGTTCGCAGGAAATTGCAGCCACCTGCGAACTGCGAACTGCAACCTGCGAACTGACTATTTGGTTTCTTTCTTCTCTTTAGGCTTCTTCTTTGCCCCTGGACTTCTGCCATTCTCCTTCAATGCTTTGTCGATAATCCATTCCAGCTGGCCATTGATACTGCGAAAATCGTCTGCAGCCCATTTTTCAAGGGCTGCAAACGACTGCTCATCGATCCTTAATATGAATGACTTCTTAGACAAGTTGTATCTATTGGTAAAGCGTTCCGGTGTTGAGGATGGGTGTAGCGCCTTTCTCACCACAGAGTACCACCATCAGGTTGCTGACCATCGCTGCTTTCTTTTCCTCGTCCAGGTTAACGATCTCTTTCCTGGACAGGGATTCCAGGGCCAGTTCCACCATACCTACTGCACCTTCCACAATCTTGGTACGGGCCGCAACAATAGCAGATGCCTGCTGGCGCTGCAACATAGCACCAGCAATCTCAGGCGCATAGGCCAGGTGACTGATCCTTGCCTCTGCAATGCGGATCCCGGCAGCACCCACGCGCTCGTTCAACTCATCCACCAACAGCGCGGTAACTTTTTCACCGCCCTCCCTGAGGGTGATCTCCGCCGTGGCATCTTCCATATTATCATAAGGAAAACTCACCGCCAGGTGGCGAATAGCTGCCTCACTCTGTACTTTCACATAGTTATAATAATCATCCACTTCAAATGCCGCCTTATAAGTGTCATTCACCTGCCATACTATCACCGCTGCAATTTCAATGGGGTTACCCATTTTATCATTCACCTTCAGCCTGGTACTCTCCAGGTTGTTCATGCGGAGTGAGTACTTCACCTTGTTGAATAGAGGATTGACAAAGAGCAGCCCGTTCTCCTTGATGGTGCCCACATATTTACCAAAAAAGGTAAGTACTACAGAGAAATTGGGCTGGATCACCACCAGGCCTTTGAACAGAAACACTGCTGCTACGAAGAATAACACTGCCACCAGCATATTAAAAGGCTCATTCTTAGCATTGATCATCAGATAAGCACCGGCAATCAGCGATGCAATGGCCAGGAGAAGGGCCAGGTAACCCGACATGGGTCTGCGTATTTTTTCCATAATGTTATTTTGATATTATTATGATATCAAATGTACAACAAGCGTTGCAAGTATGCCAACATTTTTTTAACAGTCCAAAGCTGCTTCCTGACTGCTATACCTGAAAGACTTATATTAGGGAAGAAAATTAATTGCCTATGCGTGGCCTTGTGTTTGCAACGTTGATGATCCTGGTATTTCTATCCTGCAGCCAGCCTGAAAAAGAAAAACCCGCAGCAGTTAAGCTGCCCAGCTTTGAACTGATCAAGGCGGATAAATTTCATTTTAAATCCTTTGTGGACTGCAATATGGCTGAAGCGTGGATCGGCGATACTTTCCGCATCTTCCCCGGCAAGTACGGTGAAGATCCGTTATGGGGTTATTCTGAAGAACTGGAATTTGGGGATGGAAAGAATGCGATAGAAGCATTTAAGCTGCCGTACGAGAAATTCACGGATCCGATTATGCCCAAGAACGCTCCTCCCGGTACGCCAGGCCTCCATGGTGCTGTTTGGTTTGAAACCGTGTACCAGGATCCCAAAGACAATTCCGGTAAAACCTTATATGCGATTTACCATAATGAGAATTACCCGTCTACCTTGCCTTATGACAGTGCATCAGGGGAAGGGTATATTGACCACAAATGGCCGCAGGGGCTCACCGGCCCTACGTCTCCTGCGGCAGTATGCCGCATTGGGGTGATGAAGTCTACCGATGGCGGGCACAGCTGGAGCAACCGCGGCTTGTTCATCGAAGACCTTCAGCCGCGGCTTACCCTCAAGCCCCACAATATTTCTGAGACCTTTGCCGGCGGTGTGGGAGATCCTTCTGCAGTGGCCAGTGGAGACTATCTGTATCTGTTCTATGGTGAATATGGATATCCCGGCGTGTATGATTCCGCTACCTATGATCCTGACAAAGAATGGGCCGGACAGTGTGTGAGCATAGCCCGTATAGCACTGAAGGATTTGGATGATCCGCAGGGAAAGGCCAAACGCTGGGATGGGAATGGTTTTGAAGCACCCTGGAACGGCATTGGAATGCCGGTCACATCCCTGCAAATTCCGCGTGCTGAGGGCGGTGGACCCCAAAGTTCACCAACGGGTGGTTTTCACTGGGGACCTTCCGTGAGCTGGAATACTTATTTGAATTGCTGGGTGATGCTGATGGGTAAGGTCACCGGCACTTCCTGGAAGGGAGGCACCGTCTGGATCTCTTTCAATATGAACAAGGACCTCACCGAAGGGGAAAATGCCCAGCAGTGGAGTAAACCACAACTGTTGCTGGATCGCGGCCCCGGCCATACCGTCTGGTATCCTTCCCTGCAGCCTACAGACAGTAAGGAAGACATCGCCAACCGTTATACCTGCCTGCGCCTGGGCAGGGAAGCCCGGTTCTTTTTTAAGGATATGTATAAAGTGAATGGCAAAGATACCAGTGAGTATCTTTCTGAGTATACGATCAGGTTTAGTAAATAATTTGGTAATGCGGGAATGCGGTAGTGCGGGAATGGCGCTCATTGCCGCATTACCGCATTACCGCATTGCCACATTGCCATAGTGTCTGCCAATACAATGGCGGTCATGGCTTCAAGCACCGGAGGCACACGGAGAGCGATGCATAAGTCGTGCCGCCCTTTTACAGAAAACGCTTCTTTCACACCAGTTTCCCAATTCAAGGTAAATTGTTCTTTGGGGGTGGATGATGTTGGTTTGATGGCGATGCGATACACCAATGGGTTGCCATTGCTGATACCGCCCACGATGCCACCCGCATGATTGGTGGCCGTCTCCCCTTCCATATTATTAATGGCATCGTTATGGTCAATGCCAAACATTTTTGCGGCGGCAAACCCTGTCCCAAATTCCACTCCGCGCACTGCCGGAATGGAAAATGCAGCATGGGCAAGCAATGATTCAAGCGAATCAAAAAAAGGTTCGCCCAGTCCAGCAGGTAATCCGGTAACCGTACATTCTACAATGCCGCCTACGGAGTCTTTGGCGTCAATGGCTTTCTGCAATCCTTTCTCTATATCCTGCTCACCACCCACTTCAGTGATGACGGCACTGATAGAGATCCCTTTCAATATTTTTTTGGCGATGACGCCTGCGGCAACAATCCCCACGGTGAGCCTGCCGCTGAAATGACCGCCGCCACGATAGTCTTCAAAACCACCAAACTTGTGGTGTGCCACCCAATCCGCATGCCCGGGCCGGGGTACAGCGCGCAGTTTCTCGTAATCTCCAGACCTGGTATTGTTGTTTTCAAAAAGAATAGTGATGGGTGCACCCGTGGTATGATCATTAAACAATCCACTCTTGAATATGGGCAGGTCTTCCTCCTGGCGCGGTGTAGTGCCCTTCTGGGTACCACCCTTGCGACGCTCCAGGTCATGTAGAAAATCCGACAAGCCCAACGGCAGTCCGGCCGGACAACCATCAATATTCACGCCCACGGAAGCGCCATGGCTCTCTCCAAAAATTTGTACCCGAAAAATTCTGCCAAATGCATTCATGGATTCATTATTGAATGACTGCACCCAACTGGCGCATATCGTCATAAAAATCAGGATAGGATTTGTTCACGGCTTCAGCTTCATGCACTTCTGTAACCCCGTCAGCAGCCAGTGCTGCAACGGTACAGGCCATGGCGATGCGATGATCATGATGGGAATGTGTAATCGCACCTTTCAGTCCCGTGCCACCGTGGATCACCATCAGGTCATCCTGCAGCTCAATCCGGATCCCCATCTTCCCAAACTCTTCCTGTAAAGTTAAGGCACGATTGCTTTCCTTGTGGGTGAGCCTGTTGGCTCCACTGATCACCGTGGTGCCTTGTGCATAGGCGGCCAGTGCCACCAGCGGAGGAAACAGATCCGGGCATTCCGAAGCATCAAACTGGAAGCCCTTCATCCGGCTCTTCCGGATCTCGATATAATCAGGGTTGATGGACATACCCACACCAGCAGCCATCATGGCCTGCAACACTGCTTTATCCGCCTGGGTAGACTGCGGATCCAAACCCTGCACTGTAATATCTCCGGCTATGGCACCTGCCACCAGCAGGAATGCCGCACCGCTCCAATCTCCCTCTACTTTATATTCCACCCTGCCCTGGCGGGGCTGCAGTATGCCAGGAAAATAAAATCGCTCATGGTTCTCGTGTTCCACCTGCCAGCCGAAACTCCGCAACACATCCAGGGTGAGGTCTATGTATGGTTTGCTTTTAAGATCTTTTACAGTAATGGTCACATCCTTTGCTCCAACGGCCGCATAACCCATGAGCAGTCCTGTGAGGAACTGAGAGCTCAGGGAACCATCCACCGTAATGTTGGCGGGTTGCAGCGGCCCTTGTATTTCCATCGGAAGTTTCCCATCGTTTGACCTGATCTGTATGCCCAGCAACGGAAAAATCTCATCAAAAAAATGCATGGGCCGCGTAGTTAAACTTCCGGTACCCGTGACCGTTAGTTTCCGGTTGCTCACGGCAGTGATGGGTGTGAACATCCGGATCCCCAACCCGCTTTCCCCGCAATTGATGGTATCTTCCATGGGGTGCACGCCCCTGCTGCTGATGATGAGGTTGCCGCCATCCCAGCTCACCGCAGCACCCAGTTTTCGGATATTCTCCAGTGCCGCCCTGTCGTCATTACTGGTGCCGGGATTTTTTATAACGGTTTCTCCCTGCCTGATGAGGGCAGCAGCCAGTGCCCGCTGCATAGAACTCTTGGAAGCCGGTGCCTCTATGGATCCCTGAACGGATCCGGGTTGTATCTGTACAATCATGCTTTTACCAGGTTTGTAAGCAGCTTCTCCAGCTGCCTGAAAGGCAGTTCCTGCAATATTCCCTTACCTAATGACTTCAGCAATACATAATGGATGGTGGAGCGCACTCTCTTTTTATCCATCTTCATAATGTGGAGGACCTTGTCCAGTTTAAATGTAGCGTCAACAGGCAGCCCATACTGTGTTAGCAGATGGTCAACCCGCGCTGATTGCCTGAATCCTGTGAGTTCTTCACTCAGGCGGCAGGCATAGTGCATCCCGATAGATACGGCCTGGCCATGGCTGATCTCATACTGTGTTTCAATGGCATGGCCAAGGGTATGTCCGAAATTCAGCAGCTTACGATCGCCTTTCTCAAATTCATCTTTTTGCACCACCGTTGACTTCAGCAATGCATTGCGTTGAATGACCTCCGCCAGCAACGTCTTCTTTTTCTGCAGGCTGGCAATGTCATGCTCCTCCAGCATCCTGAACATTGCCGCATCTTTGATACAGGCATGCTTGATGACCTCGGCAAATCCGTCTGACCAAAGCTGGGCAGGCAGTGACGCCAGGAAACCCATATCATATAACAGGAAGGAGGGTTGACGGATCACGCCCACCATATTTTTATATTCACCCACGTCAATCCCATTCTTCCCTCCAATGGCAGCATCCACCATGGCCAGGATGGTAGTAGGCACAAAACCTACGTTGATGCCGCGCATATACACCGAGGCTACATAGCCTGCCAGGTCTGTGATCACTCCGCCTCCCACGCCAACCAGGGTGGTCTTACGGTCTGCCTCCATCCCCAAGAGGGTCTCAATCACCGCATCTGCCGTGGCTTGTATTTTGTATTCCTCGCCCGGCTTAAGGCAGATCACATTCCATCCTTTGAAGCGGGATTTGTGTGCGTCAAAGACGTGTTCATCAGTGAGGATGACCGTATTCTTCTTATCCGTAACGGAAGACAGTTTCCCAAATGATGCTGAGAAAAAATAGTCTACCGTTTTATTGCCGAAACGAATGCTACGTGTTGGGTTCATGTAAATCAATCCGGGTTTTGGAGATGAGCTCCATCTCCTGTTCAAAAGTCTTCTGCTGGTGGTAGTCTTCCTGCCTGTCTATATACTCCAGGGTTTGCCTGAATGCCCCCGGGCTCACACTGAAGGCGGTATAGGCCTCTTTCCACGCAAATGCTTCTTTGCTGAAATGGTTAGTGCCTATGAAACTGAGGCTTTCATCTTTGATTTGCTTCACCACTTGCATCAGGTTCTGTGCGGGATGTAGCTGTATCAACAGGTGTACATGGTCCTCGCCGCCGCCAATGGCATGCAGCCGCAGTCCCTTCTCCGCCATGGTCTTGCGAAGCCAGGCAAAATATACTACCCGCAGCACGTTCTTCAGGAGCGGCTTGTGGTCATCCACTTCCAGGATCAGGTGTACAAAGAGATAGATCTGCGGTTGTTCCATTTATGCGTTCATGATCTGGTTCTGCCGGTTGATGGATTCCATGTGCACGGCATCCAGGTACTTGGTAATGAACTCACGGCTCAGGCCCAGTTTATCTGCCTTACCATAGGCGCGCTCCAGGATCTGGTTCCATCGGTTGGTTTGCAGGATGGTCACGTTGTTGTCTTTTTTATATTGACCAATCTTATCCGCCACCTTCATCCGCTGACCCAGCAGCAGCATCAGTTCATCATCCAGCTGGTTGATCTGCTCGCGCAGTTTGTCCAGTGCCACATGGAAGTTCTCTGAAGATACGTCTTCTTTCCTCCAGATGATGTTGGAAAGCATGGCAGACAATTGCTCCGGGGTGATCTGTTGCTTGGCATCACTCCAGGCATTGTCAGGATCAATATGGCTTTCTATCATCAGGCCATCAAAATCAAGGTCGATCGCCTTCTGCGCCACATCCGCCAGGATATCCCGGCGGCCACAGATATGGGAAGGATCATTGATCAGGATCATATCAGGGTTGCGGCGTTTCATCTCAATCACCATATGCCACATCGGTGCATTCCTGTATTCTGTGTTGCCATAAGAAGAAAAGCCACGATGAATGAGGCCGATGTTGCTCACGCCGGCTTTGGCCACCCGCTCTACGGCACCGGTCCAGAGTTCAAGGTCAGGATTGATGGGATTCTTGATCAGTACCGGCACATTCACGCCCCTGAGCGCGTCTGCCACTTCCTGCACACTGAATGGATTCACGGTGGTACGGGCACCTATCCATAATACATCTACGTCAAAGTGCAGGGCATCTTCCACCTGTTTGCCCGTGGCCACTTCCACAGTGACCGGCAGACCGGTATTCTTCTTTGCCTGTTGCAGCCAGGGAAGCCCTTTGGTCCCGATCCCTTCAAAACTGCCGGGGCGGGTTCTTGGTTTCCAGATGCCTGCACGAAGCATATTTACTTTGCCAGTGGCTTTGAGCCTGTCTGCTGTTTCCAGCACCTGCGCCTCTGTCTCTGCGCTGCAAGGGCCGGAAATGATCAGCGGCCGTTGTTTCCAAGTTTCTACAATATTCATCTTGTTGGTTATTTACATTGTTACTAAACCCTGCACCCTACCCCTACACCCTGCTCCTTCACCCTGATCACTTAATAATCTGCCTGATCCTGTTCGCATTTTCCATCAACTCCCGCAACAACTCCCAGTTCTCCTTTTCCAGGCTGCTCTTGAACTTCCGCAACTGCGAGATGTGCTCATTGAGTACATCCAGCACGTTCTCCCTGTTCTGCATCAGGATGGGAACCCACATATTGGGGTTGCTTTTAGCCAGCCTTACCGTACTTTCAAAACCCGCGCTCGCCATTTCAAAAATGGCCTGGTCCTCCCGCTCTTTCTCCAGCACCGTATTGGCCAGCGCAAAAGACGTGATATGCGAGATATGGCTCACATAGGCCGCGTGCAGGTCATGGTCAGCGGCATCCATCTCAATCAGATGCATCCCAATCTTACGGAACATATTCCGGGTCCAGTATATAGCATCCTCATCCGCTTCCGCCGCATTGCAGATCACCACGGCCTTGTTCTCAAATGCTCCACGCACAGCGGCGGCCGGACCACTGTACTCTGTTCCCCACATGGGGTGTGCCGGCACATAACGCTTTCTTTTCGGGTGTGCGTTTACGTTAGCCACCAACGCGTGCTTGGTAGACCCCAGGTCAATCAGGATCTGCTGATCCAGCATATCCAGCACAGAGGGTAGTATTTCTACAATGGCGTCAACCGGAATGGCCAGGATCACCACATCTGCTGCTGCTACTGCAGCATCCAGGGGCAGGACTTCGTCTACCAGTCCCAGCTCCAGCGCCTTCCTGGCATGCTCCTCATTCTGCTCCACCCCAATGATCCGGGACGCAAGTCCTTTCTCATTGAGTTGAAGGGCCAGTGATCCGCCGATGAGGCCAACACCCATGACTGCAACTACTTTTCTTTCCATATCTGGTTTAACTGTTGGCTTTCAGCCTGTTTAAAGCTTCATTCAATTTTTCCACCGTACTGCATAAGCTTATCCGCACATATCCGTTGCCCGCCGTTCCAAATATCCCTCCCGGTGTGATGAACACATTGGACGCATACAGAACTTTATCACTCAATGCATAGCCACTGTCCCAACCCCGGGGAATCCTGGCCCATACAAACATGCCGGTTTGCTTCCTGTCATACGAACATCCAAGGTGATCCAGGATGGCAAACACACTTTCCCGTCTTTCCGTGTATATCCTGTTCAGTCCCTCATACCAGTCTTTACCCAGTGTGAGTGCTTTTGCCGCTGCCAACTGCACAGGAAGGAACATCCCGCTGTCCATATTGCTTTTAAATGTGAGCACTTCATTGATCCTTTCTTTGGCGCCGGCAAGGATACCCACACGCCAGCCCGCCATATTCTGCGCCTTGCTGAGGGAGTTTAACTCCAGTACAATATCTTTTGCCCCTTCCACAGCCAGGATGCTCTTGGGCTCGCTGTTAAGGATGAAACTATATGGATTATCATGGCAGATAAGGATCCCGTGTTTCCTTCCAAAAGCCACCAGTTTCTCAAAGACTTCCATTGTAGCTGCAGTGCCCGTGGGCATATGCGGATAGTTCACCCACATCAGTTTCACCCTGGAAAGGTCCTGCTGTTCCAGCGCTGCAAAATCCGGAAACCAGCCCTGGGCTTCAGTTAGCGTATACTCACGGACATGGCCACCCGCTAATTTCACGGCGCTCTGGTAGGTGGGATAGCCGGGATTGGGCACCAGCGCTTCATCTCCTTCCTCCAGGTAGGTCATACAGATATGCATGATCCCTTCCTTACTGCCAATAAGTGGCAGGATCTCGGTATCAGGGTCCAGTGACACGCCATACCATTGCGCGTACCAGTCAGCAAAAGCCTTACGCATCACGGGCGATCCTTTGTAACTCTGGTAAGCATGTACATTGGGTTTTGCACTTTCTTCTGCCAGGGTCTTGATCACTTCCGGATGGGGGGGCAGATCCGGACTGCCAATCCCTAGGTTAATGATCTGCTTGCCCTGTTTATTCAGTTCATCGATCTCCCTTAATTTCTTCGAGAAATAGTATTCACCGATGCCGTTCAGCCTGCCTGATGTCTTGATTGCCTTCATCATCCTATTTTTTATCCATGCCGTTTTTATACACCCCGTATATTTTGAGGTTTTCTGTAAGCGGGCTGATCACGCGGATCACGTCCCTGAACTGGTCCAGCGAAGAGAACTCCATATCAGCATGAAAACTGTATTTAAAATCAGACCCGGGAATGGGAAAACTCTGCAGTTTGCTGAGGTTGATGCCGCCATCTGCTATCCGTGAAAGCACACGCGCCAGGCTACCCCGGGAATGATCTGTATTAAAATTCACCGAAGCTTTATTGGCATCCGGCTGGTCCACCACTTCATCTTCCCTGCTCAAAATCAGGAAGCGGGTATAGTTGTTTTTCATGGTATGGATATTGGGGGCGAGGATCTCCAGGTTAAACAACTCTGCTGCCAGTTTGCTGGCAATGGCCGCAATATGGCGTGATTTCTTCTGGTGTATGTGTTTTGCGGAAAGTGCCGTGTCTTCTGTTTCCACCAGTTTCCAATGGTGCTGGTCCAGGTACCCCAGGCATTGCTGCAGGGCCATGTGGTGGGAATGTACTTCACGGATATCTTCCAGGGTAACTCCGGGGTTCACCAGCAGGTTCTGCTTTATCTGCAGGTATACCTCACCGGTGATCCGCAGGTTGGATTTCTGCAAGAGGTTGTAATTGGGAAGGATACTGCCTGCAATGGAGTTCTCTATAGCCATTACGCCACCTTCGCTCTCCTTTTTATTGGCGGCAATCTTCACTACTTCACGGAAAGTAGCGCAGGGAATTACCTCCACGTCTTTGCCGAAATACTGCCGGGCGGCCACCTGGTGGAATGAACCCTCAAATCCCTGGATGGATACCCGTGGCTGTGCCTGTACTGTGTTTGTCTTCGTTTGCATATAAAAAAAAATCCCGCCTTTCAGCGGGATCCTTTATGTTGGTTCGGTTTTTACTGCGAATCAGACAAAAGCAATCCCGCTCTATTGGTAAAATAGAAACCAAAATAAAAGTAACGGTATGCCTTTGCGCCTGTCATGAAACCAAATTTAGGAAACCATTGTAACCAGCCAAATTTTTCCAAAATTATTTTTACGACGGCCAAACAGATGATCAATCCCTGAATCCAGCCATGGATAAGGGTTCTATTGGAATTTGGCTACGACATCCAGCCGATCCGCAGGCAATAATTTCAAAAGAAAGGCCTATATTAATCCTGTATTGTATGCGGATGAAAACGATGTTCAGGCATCCTCTCTGGGCGATCATTGGATATGCACTCCTGTTGGGCACTGCCACTGTTTTGCTGCGCACCCTTGAATTGCGCTGGCTGGTTCTCAGGCCTTCACTGGAGCTGTATTCGGGTGCACTGGCCCTGATTTTTCTGGTCCTCGGCATCTGGCTGGCCAGAAAACTCAATGATCCCGCGCAGTCCTCACCGTCCCATAATGGCAATCTTGTTACATCGGAACAAATTGATCCGGAAAAAGGCGCCAGCCTGGGATTAACAGAAAGGGAACTGGAAGTGTTGAAAGGGATGGCCGAGGGTTTGAGCAATGCTGAAATTGGGGAGAGATTGTTTTTATCTACCCATACCGTGAAATCCCATGCAAGCAGATTGTTTGAAAAAATGGATGTTAAACGCCGCACCCAGGCCATACAGAAAGGAAAGGCCCTGGGCATCATTGCAACATGACAGCACTTTTGTATGAAAACAGGCGCTTACCCTTTTTTTCATACTAAAGTATGAGGGCCAAATCTACCCAAGAGTCTATTTTTCGAAAAAAATACAGACATGAAAAAGATTGTACTGACGTATGGCCTGATTGCCGGCATTCTGGTGAGTGCCCTGATGCTCCTGGGGATCCTGATTAACAAGGAGCACAACCTCACTGTGGGCATGATCTACGGATATGCTACCATGCTCATGGCATTTGCCATGATATATGTAGCCATCCGCCAGTATCGCAATCAATACCTGGGCGGGAAGATCAGCTTTGGAAAGGCTTTTTTGATTGGCCTGGGGATCACCCTGATCACCGCAGCGTTTTATGTGATCACCTGGGAGATTGAATTCAAGTACATCTTTCCTGATTTTATGCAGGGCTATGCCAAGGTAAGTCTTGAATCCATGAAAGCAAAGGGTGCCAGCGCCGATGCCATTCAAACCGCTGCAAAAGAAATGGAAAAGATGGTAAAGGACTATAATGACCCTTTATACCGCATACCCCTCACGTTCGCAGAAATACTGCGGGTGGGGCTGCTGGTCTCCCTGGTTTGCGCCCTGCTGTTGAAAAGAAAATGAGCGTATTCCAACTTTCAATTAGTTCGCCTCATTCATCCTGATCTTCCGGCCTTTGAACTTTTTGCCGTCAATGGATTTGATCATCTTGTTGGCGGCAGCAGGTTCAATCTCGATCCATGAATTCATCTCCTTCATATCTATGCGGCCCAGCACATCTTTTTTGAGGTCACTCATATCCAGGATGAACTGCAGGAAACTGGCTTTATAAAATCCATCCTTGGTGCCGAGGTTGACAAAAAGCTTTTTCAGGTTACCATTACCACCGCTTCTGCCTTCTGACCGCTGTCCCCTGCCCTCTGTCCTCTGCCCCCTGCCTTCAGACCTTTGTCCGCCAGCTTCTTTATTCAAATCAACGGCATTAGCATAGTATTGCAGGAACCGGTCAAATTCCAAAGCGGCTACACGCTGCATGATCTCCTCCTTATCAATATGCGCAAACTTTTCTTTCAGCACGGGAAGATAGGTTTCATACTCGCCGTGGCTGATATCTGCCTGCAGCATTTTATCGATAAAATGGAAGAACTGTTTACGGCATACATCCTTTCCTGAGGGAATATCCAGCTTATGGAAACGGTTGTTCACCATCTTCCCAATCTGCCGGATCCTGTACACTTCGCGGGGTGTGATGATAGACAAACAGATACCGCTCCTGCCGGCCCTTCCGGTGCGGCCACTGCGGTGCGTGTATACTTCCGGATCATCAGGCAGTTCATAGTTAATGACATGGGTGATGCCCTGCACATCAATGCCCCGGGCAGCCACGTCTGTAGCAATGAGTAGCTGAATACTTTTCTCACGAAACCTGGACATCACTTTATCCCGTTGCTGCTGGGTAAGATCGCCATGAAGTGCTTCAATATCATAACCCTCACGGATAAGCGCTTCCGTGATCTCCTGCGCATCTGCTTTGGTGCGGGTAAACACAATACCGTAAATCCCAGGGTTGAAATCGATGATTCGCTTCAGGGTCTCATACCGGTAGTTGTGTGTGGTCTGGTAATATTGGTGATCGATATTGACATTGGTGGCATTCACCTTTCCAATGGTAAGCTCAAAAGGATCCTTCATGTACCGTTTGCTCACCTGCTTCACTTCCTGGGGCATGGTGGCAGAAAACAGCCAGGTGCTTTCGCGGGCCGGGGTATTCTGGAGGATGAACTCGATATCGTCCCTGAAACCCATATTCAGCATCTCATCGGCCTCATCCAAAACAATATACTGGATGCGGTCCAGCTGGATGGCTTTACGCTCAATCAGGTCAATAAGCCTGCCGGGGGTGGCCACAACAATATGTGTCCCCTTCTTCAGGTCCCTCATCTGCATGGTGATAGACGCACCGCCATATACTGCGGTGACTTGTATGTTGGCGAACTTCTTTTTGAAGTTCATCAGGTCATTGGTGATCTGCACGCAGAGTTCCCGCGTGGGGCATACAATCAGTGCCTGGGGATACTTTTCATTTTTATCGATCAACTGCAGCAGGGGCAGGCCAAATGCCGCAGTTTTGCCGGTACCGGTTTGCGCCAGTCCCACAAAGTCTTTAGTGCCCTGGAGAAGAACCGGGATTGATTTCTCCTGAATGGGTGTGGGTGCCGTAAAACCAAGGTCTGTAATGGATTTCAGCAGGCCTTCCGCCAAACCCAGGGATTCAAATGTTGACATCCTGCAAAGATAGGAAGATAATGTGGGAATGCGGCAGTGCGGCAGTGCGGTAATTACGGTATTAAGCACTAAAATGGTATCTTTTAGCATGTTTATGCCATGAAAATCTTTCTACTTGCATATTTGATATTGGTTACCTCCATCGTAACAACTTCCGCATCGGGCCAAACGCAATTACGGGAAATAGACAGTTTACGCACAAGGATGCTCACCAACGGAGATGATACATCTACAATGGTCACACTCCTTCAAATGGCTTCGGCCTTTGCAGAAATTGACCCTGACAGCTCCTACTATTTCGCCAGTAAAGTAATCCCGCTTGCAGAAAAAATGCATTTTCAGCTTGAACTGGCCAGTGGACTGCATGAGATGGGCTATGCTATGAATAACATAGGAAACTATTCAAGGGCATTGCAATTGTTTCTGGACGCCATCAATATCCTGGAAGACCCTGCATCGGAGCGCCATATCCTCCCAAACCGGTTTCCGCCATCTGATGAATTTTCAAAAAGAAACACCAGTGCGCACATACAGCGAATGAACCGGATGAGCAGGGTTTTCCAATACCTCGGTATACTGTATATCAATTCCGGTAATGCTGAAAAATCCCTGGATTATATACAGCGTTCAATAACTATCGCAAAGGGTACTTCCAATTTGCAACTCCTTGCCATAACTTTTGCCACCAGGGCCAGGCTGCAATTCCAGGGAAAACAAATTGATGCAGCCATAGCATCCCTTGATTCAGGATATCATTTTGCCAGGGAGGCCGCATATGAGCGATACTACGGCACTTTCCTGCTCAATTTAGGGAGGGCATATGCAGAAAAAAAAGATTACACACAGGCAGTTGCTTATTACCATGAGGCCCTGGACCAAAGTATAAAAAACGGTTATTACAGGGGGATAGTTGCTTCACGGCTCTTGCTGGCAGACTATAATAGTAAAAACGATAATCTTGATTCCATGCTTTTCCAATCAAGGGCGGCATTGGAAACGTCCAGGAGCCTAAACTCGCCAGACCTTCTGATACGCAGTTATCGGTCCTTGAGCAACTATTATAATCAAACCCATGCACCGGATAGTGTGGTAAAATACCAGGGACTGATCTTGAGAATCAGTGATAGCCTTAACAGCTCAAAACAACTTCAACAGTTTCAGAATATTGACTTCAATGAGCAGCAAAAACGAAAGGACATTGCCATTGCACAGAAAGACTACAAAAACAAGGTTCAGCGGGGAATCCTGGTTGCCAGTGTTATTGGATTGTTGACAATAGCGCTTTTCATCTGGAGAACAAGCCGGCAAAGGCAATTACTGAATGAGCAATTGATCCGTCAGAAAAAGGATCTGGAGACCGCCATACAAAACCTTAAAAAGGCAGAAAAGAAGTTGATTCATGCAGAAAAAATGGCATCACTGGGGGCACTAACTGCAGGCATTGCCCATGAAATTCAGAACCCACTGAATTTCGTCAATAATTTTTCTGAACTCAATATGGAACTGGCAGATGAACTGTCTGAATCTCTTCAGCGGGGAGATTTTCAAGACCTTGAACACCTTGTTTCTTCCATCAGGACTAACCAGGGAAAAGTGCTGGAGCACGGTAAAAGAGCTGAATCCATCGTTAAGTTGATGCTTTTGCACAGCCGGACGGGCTCCAGCGAGAAAACAAGCACTAACCTTAATGCACTGGTGGAAGAAACAATCAGGATCAGTTACCAGGGCTTCAAAACCAGGGAAATGAATTTCAATGCCTCTTTTTCCCTGCAGTTAGACCCGGAACTACCTACCGTAAACCTGGTTGAGCAGGACTTGCGGAAAGTAATATTGAACATATGCAATAATGCTTTCTATGCGGTGGACCTAAAGTACAAACGGATTGGGGAGCCTTTTGAACCAAACGTTATACTTTCTACAAAATATACCAATGGTGAGGTTAAGGTAGTGGTGGAAGACAATGGTGAGGGGATTCCCGACGATTTGAAGGAAAAGATATTCCAGCCTTTTTTTACAACCAAACCAACCGGTGAAGGTACGGGCCTCGGGCTGAGCCTGAGTTATGATATGATCAAGGCTGAGGGTGGGGATATTTCCGTCCATAGCAGTGAGAACGGGCCCACTGTTTTCACCATCACACTCCCAGCCACCTAAGTGATGATGGTTTTTATGACCGGCATGTAGTTTTCAGGGTTGTTTTGTAATTTACCGCCGATGAAACATGCACTGCTGACAGGATTGATATGGATCTGCTCTTTGGTTGCATCGGCCCAGATCAGTCCGGCCGACAGTATGCGCATGGCATTGTTGGAAACAGAGAATGATTCCTCGCGCTTCTACATCCTGGCTTCGCTGGGCTACTACTATACTGATGTAAGAACCGATTCTGCACTGTATTTCCTGAAGCTGGCCCAGTCCCTGGCCATGAAAAACAAGAAGCCGCTATCTG
This sequence comes from Chitinophagaceae bacterium, assembly GCA_044225015.1. Lineage (GTDB taxonomy): Bacteria > Bacteroidota > Bacteroidia > Chitinophagales > Chitinophagaceae > Pollutibacter. The sequence goes on along the minus strand of JBGAJG010000002.1, from coordinate 359,092 downwards.
CCGCATATGTACTTACGGGCATCGGGGGCAGCCTCCGGAAACTGAATGCATTCAGCCAGAGTCTTGAAGCCATTAACGAAGGATTCAGTTACGTTAACGATGTTAGGAACAAGGATGGTGCCTGGAAAGTGTCTAAACAGGCCAGCAACCCATCTTCCATCCTTACCGGGCTCCACCTGGAAATGGGGCATCTGCTGGGCGCCACCAACAATACATCCCAGCAGTTTTACCATTATCAGCAGGGGGTTAACATCGCTAACAACAGCAATGACATCTCTGCCATCAGCAAGCTCTCTTCGGCTATTGGCAGGATGTATCTTAAAAACGGCAACCTGGATTCAGCCCTGATCATGCTGAGATTTGCCGTTACGGCCACGGAGCAAGCCGGAAATAAGCAGAACATCAGCCAGCTGATGAATGATATCGGGAAAGTGTATATCGAGAAGAACCGTTTTGACTCTGCGAGCTCCTACCTGTACAATGCAGAAGGGATGGCTTTTGACACGGATAACATGCAGAGCCTGGTGGAAACCCACAAGATCCTCACCAAATATTATATCAGCCAGGGCCACAGGGACTCAAGTCTTTTTTATGCGCAGATGTCCCTGGATGAAGTTTCGGCTGTGGATCGTGAAACCAATCTCGGCATTGTATATGAAAATCTGTTTCAGGCCTATGCATTAAACAAGCAACTGGACAGCGCCTATAAATACCAGGGACTGGCACTAACTACCAAGGACAGCCTTTACAACGAAAAAATCAAGGTATTATCTGAGTACCAGAACCTCAATTTTGCTGAAAAGCTCAAGATCCAGGATCTTGAAAACGAAAAGGAATTGAACCAGGGCAGGATCAGGACCTACGCTTTGCTGGCCGGAACAGGATTGATCCTCTTTCTGGCATTTATTTTCTACCGCAACAGCAGGCTGAAACAAAAGGCACACGATAAAATACAAAAAGCATACAGTGAACTCAAGGATACGCAAAAACAGCTGATCCAGTCTGAGAAAATGGCTTCACTGGGAGAACTCACCGCGGGCATTGCCCATGAGATCCAGAATCCGCTGAACTTTGTCAAGAATTTTTCTGAAGTGAACCAGGAGCTGGCGGAAGAATTGAAAGAGTATATAGACAAACAGGACTGGGAGGAAGTGAAGGCCATTGCTGAAGATATTAAGGGTAACCAGGAAAAGATCAAATACCATGGGGAGCGGGCTGATTCTATTGTGAAGTCCATGCTGCAGCACTCACGCACCAGTTCAAGCCAGAAAGAACCCACTGACATCAACCAGTTGTGTGATGAATACTGCAGGCTGGCTTTTCATGGGATGCGTGCAAAAGACAAGTCGTTCAACGCTGAAATAAAAACCCAACTTTCCAATATCCTGGTCCCGGTAAATGTTATTCGCCAGGATATTGGCAGGGTGATCCTCAATCTCATCAACAATGCCCTCTACGCCGTGGATAAAAAATCAAAGAAAGGACTTCCGGCGTATAAGCCCGAGGTGCTGCTGACCACGTCAAAAACGGGGAACCAGATAGAGATCAAGATCAAAGACAATGGCGATGGGATACCGGAAAATCTCAAAGAGAAAGTGTTCCAGCCATTTTTCACTACCAAACCAACGGGAGAAGGCACCGGACTGGGGCTGAGCCTCAGTTACGATATCATTACCAAGGGGCATGGTGGTGAACTCCGGATGGACAGCAGGGAAGGCATCGGCACAACATTCACCATCATCCTTCCGGTAAACGGTTAACCATATGATCAGAATACTCACTTTATGCTTCACCCTTCATCTTCTCCCTTTCTTCACCCGGGCACAGGGATTGTTTGGCTCAGACAGTATCCTGAAGATCACCATGAAAGGAGATGTCAGAAGTTTAATGAATGACCGGGCAGACCAGGCTTCGGAACATCCTGTTACCCTGGTGTATACCGGTGAGCAGGGTGTAATGAATAGTGTTGACATCGCTGCCCGTACGAGAGGTAATTTCAGGAGAACGATGGGCGGATGCAGTTATCCACCCATTATGCTGCTTTTCAAGGACAGTGTAAAAACTGCGGGTACCCTTTTCCGTGAACAAAAGAAACTAAAGCTGGTGATGCCCTGCAAGGGAGATGAATATGTGGTCAAAGAATACCTGGCTTACCGTATCTATCAGATGCTGACGCCCATGAGTTTTAAGGCAAGGCTGGTGCAATTGACCCTGGAAGACACGAAAAAGAGTAAGACCACAGCACCATTTTATGCAATATTGCTGGAGGAAGAACACCAGATGGCTGCCAGGAATGGTATGGTGAGTGTGGAGCGTAAGATAGGTCCGCGCCAGGCAGATAGTGAAGCGTTTCACCGGATGGCCGTATTTGAATATTTTATCGGTAACACGGACTGGTCCGTGGAGTACCTGCAAAACGTGAAGCTCCTGGCCAGGGACAGCAACGGAATAGCCTATACGGTACCCTATGATTTTGACCATGCCGGGATTGTTAGTGCGCCTTATGCCAAACCGGCGGAACAATTGGAACTAAGTTCCGTCAGGGAAAGACGATACCGTGGGTACTGCCTTTCAGACCTGAAGGTGCTTCAGCCTTTTTTTACGGAGTTTATCAACATCAGGGATAAGGTGAATTCATTATATGAAACAGCATCGTATCTTGACCCTGTCCAGCGAAAATCCGTCCTGAAATTTGTAGATGAGTTTTATAGTGTTATCGGGGATGCCGGGAAGGTGAACAAGGCATTTGCTTACCCTTGCGATAAGAATGGAACCGGTAATGTAATCATCAGTGGTTTGCAAAAAACGAATAATTAAATTCATTAATCATCCTGCATGGTATTGAATGGGGTCATATTGATTATAGTGTTTGCCCAGATCAGGAAGCTGCTGATAAGGGATGACAAACTCCCTGATCTGCAAATACTGATCAGGAATGGATTTGCCGTTGTGGGTGTTTTAATAGCTTTGTCTAACGCCGGGCCGCTTGAAGACTGGGCGAGGCTGGCCATAGATGCCCTTTTTGGTATTACTATTTACATGGTATTTAAGCGTACGGAGTTACAATCCTACCGGAATGTTATGTACGCCTATATACCGGTAGCAGTGCTGGGCACCATCCGGCACCTGCTGGGTTTCATGCCGCCGTCCTGGGAGAAAGTGGCGGAAGACTATGTGGAAGCGGCTACTGCTTTTGCGATCATCTGGATGATTGCCATGCTCATCATCGCCAATAAGCAGAATAAGGCGCTGAAGACTGCACGCCAGAAGATGGAAGCAGAAGAGAAGATGAAGGAACTTGCTGAGGAGAAAAAAGCCGAGCTGGAAATCCTGGTTCAGGAAAGGACAAAGGAGATCATGCAGCAGAAAGAAGAGCTGCAGCAGGCGGTGGTAGACCTCAAAGCTGCCCAGGCACAACTTATCCACGCAGAGAAAATGGCTTCACTGGGAGAACTAACCGCCGGTATTGCCCATGAGATCCAGAACCCCCTGAATTTTGTCAATAATTTTTCGGAAGTGAACCTGGAACTTACGGGTGAACTGCGGGATGAGATTGAAAAAACAGGGCTCAGTGATGCAGATAAAACCAATCTGATTGCCATCAACAATATGATCAGGCAGAACCAGGAGAAAATCACCTATCACGGCAAACGTGCAGACGGCATTGTAAAAGGCATGCTCCAGCATTCACGCACCAGTACGGGCCAGAAAGAGCCTACAGATCTGAACGGCATGGTGGATGAATATGTGCGGTTAAGTTATCATGGATTAAGGGCCAAGGACAAAAGTTTTAATGCCCATATTGACCAGCAACTGGACCCCGCAGTGGGCCAGGTGAAACTGATTCCGCAGGACATGGGGCGCACCCTGCTGAATATTCTCAATAATGCTTTCTATGCCGTACACGAAAGAAAAATGAAAGGGGAGGAAGGATACCAGCCAACGATTGTGGTGAGTACGCGACTTATAGACAAGGGGAAAAAGTGGGTACACATCAAGATCAGGGATAATGGTAATGGCATTCCAACGGAGAACAGGGATAAGATCTTCCAGCCATTTTTCACTACCAAGCCCACGGGTAAAGGAACAGGGTTAGGGCTTAGCCTCAGTTATGATATTGTAACCAAGGGCCATGGCGGAGAACTGAAGCTGGATTCAAAAGATGGGCAGTATACAGAGTTTACGATTATTTTACCTATACAATAACTATCTGCCTTGGGCTGATAGTGAACGGAAAACTTGACACATATGAAGATCCTCGTTGTTGATGATGAAAAAGATATCCAAATGCTGTTTGAGCAGCGTTTCAGGAAAGAACTGCGAAATGGCACTGTGGAGCTGGCCTTCGCCTTTTCCGGCGAAGACGCCCTCACCTACTTGAATGAGCACCACCACGAGGCGGTGCTGATCCTGTCAGACATCAATATGCCAGGAATGAGTGGCCTGGACCTGTTGCACAAGATCAAGCAGAAATTTGACTCGCCCCCGCCCCCGCCTCCCGTGGTTATGATGATCACAGCTTATGGAGATGCTGAAAACTACAGTAAGGCGATGGAGTTGGGTGCCGATGATTTTCTGACCAAGCCGCTGGATTTTAATTTACTGAAGGAAAAGCTTAAATTGAACTGATGGCAAAAATTCTAGTTGCAGATGATGAGGCTGATCTCGAATTCCTGATCAAACAAAAATTCAGGAAGCAGATCAGGGACCAGCAGTATGAGTTTGTTTTTGCGATGAATGGAAGGCAGGCCCTTGAGCGCATAGAGGAGCATCCGGACATTGATATCGTCCTCAGTGATATCAATATGCCCGAGATGGACGGTCTCACCCTGCTCACGCGTTTGCATGAATCCTCACCACTGATCAAAGCAGTGATCATTTCAGCGTATGGCGATATGGATAATATCAGGTCTGCCATGAACAAGGGCGCCTTTGATTTCCTGCTGAAACCAGTAGACTTCAAAGACCTTGAGCTCACGATGGATAAGACCCTGGAGCACGTGAAGCAGGTGAAAAGCACACTCAAAGCCATACGGGAAAACAATATTTATAAGATGTATGTTGACGAGGCGGTGATTGATTACATGAGCAAAGGCGATTTTGAATCCTCGGTTACCCGCAATGAACATATTGATGCCACGGTGATCTTCGTGGATATTTGCGCTTTTACCGCCATTGCTGAAACGCAACCCGTGAACAGTGTGGTGACACTGTTAAACCAGTACTTTGATATCATCGTTAAAGAAATCATTGACCAGAAAGGGCATGTGGACAAATTCATTGGTGACGCCGTGATGGCAGTGTTCAGGGGTGAGTTCCACCTGGAAAGGGCCGTACAGGCCAGCCTTGCCATCCGCCGGCAGATTGAAAGCCTGGGCAAGGAAGAGGATATTAATTTTTACCCAAAGGTTTCTGTGGGGCTGAATTCCGGGGACCTGATCTCTGGTAACATCGGGGCTACTACCCTCAGAAGGTTGGATTATACGGTTATTGGCGATGTGGTGAACACGGCGCAAAGGCTGCAATCCGCCGCCAAACCTGGGCAGATCATTGTCAATGAAGGGATCTTCCAGCGATTGAAAGACAATTTCCAATGCGAGAGTCTGGGTGAAGTTACCCTGAAGAATAAGAGTTTACCCGCCCATATCTATAATATTCTTGCTTAATAATCCGGTTTCAAGCAATAATGCAGCTATTGCCTGCCCGCTTACCTAATGTTAGGTATTTTTTGAATATGATTTTCCGCTAATTTGAACCCGAATGTTAAACAGCGCATCGCTTTTAGCATTCTCAGATTAGGCAATAGGTGTTAATATACGAATGGGCTGCATATTCTTATGCGGCCCTCTTTTTTTAGCTGATCACGCCTTTGGAACGTAACGCATCAATGGTTTTGCTAATGTTGGGAAATTCTGATTTGGCGATGATATTCCGGCGATGGGCATAAACGGTAGCGCGGGACAGGCCGGTTTTTTGCATGATATCATTGACATCATCACCGTTAGAGATCATTTGCAGGATGTCCAGTTCACGGGGGGAAAAAGAAGTTAGTCCGCTGTCCACCAGGTCCTGGGTATCCGGAGCATAAACATAAACCACCTCACCAAATGAAGTAAGGGTGATCACCGGCAAGCCGTGTTTTTTCAGGTGATCCGTATCAATAATAAAGCCTCCGGTGATCTTAATATTTCCGTTCTCGTCCCAGATAAGCGGCCTGAACTGCATCATGATCCGGCAGGAAGATCCATTCTTTTTGATGATGCTGAAATCCAGGTTAACCTGAACATCATACTTGCCATTATAGCGGCTGCGCATCACCTCAAAACAGGCAATGGTGGCTTTGCAAAGTAAGAGGAGGTGTTCAGACTGGACGATGCGGGGAAGGAATTCTGACATGGTGTCCTGCATCCATGTTTTGGGGGAGTACCCTGAGATATCCTCTATCCGGGGGCCGAGATAAAGGAACTTGTTGCGCGGAACAGAAAAAACATAGGGTAAGCAACGGCCTATACAATGGGTGGGCGGAAATTTAAGGATGAGGTCTTCCACCTGCTTGTCTGTAAGCTCCAGAATCTCTTCATTCTGGTCCAGGCAAGCCATCATCTCAGCAATCAGCGAGCGGATCTGCTTTTTCACTAATCAGGTTTAACAACCTGAAATTAAACAATTTTTAAATATGACATTGCCGCATTTCCACATTCCCGCATTGCCACATAAAAAAAAAAGCCCTTCCGTAGAAACGGAACGGCCTCAACGATTGCTTGCCATATAAAAAATCTTACTTCTTCAGGGTGTCAACTGTTGCTTTCGCAGCAGAGTCAACCTTAGCAGCAGCTGAATCGATAGTTGCTTTTGCTGAATCAGCAGCAGCAGATACAGTAGCAGCAGCAGAGTCAATTACAGCAGCAGCTGAATCAACTTTAGCTTCTGTAGACTCAGAACCGCCACAAGAGGCGAGGGCTACGATAGCCAGGATTGCGAATACCTTTTTCATTCCTTTGAATTTTTTGTGTTGATGTATTGAACATTAATACTTAGCGGGGTAGAAAGGTAACCTGCCTTTTTTAAAAAAATTTTTTCGTTGTTTTGGGGGGCAATTTGGGTTACAAAGCCGCAAGTTTGCGTATTAATATCGGTCAGGTGAGTAATTATTACAAAGAAGCTGAGCTACTTAAACGACTGGCAAATAACGAGAAAGCAGCGATCGAGGCCATTTATAAAGACAATTACAGGCTGATTCAGCAACTGGTTGTCAATAATAATGGTACCGAAGACGATGCCAGGGATATTTTTCAGGAGGCCCTGATTGTGCTATACCAGAAAGCCCAGGACGATAGTTTTGAGCTGAACTGCCAGATTAAAACATATGTTTATTCCATATGTAGAAGATTGTGGCTCAAGAGATTACAGCAGAATCGGCGATTTGAGACCCCGGTGGACAATTTTGAGGAAATCGTGCCGGTGGAAGAAGACGTGGAAATCCACATGAAGCAGGAACACCAGTATGGGATCATGCGGAGCGCTTTGGGAAAGATCGGCGAGCCCTGCAAAAGTTTACTCGAAGCATTTTATATACATAATAAGAACATGGCGGAAATATCCTCGTTCTTTGGATATACCAACGCAGATAACGCCAAAAACCAGAAGTATAAGTGCCTGATGAGGTTGAAGAAACTATTCTTTGCTCAGTATAAAAACGGAAATTAATTCATGGACCAGATTGTTTTACTGGATGCTACAGAGCGCTACCTGAAAGGGGAGATGAACGAGCAGGAGAAACAGATGTTTGAAGATCTCCGCAAAACCAATCCCGAAGTGGACCAGTTTGTGGTGGAACATATGTTTTTTATGGGTCAGCTGGACCGTTATGCAGACCTTAAACTGTATCGCGCCAATATCTATGATGTACACCATACTCTTAAAGAGACTGGTGACATTATGGAATTGAAGCCCGCAGAACAGGCTTCCGTGATCCAGATGTGGAAGAAATACCGCCGTACCATTGCCGTAGCGGCATCCATTGCCCTGATCACTACATTGATGATAGGCTCTATGTTCTATTTCCTGAGCCCCAAGCCCACCAAAGAACTGGAAGAACTGCGCAGGCAGATGAAAGACCTGAGCATCAAAACCAATACCCAGGGCGTACAGATCAATGCGGTAAAGGCCAAAGTGGATCCTAATGCAACCGTTACCTATGGTGGTACCAGCTTTGCCATTGATCCCCGCGGTTACCTGATCACTTCTGCCCACGTGGTAGCCAACGCCTCACAGGTATATGTTCAAAATACCAGGGGTACTGATTATAAAGCCAAAATCGTATTTACAGATAAGCTGAAGGATATCGCTATCCTGAAGATCGAAGACGAGGACTTCAAAAACCTTGGATCCCTACCCTATGCATTCCGTAAATCCTCTTCTGAGCTGGCGGAACCCGTATTCACCCTGGGCTTTCCCAAAAATGACATCGTGTATGGCGAAGGCTACCTCAGTGCCATCAACGGCCTGAAAGGTGATACCATGGCCAGCCAGATCACCATCCCTGCTAACCCCGGCAACTCCGGCGGACCCGTGCTGAACAAAAACGGAGAACTCATCGGTATCCTTAATGCCCGCCAGACCTCTGCGGAAGGTGTGGTATTTGCCATCAAATCAAAGTACATCCTTGAAACCCTGGATGACCTGAAAAAGGTGGATACCAACTTCAATAACATGAAAGTGCCTACAACGTCTGCGTTACGCGGACTGGACCGCACCCGCCAGGTGGAGAAGATGAGCGAGTGTGTTTATATGGTGAAGGTTGTTATGTAAACCTTTCTAACAATTAGCAATTAACAACTAACAACTGACAATTGGCACTAGTTATTAAACTTTAGTAACTAGTGCCAATTGCCATTTGTTAATTGCCAATTGTCAATTACCAGAGCTTGGACGGATATTCTCCAGAAGCAACGAGCTTATCCACCGCGGACTTTACTGCGGGCGCATCTTCCTTATAAGTAACGCCAAACCAACTGGCAGAGGTGCCGATGACTTTGATTTCACCATGTCCTCCCTTGATGAACGTATCCGCTACAATAGGGATGAAGAATTCTGACTTGGGCACATTGATCTGGCTGTCCAGGAATGCATGAAAAAGGTTCTCGCTGAATTTGAAAATCCCCGGAGAAAAACACCAGAAATTCATGGAAACTTTTGAATCACGGGGTATCACATGCGGCTCCTGCTGATCATCACATACCACCTGGCCATCCTTCAGGTGAATATTCAATCGCTCCCGCACAGAAACCAGGTTGCCATGAGCATCCAGATCGCAAACGCCACGGTTCACGGTACCATGGTCAGATAAAGTATTCAGCAAATGATATCCGATGATGGACCAGGTTTGGTCATTACATCCCGTGGTCAGGAACTGGTATGCTTTTTCAAATGCGTCCCTGCCGTAAAAATCATCGGCATTGATCACCGCAAAAGGTTCTTTCACGGCATCCCGGGCACACAATATTGCATGCGCCGTGCCCCAGGGTTTTGTACGGTCAGCGGGAATCTCCCGATCCCCCACAAAAGCCCGGAGATCCTGAAACACATAATCAACCGCTACCCTGCCCTTTAGCTTGGGTTCAAAAATGGCTTTGAAATTATCGGCAAATTCTTCGCGGATGATGAAGACCACTTTTCCAAACCCAGCCCTGATAGCGTCATAAATGGAATAGTCCATAATGGTTTCACCGGACGGACCGAAGGATTCAATCTGTTTCATTCCTCCGTATCGGGATGCCATTCCGGCGGCAAGGATTAAAAGGGTGGGCTTCATTCGCTTCGTTTTAATAAATTGACGGCAAATCTACACCTTAAATGCCTTTGATGAACGCAGAATCTGCCCTGAATTGGTTTCACCAGCTGGCAAGGGAAAATATCATAACCCAGCCCGTAAGAAATCAATTTTGCGAACAAAACAACATTACCTGGGACATTCTGCGAACTGACCTCATCCACAGTGTTTGCTCAGGAAACAAATTCTTCAAACTTCGCTATTACCTGGAAGATGCGCTTCGCGATGGGCATTCTTCTGTACAAACCTGGGGCGGTCCATGGTCAAACCACCTCGTGGCCACAGCCTTTGCAGCACAAGCCTGCGGCCTGGGAAGTACGGGTTATGTACGCGGTGAAGAGCCCGCGCAATGGAGCCCCTCCCTCCACGATGCTGCCAGCTACGGCATGCATCTCGTTTTCCTTTCCAGGAAAGAATTTGACCATCAAACGGCTCCCCACCTCCCCCATACCTCTTCTAACCAGATTCCCATGGGGGGCTACGGCCTGCCAGGTGCCAAAGGCGCCAGCGAGATACTGCGCTATGCAGCTCATCAACATTATACCCATATCTTCTGCGCGGCAGGAACAGGAACGATGGCGGCCGGACTGGCCATGGCTGCTACCGATGCAGAAGTCTGGGCCGTGAATATGGTAAAGGATAACAGTCTGGCCCAGAGGATCAGCGCCCTGGCTCCGGAAGCACAAGTCAATATCCTCGAAAATCCCCGGCCCGGGGGCTACGCAAAAACAAGCCCTGCACTTATGGATTTTATGAATCGTTTCTATCTACAAAATAGTGTACCCACTGATTTCGTTTATACCGGCAGACTGATGCTGGCCATCGAAGACCTATTGCTCCAAAATGCCCTCCCCCGCGGTAGCCGGATCCTGGCTATCCATAGTGGCGGCCTGATCGGCAATAAATCTTTAAAAAATGGGCAACTTCATTATTAACCGGGCATAGCAATTATATTTGTTACCCCGGCGTCAACCACCGCCGCAAATGCGCTACCCCATAATGCTGAAACCTTTACTGTACATAGCCCTATTTAATGCATTGTGGATCAACGCATTCTCACAAGATACCTTACCCCGTTTTTCGGTAAAACACCGGCAGGGAAAAGTGGTGGTCAGCTGGACCAACCCCTTTCCCGATGTTGCCCTGATCAATATCCAGCGATCCACTGACTCCCTCAAAAACTTTAAAACCATCCTGGGTGTAGCTGATGCCGGCGCTATCACCAATGGCTTCCTTGACAGCAAAGCTCCGGACACCCGGCAATTCTACCGCCTCTTTGTACAGCGTGAAGGCGGAAAGTATTTCTTTACAGACCCCATACGTCCCGTACCCGATACGGCCAAACCCAAACCAAAAACCACCCCCGGTAAAAATGAAAACCAGGTACGGCCCTCACCACCCGTCCAGGCAGAACCCGTTCCTTCACCAACTGAAGAAACAGACCCTCGCAACCCCAACTTTAAACCGGAAAAAAACAACAGCCAGAAGATAAAATTCTCGAATACAAAGTCGCCAGGAAGTGATTCATCCAAGATCAAGCAGGCTCCCGCCCCGCAGCTCAAACCTCCTCCTGTATACATATTCGTTAACTCCCTCGGCCAGGTAATCATCATTACTCCCGAGGACAAGAAAAATCTCTATACTGTAAAGTTCATTACGGAATCCAATGGCACCGCTGCGCTGACCCTCGCCAGGATCAAGGACAGCCATATCACCCTGGATAAAACCAATTTCCATGCCTCCGGTTGGTATAAGTGCGAGATCTATGAGAATGAAAAATACCGCAGCAACCTGAGGGTATTTGTGCCAAAAGACTGATGGTTTAGTTCGCAGTTCGCAGTTCGCATTCAAACACCTCGCTAAAATACCTGATAACCAACTGCTTAACCTCTGCTACTGCTAATTTAATTCCAAGTTCTTTTTCCAGGCTGGTTACCTGCTTATCCTGTATTCCACACGGCACGATGTGGCTGAAATAATTCAGGTCTGTATTTACATTGAAGGCAAATCCATGCATGGTGATCCACCGGCTGCAACGTACCCCCATCGCACAAATCTTCCTCTCCCTTCCCTTGATATCGGGATCCAGCCATACGCCGGTTTCGCCCGGACTTCTATCGCCTTTTAATCCATAATCCGCCATCACCCTGATGATCACTTCCTCCAGGTTGCGCAGGTATCTCCCTATGTCTGTATACCATTTCTCGAGATCCAGGATTGGATAACCCACAATCTGTCCCGGCCCGTGAAAAGTGATATCGCCCCCCCTGTTGGTGGGGTAAAACTCAATACCCCTGGCTTCCCGTTCTTCCGCGCTGATCAGCACGTTTTCCATTGCACCACTCTTCCCCAGGGTGTATACGGGAGGGTGCTCTACAAAGAGGAGATAGTTGGTAGTGGGCAGGGAGCGGGGGTCGTTTATGCCACGCCCTCTAGCCTCACTCTTGATCTTCAGGCCTTCCTGCATCAGAGATTCCTGCAGGTCCCAGGCATCTTTGTACCGCATATTCCCAAGGTCACGGACAATAACTTCCATCCTGCAAAAATAGCTATTCGCTCCGTGCGATTAGCTATTTTTGCGCCATGGAAGAGAACGTAGAGCTGGAAGACGGCCAGGAAGAAATGTATGAGCGCCTTTCCCTGAAAGTGGACCGGGGCCAGGAACCGCTCCGGATCGATAAGTTCCTCCAGAACCGGATCGAGAATGCCACCCGCAACAAGATCCAGAAGGCCATTGACCAGGGCCATGTACTGGTGAACGAGAAACCGGTAAAATCAAACTATAAAGTAAAGCCCGGCGACCAGATCATTGCCTATTCCGATACCGATCCCGAGAACTATGACATCATTCCCGAGGAACTGCCCCTGAACATTGTTTTTGAGGACGATGATGTACTGGTGATCAACAAACCCGCCGGACTGGTAGTACACCCTGGTTGCGGCAACCCCAACGGCACCCTGGTAAATGGAATCGCCCATTATCTCAAGCTCCAGCAACCAGACCTTGACGAGAACAGCCTTCCGCGTTTTGGCATGGTGCATCGCATCGATAAAAACACCAGCGGTCTCCTGCTCCTCGCGAAATCTGACAAGGCCGCCAAGGACCTGGCAGATCAATTCTTTGACCATACCGTAGACCGCAAATACTTGGCCCTGGTATGGGGAAACTTTGAGGAAGATGAAGGAACAATCACCGGCCACGTGGGCCGGCACCAGCGCTTCCGAAAGATCATGGACGTTTACCCAGACGGCGAATATGGCAAGGAAGCGGTTACCCATTACCGTGTGTTGGAGCGGATGAACTACGTCACCCTGGTGGAGTGCCAGCTGGAAACGGGACGTACCCACCAGATCAGGGTACATATGCAGCACATTGGCCACCCGCTGTTCAATGATGATACCTATGGGGGGGATCGCATTGTGAAGGGCACCGTCTTCGCGAAATACAAGCAGTTTGTAGAAAACTGTTTCGAGATATGCCCGCGCCACGCACTGCATGCCAAAACACTTGGTTTCACCCACCCGCGAACCAGGGAACGCATGCTGTTCAGCAGTGAGCTACCGGCGGATATGGAACAGTTGATTGCGAAGTGGCGCAACTATATTGGGCATAAAGGCATTGAGGCATAAAGGCATAAAGGCACAGAGGCATAAAGGCATTATTCTGAAAAGTTGGACAGTGTGGCTGTGAAAACCCCACGCTCCTTCCCTTTCATCACCACTTTCCAGTTCCCGTTATACCTGATCAAAGTGGGTACCATGAGGTTTTTGTAGGGCGATAACTGTACTTCCATCGCCACATCAAATGAATACACCCCCGCACTGTAGCTCAGGGAATAATTGCGCGCAAGAACCTGGAAATTCTGGTAATCAAACCAGGTGACCATTTCATCAATCACCACCTTTCCCGGATCACCACCTTCTTCACGGGATTTTGCCTTTACCGCAAATACATAGCAGGGCTTTCCGTTGCGATCCTGCACATCAATGGAAAAGTTATAATACGGCGCCAGTTCATCGTCAAACACCGCGGCCTTATTACCCATCAGGGGGATGCCGGGAATGCGCATGCCGGGGTTGAAGAACAGCATTTTCAACTGCTCCTTGTGCTTTTCCATGCCGCTCTTTCCGGCGATACTGCGCTCTGTGCCCGCCACAATATTGTTCTCATGGCACACCGTATCAAAGGCAAAGAAAAGTGATGCATACAGCGATGCAGTATAGTAATTATAGCCACCTTTCCTGTCATAAAAATCACCCGTCACCTGCTCCTCATCTTTGATGGTATGCCGGCACTGATGGTTGCGGACCTGCCTGGTTTTACTGAAGAGCGATGCCTCGGTACGGCCTTTTTTATCCATCATCCGCACATCATTGATGGCGGAAAACTGCAGCACCCGGAGGTTCTTAAAGGCTTTATAAAAACTGGTATCCTCCTTCACCCGTTGGATGAATCCACGAACATCCGTTCCGGAGCGGATGATGACTTCGGACAGGGTAACCACGCGACCGTCAATGGTATCTTTCTGCTGCGCTGCAGCCCGGAGGCTTATGAAGATGAAGGCGATAATGATGCCGGTGCGGATCATTTGGCAAAGAGCATGCGGTAATCTGTGCGCACCTTTCCCTTAGAGATATCATCGAGCTTTCCCTTGATCAGCTTACGCTTGAGGAGAGAAATTTTATCAATGAACAGCTTGCCTTCAATATGATCATACTCATGGAGGATCACGCGGGCAGTGATACCCCGGAATGTTTTTACGTGCTCCGTAAATTGCTCATCCTGGAAACGGAGGGTCACTTCCTCGTTGCGCACAATATCCTCCCGGATCTTAGGGATGCTGAGGCAGCCCTCGTTATAGCTCCATTCCTTGCCATTGAGGTTTTCAATATGCGCATTGATGAACACCTGCTTCACGCCCGGTGCATCCGCATATTCCTTCTTCTCGTCCTCATCCATGCCGTCAAAAATCTGGGTACTGTCTATCACAAAGAGCCTGATAGACCGGTTGATCTGCGGCGCGGCAAGGCCTACCCCGTTGGAATTGTACATGGTTTCCCACATATCAGCGAGGAGCTTGTCCAACTGTGGGTAGTCAGTATCGATGTCTGCCGCAACCTGCCTCAGAACAGGATGACCGTAGGCGACGATAGGAAGAATCATGGTGCAAAATTACGGGAGAAATCTGTTTTGGCAATCATTCATGCTGGCATACCGGTTCCAGGATACCCGCTTCAACGTGAACGCATATATTCCTGCAGAAGGATGGTTGCCGCCACCACATCCACAACTCCCTTTTCCCGCCGGTCCTTTTTCTTCATCCCCATTTCGCGGATGGCGTCCGTGGCCATTTTGGAGGTGAAGCGCTCATCCACCATCTCGATCTTTACCTGGGGAAAATGCCGCTTAAGCTTCTTGGCAAACTCGCGGGCGCCGGCGGTGGCGTGGGTATCCGTATCATCCAGGTTCAGCGGCTCACCCACAATGATTGTCTCCACAGCTTCCCGGCTCAGATAATCCCTCAAAAACACCAGGGCCATATGGGTGTCTACCGTAGTGAGTCCTGTGGCAATGATCTGCATTGGATCCGTCACGGCAATGCCGGTACGTTTCCTGCCATAATCAATTGCCATGATTCGCATGCCTCAAAATTAGCCGAAAGCTTTTAAAGAAAGAGATCCAACAGCACAAACACCATGAACACCACGCTGGCAATACCGTTGGCGGTCATGAAGGCCAGGTTCACCCGGGAAAGGTCATGGGGCTTCACGATGGAGTGCTGGTAGATCAGCATGCCTATGAAAACGGCTACGCCAATCCAGTAAAAAACACCGAAACCGCCGTAGAAGCCTGCCGCAATGACGAAGGCGGAAGACAAAAGGTGGAGGGCGGAGGAGACCATCAACGCTTTGGATTTTCCCAGCCATGCGGGGATGGAATACAATTGCTGGCTCTGGTCAAACTCCACATCCTGCAATGCATAGATAATATCAAATCCACTCACCCAGGTCAGTACGGCAAGGGAGAACAGCAAAGGGAGAAGTGCGAAGTATCCTGTGACGGCCAGGAAAGCGCCGATGGGGGCAAGGGAAAGCCCCACGCCCAGGATGAGGTGGCATAGCGGAGTGAAACGCTTGGTATAACTATATCCCAGCACTACTGCAAGTGCAACGGGAGAAAGGAAGAAACAGATCCGGTTGATAAACCAGGTGAAGGTGATGAACAGTATGCAATTGATGATCACAAAAGTCAGAGCATTGCCGGGGGTAACAATTCCTTTGGGGATTTCCCGTACAGCCGTGCGGGGATTCAGGGCGTCATAATGCCTGTCCAGGTAACGGTTGAACGCCATCGCCGCACTACGGGCCGTTACCATACAACCCAGTACAAGGAGGAACAGGGTGAGGGTTGAGGGGGAGGCAATAGAGGGAAAATTCTGCTCTTCAAAAAGACCTGCGGGCCTGCCGGCAAACGGGATCTCGCCGTATTGTTTATAAAAAAGGCCGATGAAAAATCCGATCAATGCAAAAGGCAGCGCAAAAATGGTATGGGAGAATTTGACAAGCGACAGGTAGTTCTTGATCATGGCGGCACAAAGGTAAGCGATTACCGATACCGTTTGTACACCTCCCAGAACACGATCCCCGCTGCTACTGAGATATTGAGGGAATGCTTCATACCGCTCTGCGGGATCTCCACTACGGCGTCACACAGGGCCAGTGCAGCGTCTTGCACGCCTTCCACCTCATTGCCCAGGATCAGTGCCCATTTTTCTTCTGGCAGGATGCTCCAATCCACCAGCGAAGTGCTGCCCTCGGTTTGCTCCACCGCACAAATCCTATACCCTTCCTCCTTGAGTTTTTGCACAGCGCTGGTAATGTTTTCCTCGTAGGACCAACGCACGGTTTCCGTGGCACCCAACGCCGTCTTCTGTATATCCCGGTGTGGTGGCCGGGGCGTGTATCCACAAAGCACGATGGCCTCCAGCAAAAATGCATCTGCCGTACGAAATACCGAGCCCACATTGTTCATGGAGCGCACATTATCCAGTATGATGACCACAGGAATTTTCTCGGATCGATGAAATTCATCAACCGATTTGCGTTCCAACTCGTGAGACTGAAGCTTTCTGAAAGAAGTCAATGTTAAAAATTCAAGGGTTAAACTATTTCACCACTTCACCACTTCACTATTTCACTACTTCACCACTTCACTATTTCACCACCTTCACCACCCCTCCTTCCCCACTCCGGTTCCTTACCTCCACCATATACACGCCTTTGTTCCATGCACTGCTGTTGAGTTTGATGGTACTGGAACCGCGGATAACGGTTTGGGAGGATGACTGCACCACCCGGCCGTTCATATCCACCACCCGCACCGTAACCACCTGCTCCAGGCTGGAGCGGATGTTTACCGCTGCGTCCGAAGCTAACGGGTTGGGGTACACGGAGAAATCCATGGAACCTGAAAGATCAGCAAAATCAGCACAGGCACCTGCATCCGGAAGGTTCTCATCGATCCAGAATAAACGATTATGGAGCCAGTCTTTCAGTGTTGTGAGTTCACCCGCATAGGAAGTGGGAATGGGATTGGGATTGGGCCAAACATACTGCCCCAGAATAATCCAGCGCCTGAAATGCCTTTGTTGCGCCTCGTTGAGCAAATTGCTCATGCTGTCTATAAAACCGTTCAGCCTCGTTTCACTCAGGATGGTTTGCCGGGATGATTTCCACCGGCAACGCAAACTTCCTACAAAAGCGGTATCTGTCATCAACCGGTTCCACCAGAAGGGGATGAGTCCGGCCCCGTCACCCGGACAAACCGTATTGAACTGATAGGCCCACCCGGTGATCTCACTGCCGTTGCAGTAGTTGGCGTTGCGGAAAGCAAGATCATAGTCCCAGACCGGTCCCATTACAATTCGTTTGTCCGTTGCCGTACGGTCCTTATACATATAGGTACTCAGTCTATATCCGTCCACATTCCTGCTCACCTCGTTCACGATGAAATAATCCATGAAGCTGCCGAGGTTGGCAAACTGCCGTACACCATTGACCGGGTCCTGGTATTGTGCCGAGGCGAGTACATTCTCAAAACTGTCTACATACTTCTCCAGGTAGTTTTTCTGTTCTGTAACGATGTCTTCCGGTTTAGGATATACGTAGCTGAACTGGCGTTTATTTTGTGTGGTGGAATTGGGGGCCGCGTATTTGGAGAACCAGCCGTTGGGTTCTTTGTCCAGGGAGAAGATATAGCCACCCGTGAGTACATCGCCGCTGATATCCGTCTTCGCCATTTTAGGGATATTGACGCGTCCTGCATTGCGCTTGATACGCTCCATGAATACATAAACCCCGCGATAATCCCCATTGACGATCACCTCCACCATTTTGCAGTGCGCACTCCAATGACCCAGGTCCCGGCTCAACTGATAGGCCAGTACATTCCGCATCAGGGTTTTGTCTGTAAACGGCGCATACAAGACCCAATCACTTTCCTTGGGCAGACCAAATATTGATTTATCCACGCTCTTGCCTGCAGCGTCCCGGAGTTCTACGGAGTACGATTTCATCGGGAACATCTGCGAACTCTGGCCACGGATCTCGATGCCAATCTTCCCGTCATATTCTGTGGCCAGGTCCGTGACCTGGTTACGTACCCCTTCCCCCTTGTACAGGATCTTCATATCCGCGGTGATCTTGGGGTCATCGGGGATCTCCTGCCCGTTGGTGTTGATCACTATAATGGGCAGGTTTGAACTCTGCAGGTCTACCTGGGCCATTGATAGTAAGGGAGAAGATAAAGGGAGAAGTGCGAAGAGCAGCAATCGTTTCATGGGGCGGTAATTTACACATATTTCAGGTGTTTTTTTTCTGCTTTCCCGGTGTTGAAACTTCTTATCCACAATGGGTTCATCCCCAATGTTGTACAGGCTGGCGGGGTTACATTTGCGCCTGCGAACTGCGCCCTGCGCCCTGCGAACTAAATCGATATGTCGAAACCAGAAACCCCATTAATGACCCAGCACCGCGCCATCAAGCAGCGGTATCCTGATGCAATCCTGCTGTTCAGGGTGGGTGATTTCTATGAGACTTTTGGGGAAGACGCCATCGTAGCTGCACGGGTATTAGGGATCACCCTCACCAAAAGGAACAACGGCTCGGCATCTGCGTCTGAGCTGGCGGGTTTTCCCCATCACGCTTTGGATACCTATTTGCATAAGCTCGTTAAAGCCGGTTACCGGGTGGCCATCTGCGACCAGCTGGAAGATCCCAAACTGGCCAAGGGTATTGTGAAGCGGGGCGTGACGGAAATGGTGACCCCGGGTGTGGCGGTGAATGATAAACTATTAGAACATAATACTAATAATTTCCTCTGCGGGATATTTTTTTCCCCGGCTGACAACCATGGAATTGCATTCCTCGACATATCGACCGGAGAATTTTTTGTAGCCGAGGGGAACACGGAGTATATCGATAAACTCCTGCAAACCCTGAAGCCTGCGGAAGTGGTGTTCCAGCGCAACCAGCAGAAATTCTTTAAGGAACAGTTTGGTGCCCGTTTTTATACCTACCCTCTTGAAACCTGGATCTTTGACGAAGACTATGGGAAGGAATCCCTGCTCAAGCACTTTGGCACCCACTCGCTCAAAGGGTTTGGCGTGGAAAATCTTCCAGCTGCCGTAGTGGCCGCGGGTGCAGTATTGCACTATCTGCGGGATACGGAACACCCTAACCTGCAACATGTGACCTCCATCCAGCGGATTGACCGCGAGGATTATCTCTGGATGGACCAGTTCACGATACGTAACCTGGAACTCCTTGGGAATGGCCAGCCAGATGGCAGCTCCCTTTTGAAAACCCTGGACAATACCGTATCCCCCATGGGGGGCCGGCTCCTGAAAAGATGGATCCTGTTGCCCGTGATCTCTAAAACACAGATCACGGAGCGGCTGGACCTGGTGGAATTTTTCATCCGCGAAACAGACCTCCGCAATACTATTGCGCAACACATCCGGCAGTGTGGAGATATTGAAAGGCTGGTAAGCAAGATCCCCCTGAAGAAGATCAATCCACGGGAAGTGAGACAACTGGCCCGGGGACTGGAGCATATTAAAGGGATCAGGGAGTGGGGAATAGGGAGTAGTGATGCCTATTTAAAAAGACTATGTGATTCGCTTCACCTGTGCGAGGTTATCAGGGAAAAAATTCTCAGCTGGATTGCAGATAATCCACCCGTACAGTTTAACAAAGGTGGTGTGATCAATGCTGGTATCAATGCCGAACTGGATGATCTCCGTTCCATCGCCACTAACGGTAAGGAATACCTGACCTTATTGCAGCAAAAGGAAACAGAACGCACGGGGATCTCTTCATTGAAGATCGGTTTCAACAATGTGTTTGGCTATTACCTGGAAGTAACCCATGCGCACAAAAACAAAGTGCCCGCAGACTGGATAAGGAAACAGACCCTGACGAATGCGGAGCGTTATGTGACGCCGGAACTGAAAGAATACGAAGAAAAGATCACCGGCGCGGAAGAAAAGATCCTGCGCATTGAGGCCGGGTTGTATGATACCCTGGTGAATGAGCTACAGGATTATCTGCAGCAGATGCAGGTGAACGGGCATGTGCTGGCCATCCTGGACTGCCTGGGATGTTTTGCACACAATGCGGTGATGTATGGTTACCGCAGGCCAGAGCTCCATGAAGGCGATGAACTGGAACTATTGGAATCCCGCCACCCGGTCATAGAACGCAACCTGCCACCGGACCACCCTTATATCGCCAATGATATAACACTGAACCGCACAGCGCAACAGATCATTATCCTCACCGGACCCAACATGAGTGGTAAGAGCGCCTTGTTAAGACAAACCGCACTGATCACCCTGATGGCGCATATGGGTTCCTTTGTACCTGCACAAACAGCACGCATTCCTATCACAGATAAAATCTTTACGCGGGTGGGTGCCAGTGATAACCTCAGCGGCGGGGAATCCACCTTCATGGTAGAGATGAATGAGACCGCGAGCATTGTCAATAATATCTCATCCCGTAGCCTGATCCTACTAGATGAAATTGGACGGGGAACATCTACCTATGACGGCATTTCCATTGCCTGGAGCATTGTGGAATACCTGCACTCCGCACCGCAGAAGCCGCTGACATTATTTGCCACGCACTATCATGAGTTGAACGAACTGGAAAACAAACTTCCCGGGGTAAAGAACTTCCACATCACCAATAAAGAAGCCGGGAACAAGATCGTCTTCCTGCGCAAGCTGGCGCCGGGCGGAAGCACCCACAGCTTTGGTATTCATGTAGCCAAGATGGCCGGTATGCCTGCCTCACTTGTCAAACGTGCCAACGAAGTGTTGAAAGAACTGGAAGCCCACCGCGCTTCCGGCGGACTAGACCAGGCTGTACAACAACTCTCGGCACCCAAGGTCCAGCTCTCTATCTTTGACGCCCATACGGAAACCTTCCAGGAGATCCGGGACCTGCTTTCGGGCATAGACATAAACAACCTCACACCAGTTGAGGCCTTACTGAAATTGCAGGAGATCAAAAACAGCCTAAAATAAACTGTCTTCTGTACTTTAGCCATATAGTTGAAGATCATAATGAACTCCCCACTCAAACCCATCTGGCGTAATACATTCCAGTTCAACTGGCTCTTTGGCCTAGTCCTCGTGGGTCTGGTGTGCATACCCAGGTTTATACTGGTCCTCCAGGCCAATGCCTCAGGCAGTTATGGCGCTATAGGACTGGTCATGATTATTTCGGCAGTCGCACCCTTTATCTTTCTTACACGGGAAGGGCGAAAAGAAATCGGAATTACTAAACCCACCAACCCTGGCTGGTTGGGCATTGCTTTTTTGCTTGGCCTGGCCGCAAGTTTCGCACTGTATGCTCTGGGGCAGTGGCTATTTGGCAGCAGTAATGAAAACTGGTACCAGTATATTGGAAAGTCCTATAAAATTCCCGAGGGCATCTCCGCCTCAGATAAACGGCTTCTCTTCATGGGTATGGCATTTGCCGGTATGATCTTCAGCCCCATAGGGGAAGAATTGTTCTTCCGGGGTATTGTCCATAGCAGCTTTGCCAGGTCTGTTGGTGATGATAAGGCTTCCTTCGCCGATGCTTCTGCATTCGCCCTTACCCACATCGCCCATTTCGGGCTTGTGTTCATCAATGGCCATTGGTTGCTCTATCCACTGCCTACCCTGCTCTGGGTGCTGGGTATGTTTCTGGTCAGCCTTTTATTTTACCAGTGCAGAAAACAATCAGGATCTATCCTGGGCGCTATAATCTGCCATGCCGCATTTAATCTGGGAATGATCTATTGCATTTTTTACCTGTTGTAAAAGGTTGCTACAACAAATGTTTATTCAGCACCGTCCCATCCTGCACGGTCTTGAGTGCCGTGATCCAGGTATCCGTTTCAGACGACCATTCGCATACACGGTAACAGGGATAGGGATTGCCCCAGTTGCCGCCAAAATGCCCGGACCATAAAAAAGGCTTTTTCTTATACACCATCATCCCATCCACGTCATGATCATGACCGTGAAAAGTGCCCTTCACATTGGGATAGGCCGCAATCATATTCATCAGTTCCATACAATCCACACCGTAACGGGTCCAGGTGTTCTGCGAAATATGCACAAAAATGAAAACCTGGCCCAAATGGCTAAACTCATCCAGCTTTGCTTTCAAAAAAGCAGTATCTGCACAGAGATAGGTTCCCGCTTCATTGGAAGAACTGAGCAGGATAACACCAACTTTGCCATCTACAATAAATGCGTGATCCTCGGGTTGGTTCCATGTGGCGAGCCAGCTTTCTTTTGATACATGATCATGGTTTCCGCGGGTCACATAATACGGGATACCAATGCTGTCATACACTTTTTTAACCTCGGGCATCAGGGACGGTTTGTCGTGGATCAGGTCACCATTGAATACCAGGAAATTCACCTGCTCTTCTTTCTTAATGGCCTCAATCAGGTTGCGATGCATCCCTTCAAAGTCCGTCTTCGCCAGCCCCCAGTGACCGTCAGATGCAGTAATGAACTTCATCCGGGGCGCCGCTGAGCCATAAGGCACAGAAAGGGCCAGGGAAGGAACCGCCGTCCACGCTGCACCCATGAGGCCGATATTTTTGAGGAAGGATCTTCTTTGCATTTTTGTTGAGTTTGTTACCGATGTATCAATTAAGTTACAACAATAAATATTTTACTCAGCCCGGAATACAAATTAAACAGACAACCAATTCAACTAACTTTATCCACCTCCCTGCAGTTTTAAAATGCTCTTCTAAAATATGGGAACGATGAAACCCTGGATATACACCATAGTCATTGCCTTCAGTTCACTGGCTTGCAATGAAAGCCAACAAATTTCTGACAACAAACCTCTCCCTGTAAGTTCTGATAAAAAATCTTTCAGCCCAGACTCCATGATCCGTGGTGAAAGAATTGACGGTCCAGCAAATATTCGCGATACTGTGAATGGGGATCTGCTGTTTACCTTAGACGATAATGTGCTGGTTACGGCAACAACACCGTCCGATAAATGGCTGCAGGTAGGCCTTTGGGTTGACATCACTAGCCAGGAAATGGACTCGCTCCTGATTCCTCGAAGCAGGATAATTAAGGTAAATGGCCAACCCGTGGGAACTGCAATTCGCGATATTCACTTGCATGGAGCATTTAAAGACGGAACAAATAATATCGGCGAAATAACGGGATACACTGCCGCAAACAATATCAAACCCAACTCCGTCATCGAGAATGCCTTTGCAATTTTGGTGAGGGGAAAAAAGCATCCAATTACCATAACATCACTCGATCCTTTACTCACCAATTTTGAATTTCAAAGCCAGGACGACCTCCTGGAAGGCTGCAAAGGATACCTTTACTACGAAAATTGGATCGAGGATCCGTCTGCACTTTTAAGAATTTGGCTAATCACTAAAGATGATAAATTGATAGGTGCTTTTCACTCGAGGACAATGGATCTGTCTCCGTTTATTACAACAGAAGTGAAACGTGGTTTTTTCCTAACCATGTTTGACAGTAATCCAAGTTTGAAAAAAGAATTGGAAGATGCATTCAATTCATTCATTGTACAGGTTGACTAAACACAGGCAACTAGAAACCACACCCTACCCCTTCACCCTTTATTCACCCTCTCCAGTCCAACGGCTCCACGCCATCCCAGCCGTCTGGCAGTCCATCGGCCAAAAACTTCTCACATCGTGCGATGTAATTGAGTGTAGCACGATCCATGGGGAGCACTTCGCGTACCTTTTCAAACAGGGTCAATGCTTCACGTATATTCCCCTGCTGGTAAGCCTGCATGGCCAACTTATAGTGGTCCCTGCTACTGAGTTTCTCCTGGCACAACGGATCAATCTCCGCATTGAACACTTCCACCAGCGTCACCAGTTCAGCCTTGCCCTTAACCCGCCCCCGATGAATCACCCGATACGCAAAAGAAGCCTTGTTCTCTATCTGCTCCAGGGTACTCAGTGTGGTCATGAGCTGTACATCGTATAACTTGGCCAGCACCTCCAATCTGGAGGCCAGGTTCACGGCATCTGAAATCACCGTGGTATCCATGCGCTCCTGCTCCCCTACCGTTCCCAGCATCACCGTACCGCGGTTCAGACCCATACCTACCCGTACCGGAGCAAGACCATTCCCGGCTCGCTTTGCATTAAAACGGTCCAGGGTTTTTAAAATGTCTATGGCCGCATGTACAGCGTCTTCAGCCTTGCCGGGAAACAAAGCCATGATGGCATCACCAATGTACTTGTCCACAAAACCACCGTTGCGGCGGATGACCGGACTGATCTCACTGAGGTAATCATTGATGAAATCAAAATTATCCTGCGGACTCATGGTTTCACTCAGCGTAGTGAAGGAACGGATGTCTACAAAGAGCATAGACATGTCCGCGCGTTTCTGATCACCCAGCTCCACGGTATTGATATCCGTTTTGCCGAGAAAATCCAGGAATGCCCTCGGCACAAATCTGCTGTAGGACTGGTTGGTCAGCCGCAAGTGATTGGTAAGGTCTTTCACATCCTTAAATGCCTGGCTGAAGATGTAGGCGATGTTGAGGGACTGGATGGCTACAAAGATCAACAGGCCAAATTTGAGGTAGTTACCCGTGTTGATGAGTTCCATGCCAAACAGGATATCGTTCAGGATAAATACCAGAAATACCAGCACCCCAAACAAGGCATTGGCACTTCCCCGCTTACCATCCTTTACGGCGCGAAACAATACCCGTAAACTCACCAGGGCCATGGCAGCCACCGATACGATCATCAAATCCAGCAGGAACCCAAATATTTTTTTATGCGTTAACAGGATAAACAGGCATGCCAGCGCGGTAAACCCAACAAATAACGTCACTACCCATTGCTTCACATAACCGGGGAATAGGGACATAATGAAAAGGAAAAACACTACCGGCATGAGATACATGGTCAGGTATTCCAGCTTCACCATCCACCCCCAGGACAGGTGGGGCAAAAGGGTCTGGATGAACACCATACCCACAAAGAGGGAGTGGATTCCCATCAACAAACAGAAGACGCCGAAGTATAAGGATGATTTATCTTCTTTACGGATGAAGTACAGACCGATCTGGTACAAGCCAAACAAAACCAGTGCGCCAATGACAAAGAACTCAAGAGCCAACTTACGGGAGTGGTTGGTCACAATCTGGTCGGTAACACTGATCATGGGCACTTCCCACATCCCTCCTTTCCTGTCTTCAAAATTGGAAACCTGGATCAGTATATCAATTTCTCCGTCTTCATCTGCATGGAAACTGGATAGCTGGGTCCTGAATGAAGAACGATGGCTTACTGCTTCTCCGCTCACCGTTCCATTCTCGCAAACCAGGACCTCATCCACATACATTTTGTATGCAGTGTACATATAGGGCATATCCACGCTAAGAACAGGATGGTTCCGGGGTAAAAGAAGTTTCAGGTGAAAAGTGGCGTAGCCATCTTCATCCAGCTCCTTGCCCTGCCATTGATAGCCGTTCCAGAGACCGGGCAGGCTGATCACTTGTTGTGCAGCATTTGCAGGTACTTTATCGTACAACTGTTTCCAGTAGAATTCCCATTCACCTGAAAGTCTTACCGGACCATCGTTCTCGAAAGAATAGCCCCTGAGATCCAGCACACCTTTCACCGCTGCTGGCTGACGGGCCATGCCTTCCAGCGCCAACAACAGAAAGATCATCAGGAACAGTTTGCGCATAGCCTTCATCGTTATCAGGATAGGGAGAACAAGGTTTTAAATCGATCCCAATACTTGATCAGTACATACCCTACTTCTATCATATACAATACCACAGGTACCAGCAGCCAGATCCTTTTACTCAGGCGGAGCGAAGGATCTGCCGGAATCTTTGGCCGTAATTTATGGGAAAATACAAGGAAGAGCGTGATAGATAATACAGCTCCAAACAGCAGATCTGCGATATAATGTTCCTTTACAAACAGTACCGAAACAGAAACCAGGATGGCCCAGATCAGGATGGCCGCGCCCAATTTGGTGCGGTCTGCATAATAGCTCCACAGCCCTGCTGTCATGGAAAACCCTACGTGCAGGGAGGGAAAGCAATTGTAAGGCGAATCGTGCTTATTGTCAAAAGCCAGCAGGAATCGGGAAAAATCAAAAGGATTACTAACAGGCCTGAGGATATCATAAGTGGGAAAAGTGAGGAACACCACATAAGCAATCAAACCCGTAAGGCTAAACGAAAAAAACATCCTGCGGTATAGCAGGTGATCCTTTACATACACAAATGGCAGGATGACGATCACATACATGCTGGCATAAGCAAAGACCCAGATGGGTTCAAAAGGGATCATATCGTCCCATTTGGTTTTCAGGATATGCTTCTTAAAATGATCATGCAACTCCATCTGGTTGATGTACACGTATAGCGGCCAGATGATACCAAAATACAGCAGGGCAAGGAACCAGTTAGGATGGTTCCGGATGAAGGCAATGATCTTCCGCATAGAGAAAAGGTTTAGGTGTGTGATGGGGAACGGGTGCGGACTACCGGCTATACAATATAAACAAAGTTTCAGGTATACCGAGCTGGCGGCAGAATTACGTTGTATATTCACACATAACCGTAAAATGATGACCCTACCTGATTATACAGGCAAGACCCTCGAAGAATTAAAGGCTGAGGAAAAAAAGCTGAAGAACATGCGCACTATGTCTGCATTGTTCATTGGCGTGATGATCGGCATTATGATTTTCAGTCTGGCCACCCGGGGATTCAAATTCCTCGCGATTTTACTGCCCGTGTTATTGATTGCCTACAACGCCAGGAATATGAAAGCACAACAGGAAACACTCAACGCCATCAGGGCTGAGATCAGTAAAAGAAACATGCAGGCATGATCATTTAAGAACAGATCAGGAATCATCTTGCAAATGTGTGGGGAGGAAAAATCGGCAAAGCAAAGAGGGCTCCACTGGTGACCTTAGGTTTTATGATGCATTTCCCGCCTGAACTCACCGGGATTCATACCTGCAAATTTTTTGAAGCTGCGGTTGAAATGCGAAAGGTTTTCAAATCCGCATTCATAGCAGGTCTCCGTAACATTGCGGCCCATCAGTAAAAGTTTCCGGGCCTGGTTGATGTGGTACTTGTTTACATAATCTGTGAAAGTGGCGCCGGTTTGTCTTCGGATGTAACGGCAAAAAGCAGCAGGTGTAAGGTGAAGTGCACTGGCCACATCAGCAGTTTCCAATTTATGGGGAAATGCCTCTTCCACCATCCGGTGAATTCGCTGCATCCTCCCCTGGTCTTTATAGGTTTCCTCGTTGGTAATGGGTTGGGCATCCAGGTCCTCTGCATCCTGAGCAACTGCCAGTATCTGCAGGATCTCCAGCAATTGCATAAGCCTCCTGAAAGGTGGCAGAGTCGGAAGTTCCCGCAACATAGCACCCACACGTAGCTTTGTGTTGCCTGAAAAAGCCAGGGACTTCCTTGCCCGCTGAAACAATTGCTTGCATGCATGGAGTTCTGGCGCCTGTAAAAACATCGACCCTAAAAAATCTTCTTTCATCTGTACCACTACGGTCTCGCATAGTGTGCGAACTCCGTAATCAAAGTTGAGGTGGGGAACATAGGGGCCGATGAGCACCA
Organism: Chitinophagaceae bacterium; assembly: GCA_044225015.1. Taxonomy (GTDB): domain Bacteria; phylum Bacteroidota; class Bacteroidia; order Chitinophagales; family Chitinophagaceae; genus Pollutibacter. The sequence continues at coordinate 331,053 of JBGAJG010000002.1, read as the reverse complement.
GGTCTGATCCTTCATAACGGGAAATATGATCCCCAATGTGCCTGGTTCCCGAGGCGCCTTCCACGTAACAGATCTCAAATTCCGGATGGAAATGCCAGTAGTATTGATCATTCAGGTTGGGTGTAAGCAATAGCCTGAAACTCTGTTCCGCTCCGCTGTCTACATATTCCCGGGAAGGCCTGGCCATGTATTGAATTTACAGAAAATAAGCAATAAGAATAGTTAATGATCAATACAGGACAAATTTCGGCCATTACAGAGGTGGTTTCCGGCTGGATGTCTTGCCTACATTTACTGACCCAACTAAATCAACGGTTATGGAAAAAGCAACGCCCTCCATGGTTCCCACCATGACGCCCACCATGGCTCCAACGATGGTTCCTGACAATGCGCACAAAGACATTCCGGGGAATCCCTCTACCGCCAAGAGCAGTGTGGAAAAACTGAACGATCGCTCCAATGGCCAGCCCTTGCGGGTTTTGAGTGAAGCCGACTGGCAGTTTTGGATCAGCAATGGATATGTGGTGATTAAAAATGCTGTGCCGGCAGAACAGGCAGATCGCCTTGCCGCCCTGCTTTGGGAATTTGAAGAAAAAGATCCCAACAATGCAGACACCTGGTATACCGCACCCCGCGCGGAGATGCAAATGAAAGAGCTCATCGGCTCCGGAATGGTGGAGCTGTATAACCATCAATATGAATGGGACAACCGCCAGTATCCGCGTGTTTACGATGCCTTTGTGGATGTATGGGGAACGGAGAAATTATGGGTGACCATTGACAGGGCCAACCTCAATTTTCCGATGCGCCCGGGTCATGAATTCAAAGGCTTCATTCACTGGGATTATGATCCGGAAACCAAGCCGGTACAAGTGCAGGGGGTGCTGGCCTTGGCCGATCAGGATGACGAGAACATGGGTGGGTTCCAGTGCATACCTGAATTGTTCCGCACCTATGATACCTGGAAGCAAACCCAACCTGCAGACCGTGATCATTTCAAGCCCGATGTCACTGGCTTTGAACTCGTGAAAGTAAAAATGAATAAGGGTGACCTGCTCATTTTCAACAGCTTGCTGGCCCACGGTATACGTCCCAACCGCAGTGAAAACAAAGTGCGTATGGCCCAATATATTTCAATGATGCCAGCACAGGAAGACAACCAGGCGCTTCGCGAGTGGCGGGTGAACTCCTGGCGTAACCGCATTGCACCGGAAGGCTATGCATTCCCCGGTGACCCCCGGGAATGGGAGAAAACAAGGTACGAGACAGCGAAGCTTTCTGAACTGGGCGAGAAACTTTTGGGACTTAAAACCTGGTAGCCATTTAGTACTCAAGCGATGGATATTACTTTAAACAATGGCACTACAATGCCGCTGCTGGGCCTGGGCGTATATGATATGCACGATGATGAAGCTGTGGCGGCGGTTACGCATGCCCTAAGAACGGGCTACCGGCTGATTGATACGGCATCTATGTATGGTAACGAAGTGCAGGTAGGCATAGGCGTTAGGCAGAGCAGTATTCCCCGGGAAGATATCTTTGTGACCACAAAGGTAAACAACACTGAACAGGGTTATGATCAGACGCTGCGTGCTTTTGAAAAGAGCATGAACAAACTGGACATTGGCCATATTGACCTCTACCTTCTGCACTGGCCAATCAAAAAGACCCGTAAAGAAACCTGGAAAGCCATAGAGCGATTGTATGATGAAAAACAGGTGCGGGCCATTGGCGTCGCCAATTATCTTGAGCCCTTCCTGGATGAACTTGCCACCTATGCCAATGTTCAACCCGCAGTGGACCAGGTGGAATTCAGTCCCTGGCTTTACCTGAAGGATCTGTTGAGAAGAACCCAACAAGATGGTATTGCCCTGCAGGCATATACACCATTGGCCAGGGGCAAAAAATTCAATTCCCCATTGCTGCAATCATTGAAAGCTAAATATGATAAAACCGAGGCGCAGCTGGTGTTGCGATGGATATTACAATCAGGTGTATCCGCCATACCGAAGTCTTCAAACCCGGCGCGTATAGAAGAGAATTTTGGCGCGTTGGATTTTGAGCTTAGGCAGGAAGATATGGAAGCGATGAACGTTCTGGACGAAGGCTATCGCGTGGTAGATAACCCCCTTGATTATTTATAAGGGAGGAGAGGAAGGGAGAAGTATGAAGCGTGGTTCTTCGTACTTCTCCCTTTATCTTCTCACTTTACTTCCGGGCAAACCGCATTACATCAACACCTTTGGATTTCAACAACAACTTCCCTCCTTCCACGGCCCAGCCATCTACCATGTCAAGGGTCTTCAGGAAGGTCTGTTCTCCATTGCCTGGGCAGGCCATCATGGTGCTGATGGGCGCATTAAACTTGGCAGCACTGCCATTGATGCTGAACTTCCCGCCCATACCGTTACAGGAAGTGTTCCCCTTATAGTCATTACTGCCATCAAAGATGATGGTAGGTTTCTTTTCAGGGTACAAGCCTTCAAACGCTATGCGCGGGCCTGTAATGTATTCCAGTTCCCAGGTGCCCGTGAGTTCTGCGGGCATACCTGCTGCTGCTTCTGCTCCGGTGAACTTTGCCAACAATGTGGTGCCCTTGTACAACCGCATTTCTTTACCGGCTATGCTCCAGTGTGTGGCTTCATTGATGGCTTTGAGGAAAGGAGCCTCCACATTGGCATCCATACAGGCCATCCTGGTTACGGCAGCCGGACCAAACTTGATCATGTGATCACCGCTCAATTCAAAACTTCCGTTGAGCCGGTTACAGCTGGTATGGCCTGTTACCTTGCTCACCTGCCCGGGTGAAAAAGCGAGGTTAGCCTTGCTATTAGGCTGCGCCACACCATTAAGTTCACTGAGTGTCCATTGGTAGCGGAAAATATCTTCGCTGCCTCCGCTATAGGTTACTGTTGACATTTCTTTTTGAGTTTTGCAAGAGGAGATCATCCCTCCTAAAACCATGATCGTATACATAATTTTTTTCATACCTTATCCTTATATTCAAATGTACAGATGCAATGGAGGAAGACATTACATACATCAAATTTGAGACAAATGAAATTAGTTCGCAGGTCGCATAGTTCGCAGCCCCCCTTCGAACTGCCCCCTGCGAACTACTTATGCGGTGTAGCCAGGTAATGCTGCTTCAACACATCTTCCCCATACTCGTTATTTTTCTCTCGCCAGATGGTGTGGATATGGTTGCCGCGGTTGTCCATCTCAATCAGGAAGCCCGGACCATTGAGCATATAATAATGCGATTTGTCTTCGGTGTAAGGACCGATCCATCCGAAGTAAACGTCTTTAAGACCGGTTTTCATGATTTTGTCATATTCTTCATTGGCCTTTTCCCATTCAAAATTGAAAACATACTCCCGGATGATCCGGGCCATCAGTTCCTTTTGGGCGGCATTCATGTCACTACCCTTCACGCCCCAATTGTTGATCAGCCGTTTGCCACTCTCTGCAGCGGTGATGATATCTCCGGGCACTACGGTATCCCAGGTGGCGCGTTTACGCATCTCAGGGGTAAACGAATTCACCAGCTGCAAGCCCAGATCATCCTCCTGGCCCAGCAAACGCCAACCGGCATATTCCAGGATGCGATACTCGGCGGGATCAGAACCTATGAAGAAAGGTGTCACTGACACTTTATTGCCGGCTACAGTAAAATTGAGCGAGAGGTGATGGCCTTCAATCTTATACCCCCATGCATTGTTGCTGCGCGGATCGCCAAAGAATGCCAGGTAGAAATTCTTATGGCTCCATTTAAGGTCCATCAGAAATTTATAGGTTCGCTCATCCACCTGCCCCCGGGCTTTGAGCGTGTCATACATCATGTTCAACAGATTATCGAGGTGGAATACACCCGTGGATTTCAGGTAGCCCTGGGAGCTGAGCGATACAGAGATGAGGCGATGCAGTTGAATTCGCTGGCCTTCCGTAAGCGCGCCGATGTTCACACCCGCTCGTGCACGAAGCCCCACGGGCAGGTTGTTCCATTTAACGCGGGCAGAATCTTTCATGTCATATAAGACATGCTTCTTCTGAAGGTCAGTCATGCTGTCCAGGATATCCGTAGCCACTACACGCAACTCTTTTGCAAACGACTGCGAAAACGAAGAATGGCACAATAGCAGGGCCATAGTCAAGGTGAAAATCAACTTCATATAGAGGGTTTAGTGATGGCGACTTTGACCCGGAAGCAAGCAACATTACCATATCACAAATATGACAACCACCAATGCTGGTGACTGCTCTTATACCGGTCATACTTCTTACAAAGGGGGTACAAAGCAATGATCAGCAGCATCCATCCCACATACACACCCCACAAGGGAAATCCGAGCGTGAAAGGCCGGAACAGGAAGGGCACTCCAGACACCACAATATCTTCTTTACCATACCCCTGGATAAAGAAAATGATCACCGTGATGAAATGGATCGCAAAAAAATGGGCGACATAATAAAAGAACGGAACCCTTCCAAAAACATTCATCACCTGCGTAAACCGGTTCTGGCGATGCTCCAGTATGGCCAGCGCTACCATGGCAACGCCAAGGGTGCAGGCATAATACAACAGCGATGCAGGATACTTGGTAACATTCAGGAATGACAGTACAGTATACACTGCCCCACGCGGCTGCACCGTCCATGGGTTTTGATCACCATACGCATTGATCCATCTCACTACCACAAAAAATAACAAAGACCCCAGTCCCAGCATCCACAACATACGGACTCTTCGTTCAGGCGTAACCGTAGATACAAAAAGCTTACCCAGTCCGTATCCGCAAAGCATCACACCCAGCCAGGGAACCAGGGAATAAAGTACAAATAACATTCTGTCTGAGCTTAAGGGAATCACCACATTGTAGGAATAATAAAGGATCATGCCCAGCGGTGAATTACGCACTGTATCAGGCACACCAATAAGGTCCAGCATATTATGACCAAACATAAGTACCAGGCCGGTGGCCAGTATGAGTTCATAAGGTAACCATACCATCAGCCCAAGGATCACCATGCCCCAGCCAATCACCCAGATTACCTGCAGGAAGAAGAGATGATACAAAGGATCAAAAGAAATGGCAAGCGTGATCACGAGCAATTCAACCAATACCAGCCAAAGGCCGCGCTTGATGAGAAACAAGGACAATTCTTTTTTGGACTTTCGCTGACCGATGAGGTAAGCAGAAGTTCCGGTCAGCAACACAAAAGTAGGTGCGCAGAAATGGGTGATGAAACGGGTAAAGAACAAAATAGGCGTAGTGCTGGCCATATTGGTAGGGTCAGCCCCCAGGTCCTGCCCATCCATTGACATCTGCTGGTGCCAGAAATCCCTTACGTGGTCCAGTGCCATAATGACCATGACAATGCCCCGGAGGATATCAATGGATGCAATACGTGTTTTTTTCATGCGCATGATTGAGGTCAGTGAAAGGTAAGAACTTTACGCAGGATTAATACCTAAATTGCCGCCGTAAAATGATTGCCATGCCAAAAGAATTATACTACACAGACTATCTTGAACTGGATAAGGTTCTGGACGCCCAGCATCCGCAGAGTGACCTGCCGGGGAATCACCCTGCCCATGATGAGATGCTGTTCATCATCATACACCAGGCCTTTGAGCTTTGGTTCAAGCAGATCCTTTTTGAACTGAAATACGTCAAATCTGTTTTCTCCAAGGAAAGCATCAATGATAATTCCGAAGACATGAACCTGGTACTGCACCGCCTGAACCGGGTGCTTAAGATCATTGAACTTTGTAACCAGCAGGTGACGGTACTGGATACCATGACACCGCTGGATTTCCTCGAGTTCCGGAACCTGCTCACGCCGGCATCGGGATTCCAGAGCAAGCAGTTCCGGCTCATCGAAGCCACCCTGGGCCTGGAAATGAAACACCGCCATCGCGCTGATTATTACAAGCGCATCAACCAGGGCGGTTTTACTGAAGCCGATGCCAAAGACATTCACCAAACGGAGCAGCAGTTTTCTGTCATCAGCCTCGTAAACCAATGGCTGGAGCGTATGCCATTCTTTGAAAAGAGTTATTGGCCATCACCTAGTGATGCTGAACAACAGGGCCATCCCTTCTGGGACACCTACCGGGATATCTACCAGCAAGGGCTAACCGAACACGAGAAAGGTAAGGTGATTGATTTCAACTATGTATTCATGAACCTGCCCCTGCCGGCAGACCAGCAGGAAAGAGGGCCACTGCTCAGGCAGAATCTTTCTGATACCGCCATGCGCGCGGCCCTGTTTATCATGTTGTACAGGGATTTTCCAGTCTTCCAGAATTCATTCCAGATCCTGGATACTCTGGTGGAGATCGATAACGCACTGGCTGCCTGGCGGCATGCCCATTTCCGCATGGTGCGCCGCATGATCGGGATGCGTGTAGGCACAGGGAACACCACGGGATCCGGCTACCTGGAAGGCGCCGCATCCGGGCACTATATCTTCAAAGACATCGCGGGTTTGTCTACCTACCTGATTGAGCGGAGACTCATCCCCCAATTGCCGGAGGCCTTGATAAGGAAACTTTCGTTTCACTAGCAGGTGCGGCTACACCAGTTCCCTTAACTTTTCAACTACCCTGTCTATCTCTTCGCGGGTGTTATGTTTGGAGAATGAAAACCGAACGGCAATTTTTTCCGGATCGTTATAGATAGCACGGATCACATGTGATCCCGCATCGGCACCACTACTGCAGGCCGAGCCACCGGATACGCAGATATTGTTAATGTCAAGGTTAAACAGCAACATTTCTGATTTCTCGGTTTTGGGAAAACCCACATTCAGTACGGTATACAAGCTTCTGCCGAGTGGATCACCATGGAACACCACTTCCGGAAATGTCTGTTTAAGTTGCTCCATCATATGCAGTTTCAGGCCCTGCATATATGCACTGTCTTTCTCATAGTCAGCCGTGGCCAGTTCCAGGGCCTTCGCAAAACCAACAATGCCATACAGGTTTTCCGTGCCTGCACGCATATTCCGCTCTTGTCCGCCCCCATGAATAAAAGGATGGATCTTCACCGTTTCATTCACATATAGCAGCCCCACCCCTTTGGGGCCATGAAATTTATGCCCACCGCCAGTAATGAAATGCACATAAGTATTTTTAAGATCGAAGGGGAAATGCCCTACCGTTTGCACGGTATCTGAATGGAAAATGGCATTGTACTTCTTACAAAGCTCTCCTACAGCCGGTAAATCAATCATATTGCCGATCTCATTGTTCGCGTGCATCAGCGTTACCAGGGTCTTTACATCCTTTGCTGCCAGCCGCTCTTCGAGATCAGCCATATCCACATGCCCGTTTTCCGTAAGCTTTACATATTCAAGGCTAACGATGCCATGCTTCGCGAGGTGTTCCACCGTATGCAATACTGCATGGTGCTCTACGGGAGATGTAATGATACGCTTACAGCCCAGGTCATTCACCGCCGCAAAAATGGCGGTATTGCTGCTCTCTGTACCCCCGCTGGTGAAGAAGATCTCTGAAGGACTTGCATTCAAAATTTTAGCCACCTGTTTGCGGGCCATTTCTACAGCCAGTCTTGTTTCCCTGCCATAAGAATAGATGGAGGAAGGGTTGCCAAATTTCTCAGTAAGATAGGGCATCATCGCCTGAAGGACCGCAGGATCCAGCGGCGTGGTAGCGGCATTGTCGAGATAGATTCTCATGCTGCAAAGATAGCTAATTGAGGGCTGCTAAAGAAAGGGAAAAGATAAAGGGAGAAGCATGAAGGGTTCCCTTCGCACCTCTCCCTTTATCTTCTCCCTTTCTTTATATAGATTCCCTGATATCATGCATCAGCCGGTTCGCGATATTGGTTGCCGTGGTTTCAAAATTACTTTCGGCAATAATGCGGATGATCGGCTCGGTGTTACTGGATCGCAGATGTACCCAGTCGTTCTCAAACTCAATGCGCAGGCCATCCTCTGTATTTACGGGCTGGCTTTTGTATTTTTTACGGATCTTATCGAAGATCCTGGAGAGATCAAGGCCCTGCTCCAGTTCCATTTTATTCTTGATGATAAAATAATCCGGGTAAGAACGGCGCAACTGCTTGGCCGTTTTGCCACAAGCTGCGAGATGAGTCAGGAACAAGGCGATGCCCACCAGTGCATCCCGTCCATAGTGCAGGTCTGGCAGGATGATGCCTCCGTTGCCCTCGCCGCCAATGACAGCATTCACTTCTTTCATTTTCTTCACCACATTCACCTCGCCAACGGCGCTGGGGAAATATTCACCACCATGCTTCATCGTCACATCTTTCAATGCACGTGATGAACTCATGTTGCTCACCGTATTACCTTTCCTTTTGCTCAGCACATAATCCGCAACTGCCACCAGGGTATATTCTTCACCAAACATCGATCCGTCTTCACAAACCAGTACCAGCCTGTCCACATCAGGATCTACAGCAATACCGAGGTGTGCGCCGGTCTTGTTCACTTCGTTAGAGAGCTGGGAAAGGTTCTGTGGCAGGGGCTCGGGATTATGGGCAAACCTGCCATTAACTTCCGCGTTGAGAACGGTAATATCTTTTGCCGCAACACCCAGTGCTTTCAGCAATTCAGGTACAAAACTGGCGCCGGTGCTGTTCACCGCATCCACCACAATTTTCAGCTTGGCTTTTTTGATCAGTTCAACATCCACCAGGTCCAGGGACAGGATAGCATCAAAATGTTTCTGCATATAGCTATCGTCTGTACGGTAGCTGCCCAGTTTATCCACGCCGGCAAAACGGAACTGCTCCGCTTCAGCCCTGGCTAAAACCTCCGCACCGTCCTCCCCGGAAATAAATTCACCCTTGCTGTTAAGCAGCTTCAGGGCATTCCATTCTTTGGGGTTGTGGCTGGCCGTGATGATGATCCCGCCAGCAGCATTTTCCATCACTACGGCCATTTCAACCGTAGGTGTGGTACTGAGGCCAAGATCAACCACATCAATACCCAGGCCAATGAGTGTATTAGAAACAAGGCTGTTGACCATGGCGCCGCTGATGCGGCCATCCCTGCCAATCACTACTTTGTTCTGGCCCGTTTTCTCCATGAGCCAGGCACCAAAAGCAGAAGTAAATTTTACAATATCGAGGGGTGAAAGGGTTTCTCCAGGCTTGCCGCCTATTGTTCCACGGATGCCTGAAATACTTTTGATCAATGCCACTGTTCATCGGGTTTAGGGGGACAAATGTATGAAAAAAGGGCGAGGGACGAGGGGTAGGGTTTAGGGGTAGGGCTAAGGAGCCTGACTAAACCCTACCCCTAAACCCTACCCCTCGTCCCTACCCCTATCTTTTTTAACTATCTTCGCCGCATGGACTTTCTCCAAACCATCCTCCATGCTGATTATGCCCTGATGTTCAAGGTGAACCGGGACTGGACGGCTCCATGGATGGATACGGTGGCCCTGTTTATCAGGGAAGGAACGTTCTGGGCTCCTTTTTACCTTTTCCTGCTGGTTTTTATCATCACCAATTTCGGAAAGAAGGGACTTTGGTGGGCCCTGGGATTGTTGTCCCTGGTAGCACTGTCAGACATTATCAGCAGCCATGTCATCAAAGAACTGGTGGGCCGTCCAAGACCCTGCCGGGATGAATTCATCGGGCCCCAGATCCGCTTCCTCGCCCGCAATTGCGGACTCAACGGAAGCTTTACATCATCACATGCTACCAACCATTTTGCGATCGCTACTTATATGTTTGTAACCCTCAGGAAGCTTTCTCCCTGGTGGGGACTGGGATTTCTCTGGGCAGCCATGATCTCCTATGCGCAGGTATATGTAGGTGTCCATTATCCTTTTGACGTGCTGGCCGGTGCCCTGTTGGGATCTTCCCTCGGCGTCATGGCAGCCCGTGTATTTGATCACCAAATAGGCCTCGGCCTCCCTTCATGAATGAATTCCTGATCCTTATTGGCCTTATCCTCCTCAACGGCTTTTTCTCCATGGCTGAGATTGCCCTGGTGTCTGCCCGCAAAGCCCGCCTGGAATCACAGGCCAATAAAGGCGATGCCCGAGCCAAAGCCGCACTGGAGCTTGCCAACAAACCGGATAATTTTTTATCCACCGTTCAGATCGGCATCACCCTCATCGGCATCCTTACGGGTATCTATTCCGGAGATAAGATCATCATCTATTTCCGGACATGGCTGGAACAATTTGATACCCTGGCCAAATATGCCAATGGTATTGCTACTGTGGTAGTTTTGATCATCGTAACTTTTTTATCATTGGTGCTGGGTGAACTGGTGCCTAAGCGCATCGGCATGGCCAGCCCGGAAGGCATCGCTAAATTCTCCGCCGCTCCCATGCGCATCATCAGCGCCATCACCTACCCTTTTGTATGGCTGCTCACCAAGACTACCAACCTCATCGTTAGCCTGTTCAACATGCGTGCACGAGACAATATGGTAACGGAAGATGAGATCAAGGCCATCATCAGTGAAGGCACAGAAACCGGCGCCATAGAAGCTACAGAACAAGAGATCATTGAACGCGTATTTCACCTGGGCGACCGTAATATCACCTCCCTTATGACGCACAGGTCTGATATTATCTGGTTTGATGTAAGCGATACTGAGCAAACCATCAAGGCAAAAATTTACGATGAGCCGCACTCTGTTTATCCCATCTGTGACGGCACTATTGACAATATTAAAGGTTATGTATCCATCAAGGACCTGTACATCACACCAGACCATGTGATGTTCAAAGAGATGATGAAACCCGCGCTGTTTGTACCGGAGAACAACTCACCATACCAGCTGCTGGAAAAATTCAAGCAAAGCCAGATCCACACCTGTTTTATTGTGGACGAGTATGGAACCCTGCTGGGACTCATCACCCTCAATGATATCCTTGAGGCCATTGTGGGCGATATCCCCCAGGAAGACGTGGAGGACTATGAAGTGGTACAACGTGAAGACGGCAGCTTCCTCGTAGATGCCCAGATACCTTTCTACGATTTCCTTTCGCGCTTTGAAAAAACAGAATGGATGAATGAAGGCGAACAGGAGTTTGACACCCTCGCCGGATTTGTACTCCATGACCTGGAACGTATCCCCCATACTGGTGATACCCTGGAGTGGCGAGGCTTCCATTTTGAGATCATCGATATGGACGGCCATCGGATTGATAAAATCCTGGTGAAGATTTCTGAAGAGCTGAGAGAGGAAATGGAGGGGTAGTGAAGTGGTGAAGTGGTGAAGTGGTGAAATGGTGAAGTGGTGAAGTGGTGAAGTGGTTAATTGGTGTAGGTTGGCAACCCCACGTTCTTAAACGTAATGATGGCATCAAAACGCTTCTGCGGAATAAAGCCGATCCTGCCTCCGTTCTCCAGTTCAAAACCAAAAACCTGACGCCTGGGCCATGGGCAGGATCTTACTGCTTGTGCAAAATCGATATATGTGATCTCTGCTAAAGAAGCCAGTTGTTCAATATCATCACTTTGGTTATTGGCAAACGCTTTGTTAGTTTTGGTCCACCATTCATAGGTTTGCCCTACCCTGGCAAACAGGCCGATGTGATAACTTTGCCTGCCATACTTTTTAGCCACATATTCCCCCAGCCAGGTATACGGATTTCCCTCCGCACTGCTCCTCCCAACATGTCCGTTATGAGCCCAGATGATGATTTTCCGGTTTGGATAAACACTATCCATGAGCCAAAACAGGTTACCCGCCATAACCTTATCCCGATGGGAGGATGGGTCATCCTTTGTCCAGTCTAACTGAACAGCATCCAGCTGGTTTTGCAGTGAACGTTGCAGGTAATCCATGTCTGTTGCGGTAAGACCATAGGTCCGGCGGATGGAGGCGCTGCTGTCCCTGAAAAAACTGGCGATCATAGTAGCAGCTCCCCTGATGGAATCACTGATGGCTACAAGAGGCTGTTTATCCTCATCCCACATGATCACAGGGATCCTGAAATATTTTGACAGGCATCCTACCAGGCTATCACCCTTACTGCCCCATTTATTTCGCAATATTTTTTGGATGAGACTGAAAGAACCAGAAAAATTCTGCGAATCAAAGCCGCTATAATATAAAGGCCTGGCAGATGACGCCGTGCTTTTGATGTAGTCAAATAGTGGCATGATCTCTTCACACTGAAAATTTCCAAATACTGTTTGGTTACGGATCTGTTTGGCAGACAAGCTATCCACATGCTTATACGCGAGATGGATATCCGCAATTCCGCTTTCCATCGCCAATACGTCAAACCCGCATTCTTTATGCAGGTACATGATGATCCTGGACTTTTGTGTATAGTAATCACCAATACCATGGGAACTCTCCCCTATCAGGATGATTCTTTTACCGGCTACCAGTTTTTTCAGGAATTGCAGGTCTGCATTATCCTGAGACTGTACACCAGCGATGCTGTGCCAAACTTCGGGTTTACAGGGAGCTTCAATGGTGGCGGAGCCTTGTGAGTTCCCCCTGACCACGGAGCCCAGCAGGCAAATCAGCAGGAATATTTTGCAGGTAATTAAGCGGGGATTACAACAAAGCATTGCATAATATACATCATTCAGGATGATGACAGTGTGTTAATTAACTTTTTCATTTCCGCCATAGTGCCCACCGTGATACGCGTCCATCGTCCCTCTTCTTCATAGATTCTCGTACCCTGGATTTTATGCTGTTCCAACAACCGGAAATAGTCCTTAGGAAAAGTTGACAATGAAAAATAGAGGAAGTTGGTAGCCGATGGAATGCATTCAATACCCAACCTTTTCAGTTGTTCTGTTGTGTAGGTTCTGACCTTGTTGTTTTCCTGCTTTGATCTCTCCCGGAACGCTGGATCCTGCAAAGCGTAATACGCCGCCCAGCGGGAGGGAACGCTAACCGATCCTCCTGCAGAAGAACGGTACCCATCCATGTCCTGCAGTATCTTCTCCTGGGCAGCGGCATAGCCTACCCTTGCACCGGCAAGTCCGTAAATTTTTGAAAAACTGCGCAAAACCACCAGGTTGGGAAACCTGGGTATCAGAGAAATGAAACCAGGCTGATCCGTATACTGAATATAGGCCTCGTCAATCACTACATTAACCTTTGGCGGAACTGATTCCAACAAACTAAGCATCTCAGATGAATCAATAAGTGTACCGGTAGGGTTATTGGGATTGCAGATATACAAAAGCTTTGTAGTTGCATCCACCGCTTCAGCCATGGATTTCAGGTCCAATTTTTTAGATGAATTCACCGGCAACCTTTTCACCACCAACCCTTTTTTCATCCAGGGTTCAAGCCAGTAATCATAACTGGGATCTGCAAGTACTACTCCGCCTTTTTCAGCATGCGTTTTAGCCGCAAGCAGATCCAATAACTCAGTAGAACCCGCACCCAGGGAAATCTGGGTGGTTTTCAAGCCATGGTGTTGCGCCAACGCATTCATGAGTTCCTGTGAATCTTCCCAGCTGTACCTGTTCATCCGCTTCAACTTTTCAGCCACCCCCCGGGCTACAGATGCAGACGGGCCATAAGGATTCTCATTGTTTCTCAGAACAATCCAGTCGTGATTTTCCTCCTCCAACCCCATTGCAAAAGCGTGGCTCTGCAAGGTCCAGGAGCCCAGGAGGGCACCTGCATATTTGATCAGATCCCGGCGATGTACCATAACAGCTTTTGAAAGGTTTGTTGCGGGCATCGCAGGAATGTTACATCCAGTTCAAAACTTCCTGTATCAGGACACCACTGGCAGCCTGGGGATGGCATAGGACTGCTCCGGAATCTCAGCGAGACGGGAGTATGCCAGTTTCTCACCTGTAGTATAAAACTCCTGGAAACTCATAATGAGCGGTTTCCATAGGTCCGGATCCACGCGGTTAGGATTGTTGGGCCAAAGGATACAAGGATCAATATGGGTTTTTGTGATCTCCAGTTCTGCATACATGATCTTGCCGCGCAAACGGATATCATCGTCGCCCAAACCATGTACGGCGCGCAGCTTGGCTTCCAACTGCACCGGGCATTCTTTGACCCTTGACGCTGAAACAGTTTCTGACGCCATGAGCTGCAGGTTGGCAAGACCCGCCTTGTTGCCATGATAGACATACCCTTTGCTAATTTTACCGGATGGCACCGGGTTACGCCCAGTGGTTTTGGCCAGCACGTTGACAATGCCCGCTTGTTGTGCTGAGGGCAGGTTGAGCACACATTCCTGCTCGCGCAATAGATTGCCTGCCGTCTGTGATGCATGGCTGACACCGATGACGCATCGATTCATCAACCAGAAAATGGAAGAAAACGGGGCGATGTTATGGGAACCATCGGCATTCCTGGAACTGATCAATACCACCGGTGTGCCAAAGTAAAAAATAGGCAGGTCGCTGTGTACGTGCATAGTGCTGAATTATGCAGCAAGATCTATTCTGCGTAGCGGTATTACAACCCGATTCTTGGGATGTTAACGAGATCGTAGCACCAGCTTCATCATGATATCCGTTTGTGGATCATTCCCCAAAACAAAAACGTGCTTGTCAAAAGCAACAAAGCCCTGCTTTTCATAAAAGGCAATGGCCTTGTGATTCTCTTCCCATACACCCAACCAGATATACTGCATTTGATGTTCTTTAGCTACCATAACAGCATGTTGAAAGAGAGCCTTTCCCACTTGCGCGCCCTGGTATTTCTTCAAAACATAAATGCGCTCAATCTCTAGTGCCTGGCTATCTTTCAGCTCCGTTTGCGCCTCGCCAAGGTTGAGTTTCAGATAGCCTGCAATGTCATCGCCCAGCAAAGCAAAATAGAACTGAGTTCTGGGATTTTGCAGTTCCGCAGTGAGCCTGTTCAGGGATAAATTCTCCGCCAGGTATTTCTCCATATCCTCTGGTGTATTCTGGCTTGCAAAGGTTTCGGTAAACGTCTGTACAGAAATATGATGTAATACCTTTAGTTCATCCGGTGTCACGCGAACAATCTGCAATCGCAAGGATGTATCCATGCAACCAATTTACTCCAAAATTGCGGGAATCAGGAACTCCGTCAACATACGGTGCACCTGCGGATGCGCATAAGGCTGGCCATATGCAGTTGCAGTGATCACCACCACCAGTGGCAGGTCCCGGAAAATCATTACATAATTTCCGCCGTTGCCTGAACAATAGTCCACCACAAAATTCCGGTCATTTACCGCAAAGGTCTTTTGCCAGAAAAGATATCCATAGTATTCTCCGGGCCTTCCTGGCAAGGCATGATACGGTGTGAGTGTTTTGTTTATCCAATTTTCAGCAATTAATTGCTTCCCCTGCCAACTACCTTTATCCTTATAGAGTTGCCCAAACTTGGCAAGGTCCAGGGCCCGTAGTTGCAATCCTCCCGCGGTATTGGGAACCTTTTGCGGTGTATACTGCCATTGATATTGCTTAATGCCAAGGGGGCTAAAAAGTTTTCTCTGCGCGTAGGCCTCTAACCCTCCTTTCACACGCCGCTGCAACACATCGCCCAATACCACAACGCCTGCAGTAAAATAATGCCATTGCTTCTTGTAGGTTGTATCAAAAGGCAGGTCCAGCGCAAACTTCACCCAGTTCTCCGTGGGATACATGTTCTCTTCATTGCCGGGCGAGGCATCATTCCCATCGTCCCCATCAAACCCGGAGGCCATAGTCAATAGATCTTTCAGGGTGGTTGCACCTTTCGCCTCACTGGCTTGTGCAAAATCATTCATCGCATATACCTCATTCAGGGTCAACTCCTCGTTCCTGATATACCCATCTTCAATAGCCATACCCGTAAGTGTTGATGCAAATGATTTTCCTACAGACCGGGTATCATGCAGGGTCTCTCTTTGGGCGCCATTGAAATATTCTTCGAGCAAAATCCTGCCCTCCTTAAGTATTATTACACTGCTAATTTTCCTGAACAATCCGGAATCAATACTTCCTTTTAGTTGCTTCATCCGTACCGTATCAAAACCGGATGTTGACACCTGCAATCCCGGATAGGGTTTGGGCCGGTGGAGCTCAACCTTACGCACATCAATGACAGGATGCAATGCCACCGTTATCGGCATTTCTCCACTGGCCATCAGTTCTCCAACCTGCAATGCATTCCCTTGAATATAAGGCCTGATCTCCATCCTTAGCAGGTGCGGACCATCTGTTAATACACGGCTTCCCCCAGCATTCATAAAACGGTTCCAGAATGATTCACTCCAGGAACCCTGCCCATTTTTATTGTCTATGAGGGGTCTGTACAGCACGGTAGTAGTATCCTGCTGCCGTTGCTGCGGTGCACCGGGCAAAAGATTGCTCCTATAAATTTCTTTACCATCTATCAAGATCGAAAACTGGTAATTGCCTTTGCGGAAAAGGCTGTCCCGGGTCATTCCCGGAGCCAGCCGGTGCTTCAGGTTGGTGAGCGAATTGGAGAAAAAAGCAGCAAAAAACAGATCGGAGTTTGGCGTAAGTGTATAATGCTGCAAAAAGGCGTTTGCACCCAGCTGATCCCGCGGTAAGGCTTTAGCAGTGAAAAATATCCTGCTGATATTTTCCTGATGAAATGCAGAGGTTATGCCCTGGCTGGGCACAATATCCTGCGCATGGGCGGCAGTGCAGATCCAAAAACCAATGGCCAGAAGTATACGCATATCCGCAAAGGTAGACTTCCCCTTAAACCTGCAATAGAACAGGATTAACCTGCATGCTCAGTCCCGCAGGATCTTGCGATACTGGCCCGGACTGCAGCCCATCATAGAACGAAAAGAGCGGATAAAATGACTCTGGTCCGCAAATCCACAGTGATAGGCAATAGAAGAGAGGCTTTGCCGCCCATCGTGCAACAGGACCAGCGATTGCTCCACCCGCACCTTACGGATATACACCGTGAGGGTACAGTGAAAATAATGAGAGAAATCCCTGCAAAGATGGCCCGGGTGAACTCCCGCATGTTCTGCCAGTTCATTCAGGTTGAGGCGTTCAGCGTAACGGTCATGGATAAGTTCGCGAACACTAGTCACCCATTTTGGACGCCGGCGATTTGGTTTTTCCTGGCTGGACATCATTCCCTGGAACAAATGGATCAGGTTGCTGGTGACATGGAGATCCAATTCCTCCCCCTGATGGTACGAAGCATGAAACACCTTGGCCATCCGGATCTTCAATTCCAGATCCTGCAGTGCATGAGCGCCCTGGAGATGCTCCAGCGAAACATCATATTGCTGCAACCAGTGTGGATCCAGTTCAATGTGAAAACCACGGGCGGGTGCATCGGGCTTACAGTTATAGTGGGCTTCCTGCCAATGGTGAAACAGCACCGATCCCGCACTGCATTGAAGTACTTCCTTATGAGTGCCTTCCGTTAGCTGTCCCTGCAGGATATAAGTAAAATACGGCAGTTCATGATAATGCCAGTCCACATAAGGATGCACATAGTCCGTCTCTGTGATCAGCAGGCCTTCCACTTGCAAACTCCGGTCTGTATGGCCATAAAAGACTCCCCTGCTTAACTTCTGCATATCTCTTTTTCATTCAGCGCACACTAACAAAGCCTAATGGGTTTCTGTATACTTCGAAAAATTATCCAGAATGGCCTGCCAGCCCTTCTGCTGCATTTCCGGTGAATGCTGGCTCTCCGCGTCAAACCGGGTGATCACCAGGGTGGTGTTCCCGGATTCAGAAAAATTTGTCACCGCCTTACGTCCGTCTGCCATGGTATAGGCAATAACAGAAGGGAAAGCCACTTCATCGTAAACGGCTTCAAACTCAAATCCAAAACTCCCGTCCCTGGCTTCCATACGGGCTTTGTACACACCGCCGGGTTGCAAATCATTTTCTGCCCAGGGGCATCGCCAGCTGGGATCGGCAAAATTCCATTGGGTAATATGTTCCGGAGAGGTCCAGTATTTCCAGACTTTCTCAATGGGCGCATGAATCTCTGCCTGTATGGTAAGGGTGGTAGCCATGTTCTGCATTTGAACTGCTAATCTACTGTTTTCAGGTCATGCCGAAATGGTTGCCTGTCTTTTGTTTTGAAACCCATCGATCTCCTTATCCATGACCCGGAACCACAACGGCGGAAGCAATGCCAGAAGGATCATTCCCGGGTAGCCCGTGGGCATCTGCGGACTGTCATCAAAATGGCGAAGGATCTGGTATTTCCGACTGGCCATATAGTGATGATCACTATGGCGGGATAGTTCCAGCAACATCAATCTTCCCAAAGGATGATTGGAATTCCAGGAATGGCAGGGCATTGTACGTTCATAATTATCCCCTTTCTTTTCCCTGCGCAGTCCGTAATGTTCTATATAATTTACAGTTTCCAGCAGAAGTATACCAATAAATGCGGCTGCAATGAAGAGTAGCATTGTCTTGAAAGTAAAGATAACGGCAATGGCTACCAGAAAACCAATTTGTATCAGCAGGAAGCGAAGCATTTCATTGTGTATGCTCAGGAATAATTTTCCCTTCCTGTCAAGCCTGGTACGCTCCAGTTGCCAGGCTGATAACCAGCTGCCCCAGATGGTCCTTACATAAAAAGTATACACCCACTCTCCTCTCTTGCTTGAAGCGGGGTCCTCGTCCGTGGAAACATGTTTATGATGACCCCTGTTATGCTCAATGAAGAAATGCATATACAGGGAAGTCAGGAGCAGCATCTTGCTCATGGCCTGTTCATAAGGTGTAGAGCGATGGCCCAGTTCGTGGGCGGCATTGATCCCAAGGATCCCACAGGCCATGCCCATGGAGAGTACCATGCCCATGGTTTCCAGGGTGGAATGCTGCAGGTAAGTGATCCGGTACAGAAAGAGAACCAGCAGAAAATACTGCAGCGGCAACAGCACATACAGTAAAACATCATAAACCTTGTCTTTCCTCGCCAGTTCTTCTTCCACTGCATTCAGGTTTGCAGCAGACCCCTGGGTAAACAATTCAAAAAAAGGCAGCACCACAAATAGAAAAAACGGCGCTAAAATACTATACCCTCCTTTTGCTGACAAGGATACACCCACTACCAGTGGCGTCAGCAAAACGAGGGCATATTTAAACCGGCGAAAAAACATGGGTATCCTAAGATACTTCAATGTTAATTTATGCCGCGTTATTTAATCACCGTATTCAGCTTACCCCAGAATTCATTGTCAAAACCAGACACGGCAAAATTGGGATTATCCGGATTAGACGCGTCACCCATACGGATCACCACCATCTTCTTGCTGGGAACCACATAGATCCGCTGGTCTGATGCACCCATGGCTGCATACATATCTGCCGGTGCATTAGGTACCAGTGTGCCGGGATATACCGTTTGCCCACCGGGAACCATATACTTGGATTTTCCATTCAGCCACCAGAGGTATCCATAAGAAGGATTGATGTCCTGTGATGTATTGGTAGCTGCACTAAAGAAGGCCTCATTCACAATCTGCTCCGCATTCCACTTGCCCTGGTTCAGGGCAAGAAGGCCAAAACGGGCCATACTACGGGTGTTGCTATGGTAGATATAAAAGATGGTCCCAAAATTCCAGAACCCATCCATACCTATTTTGTTCTTCAGTTTGGCATTGAAATAAGTTTCAAAATCCTGACCGCTCGCAGAAGCATTTACATCCATCAGTTTCTGGAATACATTGGCATAACTCCAACGCGTACCCGCATCCGCCATGTAGGTGAGGTTAGGTTTGATCACCAGTTCAGAGGAATCATTCAGGCCTGTGGTCATGGTGAGCAGGTGGCGCACAAGGATCAGGTTCTCTTTGGCCAGCGGCTCAGAGGTCCAGCCAAGGCCTATGTGTTTACTCACCTTGTCATTGATGGTAAGCAGTCCTTCCTGCTGGGCAATACCGGTTACCGTGGAGGCCAGAGTTTTACCCGCACTGTTCCATTGCCAGGTGGCAGTGGCATTATGGCCGTTAAAATATTCTTCCATAACAATCCGGCCATTGACAAGGACGATAAATGATTTTGAATTTTTCTGGGCCAGGTATTCTTTGAGCGCCGGTATATTGGCCTCATTCCATCCGAGGGTAGCCGGCGAAACAGTCTCCCATGGGCTTCCGCTTACAGGCGGGAAATACATGGTTTGTGGAACCGGATCCGGCTCAGGCGTATCATTCTTTGAACAACTGACGAAGATCAACAGGGCGAGGGCAACATACAATGGTTTCATGGATCGATTTTTTGTATCGATTGGACTTTAACATTTTCACAGGGTTTAACGCAAGGGATAATATTTCATTGCAGCCCGGTAAACTTTTAAGGCCCTGAATAAATAGCCAAAATTGTTACACCAGGAAGTTCACTTTGAAAATCAAATAATTAGAATAAATAGTTCACTGTTGGCGTGGACTGTAATGATGCACAAGGGAAGAATCAATGAAGAAAGCATCATTACAATGGCTCTACATCTTTTTTGAAAGCAATGCTTCGCCTGAAACATCCCAGCACTTTGAAATACTCGGCAGAGTGTACCCCATCATTCATTGAGTCCTGAAACATAATATAACCGCCTCTCCCATTAGGAAATGTAACGCGATAATACTCCTGACAAAGCAATTCACCCGCCAAACGAATGTTCACCACCTTACCATTTAATGTGCGTCCGCCAAAGTTTACGGTGGTATCCGTAATATCTGATGGCTTACCCCCAAATTGCTCTACAACAGTAGAAGTAATTGAATTCAAATCCCCAAGATTCTCCAAATCATACACCATTACTACCATATCTGCTCCATCAAGGGTCCAGGTGGTTACGGGTCCGTCTTTATCATATCCAAACGTCAGGTTTTTGGGGTAATTGAATGTGCAAAATGTATTCTCAAATTTCTTCTCGGGCAATTGCCTGATATGAAACTGAGGGCGAATCATTGTGTCAATCTTTACTATCTCCCCTTCAGTGATTTCATATGTCCGCCCATTCAGATGGACTTCAAAAACAGACGGAGGTTCTTTGTCATAGGTCTTCGGTTCCGGGAAAGACTGGGCATACAATCCATGCCCCAAAGCAAAAAATAAGCAAAAGAATAAATGCTTCATAATACTGTTATGTGAATATAGTTGAATGCTATTTCCAGCGCTCCATCCATTTTTTCTCCTTTTCATCCAGCATCTCCACATCAGGCTGGTAATTGGGATCCGGCATGTACCAGTCCTGCTTCTCGTAAAATGCTTTAAGGTCGGCCGACAGAAACACGTATCCCCTCCTCGCAAAGGGAAGATTTCTGTAAATGCGGCGGCGGCTTTCATCACTGGTATCATCCGGATCCCTCAGTTGCGCCTGAGAGAATGGAATGTAGGCCGGATTATAGCCCATAAAATAGGGCTCTTCAGCATATAGCGATAGTTCTCCTTCAGGCCTGAAATTTGCTTGGTGAAATTGCACATAGCCTTTTCTCACGTGACATCTCAGCACGGTATCTGCATCATCCTCCAGGATTTTCGTAACATACATTTTACCGATTCCGTGGATACTCCAGTTGCTCATCCCTTTGAAAAAGGTTTCCTTAAGATTAAAAGTTTCAAAATCACCCATATCCAGCACCAGGGTGAAATCATCGATCTGCCTGTTTCCCCATCGCCGGGCAGCAGTCAATATATAAGGGATACTGTAAACTTCATAGACGGAATTGGAGCAGTGATAACGATAAGTGTGCTGGATTATATTTTTCCCAGACGCAAATTTTGCCTTAAAATGATACACATAGCTAAAATCCATATAGTCTGAGTTCTCACTTTTTTTGACCAGTGCGGCAAGGTCCTTGCTTTTCACCTCACCATTCTTCGCATAAAGCGAGTCGTCCACATAGGCCACCGCATACTTCAAAAACACACCGTTGAGTTGGGTGGTAAAATCATAGATATACGGATGCTGCCCTTTCTTCGGCCTTCCGTCCACATCACCCATGGGACTGCCCGCCTCAAAACCTACAGTGATGATTTTATCAGGCCCGGGATTGAAGAATTCATAATACACCGTCACATCAATGTAGTCCTGGTTCACTTTCTTCAGGGTGAGAATTTCCTTGCGAACGGCAATACTGGTTTCCTGGATGGGAATCAACTGATTGCCGGCTGCATAGAATGCGCCGTCATTGGCCCGGGTATGTAAAGACATCAATAACAACAGGAAAAAATGCAGTGGCTTCATGGCGTCTCAAGATAGCTTTTGTCCCGTTTAAAGTCAAGCTACTTGTCCTGTAACCTTAGGGTCTGATCCGGCGTCAAAACTCAGCCCGTACCACATGATATCCCTATATTCAATAACTTGTTCCTTCAACTTCCAAACCAGCGTATGAGACTGTTTAACCGATGCCTGCGCATCTTTGTCCTTTTTTTACTGTCAACCTCCGCCTTCCAATTCCCAGGTTTTGCCCAGTCAACCAGGTTACTCAGGCAGCCCTCCGTGAGTGCCACACAGATTGCCTTCACTTACGGGTCAGATCTTTGGGTGGCTGATCTCAACGGGCAGAATGTGCTCCGCCTCACCAGTACGGCGGCTGTGGAATCTGATCCCCATTTTTCGCCGGATGGAAAATGGATTGCCTTCACCAGCAACCGCAGCGGAATCCCCGCTGTATACCTCGTGTCTGCCAAAGGCGGGGAACCCAAACGCATTACTTACCATCCCAGTTATACCGCTGCCCGGGGCTGGAGTCCTGATGGGAAGCACATACTCTTCGCCAGCGAGAGGGAAACTGCCCCCACTACCTATATGCGTTTATGGACCGTTCCGGCAACGGGTGGCGTGCCCGTCCTGCTAACGAAGCAGTGGGGATTTGATGGCAGTTATTCACCAGACGGAAAACAAGTAGTCATTGATAAGATGGATCGATGGGATGTGGAGTGGCGCGCATACCGGGGCGGACAAAACACGCCGTTGATTGTGATGAACCTGGCAGATTTCGCCGAAACCATGATCCCCAATGAGCAGCGCAGCATAGACATCCAGCCATTATGGCTGGGTGATAAAATTTATTTTCTGAGTGATAGGCAGGGTGGTGTCTCCAACATCTGGAGTTATACGCCGGGCAGTGGTGCACTTACCCAGCTTACCCGTTCCAAAGGAGCTGATGTGAAGTGGCTGGGTGGATACGGTAATATGCTGGTATATGAACACGAAGGAAGCCTGCACCAGATGGACCTGGCAGGTAAGAATGATAAACAAATCGCCATTAATGTGGTGGGTGATTTCCCCTGGGCTGAAACAAAATGGGAGAATGTAAGCAGGAGGGTGGTGAATGCCAGCCTGTCCCCCACAGGTAAACGGGCAGTGATGGAAGCGCGCGGAGAAGTGTTTACCGTTCCTGTGGAGAACGGGGACGTCAGGAATATCACGCAAAGTTCATCCGCGGCAGACCGGGCACCCCTCTGGAGCCCCAGGGGTAATGAGATCGCCTGGTTCTCTGATGCTAACGGTAAAGGCTATGCGCTTTATCTGGCAGCCCAGGATGGAATGGGCAAGCCCCGCATCATCAGCATCGGTGAATCCAAAATGGCATGGGAGCCTGCGTGGAGTCCTGATGGGAAATACATTGCCTTTGCCGATGATGATGTCAGGGTTCGCATCGTTGAACTCAGCACAGGAGATATCACCACGGCAGACATTGGTGGTATAAACACAGAGCGGGGGGACATGGGCCTCACCTGGAGCCCTGACGGGCAGTGGCTGGCTTACAGTAAAACAGGGAGCAATATGTTCCGGGGTATAAAAGTATGGAACGTTAGGACCAAAACGGTACATGCCCTCACCAACGCTTTTGCGGACGCCTTCTCCCCTGCCTGGGACAGGGACAGCAAGCATCTTTATTTCCTGGCCAGCACTGAGCTTGCCCTCGGCAGCGGATGGGCCAACACCAGTTCCCAAAATGCAAGGCCTGAATATGAAGCCTATGTGATCAACCTGCGCAAGAATGACCTCTCTCCTTTCAAACCCACCAGCGATGAAGAAGAAGTGAAGGCCGAGACGAAACCGGAGGAAAAACCAAAACCCAAAGAAGAACCAAAGCCTGGTTCAGAAAAACCCAAGGAAGAAAGCGGTGTGATGATAGACTTTGATCAACTGGATCGGCGCACTATCCCCCTGCCTATGCCTAAACGGAATTACGGTGCAGTTCTCGCCGGACCCGCCGGAGTGGCCTTTGTGCTTGAATTTGTTCCCAACAGGCCATCGGTACTCCATAAATTCACCCTTGAATCCAAAGAAGCTAAAGAATTTGCGAGTGGCCTGGGTGCCATCAGTATTTCACAGGATGGTAAAAAAATGCTCGCAAATGCAGCTGGCAACTGGCGCGTGATCAATACCGGAGGTCCCAACGCCAATGATGCAAAAGTATTGAAGACTGACCTGCGCATGCAGCTTGACCGCAGCAAAGAATGGAAACAGATCTTTGAAGAAACATGGCGTTATGAAAGGGATTACTTCTATGCGCCCAACATCCACGGAAGAAATTGGAACGATGTATATGACCGATATGCGCCGTTGATCCCGTTTGTAAAACACAGATCAGACCTAAACTATATCCTTGACCAGGTCAATGGCGAATTGAGTGTGGGTCATAGTTTTGTTTCAGGAGGCGATATCCCGGAAACAGACAACAGCAATGCAGGACTGCTTGGCGCCGACCTCATTGCAGACCAGGGCCGATGGAAGATCTCCAGGATCTACAATACAGAAAGCTGGAACCCGGGACTCAGCAGTCCGCTGGACCGCCCCGGCATCAAAGCCAAAGTGGGCGACTACCTGGTGGGCATCAATGGAAAGGAACTGACTGCCAATGATGATCCGCACCAGCTGCTTGATGGTACGGCGGATATCCAGACCTCCCTGCAGCTGAATACCAAACCAATTTATGAGGGTAGCTGGACGGAGATCGTGAAACCCATCCGCAATGAAAATGCACTGCGGCAACGTGTATGGGTAGAAGATAACAGAAGGATGGTAGATAGTTTATCTGGCGGCAAACTGGCCTATGTATGGGTACCCAACACAGGAGGTGGAGGATTTGTGAGTTTTAACCGGTATTATTTTGCGCAGCAGGATAAGCTGGGCGCTGTGATTGACGAGAGATTTAATGGCGGCGGATTGCTGGATGACTATATGGTGGACCTGATGACCAGATCACTGCGTGCGGCCCTTACCAATGAAGTACCACAGGGTACGCCCATGCGCTTACCTGCGGGAATCCTGGGACCCAAAGTGCTGCTTATCAATGAGCTTGCCGGTTCCGGTGGCGACTTCTTTCCCTGGGTTTTCCGTCAACAAAAAGCAGGATTGCTGATTGGAGCAAGAACCTGGGGCGGTCTTGTGAAATCTTCCACGCATTACCCCATGGTGGATGGGGGCCGGGTAACCGCACCTGACAATGCCGTGTTTGACCCCATCAACCGGAAATGGGTAGCGGAAAATGAGGGTGTACCTCCGGATATTGACGTACGGATGGATGCAAAATCCATGCAGGCAGGCAGAGATTCGCAGTTAGAACGTGCAGTGAAAGAGTTGCTGCAGATCTTGTCAAAGCAACCCATCCCGGAAATCAAAGCCCCGGAATATTCAACACCCGTGAAAACAAAAGACTGATGGCATATAGTAATGCCCACAGTGGGGAAAGTACTACTCAAATCAAACTACAGATTATGTAAGGATGCAGAAGTTCACGCTAAAATAGTGTTGGAATCAAATTTGAAACAACTACCTAAACATTCATCACCAACTAAACCAGTCAACTATGCTTAGGTATTCTGTTATCTTCCTGATTGTGGCCATTATTGCGGCCATCTTTGGCTTCGGTGGCATAGCCGCCGGTGCTGCAGGAATTGCCAAAATTCTATTTGTGATCTTCCTCATCCTGTTTGTTGTCTCCCTGCTTACAGGCAAGAAAGTCAGTTAAACCACATCCATGCATTATGAAGAAATATTTCCCTGTTTTAACCCTGGCGGTTGTGAATACAGCATTTGCAATCAAATCATACGCGCAGGAAAAAGGCCTCGATATTGATATTGATATCAACAAAAAAGAATGGTATGAAGAGCCCTGGGCTTTAATTACCGGTGGTGCCATCCTGCTATTACTGGTTGTATTGGCGGTAAGGAAAAGAAAATAAAGCCAACCAGTTGAGATAAGTAAAAAAGCTGATCCCCGTAAGGACCAGCTTTTTTATTTCTTGACTTGCTCAAAAATGCTACAACGTCAAAGATTGTACTGCTTCATTTTATTGAAGAGCGTTTTTCTGTCGATACCCAGTTTTAACGCAGCCTTAGTACGGTTGTATTTTACTTCTTCCAAAACTTTCTTAAGGACTTCTGCTTCTGCCAGTGCGGATGCCGTTTTGAGATCGATGGGCAGCTCAGGTTTAGGCGCTTTTTCTTTGACCCTATTGTCTTCAGGATGTTTTGGTTCAGGCGCAACGGCTGTTATGAATCTATCGAAATAAACAATCTCCTGCGGGAGAGATGAGATCTCCACCTTGTTTCCATCTGTAAGCAGTGCGGAACGCCTTACCACATTCCGCAATTCACGAAGGTTTCCTGGCCAGCTATAACGGCGGAACAAATCTTCCACTTTAGTATCAAACCCATTGATCTGTTTGCCCAGTTCTGCATTTGCCTGCATTAGGAAATGCTCTGCAAAATGCATAACATCCTCTGGCATCTCCCGTAGCGGAGGCACGTTAACCGTAAACTCATTGAACCGGTAGTACAGATCTTCACGAAATTTACCTTTCTGCGCAGCAATTTTAAGGTTCTCATTAGACGCAACAATGATCCGCACATCTATTTCCAGGTCTTTAACACCTCCTACCCTGCGAAGTTTTCTTTCCTGAACCAATCTCAATAAACCCACCTGTATATCATAACTGAGGTTTGCAATCTCATCCAGAAAAATCGTTCCTCCATTGGCCAACTCAAATTGACCAGGCTTTGCATTGTGAGCGCCTGTAAATGCGCCTTTTTCATGACCCCACAATTCACTTCCTGCCAGCTCCTTGGTAAGTGCTCCACAATCTACCGCAATGAACGGAGCACCACGCCTGCCACTCATGTCGTGGATTGACCTGGCCACATGTTCTTTGCCGGCGCCACTTTCACCATATATGATGACGCTGAAATTAGTAGGGGCCACCAGTTTAACTTCATTGTGCATAAGCTTTGCCGCCGGCGAGTCTCCCTTGATATAGGCAGGGGCTTTGCTGACTACAGCCTTTCTGCTGGTGATCATTGGCGCAGTGGACGAAGCCGCAGCTTCCACCGGTGTACCTGAATTTTGTTCAAACGAGATGGCTTTTCTCGTCATGGTGAGGATCTCATCAGGAATCAGGGGCTTGATAACATAATCAAGTGCCCCTCTTTTAATTACGTCAACGGCTATGCGAACATCAGAATAACCTGTTATGATGATGATCTTCAGGTCAGGCACAATGAGATGTGATTTTTCAATAAAATCCCTTCCCTCCATATCTTTTAACCTGAAGTCACAGAAGACCAGGTCAAAACTTTTCTGCGTAACCAGATCCAGCGCTGTCTTTCCGCTGTAGGCAGATTCCACGCTAAAGCCATGGCGGCTTAAAAACCTTTCCAATAATCGGCAGATGTCCATATCGTCATCTACCAGAAGAATTTTTGCCATAAACAAATGTAGGAATTTGGGTGTGTAAATCAGGTTTGGCCTGGATCACCATTTTCAAGTAGCGATACAATATTCTGGGTGCTAAATGGTTTTCCCACCATTGTCATTGCACCTCTTTTCCTAGACTCAAAATGCAACTGAGGGCTGGCCATTGCACTCATCATTATTATATCACAGGCAGGCTGCACTTTTTTAAAATAGGGCAGAACATCCAACCCGTTGCCATCCGGGAGATTAATATCTAAAATCAGATAGCGATATTCAGCATGCATGTACAGCGCTTTCCCCTCGGTAAGATTGCCAGCACTGTTAACAGAATATCCTTTGCGCTCCAGAAACCTTGACAACAGCTGGGATATTTCTGTTTCATCGTCTATAATCAAAATTTTCAAGGGGGTATCTGTATTCATTTGAATATCAATTTTGGCTGGCCTTAGCGGAACAACCTTGAAATTCCCCGCATTCCCAACGTCCCCAGTGTGCGGGTCAGGAAGCGCGACTTCTTAAAAAATATTCTCTCCGCCAGAGCTACTGCACCCACCAGGGCACCTGTCTTTAACAAACCGTTTCCGCCATCTTCCCGGGGTTGGATTAAGCCTGCTGCTGCACGCTTCACCATATAACCAGGTGTAAAATGGTCCACCAGTTGCTCACAACTATGCCGCAGATTCATTTCCTTTTCCGCCAGCGCGCGTTGTTTCTCCGCTATCTTCTTTCTAATGCTGCTATGGTAATTCTCCTTATTCATCATCAATATTGTTAATGATGGTATTCATAAATGCGTTCTTAAGGATATTTTTTCCGATGGTAACAATAAGTATACCCAGGATAGCTGCAATGGCAGCAACCAACAGATACCCGGCATAAGCATTGCCGAAGTACTGATTCAAAGCCGCAGCCGCACCAAACAGGAGCAATAGCAACATAATAAAGCCAAATCCCATAGCCGCCAACACTATTATTACTGCAGCCAGACCCTGTGAAATCTTGTCGGCACCCTTAAGCACTTCCAGCTCTACCCTACTCTCTACATATTCCCTTGTATTGACGGCCACATTCGTTATCTTTTCAAACAGCTCCTCCTTGTAAGTCATGGCTCGGTCATTTAATTTTAAAAAAACATGGAGAGAAACTACTTCTCCCCATGCAATTGATACGTTAGGCTTCGCGCAAATTGTCTATTGAATGTTGTACGTCATCACGCATTTCCTGGGCAGACTGTTTAACATCCCTTTTAAACTTGCGGGCAGAACCTGCAAGATCCTGCATCTGGTCATTGAAACGTCTCCCCAGATCATTGGCACCATCCACAATCTTCTGACGGGTGTTAGCACCTTTATCTGGCGCCACCAGAATGCCAATCAGGGTACCTACTGCCAATCCGGCCAATACGCCTGCAATTACATTACCTGCATTGTTTGCCATAGTGTTTGATTTTTCAGTTGAAAATTTTGTTCTGTTCTGCATATCCGATTGTTGTAGTTTTATTTTGCAACGGATAATGATGATATTGAAATTATAATGCCGCAAAATCCAGATCCCGACGGCCAAGCAGCATTGACAATTAATTTATTGATTATCAATTCATTGCTATATTCCAATCCTGTAGCTGGCGTATTTATCCCGGCCATCAGTTTGGACAATGAGGAATGAATTCCCCAAACCGAGTACTCGCAATGCCCCAAAACACTTTCAGGACAATCCAGAAATTCTCAGTGACCACGCTGGTGATCACCATCATTCTGATCCTTGTGGTTGCAATCCTATTGACCAATGTGAATTACTTTACCCGGCAAACGGCTCATACCAATGAGGTGATTACACTTACTGCCCGGATTCAAAATTCCATCCTGAGAACAGAAACCTCATTAAGGGCTTTCGCCATCACCCGCAATCCGGTTTTCTATGACGACTATAAAACTGAAAAGCAAAACACGTTTACAAGAATCAGTTTGCTCAGGGATAAGGTGAAGGATAATCCTACTCAACTGATCAGGGTAGATACACTAACCTTATTGGTCAACCGAAGATTTGCAGCACTGGACAGTACAGCAGATTATGCATTTAATCCGGTAAGTGCGGGTCGTGAAATTGTTATTCAACGCGTAAATGACTCCCGGCAGACATCATCCCATATCAAGGCATACATAGAACAATTAACAGACATGGAAAACTTCCTGCTGAAAGAGCGTTCAGGTAAACTGGAACGTAATTTCAGGCTCCTGGTACCCTTCCTGATCGTTGGGTTTGGTATAGGGCTGATCGCTTCCATACTCAATTTTATAGCCGTCCGCCATTTCGAAAAGGCACAGGATGAATCCAATACAAAGATTCAGCAATACCAGGACCAGCTCAAGGAACAGATCATAAACCTGGACCGGGTTAATAAAGATCTGGAACAGTTTTCCTATGTTGCTTCCCATGATCTCCAGGAACCCTTGAGAAAGATCATCTCATTTGGTGAGCTGCTGCAAGAAACCAACAAGAAGAACCTTGATGAAGAAGGCAGGATGTATGTGGACAAGATCATGTCCTCTTCCGGAAGGATGCGGGTACTGATCCAGGATCTCTTAAACTATAGCAGGGCCGGACGTTCTTCACTGGAAGAGAAACCGATAGACCTGAACAAAGTACTGACAGAAGTGACAGAAGACCTTGCACTGATGATTAAGGAAAGCAATACAATAGTGAATATTGAGGCTTTGCCCACCGTGCCGGGAAACTTCACCCTTATGAAACAGGTATTTCAGAACCTGGTCACCAACGCCATCAAATTTGCCAGTCCTGAAAGAACTCCTGAGGTCAGCGTAAAGGTGGAGGCCTTGGATGAAAAAGCTTTTGAAGTGATGCCGGACAAATCCGGCAGAACACTATATACCCTGATCAGCATTACAGATAATGGAATAGGGTTCAACGCATCATATGCTGATAAGATCTTCGTGATCTTCCAGAGGCTGCACAGCAGGGATCAGTATGAAGGTACTGGCATAGGCCTGGCTATTTGCAAAAAAATCATCGAGAACCAGGGCGGCAAAATCTGGGCAATATCGGAAATTGACAAGGGCAGCCGGTTTTGGATCCTGCTACCCTTATATATATGAAGAGAAACTGAAGCAGTTTAAAGTTGGTTCATCTGCAACTTAGATCGCCTGATCTGTTCTTGCTGTAATTTGATCAGCTCCATAATGGCATCTGGAAAAGATGACAATTCTGTGACGATCTGATGGTACAAGCCGGCCATTGCAGATTCAACCTGCTTAGCACAAGCAATCAGGAAAGTAGCAGGTTTCTGGTGAATCACTTTCTCAAAAAGTCTGGTTCCTGGCAGAATATATTCTCTGCTGGAAGTTGCAGATAATTCATCAGGCAGGAAATCCTGTATGGCCTGTGCCGCCTGTTCACTTTCCTCCGCCTTACCCAGGAAGAAATCCTTCAAATGCTGTTCCCTTGCTGCATTCCCCGCCTGGTCATATGCCATCATGCGCTCGTAATTGGCCCTGTACAATCTTTGCAATTCGGTAATCTGTTCTGATGGATAGTTCATAAGCATGTGTTGAATGATAACAGTAAAAAAAAGACTATGCCACCATTTCAGTTAATTCTGCTAAAACGGGTACTCAAATCCCAACCAAATACTATGTTCAATTTTCAATCCGTAGCACTGTGTAAAAAATTGAACATATTTTTCCTGCAGCTGTTATTTAATGCTATATAAATTGTAATATTAGCGCATGAAGCAGATGTAATACTACTGCTCATCTGGATCAACCCTAACACCTCTTGCAAGACCAACTTCCCGAAATGGGGAATTATTTGCATAATCAAAATCATTTTGTGATGAACCAGCCCACCGTCATGAATATTATTGTAGCTGATGACGATATGGATGACCAGATGCTGATGAAAAAGGCATTTCAGAAAGGCACCAAAAATGTAAATTTTGTTTTTGTTGAAAATGGAATCGAACTCATGGAATACCTGGAGCGGGAGGGAAAATACAATGACAGTCACCGCTTCCCCGAGCCCGACCTTATTCTTCTTGACCTGAACATGCCGAAAAAAGACGGCAGGGAAGTATTGGCAGAACTCAAAAAATCTAAACAATTCTGCAAAATTCCTGTGGTGGTCTTCACCACATCTGAATCACATGATGACCTGATCTATAGCTATACTAAAGGAGGGAACAGCTATATCGTAAAACCTACATCCTTTGATGACTTGATCAAGGTTGGCACTGAACTGGAGAATTACTGGCACAAAACAGTTTCCCTTCCCAGATAATTATGCCTAAAGATACCATTCGCCTGCTGTATGTTGATGACGACGAAGATGATTTCCTGTTGCTAAAATTGCAGCTGGGCAAATCAGCTATGCGTGAATACGTCCTTGACAGGGCATCAACGTATGAGGAAGCACTTACCCGGCTTTCAGACAATTATGACCTTATCCTGGTTGACTACAGACTGGGAAAGGAGAATGGCCTTGAACTCCTGAAAAGGATCAAGGAGGATAATCCTTTTATGCCGGTGATCATGCTCACAGGCATGGAAGATACAGTTATAGATACCGAGGCACTTAAATCAGGCGCGTCTGATTACCTGGTGAAAGGTGCATTTAAACCGCATGAGCTGGACAGGGCTATTCGCTACGCCATTACAGCCGCCCAATCTATGCAGGATCTGGAAGTAAGCAGCAACCGATTCCGGATGTTTTTCCAGAAATCCGCAGACCCTATCGTCATTATCCACAAAAGCGGAAACTTCATTGACTGGAACCCCAGTTTTGAAAACTTTTTCAATTTACCTGCGAAAGCTTCACAATGGAATGAGGTAAATATAACGGACCTTATAGTGGAACAGGAAAGCATCTTCACTATTAAAAATGCTTTGGAAACAGGGCATGAACTGGGAGATTTTGAAGCCCAAATGACGAAAACAGACACCAAGCCCATCAGTGTAATGCTCAATATGATCCTCCATGATGTGGAATCAGGCAGCTATCAGATTATGATCAAAGACATCACATCTGTGAAAGAGAAAGATGCGGAAGCCCAGACCACCAGGAAATTTGCGTCAACCGGAAGAATCGCACGGGTGCTGGCTCATGAGATCAAAAACCCATTGACCAATATCGCCCTTTCCATAGACCAGTTAAAATTTGAGCTGCCAGACACCATTATTAAAGAGACGGGGGTTTTGGTGGACATGATTGAACGCAACAGTAAAAGGATCAATGAACTGATTAACCAGTTGCTTGACGCCACCCGGTATACAGAACTGAAACTGAGGCCCTACCCTGTTAATCAACTCGTGGAAGAAACCCTGACACAGGCCATGGACACGCTCCGTTTGAAGGATATCCACATCATAAAGGACCTTGATCCGGAAGAACGAATGGTGAATATGGACGAAGAAAAGGTAAAGATCGTACTCCTGAACCTGATCATTAATGCTGTGGATGCCATGGATGGAATTGCGGGAATACTTACCCTCCGCACCACCATTGACAATAAACGCACTTGTATAGAAGTGGCAGACAATGGTTCAGGCTTAACAGCAGAACAGCTGGATAAGATTTTTGAGCCTTTTTACACCAGCAAAGTGCATGGAACCGGCCTTGGCCTTACCAATGCGCAGGGGATCATGATCAGCCACCAGGGTTTACTCAAAGTAAAAAGCAAAGAAGGCGTAGGTACCAGTTTTTACATGGTATTCCCGGCACAAGACTTTACTTAAAATAACGCCGCAGTGTCCACGCCATTTTCTCGTGGCCTTGCATAAGACCTGTTACGAAATCTGCCGAACCGGCATCTTTAAATTCCTCATCCAGTTTGTCAATCCCATCCCGGAGACTCCTGATCACTGATTCATGGTCTGCCAGCAGTTCTTTCACCATATCCATATTATTGGCAGGATTCTTACCAGGGTTCTCCTTCAGGGACGATAAACCGGAAAATTCAGATGTGGTTCCGATGGCCACGCCTCCAAGTTGGGAGACCCTTTCCGCAATCTCATCAATGGATTCAGCAACCTGGTTGTAGTGACTTTCAAACAATGTATGGAGCTCCATAAAATTATCCCCTTTAACGTTCCAATGAAATTTCCGCAATTTGATATAGAGGATATTGGCATCAGCCAGGCAGCTATTCAGGAAATGAATGGACCCTTTGCAATTTTTTTCAGTAATTCCAATATTCGGTTTCATAATAAAAGGTTGTTGAACTACCAGTGCAATCAAAATGCCATGGCCTTACCCATCGATAACGGGCAATACGTTTCTCAAATCGGGGAAATCAATCCCGGGAAAGTGATATGGGATAAAATCCAGGATCATCTGAACCAACAATTTAGGCTATCAATTGTAACACCCTAAACAAGAATGCATGAAATCACTGCCGGTAAAAATCATTGTCTGTTGCGTTATAACCACTACGCTCGGACTTTTGAGCGGACTTATGACCTACCCGGAAATCCCCGGATGGTACGCAACCTTGAATAAGCCGGATTGGAACCCTCCGAATACTGTTTTTGGTCCGGTATGGACTACGCTCTATATACTCATGGGTATTGCTGCAGCGCTGGTGTGGCATAAAGGCAGCAGGTCAGCACGTGCGGCCTTGTACCTGTTTGGTGTACAATTCTTGCTGAATCTGCTGTGGAGCTACATTTTTTTCAACCAACATCAGCTTACAATTGCGTTCGCAGAGATTATTGTTTTATGGATCATGATCCTGGTAAATATCATTATGTTTTATAGGATCTATAAAACAGCCGGCCTATTGCTGCTGCCCTACCTGGCCTGGGTGAGTTTTGCCGCAGTACTTAATTACACCATTATGCAATTAAACAGCTAGCGTTTAGCGATTGACCAGGAGATTCACTATCGCGAGGGTGACCATAGCTCCTAATGCACTCGTGAGTGCCACGCTGGCCCATCCACCGTCCATGGAAACATCGAGATAGTCTAATACCCGGTAGCCAATAAAACCACCCAGGATTCCAACCACTACATTTCCAGCGATCCCCAACCTCCGGCCTTTGAATATTACTGAACCCAGCCAGCCGGCCAGGGCTCCAATGACCAGGGTTAAGATTATTTCCATTGCTAAGGGTTAAAATAAAAAAATAAGCAGGGGTTGAATAACCCCCGCTTCAACCAAGTGTCAGGTTATTTGAACCTGACGTTGTATGTCACACCTATACCTACACTTCCAATGTTACCGCCATTCAGATCAGTGCGGAAAATATTATCATAATACCCGAAAAAATTCCAATGATAATTGTGGTATCCCAGCTGAGGCCGCAAATAGGCCCCTCCCTTGGGATCGCCATCCCCCGTAACAAAACTATACCCACCATCAAGCCCTGCAAAGAAACCCTCAGCCTTTGGATACAGCCTCACAAATGCACCCAGTGGAATGGTTCCGAATCCGTCAAAATTCTCCTTACCAAAAAAATGATTGTAGCCAGTGGTAAGGCCAATACCCAAGTGATCCGTTTCCATGAATTGTCCTTTCAATTCAA
The DNA here is from genome assembly GCA_044225015.1 of Chitinophagaceae bacterium. Lineage (GTDB taxonomy): Bacteria > Bacteroidota > Bacteroidia > Chitinophagales > Chitinophagaceae > Pollutibacter. The sequence continues at coordinate 295,935 of JBGAJG010000002.1, read as the reverse complement.
TACCAGCAACCACACTGCTATAGTCTGCAAGGTTCCCAACCGGAACACCCAGATTGGCGCCCAGTTTCAACCATGAATTCTTCGGTGTGATGTCTGCTGCAGTAACAGTATTCTGTGCCCGCGCGGTTGTAGCCATCAAAAGGCTTCCTCCCATAAACAAAATGATGCTCAATCTTTTCATATCAATTTTTCTAGATGTAGTGATACTCTGCCAAAAAAAATGCCAGCGCATTTTTCCCTGATGTGCTGGCATTATTCACCGGACGCCGGTAAAATTTCGGGAAATTATTTCCCAAACTGTTGCAATTCTTCAAAATTATCCATGGCTTTCATCAGCGGCGTCCACCCTTTACCACTGAACAAGAAACGAAACCACCTCTTGTGCCTGTTTTCAAAACGCAGTTGCCTGAACAGCCACAGGGTGATCACTGATAAGCCTGCGGTAACAACTGCCTGGAACAAAAGCCAATGCATCGGCGCACCCGCCAGCATTCTCCTGCTGAGGAAAAATGTGCTCCACAAAGGAAGCTGCAGAATCAAAATACGCACAGTCCACAAACCAGACATCAAAATCCTGGAAATACGTTCCTGAGTTTCCACCACCGTGCCAGCCAACTCCATCTGCTGTAACAGTATTACCTGGTGCAGATACATTCCTGTTCCCAGCGCAGTAAGCAATACCTGCAGCCCCATAGAGATAATAAAGAACCAACTAATTCCGGTGCCATTGATCCTGCCAATGATAGCCATCACCACCAGCGCGCCCACAACCAGGCACCAAACGATCCCCGTTAACACAGCAATGGATTTGGGAAAGCGCATTTTACGAATGTCCTGTTGGATCCCTGCAAGGTCAAACCCACTGCTTTCGCCAGACCGGGGATAAGTGACTGGGTTAACGCCCTTATCCATTTTTTTCCACAGATCCTGAAAATCTTTATCGTTCATAACTGCCTATTGAAATGCTTTAAATTGCTCCCTGAGTTGTTCTTTAATGCGCTGGACCTTGGTGCCCACATTGGAAGGGGATATACCCAGAATCTCCGAGATCTCTTTTTGTGATTTTCCCTCCAGGTATAGTAGCATCAACGCTTTGTCCAGCGGTTTGAGCGCGGCTATAAATTGCTCCAATAATTTTATTTGCGCCATTTGCTCCGGATCAGATTGTTCTGCCAGGGCATGATCCTGGTCCTGCAGGGGCAGGATCCATTGCCTTTCTCTTTGCTGTTTCCGATAACTGGAAATAGCCACATTCAGACCAATACGGTAGATCCAGGTACTGACAGGGCGGGAAGGATCATACCGGGGAAGGGCCCGCCAAACCTGCATGAGCATTTCCTGTAACAGGTCATTCCTTGACTCCGCATCATTGCCGTACATCCTTGCGATACGGTGGAAGATCCCCATATGCCGGTTAACGATCTCTTCAAATAGCTTGTGCAGGAACTGCTGCTCCGGGTTCATATTCAATGATTCAACAAAAAGCCTTTTTTATCACACTTTTTAGTAAGTAACTGAAAAATGACGATTTCCATACATTAGCAGATATGAAGACCCTCATTCTCTTCGCACATCCCCGGCTGGAAAGGTCAAAATTCAACAAATCCATGTTGAACAGGATTCCTCAACATCCAGATATAAGTTTTGTGGACCTTTATGAATGGTATCCGGATTTTAATATTGATATCGAGAAAGAAAAGTCCAGGTTGGTTGCACACGATCTGATCATCTGGCACCATCCCATATATTGGTATTCCTGTCCGCCCCTTCTGAAGCAATGGATTGATATGGTCCTGGAATTCCAATGGGCTTATGGTCCGGGAGGGAATGCACTCGCAGGAAAAAAGGTCTTCAATTGTGTGACCACCGGTGGTGCAGGAGATGCCTACCAACATGAAGGCCGGAACCGTTTTACCTTAAGGGAGTTTCTCGCACCTTTTGACCAGACGGCCTATCTATGCAAAATGGATTATTTTCCTCCCTATGCCATCATGGGTACGCACCGGCTTTCCCAGGATGATATGCACAAAGCTTTGTTGGATTTTGAGGAGTTCATGATGGCTGTTGTGGAAGACCGGATAGATTGGAATGCTGCAAAACAACTTACATTTCTTAACCAGGCCCTGAAGCCCGCAAAACAATAATATGGAAGGCTTTCTCTTGTATGCTGTTGTGTATCTTGCCGCCGCAGTAATTTGCGTACCTATTGCCAAGAAACTGGGTATGGGTTCTGTGCTGGGTTATCTGCTGGCAGGGATCATCATTGGGCCATTTGCTTTGGGATTTGTAGGCAAAGAAGGTGAGGACATTATGCATTTCGCTGAGTTTGGCGTAGTCATGATGTTGTTTCTGGTAGGACTTGAACTGGATCCTGCCAAACTATGGACACTTAGAAAAACCATCCTGGGTGTTGGCACCCTCCAACTGGTGGTTACTGCCCTGCTCTTTTTTGGGGCCGGACTGGTACTGGGATTTTCATGGCAGGCATCATTGGCGGTGAGCCTTTCCCTTGCCATGTCTTCCACCGCCATTGTATTACAATCGCTCAAAGAAAAAAATCAGCTGCAGACCGCTGCAGGCCGTACTTCATTTGCAGTGTTGCTGTTCCAGGATCTCAGCATCATACCCATCCTCGCCATCTTGCCGTTACTGGCTGTAGCTACCCCCACGCATGAGGGCTCTCACTCCTTTTTAGAAGGCCTGCCCTCCTGGGTTAAAGCACTGGCTACGCTCGGCGCCGTGATCGTGGTCATTCTTGCCGGACGTTTTGTGATAGTGCCGCTGCTAAGACTGGTGGCAAAGACCCGGCTTCGGGAATTGTTCTCCGCTTCTTCCCTGTTAATTGTAGTGGCCATTGCTTTTCTTATGGAGCAAGTGGGGCTGAGTCCTGCCCTGGGTACATTTCTGGCTGGCGTTGTACTGGCCAACAGTGAGTTCAAACATGAATTGGAATCAGACCTTGAGCCATTCAAAGGATTGCTATTAGGGCTATTCTTCATCGCCGTAGGCGCCTCCATAAACTTCCACCTGATCAGTGCCGCCCCCTTAAAGGTAACAGGCTGGGTACTGGCTGTAGTACTTATTAAATTCCTCGTATTGTTTGGAATAGGGAAACTGATCAAACTGAAAACTGCAGATAACCTGCTTTTGAGTTTCTCCCTCAGCCAGGTGGGCGAGTTTGCCTTTGTCCTCTTCTCCTACATAGGATCCATGCAAATTCTGGAGAAAGAAGCCGTAGAGATGATGATGGCCGTTACAGCACTGTCCATGACCGTTACGCCTATCCTGCTGCTGATAAACGAAAAAATGATCCAGCCATCGCTGATGAAAAATAAAAAAGAACAGAAGGAGGCCGATGTTATTGATGAACAAAATAAAGTAGTGATTGCCGGCTTCTCACATTTTGGAAGCACTATAGGAAGGCTACTTCGTGCCAATGGTGTGCATGCTACCATTCTGGACCATGATACAGACAGGGTTGACCTATTGCGAAAGATGGGTTTCAAGGTATTTTATGGCGATGTTACCCGGGTTGACCTGCTGGAATCAGCTGGCGTGGAAGACGCAAAGATCTTTATCTCGGCCATTGATGACGTCAATACCAATCTGCAACTGGCAGAAACGCTCAGGAAGCATTTTCCTAAAGTTAAACTGCTATTGAGAGCCCGCAACAGATATGACGCCTACGAACTCATGGAACTGCATCCGGAAAAAATCTACAGGGAACATATTGACACCTCAATACGGATAGGAGTGGATGTGCTGCGCATGATGGGAATGCGTGCATACACGGCAACCCGGGCCGGGCAGAATTTTTTGCGCTATGATGAGGCAGCGCTTGAACGACTGTCAGGTAAACGACATAATATCTCAGACTACATTGCTTCAGTTCGCGAAGAGATCGCACACCAGGAAGAATTATTGCAGACTGATCTTGATTTTAAACCTAACGAAGGAGACCACGCGTGGGATTCTGAAGAAATGAGGGAAGTGATTAATAGAGCGAGGAATTAGGGCGAGGGATCAGTGTATCCTCCCCTATCCCCTCACCCTATCCCCTCGCCCTATTCACTCACCCTATTCCCCCGCCCTACTCCTACCATCCAATGCCATAATCCTCACCGTGGTTACTACTGCCGCCCCAGAAACTGCCATGTTTCCAGTCGAAGAAAATTGCATTGATGGGGCCGGAAGTGCGTTCTTCAAAACTCAGCCGATACCCCATCCTGATCAGATCCTTTTGCACCCAGGGTGGTGTATCTTTCTGCAAGAGTATGCTTCCGGGTTTGGGTTTCCGGTCTTCACCGCCCAATGATAAATACAGTTGATTGGTGTTGATATTGGCAGCTTCACAGGCTTCCTGCACATTCATGCCAAAATCCACCATATTCACAAAGAACTGGATGAGGTTCTGGTCCTGTGTATCTCCGCCCTGCACACCAAAAGAGATATAGGGCTTACCGTCTTTCATGGCAAGACCAGGGGTAAGCGTTACACGGGGTCTCTTTCCTGGTTCCACCACATTGAATGGATTGAGTGCGGGATCCAACACAAAACTCTGCATACGCTGGCTCATGCCCACACCCGTCTTGCCGGCTATGCAGGCCGGTATCCATCCACCACTGGGCACAATGGAGACTACCCAACCTTCTTTATCTGTGGCTTCAACGGAGGTGGTACCCAGGAATATCTTCTCTTTGTACTCCTGCGTGATGGGTTCTGTGGAAGCAGTGAGAAAGGTTTTGATCTTGTCAAGGTATGGATTGGTTTTTCCTTCAAACGGATAAGGATCTCCCGGCAACACCTTGGGGTCATTCATGTCAGGATTCATCTGTTTCACCCTTTCTCTGGCATATTCCTTGGACAGCAATCCCTTCATGGGTTCTTCCGGAGGGAAGTAAGGATCCCCGTAATAAAAATCACGATCTGCAAAGGTCATATTCAACACCTGGTACATGGTATGGATATACTTGCTGGAATTATATCCCATTCCTTTCAGGTCAAAATTTTCAAGCATGTTCAATGCCTGCAGCATCATCGGTCCCTGCGTCCACTGCTGGAGTTTATACACATCAATACCACGGTAATTGGTCATCATCGGTTCTTCTTCCAGTACCTTCCATTTTGCAAGATCCTGTTCCGTGATAAGGCCTCCCTGTTCCTGGCAACCGCGGACAAACTCCTTGCCGATATCCCCTTTATAAAAACGATCCATCGCGGCATAAATAGCATCCTTTCTGTTTTTCCCTTTCTTCAAGGCTGCCTTTTCCGCTTCTACCATTTTCGACAAAGTGTTGAAGAGATCCTGTTGTACAAAGATCTCCCCGGCCTCCGGTGCTTCGCGTTTACTGCCCAGGTGGGGTAAGAACACCGCTTTGGAATATGGCCAGGCTTTGATATTGGATTTCTGGCGCTCAATGCTGTTGGCTGTTTCTGCTTCAATAGGATATCCCGATGCCAGTTCCATAGCAGGTTTGAGCACCTGTTCAAGGCTCATGGTTCCATATTCCGCCAGCATGTAGCAGAGCCCGCCAGGTGTGCCCGGCGTTACTGCCGCAAGAGGACCATACTGTGGGATATACTTGTAACCCTTGCCTTTGAAAAACTCAGGCGTGGCGCCGGTAGGTGCCACACCCAATGCATTGATGGCGATGACTTTCTTTGTTTTAGGGTTGTAGATCAGCGCCTGTGTTTCACCTCCCCAACTCAACACATCCCACATGGTACAAGTGGCTGCAAGCATGGCGCAGGATGCATCCACAGCATTTCCACCCTGGTTAAAAATGGTGGCACCGGCCGTTGCTGCCAGGGGTTTCCCGGTGATGGCCATCCAGTTTTTACCATGGATCACCGGCTTCTGTGTTTTCTGTGCACAAACAAGAGCCGGCAATAAAACGGCAATGATTAAGAGATGTCTCATATACTTTAGATGATTATGTCCAACTAAACCCTACCCCTACCCCTACCACCTACTCCCTTTCCTCCGCTATCTCCCTGCGGATCACTGGCCACACATCGCCCTTCAGCCCCTTCATTATAAATACCCTGGTGGCAAATTCCCGCGCCAGGTTATTTTTTACCTCCCCCACATAAATCAGGGTGTCACATAAGTTCCGCTCTTCATGCATGGTGCTGTCTTCCAGGTAACCTGATGCAGAAAAGATCCTGATCACATGGCGGATGGGCTTTCCATCGGGAAACCAGTACAGGTAGTCTGCATTGAAACTGACCGCCTGCAGCCCGGTGGTGCCATAGTAATTAACAGCGCCGGCCTCTCCATAGTTGTCTGCAATGATCAGTGTCTTGTCTTTCTCCCGCAAAAGGTTCACTGCCGAGTCTGTAATATACGCCATCTCACGCCATCCCAGCATATCGGCAAAGTCCTGCTGCAGCCTGTGCTCTTTACCATCCTCCCATCGCAACAATCCCATCCGCCGGTATTTTTCCGGAGACGCTGCCATGGTTTCAGCGGATTGATAGGGGAAGGCAATGAGCAAAAAGGGGATAAAAATGATCACAACCATTACCAGGCTGATGGGCCGCCAATAGCGCCTGCGCGTATACGTTAGTTGGTCAAGGTATACCGCGCCAAAAGCCAGCAATGCCGGATACAAACCAGCTGCATAATACCCTTTGGCCCTGAGCCACAGGTAGATCAGAAGGGTCACCAGTATGGCCAGCGGGAAAAGCCTGTAAGGTTTGAAAGGCGGGTATCTCACAAAGCCTATCAATGCCAGTATTACCAGGAAAAGCGGATGCATAAAAAACAGCACCTGCTCTTTCAGGAAATTGCTCCGCTCCATATTCACCAGCTGGCTGCCTGCCAATTCCTTCATATGCCTGATAAAGGGTATACCATGGGTATACTGCCAGTAGAGATTGGGGGCGATGAGCAGCAGAAAAAAGCATGCAGCACCCCACAGGTGCGGAGTCATCAACAGCTTCCTTTCCGGAACCAATACCCACGCCAGGGCAATTCCTGCCATCGGAAACAGTACATTATATTTATTCAGGAAAGCGATGGCGAAAATCAACGCCAATACATAGAGGTTAACCACCTTATGCCTGTGGATATATCTGACCAGAAAATAAAATGCAGCCGTCCAGGCCATGATCTCAAAAGAGTTGGGCTGAAAAAGCGTATTGATGCGCAATAAAACAGAGAGAAAAACAGCTGTGGCAACAAGGACTCTCGAAAACAACCTGCCTCCAATTTCCTCCACGATCTTCCAGGAAAACATCATGGTAAGTGCACCAAACAACGCAGGGAAAAATTTCACCCAGAACATATCATTGCCCAGCCATTGGATCAAAACGGCTACCCAGGCTGTTACCGGTGGCACAGAAACATACCCCCAGGCCAGGTGATTGCCCAGGTCAAGATGCAGATACTCGTCCCGCTGAAGGTCAAAAGACGGGTGGATCAGGAAATACTGTGTAGCAATTTTCAGGGCCATCAGTCCCATTAGGAGGAGGGTAGACGGCAACTTGCCGGGGGCAGATGACTTTGGGTTGCTGACGTGCATTGGTAATTAGTTCGCAGTTCGCAAAGTTCGCAGAGTTCGCAGGTTCCAGATTTCAGTCACTAACCGGCAGATAAGAACGCATCTCTGTCTGGTATTGAAGTGCAATGGCTTTGGCTTCAGCGGCGAAATCTTCTTTTTCTGAAGCATAGATGATGGCTCTGCTGGCATTCACCAGGATACCACCGTCAGGAATCAGCGCCTGCCGGGAAATGTCTTTCAAACTCCCGCCTTGTGCACCCACACCGGGCACCAGGAAGAAATGGGCCGGACAAATCTTGCGGATATTGGCAAATTCATCCGCCTGGGTGGCACCCACAACAAACATCAGGTTATCCTCACTACCCCATGCTGAAACGGTACGCAATACTTTCTCATACAATTTTTCACCGCCCGCCTCCTGCAATTCAAAATCCTTTGCTCCGCGGTTAGAGGTAAGTCCGAGTACGATTGTCCATTTATCATCATATTCTAGGAAGGGCCTTATGCTGTCTTCGCCCATATAAGGGGCTACAGTAATGGCATCGGCTTTCATCGTCTCAAAAAATGCTTTAGCATATTGGGATGATGTATTACCGATGTCTCCCCGTTTTGCATCTGCGATCTTGAAATGCGTTGACGGGATATATTCAAAGGTTCTTTCCATGATATCCCAACCCCTGCTGCCCATGGCTTCATAAAAAGCCGTGTTGATCTTATAACTGACGCAGTGATCCCTGGTGGCATCAATAATCTGCCTGTTGAATGAGAAAATGGCATCCGGATCCTTGCGCATAAACGCCGGGATTTTTTCCAGGTCTGTATCAAGGCCCACACATAAATATGATCCCTTCTGCCTGATCTGCTCTGCCAGGTAACTACGCGTCATAACAATTGTTTGAAGGCGTCATAAAAACGCCAGATATCCACGAAGGTATTGTATAAAGGTACAGGAGCAAGGCGGATTACATTGGGTTCCCGCCAGTCAATGATGATGCCCTGCTGCATCAGCGCGTCATATATTTTCCGGCCGTCTTTGGCAAGAAAAATGGATATCTGACAACCCCTTCCCTGTTCCGGCGTGAGTATGCGCAAAGCTCCCGGTGCTGCCCGCTGCTGAAGATCAATCATCAACTGCCATAAATAGTTTTTCATCTTCTCCTGTTTGGCAAGGATCCGCTCCCATCCCGCCCTCATCACTTCTTCCAGGGCCGCAAGATGGCAGGCATACAGCAACATGGATGGCGTGGACAATTGCCAGCCTTCGGCCGTCTTTACCGGCCTGAACCCTTTTTCCATCAGGAACCTGGTTTCTTTATCATAGCCCCACCAACCGGCCAGCCTGTTGATACCTGCATCATGATGATGGCGCTCATGTATAAACACGCCACCTACCGCACCCGGTCCGGAATTCAGGTATTTGTAACTGCACCAACACGCAAAATCTGCACCCCAGTTGTGCAGCTCCAATCGCACATTACCTGCGGCATGCGCAAGATCAAAGCCCACAGGCAGCCCATACCCTGCTGCTTTCTCCACCATCCGCTGCATATCAAAGACCTGGCCTGTATAGTAATTTAATCCGCCCCAAAACACCAGCGCCAGCTCTTCATGATGGGTATCGATGGCTTGCAGAACATCCTCGTCCCTGATATGGTCTTCCCCTTCCCTCGGTGCCACTTCAATGATCACTTCCTCCGGATCCATCCCCAGGTGTTTCACATAGGTTTCAAACATATACTGATCACTGGGAAATGCTTTCTTCTCACACAGGATCTTCCGCTTAGCACCGGCAGGTTTGTAAAAACTAACCATCATAAGGTGCAGGTTCACCGTAAGCTGGTTCATCACGGTGACCTCATGCGGCAATGCCCCCACAATCTCTGCCAGGGGCACGGTCAGGTGGTCATGATAACGCATCCAGGGATCATCACCCATAAAGAAACCTTCTACACCATAGGCAGACCAGGTATCCAGAACACGTTGGATATAGGTACTGGTTGCACGCGGCTGCAATCCCAGCGAGTTCCCTAATAAATACGTTTGTGCCTTGCCGTTATGCTGTGGAATGATGAACCGCTCCCGCATACTGGCAAGTTCATCCCCAAGGTCCAGTTTCTCCGCGTATGTTAATGTAGTCTCCATCCTTATTTAAATTCCCATACTCCAGCTATATAGCACCCGTTCTTCCTCCATCTACAGGCACACTGGTACCATTGATATAGGCCGCAGCCGGCGTGGCCAGAAAAGCAGCATACGCAGCAATCTCATGAGCCTCCCCAAATCTCTTCGCAGGCACTTCACCAGCCATTTGCGATGCCACCATTTCCTTCGGAACTCCTTTTCGTTGCGCGATGTTCTGTATCAGTGAATTCAGCCGCTCAGTTTGTGTAAATCCCGGCAACACATTGTTCACGGTAATGCCAAACGCTGCCACTTCATTGCTCCAGGTTTTTGCCCATGATGCCGTGGCACCCCTGATAGTATTGGAGACGCCGAGATTGTCAATAGGTATCCTCACAGATGTGGAAACAATATTGATAATCCTGCCATATCCTGCTGCCTTCATCCCCGGTAAGCACAGCGAAGCCAGCACCTGGTTAACCCCAATATGCTGCTCAAAAAATTTCAGAAAGGTTTCCGGTGATGCTTCTGTAATGGGGCCCGCAGGCGGCCCACCGGTATTGTTGATCAGGATGTGTACCGGGTTTGACACAAGATGTGCAGACACCACGCGGGCAACGGCATCCCTGTCTGAAAAATCCGCCATCAGGTATCCATGGCGCTGTTGACCGCCCATATGCAGCTGCGTTACAGCCTCCTGCAGGGCCATTTCATTTCTAGCCAACAACATACACGATGCGCCCAGTAACGCCAACTCCCGGGCAATAGCCAGCCCAATACCCTGGGTGCTTCCGCACACAAGTGCATTTTTCCCTTGCAGTGAAAGATCCATGATTAAAGCTAAGTAAATGAAAGCAAAAAATTAGTTCGCAGGGCGCAGTTCGCAGTTCGCAGAATACTTCCACCTTCTCCCTTCACCTTCTCCCTTTATTTCCCACCATTGGCCCTGAGATCAGCCCGGCATTGATCGTCCAGTGTGGGAATAGGCGTGCTGCTGTTTCCCGTGGTTTCAATAATATGATACATCAGGCAGCCACTGTTGTTACAATGCGCGCCATTGGAAGATTTATGCGGAGCAACCATGGTAGTGCCCTGGTCAACCAGGCCCAGGATATGACCCATTTCATGTTCAATTAACGTGGTCATGAGTTGGTTTTTTGAGACAAGGCCAGGGCGACCAGAAAACTTGGCGACGGTTTTGCCAAAAACGCACATAGAGGTATTCCAATAGGATATCCCCAACACATCCGCAGTAGTATATTCTGCATCCACCACCATAATATGGATGGCCATGGTCTGGCTGCGGGTGAAACGTGTCCTCACGGATTTTTCCAGCTCCACCACCTCATTCAGGGAAATAGGACTGTTGACGGTCCTTGAAAACTGCGCAGGTACATATGTGATGCCCACCGGTTTGTTGGTGAGTGTGGCGAGGTAGTTCTTTACATGGTTGATCACTGCATCATCCGGCAGGTATCCCGGCATATAATTCACTTCCAGTTCAAGGGCTGTATAAGCATCTGCAGACAAGATATCATGTGCTGAAACGCCGAGTTTACGATAATCATATACAGGCAGGTCATCCTTCTGGCAGGATACACCCACCATCACCATCACAACCAAGGCCAGGACCCATTGCTTCAATCTCATGACATGATTTTATAGCTTCATCTTTTTCAGGATAGCTTCGGCCCAGCGATAATACTCACTACCGGAATAATGGAGTTTATCACTGGTAAGAAGGTCCGGATTAACCATGGCCTCCCGGGTACCTTGTGTGATATCCACATACTTGACCTTGTATTGATAGGCTATACGGTTATTCTCCTTATTAAATGCGTTAATCTCCTCTGTTACCTTTCCCCTGTCTGCCCCTTTGTCACGGGCAAATGGGGTGGCACCCCAATCAGGAATACTCACCACTATCACATGTGAGGTATCCCCGCCGGCAAACCTGATGGCTTTCATCAGCAGCATTTCAAACTGTAATGTGTACTCATCAAGGCTCCGTCCCCTGTATTGGTTATTGACACCAATAAGCAGGGTAACGTAATCATATTGCGGCAATAATTTTGAATTATTGATGCCGGTCATCAGCTCATCCGTAGTCCACCCTGTTTTGGCAACTATATCAGGTCCTTTTACTTCGATGCCATTCTTCCTTAACAATGCAGCCAACTGGTGCGGGAAATTTTCTTCTGGCTGTACTCCCTCCCCAATGGTATAGGAATCCCCGAGGGCCAGATAGCTGAGCTGCTTTTTTTGAGCGGAAGCCTGCATGGTAGTGATCATCAACAATATTACTGCTAAGAGTTGCCTCATTGTCCCGTTTGCTTGAATAACTGAAACTTGGTGGGTGTTGTCCTGGAAGGCCATTTGCCATTATCCGGATTGATATCCGTGGTTTCCAGTGCCGGATCAATTACAATGGAACTTACTTCCTTGTTTTTACGGAACACCTTCTTGAAATTCTGTTCATTTCCCATCCATACTACAGCGGGAATGGTCTCCTTTTCTTTGGACCCGTCTTTGAATGTCCATTCAATGATCACAGGCATCACCATCCCGCCTTTGTTGGAGACGGATAATTCATAGAGATACAAGTCGCTCCCATTCAGTTGGGCCTCTGCCTGAAAAACTTTTACGCTGTCCAGCGCTATGTCCACCGGCTCCGTCCTGAAATACCAACCACGCCAGAACCAGTCCAGGTCATATCCACTGGCATCTTCCATGGTGCGGAACAGGTCACCGGGCGTGGGATGCTTGAAAGCCCAGCGCTTTGCATATTCTTTAAAGGAAAAATCGAAAAGTTCTTTACCCATGATCACCTCGCGCAGCATATTGAGGCCTGTGGATGCTTTGGCGTAGGCGTTGTTACCTACACTTTTCACGGCATCGCCCTTGGTCATGATTGGCTCCTGGTCTTCTCTCGGCAACTGCATATAGCTCACCAGGTTTTTTGCCGGGCCACGGCGGGAAGGATAACCGGGTTCATATTCCTGTTCCGTTACATACTGGCAAAAAGAGTTGAGGCCCTCATCCATCCACCACCACTGGCGTTCATCGCTGTTCACGATCATGGGGAAAAAATTGTGTCCCACTTCGTGGATGATTACGCTGATGGCGCCATTGCGCACGGCCTGCGTATAGTTACCGCTGGCATCGGCCCTTCCATAGTTCATGGCCAGCATTGGATACTCCATGCCGATGTTGGCTTCTACAGACTGCGCCACCGGATAGGGATAAGGAATCGTCATCCGGGAATAGGTCCTGAGTGTTTGCTCAATTACTTTAGTAGAGTATTTGGAATAAATGGGGAAGGCTTCTTTCCCATAGAAGCTCATACACCATACTTTTTTGCCTTCGATATCAGTGGTCATGGCATCCCACACAAGCCTGCGGGATGTATTGAAGGCAAAGTCACGAACATTTTGTGCTTCAAAGATCCAGGTCTTTTTTGCCGTGGATTTTGTCTTCGATGCTTCTTTGGCTTCATCCAGTGTTACAATGAATTGCGGCTCCCTGGCGTCTTTTGCTTTTTGAAGGCGCTGCATTTGGGTGGGTGTTAACACCTGCGCGTAATTCCTGCATTCGCCGGTGGCCGCAACAATGTGATCTGACGGCACCGTGATCTTCACTTTGTAATTACCGAAGGTGAGGGCAAACTCAGCCCCGCCGGTAAACTGCAGGTGTTGCCAGCCCTGGAAATCTGAATATACCGCCATGCGGGGAAAGAACTGCGTGATAGAATACAGGTTATTGTCATCGTCCTTAAAATACTCATATCCCCCACGATCACCCTGGGCTTTGCGATTGAGCTTATAATTCCAGTTCACTTTGAACACAAATTTCTGTCCGGGTTTCAAAGGCACGGGCAGGTCAATGCGCATCATAGTTTGGTTAATGGTGTACTTCAGGTTTTTTCCCGCAGCATCTGTCAGCAGTGTGATGTTCACGCCCAACCCGTCAAGCCTTGCATTATCAATGCCGGCCAGGGTTTGTTCCGAAATGGTTCCGCGCAACCCACCCGTTTCAGCCTTTACAGCCTCGGTATTCTTGCGATGGAAATTCTCATCCAGCTGCAGCCAGATATAACTCAGCACGTCTGGGGAATTGTTGAAATACGTCACGGTTTCTGCGCCTGTGAGGACATTGTTGGCCTCATCAATATCTACCGTAATATCATAATCTGCTTTCTGTTGCCAGTAGCGGGGACCGGGGGCACCGGAGGCGGTACGATATTCATTAGGGCTTTGCAACAGGAAATCCAGCTGCTCAAAACGGTTACCGTGATTGGACCCGGGGTTCTTGTCCAACTGGGCCATGGCTGTGCCAGACAGCAACAAAAATGCCGAAGCTACGATCAGAGATCTCATGCGATTTATTTCAGATTTTGGGTATTCTGCTGACCACCATATTCAGCGAGATCAGGAGTACGATGGATGAGATGATGACCACCCAGTAACGCTTTTGGAGGGGCGTATACCGTAACACCAGTTCGCCAAGGATCAACGCCGCTAAAACTACAACAATCTGCCCGATTTCCAGCCCCAGATTGAAGGCAAATAGGCTCCAGCCCAGACTTTGTTCCTCCACCAGTAAAAACCGGATGGCATTGGCATATCCCAGGCCGTGTACGAGTCCAAATACAAGGGCGAGGATATAGGGGGAGGATGTAGGGGGAGTTTTTAGATTGGAGGTAAAGAGGTTAAATAGTGCTGTGGCTACTATTGTCACGGGGATGAGAAATTCCACCCAGGCGGCATTGGCGCGGATGACGTCCGTCACACTCAAAATCAGGGTCAGGAAATGGCCGATGGTGAAAGCAGTCACCAGGATCAACACTTTCCGCCACTCTGCCAACCGGTATATAACAGAAAGCGCGAGGATGAACAGGATATGGTCCAGGGCATCCCAGGAAATAATGTGCTCCCAGCCCATTCCGAAATACATGCTAAAGTCAGTCATACCTGTATTAGAAACCGGAAATTATCCCACTTTTGCCATACGATGTGGAAAATTCTAATCTTAACCCTCGCCCTGTTGCCTCACCCTCCCATAAACGCTCACCCTTTTTTTGTAAGCGTAACGGAAATTGAATATGTGCAAAAAGATAAAATCCTGGGTGTTTCCGTCAAGGTTTTCAATGATGACCTGGAAACCACGCTGAAAAACGCTACCGGTGCGGCCGTGGATATTTTTAAGGGTGATAAAAAAATGAACACTGGCTACCTGCAACAATATTTCGGGAAGCATTTCTCCCTTACAGCGGATGGCAAGCTGCTGGGCAGCAGGGTGATTGGGTATGAGATCGATGGGGAAGCCTGTTTTGTATACCTGGAATCTCCGTTAGACCATCGTCCCCAAAACCTTAAAGTGACCACAGACCTGATGTATGATTTCAACAAGGCGCAGATCAATATGGTCCATTATATAGAACAGGGAAACCGACAAAGTCATAAACTGAGCTATCCGCAGCGGGAAGTGGTATTTGCATCCAAATAGTCCTTATTTTAGAGCCGATCATGTACAAGACCCTTGCCATAATACTCTTGCTCCTGACCTGCCCCAGAACCCAGGCCCAGCCGCCGCTTAAGCGCAATGATGTCTATGTGGAAGCCTTTGGTGCAGGCCTCTTTGGCTCTCTGAATTATGAGCGCCAGCTGAGTAAAATGCCTGGCCTTGGTGTGAGGGTTGGTGTAGGTTTTTATACGGAGAATAATTTTTACCTCACCATCCCGGTGGGATTGCACTACATATTTGCTTTACATCGTCCCGGTACATTTATTGACGTAGGCATAGCGTATACCCAGGCATTTGGAGACGGCAGGGTATTTGCCAATAAAGAACAAAGAGATAAGTTCAACAGCACAGTTCCGTCCCTCGGATACCGGATACACAATAAAAAGAACCTGATGATGCGGTTTGCCTTCACACCCGTCATTAATTACAGCGGCTTCCATCCTTCCCTGGGAATTGCTGTTGGAAAGCGATTTTAATTATGCATATCCAAAATGTAGAATTCAAGGCCCGCGTGCACAATCTTGCGGAGGCAGAACATCGTTTATTGAGCCTCAATCCTGTTTTTAAAGGCGTGGACCACCAGGTTGACACCTATTTCAGGGTTCCGCATGGCCGCCTCAAGTTGCGCGAAGGCAATATTGAAAATGCGTTGATCCAATACCATCGGGAAGATGTCCAGGGTGCTAAACAGAGTTCTGTGATGCTTTATAAACACCAACCTGATCCCGCGTTAAAAGAAATACTGACCCTGCAATTGGGCTTGCTGAAAGTGGTGGATAAACTTCGAAGGATATACTTCATTGATCATGTCAAATTTCATTTTGACGAGGTAAAGGACCTGGGTGAATTCATGGAAGTGGAAGTGATCAATGAAAACCAACGATTCACCACAGAAGAATTGCAGGAAGAATGCAATAGATGGATAGATTTTTTTGGAATCAGCAATGATCAGTTTGTGAAGGTGTCTTACAGCGACATGCACTAAACCCTACTCCCTACTCCCTACTCCCTTTCATACACTCCGCCAGTGCCCTCGCCTGCGCATCGCCTTTTTCCAGTTCCGAGATGATCTGCTGATAAGAAACATCATCCCTGTTCTGGCTGAGCTTAAACACATGGTCAATATTATCTACGTGGATCTCAAAAGCAACAATGGCTTTGGAAAGCCTGTCCACATATTCCGGAGAAAGCTTATCAAATCCCGCGGGTGAATCCGGGTTATTTTCATAATGATCCGTGGTGCGGCGCAGGATCTCCAGCAGGCTGGCCTGGTCCGTGAACCGTATCATTCCGGATGCGTGCACCGTCATATAGTTCCAGGTTGACACCTGGTCCTGCTTAGTATACCAGCTGGCACTGATATACGCGTGTGGGCCATGAAAGATGGCCATCACCTGGGGGTTCTCCGTATATGCCAGGTGGTGATCTGAAGATTTCAGGATATGCCCGCTCAACACCAGTTCCCCATCTTTCTGGTCCACAAACACCGGCACATGGGTGGCCACGGGCCTTCCTGCCGCGTCAGCACCGCAAAGCGTCACAAAAGAATGCTCTTTCATGAACGCGAGGATCTTCAATGGATCCTTAATCTTAAAATGGGGTAGTGAATACATCTGACTGTTGAATTTGACGGTCCATTCCAGCTACTTCACAAAAGATCCATACCAGGCATCATCTATACCGCCACCAAAGTTGGTGCCAGGTATATCCTGACTTTGTGTCTTTCCTGAAAAGTAATATTTATTATTCCCGGATGGAATGACACAATAAATGAAATCATCTTTGGTGCCCCCAAAACTGGATTGCCATTCAATTCCACCTGAATCGTTCATCAGGCACACCCACCCGTCAGCGTTTCCATTCGGTTTTGAAGCATCAAAAAAATTGGATGTGGAACTTCCGGAACTCATATACTTTCCATTTCCCAGACTTATAATTTCTTCAATTTTATCGTCTCCGGAGCCGCCAATTCGCGTTTGCCAACTCATCTGACCGGTTGAATTGTATCGGATCACCAAGCCATCTGCACCTCCTAAATTGTTGGTCCCGGCAACGTCCTGGCTATTGAGCTGTACATTGGCCATTACACCGCCATCGCTAGTCAGCGCCACCGAAGTACCTTGATCCTTGCCGCCGCCGCCAATGGTTTTGCTCCATAATTTCTGGCCCTGGGCGTTGAGTTTCATAATAAAAGCATCTTCGTCTCCATGGGACAAATCAAAATCATTTGCCGGAGAACTGTTTAAATCGGTAAACCCTAATACACCGGTAACGAAAATATTATTACTCGCATCAACTTCAATATCAAACCCCTGGTCATTTCCCATATTTCCGTAGGTATGACTCTGCAACAGCTGTCCATTAGGATCAAATTTGGCCATCCAAATATCCTGGACTTTGGAAGATACGCCCATTGGAACATCTCCGTCATTACTTGACGATCTGCCAATGGCATAAATTTTCTGGTCTGAACTCAGTGCCAACTCAAATAGTGCATCATTGTTGGTCCCTCCAAAGCGTTTCATCCATTGCGGGTTCCCGTTAAGGTCCATTTTTATTAGAATAGCATCATCGCCGCCTTTGCTGGTTGAAAAATCCCCTGTTGTGCTGCTGGTATAGCCAAGAATATAATATGCGTTTGAAAAATAGACACAACTGAACGCAATGTCTCTGGATTCCCCCCCAAGCGTTCTGGCCCATTGCTTCTCACCTTTATCGTTTGTTTTAAAAATGAGCATGTCATAGTCCCCTTTATAGTCAGGAAATCCCACAGATGCCCCATAAACAAATCCAACATGCAACATACCACTGTCTGGCGTCCGGATGGTTTTAAATATAGCCTCATCACTTCCAAATCCAAAGAGTAGCACATTGGCGTCTATACCTGCAGGGAACTGGGTCAGAACCGCCTGTTGAGTAGAAGTGCCCGAAGTAAATGTAAGAGTGACTGTCCTCGGAGAAGATGATGTATTGGCTTGCACTACCGTAACCACTACGTTGCCATTCCCTGAACCACTGGAAGGAGATAAAGTAACGATTCCTGATGGATTGGCTGTTACCGTCCAAGGACCATTCGCCGTAATGCTGATTGTGTCTTTAGCACCGGCATTTCCTGCTAAAGACAGGGTAGTGGAACTGAGGGTAAGCTGTGATTCTTCGGGTAAATCAGACTTCCCACACCCTAAGGCTGTCAAAATAAAAATTGCAGAAAATAAATGAATGTATTTCATGAGGTTATATTCAAAAGAACAACATCAAATTAAATAATTCATTCCAGAATCAGATTTAACTGGTTTGGGACCTTACTCTCCCTTTCCTTACACCACCACTTCCAGCACCTTAGTAGCTTCCATATTGGCATTGCGCATGGAAATACTCCGTACCGCCTGGCCTGCAAAATCCATAAAGGCCTGTTTAGTGATTTCGTCGTCCCCCGCCATGATAGGAACTCCTTTATCTCCCCCTTCCCGGATACCCTGCACCAGGGGGATCTCTCCCAGAAACGGAATATCATACTGGTCAGCCATTTTACGGCCACCCTCTTTCCCAAATATGTAGTAACGATTGTTGGGCAGTTCTGCCGGTGTGAACCAGGCCATGTTCTCCACCAATCCAATGATGGGCACCTTGATCTGGGCCTGGCCAAACATGGCGATGGCTTTTCTTGCATCCGCCAGCGCTACATCCTGCGGCGTTGTAACAATGATAGCGCCGGTAACCGGTACCGTCTGCACCAGGGTGAGGTGAATATCGCCCGTACCCGGTGGCATATCTATCACCAGGTAATCCAATTCTTCCCAGTACACATCAGTGACAAACTGGCGAATCGCGGAACTCGCCATCGGACCTCTCCACACCACCGCACTTTTTTCATCCACCAGGAAACCAATGCTCATGAGTTTGATGCCAAATTTTTCAATAGGCACAATCATATCTTTTCCATCCACATTGGTCATCAGGGGCCTCTCCCCTTTCAGGCCAAACATGATGGGTACAGACGGACCATAAATATCCGCATCCATCAGGCCCACTTTCGCACCACCCTGGGCCAGCGACAAAGCCAGGTTAGCAGAAACGGTAGACTTACCCACGCCTCCTTTCCCACTTACTACAGCTATAATATTTTTCACCTTTGACAGCAAGGCTTTCCCGTCCAGCCTGTTGGTACTGGTGTTGGCAGTAAACTTAACCGTAATTACCGCGTCCGGATTTACCCGCTCCCGGATAGCTGCTTCGCAATCCATCCTGATCTTCTCCTTGAGGGGACAGGCCGGAGTGGTGAGTACGATGGTGAACCTGACCTGGTTTCCATCGATCTGAATATCCTGGATCATATTGAGGGTAACCAGGTCTTTATGCAGATCCGGCTCCTGAACATGGCTAAGTGCCTGTAAAATATCCTGCTGCGTCATATTCAACGAATTGTTAAAGAATTTATCGCGGTGCAAAGGTAACCATTGAACCTGTTACTTTGTTTATTGTGAAAGATGGATGTAAATTGCCCCAGCCCATGGTTAAAACTTTACGATATTTTGCCATATTGATCGCCTTTCTTGCCCCGTTTGGGGTAAAGGCACAATTTGAAACCTTCAAGGACACGGTTGTACAGTTGTATGGTGTGGTCATGACAGCGGACAGCCTGCGCGGCCTGCCCCAGGTATCCGTTGTGGTTAAGGGAACTGGCCGGGGTACCATCACCAATGGACAGGGTGTATTTTCCATTGTGGTGATGAAGGGCGATAAAGTGGAGTTTACCTCAGTAGGCTTTAAACCCATTACCATCACCATTCCATTTAATATAGAAGGCAACCAGTACTCCGTTGCGCAACTGATGGTCACAGATACTGTGTACCTGCCGGCCACCATTATCAAAGCAAGACCCACGAGAGAACAGTTTGAAAGGGATTTTGTGAATACCCCGGTGCCGGATGATGACATTGAGATTGCCCGGCAGAATAACGATGAAGCCAAAAGACGGATCCTTGCCCGTTCCCTTCCTGCAGATGGTAAGGAAGCTACCAACTACGCACTGAAACAAAGCTCACAGAAATACTATTACAGCGGCCAGGCACCTCCCATGAATATCTTCAATCCCGTTGCCTGGGGTGAATTTGTGAAAGCCTGGAAACGCGGCGACTTTAAGAAAAAATAAGCAATTGGTGAAGTGGTGAAATGGTGAAGTAGTGAAGTGGTGAAGTAGTGAAGTAGTGTGGCGCCCCGCACCACTTCACCATTTCACTATTTCACCATTTCACCACTTGACTATTTCACCATTTATAAAACCCTTCCTTCGTCTTCACCCCCAGCTTACCCGCCTGCACCATGTTCACCAATAGCGGACAGGGTGCATATTTTGGATTACCAAAACCCTCGTACAAAACCCGGAGAATGGCGAGGCATACATCCAGTCCAATAAAATCTGCCAGCTGAAGCGGGCCCATGGGATGGGCCATACCCAGTTTCATCACCGTATCAATCTCTTCCTTGCCGGCAACGCCTTCATACAATGTAAAGATGGCTTCATTGATCATGGGCATCAGGATCCTGTTGGCCACAAATCCTGGATAATCATTCACCACACAGGGTACTTTCTCCAGTTTTTTTGTAGCCTCCACAATGGCTTCCGTTACCTCCGGAGCAGTGGCGTAACCATTGATGATCTCCACCAGTTTCATCACCGGCACCGGATTCATGAAGTGCATCCCAATGACCTGTGAAGGCCTGTTTGTAACAGAGGCTATTGTAGTTATGGAGATCGATGAGGTGTTGGTGGCAAGGATGGCCCCCGGCTTGGCATGGGTATCCATCTCGCGAAAGATTTTCCGCTTAATATCCAGGTTCTCCGTTGCGGCTTCCACTACCAGATCGGCCTCCTTAACACCTTCCTGCAGCAACTGGTGTGTGGTAATCCGTTGAATGGCCTGTTCCTTCTGTTCTGCTGTAACCGCACCTTTGTTAACCTGGCGGTCAAAATTCTTCCCGATGTTGGCCAGCGCCTTTTGCAGTTGCTCTGCAGACACGTCAATCAGGGATACCGTAAATCCATATTGGGCAAATACATGCGCGATACCATTACCCATGGTGCCCGCGCCAATGACAGCAATCTTGTTCATAGTGCAAATCTAGTTTGGATTCCCAGATTCTAAAATTCTACTCCCCGTATTTCTTTGAGCCGCGCCAGGGCCTTGTCTTTATGTTCCAACGGAATAGCCAGATCAAAATCACAAAACAATCCCTGCTCCTGACGGGCTATACGGCCATGGCTTTCCCGCATCGCCATCATCACCTCATTGAGGACCGTATAATCAAACCGAAGATTAACCATTACCTCCACGGTCTTCTCAATCCTTCCTGCCTGGTCCAGTGCTTCCGCTGCCGCCGTTTTGTAGGCGTGGATCAATCCGGGCACGCCCAGCAAGGACCCGCCAAAATATCGCACCACCACCACCATCACATTGGTAAGTCCGCGGCTCAGGATCTGCCCTTCTATGGGCTTGCCGGCAGAACCCGACGGTTCACCATCGTCACTTACCCGGTACTGCTCTCCCTCCGGCCCCAGCCGCCACGCCAGGCAATGGTGGGTAGCCTTGGGGTGCTCTTTTTTCAATGCCTGCAGGATCTGTTTGCAGTTGTCCACAGACGCTACCGGATAAGCATAACCGAAAAATTTGGACCCGCGGTCTCGGAAATCAGACCGCCCTTCTCCAGAAATGGTATGAAACGTAAATCCTGCCACTATCCCCAAGCCATTAAGATGATGGCTAACACCGCCAGGGCAATCCCGGTCCAGTTCAGCCTGGACAATTTTTCCTTAAACGCGAAATAGGCTACCAGCGTGCTGAATAAAACGATACTGATGTTCACGATGGGGAAAATAGCGGAGCTGTTGCCTTCAAATTCGCCGAGAACTTTGATCAGGCACCACACAGAGAAATAATTAGGAAACCCAAGACAGATCCCGCCTAATATCGCGCGGGCATCAAATTTCTCCCTGCCTCGAAGCAACTGGATGATCATATATAGCCCGCCAAGCAGTGCTGCCATGGAAAACGCAATGATGAAATAACTGTCCTTGTTGCTTTCATTAAGATAGGCTTTGTCCACATGCGCTACAATGGCGTCCAGTACGCCACTGCCCAAAAAGAGAAAAGCCGGGACCGCCAGGATCCAGCCATGCGCTGATTTCAATGAAGACCCCTCAATATCCTGGTGAGGCCAACTCGTCATCACCACGGCCGCCAGCGCCATGATCACTCCCAGCCATTTCATCCAGGTGGATGCTTCGCCATAAAAGAAGATGGTAAAAAGAAAAGGAATCACCAGGGACAACTTAAAAGCTACGGACGCAACGGCCACACCCAGGTTGATAGAAGTAAACGCGATAACATTGAACAATACAATAAAAAATATGCCCATGACTACTGCCCACCAGAACCAGGGTGCACCATCCCGGATGGCATCAACAGGATACCCTTTGTTCATAAAAGAACCAATGACCACACAGGTCACGTAGTTGAATACGATGGCCTGCAGGGAAGAGATCTGGTACTTACCCAGCACCTTGAAAGCCAGGGTGAGACAAGAAGTGAAAACAATAGTGAGGATCAGAAATATCATGAGGGAAAATAATAAGTGATTGAATCTTGTGGCAAGGTAATGGTTTCTTTCCGCCCAAAACGAGTGACCGCAGGGGCACGCAGCCCCTGCTCCACCGATAGTGCTGTGCTTTGCAGTACCCTGATCTCGTCCCATAGGCCTTCATCCAGAAAATGTTGTAAGGTAATGGCCCCACCCTCTACCAACACGCTTTGGACCTGCCGCTGCACCAGTGCGTTCATCACTTGTGGCAAGAGGTTTGTGTGCCTGGACACCTTGCAGTAGATAAGGTTGTCCTGCACTGCTTCCTGAATTGTATTGAAAACGATGGTGGGCTGTTGATGGTTAAACAGTTGCAGGCTGGAAGGAAGGGTAATATCCATGTCAATCACCAGCCTTACCGGCTCATGGCCTGGCCAAAGCCTTGCATTCAGCGCAGGATCATCCACCCTTGCCGTGCGCGTTCCCACCAGGATGCTGGCTTCCTCGCTCCGCCAGCGATGTACCAAGCGGTTGGTTTCTTCAGCCGTGATCAGCAATCTTTCATCCGTTTCCGCAGCCATCATCCCATTGGCTGTGGTAGCCCACTTGAGTATGATATAAGGCCTGTGTTTCTGGTAAAATGTAAAGAATCGTTTGTTAAGTTCCAGGCAGGCTTCTTGTTCCACGCCCACGGTTACCTTTATCCCTGCGGCTTCCAGTTTTCCGATACCCTTGCCATTCACATCCGGAAACGGATCCCTGCTTCCAATGACCACTCGGGGGATCTTATGCCTGATGATGAGGTCTGCGCAGGGTGGCGTTTTTCCGTAGTGCGCACAGGGCTCAAGAGACACATAAAGTGTTGAGAACGGGATCAGCGAAACATCCTCCGGTACTACGCTTTCAAGGCAATGTACTTCTGCATGCGGGCCGCCATATTGACGGTGCCAGCCTTCGCCAATTATGCGGTTCTCATGGACCAATACGGCACCTACCATGGGGTTGGGTGCTACCCAGCCAGCGCCCATACGGGCCAGTGCAATACACCGTTGCATATATGAAGAATCCATGTCCACTGCGGGCAAATCTAAGGTAATATTTATGTTTGCAGGATGACGGCCAATGCAGCGCAAAAGCAACTTCGTGATCAACTTCTCCAGAGATATGATGACCGGGAAGCTTCCGCCATCGCCTACGCCCTGATAGAAGACCTGACGGGACTTAGCCGCGCAGACAGGCTTATGCATGATCCGTTACTGAATCAGAACCAGCTCAACCTGCTGGAGATCCATCGTACCGGACTGATGATGGGAAAACCCCTGCAATATGTTCTTGGACATGCCTGGTTCATGGGAGAAAAATTCTTCGTGAACCCATCAGTACTCATCCCACGTCCGGAAACCGAGGAACTGGTAGCCTGGTGCCTGGAACACACCACGGAACAAACTGCTGTGTTGGATATTGGAACGGGCTCCGGATGTATTGCCGTAATGATCAGCAGGAAAAGGCCCGGAGCAAAGGTCACGGGGATTGATGTTAGTGCCGATGCCCTTGCTGTTGCTTTGAAGAATGCCGAAGCCCTGGGAGCCACCGTAAATTGGGTCCAGGGGAATTTTCTATGGCCAGCCATGCAGGATTCGCTGTCTGCCATCCCGGATCTGATCATCAGTAACCCCCCTTATATCCCGTTGAAAGACAAAGAGACGATGGCTCCCCATGTGGTTGACCATGAACCCCATCTTGCGTTGTTTGTGCCCAACCAGGATGCTTTGATGTTTTACAGGGAGATCGTACACTATGCCTCACGGAAAGGCGTACCCGAAATTTTTTTTGAAACCCACTACCAGCTTGCAGGGGAAGTGGCTGTCCTTGGTGAGCGTAGTGGATTCAGGGCCGAGGTCAGAAAAGATATGGCCGGGCTGGACAGGATGGTGAGGCTCACAATGCGGTAATGTGGTAATGCGGTAGTGCGGTAATACAGCACCACCTGCGTCAATTTTTGTCTACAGACAGTACCGTTCTTGCGCCCAGTTCCCGGGCAACACGCATTACAGCCACTACATTATCAATGGGTACTTTCCTGTCTGCGTTGATCACAACCGTGGGGATATCAGTTTTTTCTTTTTGAATGGCAGGCGTCAGCGCAGCCCTCAACGAATCAATACCCACCCTCGTGGTTCCAACATAGTACAAGAGATTCTCGTCAATGGATACCACCACATTTTGTTTGGCTTTAGTATCACTTTTGGATTTGGGTTGGGAGAGTTTAATGACGTTGGGGTTGGCCAGTGTAGACACAATGAGAAAGAACATCAGCAGAATGAAAAGGATATCATTCAACGCATCTGTAAATACTTCCGCTTCGCCCCTATGTTTTTTTCGGATCTGCATGCATTAGTGGGTTGGTTCCTGCAAAACGTCCAGGAAATCAGCGGCGGCCACTTCCATTTTATTGGCCGCTTTGTCTGTCTGCGCCATGAGATAGCTGTATCCAAGATAGGCCACCAGCCCAATGAGCAGGCCCGTGAGTGAGGTCACAATTTTAACATACAAACCGCCGGCTATCGTATTCAATACAAATTCGCCGGTTGAATTGATGTTAAAAAACAGCTGCATAAGACCGGCAAGGGTACCAATAAATCCAAAGATGGGTGCTGCACGGGAGATCACAGACAATACATTCAGATTCCGTTCCAGCTCATACATTTCCAGCTGTGCCACAGATTCCATGCTGCGTTCAATAGCGTCAATAGGTTTGCCGATTCGCTGGATGCCTTTGTAGATCATCCTGGCGATGGGGCTGTTGGTATTCTTGGCCTGTGATTTTGCCGCAGAGATATTTCCATTCATGATATGATCCCTGATGATCCCCATAAAGTTTTCGTCGATTTTGGACGCCCTTTTAATGGCGATCCATCGTTCAACCATAAAAAAAATGGCTGCAACCAGCAGGAGGGCAAGCGGGATCATGATAGGGCCGCCGGACAGGAGGATATCCCAAAGGTGCATCTCCTTGGGAGAAGCAGTTGCTGCCTGGACGCCGGCTTGTAGTGAATCTGTAGGACCTGGCATGAAAAAAACGGTTTGAGCAAATGTAAGGACACAATAGTTAACCGCTTCATAAAAAAGGTAGGCCTCAGGGTTAGTATCCCCCGGAATTTGCTTATCTTAATGAAAATCACGGGTTATGGCAAGAGCAAGCAGAATCTGGCTGGGCATCTTCACCTTTTTGCCCATCGCACTCATCCTCGCTTATATGGTCACCTTCGGGCTGCTGGTGAAGGATGTCATTATTTATGGCAGCGAAAACCATTCTCTTCCCCTTTTCACCAGTATGTTCTGGCTATTCATCCTTATGCTGGTGATGGGTATTGTCTCTTTTGGCCTGCTCGTGTATTATATCATTTTGGTCATCAACCATACCCATATGGATGCCAATGAAAAATTGCTCTGGATCGTGATCTTCATGATCGGAAACGTGTTGGCATTCCCTGTGTATTGGTATATGCGCATCTGGAAAGAGCCGGTGGATCATCTGGGGATGAGTGCCACTTAAAATAGGGCGAGGGTTTAGGGCGAGGGTTTAGGGTGAGGGTTTAGGTGTTTTCTTCCCAGATCTGTACCAGGTGAACCAGCGTTTGCAAAGACTTCTGCATATCCTGTACGCTTACAAATTCATGCCTGGAATGCAGGGCCATCTCCCCCGTAAATATATTTGGACAGGGCAAGCCCATAAATGATAACCGGGATCCGTCTGTACCTCCCCGTACCGGATGTTGCCGCACGGCCAGTCCGGCCCGCTCAATCGCTTTTTTAGCAAACGCCACCACACGAGGATGCTGGTCCAGCACCTCCTTCATATTGCGGTATTGCTCCCGCACTTCCACTTTAACCCTGGCACCGGGGAACTCATCCACTATCTCTTCCGCCATTGATGTTAAAAATGCTGCGTGCTTAGCCAACTGTTGCGTATTAAAATCACGGAGGATGAATTCCACCTTTGCCTGTTCTGCACCGCCCGAGATGTGCACCGGGTGTACAAAACCTTCACGCCCTTCGGTTGTCTCGGGAGAAAAGGCCGCCTTGGGTAAGGAATCCACAAAACTGGCCGCCACCTTAATGGCGTTAACCATTTTTCCTTTGGCCGATCCGGGGTGTGCACTCACTCCTTCAAAAGTGATCACACATCCATCTGCAGAAAAGGTTTCATCTTCCAATGAACCCAATTCGCTGCCATCCAGGGTATACCCTACTTCCGCATCAAGAGCCTTCATGTCCAGTTTCTCCACACCCCTGCCCACTTCTTCATCAGGCGTAAACAGGATCCTGATTTTTCCATGTATCACTTCCGGGTGGGTCAGCAGGAAATGAGCGAGGTCCATGATAATAGCCACCCCTGCTTTATCGTCTGCCCCCAATAAAGTGGTGCCGGAGGCGGTAATAATATCGTCCCCTATTTTCTCTGCGAGATAAGGATGTTGTTCCACCGTGATAACCTGGGTGGGGTCATCGGGCAATATGATGGGAAGGCCATCATATTGTTCATGTACGATGGGTTTTATGCCGCTGCCGCTCACGTCTGGTGCGGTGTCAACGTGGGCACAAAAGCACACCACCGGCACCTGCTTAGTTGAATTGGAAGGAATGGTAGCCATGACGTACCCGTTATGGTCAAGCACGGCATCGGCGATCCCCATGTTCAAAAGCTCTGCTACCAACAGCTTTTGAAGATCAAGCTGTTTGGTTGTACTGGGGAAAGATGCGCTTTCCGGATCGCTTTGCGTGTCTATCTGCACGTATCGCAGAAACCGATCTTTCAGCGTGTATGCGTATTCGTTAAACATATCCATAAAATTCAGAAGAAATATTCAACAAATTCATTATTTTATGTGGACCAAAAACTACAGTACATGAAAAAATCCCTTATCGCTGCCATTGTTGGCGGCATCATTATTTTCTTCTGGCAGTTTCTGTCCAATGCCGCATTAGACTTACATAGAACGAGTCAGCAATACACACCCAAGCAGGATACAATCCTTCCTTATCTCAGCCAACAGCTGGAGGAGGGTCGTTATTACCTGCCTACCTATCCGGCCGGGGCTTCTTCTGAAGAGGCGCAGAAAACAATGGCCGCCGCAGAAGGAAAACCCTGGGCCATCGTGGAAGTACACAAATCCTGGAACGGTGCAGATATGACGATGAACCTGATAAGGAGCCTGCTCACTAATATGGTGATGGTATTTCTGCTGGTCTGGATCCTGCAGCGCGGAAATTTTTCCTCGTTCAGTTCAATTTTTCTTTCCAGTGTTTTTGTGGGCCTGATCGGCTTCCTTTATTTCCCCTACGCCAGTTTCATATGGTATAAAACACCGGGAATCTGGGCGCACTTCAATGACGGCTGGGTTGCCTGGGCAGTGAACGGATTGTGGCTGGGTTGGTACCTACGGAGGAAGTAGGCATTGAGGCACTGAGGCATAAAGGCATTGAGGCATAAAGGCATGAAGGCATTAAGGGAACCCCCTCAATGCCTCCATGCCTTTATGCCTTAATGCCTACTTGATCTCCACCAACTCCACATCAAAAACCAGTTCTTTACCGGCCAGCATATGGTTGGCGTCCATGACCACCACATCAGATTTCACCTCCAGTACAACCACTGGCACGGGTTGGCCATATTGATTTCTTAAGGTGAGCTGCATGCCGGGTTCCAGTGTCATATCCGCGGGAATATTAGCTGCAGGGAATTCAATGATCGCTTCATCATCACGTTCGCCATAGGCTTCATGGGCTGGAATGTTCAGTGTTTTCTTATCTCCCACCTGCATTCCCACTACACCATCATCAAACCCTTTGATCATCTGGCCGGCACCTACCGTGAACTCCAGGGGCTCCCTTCCTTCTGATGAATCAAATTGTGTACCGTCTGTCAGTTTACCTGTGTAGTGAACACGCACTACATCACCTTGTTTTGCTTGCATGGATTATTTTTTTATTCAGCTCCCCTACAGCCTGTGCAACCTCCGTTACGGCAGAAAATATAGATGGACCAGACTGGCAAAGTAAGTGATTTTTGGTGATATTTGGCGATGATCCGCATTGTTAAACAAGCAGCCTTCATGGTGCTCGCCAGCCTGAGCATCCTCTATTTGCCCGCAAAAGCACAATCAAAAACAAGCCCTGTTTTACCGGGCGCAGCAAGAATGCAGGTATATCTTCCGCTTCTCAAAGGAAAGAGGATCGGTGTATTTGCCAACCATACTTCAATGGTGGGGAATAGCCACCTGGTAGATACCCTCCGCAAATCCGGGATTAATATCACCCTGATCTTTGGTCCTGAACACGGCTTCCGCGGCACGGCCGATGCCGGTGAAAAAATTGGCAACTATACAGACCAGCAAACTGGTATTCCTGTTGTTTCCCTGTATGGCAGCAAACGCAGGCCTTCCAGGGAAGACCTCGCGCAAGTGGATATCATCGTTTTTGACATCCAGGATGTGGGCGTACGCTTTTACACTTACATTTCTTCCCTGGAAGAGATGATGGAGGCCGCCGCTGAATATGGTGTCCCGATGTTGATCCTTGACCGCCCTAATCCCAATGGATGGTATGTGGATGGGCCCGTGCTCGATAAAAAATTTCGATCATTTGTTGGCATGCAACCCGTGCCCGTAGTGTATGGAATGACCATCGGTGAATATGCAATGATGATTTCCGGTGAACAATGGTTGTCGCCGGCAGCAAACGCCAGGTTTGCCTATTACAAAACTGCGGAAAACAGCAGGGATACCCCTTTTCATTTCCTCGTCATCAAATGCGGCAACTATACCCATCAAAGTCTCTACCAGCTCAGGGAAAAACCGTCACCCAACCTGCCGGATATGGCTTCCATATACCTGTATCCCTCCACCTGCTATTTTGAAGGCACGGTATTGAGTGAGGGCCGCGGAACCCCTACGCCTTTCCAGGTATTTGGACATCCCTCCCTGCCTAAAAACCTGTATGCTTTCACACCGGTGGCCACAGCCGGAGCAAGGGAACCCAAACTCAAGGACCAGTTGTGCTATGGCTGGAATTTATCCGGTGATCCGGAAAAGGTAAGGCAACAACTGGACGGCCGAATTCAATTGGGTTATCTGCTGGAAGCATACCGCTTGTTTCCTGATAAAGCCAATTTCTTCATCCTCCCCAAATCAGGAAATGCGGAAGGAGCTTTCTTCAATAAACTGGCCGGCAATTACACACTGATGCAACAGATCATTGCAGGAAAAACGGAAGCCGAGATCCGTAAGAGCTGGGAAAAAGACCTCGATGCATTTAAAGTAATCCGGAAGAAGTATTTGATGTACGATGAATAAGTAAATATTAAAAACATCGCTTTTTTAGTTTTTACTTTTGCTGTTTAACGCTTATGGACTTCAAACAATTAAGGATCATTTTCATGGGCACCCCGGAATTTGCCCGCACCAGCTTGCAAAAACTGGTGGAAGCAGGTTGTAATGTCATTGCAGTAATCACTGCTCCGGACAAACCTGCGGGCAGAGGAATGAAAATCCAGCACTCAGCCGTAAAAGAATACGCGCTCAGCCAGCAACTTACTGTGCTGCAACCTGAGAAACTGAAAAACCCTGCATTCCTGGAAACCCTGCGCGCGCTTCAGGCAGATCTCCAGGTTGTAGTGGCTTTTCGTATGCTGCCGGAACAGGTATGGAACATGCCGCCCATGGGTACATTGAATGTGCATGGCTCATTACTTCCCCAGTACCGTGGTGCAGCTCCCATCAACTGGGCAGTAATCAACGGTGAAAGAGAAACCGGTGTAACAACTTTTAAGCTCAAACATGAAATTGACACCGGAAATATCCTCATGCAAAGGTCAATGGCCATAGGTGATAATGAAACAGCGGGTGAGGTACATGACAGGATGAAAGACCTGGGGGCTGAATTGTTGCTGGATACGGTGAAAGCCCTGGCTAATGGCGATATTCAGGAATTGCCACAGGAGAACATCGCCGGCCCTTTACATCATGCACCAAAGATTTTCACAGAAACCTGCCGGATCAACTGGGAAAAATCCGGAGAAGAGATTCATAACCTGGTAAGGGGACTCTCGCCCTATCCTGCGGCGTTCACCCTATTGCAGGACAAGCTCTTCAAGATATACCGGTGCACTTTCCGCCAAGCCAGCCACAGCCAGGTTCCGGGAACCGTCCATGTTTTGGATGGCAAGCTCTGTTTTGCCTGTGCTGACGGATACATCTACCCAACTGCAGTACAGATGGAGGGCAAGAAAAAAATGGAGATCGATGATTTTATGCGGGGCTTTAAGATAACTAGTACGCAAGGTTAACATCAAATTTTGTACCCTCAGCCACCTGCAGTTGTGCACTGGCAGCATTGCTGATCCTGATCAGCAGGCCGTCATTCTCCTTACCCGGCGGAATTTCTCCCAGGACCTTGGCATACACAGTTTTACTGGTTCCCACGGCCGTGATCTTGACAATGGTGCCCGGCGATACCTTGTTCATCAGCACATAGTATTTACCATCTTTCCAGCCACTGGTACTCTTGAAAATTCCCGCTGAACCTGTCATCTGATTGGTTCCTTTGGACTGCTCCTTAAACAGGTTTGCAAAAGCACCTTCGGTAGTAGGAGCATCGTTACGTACAACGGGCGGGGGTGTATTGTTGGCAGGAACAGGCTTCTCTTCTGCAGGTTTTGTAGTTACCGGTGTGGGCTTATCTTCAACGGGCTTGGTTACCGGAGCGGGCTTTTCTTCCTGGCCCTTAGGGGTAGCCACAGGGGTGGGTTTATCCTCTACGGGTTTGGTCTTTGCCGTTTCTGTTGCCTTGGTTGCTGGGGCCACTGCCGGTGGAAGCACAGCTCCGCCGGCAAGGGGAGAAAGGTCTTTCTTGACACGGAGATAGCCAACCACGAGATTTGATCCCACCACCACGTCATCAGATTTTAGTTTGTTCCAGGCCTTGAGTTGGTCAACAGAAACTTTATTGAAGGTTTGGCCGATCCTGTATAACCCCTCTTTTTCCTTTACCGTATGATGCAGGGGTATAAAAGCTTCATCCGCCTGAGGCTGTCCCTGTTGTGCGAGGTTCTGTGCATTAAGAGGGATCTTCAGTTTCTGACCAATGGATAACCCTTTGTCCATTTTAAGGCCGTTGAAAACAGCAATCACGGAAGGGCTAAGGTTAAACATCCGGCCCACACTGTACCAGTTCTCCTTGGCTTGCACCGTATGCGGGAGATATAGTTTACCTGCCTCCTGCTGCACCTGAAGGTGCTGGGCCTGGATCTGCAGGACAAAAAACAAAAGAACAAGCAACGTGTAAAACTTCTTCATAGCTGGATCACTAAATTAAGACATTAAAATACGCCAAGATGCCGGATAATAATTATTCACCCGGTTACCCAGGTGTTTGAGCAGTCCAAGGGCCAGCCCCTGGTACTTGATGACAAACCAACCACGCCCTTCAGCTACTGGCAGGATATCCTGCTTTCTCAGGTATCGCAGGGCCGTCTCCCTGTCCACATGAATGGCGGGGGCCGTCTCCTGTAATAAGCTACTCATCACCAGCTCATGGTCAGGTATAAACTGGTCCCTGATCACCGTCCCTGCCCTCACGCCCCTTTTTCTGAGGTGCAAAGCCCGTTCCAATTCCTGTACTGCTGTCTCCAATATAGCCGGGATCACAAAAACATCCGCATCCTTCTTCAGGAAGGCCATCGTTTCTGTTTCACCGATCCACGCTTTGGCACCTGCTATAGAAGATGCCCTGGCAACCTTATTTTCATACCTGCCCTGGTTATTTCCTGCTGCCGCTGTCACTTGCCCCTTCCTGCAGCAAGCGAGAAAAAAGCCTTCGCCCCGGAGTTTATCCGGGAAAAAACGAAACCCTGTGCCTCCGCTCCTGCTCTTTGTTTTTACCACACCCCAGGCTTCAGGAATGGCGATATCAAGGGGTTCCATACCATGTTCTTCCACGAGCCAGTCCAGGATGTCTTCATCTTCTTCCGGTGAATAGGAACAGGTTGAATACAAGAGAATTCCTCCTTCTTTTAAAGTGGGCAAGGCATCTGCCAGGATCCGCTGCTGCCTTTCCGCACAATGCTTTACCTGCGAAAAGTTCCATCCTTCCCAGGCCGCCTTGTCTTTTCGGAACAGTCCACTTCCACTGCAGGGAGCATCCACCAGCACCAGATCAAAAAACGATGGAAGCTGGCGGAATGAAAAAGGGTCATTGTTGGACACCAGCAGTTTCGGTTCTCCCCATTTCACTGCATTCTCATATAAAACAGGAACCCTGGTTTTGATGATCTCATTGGCCAGCACCATACTAAATTGCGGCTGGGCGGCCAGCAGTGTGGATTTACCACCCGGTGCAGCGCAGAGATCAAGTGCAAACAACCCGGTATCATCCGGAAGCAATTGCCGAATGGCATACTCAATGAACATACTGGAAGCTTCCTGCACATAATAGGCACCCCCATGGATACCAGGATCCAGTGTAAACAGCGGTCGCTCTTTCAGGTACATTCCCGATGCACACCAGGGTACCTGCCCATCGGGAAGGAAATGGCTTTGATCATAGTGTTTGTTGGCGTTTACCCTGATGGATACTGGCGGCAACTGCATATGCGCCAGCGCAAATGCATCCGGATCAAAAGCCGGCACACGCTGTAAGGATTCCAGGAGAGGTTGCGGTAATTGCACAACCGCAAATTAGATATTCTTGATCTCTGCAATGAGGTCCTGCAATGCCTTTTTCGCATCACCAAACAACATCGAAGTCTTGGGCTGGTAAAACAGTTGATTTTCGATACCCGCATATCCCGGCTTCATGCTTCGCTTATTCACGATCACCGCCTTGGCATCCTCCACTTCCAGGATGGGCATGCCATAGATGGGGGACGATGGATCTGATTTGGCCGCGGGGTTCACCACATCATTGGCACCCAGTACCAACACCACATCGGTGGTCTTGAACTCCTCATTCGCAGTTTCCATCTCATGCAGTTTATCATAGCTCACATCGGCTTCCGCCAACAATACGTTCATGTGACCTGGCATCCTCCCGGCAACCGGATGGATGGCGTACTGCACCTGCACACCCTTACTCTCCAGTAATTTCTCCAATTCGTGACAAGTGTGCTGTGCCTGTGCAACGGCGAGACCATAACCCGGCACAATGATCACTTTATTGGCATAGCTCATTACCATGGCCGCATCGCTGAGTGTGATTTCTTTGTACGTACCACCGCTGGCTGTGGCCCCTCCACTGGTGGCAGCCTGGCTGCCGCCAAAAGAACCAATGAGGACATTCTGCAAACTTCGGTTCATTGCCTTACACATCAGGATCGTTAGTAAGGTACCTGCCGCTCCCACCAGGATACCTCCTGTGAGCATGACGGGATTGTCATAAAGGAAACCACCTGTTGCCGCTGCAACACCGGTGAATGAGTTCAGTAGGGAGATCACCACGGGCATGTCTGCCCCGCCAATGGGCAACACAAAGAATATTCCATACACCGCGCTGAGTATAAAAATCAGGTAGAAATAAAAAGAGGAAACGGCACCACCCTGCCACACCAGGTAACCAGCCATTCCGAGGATGACCAGCAACAACCCAATATTGATCAGGTGCTGACCAGGAAAGGAGAAATCCTTGACCCTGCCATTGAGTTTGCCCCAGGCCACCATGCTTCCTGCAAATGAAATGGTACCGATGATCAGGCCCAGGACAATGGCGAGCAGAGTTCCGCCACCCACTGGCGCTCCATTCACCATGAACTGCTGGTGCTGCAAGTGATTAAACTCAACCATGGAAATCAGGGCCGCACATGCGCCTCCCATACCATTGAACAAGCTCACCATCTCAGGCATGGCCGTCATCTTCACTTTCTTAGCAGACAAAGTGCCGATGATGGTACCAATAACCAAACCGCCAAAGATCCAACCGTAATTGCCCAGCTTTTTTCCTTCACTCTCGTACAAGAATATCGTTCCCAAAATAGCAATGGTCATACCTGCCGCCGCAACCAGGTTTCCCTTCCGCGCAGAATCAGGATGTGACAGCATCTTCAATCCGAGAATGAAAGTGACAGAACCAATCAAATATGCCAGGGTTAGTAAACTGATGCCCATACCGTTCTGCTATTTTTTCTTTTTAAACATTTCCAGCATCCTGTCTGTCACCACAAATCCGCCCACCACATTTAGGGTGCCCAATACCACCGCTAAAAAACCGAGTATCAACGCAAGGTAGTTCCCGGGATCTGCCTGCCCCATCACAATGATGGCACCAATGATCACCACGCCATGAATGGCATTGGCGCCACTCATCAAAGGGGTGTGCAACACACTGGGCACCCGCCCAATCACTTCCACACCCAGGAAAATGGATAGGATCACGATGTACACCATTTGCTGGTGTGCCTGCAACCAGCCAAGTATCTCTGTCATGCTATTTATTTAGAAGTCTTTCATGAACAATTTTCCCTTCGTGGGAAATACAAGAACCCTTTACGAGATCATCGTCAAAATTCAGGAACAGGCCATTTTCTTTTGTTGTGATCAATTGCAGAAAATTCGCAATGTTCTTACCGTATAAACGGCTCGCATCCATCGGCATAGTCCTTTGCAGGCTGCTGTTTCCGGTGATGAACACGCCATGCACAAAAATGGTCTCCTCATTCTTGGTAAAGGGTGTGTTGCCTCCGGTGGCTGCAGCCAGATCAATGATCACGGAACCGTTACGCATACCCTGGATCATCTCTTCCGTCACCAAAATGGGTGCTTTCTTTCCGGGTATCTGCGCCGTAGTGATGATGATATCGGCTTTACGCACCGCTTCGGCTATGCGTTCCTGTTGTTTACGCTTATAATCTTCCGATTGCTCAACCGCATATCCACCGGCTTTAGATGCATCCGCCGCGCCTTCCACTTCCACAAACTTCGCACCCAGGCTCATCACTTCTTCTTTCACCGCCGGCCTCGTATCAAATACTTCCACCACAGCACCCAGCCTGCGCGCCGTGGCAATGGCCTGTAGTCCCGCTACACCTGCACCCAGGATCAGCACCTTGGCAGGTGCCACAGATCCGGCAGCCGTCATGAACATGGGAAAATATCTCGGGAACAGATTTGCTGCCATCAGCACCGCTTTATATCCTGCTATATTAGCCTGGCTTGATAAAACGTCCATTGCCTGCGCACGGGTTGTTCTCGGCAACATATCCAGGCTAAATGCCGTATGCCCTGCAGCCGCCATATTTGCGGCAACATCCACGTTGAACAAAGGTTGGTATACACCTACCAAAACCTTCCCGGAAGGGATGGCCGCCAGATCACTGGGTGGCTGAATGGAAAGGATGACATCTGCACGTGCTATCACGGAAGCCCTGTCTTCAATCTTCGCGCCCGCAGCAATGAAATCTGCATCACTGCAAAAAGCATTTGCACCTGCATTCATTTCTACGAGAATGCCACAACCTTTCTTGACCAATGCAGCAACTGTTTCTGGGGAGAGAGAGACTCTTGTTTCCGACGCGGGTTCTTTAAGAACGCCTATAATCATAATGGTGTGGGTTAATCAGGATGCCAGCAAGGTAACGATTTCCGGGCAGATAATATTTTATCAGAACCGGATCACGAAATGTTGTTTCCGCAGGTGCTCCGGCCGTATGAAAACCAACCCAATGGCAAAAAGGTCTACCGTCAGGGTCACCCTGGGGTCTGCACAGATCTGTTGCCATGCATGCTCCATTTCCCTGCTCCAATG
Source organism: Chitinophagaceae bacterium (assembly GCA_044225015.1). GTDB lineage: Bacteria > Bacteroidota > Bacteroidia > Chitinophagales > Chitinophagaceae > Pollutibacter. The sequence continues at coordinate 259,414 of JBGAJG010000002.1, read as the reverse complement.
AATATCATCAAATACTATGCAGCCATGGTCTGGCAAATGCCTTATGATCTGCTCAAAATAACGGAGGGTAGGCTCCTGGCGGTGATTGCCATCCACATATACCAGGTCTGGATGAACAATATCATGAAGAACCCGTCCCAGGGTATCATCGAAATTCCCTTCCACAAGTTCAACCTGCTTAAAGCCATGCCTCACCAACGCATCACGCGCCCATCCTGCCACAGCACCTGCCCCTTCCATGGTTACTGTTCTTTCCAGCCCGGGAATACCCGCCAGGTACATCGTGGTAACCCCCAGGGATGTGCCCATTTCCACCACCCGCTTTGTGTTCAGAAAAACACCCAGCCGGTAAAGCAATGAGGCATAACGGGCATGCTTAACCGAATATCGGGCAATAGAGGCTACCGTTCTCTGCCTGGTCATCCCGCTTACAGATCCTGCCCCCAGGTCTTCCACTTGCAGTACAGTTTGGTTGTTGCGGATTTGTTGCCGGTATAGTTCTGGATGGCGATATGCCGGATAAGGGGTTTTATCCATCATCACCTCGCGAATCAGCTGGTACACAAAGGGGGAGTGCATTCCATGGCCCCGGCCATTCATCGCGGTAAGCCGGTACCAGAGATATTTACGGGCCATCGTAAAGGGAGAATACATGGCTAACGCTCCCAGGTTTCAAAACGGTAGGGCCAGGCATGTTTATCGTCCGCCGGGAAATCCAGGTGCTTTACGCGTTTCCACTCGCTGTCACGAATCTCCGGATAAAACACCTCGGCCTCCGGGAACTGGTGGAGCACACGGGTAAGGTAGATCCGATGGCAAAGCGGCAGGCTTTGCCTGTAGATCTCTCCTCCACCTGCAATGAATACTTCCTTGCAGTCTGTTTCACCGGCCATCACAATAGCCTGTTCAATAGACGCTGCCACGCGCACCTTATCCCTTTGGGGATTGAAATCGGGATTCTGCGTAACGATGATGTTGATCCTGCCCGGCAAGGGTTCACCAGCTATGGATTCATAGGTTTTTCTACCCATGATCACAGGCATTCCCCAGGTGGTATTCTTAAAGAACTTCAGGTCATTGGGCAGATGCCACAACAGTTGGTTCTTTGTACCAATCTCATTGTTTTCTCCAGCCGCAACGATATGGGAAACGATCATAATGTAAATTTTCTACACCGCCACCGGTGCTTTGATGGCCGGATGGGACTGATAATTCTCCAGGGTGAAATCTTCAAACCGGAAGCCGAAAATATCCTTCACTTCCGGATTCAGTTTCATGGAGGGCAATGGATAGGGTTCCCTGCTGAGCTGCAGGTTCACCTGATCAATATGGTTGTTATAAATATGCACATCGCCAAAACTGTGGATGAAATCCCCCGGCTGTAGTTCGCAGACCTGGGCTACCATCAGCGTAAGTAAAGCATAGGAGGCGATGTTAAAAGGCACCCCCAGAAATACATCAGCAGATCGCTGGTATAACTGGCAACTCAGCTTACCATCGGCCACATAAAACTGGAACAAAGTGTGGCAGGGCATCAGTGCCATTTCAGGAAGGTCCCCCACATTCCAGGCGCTGATGATCAACCGCCTGCTGTCAGGGTTTTTCCTGATTTCATCGATGAGCCATTTCACCTGGTCAATCACCCGGCCATCCTTCCCTTCCCAGCTCCGCCATTGTTTTCCATATACAGGACCCAACTCCCCATTTTCATCAGCCCACTCATTCCAGATACTTACGCCATTCTCCTTAAGATAGGCAATATTGGTCTCCCCTTTCAGGAACCACAACAGCTCATGCACGATGCTCTTCAGGTGCACTTTTTTTGTAGTCACCAGGGGAAATCCTTCGGCCAGGTTAAAACGCATCTGGTAACCAAAAACACTGATGGTACCAGTGCCGGTGCGGTCATGCTTTTGGCTTCCATGATCCAGGATATGCTGTAATAGCTGGTGATACTGTTTCATATGTGCAAACTTAGCCCTTCTCCCATTACCTTCTCCCTATCCTAAAAGCTGTGGATAATTACTTCCTTGCGTCTACAATCTCGGGAATGGCTGTCCCCACCGTGCCACTCGGCATCTGGATCTTCAACAGGTTACACACCGTAGGTGCGATATCAGACATGTATACCTGCCTGCCCAGCGTACCAGCCTTGATTCCCCAGCCCATCATTACAAAAGGAATATGGGCATCATAAGGATACCAGCTGCCGTGTGATGTACCCGTGCTGCCATAGTTCAGGTAGCCGGAAGACAGAACCACCTGTATATCCCCGGAGAGCTTGGGATTCCTCCCCTGTATAAACCTTTCCCTGACATTAGACGGCAGAGGTGCTTCGTCAATGTCATCGTTATCAAATGCAAGGGCCACCCCGGGCTGTTTCATCAGTTCGGCAATGATGGCGCGTTTTACATCGTCCATGCCCAGTTTAGCACTGTCAATAACGCCATAATCCAGGTAAATCTGGTAGTTGGAAAAATTCTTGACCAGGCTTTTTACTTTAAACTGAGCAGCAACGGCATTCAATGCGGTGGTTATCTGCGAGCCGTTCCTTCCACCCGGTAATTTATGTTCTATGGAATACTCTGGCGCATTGGCAACACCGTGATCCGCAGTTATGAAAAACAGGTAACCATTCTTGCCAAATTTCTTATCGAGATAAGTCAAAAATGCCGCCAGTTCCCTGTCCAGGCGTAAATATGTGTCCTCTACTTCCACAGAATTGGGACCGTATTGATGACCCACATAGTCAGGGGAAGATAAACTCAGGGCCAGGAAATCTGTATACTCGTCATTTCCAAGATCCTCTGCCACTATTGCGGTTTTGGCAAATTCCAGGGTGAGCGTATTGCCATACGGTGTTGCTGGCAACACTCCGTAATTTTTCTCAGCCATCGCGCTGATGTTGTGCGGGAACACGGGTTTGGGATCAAAGGCAAATTTACCCTCATAGGATTTATCGTCTTCATCACTCATGATGTAGGAATCTATCGGGAACAGGGTATTCCAGTTCAGTTTATAGAGTGAATCCGGCATTTTCCGTCCATTGAATCTATTGACCCAGCCCGGTAATTCTTTCATATAATAGGTACTGGTGACCCAATTGCCGCTGGAACCGTCATACCAATATGCTGCATTGGCGCTATGCCCTGCCGGAAGAATACCTCCCCGGTCTTTGATGGCGATGCCGATCACTTTAGACCGATAATTATTGGCAATGCGGAGTTCATCACACATGGTGGTTACCTGCAGGTTGCGTGGCGACATAGGCGGAGATTCCCTGTTGGTGCCCACGATGCTCACAGTGGGGTCCTCGGTGCAATACACCTGCCTGTTCAGGGCCCGGCTGTACCATTCATTGCCCATGATCCCATTCACAGCAGGAACAGACCCGGTGTAAACGGATGCATGACCACAGGCCGTAACGGTCTGGGCATAGGGAATCATAGTATTCTCACAACTGAATCCCTCCCGTACCAGCCTTTTGAATCCCCCTTCTGTATACCTGTTTGCATACCGGTATAAAAAATCCCAGCGCATCTGGTCTACCATCAGCCCTACCACAATTTTGGGTTTGGCGGGAGTTGCTGAAGCATTTTTCACCTGCGCCTGCCCGGAAAAGGCACAGAAAAGGGTCAAAACGATCAATACATTTTTCATCTTTCAAAATTAAACAAAATCGATCTCCAACCTCCAACCTGCAACCAGCAACCTGTTTTTTCATTATTTTTGCACACCAAAAAATTGATAACAATGGCCGATATTTTTGAGAAACTCCTTCGCAACCAGGGCCCCCTTGGGCAACACAGAAAACGCGCCCATGGCTATTTTGCTTTCCCTAAACTGGAAGGCGAGATTTCCAACCACATGGTATTCAGGGGTAAGGAAAAAATAGTTTGGAGCCTTAATAATTATCTCGGACTGGCAAACCATCCGGAAGTCAGAAAAGCCGACGCAGATGCGGCCGCCAAATATGGCCTGGCCCTGCCCATGGGCGCAAGGATGATGAGTGGCAACAGTGATCTCCACGAGCAGCTGGAAGCTGAACTGGCCGCTTTTGAAGGCAAGGAAGATGCCATCCTGCTGAACTTCGGCTACCAGGGTATGGTGAGCATCATAGATGCATTGGTGGGCCGGCATGACGTGATCGTTTATGACGCAGAAAGCCATGCCTGCATCATTGATGGCGTGAGGCTTCATCCCGGTCATCGATATGTTTTCAAACATAATGACGTAGAAGATTGTGAAAAGCAACTCCAGCGCGCTACCGCCCTGTTGGAAAAACAAGGTACCGGCGGTATCCTGCTGATCACGGAAGGTGTGTTTGGAATGGCGGGCGACCAGGGTAAACTCAAGGAACTTGCCGCACTGAAAGCAAAATACAGTTTCCGCTTACTGGTTGATGACGCGCATGGATTTGGTACCCTGGGAAAAACCGGCGCGGGTGCCGGTGAAGAGCAGGGCGTGCAGGACCAGATTGACCTTTACTTTTCCACTTTCGCCAAGTCAATGGCTTCCATTGGCGCCTTTGTGGCCGGCGAAAAACCCATCATTGATTATATCCGCTACAATATCCGCAGCCAGATCTTCGCGAAGAGCCTACCCATGCCGCTGGTGGTGGGTAACCTGAAGCGCCTTGAGCTGCTACGCAACCATCCGGAACTAAAAGATAAACTCTGGTCCAATGCCCGTAAACTGCAAAGCGGACTGAAGGAAAAGGGCTTTGACATCGGAAAGACAGATTCCGTGGTTACACCTGTTTACATGAAAGGCGGCGTGGAAGAAGCTACCACCATGGTGATGGATCTGCGCGAGAACTTCAACATTTTCTGTTCCATTGTAGTGTACCCGGTAATTCCTAAAGGGCATATCATTTACCGCCTCATTCCCTCGGCAGTGCATACAGACGAGGATATCCGGCAAACACTGGCGGCCTTTGAGACCACCAAGAAAAAGCTGGACGCGGGAGAATATAAAACAGAAGCCATCCCTGATATGGCAAATGCATAAAGAAAAAGGCCCTGAGAGGGGCCTTTTTTAATGTGGTAATGTGGTAATGTGGCAATGCGGTAATATAAAAAAAAGAGGCCCGGATAGAAATCCAGCCCCGTTTTAAATCCAATATCCTATGAAAAACCGAATCTATAACGGTGGCTCAGAACCAGTTATTGTGCATTATTTCCAGGAACCGGAAAATTTTTTGTAAAAATCCTGGAACGGAGTCTTCCCATAATGCCCTTCGCCGAAGTATTTCAGCAATGACTCAATATCCTTGGGTTCCAGGAAGCCGGGAATGGCTTGCGGCGCGGTCCCGTCCGCCGGGATGATAACCGTGGTAGGGAAACTCAGCTGGCCCTGGGTCAGGTACACTGCATACATATTCACCTTGTAGCTGGCATTATACGCATAGCTCTTCCCCTTCCAGAGGATGGCCTCCCTGGTTTCTGCATCAAGTTTTACCGGTATGAAATGACTATTGATGTATTCTGCCACTTTTTCGTGGCTGTAGGTTTGCTTATCCATGACCTTACACCAGCCGCACCAATCCGTATACAGGTCAATGAGCAACGGCTTTTTCTCCCTGGCGGCCAAAGTCTCCGCCTCTTTCAGGGTTAGCCAGTTCACCTTTCCTTTTATCGGACTACTTGTGGTGGCAGGCTTCCAGGAAACCATAACCAATGTCAGCAGGAGGATGGCGGTAACTTTTTGCATTGAATTGTGTTTATTTACAGGGTAATGGACAAAATTATGCGAAAACTTGTGGTGGCAGCAACGGGTGCCAGTGGCGCGATCTACTTTAAGCTTTTATTAGACAAACTGGCTGCAATGGCAGACCAGGTTGATGAACTGGCCATCCTGATGTCTGACAATGCCGTACAGGTCTGGGAAACTGAACTCGGCAACGCAGACCACCACCAATATCCCTTCCCATATTACTCTAAGAACGATTTTTCCGCGCCTTTCGCGTCCGGATCCGGGAAGTTTGATACCATGATTGTGGTGCCTTGTTCCATGGGAACCCTGGGCAGGATTTCCGCCGGCATTTCCAATGATCTGCTTACCCGTGCCGCAGATGTGATCCTGAAAGAGCGGAGAAAACTGATCCTGGTGGCCCGGGAGACTCCTTATAACCTGGTCCACATCAGAAACATGGAAACCATCACCCTTGCGGGCGGGATCATCTGCCCTGCAACCCCTTCATTTTACAGCCAGCCAGCAACCGTTGAAGCAGTTGCGGCCACTGTGGTGGACCGCGTATTGGATCTTGCCGGGTTTGATATCAGCACCTATCGCTGGGGCACTCCCTAAAATCCATCCAAGGTTCTACCGGAGATCCACCACATCCACGCCCGGATACTTCTTGGCGTCAAACACAAACATATCATCGCCAATAGCTCCATTGGTAGTAACATTAGTCATCCCATAGGTATAACGGTTACCATTCTTCTCGAAGATCTGTGTGGATGTGATCATTTTAGAGGCTTTGTCTACGCCGAGTAATACTTTAAAAAACGGTTTCGATTTATCCACAGGCGTAAGCTCTACTTCCTGCAACACTTTTCCACCCACCGTTTTATCTCCATTCAGTTTATAAAGAAAGTCTTTGTCGTAGAAATTGGTAAACAATTTCTGCGGTGTGATGGCACTTCCGCTTTGGTCAAAGGCAGAGATCTGCACCTCGTTAGCCCCCTTATCATAGGTCCAGATGTTCTTCCCATCGCAGAAAATCTCCTGGCCGGTGATACTTACACGGTATTTCGTCCCTTTCATATACACGGTTCCTTTCTTAGTGCCCTGGGTTTTTCCGCTGGCATCTTTCACTTCAAGGGAAAAATTACCCTTTACGGATTTGAAGGTCTTGAATTTAGCACTTACGGCATCCAAAACCTTCTTAGCTTCCGGATCATTGCTGACCGGTGATTTCGTTTGTGCGAATACGTTACCCGTTGCGGCAAGCAATGTTAGAATGAAGAGTATTCTTTTCATGATGTTGAATAAAATCGTTTGCAAAGATATGACTATAGACGGCTACCCCTGGCCCGGGGTTTACTGCCTAAATGTGAAAATCGTTTAAAAAACAGTGCCAGTACCCACAGCAGGCGGCTCAGGTGCCAAATTGTTGCAAAAGTTCTTCCAGTTCATGTTCCGTCTTTACCAGAACATCCCTGGCTTTGCTACCCTGGTTGCCTCCTACAATGCCCGCCATTTCAAGCTGGTCCATCAACCGTCCCGCCCGATTATAGCCCAGTTTCATGCGGCGCTGGAGTAATGAAGTTGATCCCACCCCGCTCTGGACAATGAGCCTTGCGGCATCCTCAAACAGGGGATCTCTTTCAGACATATCCAGGTCTCGCCCATCGGCGTCTTTTTCATCAATGTACTCCGGCAGCATAAATGCCTGGGGATAGCCCCGCTGCTCGCCAATAAAGTCTACCACGCGTTCCACTTCTGGTGTATCCACAAATACACATTGTAGCCTGGTCACTTCACCATTGTATGAAATCAGCATGTCTCCCCTGCCTATCAACTGTTCTGCACCACCGGTATCCAGAATGGTCCTGGAGTCCACTTTTGAAGACACCTTAAAGGCAATCCTGGCTGGGAAATTGGCCTTAATGGTTCCCGTAATGATATTCACTGAAGGCCTTTGGGTGGCTATGATCAGGTGGATACCCACGGCCCTGGCCAGCTGTGCGAGACGGGCGATGGGCATTTCAATTTCCTTGCCCGCAGTCATGATCAGGTCTGCAAATTCATCAATGACCAACACAATGAAGGGCAGGAACTGGTGACCTTTTTCAGGGTTCAGTTTTCTTGCGGCAAACTTCTCATTGTACTCCCTGATATTCCTGCAACCAGCCTCTTTCAGCAGGTCATACCGGTTATCCATTTCAATGCAAAGGGCATTGAGTGTATGCACCACTTTCTTTGTGTCTGTAATAATGGATTCATCTTCCCCGGGAAGTTTCGCGAGGAAGTGTTTTTCAATCAGCCTGTAAAGACTCAATTCCACCTTCTTGGGATCAACCAAAACAAACTTTAGTTGCGATGGATGTTTTTTATATAAAAGGGAAACAAGGATAGCGTTAACCCCCACTGATTTACCCTGCCCTGTAGCACCGGCCATGAGCAAGTGCGGCATGGTAGTTAGGTCCACAATAAAAAGTTCATTATCGATCTTCTTACCCAATGCAATGGGCAAAGCGAAATGGCTGTTCTGGAATTTGTCTGAAGCCAACAGGGTTTTCATCCCTACGATGCTCTTCTTCACGTTAGGCACTTCAATACCGATGGTTCCCTTTCCAGGAATAGGGGCGATGATGCGGATACCCAGGGCAGATAAACTCAGGGCAATATCATCTTCCAGATTCTTAATCCGGGAGATCCGTACACCGGCAGAAGGTACAATTTCATAGAGTGTAACGGTTGGCCCCACTGTTGCCACGATCTTCTGGATGGCAATATCATAATTCTTGAGGGTGTTGATGATCTGGTTTTTATTGGCTTCCAGTTCAGCGGCATCCATGACAATTTTCTCATTGCTGTGCTGGTCAAGAAGATCCAGCTTCGGATACTTATAATCCCTCAGATCAAGAACCGGGTCATAGGCTGGCATCCTGGCCACTTTCTCCGCTGCCGATTCCTCCTTTGCTTCCGGTTCTGTGGGCTTTATTTCCAATTCAGGTATTGCAATTGCTGGCTTGGTAACCCTCCCGGTATTTTTCGGGGGTTCTTCGGGTGGCGTGTCCAGTACTATGGGACTGGGTTCCACCGGTTCCTCTTTTTCCACCATGCCCAGGGGCTCCTCTTCGTTTACCAGGGATTCATCAATCATCAGCACAACGCCTTTGCTCTTTTTGAGTTTGTTGCCTTTAGCTGTTGCAGGAGGTTCTTCATCCACCAGTTCTTCTTCATCTTCCGTTTCTTCAGGAGGGGACTGCTCCTTTACTCTTTTGGGGAGTTTAATGCTGGGAACATTGAATACCGGATTGAAGCGCCAGATGATATAGGATAAAAATGCAACAATGATAAATACCGCCGTTCCCATTTTACCGATCAGTCCGCTCATCCACTTACTAAGCTGGTTTCCCACTTCCCCACCCCAGTGAAAGGAACTGCTCTGGAAAACGAAAGCAAAACTCAGGCTGAATATCATCAAGCCTGAGACCAGGTATTTTATGTTCCTTGGAATAGAGAATATCTTTCTGTTGAGGAGCATGTTCACTCCGGCTACAAAAAGAAAAGAGCAAAACAAAAAGGAGGCTACGCCAAACCCTTTGTAGAAAAATAAATGGGAAATATAAGCACCAAAAGCGCCTAAGAGATTCGCGATGGGTAGTTCATTGGGGGCCAGGATACCAATGCCGTGCTGAAATACTTTATCCTGGTCCTCTTTCCATGTAAAAAGATATGAAGTGAAAGCGGCGAAAAAAAAGAAGCAAAGCATGAGAAGGAAAGCACCTGTGATCTTTTTAGTGCGTTCATCCTTCACCACTTCCGTCAGCAATACCTTCTCTTCTTTTTCGGCTGTCAGTTTTCCCGGATCAGGGCTTTTCTTGGCGGATTTTAGACGATTGGCCATAACTCCCTGCAAACCTAAGATTTTTTAGCCCTATAATTGGAAGGAAGGGGAAATTAGTCGTCCCCCAGGGGTTTGTTAGACGGTACCCCCAGCATCATAGCCAGCCATCCCGCTACGAAGAAAATGCCCCCCACCGGAGTAAGCAGTCCAAAAAATCCCAGGCCCATGCCTTTGAAGCTCTCCAGCATCGCCAGCAGATAGAGGGAGCCACTGAAAAAAATGATACCCAGCATAAAAAGCCTGCCAGACCACATGATAAACTGGTTAGGGTAACGCTTGAGCAGGATACCCGCCAGTACCATGGCGATACTATGAAAAAACTGGTATTGTACCCCGGTCTGGAAAGTAGATAAAACCTCCGGGTTCAGGTATTTCTTGAGCAGGTGCGCACCAAATGCGCCGATCAGTACACTTAATGCGCCAAGAAAAGCGCCTAATTTGATATAGCCTCTATGCATGTTCAATTTGATGGATCAGTTCATCTACCGTTGTCAACGTAGGATCCACGGTCAATGTTGCCTGTTGGTAAAATTGCAGCCGTTCTTCCAGCTTGTCGTCAATATATTCCTGCAATTTTGAAGGCGTTAATGACCGTACCAGTGGCCGATGACTGGCCTCCTGAAGAAGTCTGGTAGCCATCACCTGTTTTGGCGTGTTCAGCCAAACAGTAATGCCCAGGGAGTTCATGACCATCATATTGTCATAATAGCAGGGTGTTCCCCCGCCACAGGCAAGTATAAAATCTTTCTTTTCGAAAAGTTCCCTGAGGCAAACAGCTTCCAGCTTCCGGAAGTAATCTTCCCCTTTGCTGTCAAAGATATCATTGATTTTCAAATTCACGCGCTTTTCAATGATCTCATCCAAATCTAAAAATAGGGAGCCCGTTTTCTCTGAAAGCCACCTACCCCAGGTGGATTTCCCTGAGCCCATGAACCCGATCAAAAATATACGCATAACAAAAATTTCAATGCCTATCCGAAAGCGTTGAAGCCGGTTACATCCATGCCGGTGATGAGCAGGTGAATATCATGGGTACCTTCATACGTTATGACACTTTCAAGGTTCATCATATGCCGCATCACTGGATACTCCCCGGTGATTCCCATACCCCCCAGCATCTGCCGAGCATCCCTGCATATCTGCGTGGCCACTTCGCAGGAATTTCGCTTAGCCATACTCACCTGCTGTGGTGTGGCCCGTCCTTCATTCATCAACACCCCCAGACGCCAAACCAACAATTGCCCTTTCGTGATCTCTGTGATCATCTCCGCCAGTTTTTTCTGTTGCAACTGAAACTGGCCAATGGGCTTGCCAAACTGCTGGCGCTCCTGTGAATAGCGCAGTGCGGTATCATAACAGTCCATAGCCGCACCCAACGCACCCCAGGCAATTCCGAAACGAGCTTTTGTTAGGCAACTCAATGGCCCCTTCAACCCTTTTACTCCAGGCAGAATATTCTCTTTTGGAACTTTTACGTTATCAAACACCAGTTCCCCGGTAGCAGATGCCCTTAAGCTCCATTTCCCTTTAGTAACAGGTGTACTGAAACCCTCCATTCCCCTTTCCAGGATCAGCCCGCGGATATCCCCGGCTTCATCTTTTGCCCATACCACAGCTACTTGTGCAAAAGGGGCATTGCTGATCCACATCTTGCTTCCATTCAGGATAACATGATCACCTGCGTCTTTGATATTACTGAGCATTCCCGCAGGATTACTCCCATGATCCGGTTCAGTGAGCCCAAAACATCCCAGCCATTCACCACTGGCCAGTTTCGGCAAATATTTCTGCTTCTGGGCTTCACTCCCAAACGCATGAATCGGGAACATCACCAGTGAACCCTGTACCGATGCCGTTGAACGAACGCCACTGTCCCCTCGCTCCAGTTCCTGCATCATCAGACCATAACTAATGTAATCCAGACCGCCCCCGCCATATTCCACCGGCACGGTAGGACCAAAACATCCCAATTCCCCCAACTGCTGCACTATCTGTTGCGGAAACTCCGCCTTCTGCGCATATTCCTCTATAATGGGCGAAATCTCCCTTTTGACATAGCTGCGTACTGATTCCCTGACCATCTTATGCTCTTCTGACAACAATTCATCCAGGGCATAATAGTCTGGACTCTGGAAAAGGTCTTTGCTGGACATACTGCATTCGTTTAGACCCCAAATGTAAGATATCCTGCCCTTGTTCCCGTGGCGTATGTAGTGCAATTACATCGTTATTCCATTTTTGGCCAAGGGGAAAACAACACGCAAAACTGTTTTTTTCCCCTTGGCTATCAGGAAGATTTATCACACAACGATCAACGGGATGACCTCCATCAGTTCATTGCCTGCATGAATGGCTTACCTTTAGGCCATGCCGATACATCCACAGATGATTGTACACCTGGAGCAATGTTTCTCCAGTTTTTTTAAGGAAGATATCCGGATTCATGAATCATCGATCCTCCCTGGCTCCGCCATTAGCCAGGCTCACCTCCTCCATACCAGCAAAGGCTTGTTCTTCATGAAAAGGAACGCGGCACTGTTTGGTCATGATTTCTTTGAAAAAGAAGCCCGCGGCCTTGATCTGCTGGCCAATGCCGGCGCCATGAAAGTAGCAAGACCTCTGTTTGACGGTAAGTACCACCAGGAGATCTTTGTGGTCATGGAATACCTGGAGAAAGGTTCCCCTGCTGATCATTTCTGGTCAGACTTTGGCCGAAGCCTCGCCAATCTTCATCGCCACACTGAAGAAACCTTCGGCTTGTCTTATGATAACTATGTTGGGAAAATTCATCAGAGAAATAACCGCCATGCCAGCTGGAGCAGGTTTTATAGTGAAGAACGAATCCTGCCGCTGGTCAGCAGGGCTGTGCAACATAAGCTCCTGGACCCTTCCGCCACGGCCTGCGCTGAAAACCTCTGTAAAAAAATGGGAGAACTGGTGCCAGAAGAAAAACCGTCCCTGATCCATGGTGATCTATGGCATGGAAATTTTATGGTTTGGCAAAATGGCAAAGTGGCCATTTTTGATCCCGCGCTTTATTATGGGCATAGGGAAATGGACCTGGCGATGAGCCGTTTATTCGGTGGTTTTGACGAGCAATTTTATGAAAGTTACCAGGAAGCCTGGCCACTGGTAGAGGGATATAACGAGCGGGAGCCGATCCACCAACTCTATCCTTTACTGGTACATCTCCTGCTCTTTGGAGGACATTACAGGCAGGATGTGGAATCAATCCTGAAAAAGTTTGCCTGATCAGCCTTTGACATCAAACCACACTTTTTTCTTGTTATTCCAGGTGCCGTTGTAGTTGATCGTAAGCTCTTCTCCCGCACCTACAGACCTCACGGTTTTTATAGTGATGGTGTCAAAGTCATAATCCATCTCATAAACGCAATTGGAACTGTATGAATGGTTGTAAACAGACACATAACCCAATGCCACACAGCAATGGTTGCGCTGCGGCCCCCATTCAAAAATATAGTCATGCAGTGTGGTTTTGTCCAGCAGGATGCGCTCATCTTTTGTCATGACAATGACGGGAGACACTTCAACTACAGTATCTTTTGCCAGATCTTCAGCCGTATAAACACCCCTTCCCTTGTCCGGGACGGGAGCAATGAATAATGATGGAAGTATCATAACCTGAGTACAAAAAAACTATTTTTACGGTTTCGGTCAAATTCAAATTATGGAACTCGGTCATCAAACCATACAGGAAATGTTTGAAGATGTCATCTCCAGGGATAATAAACTGGAGATCCATGAGTTTCTGAACCGCCAGAATATCAGCGATGTGGCTGACCTGATCAGTGATTATGAAGACTATGGCGTACAGATCATTTCTTCGCTGTCAACCAACAGAGCTGCCAGCACCTTCAAGATCCTGGACTTCCCCGTACAGAAACAGATCATACAAGAACTGCCCCCACTCAAAACTGCAGAGCTCCTGAACGCACTACCTGCGGATGACCGCACGGCCTTCATGGAAGAACTTCCTGTTGAAGTGGTCAGGGAACTGATCAAGTTGCTGGAACCGGAAGAACGAAAGATCACACTCGCCCTGTTAGGTTACCCGGAAGACTCCGTGGGCAGGCTGATGACACCGGATTATCTGGCTGTATGGGAACACTGGACCACGCAGGAAGTAATGGACTACATCCGGCAATTCGGAAAAAATTCCGAAACCATTGACGTGGTTTACGTGGTAAATGACCAAGGGCAGCTGATTGATGACGTCCGGATCCGTGAATTCATTTTTGCCCCGCCGGAAAAACGGGTAAGTGAACTGGTAGACGGTAGGTATATTGCCCTGAATGTGCATGACGATCAGGAGATGGCAAACCAGGTATTCAAAATGAATAATCGTGTAGCCCTCCCAGTGGTGAACGACAATAATATCCTTTTGGGTATTGTCACCATTGATGACGTACTCTGGGTGGCCAATGAAGAATTCAGTGAAGACATGCAAAAGATTGGCGGTACGGAAGCGCTGGATGAACCCTACCTGGAAGTCCCCATTTTCAAACTCTTCAGGAAGCGCGTTGGCTGGCTCATCGTGCTTTTCATTGGGGAGATGCTCACCGCAACGGCAATGGGGTATTACGAAAACGAGATCGCCCGGGCGGTGGTGCTGGCGCTCTTTATCCCCCTGATTATTTCCAGTGGCGGTAACAGTGGTTCCCAGGCCTCCACACTCATCATCCAGTCTATGGCCGTTGGCGAAGTCTCATTGTCTGACTGGTGGCGTGTGATGCGCCGTGAGATCGTCTCAGGCCTGTTGCTGGGTTCTGTCCTGGGGGTCATTGGCTTTCTGCGCGTCATTCTTTGGGGCCAGTTTTTCCCGTCCACGTACGGAGACCACTACCTCATGATTGGTCTGGCAGTGGGTTTGTCCCTGCTGGGTGTGGTGTTGTTTGGCACCCTTACGGGTTCCATGCTTCCCATCCTGCTTAAAAAACTGGGAGCTGACCCTGCCGTCTCTTCCGCACCCTTTGTGGCAACCCTGGTGGATGTTACAGGACTGATCATCTATTTCAGCTGTGCCTACCTGTTGCTGAAGGGAACGCTGTTATAAAATGCGGTAATGTGGTAATGCGGCAGTGCGGTAATGCCACATTACCGCATTAAATAATATATTTCAACACTTTACGTTATCATGACTGTGAATCCTTGATTATCTTGCAACACTAAATATTAACCTGAAATCATATGTGTGGAATCGTAGCCTATGTAGGCCAGAAAGAAGCCTATCCCATTATCCTGAAAGGACTTAAACGATTGGAATACAGGGGGTACGACAGTGCCGGCGTGGCACTTTTGGACGATAAAGGCCTGAATGTTTATAAAAAACAGGGAAAAGTATCAGAACTGGAAGATCATCTGATTGGCAAGGCGCTGCCTGCCCATATCGGCATTGGACATACCCGTTGGGCCACCCATGGAGAGCCCAGTGACCGCAATGCCCACCCGCATAGGTCTAAATCAGGCAAGCTGGCCATGATCCACAATGGGATCATAGAAAACTACGCCCAGCTCAAGCAAGACCTTATCAAAAAAGGCTATGTGTTCAGTAGCGATACGGACACAGAAGTATTGCTCAATTTTATAGAAGACATCTGGATCAACAATAATTGTGAACTGGAGGAAGCCGTGCGCATTGCCCTCAAACGTGTGGTGGGCGCTTACGTGATTGTACTGCTGGATGCAAACAAACCAGACACCCTGATTGCTGCCCGTAAAGGCAGCCCACTGGTGATAGGTATTGGTAAAGGCGAGCATTTTCTGGCCTCAGACGCATCCCCTATTATTGAATACACCAAAGAAGTGGTGTATGTCAATGACTATGAACTGGCCATCCTTAAACCTGATGAACTGATCCTGAAGAACCTGGGGAACGAGAAAATCACTCCTTTTGTCCAGAAACTGGATATGGAACTTGCCGCCATTGAAAAAGGTGGTTTTGACCATTTCATGATCAAGGAGATCTTTGAACAATCAGCAACCATTTATGATTGTTTACGCGGACGCCTGGATGCAGAAAAAGGCACCATCAAAATGAGTGGCGTAGACAACAACATGGAACGTTTCATCAATGCCCCAAGGATCATCATGGTGGCTTGTGGAACCAGCTGGCATGCGGGGTTGGTGGCAGAATATATTTTCGAAGAACTTTGCCGGATACCGGTAGAAGTTGAATATGCATCTGAATTCAGGTACCGCAACCCTGTGATCCAGAAAGGAGATATTATCATGGCCATTTCCCAGAGTGGAGAAACGGCAGATACACTGGTGGCCATTGAAAAAGCTAAGGAACAGGGTGCTGTGATTTTCGGTATCCTGAACGTGGTAGGATCCAGCATCGCCCGCGCTTCCCATGCCGGGGCCTATACTCATGCGGGGCCCGAGATCGGCGTAGCCAGTACCAAGGCCTTCACCGCACAGCTCACCGTACTTACAATGGTTGCTTTGCGGATTGCCATCGAAAAGAAAACAATTACGCATGACCGTTATATGCACCTGCTGAATGAATTGCACGAGGTGCCGGCAAAGGTGGAAGCAACACTGAAGCTGAACGAAAAGATCAAAGCTGTGGCGGCCAAATATGCTCATGCAAAAGATATGCTTTACCTCGGCCGCGGATACAATTTCCCTGTTGCACTGGAGGGCGCATTGAAACTGAAAGAAATCTCTTATATCCATGCAGAAGGCTATCCGGCTGCGGAAATGAAACATGGCCCCATTGCACTGGTAGACGAAACCCTGCCGGTAGTGTTTGTGGCCACCAGGGATTCTTACCATGAAAAGATCGTAAGCAATATGCAGGAGATCAAGGCAAGGAAAGGTAAAGTCATTGCAGTGATCACGGAAGGCGACGAAGTCATCACCGGTCTTGCAGATGATGTTATTGCAATCCCTGAAGCGGATGAGCTGGTGGCACCCATCCTCAGCGTGATCCCCATGCAGCTGCTTGCCTATTACATTGGTGTGCTCAAAGGATATGACGTGGACAAACCCAGAAACCTCGCAAAAAGCGTAACCGTTGAATAAGATCATCAGGAACCCCTTGTCCAATATTGGTTATGGATTCATTGCAAATGAATACCTGCCCAAGGGTAAAAATGAATATCATCTCCGGAACAAGCAGAACCGAAACGGTACCGTGTACCGCCAGCTTAGCGCCGTAGAAATTGAAATGCTGGTCCGCAACAACAACACCTCAGATAACTGGAATAAAATTCTGGTATCTGATGCCTTCAATCCCGCGCTGGTAAAGAATTGCAAATTCTACGGACTGGTACGCATCGGTAAGCTGGAACCCTATTTCCTGGAGTTCCACAATTTGCGTATGCCTGTTGGACTGTACAACAGTACCATCATCAGTTGTGACCTGGGTGATAATGTGGTGGTAGACAATGTGAACTACATGAGTCATTACATCACTGGCAATGAAGTGATGATTGTGAATATCAATGAACTGGCAACCACCAGCGCGGCTAAGTTTGGAAATGGCATCATCAAGCAGGGAGAACCAGAGAATATACGTATCTGGCTGGAAGTGTGCAATGAAAATGCCGGCAGAAAGATTGTTCCTTTTAATGGTATGCTTCCGGGAGACGCCTATATGTGGGCACGTTTCAGGAATGATGAAAAGATGCTGGCGAAATTCCTTGCATTCACAGAAGAACAGTTTGATAAACAAAGAGGCTACTACGGAAAAATTGGAGATCGCACAGTGATCAAAAATTCCCGCATAATCAAGGACGTGTGGATGGGTAGCGATGTATACATAAAAGGTGCCAATAAACTCAAGAACCTGACCATCAACAGTTCAGCCGAAGCGTCCACGCAAATTGGGGAGGGATGTGAACTGGTGAATGGAATTGTAGGCGAAGGGTGTAAGGTCTTCTATGGTGTGAAGGCCGTGCGCTTCTTCATGGCTTCGCATTCACAGTTGAAATACGGAGCCCGTCTTATCAATTCCTATCTGGGTGACAACTCCACCATTTCTTGTTGTGAAGTGTTAAACTCCCTGATCTTCCCCTTTCACGAACAGCACCACAATAACTCATTCCTCTGTGCCGCGCTGGTACAAGGGCAGTCTAATATGGCCGCCGGAGCCACCATTGGTTCTAACCATAACTCAAGAAGTGCTGATGGTGAATTACAGGCGGGACGAGGCTTCTGGCCAGGCCTTTGCGTGAGTCTCAAGCACAATTCACGCTTCGCCAGTTTTACCATCATCAGCAAAGGCGACTTCCCCGCTGAACTTAACATCAGATTGCCATTTTGTTTGGTAAGTAACGATGTGGCAAGGGACCAGCTTACTGTTATGCCTGGCTACTGGTTTATGTACAACCTGTATGCGTTAACCCGCAATGAATGGAAGTATGGATCCCGCGATGCCCGTAAAACCAGGCACCAGCGGCTGGAAACCCGTTACCTGGCTCCGGATAGCGTTAATGAAATGTTTGAGGCACTGGAACTGCTGGCCCTTTTCACCGGAAAAGCCGCACAGCCCGGATTAAATGACGATGTTAAATGGAAAAACCTCGGCAAACAGCTGCTCACCAGCCAGGATCCGCTAGTGGAGCAATTATCCATCTATGCCGAGGGATTTGAAAATACCAACCGCAAAGTGTTACTGCTGAAAGTACCCCAGGCTTATCAACTTTACATTAAGATGATCCGCTTTTACGGTATCCAGCATTTGACCAGGGCACTGGAAAAAGGTGATGCCAGAACCATTTGGGCTGCATGGCCTTCAAGACCCAGCCGGAAAGCCTGGATCAATCTCGGCGGGCAGCTGATTCCGGATGCTGAATTCGTAAAATTCAGGAACGGCATCTACCAGGGAAAAATAAAGGATTGGGACGATGTGCATGCGTTCTACGAGAAACAGACAGACCTCTATGAAGACCAGGTTTTCCAGCACGCTTATGCATCACTTCTGGAGATAACTGGCCTGAAAAGCCGGCCAAGCCTTGAGCAGGTGGCCAGCTGGCTGAAAGAAGGCGAGGAAACTTTCACCTGGATCAACAAAGGAATCCTGGCATCCCGTAAAAAAGACTATGAAAATCCATTTCGCAAAATGGTTTACGAAAACGAAAAAGAAATGGACAGTGTAGTGGGCAGCCTGGCGGAAAATACCTTCATCCAACACCAGGCAGCTGAACTTGCCGGTTACCAGAAAACAGTCAGGAAGATTCTCAGCAAAATCAAATAATGCCAATAAAAAACCCCCGGAATTCCGGGGGCTTTTTTATTGATATTGTTCAGAAGCAATTACTTCTTAACAGCTTCAACTTTAGCTTTTGCAGTGTCAACGATTGCTTTAGCAGCAGAATCAACTTTAGAAGCAGCTGAATCGATGGTTGCTTTAGCTGAATCAACCATGTTAGATACTGCAGAAGCAGCAGAATCAACGGTTGCATTGGCTGCTGAGTCAACAGTAGCGGCAGTTTCAGAAGCACTGTTACAAGCTGCGAAAACGGCAGCTACGGCGAAGATTGCTAATACTTTTTTCATTGTAGATTTTAATTTTGGAAATGGTGGCGCAAAGTAAGGGATATTTTGCCATATTTCCAAACAAAAATGCTTTTTTCTACTATTTTTTGCGGAAAAAAATCCGGACTGGCACACCGCTGAACTTAAAATTCTCCCTGAGCTTGTTTTCCAGGTAATTACGATAGGGCGTTTTGATATCGTCTGGATAATTCGCAAAAAAAGCAAAACTGGGCACATGCGTCGGCAACTGGGTCACGTATTTGATCCGTACGGGATTACCCCTTACAGCTGGCGCATGGTAGGCTTCAATAGCTTTGAGCATCACCTCGTTCAGGCGTGCAGTGGGAACCTTACGCGTCCTGTTCTCATGTACTTCCAGGGCCATCTCCACCGCCTTGAAAATCCTGGTCTTGTCTTTGGCTGATATGAACAGGATGGGAACGTCACTGAACGGGGCGATCCTTTTTTTGAGTTCCCGCTCATAATCACGCGCCGTATTGGTTTCTTTCTCCATCAGGTCCCACTTGTTGACCAGCAAGACTATCCCCTTTCCTTTCTTTTCCGCCAGGCTGAAAATATTCAGGTCCTGCTGGGTAATCCCTTTTTCCGCATCCAGCAACAGCAGGCAAACATCAGATTCATCCAATGCCTTGATGGCCCTGATGACAGAGTAAAATTCAAGATCCTCATTCACCTTTGCCTTTCTCCTGATCCCGGCCGTATCAATCAGAATGAACTCTTTCTTGAATAGTTTATAATGGGTGTGGATCGTATCACGGGTTGTACCGGCAATATCACTAACAATGGTACGCTCAGATCCAACCAGCGCATTCAACAGGGAAGATTTTCCAACATTCGGCTGACCAATTATGGCGATCCTGGGTAAGTCGTCAGGATGAGCCTCAGTATCTTCCTGGATATCTTTTACTACTTCATCCAGCAGCTCACCAGTACCACTGCCCGTCATGGAACTCAGGAAAAATACATGCTCAAACCCCAACTGATAAAACTCCTGGGCTTCCAGAAAACGATCATGATTGTCAACTTTATTGACAACCAGGAACACCGGTTTCTCTGTTCTGCGCAACACATCCGCCATAGACTCATCAAGGTCTGTGATACCGGTTGCTGCATCCACCATAAACACAATTGAATTGGCTTCTTCAACGGCAATCAACACCTGTTTGCGAATCTCCCTTTCAAAAATGTCTTCACTGCCGGATACAAATCCGCCCGTATCAATCACATTGAATGTCTTTCCTGTCCATTCCGCGATTCCATACTGCCGGTCACGTGTAACACCAGGCGTGTCTTCTACAATTGCTTTCCGCTGCTCCAGCAATCGATTAAAGAACGTGCTCTTTCCCACATTGGGCCTTCCTACTATGGCTACTGTAAATCCCATATACTCATTGTGTCTGTCCGGTCTGCCGATACACGCCTAAAAGCTTAATAATTTCATCTTCCTTTTTGAAGACTACTTTGTTTTTAGACAAATATTCCTGCAATTCCGGTGTATCCGGCAGGTATTTCAGGATCTCGTCTTTTTCCAGCTTCCTCAGCTTCTGTACCCTGTTACCTTGCTGTAAATAATAATCATATCGGTCTGCGAAATAAAAACGCTTCATGGTCCTCAACATAGAATCACCCACCTTCAACTCCCTGTGGGTTATTTTCAGCAACTTGACGGGCCCGGGATTCATCTCCTGCGTATAATATTGTTTTCCCTCCTTTAGGTAATTAACATTTACCTCGCCCATATCATTTCTGAATATGGTGATGATCTTTGAACTGTCAACCGGATCAACTACCACCACCCTGGTTACTTCCGCAGGATAAGCTGCCTGCACTTCCTCATTCTTGGCTACAAACTCCACTTCATGGGTGGCAAAATTCATCCTGATCCAGGTAAGTCCGTATTTCCGGTTTCCTGGTCCATACAGGAAGGCCGGATAATAATCGTTCCGCCAATATGGGATTCCGGTAATGGTATTGTACGGAATCTTCTTGTTGAATGCTTCAGACCCGTAAAAAACGATGGACCCGTCCCTGGTTTGACCACTGGGCGCAAAATCTGCCATGACCTGCCCACGGGCGGTCACAGACAAGATCATAAGTGCTATTAATACCTGGTGTTTCATTTATACAAGATATACATTTACCCTGAACACATCAGTATCCATATTCCTTCAGGTACAGGTCATTTTCCCTCCATTTGGGCCTTACCTTAACAAACAACTCCAGGAAAACTTTAGACTGTAAAAACTCTTCCAGCACCTTTCGGGCTTCGGTTCCCAGTTTCTTGATCATGGCACCTTTTTCACCCAGGATTATACCTTTTTGAGACTCCCGCTGCACCACAATATCTGCGGTAATCTTGATCAGGGTCTGTTTCTCTTCAAATGCCCTTACCAATACCGTTGTCTGGTAAGGGATCTCATCTTCAAACAGTTCAAAAATTTTCTCCCTTACAAACTCGGCCGCAAAGAAACGCTGCGGCAGGTCTGTCAGTTCATCTTCATCATAGAAAGGCATGCCTTCAGGAAGATGAGCCAGCACTGCATTCAACAACTGATCCGTATTTTTCTGCTGCAATGCAGACAAAAGGATGATCTCTTTCCCATAGGGCCGGCTTTTAAAAAAATCCACGAGTTTGTTCAGCCTGCCCTCCTGTACTTTATCGATTTTATTCAGGGCGAGGATAACCGGCACCTTCAGTTTCAGACCGCTGAACACAGCATCCATTTTCTCAGGGTCATCACTGGCATCTGCCAGCAATATGGCTACATCGGCATCTTCCAGACTGCTCTTCACAGAAAGCATCATCTTCTCATGGAGCTTATACTCCGGCTTGATGATCCCAGGCGTGTCTGACAGGATGATCTGAAAGTCCTCGCCATTGATAAACGCCTTGATCCTGTGACGTGTAGTCTGCACCTTGGGGGAGATAATAGCCAGTTTCTCACCTACCATCGCATTCAGCAATGTACTCTTCCCAGCATTGGGCCTACCGAATATGTTGACAAAGCCAGATCTCATGACATAAGTTCGCAGGACGCAGTTCGCAGTTCACAGCGAACTGCGAACTGCGAACTAAAAAAAAATCCCCGCGCAGGGCGGGGCTTTGTTGCGAAGGGGAGGATCGAACTCCCGACCTTCGGGTTATGAGCCCGACGAGCTACCGCTGCTCTACTTCGCGATTTAGGACTGCAAAGATAATAAGATTACCTACATCATCCAAAGATTTCCAAAAAAACAGGGCGCCCCTGGCGCCCCATCGATCTTATTCAACCCTTCTCACACTGGAAGATCCGCTGGTTTTGATATCCCGGATAGTACCACTCCCCTTGTATCGCACATCGCTTGCCCCACTCGCAGAGACGGAGATCTCACCGTTACAGGTGATGCTTACGTCACTGGAACCGCTCAAATGCATCCGGCAATTCTGTGCAACCAGTTCATACCCTTTTACATCGCTGGCACCGGAAAGTTCCACATCCACCTCGGTTGCACGTCCGCTGATTTTGGTATCAGAACTGCCGCTCTGGTCCAGTTTAAGCGCCTTAACATCCACGGCACCGCTAAAATCACTGGAACCACTCAAACCAATCTCCAGGTTCTCTCCATGAACCACTCCGTTTACATATACATCGGAAGACCCACTGGCCCTGATCTTGTTCAGCGTTTTAAAGGATACATAAGCCTTAAGCCGCATATCCGTCCAGTTGATCCGGCCCTTGTATTCAAAAAAGATCTCCAGCCTGTTTCCATTGATCCTGGTTATGATCTTATCCCGCATTGCCGGATCTTTTGCACTCACCACCACCGTCTCTTTTTCGTCATTAGACAGATATAGATCGATACTGCTGGATACCGAGATTTCCGTAAAAGATCCCACATTCCGCACTTGCGCATTTGGATCATTGATCACCACTTTCTCCTGGCCCAGGGCCATACCTGAGATGAACACCAGGAGTATGGTAATGATATGTTGCTTGTATTTCATGACTATAATATTAATGTAAATCTAAACCCTCACCCTAAACCCTCGCCCTAAATTTTCCTGATCCTGCCGGAACCTGCGGTGCTGGCATTGACCAGGTTACCAGTTCCCTTATAACGAATATTTCCTGACCCGCTGATGGAGGCTGATAACTCCCGGCTTACACTTAGTTCAGCATTGCCGGATCCTGAAATACGCACCGTACACTGGTCGGCCATGAGATCAAAACAATTCACATTACCTGATCCTGAGCAGTTGAACTCAACCGTTTTGGCAGACCCTGATAAACGGGTATTGCCGGAACCGCTCTGCCGGATATCCAGGTCATTGGCATCCACGCTTCCCAGGATATTACCCGAGCCGGACAGTGACACCTCCAGGTCATCGGCCTTTAACATACCTTCTATCCGGATATTGCCGGAACCGGATAAAGAGATTTTTTTGAACTGCTCCGCAGATACATAGGCCCGGTATTTACGGCCCGTAGTATTCCATTGGTCAGACCACCAGCCTTTGTCTGTTTTAAACCGGATATGCAGGATACCTCCCTTTACTTCTGTAATAATATCTTCCACATAGTTTTTTTCCGATGCACTCACTACCACCTTCTGTGCGCCTTGTGATACATACAGTTCGATGGCGCCAGATACCACCACCCCGTGAAAATTATCCACATTCCTCACCTCGGCATTGGGATCATTAACCTGCCTTTCCTGTGCTGAAACGGCCATGATACTTAAAATAGCGCCTACCGTACATAAAAACCTTATCATGATATTCTATTTTGGTTGTTAATCTGATACGTTCAGGGTTTCTGGTTTGTTACAGATTCCAGGATTTTTTTAATTTCGTGTTTCGTTCCCGGGGTGCCGAGGCCAAAAGCCAAAGCTGAGATCATACCCGTAGAACCTGATCAGGATAATGCCTGCGCAGGGAAGGCCAGAGTCTCACTTCCTCTCCTTTCCTGTTTTTGTAAACCCGGCAGCCAGTGAGATGGCCGCCTGCAACAAAAACAGATGAAAAAATTAAGTTTTGTTTTCCTCGCATTGCTGGCGATGATACCAGCAGTAGCCCAGAATCAGTTCAAAGGACGCATACTGGAGAAAAATGTTGCGTCCCCTGTAAACAACGCCACCATCCGGTCTGGAAACAGTTATTTCCTGACAGACGACAAAGGCAATTTCTCCATCAGGGCCCGGCAAGGGGACCAGTTGGAAATCACTGCAGTGGGTTTTAAAACACTCAACCACCTTCTGGCAGACTCAGGTTTTATTACCCTGTACATGGAGCGGTCCTATAACCTGATGCAACCCGTGGAGATCAACGCGGTAAGAGCTTCAGACCTCTCGCCTTTTACACAGTCTTCCCTGGGTACCAAGGCCATTGAAAAGAACAACCTGGGCCAGGACCTGCCTTTCCTGATGAACCAGCTTCCTTCTGTGGTGGTAAATGCTGACGCTGGTAACGGTGTGGGGTACACGGGAATCCGCATTCGAGGTTCAGACGCTACCCGCATCAATATGACCATCAATGGCATCCCTTACAATGATGCTGAATCACAGGGCCTTTTCTTTGTGAACCTGCCAGACCTGGCTTCTTCCGTGAACAGCATCCAGGTACAACGCGGTGTGGGGACGAGTAGCAACGGCGCCGGCGCCTTTGGTGCCACCATGAATTTCATGACCAACGAACTCAATCCGGAAGCTTATGCCGAAGTGAACAACAGCTTTGGTTCATTCAACACATGGAAGAACACCGTGAAACTGGGTACAGGACTCATCAACCAACATTTCTCCCTGGATGCACGCCTGTCCAGGATCAGCAGTGACGGCTACGTTGACCGCGCCAGCACCAACCTCCAGAGCTTTTATACATCGGCCGCCTATACGGCTGAGAAATCTTCTCTACGGCTGAACATTTTCTCCGGAAAGGAGAAAACCTACCAGGCCTGGTACGGAATTCCCGAAGACAAGCTCACCACAGACAGAACATACAATGCTGCCGGTATGGAAAGGCCCGGAAGTCCCTATGACAATGAAACGGATAATTACAGGCAAACACATTACCAGCTGTTTTATAACCAACAACTCTCCACAAACCTTAACCTGAACTTCGCCTTGTTTTATACCCGGGGACTTGGCTACTATGAACAGTATAAAGCGGACGAAGACTATGCAGATTACGGACTACCAGATTATACAGTGGGAAACAGCACAAAGACGTCCACAGATCTGATAAGGCAGCTCTGGCTGGATAATCATTTCTATGGAAATACGTTCTCCCTCCAGTACAAAAAGGACAAGACAGAATTGATCCTGGGCGGAGGATTGTCTGGGTACGATGGCATCCATTACGGCAAGGTGACCTGGGCAGAGGCCGGGGTACCGGATAATTATACATGGTATGACCTGGATGCCCGTAAAACAGATGCCAACCTGTATCTGAAATGGCAACAGCGGATTTCAGACCATTTTCTGCTGTTTGCAGACCTGCAGGGCAGGGCCGTGCAATATGATATCAATGGGTTCCGGAATAACCCCACCCTCGTGGTGAAGAACAACTGGTTTTTTGTTAACCCGAAACTGGGCCTCAGCTATGTCCGTGGCCAGTGGAAGGCCTATCTTTCTTACGCTGCAGCCAGTAAGGAGCCCAACCGGGACGATTTTGAAGCCGGAACCACCAACCAGCCGGTCCCTGAACACCTCCAGGACCTTGAACTCGGGGTTGCCAGGAGGGGGGCTGCATTTAATTGGAGTGCCACGGCATTCTATATGCGCTACCGGAATCAACTGGTACTAACCGGCCAGATCAATGATGTGGGGGCATATACCCGTACTAATATCCCGCAGAGTTTCCGTGCCGGGCTGGAACTGACTGCCAGTTGGAGACCCGCGGACAGGATTGACCTCTCTGCTAACCTGGCTTACAGCCAGAACAAGGTCAGGAATTTTACTGCCTACTATGATGATTATGACAATGGCGGGCAGAAAACGGAAACCCTTTCCCGGGCAGATCTTGCCTATTCACCGGATTGGGTGGGCGGAGCCAGTATTACCATAAAACCCCTGCCCCAACTGGAACTCAGTCTGATGGGCAAATATGTGTCCCGCCAGTACCTGGACAATACCTCCAACAAAGGCCGCACCCTGGATCCATTCCTGGTTAACGACCTGAGGCTTAGCTACAGGATAATGCCCAAATTCATGAAGGAAATCCTGCTGACGGGCCAGGTCAGCAATCTTTTCAACACCCGGTACGAGCCCAACGGATACACATTTTCCTATTATTACGGGGGGAGCCTGCAAACGGAGAACTATTATTTCCCCATGGCCGGGATCAATGCTATGATGGGAATTAACCTGAAATTCTGATAAAATGGGCTATCATTTATAATTTGACACAGAACTTGTGTCCGATATTCTTAAATAGGAACAAAATGGTACTTATTCTTGAATGACAAGCGTGGGGAGCATCCTTAATTTCGTCGTAATTAACACACCATGCAAAAAACGCTGTTTATGAAACCCCTGCAATTTCTCGTTCTACCGATTTTGTTCATTTGCCTTAGCCAAACAGCCAGCGCCCAGCGAAAAGATGTTGGCGGAGAATTATCCGTTGGACCCCGGTTTGGCGGGACCCTGGCAGCTTCCATCAAAAGACACAGTAATTACAACAAATCCGCCCTTGAACTGCTGCTCCAGTTTAAGGATTTCGGTACGTCAGAGAATGATGAGTTGGATGGTTTTGGTGCAACCCTGCTCTGGGAAAAACTTGCCCACCTGTCCACCAGTTCTCAGCTTTCTGCCATGATAGGGGGCGGACTGGCAACAAATTTCAATAAAGACTTTAATATGGGGGCAACCGCCGTAATTGGGTTTGACTGGCGACTCAAGATGGCACCCATTACTTTACAACTGGACTGGATGCCCACCTATTATTTTGTCAATATCAGTACTTTTTCAGCCACTAATGCAGCATTTACAGCCCGTTTTGTGCTGAACAGAAAACGTTATAAATAATTATCATATTATAATGCATTGTTAAGCCTGCGCTCCTTAACGGTTAAAGCCGTCGGATTTAAAAAAATCGGCAGAAATTCGAGCCTTCAATTTTTAAGCACTTAAGTCTTTTTTAATAACAACCAAGTATTCAATTTAATCACAAAAAAATCTAGAGACATGAAGAAAATCGTTGCATTAGCATTAGTTGCCATGTACATGGTGGCTTGCGGTCCTTCTCAGAAAGTGACCTCTTCCTGGAAATCGCCCGAGATGCCCAACAAAAAGTACCAGAGCGTATTTATCATGGCCATGATCCAGAACCAGAGCGCCCGTAATATCATTGAGACAGATCTGGCAAAGGCTGCAGAGGCAAAGGGCCTGAAAGTGTACAAAAGCACAGAATATTTTGCACCTAATTTCCAGCAGGGAAATCTGCCTGGCAAACAGGACATCATTGACAAAGTACGCAGCCTGGGTTGTGATGCAATGTTGACAGTTTCCCTCGTTGATAAGGAAAGTGAAACGCGTTATGTGCCCGGCACCACCACCATGTACGCGCCTTATGGCAGGTATGGTTATGGTTGGGGCGGCTATTATGGATATGGTATGGCTACCTACAATCCTGGTTACTACACCACAGACAAAACCTACTTCATGGAATCACACATCTTTGACGTGGAGTCTGAAAAAATGATCTGGTCCGCACAATCAGAGGCTTACAACCCCTCCAGCATTTCAAAATTCAGCAAGGACTATACAACAGTACTGGCAGACAGGATCTCGAAAGATTTGTATAAGAAATAAACCATTGATGAATGAAGAAGTTACTAGCACTTATTGTATTCAGTTTTGTACTCATTAGCGTTCATGCACAATCGCTGACAGACGAGCTCACCTATGTGCGCAATGTTTTTGGCAAGGAGAAAAAAGACCTCATCAGGGGTTTTATGAGCCTCAACGACGCTGAAGCGGCTAAGTTCTGGCCATTATATGATGAATACACTGCAAAACAAAAAACACTTGCAGATGACAGGATCGCAGCCATTGGCGACTATGCAAAACAATATACTGCCCTCACCAATGACCAGGCAAAATCGCTGGTCAACAGGGTCATGAAGAATGATAAAGCGGTTTTGAAACTGCAGCAGAAATATTTTAAAAAGATTTCAAAAGCAGTATCTCCGCTGAAGGCAGCGCAATTTATGCAGGCGGATCAGTATATCCAGACAACTATTAAATCTGCTGTGCAGGATATGATCCCGTTCATCGGAGAATTTGAACAAACCAACAAACATTAATTAACAGATTATGAAGAAAATTCTTTTCATCGCGCTCACCCTTATTTCGGTCAGTGCTTCAGCCCAGAATATCCGTCTTAATGCTTATGCAAACTATGTGTTTGACGATAAGGTGGATTCTTACTACAGCAACAGTTCATATTTTGAAGGCAAGATCAAAGGTGGCTTCCAATGGGGTGCCGGACTGGAATTCATGGTTTCCCCGTTCAACGCAGTTGAACTGACTTACTACAGGCAGAGCACAACAGCACCCGCAACTTACAGGGCTAATGTGGGCCAGATCAAAAGCGGGACTTTTGACGTGGGACTCAACTGGATTATGTTGAATGGTATTCGTCATTTCCAAAAGCCAGGTGGAAAGTTTGAAGCTGCCGGCGGACTTGGTCTTGGTGTTGCCATTATAGATGCTACAAGCCCCGAAAATAACACTAAGCAAAGTGTTACAAAATTTGCATGGCAACTTCGCGGCGGTGGAACATTTTGGGCCAGCGAGCGCGTAGGTATTAAGCTTAATGCACAGCTCCAGTCTGCTGTTCAGTCTGTTGGCGGTGGATTCTACCTGGGAACAGGTGGTGCCGGAGCGGGACTTACTTCATACTCTTCCCTTTTGCAATTTGGACTGGGCGGAGGTATTGCTGTAAAGCTGGGTGGCGCTTCTTCTGCCAAGCCTGCGGCAACTCCCAGGACCATGTAGTGTTTTACCGGGAAACCGGTTTCGTAAAAATTGAACATGAACAAAATAGTTTTTTTATTCTTAGCCTTTCTGGGCCTTGGCATACATAGCCAGGCCCAGAAATGGCCAAGGGAATTCACGAGTACCCAGGGTAAAGTGGTATTATATCAACCACAACCCCAAAAAATGGATGGGAACCGTGTTTCTGGTGTAATGGCTTTCTCCCTCGTCCCTTCCGGACAGAAAGAGCCTAAGTTTGGTGCTATGAATTTTGATGCACGGCTCAACATTGACCGTGACACGCGCACCTACAAGCTGGAATCACTGGCTATCCCTAACCTCAAATTTTCAGGCGAAAACAAAGACCTCGATACGTCAAAAATTAAAGCCGCCATCATCAAAGACCTTGAGGGATGGGATGTAACCGGCTCACTGGATGGATTGATGGCGAGTCTGGAAGACTATAAAACAGATACCAAGGCTAACCAGCGATTCAACAACGCACCGCCCACTTTTATCTACAAAAGTTCACCGCATTTTCTGATCATGATTGATGGTGAACCCAAGTTCCAGGATATTAAAAACACAGACCTCCGGCACCTCGCCAATACCGGTTATGTAATCCTGCAGAACAAGTCTGATAACAGGTATTATCTTTTTGGCGGTGAAGTCTGGTATGTTGCTGCTGATCTCAAAGGCCAGTGGCAGGTTACCAAAAATATTCCTTCAGATATCAAAAAGCTGATGGAAGCCAATAAGGATGCGGCAAAAAACGCAGGGAAAGTGGAGGGCGATAAAAATGCTGCCCCCCCTTCCATTGTTGTAGCTACCACTCCAACGGAACTTATCCAGACTAAGGGTGAGCCGGTTTGGAAAAAGATAGACAGCACCAGCATTGAGTATGCTGAGAACACAGAAGACAACCTTTTCAGGGTGCAGGGATCTTACTATGTCCTGAAGTCTGGCCGCTGGTTCAAAAGCAGTTCCTTAACTACAGGCTGGGTCTATCTCCCGTCTGAAGAACTTTCAAAAGAATTCGCAAAGATCAAGTCTGGTTCAGATAAAGACATCGTGCTGGCATCTGTTCCGGGTACGGTTGAATCCCGTGACGCCATCCTGGATGCCCAGGTTCCGCAAACCGCTACTGTAGACAGAAAAACAGGCGGCAAAGACAAGAAAGTGGAATATGACGGTAAGCCGCAGTATGAACGGATTGAAGGGACTGATCTTGACCTGGTGACGAATTCAGACAAAACTGTTTTTCGTGTATCGGCCCCTTCAACATCCACTGGCGGCGCCAGTGCCGCGGATGCGCCTAAATATTACATGGTAGATAACGGAATATGGTATGTGAGCAGCAGTTCTGACGGCCCTTGGTACGTGAGTGACCACCGGCCCCAAGGCGTAGATAATATCCCTCCCAGCTCATCTGCCTACAATACCAAGTATGTGTATGTATATGATGCCACACCGGATGTAGTGTATGTTGGTTATACGCCTGGTTATATGGGCAGCTATGTATACGGACCCACCGTGGTGTATGGTACAGGTTTTTACTACCGTCCATGGTATGGAGCCATGTACTACCCGCATCACACTACCTGGGGTTTTAATATGAATTACAACCCCTGGACAGGCTGGAGTATCGGATTTGGATTCACCACCGGGCCTTTCCATTTTGGTTTTGGTACAGGTGGATTCAGCTTTGGCATGAGCTGGGGTTTTGGTGGCCCGATGTGGGGTTATCCCGGCTATGGTTATGGTTATTTTGGTCCGCCCATGTATCGTCCACCCTGCTTCAATCCGCACTACCCCTGGTATGGCTATAACCGTCCGGGTTACGGCAACATAAACAGACCTGTCAATAATGGAAACATCAACTGGGGTAACGGTAACCAGATCAACATAAATGGCGATGTAAATATTAATGTGGGCAACAATGTAGCTTCTGGAAATAATATTTACAACAAAGCCAAAACCAAGGATAAAAGCATATCCTCCGGCATTAGCAACAATAATGTTTCTAACATGAACATGGGCGGAAGGCCCGGTTCACAGAATTCCAACAAGGGAGGCAACCCCAATACAAGACCAGCACCAGGTGGCAATACGGCCAATCCCGGTTTCAATAACGGTAAGCCTTCCAAAGATGTTGGCAGGCCCAGCACTAAACCTAATAATGTGTTTGCAGATCGAGATGGCAATGTGTACCAGCGGGATAAAACCGGAAATGTTCAGCAAAACAAGGGAGGGAATAACTGGGGTATGCCCACTACACAACCGGGAAATAACAGGTTGCCCAGTACCATGGACCAACGGGACAGAGGTAGTAATAAGTCAGGAAGTTATAACCAGATGAACAGACCTACGTCAAGGCCAACGCCTTCATCAAGGCCAGCGCCTTCGTCAAGGCCCACACCTTCTGCCAGACCGGCTGCAAGACCTGCTACCGGTGCCAGGAAAAGATAGTTTTTTGTGATCAGTGGTTGTTATCACAAGGCGCAGTCTTCTGATTGCGCCTTTTTTTTTACATTCAGGAATGTTCAAACTTATCATCGCCACCCTCCTGCTACCTTGCTGGGCATTCTCACAACAAATAGTGACAGTTCCTGCTGCCCCATACGAAAGAAAAGACGTGCCGGTTTATCTCACTTTGAAAAGACCCGCAGATAAACACTATGGTTTGCGCAACAATACTAACAGTCATGTATATGCGCTACAATGGGAAGGTGATACCGCAGTTTTCATTGCATCTGATCCTATCCCCGCACACCAGGAGGTTGCTTATACACTTATTGAAACAAAAAAAAGACCACAGCCAGTTCACCTTGATCAATCAGCATCAACTGTAACTGTCCGGAAAGGAAAGCAAACCGTATTTGTTTATAACATCGCTGAGGTGATGCCCCCGGCGGATTCACCTTCTTACTACAAAAGATCAGGATTTATCCACCCTTTGTATACGCCCGCCGGCAAGGTTGTTACTGATGCCTTTCCATCCAATCATGCCCACCAGCACGCAGTGTTTCATGCCTGGACCAATACCCGGTTTAAAGGCCACCATGTGGATTTCTGGAACCAGCATAAACTTGAGGGCACCGTAGGTAATGCTAAACTAATCCGTTTACGCGAAGGGCCCGTTTACAGTGAAATGGTGACCAAACAGGAATACATCAGTATACAGGATGGAGTAATATTGTCTGAATATTGGGTGATCAGGATTTATAACACCCTGAGCAATCACTTATTTGATCTGTCCATCAGGCAAGAGAATGTCACCAATGAGAACCTGAATCTTGACCAGTATATTTATGGCGGTATGGCTTTCAGGGGAAGTGCCCAATGGGATCCGCACAACAAGAAAATGTTTCAGCAGAAATGGCATGTTGTCACCAGCGAAGGTATCAGGGATACAGCAGCCAATAATACGGCTGCAAGATGGGTGACTGTTTCTGGTGCTGTTGACAACCAGCCAGCCGCGGCCACCGTTATCGGTCATCCCTCCAATTTCAGGTATCCCCAGAAGATCAGGGTTCATCCGGATATGCCCTATTGGGTGTTCTCTCCCGTCATAGACAAGGGTTTCACCATTCAGGCAGCTGGAACCTATACCGCTAAGTACAGGTATTTTATAACCAACCTGCCGCCCACAGAGCAAGGACTGTTGCCCCTCACCACCGCGTGGTGATTACATACTCCCCGGAACCCAGTGGCAGGTATACCTTACCGTCCCTGAATGTTGTCTGGGTTGGCAATGCTGCTTTGTCATTTATCAATAATGGCTCTCCTTCCTTATGGATCAGAGCCAGGGTAGCAGAACTGTTAGCGGGTATCCTGAATGTATACTGGTAGCCTCCATCCCGTTTTTCCCAGCCCGCATGAATCTTGCCATAAGGCGATTCATACACCGCTTTGCTGCTGCTCAGCCTTCCATCCGGTACTGGTGCGAGAATGAATTGCTTATACCCGGGAAATGCAGGATCTGTATCAATTCCTGTCATCCTCCGGTACATCCATTCGCCAATGGCACCATAGGCATAGTGATTAAATGAATTCATACCCTTGTCCTGAAAAGTTTTATCAGGCCGTAAACCGTCCCATCTTTCCCAAATGGTTGTGGCACCCATATTCACGGGATAAAGCCAGGAAGGATAGGTTTCCTGTAACAACAGGTCATAGGCTACATCATCATACCCAAATCTGCTGAGCACATGGCAGAGATAAGGTGTGCCGAGAAACCCTGTAGACAAATGGTTGCCCCTGGCGCGGATATCCTGCACAAGGTATGAGGCCGCATTCTTGCGAACAGCCTCAGGTATCAGATCAAACATCAATGATAATACATAAGCGGTTTGCGAGCCTGAGTAAACCCTCCCGGAAGGAGATATATACTCACTTTGATAGACCCTCCTTATGTTGTTCAGTAATGTTGAATAATACTGTACATCTTCTCTTTTATCAAGTACTTCTGCGGCCTTTATAAGAATACTGGTTGAATATGCAAAGAAGGCCGTAGAGATCAGGTCCCTGTCTGTATGCCCGTCTGAAGTGGTGTGATCAAATTCCCCCGGATGATAGTAGAGCCAGTCTCCAAAAACACTGCCGCCCTTCCAAATCAGGCTGTCGCCTGATTTTGTATGGATATAGTCTACATACTTCTTCATAGATGGATACTGTTGTAACAACAGTTGGGAATCTCCATAACATTGAAAAATGGTCATGGGCGCAATGAGTGCCACATCGCCCCATCCGGCAGACACGCCACCACCCCGCAATACATCTGGAATTACAAAGGGTACTCCGCCATCCGCCTGCTGATCAGCGGCAACATCCTTGAGCCACTTTGTAAAAAATGAAGCAATGTCATAGTTAAACGAAGCCGTACGGATAAAAGCCTGTGCATCGCCCGTCCACCCCAGTCTCTCATCCCTTTGCGGACAATCTGTGGGAACATCAAGGAAATTTCCTTTCTGGCCCCACTGGATATTGTGCTGTAACTGGTTGAGCCCCTTGTGTGAGGTCTCCAGGTCACCGCTGGGTTTCATGTCTGAATGTATGACAATGCCAGTGAGGTCATCTTTGGTGAGTGAGCCGGGAAATCCTTCCAGCCTGATATAACGGAAACCCATAAACGTAAAATTGGGTTCGTATACCTCATCGCCGGTTCCCGCTGCAGTAAACTGCAAGAGTTGCTTTGCAGCCCGTAAATTCTCAACATAAAAATTACCTTCCTTGTCCAGCACCTCTGCGTGATGGATTTTAACGATAGTACCTTTGGGAGCACGCAACCTGACGCGCATCCAACCCACCATATTCTGGCCCATATCTGCCACCAGTTCACCTTTGGGTGTTTTGAAAATGCTGACTGGCTTTATCTCTTCAATCCTTCTTACCTCCTCGCCTTCTGAATGCACAACGGGCTGCTGTTGCTGGCCAGACAACTGTACACTCCACCATCCTCCATCATTGTAACCCGCGCTGCTCCAGCCTTTCATTTCTTTTGTAGCATCGTATACCTCACCATCATAGATACCGGCAAAGCGTATGGGACCCTGGTCTGTAGCTTTCCAGCTTTCGTCTGTCCCAATATCAGCAGTGGTACCATCTGTATATACAATATGAAAAAATGCCAGCAAACCCAGTCTCTTTCCATATAGATTTCTGTTATCACCCCAACCCAGTGTTCCGCGGTACCATCCTTCCGCAATAGTGGCTCCTGCCGCATTTATCCCGGTCTTTAATAGGCCTGTCACATCAAACACCTGGTATTGCAGACGTTTGTTGTAGGATGTCCATCCCGGCGTAAAAAGCTGGTCGCTTACTTCTTTCCCATTGATGTAGAAACGATACAAGCCTCTTGCAGTAGCCACAAGCTTCGCGGATTGTATTTTTTTAGGGACATTAAACTCCTTCCTGGTATAAACCGGAGGAAGACTTTCTTTAGGGGAAATGGTTTTCTCTGGTTCTATCCAGGCAGCCTTCCAGACATCCTCCATCATGCCGGTTTCCCAAACGGCGGGCTCACTCCAGGCTGTCTGGTTACCCTTATTATCCCAGGTCCTTACCTGCCATCTATAGGTTGACAAAGGCTGCAGCGCCGGTCCCTGGTATCTTACGAGATGCGATTGAGAAGATGAGCGTTTTCCTGAATTCCATGAAACCCTGGGGCCGGTAACCTTTAGCTCATAGGCAGTTTGCATAACGTTCTGCTGGCTGTGGCTGATCTTCCAGCTAAAACGGGGTTGTGTGGCATCCAGCCCTATAGGATGCGTCTTATATTCAGTCCGCAGGTCATATACATTAAACTGTAGTTTTTGCGCGGAAACTACAGCAGTGAAGAACAGCGCAGTAAGTAACAAATACAGAGATCGCATAGCAATTGGTTGAAGAATATTAAGATAAGCGTATTTCCTCAACCTGCA
The DNA here is from genome assembly GCA_044225015.1 of Chitinophagaceae bacterium. GTDB lineage: Bacteria > Bacteroidota > Bacteroidia > Chitinophagales > Chitinophagaceae > Pollutibacter. The sequence goes on along the minus strand of JBGAJG010000002.1, from coordinate 223,930 downwards.
CCCTGCTCCTAAAACTTCTCCTGCCAGGCAAGCATACCACCAGACAGATTGATCACATTGGTGAAACCCATTGTCTCCAGCATCATGCAAGCCTGTCCGCTGCGGTTCCCACTACGGCAATAAATGATCAGTTCTTTGTCCTTGTAATCTTCTAAGGCTGCAGTATCCAGTTCACGAATCTTGCCGAGGGGGTGAAGTACACCGCCGATATTGAACTCCGCATTTTCTGATGGCTCGCGTACGTCCACCAGGTTCAATTGCTCCCCTGCATCAAGTCTTTTTTTCAGTTCTTCCGGTGTGATGGTCTGCATATTATTTGTCTTTTTATTGTTCAGGAATAAGTTGTTGATCCGGAACCGCAACGCTGTCTGTTCGCTCCGGTTTTAAAAGGCTTAACCGAAGGTCCATCATTTGCCCTACCCTGATCATGTTCAATTTACGCTGGTCATTGAAACGAGGTGGATTCTGCCAGTAAACAAAACCAGCGGTAGTATCTTTTACATCCGGATCGGGTAATACAACCCCAATTCCAATACTGTTGGCCTCCAGTAAAGTTACCGCTTCAAGGTATGGCATACCAAATAAATCCGGGACAGGTATCAATGCATCGCCAATTCCAGCTCCCAGTACCAGCGAAATAACACTTCCCATGGCAATTTTTGTACCCGGACGGATGGTCTGGTTTTTAAAAACCTGATCCTTAACGGCATTTTTTGCGATATCCGGCACGTAGGTGGTATCTCCCAGTTTCAGCCCTTTCTGCCGCAGTTCAAGCTCAGCGTTTCTAAAACTCATACCCACGAGGTTGGGCATATCAATCAGCGGGGCAATGGCCCGGTTGATGGTAAGGTATACAGTTCGGTTAACCTTTACCGTTGCATCCGGTTCGGGAAACTGTTTTATAACCTGCAAAGGAGCTACAGTATCCTGAAATATTGAATCCTGTATAATTACCTCAAAGCCCTGACCCTCCAGGAATTTCGAAGCTTCATCCAGCTGCTTACCTTTTACATCCGGCACACGCAGATACTCTCCATGGTTAGTCCAGAAGTTAAGGGTCTGGAGAAAAAGAAAAACAATCACCACCGTAGCCAGCAACCCTATCAGGATGTTGAGGGCAAGTGATTTGGGCAATCTTATTCCGTTCAAGATGGATTATTTAGGGGTAGACAATGCTTCATTGATCAATGCCGCATAAAATGATTTAAGGGTCCAGCCGTTGGCCCTAACCTGTTGCGGGACTATGCTTGCCTCACTCTGCCCGGGAACAGTATTGATCTCCAGCAAGTAAGGCTGGTTCGCCTCTGCATTAAAGATAAAGTCCATCCGCACAATACCGCGGCAATTAAAAATCTCATACACACGGCGTGCGGTGTTTCTGACTTTTGCTGCTGTGGCATCATCGCAAGGGGCAGGCGTAATCTCCCTTGACTTCCCTTCATATTTTGCCTCGTAGTCAAAAAACTCATTCTCGGCAAGGATCTCTGTAAAAGGAAGGGTTACAATTTCACCAGCGCTCCTGAATACACCAATCGTAAATTCACGGCCACTGATGAATTCTTCAACCAGCACCTGGTCGTCTTCCCTGAATGCTTTATCCAGCGCAGCGGCGAGATCTTCAGGCTTATTTACCTTACTCATCCCTATACTCGATCCGCCGTTGTTGGGTTTCACAAATACAGGCAGCTTTAATTGTGATACCACCTCAGATACCGGTACTGGAGAATGCTTGAAGAGATGCATTGACCTGGCTACGTGTACACCGCCAAACGCAGCCACAGCCACCGTGTATCGCTTGTTAAACGTGAGCGCAGACGTTGCAGCATCGCAGGAAGTATACGGCAAGCCCAGCATGTCAAAATAGCCCTGCAGTTTTCCATCTTCACCCGGGGTACCGTGTATGCCGATCAAGACGGCATCAAACCTTATCTTTTTCCCGCCAATGGTTAGTGAAAAATCGTTACGGTCAACCAGGTAATCATGACCGTCTGTGCCGGGATGAAACCACCGGTCAGGCGTGATATCAATCCGGTAAACGTCAAACTGATCAGTGTCAATATTATTCTGAATGGTAATGGCAGACTTGTAAGAGATAACTGCCTCACCGGAATAACCTCCGGTTACAAAAGCGATGGTCGGTTTTTTTTGCATGAATATTTGAATCTATAAAAAATGCTTCACTATTTCACTATTTCACCACTTCACCACTTCACCACTTCACCACCTACTCTAACCCCTGATTTCCGGAATCCAGCACAAACTTCCACCTGCCATCCACTTTTCTCCAGATGGTAACATAACTACCCTTCTGTGTATTCACACTATCCTTTAATTCATAAGTGCCATAGGTGTATCCCATTTCACCGGAGACCGCCACATCACCACCCAACGGCTCCCAGGTTAGTACCACGGCGGAATCATTCATACTGGTGATATATTCAATGGCCGGCGCGCCCCGCATGGGCATATGATTATCCCGCATGATTACACCTTCATCGTCAATAAACTCAAGGAATGCCTTTCGCATCCCATGCGCTTTGCTGTAATCAGAAAACGCCTGGTCTGTTTGCTGAAGTTCCTGAATGAGCAGGCCCGGACTGGATTTTTCCTCTTTATCCAGATACCTGCAGGATGCTGCCGCCAGCAGCAGTATAATGATATAATGCTTTACATTCATGGTTATCTGCGCCGGCCTGGTATGATCAGATATGCAGCTTTTCCTTTTTGGCCATCAGTTCATCCACCGTCTCCTTGTACATATCATCAGGGACACAGCAGTCAACCGGGCAAACTGCAGCGCACTGGGGCTCTTCATGGAAACCCTGGCATTCTGTACACTTATTGGGAACAATATAATACGTATCCACGCTGATGGGGGAATTTTTTGCATCGGCATCTACTGCAGAACCATCCAGTAATGTGAAACTGCCTTTCACGGTTGTACCATCGGCAATCGCCCATTCAACGCCACCTTCGTAAATTGCGTTATTAGGACATTCTGGTTCACAGGCACCGCAATTGATACATTCTTCAGTGATTTTAATAGCCATACAATTAATGAATTTTTTAACGGGTCAACAAGGATTTATTTTTGCCCTCTAAAGGTAGTGATTCTAATAAATTATACCGATGAATTTACAAGATCGATTGAATTTACTCGAAGCCCTCCGGGCACATATGTTATCTGCTGATGAAGCATGGCTGGAAGCCCGGGAACTGGCCCATTACCAGAATCCATGGTTCCTCCCTGAATTTATTTCGATGCAGGTCAGGCAGATCGCCAATGGCATGCTTGATCCGGCAGTTCTGCGTGAAGCGGCAGACAGATACCAGATTCCGGCAGTTACAAGCCAGCCCAAAACCATTGGCGTGGTGATGGCCGGGAATATCCCCATGGTGGGCTTTCATGACCTGCTCTGTATCTGGCTTTCAGGCCATAGGCAAATGATCCGCCTGTCTTCCAGGGACAAGGTTCTCATCCCATACCTCGTTAAGTTCATGGCTTCCATCCATCCGGAAACTACAGATCTAATCCAATGTAATGAACAGCTCAAGGGGTGCGATGCCTATATTGCCACCGGCTCCAACCACAGTTCAAGGTACTTTGAGCAATACTTCGGTAAATACCCCCACATTATCCGGAAAAACAGAACCTCCATCGCCATCCTCGAAGGCAATGAGACACCGGAAGAACTGGATTTACTGGCCGATGATATTCAGTTGTATTTCGGACTTGGCTGCCGGAATGTGACACAGGTATGGGTACCTGAAAACTATGATTTTCAACCCCTCCTGGAAGCCCTGCGGAAATATGATTATTTCCTTGACCAACATAAATACAAGCACAATTATGATTATGTGCTTACGCTCAATATGATGAACAAGGAACCCTATATGACCAATGGATCTATTGTCCTGAGTCCCAACACTTCCCCGTTCTCCGGGATCTCCAACCTGAATTATGCCTACTATAACTCCCTGGATGCATTGATTTCCAGCCTGGATCCGGATACCCTCCAGGTCATCACCGGCCACGGATTCACCCCTTTCGGGAAAGCCCAGTGCCCCGGATTTTTTGATTTCGCCGATGGAGTGGATACTTTGGCGTTTCTCGCCAATTTGTAAACCCGGAACTGCAGTAATACTATGAACCCTCATTACCGCATTTCCACACTGCCACATTTTCACATTATCTACGAAGCTCTTACTATATTTTTTGTTAAATGGTCCGTGCGGTAAACTGAAATTCAGTCAGGTTTGTTTCTTTTGTATGGCAACGGGCATATAATTTGTTCCTTTGCATATCGGAAGCCATAAACCTTATAACCTAATCATAATCCCAGTTGAGATGAAAATGAAACAGATCCTGATCGTGGTATTGCTCAGCGCAGGAACAACCCTGGGCACAATTTTCACTTACCAGCATTTTGCCCCTAAATCCGGGACGGTCCAAACTGAATTTGGAAAAATGCCCGTCAATTATGCGGGACTTTTTGACAGTAATAAAACCTTTGGTGAACCACCGGCTGATTTCAGCCAGGCCTCCCAGTCTGCCGTACCCGCTGTGGTTCACATCACCACGGTGATCAAGGCCAATTCCACTTCTAATCTCCGTAAGAGCCCGTTCTCAGATCTCTTCGGGGATGATTTTGACGATTTCTTTGGCGGTCCCAACATGCGCTCCGTTCCCCAGCGGGCCAGCGGATCAGGCGTGATCATCAGTGAAGATGGCTACATCGTCACCAATAACCATGTCATTGATGAAGCCAGCGAGATAAAGGTGACCCTGAGCAATAAAAAGTCATACACGGCAAAACTCATAGGCACAGATCCCAGCAGCGATCTTGCCATGCTTAAGATCGAAGAAAAAGGCCTTCCCTACATTATCTATGGCAACTCAGACCAGGTAAAAGTAGGGCAATGGGTACTGGCAGTGGGCTATCCGCTTAACCTGGAAACTACCGTAACCGCCGGCATCGTAAGCGCCAAAGCCCGTTCATTGGGTCTCAATTCCCGAAAAAGTAATACGCCCATCGAAAGCTTTATCCAGACTGACGCAGCTGTTAACCAGGGTAACTCAGGTGGCGCATTGATCAATACCAACGGTGAACTGGTGGGCATAGTATCCGCCATTGCTTCCCCAACCGGAGCCTATGCCGGCTACTCTTATGCCATCCCCGTCAATATTGTAAAGAAGATCATCAATGATCTTGCGAAATATGGAACGGTTCAAAGAGCCTATATCGGAATTTCCTATCTGCCAGATAATGTGCCTGATTCAGAAAAAGAAAAACTCGGGTTTAAAGATGGTATCGGTGTGTATGTAAGGGAGGTAACAAAAGACGGTGCTGCTGCAAATTCCGGCATTAAACCGGGCGACTACATCACCAAGATCAACAATGCCAGGGTTGTTACCGGCAGTGAAATGGTTGAGCAGATTGCCAGTTATAAACCCGGAGATAAAGTCAACCTCACCTATTCCAGGGCTGGCAAAGAATATACCGCCAGCATTACCCTGAAAAACAGCACCGGTTCTTATGACGTGGTGAAGGCCACGGCAACAGACGCCCTCGGTGCAGAGTTTGAAACACTCAGCGCCACTAAGGCAAAAGAGTATGGCTTCAAGGGAGGTGTGATCGTGAAAAAGATCAAGGACGAAGGTGCCATCGGTTCCCAAACCCGGATGCGCGATGGCTTCATTATCCTGAAGGCAAACGGTAAGGATGTACTCAGCCTGAATGAGTTATCTGACGCCATCACCAGGAGCAATGGCAGGCTGGAATTATCCGGCTTCTACCCTGGTTATGATGGAGCCTATGACTACCAGATAGATCTGCGCTAGTACCCATAAAAGTTATCCACAAAAAGACGGAATAGCCATTATTCCGTCTTTTTTATTCACATACATATAGATTATCGGCCTAATACGTAAAAATACCTACTTTACTTAGTAATTTTACACTATTCACTGAAAGTGGTATAGGATTAGTCAGACAGGTAACATATTTTTGTAATCTCTGAGTAGGCCCGTACATTTTTATACCTCCATTATCTTACGAAAACACGGGTCGCCTTCCATTTGAATTCCATCCCTTGAATGCCCTGCGTGTCTTGTTTAGATTCCATATCCGGATCTATCAACCCTTTAATGTTAATCCACAATGCCCGGAATTCTTAGAAGTTTTACAAAAATCACCTCAAGGTGGATCATTTTCTTCCTTGAGCAAATGTTGGCGCTTTCGGCTTTTCTGAGTTCGTTACTCGTTATTGTCAGCATCACACACAAAGAGATCACAGATATGCGGTCACTGATGGTGTTGCTGGCCGTAAACGTTATCCCTACCACTACGGCCATGATGATCTCCCAGACGCATGCTGGTATCATCAGGTTCTCTGAACTGAAAGACATTTATACGGTACTCAAATTTGCCTCGATACAACTGGCGGTTTGGATTTTGATGTATCCATTTACATCAAGCATTTTCAACAGTGTTCAGGCACCCCTGATGACCCTGCTCATCAATTTCACCCTGGTATCCCTCCTGTTTATCGCCTTCAGGCTTCTTGTAAAGGAAGTATACGCACGCGGCCTTAAAGGATGGAGTGAGAAACAGCGCGTATTGATTTATGGTGCTGGCAATATTGGTATTGCTACTAAGAATGCGGTGGAACTTGACAGCCGTAGCGGAAAAAAACTTTTTGCTTTTATTGATGATGATACCAATAAGATTGGCAAGAGCCTTTGTGGCACTCCCATCGTATCGGGATCATTGGATAATATTTCCCGTTATATCAATAAGCACTCCATCAAGGAGATCATTATTGCCGCTAACCTTCCCCTGGAAAAGAAAGCTGCGCTGACTCCGCTTTGTGCTGAACTGAATATTAAACTGAGTTCCGTTCCCCCGTTGCACCAATGGACCAATGGTGGTTTCAACGTAAAGCAACTGAAAGAAGTGACCATTGAATCCCTGCTTGAAAGGGATGTGATCCAGGTGTTGAACGAGAAGTCTGTAAAGGAATTTGAAGACGCAGTTGTATTGGTAACTGGTGCCGCAGGCAGCATTGGTTCAGAGATCTGCCGCCAGTTATGCAAGTATGACCTGAAACGCCTGGTCCTGGTAGACCAGTCTGAGACCGGTCTCCATGACATTATGCATGAACTGCATGATAAATACGATGCTGTTGATTTTTGTATGGAGCTGGCGTCCATCAGGGATGAGCAGCGCGTGAATAATATCATGCAATACTATAAACCGCAGTATGTTTTCCATGCGGCAGCCTATAAGCATGTTCCGATCCTGGAGTACTTCCCTTCAGAAGTTGTACTGACTAACGTGAAGGGTACACGTAACCTGGCGGATGCGGCGCTGGCTGCAGGTGTGAAGAAGTTTGTGATGATCTCTACGGATAAAGCGGTTAACCCTACCAATATCATGGGAGCCACTAAACGTATTGCTGAGATGTACGTGCAATCTATGAACACGGGTTCCGGTACCCAGTTCATTACTACAAGGTTTGGTAACGTACTCGGATCTAACGGATCGGTAGTTCCTTTATTCAAAAAACAAATTGAACAGGGTGGTCCGGTAACCGTTACGCATCCTGAGATCACCCGTTATTTCATGACCATCCCGGAAGCGAGCAACCTGGTGCTGGAAGCCGGTGTAATGGGTAATGGTGGTGAGATCTTTGTCTTTGATATGGGTAAACCCGTTAAGATCGTAGACCTCGCAACAAAAATGATTGAATTGTCTGGCATGCGCCCCGGCGAAGACATCAAGATTGTCTTCCAGGGTCTGAGGCCTGGAGAGAAAATGTACGAGGAACTGTTCAAAGAGAATGAAAACCTGGTGAATACGCACCATCCAAAGATCATGAAGGCAAGGCGTTGTGAGGTGGATGTAAACTTCCAGGAAGAACTGATGTTCCTGGTAGAACAGGCACAGCAGCTGAAATCAAGCAGCCTGCGTAAACAGATTGGTAAAATTGTTCCGGAATACAAATACGAAAAACAGGAAGCAGGTTCCGTACGGATTGTTCGCACAGGCACCAAACAACCTGATGATAATAAGATCTGGAAAACCAATTAAAGCCGGATCAGTCATCAGCCAATAACAGATCTGATGACGTCCGCAATTCTGAAAAGGTCTTTGCTTTCCAGGCTCGATCCACTTGGCAGGCAAAGACCTTTTTCAAATAAGGTTTCTGACAAACGCGTTCCATAATATGGAGACGCTGCAAACACAGGCTGCATATGGAGGGGTTTCCAAAGCGGACGGCTCTCAATATTTTCAGCCTCAAGCGCCAGCCTGATATTCTCCCTGTTGATCCCATGTAATTTTTCCGGATCCACGATCACACAACTTAGCCAGCGGTTAGACATATGGCCTTCCGGCTCGGGAAGAAACTGTAATCCGGATATAGCTGAAAACGTGTTCACATAATATGCATGGATCTCTCTCCGGCGGGCAACCCGTTGCGGTAATACTTCCATCTGCCCCCTGCCAATACCCGCCAACACATTGCTCAGGCGATAGTTATATCCAATATGGCTGTGCTGGTAGTGTGGGGCAGGATCACGAGCCTGCGTTGACAGGAATCTTGCTTTCTGGATAGCAGCCCCGTCTTCCCCCAGCAATGCACCACCACCACTGGTGGTTATGATCTTATTGCCGTTGAATGACAAAATTCCGAATTGCCCGAAACTGCCACAGGCCTTGCCCTTATAATATGAACCCAGGGCTTCAGCAGCATCTTCAATAACCGGTATTTCATACTGACTAGCCACTTGGAGTACTTCATCCATCTTTGCGGGCATACCATACAGATGTACAGCAATGATGGCCTTGGGCTTTTTTCCAAGCCTGATCCTGTCCTCTATCGCTTCCCTTAATGCTTTTGGACAGATATTCCAGGTATCTGGTTCACTGTCTACAAATACAGGCATAGCGCCCTGGTATGCTATAGGATTTGCCGAAGCCGAAAAAGTGAAGCTTTGGCAGATGACCTCATCACCCTGGCTTACCCCTAACAGGATCAGTGCCAGGTGAAGCGCACCCGTACCTGAGGTTAGTGCCGCAGCATGTGAAACACCCGTATAGGCCGCCAACGCTTTCTCAAATCCATCCACATTGGGTCCCAGCGGAGCAACCCAGTTAGTTTGGAAGGCCTCATCCACATAATTTTTCTCAGTACCGCCCATATGCGGGGGGGATAACCATATTTTCTCTTTCATATGCATGATCTATGATTGAAATTGCCCGATCAGGACATAATATATCATCTTCAGCCATTCCGTTACCACAATTACAGCATCGGCTTTTCGGCTATACCAGTGTACAGGATTAAAATCAGTATAACGGCTTGGGGCTACGTTAATTGTGATATCCAGGCCCGCTTTTTCAAAGCGATCGCGGAAAATCCGGTAGGCCCGCCGGCTATGGAAAGAGGAACTCACCAACACAATCCGTTTTACTGCTGATTTCCCCTGAAGAAATCGCGCCATCAGATCAGCCTCTTCCACCGTACTCGCTGCCGGGCCACGAAGATATTGCACGTTTTCCCTGGGAATTCCCAGCTTCACTAAAACATTTCGAAATTTTTCTGCCGTTGACACCACGGGTACAGCAATGCTGTCCAGGAAATGCTTTTCAGGGTCGATGGGCTGTACAAAGACCACGGCACCTGAAGGCGTTTCAGCATACAGGTTGACCGCCTCTCTGGTTCGGTCTGGCAAACTACCCATTAACGGCACAATCAGGGTATGGCCCTCCGTGTTTGTCATATGCCTGTAAATAAGAAATCTGCCCCCATATCTGAGGAACAGACCCAGCATCAGCATCAACAATGCTGACCCAATGATTATTTTCCTTTTTTGCATGTATTATCGGGCCAGGTACCCTCCGTCCACTACCAGGGTGGTTCCTGTGATCCATTTTGATCCGGGACTTAACAGGAACACCGCTGCGGCAGCCACATCCTCCGGTTGTCCGAGGCCCAGCGGATGGAGCGATCTGATCCTGTTGAGCATTTCCTCATCCTGACTGTAATAGGCATTGGCCACCATGGGCGTTTCTACCACACCGGGAGCAATGCAATTCACCCTAATCCTCCTGGGTGCTAACTCAATTGCCAGCGACCGGGCAGCAGCCGTTAATGCACCTTTGGTTAGCGCATACAAACTTTTCCCTGACTCACCGGCATGAGCCATTACTGACGTGATCCAGACGATGGCACCGCCATCCCCACGAAAAATCTGTTTTTTGGTGATGACCTGCGTAACACGGATGGCTGCAGTGATGTTTACAGCCACAAAATGTTCCAGCTTTTCATCACTGATCACTTGCAACGGAGTGGTGCCGGAAATACCCGCAGCATGTACCAGGCCATCCACAATAATCTTCCGGGCTTTAAGTTCTTCAGCCCAACTCTGTACGGCCTTGGCATCAGAGAGATCAAGTGCGTAGTGCTGATGCCCGTCTCCTTTTAATTGTTGCATGGTTTCATGGAGACGATGCAGATCCCTGCCCAGCGCAATCACGGTAGCGCCGGCTTCACTACAGGCAAATGCAATTGCCTTTCCAATTCCGGAAGATGCTCCAGTTACAATTATATTCTTTCCGGTAAGATCTCTCATGCAATTGGCTTGATATCCTCCAAACTTACTTCAACCAAATCACTTATCCGCATACCCGGATTCTGCAAAATACAGGATGCAAAACTCATCCCCACACCAAACCCGCTTAGTAAAAGGGTGTCAGCGTTACTTAATTGCTGTTGAAGGGCTGTTACCATGGTCAGCGGAATACTTACCGAGGAAGTGTTTCCAAAATGTTCAATGCAACTGGGCACTTTGTCTGAGGGCAGACCAAGTTTTTTCCCCAGATACCCATTCATGTAACTGTTGGCCTGGTGAAACAACCAGAACCCGATATCATCTTTTGTCTTGCCAGAAAACGCAAGGACATCATTGATATTCTTCGGAACGTTGGCAATGACAAAATTGAAAACCTCCGCACCATCCATATATCCATGTTCATCTGTGCGGATGTTTCCATGTTCATCCACTACTTTCTCACGGGTAGTTTCTGGCGTTGAAGGGTTCCGGTAACCGCCTGCATCCATCTTAATAAGATCGCTCTTTGAGCCATCAGAGCCCAGGGAAAAATAACTCTGCCCATAATGCTCCCCCCGTTCAATGATTGCCGCAATACCGCCATCGCCAAAAAGAAAGGCTGTTTTCCTGTCCTTAGGATGATACACCCTTGAACGGGTTTCTCCATCCAGCAAAAGGGCTTTCCTGATGGTGCCTCCCTGCATAAGCCCGTATACCACAGACAGTGCATACACAAATGCACTGCATCCGAGGCTGATGTCAAACGCCATGGTGTCTTTCCGAAGGCCCAGCCTGTGTTGCAACAACACTGAGGTTGCAGGCATGCGATAGTCCGGCGTCTGGGATACAAACACCAGCAGGTCAATCTCATCCTTATTGATCTGCATATCACTGATCAGCTGCTCCGCGGCCTTATAACAAAGGTCTGAGGCACACATACCCGGCGGCGCAAACCTCCGCTGCCGGATCCCCGTCTTCTCCACTATTTCCTTTACATCCTCTTCGGGGAAATACATGGTGTAACTGAGATTATCAATGGTATTGGCAGGTACGGCAGCGGCCATACCGGCTATGCCCGTACTACTGAATTGCAATCTGGCCATAATAATATAATTTAAGAAGCGTGTGCCTCCACATAACCCAGGAGATCCTGAACCGTGTTCAGTTCCTTAAAGCTCTGTGCCGGTATGGAAACCCCGAAATGCTCATCCAGCAACGCAATCAGCGTAAGCTGGCTCAGGGAATCCCATCCTGCATACTCGCGAAACTGGTCTCCCAGTTCAATGGGATCAGACTCCATTTCAAGGGCCTCCCGTAATACACTGATCAGTTTGTCTTTCATATCTGTGTTGTTTAAGTGCAAAATTATTTCTGGATGATCCTTTCATTGAAACGATTGATCAGCGTTTGCCCGTCACCCACATTCTTATACATAACTGTTCCCGCGGCAATCATATTGTTGTCTCCAATGACAATTCCCGGTATGGTACAACTATTCACACCAATCATATTTTCATTTCCCACCGTGGTATGCCCTGATAAAGCTACCTGGGGACTGATAAAGTTATAGTTGCCGATAGTGGTATCGTGCCCAATGGTGCATCTTGAATTGATAATGTTGTGGTTGCCTATGCTAACTTTAGGTCCCACAGAGGCATTATGGGAAATAATAACGCCTTTACCAATCACTGAAGAAGGCGAGATCAGCGCAGTGGGGTGAATCAAACCTGTAAAATCCGCACCTTCAGCCTCCAGACGCTCAATCAATGGCCTCCGGTATTTAACGTTCGCGATTCCCATCAGGTAATGCAACCCTTTCTTAACTACATGATCTTTTATAGTGCCCAAAAAAGGCTCCTCGTAGTCATACGCAGCATAGGCTGATTGATCATCATCCAGAAATCCAACCACTTCCAGCCTATCCTTGCCAACCGCATTCAACTGGCGGATATAATCACGGAGTTCTGCTGCATGCCCCCCAGCCCCTACTATGATCAATTGCATATTCATTTGTTTTGATTTCCTGTAAATGGTTGCATGGTAGTTTGACCATCCGCATCAATCCCCTGCCTGTTCACCACTTTCAAAAATGTCATCCAGATAATTTTCAGGTCAAGCAGGAATCCTATGTGATCAACATACCAGACATCCAGTGTAAACTTTTGCTCCCAGGTAATACTGTTTCGCCCGTTCACTTGTGCCCATCCTGTAATACCTGGTTTAACCTCATGCCTTCTGGCCTGCTCCGGTGAATACAATGGCAAATATTTCACCAATAAGGGTCTTGGCCCCACCACACTCATGTCCCCTTTTAATACATTCCACAATTGCGGCAATTCATCCAGGGATAGCCCCCTTGTCCATTGCCCAATTTTTGTGATCCGCAATTTATCTGGCAGCAACTTTCCGTTCTCATCCCGCTGGTTAGACATGGTCCTGAACTTCACGAGTTTGAAAATGCGGCTTCCCTTTCCTACCCGGTCCTGAAAGAAAAACGGATTTCCTTTGAGGGATATAGCCAATCCCAAGGCCACCAGCAAAAATACCGGGATCAGCAACACCAGCAAACAAAATGCAAACACGGTATCCAGCAGACTTTTAACAAACGTATACATATCAACGCATTTTTGCAGCATTTTCTGGCGTATATGCCGCTGCCGCTTTTCTTGAAGAAACCGCCATGGTTGTTAGCAGATTCCTATTATTCCTTAGTTCCCTGATGCAAGTTGCCATTCCTTCCGTATCCTCCTCATCAAAAACAACGCCGGCTCCATGGCTTGAAATCATAGACCCCAATGCTGATGCTTTACTGGCTACCGCCAGCACGGGTACGCCTGCAGAAAATAAACTGAATACTTTACTGGGCACACTCAGGTTACCGGCTTCCTTACCCAGTAAAACAAATGAAAGATCCGCAGCAGATATAGAGTGTTTAAGCATTTCCTGTGGCTGCCACGGTAAAACCAAGCAGTTTTTCAGATTACGCCTCGCAATCTCCTTCTTCAGGGTTTCAAATTTTTCACCACCCCCAATAAATGCAAATGTGACTCCCGGATCCTGGACCTTCTCCGCAACCTCCGCCAGTAGCTCCACCGGGTGTGTCTTTCCAAAATTACCAGAATACATTACAACAAAGCTGTTCTCCAAACCATGCTCCTTAAGAAAGAGGTTCTCCTTTCTGGGCAATGCTAAATCCTCGCTTGACTCTGCCCACAAGGGTACCACTTCAACTTTAGCTTTGTCCGTATACGCGCTGATCAGCGCCTTCATTCCTTCGCTGATGGTAAAAATCCTGGAGGCCCTGGCGAAAACGATCTTATTATTTGCTGCCCACAGGGAATATAAAATGGAATTCCTGCTGATCATCTTATACTCTGCCAGCGCATCCGGATATACATCGTAAACAAGCATCCTGAAAGGATTACGCAACAGCCTCGGCAGAAACATTGTAAAGGGCGGATTGGACACCAGGAATAAATCTGCCTTGCGATAACGGGTGGCAACAACCCACCATACTTTAACGAAAGCCTTAAACCATGTCCACAACCTGCGGAATGCGCTGGTGCGGTCATATGGAGCTAGTTTAACCAGACTTACATTTGAAGGAAGACTTCTGGAACGGGCATTCACCACACCTGCACATAAGATTACCTCATCATAATCACTGGCAAGGGCTCGTATAACATCTATCATCAGGTAGCCCGAACTCTGGTTCACAAAAACGATCTGCTTCTTCACAGGCTCATGGCTTTAATATTTTCATACAACTGGAGGTAGATCGCATATTGCCTGTTCTTGTTGAAATGCTCAACTGCCCTTTGCCTGCAAGCCGTTGAGAATGCTTCTTTTCCCTTCTTCACTGTAGCAGTAATTGCTGAGACAAGCCCATTAATATCGCCTTTTGCCACACCAATTCCTGTTTGTGCATCTATTGCTTCGGGACTGCCTCCCGTTAAATAAGTGATGACGGGTGTTCCGCAGGCCAGGGCCTCAATATTGGTGGTAGGAAAATTATCCTGGTAAGTTGGATTCACAAATACGTCAGCCATACTGTAGTATGCCGCCAATTGCTCAACACTTTCAGTTCGCTTCACACCCATCATGCCTGGAGGCATTGCTGCAATCTGTTTATCCGTTACCCCAATAGCAATAACCTGGTGATCCTCAGGCAGGAGACGTGAAAGCTCCATAAGATCCGCAAGGCCTTTTCGTTTGTCCCAAATACTGGCGCATCCCAGCACAATACGTTTATTCCCCAAACCCAGTTCTGATCTCAACCCATCTCCCAATGGTCTGAAAATCTGCGTGTCTACGCCATTGTGAATGGTTTTAACCGGATAGCCAGAAAGGAAAGACTCCGCCACCAACCCACCCAGCCAATCAGAAGGCACAACAATATGCACATCCTTCAGGCCAGTGAACAGTGCTTTCTTCCTGTCAAAATTCTGGATGGAATTATCCACCAGCAGGGAAGACGGATATTTTCTAGTCTTAGGGCATTGCGCACAATGGGTTTTCCATTTCTCGCAATGTATATCATCAAAATAGCTGCAGTGACCAGTGAAAGACCAACAATCATGCAGTGTCCAAACAACCGGGATACCCGTTGTTTTCAGGAACTCAAACAGTACACGGATGTTAAGGTAGTAACCGTGGATATTGTGCAGCCCTATCACATCTGGCTTGATCTCCCGGATCTTTTCAACCAGTTGCCGTGTTGCGCCCGCTGAACCAAATCCATGATCATCCAGTAAAATTGTACGTAAGCCATGCATATACATGTCTGCTTTCTTTCCTATCCGGATGGTGGCCGACTTGCTGGGCCTGAATCCGCGTCCATAGGCGATATGACTCTCATGCCCTTGTTGCAATAAGGTCAGTCCTATCTCTTCGGCAATCCTTCCGGTGCTGCCGGTATTTACACTGGTATTGATCTGAAGTATTTTCAATGGCTGATCAGGATTCTAATAAGAATTTTTTATACGCCTGAGAGACTGATTCTACAGAAAATTTCTTGATGGACTGGGCAGCTGCTTCGCCCATCCTTGTCTGCAAGCCCTTGTCCCGCATCAACAATTCCAGTTTTTCAGCAAATTCCGCCTCATCAAAAACAGGAACCAGAAAACCATCATGCCCGTCATTGATCAGGTCAGCAGGACCTGCAACGCAATTGTAAGCAATGACAGGTAATCCAGCTGACATCGCTTCGCCAATAACATTGGGAAAACCTTCTGAGCTGGAGGTAAACGCAAAGATCCTGCTCCTGTGATAGAAGGCTTCCACATCACTCCTGTTTCCGGCCAGAATAACCTTGCCTTCCAGGCCGAGGTCACTAACCATTTTCAGAAGCTTCTCCATATTTTTCTGCTTAAGGGCATCCCCGCCTATGATGACCAGTTTCCAATCATCAAACTGCACTTTCGAAAAAATCCGGATCAACTGATCATGGTGCTTTGTACTGATCAGCCGGCCCACCATCAACACACTGTTCTCTTTGGGCATTTCTGCATCCCCGCCTATCTGCCGGATGGGATTCCCTATCACCCTGATATTAGGATGACGCAGCTTATGTTTAAAGATTTCCCTGGCAGTTTCCGTTTGCGCAACAATGCCATAGGCAAATCTATAGAGCAGCCACCGAAGGAAAGCATGATGGGCAGGCATGGGTTTATCAGGCTGGCATCGATCCGAAACAAATATCCTGACATCACTGAAGAGCAATGAGCCAATAACCATGCTGTTCCAAAACTCTCCGAAACTCAAAACCGCATCCGGCTTGAGTGCAAGAACGGTAGACCTGATATACCTGCACCGCTTCCATGTTGACCAAATCCGTCTATTATTGTCAAACGGGAAATCAGGCTGGTACACTTTCACTCTCGGATCCAGGATATAGAATACCTCAGGCTTAATACCATACAATACCAAATGGACCTCAAGCATTTTGTCTGCTGCCAGGCAGGAAGTGAGTTCAGACATTACCCTTTCCATGCCCCCGGGCTGGAGTGAGTGAATGAGAAAAACGATTTTCTTCACAGTATTACTTTGTAGCCTGGATCAACACGCCGGCAGTAATCAGGTCATCACCTTTGAACTCAATGCCCGGAATGGATGGCCTTTTATCTTTAAACGGATTCTCCTGGATCACAGGAATCACACATTCAATGTGGAAACCCTGCTTTTTTATACAGTCGATATGCGCAGAAACAGGATACCTGTTGATGGGGTATTTCCGTCCATGGGCCATGATTGCCCAGATGGGTTCAGAAATATAAAAGTGACCATTCCATTCATCAGATGTTTCGTGTGCAGTAAAATCGATCTGGTGAGAGATCACCCCTCCTTTGCGCAGGATCTTGTACATGGAGCTGTATGCAAATTCCAGATCAGAGACGTGCTCCATCACAGCCTGCGAAATAACCAGGTCCACATCATCAACCTGAATATTTGTCTCCGGTACCCAGGGAACGATATACTCCATCTTCACGGTGTTATCTTTTCCCGTCAGGGCCTGATCAATCAGGTTATGTCTTTTCTGATAGTACGCATCATCATACTGCAGGTATGACGGGAACGCATAGCTGTCCAGAACCGGGTACGTCATGGCGGTGCCCGTAATCTTTGCCTTAGTGGTAAAAGACTGCAACAGGTCATTATTGATCTTCCTGTTTCCTTCCACATTGGCATGCGAGATGGCGTCCATGGCGTAATACCTGCTGGCACCTGTATAGATCCCAGCCATTCCAATGCCAAAAGAATCGCCGGGTCCTATCTCAGCGATGGTCCCAATCTGGTCAGGTGAACTGAACAGTTTATTCTGCATCAGGTAATGCAGATGCCTTAGCCAAACTGAGTAGCAATAAGAACCTGAGTAGGTTCCCCCTGAACCGGGTCTTTTAAAAATGCTCTTGGGGAGTACATAACTGGCCAATCCCCTGACAATGGGGAAGGCATTGACTTTCATTTTCATAACTTATAGATTAATAGACGGAATACTCATTATTTCATCCAGCGTTCATACCACATCTGAAACATCAGGATCTTCCACAACAATGGTTTATAATGCAGCTTATCAGCAAAGAACTGCTTCACGATCTGGTTTACAAATACCGGATCCAATACACCGGCCCTGGCAACAGCCTCCGGGTTCAGGTAAGCATCAACCAGGTGTTTCAGATCAGTTTTCAGCCAGTCATAAACAGGAATGGTAAACCCTGTTTTGGGCCTGTCCATGATCTCTTTTCCTACATACTGATGTACGATGTCTTTCAGTATCCTTTTGGGTGTAATGCCATATTTATATTCAACAGGCAGGCTGGCTGCAAATTCTGCGATCCTGTGATCCAGCAAGGGCTCGCGGCCTTCCAATGAAACGGACATGGTTGCGCGGTCAACCTTTGTCAGGATATCTCCTTCCAGGTATACTTTATAATCCATAGCCATAGCCATTTCAACGGCATGCAGCTCTGGGAGTTCATTAAATGTGTAGGGATCTTTATCAAAACCTTCTTTCCACAGGATCAGTTTTCTGAGGTAATCCGCAGGCATCTGGTTCATTTTCTGCAGAACAGTTTCTGCCAGTCCCTTTCTGTTTTCCAGAATTGCGGCAGCGGCAGTATTTAACTGGTGCCGCAATTGGGGTTTTGAAGCGGGAACGGCAGCTGAAAGCGCCTTACCTGCCAGCCCCGCAGCACCCCTGGCAAAATTGGGAATGCGCTCCAGCTTTTCTACATATTTTTCCAGGTGTTTATAGCTCTGGTAACCACCCAGCAATTCATCACCCCCGTCAGCAGACAAAGCCACCGTAACATGTTTTCTCGCCATCCGGCTAACGAGGATGGTAGGAATTGCAGAGCTGTCAGCAAATGGTTCGTCGTAAAAATAGGGCAGCTCACTTATGATTGCCTGCGCATCCGCAGCAGAGCAATACAACTCATGGTGGCGTGTACCCAATACATTGGCTATTGCTTTTGCGTGTGGAGCCTCATTGTTGCCGATCTCAAACCCAATAGTAAATGTACTGATGGTTGAAGCGTGATGCCGCGCTAGTAGCGCTGTTACACAAGTACTGTCATATCCTCCACTCAGAAAAACGCCCACAGGAACATCTGCCACCATCCTGTAGTTGCACGCTGAAATAAGGAGCTTTTCCATCTCTTCCTTCGCTTCCTCATATCCCATTGTTGCTTTGGGTTTATGGAAATGATCTGTTACATTCCAATAGCAGGTACTTGAAATTTGCTGGTTTGCCAGGTTTAATTCCAGATAATGGCCCGCTTCCAGTTTTGACGATTCCTTAAAAATTGTCTTGGGCGATGGCACATAACCATGGTTAAAGTAATTGACGAGTACTGCATGATCAATTTCCCGCGAGAAATACCGGTTAGCCATCAAGGCCTTAAGTTCAGACCCAAATAAAAGCCTGCCGCCAACAAAGGAATAATACATTGGTTTCACGCCTACCCTGTCCCGCACCAGGAACACTTTACCCGCCTTCCTGTCAAAGATTACAAACGCAAACATTCCAATAAACCTGCTAAGCCCGCCTATACCCCATTGATCATATGCATGCAATATCACTTCCGTATCTGACCCTGACACAAACTGGTGCCCCAGGGCAATCAGTTCTGCCTTGACTTCAGCATAATTATACATCTCACCATTGAAGACAATAGACAGGTGATTAAAATGCATCGGCTGGTGGCCACCTGCTGAGAGATCAATGATAGCCAGACGTGCCTGGCCCAGTCCCACGGAGAAGCCAGACTCCCTGTATACTTCAAAACCCCTGTCATCAGGACCTCTGTGGTCCAGTGTTCGCACCATTTTCTCCAGATCTGTCTGATCCAGTTGCTGGCTAAAGTCTATAAATCCTGCGATTCCGCACATGTGCCGTCAGTTTAATGTAAAAGTGTCAATATTTCATCTGACCCAACAAAGTTCACATCCGGCCAACGCTGAACAATCTTGTTTAAAAGTTCATCCAACCGGCGGAGATTCTCTTTCCTGTTTCCCGGATCCAGGAAACCGGTAAAATTTGCGCGATGTACGCTGATGATAGCAGGCTTCTGGCAAATGAATGCCATCCTTATCTGTGCCAGGCACCTGTCTACCCAATAGTTTCCATTGTCCACAAAGGGTTCAAAACTGGCATTACGTACCAGGTATCTCTGGCCAAACTGATTGCGCTGGCCAAAATGATGCCTCACGGATTGCTGCGTTTGTCCGGCCCCGGGCTCAAACTGGTATAATATTCCCTGGATACCTTTCACACCACATGCATGCATAGTTTCCTCAAGGCTGCGATGCCAAACATAACAGGGTGCTATAAGTGTATCCGACTTAAAACCCCAGGTTTCACTGAATTGCAGAAGGCCTTCCCTTATGGACTTTGCCTTGTCCTTGTTTTCATCCAATGTTTCAATGCCGTAGGCATCCATATGTTCATTCCAGTAAGGTCTTGGTGGCGTTGGCTCAGGATGTGAGAACAAGCCAAGGTCAAATGCAAACCGGGTAAGACCCCGATCCTGCTGCAGGTCCTTCATCCATCGTTCTACATTCACGTGTTCCTTTCCATGAAACTGTACCTGGATAAGACCCTCGCGCAGACCATCCTGGTAAAGATCCCATACCTGACCGTGTGCCGGATACCTTTCAAGCGTAGTTCTGAAAGGTTCCCAGTAATATTCATTGAAACCACTTTTCCTGATTGCGTCAAAATCCGGGTTACCCAGAATATTATTAAAGGTGAACTTTGCAGGTCTCCCATCACCACCTTTGTATTTCCGAAGCACATCATACAGCATCAAAATATCTTCATCACATTCCAGTGCGTCAATTCTGGCGTAGGCCGACTGGTCCACCGGTGATCCTTTTTCCCTCAGTTGCCGGATAGCTTTGAGGGAAGACATCCTGATGGTGCCCCAATCGTCAGACTCAAATACCACATAACGCCCCTTCACAAAGGGGGGGCGAAAATTGACACTGAATGACTTTAAATTTTGCAGCATATGCCTATGAATGGCTTCCTTGAATTTGAACTCCTAACTGATCTGAACTCAAAAATATCACCTCGGGCCAGCGTTTTGTAATCTGTTTCAATAAGCTGTCCAAATGCATCAACCCATTTTTGCGGTTCTCTTCATGCCTTGACCCAATAAAGTTGACCCTGTGTGTACTGATCACTGCAGGTTTATTCCATCTGAAACTCGTTTCCAGCTGATGCAGGCACCGCTCCACACAGCTTCCGGGATCCATACCGGGTTCAAACACACAATTCCTGGTAAGGATGGTCTGCTGGTATCGATTCTTTTTCCCGAGCCAATTGATCTGCAATTTTTTCCTGCCATTACCCCAGACGTTATAGTGCTTTTTGGAAAGGGACAAATACCGGATTCCACCCTCTGCTGCAGTTGCAGATAACTGATCATTGTATGGCCCATTAGGCGGCACAAAAAATGTAGCTGGCGATCCATGGATCTGCCGGAATAAATTGAGGCCATCCCTGATGATACTGTGTTGTAGTTCCAGGTCTTCCTGTCTGTCCAGATCGAAAGCTGCCTGAAAAGTGACCTGGTGCGGATGCCGGTTATTAAAGCCCCAACATCCTTCTTCAAATGCCAGTCTCGCCTGTGTATCTTCAGCTTGCAATGCACGCATCCAAAAAGCAACATTCAGGTGTTCCCTTCCATGAAACTGCACACTGAAGACGCCATTCTGTACACCCTGTTTCAACATGTCCATTACACCCAGATGCCCATAACGTTCAAGCGTAACCGTAAATGGTTCATATATGTACTGCTCAAATTTATTCGCTTTTATGGCTTCAAAATCCGGGTTTGCCACGAGGGAAACCAGCGTAAAAGAAGGCGGATTTCCATCTGCACCTTTATATTTAAGCAGAAGCTGGCCGAGTGCTTCAAGATCTGCAGCAGATTCGAGGGTATCAAAATGATTATACCGGGACGCATCTCCCGCAACCAGGTCAAGACCCGCTGCATTCAATTTGTCTAGTGCCTTATCAGAAGGCATGCGTATACTTCCCCAGTCGTCAGATTCAAATACAACGATCTTCCTCCGGCTGCTCCACCCCGGAATGTTATACAGGTTGCTGGTTATGTCTGCTATGCTGATCATTATTTCTTAGTAAACCCCTCCAGGTATTCTTTCAGCCTTTGTCCGTTCACTGCATAGTTAAGTTGCTCTTCGGCCACACGTTTCCCACCCTTGCCAATCTTATCTGCAAGATCCTTATCCTGAACAAGTCTTACCATTGCAGCAGTAAGTGCGATGGTATCTCCTGGGGCCAGCAATATAGCGCTCTGCATATCTGTAAGATATTGCGTCAGGTCTCCCACTTTGGTGGCAATCACCGGCTTCGCAAGTGTCAGATACTCTCCAAGTTTAGTGGGGAAGTTATATCGGTTCTGTTCGTTGTCTGGTTTGTTGATGACCACAAAATCGCAATTGGCCTGTAAACGCCTGAGGTCATTTTCTTCCAAACGGCCAACAAAATGAACGTTTTCCTGAATTCCTTCGCGGGCAATGATGCCTTCAATATCTTCAAGCACTTCCCTGGGTGCAACTTTGCTGGTCAGGTAAAAATGCAACTGGCCCTGCAATTGCTTGTTTGCATCGGCAAAAGCCTGGAAGGTTCCTATCATTCCATCTTTGATCTGGCTCAGGGCACCGGAATGAACGGTATATGGATGCGCGGGTATGGGATAGTCAGAAGGTGCTGCACGTGCATATGGATCTGCGAGTACCGGTAAAACAATGATCCTGGCATTGGGTCCTGCATATTGCCGGATATATTCCCTTAGAGGTTCTGATATGGCTATAAAACCGTCAAACCAGCGGAAAGACAAACGCGTCATGGCCATATTAAACTTCTTCACAGGTGGAAGTTCAAAGAACCTGCTTGAATAAACCGCTTCAGGTTTTTCATTTACTTCCAGGTGGGTGCGCAAAGATGCGGGTTTGAAGATCTTTAATACAAGATAAGTCCACCAGTTGAACTCATACACGATCAGGTGATCCGCAGTTCTAATATCCTGCTTGTGCCTTCCCAGGATAATAAAAGGCATGATAAAAGAATTCCAAAGCTGTTTCAAAAATGATCCGCCGTTAAGGTAAACGGGGAGTACAGATACCATTGCGCCGGATTGCTCCAACCCCCGTACATAGTATCTTACGCGATTGTATCCCGGTGTGAAGCCCGGATACTCATTATTATATAGTATAACGATCTTCATAATTACTGCTTGGTCAGTATCTCTTTATACGCATGAAGCACCTGTTCCGCAACGTGTTCAGGACTGTGCCGTTGCCTTGCTTGAAGCCTCGCTTCACCGGCCTTTACCAGCCAATGATGGTATTCCTGCTTTATCCGGAGAATAGCACCAGCCATTACCCAGGGATCACCGGGTTGGATCAGAAGGCCTTGCTTTTCATCAGACAGTATGGATGGCGTTCCGCCAGAGTTGGTGGCAATACAAGGCATTCCCAATAACATCGCTTCACAAAGACTGTTGGCACTGTTCTCAATATGGGAACTCAGAACATACATATGTGCAGCACGCATCGCCTCCACTAATTTGTCTGCCGTTACCCTGCCCAGAAAAACAAGGCTGTCCATGGGAAAATCCTTGCCGAGCTTCTGCATAGCGATCCTGACTATAGCATCATGCTGATCCAGTCCTGCGATCTGCCATTTCAGATCCAGGCCCATTTCTTTCAGGAGTATCAGTGCCTCACAGATGGTCACAAAACCTTTCATTGGAGCATCACTGGTAGTTGAATGAACCACCAGTTGCTTCCCTGAAGGAGGTACCCAATCGGCCTCAAAAAAAGGTCCCCGCATAATTTCATCGCCGTTAAAATACCGGGCATGGGGAGCAAGAACTGACATTACCTGCCTGTCCCATGCTGTTCTGCCCATGACATTACTGATGTTATTCAGGATACCTTTTTCACGCCTGGCCAGCTCCAGCAGCAGTTCATGGTGATAAGCATGTGACTTCAGAAACAGCCGCTCCTTAAGACCTACACCAGGCTTATTACTCTTAACCTGGAGAAGGGCTTCATCAAAAATGTCTCCCCTGTACTTTACGGCAATTGGATTTAGTATGCCCTGTAAGGATAGCAGCAGGGGAACATCTACCTTCCCAGCCAGGCACCCAAAAGTTGTTTCCGTACCATGAATATGAACAATATCCGGCTTAACCTTCTGAACGATGTCCAGATAAAGTGGTAAGTCTTCTTCAATCAAAATATGCGGCTTCAACAATCCTTTCATTGAACTCTTCCGGAGGGAATCCGGCGGGATAACATGATAGGTAGTTGCACCATGGGTAAACTCCTTTCTCTGACTATTGGCATAAAAAGCAATATGCAATTCCACTTTCTCCTGCATTGCCAGGTCAAGCGCCTGTAACCAGCTGCTGCTGGTCACCTTCTGCTCGAGGGCATCAGCTCCGTTACAGGGAGTATTTGCGAACCAAAGTATACGCACGAAGTCTAGTTTAATAATACTTGTATCTGCTTGTTGGTAAGTCCCCGGATGGAACTGGAATATCCCATAACCGCCACCAGCCACACGTTGATATAACTCATGGAGAATACGGGCAGGTTATAAGAAACCATCCCCACAATGTGGATCAGGATCATAGCAGAAAATGCCTTGGTATAATGGTTTCTCGATTTGAACCATGCCAGGTATGCGGATATCAGAAATATCGCCATTTGAAGGCCCAGAAAAATGCCGCCGCCTTTCAGCAAAGTATACAGGAATCCATTCTCAATGGTGTCACCCATCCCTCCTGACTCAAGATCTATGGTACGTAAGACCCGCCCATCAATCCCCCGTCCAAACAGCCAGTCGCTTTGGGAAGTGAAATCGGCAAAAAACTCATCCACCACCCTGCCCCTGGATTCATCCCAGGCATCAGAATCAAGTCCGCGTTCAAAAATGAATAATTTACTGGCAAACACGTTAGCAACGGCCACCACTGCAACAAGAAGCAGGACTGAATACAAAATGGTCTGCGACTTCTTCCGCACTTTAATAAGCGGATTGTTAAGCCTGAGGAGCAGGAAAAACAGGAGGATCTCAACCACATTGAACAGGATACCGCGCCTGCCATAGTAAGCAGATAAAAAAGCCGTGAAAAAGAAATAACCGAAAATCACATACCTGTCCCGCTTGGTTTTACCCACATAAAACAGCGTCAGTACCAGTAAAGTTGCAGCTATGTCAAAAACCCAGAGTCCATAAAAATGCTGTAGCCAACGGTCAACATTCAAAAATGCTAAGATCAACAGTGCCGCAACCAGACAGTACGGTAGTATCTTCTGGCTGAATTTCACATAATATCGAAGAAAAAGAATGTCAGTCTTAATAAATAGCAGGAATACCGGATACAGCCAGGCCAGTACATAATACTTAGCACCAAAAGTCAGCTGGAAATACTTGGTGTCCGTTCTGAATGATCCAGCCACCATGTAAAGGCTGTATAAAGCAAAGGCAATCACTAGAGGCGCAGCTATTCCATAATATGATAGTTCAACTGGTCTTTTCAGGATTGCATAAATAATGATCACTATGCTGGATACAGAGAAAAGATACTTTACAATTGAAGGAAATCCCATATCCTCAGCCTCTACTTCCCAATTGAAAATATTGATCATCAGGAATGACCAAACGATCAACTTCACAACGAGGCTGGGTTTAAAATATTTATCTGCCAGTGTTTCCTTCATGCTCAATTTCCTTTATGCTCTTTGCCAATGCTACAGGCAGGACAAACGTACCGATCAAACTGGCGAGGGCCAGCGCCAATGCAACTGAATACACCTGGTTAATTGACTCCTTGAACAGAAAACAAAGGCCAAGGAATACCGGTATCCCCAATGGACCCAAAAGCACTAGCGTCCTCACTTTTCCGGTGCTGTTCAGGAATACAGAAGATGGCGTATTGATCACATAAATGATTGTATAAAATGCCACTGCTATAGACAAACTCCATGGAATAGACACCCTGTTCCCTATCCAAAGTTTAAAGATCAACGGAGATACCAGTAACAGCACCAAACAACCTGTAGCCACCGCAACACTGACCCATCGCATTCTTTTCAGCATTTTCCTGATCCACTGTGAATCCCCCCTTGCATATGCCTGGGTTACGAGTGGTGATATCGGAAACACCACCAGGGTCATCACAATAACAGGCAGATTGAAAAGACTGGATACAATACTATACTGAGCCACCTCACGGGGACTGTAAAAACGGTTTACAATAAATGGAACACTGGAAAACAGTATTGCAGCGGTGATTTGTATGATAAAAAACTTTCCGCTCAAACTTAACAGGCTGCCAGATGATTTTAGCTGCACATACTGATATGAAGGGCGGAGTTGACGATATTTTACGCCAAAACAATAGAGCGTAAATCCAAGATAGACCACCACTGGTACACCTGTTAATACCCATGCGAGATACAGCAGGTTACCCTGTTCCACAAAATACTTCGAGGCCCATATCAGGACAAGGGAAATGAGGCTTGCCAAAAACTGCATCACGCCACCCATCACCGTATTCCCGTCTGCATCAAAAACATAAACCACCGTTTGAAGCACAAATCCCACTAAGACCAGAACAACGCTAACCTGTGTGATTGCCGCTAGTTCAGAGGAAGGAATATCCTTCACTTTCAGAATAGAATTCCAGTTTATATAATGATTGACACTGATAAAAATCAGTATGACGCCTAAAAACACGGCTCCCAGCAGATAATATGTGGTAGACACAAATTTTCTTCCGGTTGCGTTGTCTTTCAGTGCTATGGTTTCTGCCAACTTATTTCTGAGGCCATTACCCAAACCCACATCAAACAATTTGATCCAGTTGATGATGGTGGTAAGGGTTACCCAAACGCCATATTTTTCATCCCGGAGAAAATTAAGCACAACCGGGACATAAAGCAATGACAGTAACATACTCAGCATCCGCAGAACAAAAGTCCCGCTAAGTTGCTTCAGGTATCGCTGTGTCAATTCAGAGTTATTCCCCAGAAGATATGAAAGCCTATGTCTGATTGAAGTCCACACTTTAGAAAGTCAATTCATCTTTATACTTGAAATTCCTCAAAACCCTATAGATGCCATACCCGGCATTTCCGAAAGAATATTTTATACTTCCTTCACGCCAGAGGTAAGACACAGAAGGTTTCCCGCCCTTGAACCGGCCCAGCATTTCCCTTATGATAGAGGCAAGTGTTATTCTGCGAACCAGTGTTATTCCTTGTTCAAATCCTTCGTCAGGACGAAAATCCAGCAACAACTTCAGTTCATCCATGTCTGGCTCTTTTACAAAAAGCCTACCTGCCATGAGCCCGCAGGCCCGGCAAAGCATTAAGTGGTCAGACAAGCCCTGACCAAGATTCTTATACTCCTTCGCAAACAATAGCAAGGTCTCGTCCCTGAGCTTTCGATATTGTTCAAAATTGTCATGATGACTGGGCAGATTCCCCGAAACCGGCTTTATACTACCCCCTGTTTCCTGGTACCCAATAGTAGAAGGATCATTCGTCATCACAAAAAACTGCTCCAGTAAAGCAACATAGGCGCCATCAAACACCTGTTCATATTGCGTATGGGAAAAGTCTTCAGGATAAAATACTGCAGCATAATCTGCACTGTCTGGCCCTGTGATTCGATCCTGGAATACACCGAGAAAATATCCGAACACTTTCCGGGTGTCCAGTATATTATTAACAGACTGATGGGAAACCCTTGACCATCCAATATCTACGAGGGCCGTATCACTACCATCAGCCAATCCTTCCTGGATAAGAAATCGCTTTGCAAGATTTTTAGCGTCAAGTGCTCGTTCCTGAATCACCGTCTCCACTTCAGGATCCAGCAAAACTTCCCGGAATGTCATGACATCTGATGCCGTCATCGGACTATCCAAAAAGTTCTTATCCAGCCCTTTTCTTTCAACATATGGTATCATCCATTCACTATCCATGGACAGCCGCTTCAACATCTCTGCGGGAGTTCTCCCCTCGGCACCTTTGATGACCCAATCCAGCATTTTCCTGTGACAACCGTACATACCCGGCAGGTAGAAGGTTCTCCTTGATCCGTAGAGGTAGTTAACGGTCAGGTCGCTTTCGCCTTCAAGTAAGACCTGGGCAATCCGGTACAATACGTAACCATCCCTTGCCTGAAAGAAAATCTTTTTGATCTTTCGCTTGCGTGCATCTTCAATGATCCATGCAACAAAGGGCACCAAAAGAGGCGCAATCACAGAACTCAGTATATTCTCAAATTTATCAGCGGATTTTTGCCTCCTGACAGACCTTGAGATCCCAGCCACAATACTGATCTGCGGTGATCTTCTGTAACAGAATGCATTAGAGAGCCAGGTTGTTTCATACCTGTTATACTGCAATTTTGAAAGTCTGGCCTTTATCCCTTTGGATCTGGGTACCTGGTAGTCGCTTAGCGGATGATCTCCTGTATGGCTGATATCCTTAAAGGCCACAGCCTCTTTCTGACTTACCAGGTCAAACAACTTACCACTGTATTTAGTGGCATTATATTCACAGGAAAGATAAAGCCGGTCATTGTCTTTCCAGAACCCTCTCTCAGAAAGAACTTCCCTGATAAACTCTCCGGGGAGATACATATCAGAAATAAAACAGATCCGGTAACCTTGTTCCCTGGCCTGGTTCACTTCCTTAAGGACTGTTTCTACCGGACGAAGGACAGCCTTTTCAATAGCCAATTCAAGGTCTGGCAGCGCAGCTTTAGGCAATGTTGAAAATGTTGCACCTTCAAAATGCGCATAAATATCCTTAAGGCAGATTTCTTCACGCCCATGCTCACGTGCGGTCTTTCGCGCGTTGGCTTCGGCTTTTACCCTCGCATTGACAAAGTCATTGCATTCCCTGGATCCCACTGGTAATCCCGTAATATGCGCTCCCAAAAGATGGAAAACATTGACGGGTTCACCACAGATCCTGGATAAACAGGTATCAAATATGTCAAATGATTTAATCTGCATTAGTCCTTACAAAGAGTGTATCAACTGTCTTTGTGATAACCATAGCCATAGCGTTGATTGTAACGCAGCAGCCTGTTTTCCTTGATCCCGTTTAATACCAATCCAAGGTTCGGGAACTTCTTGTTCACATACACATCCTTGATCATTGAATAGAATGAACGGTTGGTATGCCCATATCGCATCACATACAAAGTTGTATTTGCATACTTCGCGAGCACCTTTGCATCAGTAACGGCACCAATAGGCGGCGTATCAAAGATCACAAAGTGAAAATCTTTTCTAAGCCGGGTGATCAGTTCACCCATCTTTTCATCCATAATCAATTCTGTGGGGTTGGGAGGAAGTGAGCCTGCAGGCAGGATAAATACATTTTCATTGTCACTGAATGGCTTCACAATCTCTTCATAGGTAGCCATCCCCACCAGGTAGTCTGTGATACCTGGTTTATTGGAAACCCCCGTGGCTATGGAAAGCTGGGGCTTACGGAAATCTAGTCCCAACAAGGCAACTTTCTTCCCTGTAAGTGCCATACTCACCGCCAGATTGAATGAGATATATGTTTTACCCTCACCAGGCTGGCTGGAAGTAACCAGCAACACCTTGTTTTCATCATGCAAACCAAGGTAATTCAGGTTAGTCCTCAGATCCCTGAATTGTTCTGCCTCCACTGAGCCTTTGCCATCACCCACTACCAGTGTAGATTCATTCTTCTTCTTTTTACTAAACAGGATGCTGCCAGCAATTGGCGCACCAATCTTTTTCTCCGCTTCCTTCTTATCCTCGAAATTGTCCCAGATGAGCTGACGGATAAATAACAACATCCCAAAGATGCCCAGCGCAGCAAACAGTGCCATCGCATTAGTCTTCAACGCCACGGGCTTCAAAACACCGCCAGGCATTGGTTTACGAATGAACTGGCTGTTGGCTACAGTACCGGCTACAGAGATCGCAGCCTCTTCCCTTTTCTGTAACAGGAAAGAGAAAATACCATTTTTGATAGCTTGTTGACGGGTAATGTCAATTAAACCGCGCTCCTTCTGTGGAATACCCCTCAGCATCGCATTAAAACCTGCCTGTTTACTCATATAAAAGTTGCGGCTGGTTTCTAAATTCTTGCGCATATTGTCAAGGCCCTCACTGATGTATCCTTTGAGCCTGGCACTGCGTTCCTGCAATACCTTTACGCGCGGGTTATCCGGACCTGATAATTGAAGCTCTTTGGAAAGCTGTAATGAGGTTTCATTCAGATCTGAAATCTGCTTGGTCAGCGGTGAATCACCCAGGTCCACGGCCGGAAGTGTTCCATCACCGTCTCCTGTACTTCTGATGGCCGTACGCGCTTTGTTTACCAACTCCAGTTGGAGGTTGAGCTTTGCCACTTCCTGGTCAGACTCCTGCACACCCTGCAGAAAAGCTGTACCCTGCGTAGACAGATCAAAAACCCCTTCATTGGCTTTATACTTCTGCACTTCACTCTCCACACCACTTAATTCTTTTTCAACGATGGACAACCTGTCATCAATAAATTTGTAGGTACTCATGTACGCCGTCTTCTTGGTGCCCACAGTAATTTCATCATATACGGCTACGATGGTCCTGAGTATGTCTACAGCCCTTTGCTGGTTAAGGTCACTTACAGACAGAATAATGAGCTCAGACAGTTTCGTTTTGGTATCCACGGACAAGCGCCTTGAAAGATCAAAACTTTTCATGCCCAGCGATACGATACTCATTTCATAGTTGTCCAGTTCCCCTTTGAATAAGGGGTTACGGGAAAACTTCAACCGCCCCCAGGGTGTGTTATGCCACTGATCAAAACCATATTTTGTACCATTGATGGTCAAAGATCCTACCGAGGTATCAACAGAGACCTTAAGTGCTGCCGAATTACCCAGTTTATCAGGATTTTCAGCGTCCACAAGAAATGGGGCATCTACACCGTACAGGTCTTTCTTCTGGATCCTTCCCACGCTCTTAATATCTGAATACAACTTTAGCCGAATAACAGTTTGCTCAATGGCATCCGGAGATTTCAACAGTTCCACTTCTTTCTCCAGTGTAATCTTGTCGTCCATCAATGATATCCTCAGGCTTCCTTCACCTGTGAGTTCATTATCTTTCTTGATGGCCAGCATCGCATCAGCCTTATAAGACTTTGGCGTATACCGCAGGTACAGATATGACAACAGGATGGCGCCAAGCACCAGCCCCAGCAAGAGCGGCCAATACTTAATATACCTGGTTATAAACCCACGAAAATCAAATCCTTCTTCCGTTTCTTCAACAACGGGAATGCTCCTCATTACATCCAGTTCTGTACTCATAACTATTTGGTTAAGGCAATTACGCTAATTAATAATGAAAGAATGGTTGCACCCGTTGCCACGTAGGTATTCAGGTATTTCGCAGTCTTATCATTTCTATTTACATATGCAGCCTGCACGGGCTCTATATAGATCATATCCCTGTTCTTCAAATAATAGTACGGATTATTAAATACCGTTTTAGACCTGAGGTCAACACGGCCGCTGGTTCTCATTCCGTTCTCCTCTCTTACAACAAGAATATTATCGGCATAAGCAGTATACTTCAGATCACCACAGGAGGCAAGTGCTTCTGTAAGAGTATATCGTTCAAAATTCATAGGAACCTGCTTGGGTTGATACACTTCACCCAGTACGGTGATGGTATGATTCAGGAATCTGACCCTTACAACGGGTTGCTTTACAAACTTCTTCAGTTTCTCGGTGACGAAGATTTCCATCTCCCGAAGGGTCAATCCTGCTGCATTAAAGTCACCAATGTAAGGCAGCGTTACAATACCCTTCTTATCAACCATGTATCCCAGAACCTGGGGATTGGACTGAGCAACCATCATATTGGTCTGACTTCCCATACCTGTAATCTCAAACATCTGCACGTCTTCAGGATTGAGGGCCGATACCTGGATATGCAGGAGATCATCCGGCCCGATGTACTGCTCCCGAAAAGGCGCCATCGGACCGATAAGGCTGTCCTTGACTTCCGTAAGATCACTCAGGTAAACATATTCCCGGGGTGATGTGCAGGATGCGAATTTCAGGGCCAACACCACTAAAAACAATCTAACTACCAGCTTCATACTATGCATACGAAATTGTTCAGGATTACTTAATATTTTTCAGGTACCAGGGAATTGTTTCCAGTAAACCTTCCCTCAGTTGTTTCAGGTCTTTATAATCAAGTGCCAGTTCCGCCTTTGAGACATCTGCCAGAGAACTCAGGATATCCCCTTTCCTGCCCTCGCCATATACAGGCTTCACTTTTGAACCCGTAAGTTCACAAACCAGGCTCCACAATTCATTCAGCGTGGTGGTGCGCCCACAGGCAATGTTAAACACCTGGTGGCCATCCCATTTACGTTCCGGATCCAGTGCATTAATATTAGCCTTTACCACATTCTTTACATAAGTGTAGTCCCTTGTAATGGACCCATCGCCATTAATTGTGGGCGATTTACCCGTAAGGGCGGCCTTTACAAATAAGGGAATCACAGCTGCATAAGGTCCAAAAGGATCCTGCCTGGGCCCAAACACGTTAAAATACCTGAAACCGGCAATCTGCATTCCATAACATTTCGCAAACACCTCACCGTAGATCTCATTGGAATACTTGGACACCGCATAGGGCGACAAAGGTTTTCCTATCTTTCCTTCCACTTTTGGCTGCTCAGTGGCGTCTCCGTATACAGAAGACGAAGATGCGTACACCATTCTTTTTACACCGGCCTCTTTTGCAGCATAGAGCATATTTATGAAGCCATTAACATTATTATCATGGGTAGACAAGGGATCTTCAATACTTCTGGGAACTGAACCCATCGCCGCCTGGTGACATACATATTCCATGTCCTTTACGGCTTTCTGGCACTCCCTGAAGATACGAATGTCAGCACGAAGATACTCTACCTTCCCGCTTTCCAAAAAGGGTTTAATGTTATCCAAAAAACCATTGCTCAGATTGTCCATGATCCTGATACGGTTCACCCTTGGATCTTCAATCAAAGACTCTACGATATGGGAACCAATAAAACCGGCTCCCCCGGTTACTAAAATGTTCATTTGATGTATTTAGGTTTCTTAAACATGGCTTCGCCATCTCAGTCACATGTTGGTGACTGACCAGATCGGTCCTCCCCGGGTTCAAACGCACAAGCCCGCTCACTTACCGCGATGCGGTTATTTTATGGTCAGCATTTTAGAGATCAGTTCTCCCTTCGATTTCACCTTCAGTTTCAGGTAGATCTTTTTCAAATGCTGGTTTACCGTAAATGGTGTTATAAAAAGTTTCTCTGCTATCTCCTTATACGTCATTCCTTCACAGGTATATTTCATTATCTCCCTTTCCCTTACGGTCAGCAGATTATTATACCGGTCCTCCGGCTTTCTCTGCAGGCTCTGGATCAGTTGCATGGCGATGCGAGGGGAGATATAAGCCCCTTCGGCTACCATTTTTTCTATAGCATCCGTCAATTCCTGCAGATTACCTGACTTCAGTATATATCCCGGTATTCCCAACCGGGTCACATAAGAAAGATCAAGGTCTTCAGCCTTGTTTAAAACCAATAAGGACTTGAGGCCGGATCTGGCCTTAAGAATACCACCCAGGTCTTCCAGTGATCCCAGCTCCTCTACATTCTCCATTACGAGAACCTCCGGGTCACCGTATACAATGATGGCGGTTGAAAGCGATGTAAGTGAGTTTACCGCAAAACTTACCCTGAATCTCTTCGTGCTTTTCAGGTAAGTTTCATAGAGTGAGCTCTGAACTTGGTTTGCCAAAATAATGCCGACGTCTATCATCGGGTCCTTTCGTTTAGGGTTACGTTACCTACTGAATTCAGTAGTTCCGGCCACATGACGGATTAGGTTCATGCAACCGGCAGGGTTGATCTTTCAAGAGGATATGGCTACTTTAACGAGTAGAGCGCTGTTAAATTGCTAACGCTTTTTCACCTGTGCAACAAACATATAAAAAATTAATCGAATACTACTACTTTAAGTAATTTATATTAAATTATATAAATATATAAAGGCTTAATAAGGCAATTTTACAGGAAAATTTAACTTAAATAAGTAGTATCAACCTACTAGAACTTTGAAGCCCCAGGCGGGTAAATGAATGGCGGGCTGGCTAGCAGGCTTAACATATGTATTGGTGAACACACATAAATAAGTATGGTCCAGGATATGCTGGTCATAAATATGAACCTCCAGGGGATAGGGAGAACAGTTTAACATAACCACCACAGTACCGTTGCTTCCTACTCTTTCAAACAGCAGTACCTTATCAGGATGATCTGCGGAAACAAACCGGGTCTGGACCGTCTCACAACCCGCCCGCAAGGCCGGATGCGTGGCCCTCAGTTCCAGCAACCGTTTGTAAAATGAATGCAGGGAAGACCCTGCATCCCATTGAAGGGGATCCTTGTCAAAAAAGGCTAATCGCTTCTTATTGGGGATCTCCTGTCCGCTGTATAATAGCGGAACCCCATTCCAGGTACAGGAAAAAACAGCCAGCAATGGGGCCATGTCCCCATACTTCTCATATTCTGTCCCATTCCAGCTATTCTCATCATGATTGCTGGTGAACAACGCCCTTAAGGCATTACGAGGCTTCAGACCGTTATAACCATATAATGTATCCACAAGGGTATGCAGGGGAAGATGATAACGCACATAATCATGGGTGGCGTGCATCCATTTCCATGCATATGCAGCATCAAAAGCTTCAAGATACTGGGGTTCATTCCACTGATCACATTCTGCAAGCCAAAACAAAGGCTTCACCTTGTCCAGACTTAAGCGGGCTGTTATCCAAAAGTCAACTGGAACCAGCATGGCCATATCACAACGAAATCCATCGATATCACACTCATCGATCCAGAATTTCATGCACCGGATCATGGCTTCGCGTAAAGCCGGATTACCATAATCCAGATCGATGACGTCATCCCACCCATGTTTATCATAAAATGCACCTTCCTCATTCCTCAAGTAATACTCCGGATGGCTTTTTGTCCAAACATGGTCTGCACCGGTATGGTTGGCCACCCAGTCAATGATTACTTTCATGCCCAGGTCATGAGCATCACTTACCACCTTTTTAAAATCATCCATGGTGCCAAACTCCGGATTGATGGATGTGTAGTCTGCACAGGCATAATAACTGCCCAGGCTCCCCTTTCTCTTCTCTATGCTGATAGGCGTTACCGGCATAAACCATAATGTATGCACACCCATATCTTTCAGCCTGGGTAAGTGTTCCAGGAAAGCCTGGAATGTTCCCTCTTCCGTGTACTGACGGGTATTGACTTCATAAACATTAGTAGAAGCAACCCATGCAGCGGTTTGAAATCTCATACCGGCAAAATACGGCAATTAGTTCGCAGTTCACGGGGTTTCAGGGCACAGAAATAAACGGACGAATTGCCCGTCTGCGAGCTGGCGAACTGCGTGCTAACATTTGCTACTTTTGCGGTATGAAAACCTTTCAGGTCCCTACCACTTACAGAAGTCCACTGATCTCAGGGATCAAAGCCAGGCGCAAAGAAGCTGATAAACTGAAAAAAGACTTCAGCCCCACCCTCATTGACCTGGGCCCGGTACAGTTTTACCTGGCAAGGCATTTTGGTTTTTGCTATGGTGTGGAAAATGCCATTGAGATCGCTTTTCGTACGGTGGAAGAAAACCCCGGAAAAAGAATTTTCCTCCTGAGTGAAATGATCCATAATCCGTTTGTGAACAGGGACCTCCAGGCCCTGGGCGTGCGGTTCCTGATGGATACCTATGGGAAACCAATGGTTGACTTTAATGAGGTCACCAAGGATGACATTGTACTGATTCCTGCTTTTGGCACTACCATTCCTATTGAAAACCGCCTCAGGGAACTGGGCATCCCCATCGAAAAATATGACACCACCTGTCCCTTTGTAGAGAAGGTGTGGAATCGCTCCGCGCAAATTGCAGAAAAAGGATATACCATTGTTGTACACGGTAAACCCACGCATGAAGAAACCCGGGCAACATTTTCACACAGTGCCAGGCACGCACCAACCGTTGTAGTGAATGACATGAAGGAGGCTATGTCGCTGGCAGGCTATATTACCGGAGAAAAACCTCCTGAAGAATTTTACGGGCATTTTGAAGGCAGGTATTCTGAAGGATTTGATGTAACCCGTGACCTTCAGCGCATTGGCGTAGTCAATCAAACTACCATGCTGGCAACAGATACCCAGGCCATCGCAGATTATCTCAAACAAGTGATTCAACAGCATTATAATCTTGACACTTCCACCATCAGTGAAAGATTTGCAGACACCCGTGATACCTTGTGTTACGCCACCAATGACAATCAATCCGCTGTATTGGGAATGCTGCAACAAGAAGCAGACCTGGCCATTGTAGTGGGTGGGCGCAACAGTTCTAATACTTCCCACCTGGTGGAACTCTGTGAAGAAAAATTACCTACCTATTTTATACGTTCTGAAGAAGACATCCTCAATGCAGACGAGATCCTGCATGCCAATTGGCGTACCCGGGAAGAATCAGTAATAAGTCCCTGGATCCCTCAGCATCGCCCCGTTCGCATCCTTGTCACCAGCGGCGCATCCTGCCCCGATAGTATTGTGGAAGCAGTACTAAAAAAAATCGGAGATTTTTTTGGTAAAATAATCAATTAGTGAAGTGGTGAAATGGTGAAATGGTCCGGGACCACTTCACTATTTCACTACTTCACCACTTCACTAATTGATTATTTGTTTCACCAACTTCATTGCCTGTTTCAACTGCTGCTCTTCTGTAATATGGGTATTGTCTAAAACAATGGCATCCTTGGCCTGGCGCAGAGGGGACACTTCACGGTTGGAATCAATATAGTCCCGCATCTCCAGGTTGTTCTTCACTTCCTCAATGGTGATGTTGGGGTTCTTTTCAAATAATTCCTTGAACCTCCGTTCCACCCGCACCGCATTGTCTGCCGTCATAAAAATTTTGAGCTCTGCCCTGGGGAAAACAGTGGTCCCAATGTCCCTGCCATCCATTACAATGCCTTTCTTTTTGCCCATCTTTCTTTGCTGCGCCACCGCAAACTCCCGAACCTCCCTGATAGCGGCCACATCACTTACTTTCTCCGCCACCACCAGGTCACGAATCACATACTCCACGTTCTCTCCATTCAGGTAGATCTCGCTTTTTTCAGCTGCATCATTGTAATGAAAATCTATCTCAATATTCTCCAGGGCTTCATTGACCTCCTTCACTGAGGTCCAGTCAACATGGTTCCGCAGAAAATATAATGTAATAGCCCTGTACATGGCCCCACTGTCTATATAAACATATCCCAGTTTCTTGGCCAACTGCCTTGCCAGCGTACTCTTACCGCAGGATGACCACCCGTCAATAGTGATGATAATATTTGATGCCGGTTTCACAGGTCAAATATAGGCATTAAGGCATAAAGGCATAGAGGCATTAAGGAGGTTTTAGTCCCTTCCTCAATGCCTCCATGCCTTTATGCCTTAATGCCTTTACTACTGCTTCAAAGCCTCTACAGCAGGCTTCAGCGAGAACACGATCTTCTGGTCCTCTTTATTCAGATCGGCCACCATGACATCGCCGGGTTTGATGCTCATATTAAGGATCTCTTCTGCAAGCGGGTCTTCCAGGTATTTCTGGATGGCCCTGTGCAATGGCCTCGCACCAAATTGCTGGTCATAGCCCTTGTCTGCTATGAAGTTCTTGGCATCCTCCGTTAGCTCGAGTGTGAACCCGAGGTTATGCAGGCGCTTCATTACGCCCTTCATCAGGATGTCAATGATCTGGAAGATATGCTGCTTGTCCAGTGAATTGAAAATAATCACATCATCAACCCTGTTCAAAAACTCGGGAGAAAATGTACGCTTCAGCGCTTTCTCAATCACCGCCTTATTGGTCTCCTCTGCAGCCTGAACGCGGGAAGCTGTGGCAAAGCCCACACCATCGCCAAAATCCTTGAGCTGCCGTACACCAATGTTGGAAGTCATGATGATCAGCGTGTTTTTAAAATCAACCTTTCGGCCAAGGCCATCGGTCAATTGGCCATCGTCCAGCACCTGCAACAAAATATTGTATATATCCGGGTGCGCTTTCTCGATCTCATCCAGCAGGATCACAGAATACGGTTTACGCCTCACCTTCTCCGTGAGTTGACCACCTTCTTCGTAACCCACATACCCGGGAGGTGCACCTATGAGCCTGCTCACCGTGAACTTCTCCATATACTCACTCATATCTATCCGGATCAGCGAATCTTCTGAATCAAACATATACCGGGAGAGTGCACGAGCCAGTTCCGTTTTACCTACGCCAGTAGGCCCGAGGAAGATAAAGGTGCCGATGGGTTTCTTGGGATCCTTAAGTCCCACGCGGTTCCGTTGGATGGCTTTTACAACCTTCAGAATTGCTTCGTCCTGTCCAACTACCATTCCCTTCATATCCGCTGACATATTCTTCAGCTTGTCACTTTCCGCCTGCACCATCCGCTTCACGGGAATGCCCGTCATCATGCTCACCACTTCAGCAATATCTTCTTCGGAGATGGGGTAGCGCTTGTGTTTGCTTTCCTCCTCCCATGAATTCTTGGCCTTCTCCAGTTCTTCCTGCAATCTCTTCTCACTATCCCGCAGGGATGCCGCCTCTTCAAAACGCTGGCTTTTTACCACCTTGTTTTTTTCCTGCTTGATGTCCTCGATCTTTTTCTCAAGGTCAAGGATTTCTTGCGGCACGTTGATGTTCTTCAGGTGTACACGCGCACCTACTTCGTCCATAACATCAATGGCTTTGTCTGGCAACAGCCTGTCTGTAATATATCGGTCGCTCAGTTTCACGCAGGCATCAATAGCATCATCCGCATAGCTGACATTATGGTAGTCTTCATACTTAGACTTGATGTTATTCAGGATCTGCATGGTTTCTTCTACTGACGGTGGATCTACAATCACTTTCTGGAACCTGCGGTCCAATGCACCATCTTTTTCAATATACATCCTGTACTCATCCAGGGTTGAGGCGCCAATGCACTGGAGCTCTCCACGGGCCAGTGCAGGCTTAAAAATATTTGACGCATCGAGGGAACCACTGGCTCCGCCAGCACCCACAATCGTATGTATTTCATCAATGAACAGGATCACATCCCTGTTCTTTTCCAATTCGTTCATAATGGCCTTCATCCGCTCCTCAAACTGGCCGCGGTACTTCGTACCGGCTACCAGGGCGGCAAGGTCCAGGGATACAACGCGTTTATCAAACAGCACCCTGGAGACTTTGCGCTGTACTATGCGCAGGGCAAGGCCTTCCACGATGGCGGTTTTACCCACACCGGGTTCTCCAATCAAAATGGGGTTGTTCTTCTTGCGGCGGGAAAGGATCTGGGATACGCGCTCAATTTCTTCTTCGCGGCCAACAATAGGATCCAACGTGCCCATTTCTGCAAGGCGCGTAATGTCCCTTCCAAAATTATCCAGTACAGGCGTCTTACTCTTGGCATTGCCCTGCTGTTGTTTGGCTTTTTGCTGGTACCCCCGCTTCTCTTCGTCAAAATCATCATCGGAATCATCCGTGTACTCACTCCGCACGTCATTGCTCTTCACTACGCCCAGCTCATTGCGGAACAGGTCATAGTCAATATCAAACTGATTCAGGATCTGTGTGGCGATATTTTCCTTGTTTTTCAGGATAGACAGCATGAGGTGCTCCGTTTCCACCATGGGGCTCTTCAGCGCCTTGGCTTCCAAAACGGTAACCCTGATTACCTTCTCTGCCTGCCGCGTCAGCGGAAGGCTGTTGATATTGGCAATATTCTTTCCTGTTTTATCTTTTACAGCAAGTTCTACTTCCTTCCGTAGTTCGTACAGATCTACATTAAGGTTTTTCAGGATTTTCACGGCGGTATTCTCACCCTCCCTTATCAAACCGAGCAACAGGTGCTCCGTGCCGATAAAGTCATTTCCTAACCTCAACGCTTCTTCCCTGCTAAAAGAGATAATTTCTTT
This sequence comes from Chitinophagaceae bacterium, assembly GCA_044225015.1. GTDB lineage: Bacteria > Bacteroidota > Bacteroidia > Chitinophagales > Chitinophagaceae > Pollutibacter. Next base: position 184,173 of record JBGAJG010000002.1, on the reverse strand, counting down.
AACCTGGGCCGAAAAGTTGTTATCCATTCGAGGTAAAATTTATAAAGTGACTCCTTACAATAATAAGGAATAATTCTGACTTCCTTTAGGTAAACTAAGGCGGGCACCCTTTTATTGTGCAGTTATTATCAATTAGTTAGAGCTGGAGGGCCTGGGGTGCTTAGAAGGGGTTTTCAGACCCTTTTTTATTCCCGATTTAGGTTCATGCAGGAAGTCGTTTCCTGTTTTGATTTTTTACTTTTTACTTTTGACTTAATATGAATCTCAAACTTGATACCAAGGAAAAGTTTCATGTCATAAATGTGCTTGATTCATCGTTCTATGCTAATATGACAGAAACGCTGCTCAAAACGTTTAAGGATTGTACCCAATCTGACGTTAAAAATGTGATCATTAACCTGGAAAACGTGACAAATATGGACCGCCAGGCTGCTGAAGTACTGGTGAACCTGCAGCAGGCGAGCTATGACAACAACCATTCCCTGGTACTCTGCTGCCTGCAACCAGGGCTTGAAGAGTGGCTGGACAGTGAGGAACTCCTGGAACTGATGAACGTAACCCCCACCCTGAGTGAGGCCATGGATATTGTTCAGATGGAAGAAATTGAGCGGGACCTTTTCAAAGAATAACCTCCAACCCACAACCTCCTACCTGTCATTATGTTCGCCGTCACAATACTTGGAAATAACTCTGCGCTGCCTATGCATGACCGCCATCCCACGGCGCAGATCCTCACTATGGACGACCAGACCTTCCTGATTGACTGTGGCGAAGGTACCCAGGTACAGATGAACCGCTATAAGATCAGGAGAAGCAGGATCAGCCATATATTCATTTCGCATTTGCATGGCGACCACTATTTCGGTCTTTTCGGCCTTCTGAACAGCTTCAGCCTGATCAACAGGAAAGAAGACCTTCACCTCTTTGCACCCGCCCCCCTGGAAGAGATCCTGCAAAAAGTCTTCATAACGGCCGATACACAGCTCAGCTACAAGCTCTATTTCCACCCCCTGGAAAAAGAGGGGCTGCTGTATGAAGGCAAAAAGATCACCATCCATTGCTTCCCGGTGTATCACCGGATCAATTGCTGGGGCTTTTTGTTCCGGGAAAAAGACAAACTGCGCAAGGTGGACGTTGACCGTTGCAGGGAACTGGGCGTCCCCGCTTATTTCTATCCCCGGTTAAAAGAAGGTGACGATTATCAGCACCAGGATGGTTCCGTTACAAGTAATCACCTGGTCACAAAACCCGCTCCCCATCCCTTCAGCTACGCATTTTGCGCAGATACACGTTTTGAACCATCCCTGGCGGATGTTGTAAAAGGCGTTGACCTGCTGTACCATGAATCCACTTACCTGGCGGAACATGAAGACAAGGCAGCTTCCCGTTTTCACGCTACCGCAGGACAGGCTGCCACCATCGCAAAAATGGCAGGCGTAAAGAGACTCCTCATCGGCCATTTCAGCAGCAAATACACGGTATTGGACCCTTTCCTGGATGAGGCGAGGGCAGTTTTCCCGGATGCTGACCTGGCACTGGAAGGAACAACGTATTTAATTAGATAATGTGGCAGTGCGGTAATGTGGTAATGAATACATTTGGTCATGAGATCACTGATACTTTTCTTTTTGATGATGTCCACCACATTATTTGCACAGGAAACTATTCCGTTATATCCCGGAGCCATCCCCGGCGCTATTGATAAACCGGATGCGGAAACCAGGAGCACCTATGAAAATGGTGTTGTCATCATCGGAAAGATTTCGAGACCAACAATTACCATATACAAGGCAAAAGATAAAGGGGAAAGTTGGAAGAAGGGAATGGCGATCATCATTTTCCCGGGTGGCGGATATGTCATCAATGCACTGCAGCATGAGGGCCATGATGTGGGCCGATGGCTGTCTGAAAACGGGATAACCGCTTTTGTAGTGAAGTACCGTGTGCCGGATTCCACCTATATGACCAACCCATCTACTGCTCCATTGCAGGATGCCCAACAGGCCATCAGCTGGGTACGAACCCACGCCAAAGCATATGGCATTGATAAACACAAACTGGGTGTGATGGGATTCTCAGCCGGGGGACACCTTGCAGCCAGTGCCTCCACCCATTATACCACCCGCCTGAATCATTATAAAAACCGAAGACCTGATTTTTCCGTATTGATATACCCGGTGATCAGTTTTACAGACTCCGTTGGCCATACAGGCTCAAGGGATGCACTGCTGGGCAAGAACCCATCCCAGGAACAGATCAGGGCCTGGTCCAATGAATTCCTGGTTACTAAGCATACGCCCCCGGCATTCCTTGCACATGCCAAAGACGATTGGGTGAACTACAAAAATTCCGTGTTGTATGCGGAGGCACTAAAGGCGCACAAGATACCTGTGGAACTTCTCCTGTTTGAAAAAGGCGGCCATGGTTATGGCATGATCAATAAGGAATCTTCCATTCAATGGCCCGATGCTTTATTAAAATGGCTGAGCACCCTTCACTTGTAGGGTGTAGGGTGTAGGTTGCAGGCTTTTTATCCTGCCAGCTGTTTTTTTATCTTTTCCATCAGTACCCCAGACACCGGATACACTGGCAACCTGAAGTGGTTTCCGCATATCCCCATTTCAGAAAGAAAAGCTTTCACGCCACTGGGGCTGCCTTCCTCGAACATACTGTTGATGATATCCGTAAGCTGATAATGCAGCGCCCGTGCCGGCGCATATTGGTCTGCCAGGGCAAGGCGCACCATGTCAGAAAACGGTTTCGGATAAGCGTTAGCCACAACAGAGATCACGCCAATGGCACCACAGGCTACCATGGGCAAAGTAATGCCATCGTCCCCACTGATCACCTCAAAACCGCTGGGTTTATACTTGATGATCTTATGGATCTGGTCAAAATTACCCGAGGCTTCCTTAGTGGCAATAATATTGGAACAATGCTCCGCAATCTTCAGCGTTGTCTCTGCAGAAACATTCATACCTGTTCTTCCCGGAACATTGTACATGATCACGGGCAACGTTGCATTTTCCGAAACCAATTTATAGTGTTCAAAAATACCGTTCTGGTTAGGCTTGTTATAATATGGACTTACAGAGAGGATGGCCTGATAGCCTTTCAGGTCTGTTTTCTGTAACCCATCCACCACTTCCATGGTGTTGTTGCCCCCAATCCCGGCCACCAGCGGCAGCCTGCCTTGGTTATATTCAGCCACAAAAGAAAAAATCTGTTGCTTTTCTTCTTTACTGATGGTTACATTCTCTCCGGTAGTTCCCATGACCACGAGATACTCCACCTCGCCGGCAATCAAAAAATCAATAAGCTTGCCCAGAGCCGAAAAATCTATACTACCGTCCTGCTTAAAAGGGGTTACAATAGCTACACCCGTGCCTCTGAAATCCTGTGCTAACATGTGCTGGAGAATATTTTAAACACCGGCTTCTTCCCAGAAGCCCATTTTGCTGAATTTGTTGATCCGCTGTCTAACCCTTTCCTCGGGTTTAATGGTTCTGAGTTCTGCAAGAACCGGGACCAGGTAATCTTTTAATAAGGCTGCTGCTTCGTCATAATCCCAATGGGATCCACCCATCGGTTCAGGAACGATGCCGTCAACCAAACCAAAGTTCAACATATTATCTGCCGTAAGTTTCAACTCATCCGCGGCCTTTTCTTTCATATCCCAACTCCGCCACAAGATAGAGCTGCAGCTTTCAGGAGAAATTACGGTATACCAGGTATTCTGCATCATGAATACACGATCCCCTACTCCAATACCCATCGCACCACCACTGGCGCCTTCGCCAATGATGACACATATAACAGGTACGCGTAGCCGCATCATTTCAAATATATTCTTCGCGATAGCCTCACCCTGCCCCCTCTCCTCTGCCTCTATGCCGGGATAGGCTCCGGGTGTATCAACCAATGTGATTACAGGCTTATTAAATTTCTCGGCCAGTTTCATCAGCCGGAGTGCCTTACGGTATCCTTCCGGATTGGCCATACCAAAATTCCTCAGCTGGCGCATTTTGGTATTGATCCCCTTCTGCTGGCCTATAACCATCACAGTTTCGCCGTTGAACTCAGCAAAACCGCCTACGATGGCTTTATCGTCCTTAAAATTTCTGTCACCATGCAGTTCTATAAAGTTGGTGAACATCCGCTTTATATAAGCCAGCGTATAAGGGCGGTCAGGATGCCTGCTGAGCTGTACCTTCTGCCAGTTGGTGAGATGGTCTGTGATCTCTTTTTTCTTATCAAGGATTTTCCCTTCCAGTTGCTGGATGGAATCTGTAAGATCAATTTTATTTTTTTCTGCCGTTGCCTTCAACTGCTCAATCTGGTCATACAACTCTTTGATCGGTCTTTCAAAGTCAAGGTATTGCCGGTTTTGTAAATCGGGCATAGTCTTTCGTTTGGATGAGCGCCAAAGATAGGGAAATAGGGAATTCCAGTCACTCCTTGTCACTTACCGCCAATCCCACAAAAGAATCCGCCGTTCCATAATAGAGAAACCATTTCCCTTTAAACAAAACCAGCGCCTCCGCAAAGGTAGTACCGGCAGCATATTGGCCCGTTACTTCATGCGGTAATGATGGCTTCATGAATGGAGAGGCTGAACGGCGCAGCACTAGTGCTGGGTTCTTTGGATCAAAGAGGATACTTCCCACGGCATAGGTACCTTTGGGCAGTTCTTTTGAAGCCCTTTCATCATTTGCATTTTTCCCGTTATATAATAATAAAATGCCCTGATCCGTGACTATAGCGGGTGGTCCACACTCAGTGAGGTCACTGTCAAAAAATCCTGTCCTCGTTTTCACTACTTGTACCAACTGCCCGTTTTCATCTTCCAGCGGATTCCAGGAATGCAAGTCCGTTGACCAGGCAAGGTTGATGAATTGTTCACCCCAATACATCCAGTATTTACCATCAATTTTATGGGCTACCGGCTGGCCATCCTTTAATGCAGTTATGATGGAGCCAGATTTAGACCAGATGTCTCTATATTTTCCCTGGTAGGCTTTCGCAAAAGCCGGGCCTTTTTTTTCCCAGTGCTCAAGGTCCCTGGAAAATGCAATACTCAGTCTCGCTACCTTTCCATTCCAACTGGTATACGTCATAACATACCATCCCTGATCAGTTCCCACTACCCGCGGATCTTCGCATCCACCCGGCTGGTCATACACGGCAAAGGAATCTTTGTCAGGGTAAAGAACCGGCTTAGGATATTTAGTAAAATGAATGCCGTCTTCACTAACAGCCAGCCCAATTCGGGAAGTTCTGCCGCCCAGGATGGCCCGTGGATTATCCTCGGCCCGGTACAACATATATACTTTGCCATCCTTAACCACTGCTGCTGGATTGAAAACATCAGCCCTTTGCCACATAACTTCTTTTTCCTGTACCGGGCAAAAAAAGCGATAAGAGGAATCAGCACGCATGATGGGGTTCTCCTTCACCTTTATAAATGAAGGGTCTCGCCAGGTCACCTGGGCGTTTGTTGCCAATGAAAAAAACAAGGCAGCAATGAACCAATATTTTTTCATACAGGCAAGCTAGTTAATTAGTCCTGATTTCCTTTTCACCCATGTAAACCACGCCGTCTCTGTTAAGGCCGGTCACCCGGATCTGGTAGGTTCCGGTAGCATCCAGGGTGGAAAAGCGAAACCGTCTTCCAGGCAAAGAACCTGGTGCAAGCCAGAAAATGGTATTCCTTAGATCCGGTAACCTGGGATCAGTAAGGAGTGGATAAGCAGGAACGGTTGGCAGCCCCAGCCCTTGCATATCAAACACCATTTGACGGGCGGGCATCCTGTAACCCGCTAAATCAGTCTTATATGTTTTGTAATGAACGATACCATGAAACTGCATTTTCTCCAGAAAAAACTTACGCGCCACTACATCAATGGCATAAATCTTCAGCGGATCCAATGATAGCAACTGGGCGATGTCCGTAACAGGAACGCCATCCAGCAAAACCAAGGCCTCCTGTTCAAAATATTGTTTATAAGGCATATTAACTACCTGGAGGATCGGCTTATCACCATTCCTTTTCACCCTCACCTCCGGAATAAATTCCTGTAGAATCTCCTGCATATCCGGGAACCGTGTATAATTATCCAGGATGTACCGTTTATCCGGGGCACCATAAAAATCTGTAGTGTCTATCTGGGCGGCCATCAGTTTTGTTTTCTGCCCCTGTTGATAGGCCTGCGATACTGTTAGCTGGGTCAGCCGGTCACTGATGGCCGGGTCAAACCGCAGAGGCAGGTCCAATACCGGAAGATTCCAGTTAACATCAAAAGAATCCCTGGCGGTTTCCAGTGCAAATTTATAAGCCTCCTGACCCAAGGGAGTTAATACCAGTGGCGGATCGGCATAATGGTATGGATGCACAAAGGATAATTGGCCATCCCTATTTGAAACAGCGTATCCAAGATCTGCCTGGTTACTTAATAAGCTACTAAGAACCTGGACACCCTCCACAGGTTGACCTGCACTATTGGTTACTTTGGCATTGACCTGAACACCAGGAATATCTTGCGGAAGGATCTTTCTGGCGTCAGTATAATGCCAGCCTTTGAACAAACTGTCTGCATAGTCTGATAATGCATCCTTCCGGGTTACACTCACAAAATAGTCCATGATATCCGCAGGGCCTCCAACCTCTACTTCAACTTCCTCGCGGGTATGCAGCTGTTCTGAGGAAACCTTCAAGGCCAAAGAACGTGGCTCTTCTGCTTTTACCTGACTTCCAGCTCCAGCTGATACAATGCGCTGTGGGGGGATCACGGGATTGATGATCATTACGGGGATAAAAGAGCGAAAAAAACCTCCTACCCAAATTGACACTACATAGTTATCTGAAGGCGTCTGGTCCTTAATGGGCAGCCCGGCGAAATATTTCCCTTCATGCAAAAGCACCTGCTGTCTTCCCACTACCTGACCAATGCGGTTCAACAGGAATATCCTCACCTCTTCCACATCTGACACCCCATCGCCCCATAATTTTCCACTAACCCAGATCTTTTCTCCGGCGATATACACTTTCTGGTCAGTGGTTGCATACATCTCCTGTGCCTGGCTCACCATTACATTGAGCAGGCAGACTAACATGATAAGATATCTCCGCTTCTTCTCCATTGGCTTTACCAAAAACTGGGTTTTTTATTGGTTCCTCCTTTCCGCGTGCAATCAGCACAGGGCTTCTTCGCAATGGCCATCCCTCCCGGTGAAATAAAATACGCATGGCCATATGTAGTGTCCTGCCCCAGGGCGGCCACCATTTCTTCCACCAGACCGGTCTTCACTGTACAGAACAAGGACTCGTCTTCCCTCGGCCAGGTGGACGCAAGGTCTGCATTGCGGATGAAGATCCTCTTTGATACCTGTTTACCCGCACAAATAAATCCGATCACGTTCTCTGCAGGATCATCAAGGCAAGTGATATTCCCTGGTAGCTGGGAAGGTTGTGGGTCAAACAATGAACCCGTGAGCTCAGTATTTTTCCGGAGTATATTCCAGAACTCATACGCCTCCCTGGTCATACCGTACTGCCTGACCAGGATACTGTAACGCACAGACAATCTCTCCTCGGGCCTCACAATGGTAATCAGGGGCTGATAACTGATCCGGTTCTCCGTAAGAGCAAGGGTATTAGCGATCAGGATTTTCTCGGATTGCCTGGTGCGCCAGCACTGGTATACCATTTCATCAGGTGTGCGATCCACCAGTTGTCCATTTCGATATTCTGCATAACTCTCATACAATGCTCTATATTCCCAGGTTTCTGTAAAATCCCACCGGTAATAAGGGGTAGCATTAGACGGATCATGGGTATGCACATAAATATCAACGTTCTGCTGATCCTGCCAGGTAACACTGTCAATAGGTGGTGTATTCACCGTTTTAAGAAAGGGCGTCTCATACTTCCTGCCACTCCTCGTCACAATCCTGAGCTTGTGATCATTACTTGCGGGAATCGTATTCAGTGATCTGTACTCACCCGGGGCAACCTCCGGAATCAGCCAGCTGGAACCAGTATTGGAAAGAATAGTAATGGTGGCGCCAGACTCCGGCCTGGAAATAACCGTATCGTCCAGTGGCTGAAGGCGGGAAAGCAGGATCCTGTTATCAGCACTATCACCCACGGCTAAGCCACCCTCCACTACCAGGGTTGTACCTGCATCAGGATTCTCCGGAGCCTCAAATGGCTTCCGGCACGCCATTACTATCCATATCAGCAGGGCCGTCCACACTATTCTTTTCATTGGAATCTGATGTTAAATGATACAAATGGAATTGCCGTTGCAAATACGGAAAGCTGATACCCGTTGATCTTCCCATTCTCCAGCACATAATACACGGAATAAGGATTATCCCTGCCGGTAACATTATAAATACCTGCGGTCCATGACGTATGAAACTTCTGTTTCACATTGTGATTGCCTTCCAGTGTCATGGAAAAATCCGTCCTGAAAAAATCAGGTATCCGGTAAGCATTCCTGTCTGAATACAATACCCTTTGTGCGCCGCCCATATTAAACGTGCCGATAGGAAGGGTGATGGGTCTCCCGGTACTGTAAGTGGTGGTTAGAGATACACTGAACCGCTGTGTAAATTTATAGTTGGCAACGATGCTCAGGTTATTCGGTTTATCAAAATTGGCAGGATAATATTCACCCCTGTTGATGGTTTCACCGGCAGCGCTGTCATTGGCCTGCAGGAAAGTACGTGAATAGGTATAGCTCAACCACCCTGTCAGCTTCCCGCTGGTTTTTTTTGCCATCAGTTCCACCCCATAAGCCTTACCCCTTGTAAGCAAAACGTCCTGTTCAATATTATCATTCATGATCAGTTGCGCGCCGCTTTTATAGTCCAGGTAATTCTGGGAACGCTTGTAATAAGCCTCTACACTAATTTCTATATCCTTCTTCCCCACACGGGTATACAACCCTGCAGATATTTGTTGCCCCGTCAGGGGTTTCACATAGGTATCACTGAGTTTCCAGACATCGGTGGGCGAAATGGCTGTGGTATTGGTGAGCATGTGTATGTACTGGCGCAGGGTGTTGAAACTGAATTTAAGCGATGTTTTATCCGTCAACAGATACCTTGCAGACAAGCGCCATTCCGGACCCATATAGGATTTCACGAGTTCGCCTTTCCCATACATGACGGAGTCCTGGATAGTGAGGTCTTCCCTGGGAAGCCCTGGCAGATAGGTATACACTTTCTGCGGACCAACATTTCGGAACAAACTGAAACGCAGTCCGGCCTGCAGGGAGAGTTTGTCCGTAACCTTATACTGATCCCCGAAGTACAGTGCAGATTCTGATCCCTGTTCTGCTTCCACTGCCCTGGGCTGGATTATGGATGCAGGATCAGACGGCTCCAGTGTTCCGGGTTTCAATGCATAACGGATGTGGTGAATACCAAAATCAATTGCATGTTTGTTGTTGGGATTATAGTTCATATCCACTTTAGCATTGTATTGCTTCACACCAAAGCTGAGTTTGAAAGCGTCTTTGGGATTGTTTTGCCCATCCACTGTGTAGTCATACAGGTCCATTCCCGCAGTAGTCACCATGGATAACTTACCGGTGAACTGATGCTTCCATTTAAGGCTGATGTTTTTATTATTGTACCGATAGGTGGAATCGTCATTCAGCCGAAACTTATCATTGCTGGTGTATGCGGAGAGATAGAGTTTATCCTTGTCAGAAAAATTGTGTGCAACCTGCACCATCAGGTCATAAAAAGATGCTTCACTTTTATTAAAAACCGGATCATCGATCTGTTTTAACAGCCAGTCTGAATATGTAACCCTTCCGCCAAATAAAAATGTAGTCTTCCCGGATAATGGCCCTTCCAGTGTAAGCTTACTGGTTACGGGGCCAATGCCTGCGCTGCCGGTAAACTTCTTACTGTTTCCTTCTCGGGTAGATACATCCATAACTGAGGATATCCTTCCCCCAAACTTTTCCGGTATAGCACTTTTATACAATTCCAGGCCCCGTACCACTTCAGGATCAACTGCTGAGAAGAATCCAAACAGATGGGTGGGGTTATACAGTGTCATATCATTCAGCAGGATAAGATTCTGGTCTGCAGCGCCACCGCGCACATTATACCCTGCCGTGCCCTCGCCTACAGATGTTACACCCGGCAAGGTCAAAAGGGAGCGCATGATGTCTGTTTCACCAAACACCGCAGGAATTTGTTTGATTGTCCGGATGTTGAGACGTTCCACTCCCATCTGCATTCCCCGCACTGAACTTTGCTTACTGGCTACGATTACAGCCGCTTTCAGGCTGGTTACGTCTTCTTTCATTTCAATATCCAGTTTACCCGGTCCCACAATATCCAGCTGCCGCCTTGTCTCACGCATGCCTATGCTGTTCACTTTCAGCACATGCCTGCCCTTGGGGATAGTTATGGAGTAAGCACCAAAAGCATCAGTAGCCACACCCATCCGCAGGTCTTCAATCATTACCGATGCCGCACCCACGGGCTCTCCATTCCTCTCATCGCGGATATACCCCGTGACCACAAAACTGTTGCCCGCTGTCCTGGTGCCAATGGTGAGCACCTTATTCTCAAGGGCTATGTCTGCCTTCGGCTCCTTCACTTCGAGGTATGAAGAATCCAGTACCACCGGTTTTGCCGGATCAGGTGTTCTGTAAAACCCTGGCGCCACATCCGTAAATATGGGCGATGATGTGATAAAGACCCGCCGATGCCGGTCAATTTTAAAGACGAGGGAAGAACCTTTCAACAATTCCGTTATAGCTTCCTGAAGGGAGAGATGCTCAGTTAAAACAGGAACCTCAAGACCCGCTGTTTGACGCGGATCATAATAGATCTTATGGCCACTGGTTTTTTCCAGGCGCTGCACAGCACTGTCAAATGGGCTCAGCCGGGCCTGGCCGTTTGTCACCATCACCAGCATACATCCCAATAGCAACAACAACAATCTACTCATACAAATGATTCTGGTCTGCATATTCCATCAATCCGGCAGCTGCTGCAGGAAATGCTTTTTTAAAATCAAGTTTCAATGGCCTGGCAAGATCAACAGCTTTTTTCCCCTGCTTCCCAAGAATAGCAACCAGGTCTTTCTTACCTGACACTTCCACCATAACTCCTCTATCTGACACAAAAACCCGCTGATACGTTCTGTATGTTGGATCTTCCACACCAATGCGTACCAATACCTTTTCCCATTTTACCCACACACTGTGTAAGCCTCCGTATATCACCTCACAGAAACCTACGCCTGGCAGGAAATTAAACTGCTTAGGCCCCAGATAAAAGGATGTAACTTTTTCTTTAACCAGGCTCATCCGGATGGCTCCACCTGCTTCCCTAGTCATCAGGAGATCATCTTCTGCGTCATAATGCAATTCTACCCCTGAAAACCATTGTCCATAATAATGAACCCGGCGCAGTCCCGGTACATCTTCATATAAATAGGGAGATCCGCTGCTGACCGCAACGATCTTTGTGTATTCAGGTCCCCGGAAAAAAAGTTGATTGACACCTGTAGTGTCTGGCAAAGCAAACACAGGCAGTACGGTCCAGAAGGAAATCAGACAAAGCAGTATTTTGGGCATACAGCAAACTAAGCACCTTATCTTAAATTATCGATTTTTTTGAATAAACGGCAGGATTTCTATGTGAACGATGAACCAGTTTTGTTTTGTAGAGGAAATTTCATGATTAAACCTACTTTTACCAGACAACAGACCATGGCCATGCACCTGCGATATTTTCTTGTCCTCTGCTCGCTTATTGCAACGCATTTTTCCCAGACAGTCCAGGCCCAGGACAGTAGTGACCGTGTGAAAATTGATTCTACTATTACCAGGCCGCAGATGGATACCTCAGTACCCCGCAGGATACAGCAAGCGGCAGACATCCTCAATGAACGGTTTCGGGAAAAATACAGGGGACAGCTGGCCCTCAGCCGCCAGGAACGTGTGTTTGCCAGTATGCGGGCCGTTTTCCAAAGAACAAAAGACTACCTGAAAACCGGTATAGATACTGGTTCTATAGCCCGCCAGTTAAGGCTTGAGGAGGAAAGAATTGAATTGGCAGGGGAAGGGATATTTGTGAATCGTGGCAGCGTCCAGACTTCCCGGAATTTAGCTACTTCAGAAGTTATGTTGTCTGAAATCTCCGCCCTCAATGAAACGCAGGTCAAAAGAATCGATAATTTTTTGGCGGATCTTGAAGAATTCAGAACAACCATCGATTCCCTTGCCAGCGACAGTTTCTTCCTGTACATCCCCCAGGACACCGCAGAAATAAGACAACATCTTCAGCAGATCAGGGCAATGGGCACAGAGATACGTACCACTGACTCTGCTCTGAACACCACTTTAAGAACGGTAAGAAACCTCAAGACAAAGTCAACCATCATTGAAGGAAATATCTCTTCCAAACTGGAGGAAATTCAAAATTTCAGGGCGGAGCTTTCCCAAAACTCACTAACCAAGGAAACAGCCTATCTGTGGGAAACACCCAAATTCCGGCGCCCTTTTGGGGAGATCCTGCAATTCTCCCTGGTGAAGAATAATCTTGTCACCATTTTTTATATCAGAAACCACGCTGGAAAGATCTTTTTCATCCTGTTGATGGTGCTGGCGCTTATGGCTTACCTGCGTTCCCTGAGACGAAACATCCATAAGGAAATGGGAGAAGATTCTACCGCAGCGCATAGCATAGTGATGGAACATCCGGTCTTATCCAGTGTTGTTATATGTTTATCCATTGGCCAGTTTTTCTTTCCTTCACCCCCTTTTAGTTTCTATGCGGTAGTGTGGAGTGTGAACAGTGTGATTCTCGCCATCATCATTCGCAGCCATATCACCCAATTCTGGTACAGGTTTTGGGTAACCAGTGTGATCCTGGCCATCATTGCATGTTTCATCAATATGATCCTGCAGGCTTCCAGACCAGAACGCATTGTTATGCTGGTACTCTCAATGGCGGGAGCGTTTGCCGGCTTGAAAGTACAGCTGTCTCCACAGAAGAATGAACTGCGGGAGAAAAAACTTCCCATTTTCCTTTGGATATCCATTGGTCTGGAGTTATTGGCCGTATTAGGTAATCTTTCCGGCCGCTATAATTTTTCAAAGGGCATGATGACCACCGGTTTCTTCAGTCTGGTGGTAGGCATACAGCTGCTGTGGGTGATCAGGCTTATCCACGAGATTTTTGACATCAGTGCAGAAGCCCATCGTGAAGATGAAAAACAAAGGTTTTATATCGATTTTGAGAAAGTGGGATCTGAAGTACCCAACTACCTGTATTACTTCCTGGGTATTGGGTGGTTTGTACTGATTGCTCAGAATTTTTACATCTATACCAAATTGACTGAACCCTTTGTAGCGTTTTTCACCAAACAAAGGGAAATCGGATCATACGCTTTCAGTCTTTCCGGAATTGTACTCTTTGTGGGCATCATTTTCCTTTCCGGCGTTGTCTCTAAACTCGTTTCATATTTCGCTGACAATAGAAAAAAAGCTTCTGGTTCTAAAAAGTCAGAGCTCGCTAACTGGATGCTGCTGATTCGCATCGCCATTTTCTCTGTTGGCCTTTTTCTCGCCTTCGCGGCCAGCGGCATCCCCATGGACAGGATCGCGATTGTTTTTGGTGCACTCAGTGTGGGTATAGGCTTTGGCCTGCAAACCTTAGTCAACAACTTGGTTAGTGGCCTTATCATCGCTTTTGAAAAACCCATTGGTGTGGGTGATGTGGTGGAGATTGGCGGCAGGTCCGGAACCATGAAATCCATCGGCTTCAGAAGCAGTGTGGTGACCACCTTTGACGGTTCTGAAGTGATCATCCCCAATGGCGATCTGTTGAATCAGCACCTGATCAACTGGACACTGAATGACAATCCCCGGCGTGTGGAAGTTCTGGTGGGCGTCAATTACAATACGAATGTAGACCATGCGGTGCAGCTCATCCACCAGGTAATGAGTGGAGACGACAGGATCCGGAAATTCCCGGAATCTTTTGTACTCGTAAATAATTTCGGTAACAGCTCCATTGATCTTCGGGTATTGTTCTGGGTTAGCCATTTCACTAACTGGAACCTGGTACGCAGTGACCTCATGCGGAACATCAAAAGAACCTTTGATGACCACGGCATTGAGATTCCTTATCCTCAAATGGTGGTTCACCAGGAAAAGGATGAACCTCCGGCACAAAACACAGAGACACCTGACACGCCTGAACCTCAGTGACGGGCACCATAGTTTTTCTCTCCGGCCTTAATGGCGCGATCCAGAATATTTTGCCGGGGTGGCAATGGACAAGTGGCAAAAGGTGTAAAGGCGCATGGAGGATTATATGCTTTGTTGAAATCCAACCATACTTCACCGGGCCCGGCGGGTTTTTCCGCTTTGAGGAAACGCCCGGCGGGATAGGTTTCCACATCATTCGTGGGGTCCCCAAAAACAAAAAACAACTGCCCTTCTTCTTCCAGCGCAATCATTTGATAAGCTTTATCATCAAGCTGAAAATACACCACACCTGGTGAAAACTGCTGGGAAGTCTGGCCCAGGACATTGGTTATTGAAACCGTGGTAGGCACTACATGCGGTTCATACTTTGCCTTAATAAGGAGACTGCGATCCACCGGAAAATGCTCAATTCCCGAAAATGCCTGCACTGCGGGATGTTTAAGGTCCCTCAGTCTTATACCGATCCTGTCTTCGCGTTTGATGATATTCCAACGAAGATCTCCCCATTGCATCACCGGGTTCCTGGCAGAGTCTGCATCAAAAACCTGGGCATTGGATAGCACTACACCATTCACAGTTATAGGGACCCGTGCGTCAAGCCATACTTTTTTCCCTATCCGCTTGAATGCGCCAGCCTGGCCCGCCATCTTGGACGGAAAAATGATATTATTAGACGAATCGCTCCCAAAACTATTTTCACCTTCCTGCAGCCAAAGCAAACCCACCAGGTTCAGCCAACCGTTTTGTGCCTTGAGTTCTTCCTCCCGTTGCTGGTTCCAGCGTTGCAATTGCTGTTCATAGGACTGTGCCCATAAACACTGACTACTGAGCAATAGAAGCAATGCACATAATACTGGGCGATAACTTGTCATACCTGCAATTTACATCTCGCTCAATGAAATCAGATGCCTGTCACTGCTCTTGTTTTGGATGGTCTGTACGGACATCTGAAAACGTCTTTTCAATGGCATGCGCAATGTTAGACAGGGGTCCTTCCATTCTATGGGTATTATCATCCAGTGTATTGTCATCCAGGGAATCTCCCACCTTAATGGCAGAGGGCAGATAGGTCAAAGCCGTAGTCAGTAAGTCAGCATAAAACTTCTTTCTCGCTGGTTTTGGATCCTGCGCATCCTGAACATGATTACCCATGTGGATGCCCTGATGAATCGCCTCTTCAAAGGCTTGTTTTGCGGTGGAAGGGTCAGTTCCCGCATAGCGGGCAATCTGGGTGATGATGTCTGGGTGCGGCGTTCCCAACATCTCCGGAATCCAATCCTGGCTGTGAGGGCCCTGGGCCAACAGGTCAAAACCCCTTTCTGATGCTGCAAATTTGGCAACAGTTGCCAACGCGGCAGGAATAGCAGACTGGCCTAATTTTTCACGGTCTGTGGGTTGCGGTATTGCAGTATCGCCCGTGTTAGGATCAACTTTGTGAATGGGCGGGTACCCCATCTGCTCCTGTATTTGTTGTACTTGATCTGGCATGATATGCTGTTTAGGAGAATAACATCAAGGGCCGTGCCCCTATCTATCCCGGCCCAATGCTGTGAAATTTTACGGGGAATTTTCCCCAATCGGGGAATGCCTTCCGCAAACAACCCGGCAACTGCCTACATTTGCGATGGTTCAATACTTATATTACTTTATCAAACACATTCATCGCATGATAAAAGGATTTGTACAAATGCTGGCTGGCTTAGTTCTATTATTAATGACCGGCAGTTGTGCCGCCCAGCAGTCGGGCAATAGCAATACTGTGGAAACCAAAGCGCCCAATGCTGACTATAAACCAGCATTCCCTGGTCAAACAAGGATCAATGCGGTAAAGACCAATACACCGTATGAGGGCAAAACGCTTACCACCAATCTCCAGAATCCATGGGGTATTGCGGCTTTACCGGACGGCAGGTTTCTCGTGACTGAACGAATGGGAAAGTTGCGCATTGTGCAGCCTTCCGGCGAGATATCAGAACCCATTTCAGGTACTCCTGCTGTCAACAGCGGAGGGCAGGGTGGTCTTCTGGGCATCTGCCTGGATCCCGGATTCAAAACTAACCGGACCTTTTATTTTGCATTTTCAGAAGCCCTTCCTGACGGCAATGTTACCGCTGTTGCCAAAGCTGTATTGTCGTCAGACGAAAAGAAGCTGGATGCCATGACGGTGATTTACAGAGCCACCCCCGCATACAAGGGCACCTTGCATTATGGAGGCCGTGTACTGATTGCCAAAGACGGAAATCTGATCTTGTCTACCGGGGAGCGCTCAGACCTGGAAACACGTCCCCAGGCACAGGATATCAATTCAGGGCTTGGAAAAGTCATTAGAATCACCAAAGAAGGTAAACCCGCGGCAGACAACCCCTTCATCAACAAAGCAGGCGCAAGACCGGAGATTTACTCTTATGGTCATCGCAATGTGCAGGGTATTGCATTTCATCCTGTTACTGGAGATTTATGGGAGACGGAGTTTGGACCCAGGGGTGGCGATGAATTAAACCTGGTGAAACCCGGCAATAATTACGGCTGGCCTACCATCACCTATGGTATAGAATATAGCGGAAAAAAAATAGGCGATGCCATTCAACAGAAAGAAGGTATGCAGCAACCCGTGTACTATTGGGATCCGGTGATCTCACCCAGCGGAATAACGTTTTATGATGGTGCAGTTATGGCAGAATGGAAAAACAACCTGTTCATCGCCTGCCTCAGCAGTATGCATATTTGCAGGCTGGTCATTGAAAATAACAAAGTGGTGGGCGAAGAGCGATTGCTGACTGAGGAAAAGCAGCGTTTCCGGGATATTACGCAAGGTACAGACGGCGCATTGTATGCCATTACAGATCAGGGCAGGCTTTACCGGATTGGTAAGAAATGATCTAAACTCAATAATCTTTATACGTAAAAGGCCTGCTCAATGAGCAGGCCTTTTCTAATGCTTGCGGACCGGACGGGACTCGAACCCGCGACCTCCGCCGTGACAGGGCGGCATTCTAACCAACTGAACTACCGATCCGTTCCGTTTTGGGACGGCAAAGATAAGGGGTAGAATTGGAATTCTGAAATTCTGGATTCCAAAAATTCAGGAATTCCCCCTCAATGCCTCAATGCCTCAATGCCTTCATGCCTTCATGCCTTCATGCCTTCATGCCTTCATGCCTCTACCTATACGCCGGATGAGAGGACTTGGCCATATAGCGCTCCAGCGTTGCCGCGCTCATGTACCGCTCCCCGGTGGGTGTATTTTTGTTCTTAAAGGGATCCTGCATACCCTCAGAAGAGAAGATTTTCTCAAACATCGCCGTCCATTCCTGCAAATACCTACCCAGCCCCTTCTCCACTACCAGGCTGTCTGTATTGAACTCAAAACGGTCCATGTATGGTTTAGACACGTGTGAAATGCCAATACCCAGCAGGCCCATACTGGTCTTGCGGGTAAAGTTGGATATGTGGCAGAGTTCATGTCCCAATATGCCGATCTGTGCCGGAATGCTGGATCTGGAGAAAAATGAACCCCAACGGGAGGAATCACTCCCTGCATGGATAAATACCATGTAGCGCCTTTTACCGGCACTTCGCCATAAACTGCCCCAGGCGGGCCTGGACGATAAAGGTGCGCCTTTGGGCCGCACCTTGAAAGTAATTTTCTTATTGGCCAGTTCAGGGAAAAAACTCAATGTATACAACACCAGTTTCTCCATATCGGCAGGATATACTTTCTGCTGACCAGACTGGTTTTTCAATTCCGAAAGAAGCTGGTCACTGATCAGGGACGTATCCCGAAGGACATGTTTACCATCACCAGGCATTATGGTTTCCTGTGCTGAAGTCACAACCCCAGCACAACTCAAAGCCAGTGTGAAACAAAGACGGATGAGTATCTCTCCCTTCCCCATTAGGATCAGCCCAGTTTTTTCTTGAGATAGCCGAGTGCCATCCCGTAGGCTTCTGCTGCAAGGGCCGCATCGTGTTTGGGATTGGAAGGGTTGGCAAAGCCATGTACACCATTAAATATCTTGTACTCAAGCCCCTTACCGGCTTCCTTCATCTTTGCCGCAAAATCTTCAATGATCTCCTTTGAAATATACTGTTCAGTTGCAAACAATCCCAACACATCCGTATGAAGGGTTTTTAGTTTCTCCACATCTCTTACCGGCATACCATAATACATTACACAACCCACGGCTTGCGGCCCTTCAATCAATGCGCTTTTTAATGACCATCCGCCACCAAAACACCATCCCACACTGGCAATCTTTGCCTTCTTCCCTGCCATAGCAACAGCGCCTTTGACAATATTCTGCAATCGATCCTCTTTTACACTTTGCATGATCTGTCCTGCCTCTTTGGGATCTGCAGTGGCCCGGCCATCATACATATCCAGGGCAATCACATTTACTTCTTCACCCAGGTCTGCATAAAATTTATCGGATTCCTTTTTGATATAGTCATTAAGTCCCCACCATTCCTGGTAAACAAAAAGCCATTTATCTGATTTCTTTTTCGCCTTGAGATAATACGCATTGGCATCAGTTCCATCAGTTGTTTTGATCTTTATCATCTCCCCCTGGGCCTGATAAAAAATAGGCAGTGGGGATAAATGCAAAGCCTGGAAGGCAGGATCATTGGCAAAGGCCGCCATATCATCAGGATAAGGCTGGTCAGCCGGGTGGCACACTATGGCTTCGCGTTCCCTGACCTGATGCAACGGATGCAGCCAGTGCATAACGCCTGCCATCAAAACGGACAATGTAAAAAACAACAATTTGTACATGTGGATTGCAATTTGAGGGATAAAACAATAATTATCAGGAACGGTTCACCAGGGTATAGGCATCGTACATTTCCATCGACTTCCTATAAACCCCCACCATGCATTCATTCAATAGTTGGCGGAGATCGTCATCATGGAAGATCAGGGCAAAATTTTTCCGCAGGTACTGAAGTCCTTCCGGAAATTTCGTGTAATAAGCAGCAGCCAGCTGAAACATTTCATCATAATGGCCCATCTGGTAAAGCGCAATGATCTCAAAAACACTGTCAAAAATTGTATTCAACCTGCCAATCTTCCTCGCATGAAACAAGGTGCCTTCAAAATCCCTTCTCTTAAGGCAATAGACAGTATGGGGAACGTGTATCCACCAGGAAGGTACAGGAGTATTGACCATGGCCTCCTTCACAATCTGGATACTTCTTTCATATTTGCCGATAAAGCTCATACCCATAGCCTGAACCATGCTAAAGAAAGAGGAATTAGGGTTTTCCGAGATCATACGTTGGACAAACAATTCTGTACCCTCCGTATCTCCTTCCATCACTGCAAGCCATGCACGCGCAAAAAGCGCATGCTGGTTCCGGGGTTCAAGAGCAAGGGCCCGCTTGGCGTAATAATGTGCCTTCCTTTGAGGATCCTCAATACTGTGATAGCCATACACAATGCCGTCTGCGTACAAGGATGCCAGTAATGCAAAACAGAGTGCACAATCCCGGTTCTGTTTGACGAGGTTCTCTATCCTTCCAATGGCCTCATGGAAAGTTTGGGCGTCATTATGCAATTGGTTCCTGTAGAAATAATACAGAGCTTCGGCCTGCATGGAGGGAAATTCACTGCCCTGCATCAGTTGATGCCTGCGGGTGAATAAAACACCGGTGTACCCTCCTATGGATGAAGCCATCCTCCCCGCCAGTTTCCGCATCATGACCTCAGCATTGCAATGAACGGCAGATTCCTGGTAAGTGTGTGACCATATCAACATTTGAGTGGCCGTCTCATGCACCCTAACCGTAAATGATCCTTCAAAATCATCCAATTCAAGGCTGCCAGACACTACATAATCTGTCCCCAGGCTCTGGGCTATCTGGTCTGCCTTATACCCTTCCAGCAACAATGCTGACACGGATGCCACCGGAAGGGTCCTGAGCTCCTGGAATAAAGAGAGCTGTTCCGTGAGATAATCCGTGAAACACTGTACATCCCGTATGGCTGCAACGCCCCGCACCAACCCGTCAAAAGGGATTACACATAAAGTTTCCCGCCATTCATCCACGCATTTATACGAGACACCCTGAACAGAAGTTTCCGCCAAAGTCCGGTGTACCTGCTTAATCATGCTGAATACCGGTATATATGTCCCTTTGGGAATTTCTATTTTCACAACAGCCCCTGCGCCTTTCTGTGCATAGTAGTCTTCCAATTGCTTACGAAGCCTGATAGCATGAATTCTCACAGAAGGATCTGTGGTTCTGTTGAAATCATTTGGCTTCTCCAATACCTGGGTGCCAATGGTATATTCCTTAATCTCACGCTGCTGCCCATCTAAGGTGCGGCCCACGATGTAGCGAAGAAATCGACAAAGAATGGGAGAATTCTGGAAGCCTTTGCTGGCCAAAATCCGCTCCAGTTCACTTTCCACCAGAACCCTTGGAATAGCAGGCGTGTGTTGCATTACATACCGGATAAAATAGTGTTCCCTAAAATAGAGAAATTCCTGCTCAAAGAAGAAGTTTTGTTTCATTGTTTTACCGTTGCCATCCAGGTGAAGCAGTCTGTCTCTTTTTTTCCTACCTTGAAAGATCATTCACTAACCCAATTTTCACACATTATGGCAACAAAAAGGACCGTTCTCAGAAGTTCTGCCGGCAAGAAGCTCTATGCAGTTAGAAATGAAGATGGCACCTTCAAAGACATCCAGTCTTACAAGAAAGCCCATGGTGCAGACATCAAGAAAAAAGCCAAAGCCGAAGCACCTAAAAAGGCCGCTAAAAAAGCTGCTCCCAAAAAAGCTGCTAAAAAAGCCGCTCCTAAAAAAGCTGCTAAAAAAGCCGCTCCTAAAAAAGCCGCCAAAAAAGCTGCTCCCAAAAAAGCAGCAAAGAAAGCCGCTAAAAAGAAATAGACTTTTTTTGCACTTTTTTGCTCCAGCGCTGCCCATAGCAGCGCTTTTATTTTTTTACTGACCTACATCATTTTTCCCGGGCTTTTGCAATTGTACTTTTATAGTCCTAAAACATAATCCCATGCCTTACTAACCTGTCTTACGAAGCAAATATTTTTCATTTGTAAAGAGGAGGTGTTATGACTAAGGCTTTAACAAGGGTAAACGACTACTTACCTGAAATGCTGGATGATTTTTTCAAACCATGGAATGAAAGATTCAGCGGGAATATCTGGGGCAAAATGCTGACGGTGCCAGCCGTCAACATTAAAGAAACCGATAAGGATTTTATGATTGACCTCGCTGCCCCGGGCCTCAAAAAAGAAGATTTCCATATTGACCTCAACGGTAACATGCTCACCATCATGTGTGAGAAAACGGAAGAGAAAGAAGAAAAAAAGGAGCAAATGACCCGCAATGAGTACAACTTCACTTCTTTCACAAGAACCTTCACCATTCCGGATGATGTTAAAATGGAAAAAATAGAGGCCAACTACAAAGATGGCGTACTACAGATCATGCTTCCCAAAAAAGAGGAAGCCCGTAAACCAGTTGCCGTGAAAAACATCATGGTTAAATAGCACATTACCACATCCGGTAACCAAGAGGCTGCCTGAAAATTTCAGACAGCCTCTTTCAATGTATTCCTGCCCTCTGCTCTTTCTTATAATGTTTTTAAAAACGCCATGCTCTCCTTTATGCTGGCCACAGCGTCCTTAGGCATGTCATGCTCCACAAAATAGTACTGCAGTCCCGATGCGGAAGCGGCCTGGAATATTCTTTTATAATCTATGGTTCCTTTTCCTACCGGCAATATCGTTTCCCTGCCCGCATCAAGATCCTTCACATGCCACAGCGGAAATCTACCCGGATGCTGTTTGAACATTTCTACGGGATCTTTACCCCCTTTGATAGCCCAGGCCAGGTCCAGTTCCATCTGAATACCTGTATCCTTCAGCAATACATCATAGGGTATCACACCGTCCACGCTTTTAAACTCCCAGTCGTGGTTATGATACACCAATTTTAATTTCGCCTTCTTCGCCGCCTCGTTGGCTTTATTCAGGATATCAACTGCTTCCCTGATCTCTGCCGCATTACCCAGGGATATATTGGCACATACCAGGTATTCTGCGCCACCCGCTGCCGCCATATCCACCAGTTCCTGCGTGTTATCTTTCAGGTTGGCCATCTTTGGTATCTCTATCGGCTTTCCATCGGCATCCACCGGCGGCTTGGCGCCTGCCGGCATCTTGAAAGGTGTACCTATCACGTGATGGGCCCTCCAGGCCATGCCCATCTCTTTCAAAGTCCTGCCCCACTCAACAGGCTTCATACCATATATACCGCCCAGCCTGGAGAAAGCGGATTCGATGTTCACATAACCGGCTGCCCTTATCTGCTCCAGGGTCCCTTTTACATCAGCATCGATCTTGCCGAAAAACGTAAACAACTGCAGGCCTGGTGCCGGCAGCTTTGCCTGTGGAGCCCCCCATGCTGCGGGCGCTACAGCTCCGGCCAAAGCCCCCATACCTGCCATCCTGATAAATGTTCTGCGTTGCATAAGTTTCAAATTGAACAACCCTTTATTGAGTTAGTAAGACTCAATATAAGGATTTTGTTTCAACCTTGCCAATCATTAATTTCACGGATGGCCACACAGCCCATGAATTTTCATACCCGTAAATGGGTAAAACCGGAGGACCTTAACCCCAACCACACCCTGTTTGGCGGACGGCTGTTGCAATGGATCGATGAAGAAGCTGTAATCTATGCCATCATTCAGCTGGAGAATCATCACGTGGTCACTAAATACATTTCAGAGATCAATTTCATCAATGCCCCCAAACAGGGCGATATCATTGAACTGGGCATCATCGCCACACATTTCGGAACCAGCTCACTCACCATGCGTTGTGAAGTTCGTAACAAGCTCACCCGGGATCCTATCCTCACCATTGATAAACTCGTGTTCGTAAACCTGGGACCTGATGGCAAGCCCGCACCCCATGGCAAAACAGAAATCACCTATGTAAAAGACAGGCTGCCCAGCGAAGAATAATCACCCAAAAAGATCGGAGCTCAGGTAGCGGTCGCCCCGGTCGCAACAAATAAACACGATATAACCCTGCTCCATTTCACACGCCAGCCTAACCGCTGCCGCGGCCGCACCGCCGCTGCTCATTCCGGCAAATATGCCTTCCTGCTTCGCAAGTTTACGCGCATAATCTGTTGCCTCTGCCTGGCTCACATCCATAACCCTGTCTACCCGCCGGGGATCAAAAATCTTTGGCAGGTATTCCGGACTCCATCGCCGTATTCCAGGGATGGATGATTCTTCTGTGGGTTGGCAGCCAATGATCTGTACCGATGGACTTACTTCTTTCAGATACCGGGAACATCCCATGATGGTTCCGGTAGTACCCATTGAGGAAACGAAATGGGTGATGGCCATGGCAGAGTCCCGCCAGATCTCAGGACCCGTAGTTTTGTAGTGCGCCATGTAATTATCAGGATTGGCAAACTGATTGAGCATGTAATAGCTTCCTGACGCTGCTCTTTCCTCCGCATAGTCCCTGCACACTTCAATGTTTTCCAACAACGTCACCTTTGCACCGTATGCCTCCATGGTGAGTACCCGTTCACGGGTTGAATTGGCAGGCATCACCAGTTCAATCTTCAGTCCAAATAAATTAGCTACCAATGCCATGCCGATGCCCGTATTACCACTGGTGGCTTCTATCAGCATAGTCTCCTTATGGATATCTCCCCGTTCCAGCGCAGACTTGATCATATTATAAGCCGGACGATCTTTGACGCTGCCACCCGGATTGTTGCCTTCCAGTTTGGCAAAGATCCGTACTGCAGGGTTGGGGTTCAGGTGGAGAATCTCCACCATGGGAGTGTTGCCAATGGTATCTACTACGCCGGCCATATCAGTATTTTAAGGTTTTACCTTCCACAACATTTACATCGGGCACATGATACACCAGGGATCCCGGTGCAACAGAATTTGTAAGCCAGACATTCCCGCCAATCACACTGTGATGCCCCACCACAGTATCACCACCCAGTATGGTAGCATTGGAGTACAGGATCACGTGATCTTCAATGGTGGGGTGGCGTTTGGTATTGGCCATGGATTTGTCAACACTCAACGCACCAAGGGTTACACCCTGGTAGATCTTGACATGGTTACCTATCACGGTGGTTTCACCAATTACAATACCCGTACCATGATCAACATGAAAATATTCCCCGATGACGGCTCCAGGATGGATATCAATACCCGTCCTGGAGTGGGCTGACTCTGTAAGGATCCTGGGAATCAACGGCACCTCCAGCATCAGTAGTGCATGGGCTATCCTATAGAAGCTCAGGGCATAAAATCCAGGATAGGCCCGGATCACTTCAAACTCACTTTTGGCTGCAGGATCTCCCTGGAGGATGGCTTCAATATCCGTGTTGAGTATGCGGTAAATCTCGGGCAGCTGTAAAAAAAATTTCACGGCCACTGCCGCGTTATCACAGTCTCTGCAGGCCTTGGTGGCATTCAGCAACAGGGTGAGTTCATGACGCAGTACATCTGCATGGGTCTCCATCTCTTCCACACTTTGATCAATATGGTCAGACAGTTCAGGGTATAACAATTTAATCACCCGTGTTGCCCAGTTGGCGATCTCGTCATTGGGCGGCACTGCTTCCATCTGTTGCAGTCTGGCATAAATGCCCCTGAATAAGTTTTGGTTCATGGTTATCCAAAGATAACACGATGGAATTGTACGGTCATCGCTTCCCTGCGCCATCTAAACGTTAAAAATACCTGAACCACAGCCCCCGCGGCGTGTTATATTTGCAAATCAATGACTGGCATGGCGTATTCTTCACTGGAAGCATGTTTACTGGACCTGGAGCGGAACCAACAACTGGTTAGGGTGAAGGAGGAAGTAGATCCCCGCCTGGAGATGGCAGCCATCCATCTTCGGGTACACGAAGCCGGTGGGCCAGCACTTCTTTTTGAGCGGGTGAAGGGTTCCCGTTTCCGGGCGGCTTCCAATATTTTTGGAACACTTGACCGGAGCCGGTTCATTTTCCGTCATAGCCTGGATAAGGTACGGCAACTGATTGATCTCAAGAACGATCCGATGCAGTTGCTGAAACATCCTTTCTCCAAAGCGTCAGCCGCCCTGGCCGCATGGAATGCGCTGCCCATGAAAAATCCCCTGCACAAACCAGTGATGTTCCAGGAGATAAGGATCGATGAAATACCGCAGATCCTACACTGGCCTATGGATGGTGGCGCTTTCGTAACCCTGCCGCAGGTATACAGTGAAGATATTGAGCAGCCTGGTATTATGCATGCCAACCTGGGTATGTACCGCATCCAGCTGTCCGGAAACCAGTATGTTCCCAACAAGGAAATTGGCCTGCATTACCAACTGCACCGGGGCATTGGGGTACACCAGACCAAGGCTAACGGTAAAGGACAACCGCTGAAGGTAAGTGTGTTTGCCGGAGGGCCTCCGTCACATACCGTAGCAGCAGTGATGCCCCTTCCAGAAGGATTGAGTGAAATGACTTTTGCAGGCGTACTGGGTGGCAGGAGGTTCCGGTATACCTATGCAGATGGATTCTGCCTCAGCACGGATGCTGATTTTGTAATTACGGGTGAAGTATTTCCCGGAGAAAATAAACCCGAAGGACCTTTTGGCGATCACCTGGGCTATTACAGCCTTCAGCATGATTTTCCCCTCATGCGTGTACATAAGGTTTATGCAAAAAAAGATGCGATCTGGCCTTTCACCGTTGTGGGCAGGCCCCCACAGGAAGATACCAGTTTCGGGCAGCTCATTCATGAGATGACCGGCTCGGCCATCCCTAAAGAAATACCCGGCGTGAAAGAAGTACATGCTGTGGATGCTGCCGGCGTACATCCGCTGCTGCTGGCCATCGGAAGTGAACGCTATACACCTTACACTCCCGCAAGACAGCCGGCAGAATTGCTGACCATCGCTAACCACATCCTTGGGAGCGGACAACTCAGCCTTGCAAAATTCCTGTTCATCACCGCAGATCCCTCCCACCAGCTGAACACCCATGACGTGGCCCATTTCTTCCAGTATATCCTGGAAAGGATCCACCTTGACCGGGATATTCATTTCCATACCAACACCACAATGGATACACTGGATTATTCCGGCACCGGATTGAACACCGGCAGTAAGGTGGTATTTGCTGCCTATGGTGATAAGATAAGGGAACTCACCATGGACATCCCCATTCCCTTACAGAACCTTCCTGGTGTAAAGGACATGAAGATGATCATGCCCGGTGTGCTGGCCATCCAGACTACCCCCTACACAACCCCCGATGATGCCGCTAAACAAGTGGAACAATGGGACACCTGCCTACAAACTCCCACCTCGCCCCTGCTCCCTATTTTAATTTGGTGCGATGATGCATCGTTTACTGCTGCCAACCTCAGGAATTTTCTCTGGGTGGCTTTTACCCGCTGCAATCCATCCCATGATATCCATGGCATCGGCGCCTTTTACGCGCACAAACACTGGGGATGCAAGGGCCCACTGATCATTGACGCCAGGGTTAAGCCACATCATGCACCGGCACTGGCCATAGAGCCAAAAACACAGGAACGGATTGACAAGCTATTTACCAGGGGTGGCAGCCTTTCCCATCTCGGTATTTGATGTAACTTGAAATACGTATGGCGCAGATCAATCCATCACTGGAAAAAAACCCCAACAGTGGCTTTGGCATACAGGCCAACCAGGTAGGAGAAAGGTTTATCAATAAGGACGGTAGCTTCAATATTAAAAAATCTGGTGCAGCAAAATGGGAGACCATCAGCCTGTATTCCTATATGCAGCGCGTCCACTGGTTCAAATTCCTCCTGATCATCCTGGGCTGCTTTTTCATGATCAATGTATTGTTCACAGCTGGTTACGTACTGATGGGTGTTGACCAATTGGATGGATTTGAGGACAAGGATTTTGTACACAATATTGAGGAGTGTTTTTATTTCAGCGCACAAACCTTTACCACAGTAGGCTATGGCCGGGTGAATCCGCATGGCACTGGCGCCAATATCCTCGCTTCATTGGAATCCATGTTTGGATGGTTATTCTTTGCATTGGTGACAGGTTTATTTTATGGCCGTGCCACGAGGCCTAAAGCCTTCCTGCGCTTCAGCCACAATGCTCTTTTTGCCCCTTATCGCGGAGGTATGGGCCTTATGTTCAGGGTAGTTCCTTATAAGGATGACCACCATCTGACCAACGCGAAAGCAGTGGTGAATCTCTCCCTCATCAACCTGGAGAAACAGGAATATGAATTTTACACGCTGAACCTGGAACGGGACCAGGTAGACGCGTTTGTCATGAACTGGACCATTGTTCATCCCATTGATGAAAAGAGCCCTTTTTATAATTTAAGCGAACAAGACATGCAGGCCGCAGATGTGGAAGTCTTTGTTCACATATCCGGCTTTGACGCCATCTTCTCCAATACAGTGATGGCCCGCACTTCCTATACATTCAATGAGTTCATTCATCGCGCCAAGTTTGTGCCGATGTTCCATACTTCCGATGATGGCAAAACAACGATGATTGATTTGGATAAGCTGGATACCTACATGGAAATCTGACATTACAGGCATTCTGGAAATCAGGCATTCTGAAGCAGGGATCCTGGAATTCCGGGATACCAACTTCAGAATTCCTGAATGTTTGATTGTTAGAATGATAGTATTCCACCAAGGGTCTTCCACACGTTGTCTGCCACAATCCTGTGGCCTTCCACATTGGGATGGATCCCATCTGCCTGGTTCAATGAAGGCTCGCCGCCCACACCGTCTAAAAGAAAAGGGATCAGTGTGGCATTATTCTTTGCAGCCAGTGCAGGGAAAATTGCCTTGAATGCATTGGCATATTTTGCACCCATATTGGGTGGCACCTGCATGCCTGCCAATACAATCTTTACGCCGGGATTCTTCGCACTTACACTGTCAATAATGGTTTGCAGATTCTTCTCCGTAGTCTCCACGGGTATACCCCTGAGACCGTCATTTGCACCCAGTTCCAGGACAAATACATCAACGGGCTGGTTCAGGATCCAAGCTATCCTGCCAACACCACCGGCCGTGGTTTCTCCACTCACACCTGCATTGATCACCTGGTAGTCTGCATGCAGAGAATCCAGCCGGTGCTGAATCAGCCCCGGAAAAGCCAGTGTGGGTTCATCCAGCCCATACCCCGCAGAAAGGCTGTCGCCAAAAAAAATGATCGTCTTTTTCTTCTTTGCCGCCGGACTGGCTTTCGTTTCTTCTTTAGCAGAAGCCTGCTGTTCCGCTTTTTTATCATTACTGCAGGATATTGATGAACAAACCATCAAAATCAACAGACAATACTTCATATGCATACCTAACATTGTTGGTCAAAGTTACGCAACTTACCACACCACTTCACCACTTCACCACTTCACCACTTCACCACTTCACCACTTCACCAACTTTTCCCTTAATTTCAGGACTCAAATGCCCCATGCCAAAATGCCAAATGCCATTCTTCAAACAGAGAATCTCACCAAAACCTATACCAGTGCAGGCAAGCAACTGACCGTCCTGGACCATGTAAACATGCGCGTGGAAGAAGGCTCCACCCTGGCCATTGTGGGCCCCTCCGGCTCAGGTAAAACAACTTTGCTGGGCCTTTGCGCGGGGCTGGACAGTGCCAGTTCAGGATCCGTGATCCTCAATGGCATCAGGCTGGAAACCCTCAGTGAAGACAAGCGTGCAGAAGTGCGCAACCAGAATGTGGGATTTATCTTCCAGAACTTTCAGCTCCTGCCCACCCTTACTGCGCTTGAAAATGTAATGGTGCCCATGGAACTGCGCAAACAGACCAATGTACGCAGCAAAGCCCTGGATCTTCTGGAACGGGTGGGACTTAAAGACCGCGCACACCATTATCCCGTACAGCTTAGCGGTGGGGAGCAACAACGCATTTCACTCGCCCGCGCTTTTGCCAATACTCCCAAGATTTTATTTGCCGATGAACCCACCGGAAACCTGGATGCAGAAACAGCCGAGCGCGTGGAAAACCTCCTCTTCGCTTTGAACCGGGAAGCCGGCACCACCTTGATCCTGGTCACCCATAACAATGACCTGGCGGCAAGAACGCATCACATCATCCGCATCAAAGGCGGCAAACTCGTTAATCCTGAAGGATGATGAACTTCCCATGGTTATTGAAAATGGCATGGCGTGACAGCCGGAAGAATTTTTCCAGGCTCATCCTTTTTATTTCCTCCATCGTGATCGGTATCGCCGCACTGGTCTCCATCTTTGCCCTCGGTGATTCCCTCAGTGCGGAGATTGACAACCAGGCCGCACAACTGATTGGCGCAGACCTGGAGATCAGTACCAACAAGCCCATTCCTGACCCCATAAAAAAACTCATTGATTCCATCCCGGGCAACAGGTCTGAACAACGGTCATTTGCATCGATGGTCTATTTCCCCAGGACCAACGGAACCCGGCTGATCCAGGTGCGTGCGCTTGCCGGGCAGTTCCCATATTATGGCAGTATTGAAACCACACCGGCATCCGCTTCAAGACAGTTCCAGCAGAAAAAAACCGCACTGGTTGACCGCGCACTGATGCTGCAGTTCAATGTTCGGGTAGGCGACTCCGTTAGGATTGGTAACCAGGGCTATCTCGTGGAGGGTGAGATCACCGGCGTACCCGGCCAGACGGGGCTTTCAGCCTCCGTAGCGCCTATCGTATTCATTCCCCTGGAAACCCTGGCCGCAACAGGGCTTGAACAGAAGGGAAGCCGTATCAGCACCAACTTTTTTTTCAAAACACCGGCATCTTTTAATGTCAACACGGCAATGCAAAGCATTGGTCCCCGCCTCCGGCAGCAGGGTCTTAATTATGATACCATCGCCAGTAAAAAAGAAGAAACGGCCCGTTCCTTCCAGGATCTCGCCAGATTCCTGTCGCTTATTGGCTTCATTGCCCTCCTGCTGGGCTGCATAGGCGTAGCCAGTGCTATCCATATTTACATCCGCGAAAAAATCAACAGTATTGCCCTGCTCCGCTGCCTCGGCACTACGTCCAAACAGGCCTTCATCATTTACCTTATCCAGATCATCGTGATCGGATTTATCGGATCAGTGATCGGCGTAATGCTGGGTACCGCTATCCAGCAACTGTTACCGGTGGTAGTACAGGATCTTTTACCCGTCAGGATCAATCCAGTATTCAGCTGGAGAGCAATAGGCCAGGGCCTGGTCCTCGGCATTATCATTTCTGTTTTGTTTGCACTGGCACCACTGGTATCCATCCGTCGCGTGTCTCCTCTACAAACCATCAGGATGAATTACCAGGCCAATACCAACTTTGATCCATTGAACATACTGATCTATATGCTGATGGGTATGTTTATCCTGGCATTCTCCCGCCTGCAGCTACGTTCCTGGGCACAGGCATGGGTCTTTACCGCAGGCGTGGTGGTTGCCTTTGCATTTCTGACGCTCATGGCGCGCGGTCTTATGTGGAGCATACGGAATTTCTTCCCCGCATCCTGGAGCTACCTGTGGCGGCAGGGATTGTCAAACCTTTACCGGCCCAATAACCAAACCACCCTGCTGATTGTATCCATAGGACTGGGCACGGCGCTGATCTGCACACTATTATTTATAGAGTCCATACTGTTGAAAGGCGTAACCATCTCCTCTTCCGGCACCCAACCCAATATGGTGTTGTTTGATATCCAAACAGCCCAGAAAGACGAGGTCAGGAAGCTCACCATGGCCCAAGGCCTTCCTGTGATCACCATGGTACCCATCGTGAATATGCGATTGGAGCGGATCAACAGCAACACCATTGAAACCGTAAGGAAAGACACCACCAGCCCCATCCAGCCCTGGGTCTTCAACAGGGAATACCGCGTTACTTTCAGGGACTCGCTGATCAGTTCCGAAAGGGTCACCAAAGGCAAGTGGTATGGGCATCCTGACCAGGGCAATATCTATGTTTCCATAGATGAAAACTTTGGCACGCGTAACAAGATCAATATTGGAGATACCATCACCTTCAATGTCCAGGGCAGCCTTATCAAAACCTTGGTGGGCAGTTATCGGAAAGTGGACTGGAACCGTGTGCAAACAAACTTCCTGATCGTTTTCCCTGCTGATGTACTGGAGAAAGCCCCACAGTTTCATGTGTTAATGACGCATGTTCCTGATGTGGGTACTTCTGCTAAATTTCAACAGCAACTGGTACAGCAGTTTCCCAATGTCTCGGTCATTGACCTTAACCTCGTATTATCCATTCTTGATGACATTCTCGGAAAGATCGGATTCGTGATCCGCTTCATGGCCGGCTTCTGCATCATTACCGGCTTGATTGTATTGATAGCTTCTGTCCTGATCAGTAAGTATCAACGCATACAGGAAAGCGTTTTGCTGCGTACGCTGGGCGCCAGCAGGAAACAGATCTATGTCATCAATGCCATTGAATACTTCTTGATTGGAGCGATGGCCGCGTTTACGGGCATCCTGCTGGCCTGGGTAGCCGGCAGTTTACTGGCGAAGGTCATGTTTGACACCAGTTTTAATCCTAACTGGCTTCCCATACTAACAATTTTCTTTACCATCTGCGGACTCACCGTTTTGATTGGGCTCATCAATATCCGGCAGATCGTGAACAGAAGCCCACTGGAAATATTACGGAGCGATAATTAGGCTGAGGGGTATTTTTTCTGAATGGCCTTTACACCACTTGAAATGATCTTGCTCAACACTTCTGTATCTATATCGCTGAGCTTTTTGATATAGATACACCCCTTGCCAGCCTTGTGTTTACCCAGCTTTTCCATTAGTGAAGGATCGTCAGCATGGTGCATATTGGCATATAATGAGATCTTCCCTTTGCGTGGTGAAAATCCAGCCAGACAGGAGTCTCCTTCATGACCGCTTTCATACTTGTAGTGATAGCTTCCAAAACCCACAATGGCACTGCCCCACATGACCGCTTTAAAACCCGTTGCCTTTTCAAAAACTTTCACCAGGGCCTTACAATCATCGCGCACCTGTTCATCTTCAACAGTAGCCAGGAAACTGGCCACAGAAACCGTTTCGGGCTTGGTTTTTGCATCATACTTTGCCATACTGCAGGATTATGGCCTCAAGTAACAAAAAATCTGGAAAATCCGCAACCACTAAACCCTGCCCCTAATCCCTATTCCCTAAATTTGCAGGATGTTGAACATAGGCATTTTCGGCGTAGGTCACCTGGGCAAATTTCATTTGAACAACTGGCGGCAGATTGAAGGGGTGAACATTGTAGGATTCTATGACCCCAGTGATAAAAATGCTGCGGAGGTAGAAGAGAAATATGGGCTGAAAAGATACCATCATGCAGAGGAACTCATCAGTCTTGTGGATGCGGCGGATATTGTTGCCCCCACTACCTTCCACCATGAATTATGCAAACTGGCGCTGCGCAGTGGTAAACATGTTTTTGTGGAAAAGCCGATGGCAGATACCATGGAACAGGCCAAGGAAATCCTCAGTCTCGTCAAGGAATCCAAAGTCAAATTCCAGGTGGGTCATGTTGAGCGGTTTAATCCTGCCTTCCAGGCCCTGAAAGGCCATGATCTCCATCCCATGTTCATTGAAGTACATCGCCTGGCGCAATTCAATCCCCGCGGAACGGAAGTAAGCGTGATCCTGGATCTCATGATCCATGATATAGACATTATCCTTCACCTTGTGAAAAGCGGCGTGAAGAATATTTATGCCAATGGGGTGGCCGTGATGACAGATACTCCTGATATCGCCAACGTCCGCATTGAATTCAACAACGGTTGTGTGGCCAACCTCACCTCGTCCAGGATATCCATGAAAAAAATGCGCAAGATCCGTCTGTTCCAGAAAGACGCCTACATCGGCATAGATTTTCTGGAAAAGAAAACCGAGATCATAAAATTAAAAGGTGAAGGTGATGAATCACTTTTCCACTTTGATATTGAAACACCCAAGGGCACCAAAACCCTCGCTATTGATAATCCTGAGACAAAGGAGACCAATGCCATAGAGGCGGAACTGAAAGCATTCAGAGATGCCATTCTACAGGATTCAAGACCTCCCGT
The DNA here is from genome assembly GCA_044225015.1 of Chitinophagaceae bacterium. Classification (GTDB taxonomy): domain Bacteria; phylum Bacteroidota; class Bacteroidia; order Chitinophagales; family Chitinophagaceae; genus Pollutibacter. The sequence continues at coordinate 150,813 of JBGAJG010000002.1, read as the reverse complement.
AAATGAAATTGATGGCTATATGGCGATGGAAGTGGCCCACGAGATCCTGAAAAAGATCGTTTCCAATTTCCCTTCCAGCCAACCCGTGATATGAAACACCCTAAAAGGATCGCGTCATTATGGTATGCCGTCACTGATCTGCTCTGCTCGGCGCTGGCATGGGCGTTATTCTTTGTGGTCAGGAAATTTCTTCTGAAGGAACCGCATCAACTAGCTGCTGATGTGCTTCCTGATCCAAATTTCTGGTGGGGTATTGTCCTCATCCCTTTGGGCTGGGTACTGTTGTACGGAATAGCAGGCGCTTACAGATCCCTTTATAAAAAATCCCGCCTGAATGAATGGCTGGTGACCGTTTTCATGAGCCTGCTGGGTACAGCCCTCCTCTTCTTTCTTTTTGTGCTGGACGATGCCACACCAGATCATACCTATTTCTACAAAGCATTTCTCAGCCTTTGGATACTCAACTTTTTTTGCCAGATGGTGGGGCGTATGTTATTGCTCAGTATTACCAAATCCCAGGTGCTGAAGGGCAAGGTCTGGTTTAACACACTGTTGGTAGGCAATGAGCATACCGCCAGCCAGCTCATGGGTGATCTCAAACACAACAGCAGATGGCTGGGTTATACATTCGCTGGCTATTTCACCCCGGATCAGCATCCAAATGGATTGCAACGCCAACTGCCGTTTTTGGGAACGATGGAGCAGCTTACCCCTTACCTGGAAAAACACCAGGTTGACCAGGTGATCATAGCACTGGACAAGAACCATGGGCCACTGGTGGAGGAAATCATTAACCAGCTGATGCGCTTTGACCTGGAAATCAAACTCATGCCAGACACCATTGACATCCTCGCTGGTTCCGTACAAACCTCCAATGTGCTTGCCCCGGCATTGATCAATATCAACGCGGCACCCATGCCGATCTGGCAACAAAACCTGAAACGATTGCTGGACATTGTGTTTTCCATACTCGGCCTCGTCATATTGTCTCCATTGTTGTTGTACATCGCCATCAGGGTTAGGGCATCATCTGAAGGTCCTGTATTTTATCACCAGGAAAGGCTGGGCAGAAAAGGTAAACCGTTCTCCATCCATAAGTTCAGGTCTATGTTCATCAATGCTGAACCAGACGGGCCACGCCTTTCCTCCCGCAATGATCCCAGGATCACCCCATGGGGCAAAGTGATGCGGAAATGGCGGCTGGATGAACTACCACAGTTCTGGAATATCCTGAGGGGCGATATGAGCCTTGTAGGGCCAAGGCCGGAGAGAAAATATTATATTGACCAGATTCTACTTACCCATCCGCACTATATTCATTTACTCAAAGTAAAGCCGGGCCTTACCAGTTGGGGTATGGTTAAATTTGGATATGCCGAAGAACTGGAGCAGATGAAGGAAAGGATGAAATATGACCTGGTGTATATGGAAAACCTTTCCCTGGCACTGGATTTTAAGATCATGATCCATACCATCCGGATCGTATTCCTGGGTAAAGGAAAATAACAACAGCATGCATGTATTGAGGATAATATTTATCGTTTTGTGTTTCAGCAGCCAGCTTGCCATGGCACAACCTGCGCAGTGGCAGCAGCAAGTGGATTATCAGATCAATACAAAACTTGATCCGTCTGACCACAGTTTACAGTCGTTCGCCAGGATCCGATATACCAACCACTCACCGGATACACTTCGCTTCATCTGGTTTCATTTGTGGCCCAATGCATTCAAGAACGACAAAACAGCTTTCAGCGACCAGCTCCTGGAGAATGGCAGAACGGATTTCTATTTCTCCGGCCAGGAACAACGAGGTTATATCAACAGGCTAGATTTCAGGATCAATGATAAACCGATTTCTACTGAAGATCACCCTGAACACATTGATATCATTAAGCTCCTGCTACCCTCACCGCTCTACCCCGGAGACGCGGTGACTATTACCACACCATTTCATGTAAAACTGCCGTTCAATTTTTCAAGAGGTGGGCACCAGGGAACAACTTACCAGGTTACCCAATGGTACCCTAAAGCAGCAGTGTATGATAAAAATGGCTGGCACCCTATGCCTTACCTGGACCAGGGGGAATTTTATGCCGATTTTGGCAATTACGAGGTCAGTATTACTGTTCCCGGGAAATTCACTGTGGCAGCAACCGGTGAACCCCAGTTTCCTGTTGAGGACGTAGTGTTCATGCCCAGGAAAGAACCCAAAAAGAAACCGGGCACAAAAAAAATTGCGCCACCTAAGAGGGACTGGCTTCAGGTTCCGGAAAAAACCTTTGTCTATAAACAGGATAAAGCAATAGACTTCGCCTGGTTTGCGGATACCACTTTCACCGTTCAAAAAGGGTCTGTCACGCTCCCTTCTGGTAAGGAAGTTCAATTGCGTTGTTATTTCCACCTCGCCAATATAGAAGTGTGGGCCAACGCCATCAACTACATGAAGGACGCAATATTACTTCATTCCAATTGGGTGGGCGAGTATCCTTATAGTTCCGTCACTCTGGTGGATGGCCCGCAGGGTGAAGATGGCGGCATGGAGTATCCAACTATTACCTTGCTTACAGGAGTAAGTGCTCCCAAAGATCTTGACCTGTTGATTTTTCATGAAATAGGCCACAACTGGTTCCAGGCCACCCTGGCTACCAACGAAAGAAAATTCCCGTGGATGGATGAAGGGATGAATACTTACTATGACCATCGGTACGAAGCCCTGAAATATCCCCGTCTCCCAACCAACAGAGGCCTGAATAACTTACTGAATGACCCTCGTACGCCAGAACTGATGCTGCGCACGCAGGTAGGATTCAGAAAAGACCAACCCATCAGTACGCCCGCGGATTCACTAACGAGGGACAATTACAGTCTCATCGCCTATGAAAAAGCTGCCCTGTGGATGAAAAAGCTGGAAACCGTAATGGGTGAGCAGCATTTTGATAAAGCGATGCAGGCTTACTATGAACGATGGGCATTCAGGCATCCTTATCCGGAAGACTTCCAGCAGGTCATGCAGGAATTCAGTACAGCTATCTCCGATTCTTTTTTTGTGCAATTGCACACACAGGGCAATGTTAATCCTGAACCCAAAAGACCGTTCAAAATTGTTCCGCTTTACCAACTGCGAAAAACCTTTGACAGTAAACCGGTTTTCGTGATGCCCATCGCCCTTTACAATGCGTTCAACGGACTGATGCCCGGCATCGCGGTGCATAACTACTCTTTACCTGTACCAAGGTTCAATTTTGTAATGGCCCCCATGTTTGGCTTAAAAAGTAAAAAAATCAATGGATGGAGCCGCCTGGCCTACCATTGGTATCCCAAAACGGGCCTTGCCCATATTGAACTGTCTGGAATCTTTTCCAGTTTTAACCAACAACTCTTTAAAGACTCTGCGGGACAGTCATTCAACCTCGGCACCAGCAAAGCGGCACCTTCCCTAAAACTGACTTTCCGTGAACCTTACGCCAGAAGCACCAGGGAACGTTTTCTGCAATTCCGCTTTTTCAGGATCGCAGAAGATGAGATCAACTACCTGAAGGATCCTGTTACCGGTGATGATATTGTTGAAAAAATAAAAAACAGATACAACATCAACCAGGCGCGTTTAGTAGTGAGTGACCATCGGAAGTTATATCCATACCGCGGTGAGCTTCTTGCAGAGCTCAATAAGGAATTCATGCGGGTGAGCGCTACGGGGAATTACTTTTTCAATTTCCGTAAAAAAGGCGGTGTGAACCTCCGGTTGTACGCGGGTAAGTTTATTTACCTGGTTACCCAATCCAACACCAACCAGTTTAACCTGCAACGATACAACCTCACTATGACAGGCCCCAAGGGTGAAGAAGACTATACATATAGCGCGCCATTCATTGGCAGAAATGAAAGTAGTGGCCTCTGGAGTCAGCAGATCATGCAACGGGACGGATTTTTCAAAGTCCGTACAGACCTGCTGGCCAGTAAAGTGGGCGTGAGCGACAATTGGCTGGCTTCGGCAAACCTTACCATGGATGTACCTGATCACCTCAATCCACTCTATGTATTACCCATCAAGATCCCATTAAAACTGTTTGCCGATTTTGGCACCTCCAGTGCAACCTGGGATCAGGACGCAAACAGTTCAAGGCTTTTATATGATGGCGGCATCCAGGTCAGCTTTCTTAAAAATCTGGTGAATTTTTATTTCCCCTTGGTATACAGCGGCGTGTATCGGGATTATTACAAATCCACACCGGGGAATAATTTTATGCAGCGCATGAGTTTCTCCATCAATATCCAGGAAGCCAGCATTAGAAAATTGCGTGAACTTTTTACACAATGAGTATCAGGCTACTCACAAGGACTGAGATTGACGCCGCCCGCTGGGATGCCTGCGTGACTGCGGCCGATCATGGACTCATATATGCAACGGCAGGTTTTCTTGACCTGATGACAGACCAATGGTGTGCAGTACTGATAGATGATTACAGGGCTGTAATGCCCGTACCCTTTCGAACTAAATGGGGGATCAGTTATGTATACCAGCCGCCGTTTGTGCAGCAGCTTGGGCTGGTGGGCGATTTTTCCGGAGAAGAGCTACACAGCTGTCTGCAGCTGGTTAAAACAACGCTCAGATACGGAACACTACCCCTGAATTTTGGCAACCCCGCTGCTGAAGCAAAAAAAGGCAATAACTATATTCTGCCGCTTCATCAGCCTTATGAAAAAATTGCAGCCGGTTTTACCCATTACCTGAGAAGATCTACCAGGGAAGACCGGGTATCCGAAATGATGTATAAAGTGAGTGCATCGTATGAACGGATCATTCACATGTACAGGGACAGGTATGGGCAACGCTTCCCTCATGTGGATGAAAGATCCTACCAGGGCCTGGTCAAATTTTCTGAAACTAGTCCTGACCAGGTCATAGCCAGGGAGGCCTGGTTGAAAGATGATTTACTGTCGGCTATTCTACTGCTTCGCTTCAAAAACAGGATCTATCTGCTTGTTTCCGTGAATACACCCGAGGGAAAAAAGAGGGAAGCCAATCGTTTCCTAATGGATCAGCTCATTAGGGAGTTTGCGGGAACGGAGCAATTGCTGGACTTTGAAGGTTCCGATCTGCCAGGCGTTGCAGCCTACTATGAAAGTTTTGGTGCCCGCAACCAGCCTTACTATACTGTAAACTGGAACCAACTGCCCCTACCACTCCGGTTAATCAAAAAATGAACTGTTGTCAATGGCAGACAATTGTTGTTCTGCAATGGGCAAATCCGCTGGAAAAGTAATTTTCAAATTGGACTCCTCTCCTTTGGTGAGAAATACGGAATGTCCTGCAGCTTCCCAAACAGATGCCTCATCCGTGAATTGCGGCTGGTGGCCGCCTGCAAATGCCTGCTTAAGTGCAGACACCGGAAAACACTGCGGGGTTTGTACAACCCTGAGCAGGGACCGATCCAACGCCCTGGAATCATTCCCCACCATCATACGTATGCTGTCTCTCACATCAACCACCGGAACAGAAGAACCCTGTTCCAGTACATCCTTAAGGCATCGGCGGATCAATTCAGCAGAGATCATGCAGCGGACTGCATCATGCACCATCACGATCCCATCGTCATCAATGGCCTCCAGGCCCCGCAAGACGGAATGATAACGTGTTTCACCCCCTACTACCAGTTTGACAGGTATACCAGGCAAATGCGCTTGCAGCAGCATTTGGCCCTTATCTATGTAATCCGCAGGTAACACCAATATTAACGCACAATCCGGTATTGCTTTGTGAAAGGCAAGAAGGGTATAAATAAAAAGGGGAATACCATGGATCTCAAGGAACTGTTTGGGCATGGATGCTCCCATTCTCGTTCCTGAACCACCACCAACCACCAAAGCATAAGTCTTCATCCGGCAATTTTCGCTAAAATAATTGATAAATTGCCCCATGTTCCGAATGTTAATCATCATCCTCCTCGTATTGTCTGTTAGTTCCTGCCAGCAAAAAGCAAGGAAAATGCAGGAGGTCTTTGCCCTGAAAGACATGAGTGAACTGGCCACCGTAGAGTATACCGTTACCAAGATCATCAAGGCCAGTGATGACCAGACCTGGTATAAGATGGGCGATCGTAAGATCCTGATGAGTTGTAAAGCCAGCATCAAGGCCGGGATTGACCTGTCCCAGATCACGGAGGCCAATGTAAAGATCGATGGGAAAGATATTGAAGTGATCCTGCCCCGTGCCCATGTCATCAGCTTGAATATGAAGCCTGAGGACATCCGGGTGGAATACCAGGAAACCGGGGTTTTCCGTGACAAATTCAATACAGATGAAAGGGACCTCCTCCTGAAGCAGGGCGAGGAGCAGATCCGGAACGCCACAGCATCCATGGGCGTACTGCAGACTGCTGAAACCAATGCCACCCTGGTCATCAGCAACTACCTGAAAAGCCTGGGTTATAAAAAAATCAATATCCGTTACACCGCCAACCCCGTTTCAACGCCATTGCAATGAAATTTTTCCGCAACTATATTCTCGTGGTCCTCGGCATCGTGATCGTGATCACACTGCTGCAGAAGTTTGAGGTTTTCCCTTCATGGAAAGCGCTTTTCTCGCCTAAGGCGGTGGTTATTGACGAAACGCCCGTGCTTATCAGTGAAATCAAGGAATTGTCTGAGATGATCACCGTCACTGCATATGACGAAGTGGTGGCAGATTCCGTGAAAGCCAGCAAGTATGATATTGTTCACAATATTACCGGTTTCTCTGTCCCGGCTTTTTCGCCTACGCCTGACCGTCTTGTCATTGTAGCGAAAGGAAAAGTGCAGGCAGGTACAGATCTCAGCGGCCTCATGCCTGACGATTTTTATACCCAGGATGATTCTATCAGTATGGTTATGCCACCGGCGAGGATTTTTGATGTGATCACCAATCCTTCAGATTTCTCCACCTTCACAGAAACCGGTGATTGGGCTCCGGAAGCCGTCAACATTGTAAAGCAAAAAGCAAGAAAAAAAATCCTGGACCGTGCCTTGCAACAGGGGATCCTGGGAAAAGCAAACCAGCGTAGTAAAGTGGTGATGGAAAATTTTCTACGATCCCTGGGATACCAACACATCCTCATTCAGGTTGGCGGCTGAAGGTCAAACCCTTGAAGCCCGCTACCAACTTGCGAACTGCGAACTGCGAACTAAGCAAGCAGTCGCTCGCATTCCATTAGCAACCTTTCTTTATCAACCGCCGCCGTTCCCACTTCCTCACATACAAGTCCGCCCGCAATATTAGCCATCTCCCCCATCAGCTTCATATCTTTTGTAACCGCATATACCAGGGATGCCACAGCTATCACCGTGTCACCTGCGCCACTCACATCGGCAATACTCCTGAGGTGGGAAGGAATGACGGTGCCAGACTGGCCATCACTGAAATATGCACCCTTTTCGGAAAGTGTGATCAGTGAAATCTTATGATGCAATCTGGCATTAAGGGCCTGATGAATGGCGTCTAACAAAGCAGGAGATGAACCCTCCTCAATGATATTCAGGGCTTCCTTTGCCTCCTTAAGATTGGGCTTAAAAATATCTACGCCCTTGTAGCTAAAGAAATTCTTCCGCTTGGGATCAACCGTTGTAATTACACCGGCAGCAGCGCATCGTTTCAATAATTCACTAATGACATGCTTGGTAAGTACACCCTTGTTGTAGTCTTCAAAAATTACGACGGAGGGCTTCTCGTCTTCCAGGAATGCCGAAACCTTTTGGATAAACAGCTCTTCTTCTTCTGACCTGAGAGGCTTGGTGATTTCCCTGTCCAGCCGCATCATCTGTTGGTTGCGACTGATGATGCGCATTTTATTGGTGGTCACCCGGTTAGTACTCGTCAAAAGACAGTTGGTACCAATACCCTGTTCCCTGAAAAGACTATCCAGGCGTTGCCCATCCTCATCATCCCCCATCACACTCAACACATGGGGCTTAGCTCCCAGTGCTTTAAGGTTGAGGGCCACATTCCCGGCACCTCCAATCCGATACTCTTTTTTTTCCAGGGCTACGATGGGCACAGGCGCTTCAGGAGATATCCGCTCTACGTGGCCCCACATATAGGTATCCAGCATCACATCGCCAATTACACCTACCCTGATATTGTCAAACGCCGCAAACAGTTCCTGAAAATGCATAGGCAAAACTACAATGAATAATTTATTTCCTTGCCGCAACAGCGATGTAGTAAATGGGGATGCCCAATAATGTGATGATCATACCCGGCCAGGTATATTGAGGTTTGAAGATGATCAGCAGGGTGCAAAAAGTAATACCCATCAACACATATATGGCTGGCAACAGGGGATAACCAAAGGCTTTGTATGGCCTCTCTGCTTCAGGTCTTTTGGCCCTCAGGATAAATATGCCGATGATGGTAAGCACATAAAAGATCACCACCACAAACGATACCATATCCAGGAGGTCACCATAACGGCCACTGAGGCAAAGTAAGCAAGCCACAACCGCCTGTGCCCACAGTGCCCACTGGGGAACGGCATTGCGATTAAGGGTTGCTGCGTTTTTAAAAAACAGCCTGTCCTGTGCCATTGTATAATACACCCTGGCACCAGCGAGCACCAGTCCATTGATACAGCCAAATGTAGAGATCATGATCAGGATGGCGATGATGGCCTTCCCTGCATTACCCATGAACACATTGGCCGCGGCCACAGCTAGGCGATCTTCTTCAGGAAAAGCTATCTGGTTCAGCGGCAGCACGTGCAGGTACATCAGATTGGTGGAGATATAAATAATGGATACGATGAGCGTTCCCAGGAACAGGCTCAGTCCTATATTTCTCTTAGGGTTCTTGATTTCACTGGCAATGAACGTCACATTATTCCAGGCATCACTGCTGAATACAGAACCCACCATAGACGCTGCTATGGCCCCCATCAGGGCAACGCCGCCAATATCCCTCCAGCTTACACTGGCAGCCGTTGCTGCCTTATCCACTACTTCCTGCGCATGCAGGCCCGTTTGCCAGTTGGCACTCCAAAAACTTTCTTTAGCCAGCAGAAACCCGAAGATGATCAGTCCAAACAGGGACAACAACTTGGATATTGTAAACGTAGTCTGGATCATTTTCCCTTCTTTGATCCCCCGGGTGTTGATATAGGTAAGCACCAGTATGATCAATATACCCAATAGCTGGGCCTTATTAACAGCAAATGGCCCCACACTAAACAACACATTCTCCGGTGTGGCCCTGAAGGCCGGAATAAAATAACCGGTGAATTTTGCAAAGGCCACCGCTACTGCCGCAATAGTCCCGGTCTGGATCACGGAAAAAAAACTCCAGCCATATAAAAAACCCACCAGCGGGTTATATGCCTCTTTAAGGTACACATACTGACCACCTGCCTTGGGGAACATCCCGCTCAATTCACCATAACTTACCGCGGCAATGATGGTCATAACTGCTGTGATCACCCAAACGCCGATAAGCCAGCCGGCACTGCCCACATTACGCACTATGTCTGCACTTACAATGAAGATGCCAGACCCAATCATAGAACCGGCTACTACCATCGTAGCATCCAACAGACCCAGGCTGGGCTTAAAATTCGACTGTTCCGTCATGCAAAAAATTTCCGATGAAGATAGGGAAAATAGAAAATAGGCGAAAGGGTGAGGGTTTAGGTCTTATATTTAATGGATAAGTTCCAGGTATGAAATACTTATTTGTATTAACGCTCTTCATCAACAGCTTTGCGATTCAGGCACAGTCATTTGATCCTTCTTATTTTAACGCAATGCAATGGCGCATGATCGGCCCGCACCGTGGCGGCCGTACCATCGCAGCTACCGGCGTGCCCTCACAGCCCAATACATTTTACATTGGCGTCAACAATGGTGGTGTTTGGAAGACCACTGATTTCGGCAGAACCTGGGACCCTATATTTGATGCTACTCCCACGGGCTCTGTGGGGGATATTGCCATCTCACCTTCCAATCCCAATACTATTTATGTTGGCAGCGGCGAAGGCGTACAACGGCCCGACCTGTCAGTAGGTGACGGCGTATACAAGAGTACCGATGGCGGCGCTACCTGGACCCATATGGGACTTCGTGATGGCCAGCAGATTGGCGGTATGGCCATAGACCCCCAGAATGAAAACCGCCTCTTTGTGGCAGTCCTCGGTCATCCTTATGGCCCTAACAAAGAACGGGGCGTATATCGCACGCTGGATGGCGGCAAAACCTGGAAACAAGTTCTATACAAAGACGAAAACACCGGCGCTATTCAGGTAACACTGGATCCTGTGGATCCCAACGTGGTGTATGCGGATCTCTGGGCCGCAAGGCAGGGGCCATGGGAAAACGGCGCATGGAACGGCCCGGAGAGCGGACTCTTTAAATCCACTGACGGTGGTGAAACCTGGACCAAACTCACCAATGGCTTACCCACGCCTGCGCAAGGCCTTGGACGAATAGGATTCTGCATCGCCCCGTCAGACAGAAATCGTTTATACGCCACCGTTGATGCCGGTGATCTTGGTGGCATGTACCGCAGTGATGATGCAGGTGCAACATGGTACAGGACCAGTGCGGATGAAAGATACTGGGGCCGCGGCGGCGACTTCGCTGAAGTAAAAGTAGATCCCAAGAACCGGGACATTGTGTACAGTGCCAATGTAGTCATGTGGCGGTCTGAAGATGGCGGAAAAAACTGGTCGGCTTTCCGCGGCGCACCCGGTGGTGATGATTACCACCGTATCTGGATCAATCCTAATGATGGCAATACAATTCTTATTGCTGCAGACCAGGGCGCAATCATCACCGTCAATGGCGGCAAGAGCTTCTCTTCCTGGTACAACCAACCCACCGCACAGTTTTACCATGTGAGCACGGATAATGCATTCCCTTACAATGTATATGGAGGCCAGCAGGAAAGCGGCTCCGTGGGTATCACATCCCGTGGCAATGATGGCTTCATCAGCTACAGGGAGTGGCATCCAGTGGGTGTGGAAGAATATGGTTATGTGGCTGCAGATCCCCTTGATCCAAATATCATTTATGGTGGTAAGATCACCCGGTATGATAAGCGCACCGGACAAACACAAAACATCGCACCGGAGGCCGTACGCTCAGGCAAATATCGATTCCTGCGTACCGCGCCGGTATTGTTCTCTCCCATCGATCCCAAAACATTGTTCTTTGCCGGCAATGTACTTTTCAAAACCAGGGATGGTGGCAACAGCTGGACGGTCATGAGCCCAGACCTCACCCGCGAGACCTATGATGTTCCAGCTTCCGTGGGTGTTTATACCAATGAAAAAATGAAGACCATGCCGCGCCGTGGGGTGATCTACACGGTGGCACCGTCCTTTAAAGATTCTAACACCATCTGGTGTGGTACCGATGACGGACTGATCCACGTGACCCGTAACGGGGGTAAATCCTGGACCAATGTCACGCCATCTTCTATTACCTCATGGAGCAAGGTATCACTGATGGAAGCCAGCCATTTTGACGTAAATACCGCGTATGCCGCGGTGAACAGGATCAGGGTTGATGATATGAAGGCGCACATATATAAAACCACGGACGGCGGCAAATCCTGGAAAGAAATCGTGAACGGGTTACCGGATGATCCCATCAATGCCGTACGTGAAGATCCCGTACGCAAAGGACTGCTGTATGCAGGTTCTGAGCGGGCAGTATATGTTTCTTTTGACGATGGCGAACACTGGCAAAGCCTTCGCCTCAACATGCCTGCCACCTCCATCCGTGACCTGGTCATCAAGGACGATGACCTGGTGGTGGGTACGCACGGACGCAGTTTCTGGATCCTCGATGACATCACACCCCTGCGGCAGATCAGTGCAACCCTGAGCGGTCAGCCTGTGATCCTCTACAAGCCGCAACAAGCCTGGCGTGTACGGTTCAGCACCTATACAGATACGCCCGTTCCTCCGGATGAACCAGCGGGGCAGAATCCACCTGATGGCGCCATCATAAACTATTACCTGGCATCTAATGCTGCCCAGGTAAAGCTGGAAATCCTGGACAGCAAAGGAAAGGTCATCCGCACCTACACCTCTAACGATAAGCCCTATACGAAACCACAGGACAATGTTCCGGATTATTGGGTAAGGCCACAACAGATCCTTCCTGCCAAAGCCGGCGCACAAAGATTTTGCTGGGACCTGCGTTATGACCCGCTGGATATGGAAGCTTCCTACCCCATCAGTGCCGTATATAAAAATACAGCACCTGAACCCACTGCGCCTTTCGTGATGCCCGGCGTGTACAAGGTCAGGCTCACTGTTGATGGAAAAGTTCAGGAACAAAGCCTGGTACTTAAAATGGATCCCCGTGTGAAGACATCCACGAAAGACCTTCAGGCCCAGCATGACCTTTCCTTATCACTGTATACCTTGCGAAAGAAACTGCTGGCTGCTACCCCATCCACCGACGATGAAAAGAAAAATATCGCCAGACAGCTGGGACGTATTGGACAGCTTTTTGATATGCTACAGGCTTCAGATACCAAGCCCACCCAGGCCATGATTGCTGCCGCAGCAGAATTGGCACGATGAATAAACCCGGATAAACAAATAAAAAAAGGGCGCAATCCGCGCCCTTCCTAATGCCTTAATGCCTCAATGCCTTTATGCCTCAATGCCTCAACACACTTACTTCGCCGCAGGCTTACTAGCCTTATACGCTTCATTCAGCCCTGCCACTACTTCATTAGTAATGTTATATGCAGTGTCTTTATAGAACAGTACGTTAATACTGCTGCTGTAAGAAAAGATATAAGAATAGCTCTGTGTCTTGTTATAATCTACCAGGAAAGCATTGATCTTTTTCCGCAGGTCTTCCATGGTTTTGATCCCTTCTTCCTGGATCTGCCTTTCCATATTGGCTTTCTGCTGCTCCAGGTTTTGCATCTTGCGTGCATAATCCCGTTGAAATGCTTCAGCTTCTACCTGTGTGATGGCATTACCTTTTTGTACAAAAGCAACACGCTCGTTCTCAATACGCTGGAATGAGTTGTTCAGGTCCCTGTCTGCGCTCTCTTTCTTTTTCTCAAACTCATTCATCTTCTCACGATAGTAATCATACTTCTCCTGGATACTGTCCAGGTCAACATAAGCAACCTTCAAAGGCCTGCTGGCTGCAGTGTCATTGCTGGCCACTTTGCTGGTAATCTTATCTATCTGTGAATGGTTCTTAAAATGCAGGTAAAACAGCACACCAACAAGCACTGCAAGGACAGCCGTAACTGCGGGTAAAAAATTTCTCATGGTAAAAATGAAATGGTGAAGTGGTGAAGTAGTGAAGTAGTGAAGTGGCGAAGTGACCAATTCACTACTTCACCACTTCACCACTTCACTAAAAATTATTCTTCTTCATCAAAGGTCATGGCTTCGCGGGTGGTCTGGAGCAGTTCATACTCCTCCTTGCTGCCCACGATCATGTTCTCAAATTCCCTCATACCTGTACCGGCAGGAATATGGTGACCTGTGATAACGTTTTCTTTCAGACCCATCATATCATCTGTCTTACCCTGTATAGCGGCAGAAGACAATACTTTGGTTGTTTCCTGGAATGAAGCCGCAGAGATCCAGCTCTGTGTACCCAGTGAAGCCTTGGTGATACCCAGGAGCACTGGCCTGGATGTAGCGGCCCTGGCGTCACGGAACTCAGCCAGTTTCTTATCGTTTCTGCGCAGTACAGAATTCTCTTCACGTACTTCACGCAGGCTCACGATTTGGCCAGCTTTCAGTTTTGTACTCTCGCCCGCTTCAGTGATGATCTTTTTATCAAAGATCCAGTCATTCTCCTCATTGAATGCAAACCTGTCTTCCAGATCTTCCTCCAGGAACCTTGTATCTCCGGGATCAACAATCTCCACTTTCTTCATCATCTGGCGTACGATCACCTCAATGTGTTTATCATTGATCTTCACACCCTGTAAACGATACACCTCCTGGATCTCATTAACCACGTACTCCTGTACGGCAAACGGACCTTTGATGGAGAGGATATCGCTGGGCGCTGTCTGGCCATCTGACAATGAAGTACCGGCTTTCACGAAGTCGCCGTCCTGTGCCAAAATCTGGCGCGTCAGCGGAACCAGGTATTTCTTCACCACGCCGTCTTTAGCTTCCACGATGATCTCGCGGTTACCACGCTTAATGGCTCCGAAGGTTACCACACCATCGATCTCAGAAACGATGGCAGGGTTACCGGGGTTACGCGCTTCAAACAGTTCCGTTACCCTGGGCAGACCACCCGTGATGTCACGGAGTTTACCCAACACTCTCGGGATCTTCACCAGCACCTGTCCTGCTTTCACCTCATCACCGTCATCAATGATCAGGTGCGCACCTACCGGCGTATTGTAGTTTTTAGATTCTTTCTTACCCTCCACAATGATGGCAGGGATCTTGGTCTTATCCTTGGTATCAATCACCACTTTCTCACGGTGGCCGGTTTGCTCATCAGACTCTTCACGGAAGGTCACGCCTTCAATAACGTTCTCGAGTTTGATCACACCAGGTATCTCCGCAAGGATCACGTTGTTGAACGGATCCCATGAACAGATCACATCGCCCTTCGCCACCTTCTGGCCATCTTTCACCTGCAGCGTTGCACCATAGGGCACGTTGTTGGTGATCAGCAGCCTGTCATTCTTCACGTCCATGATCCTTACCTCACCGGTACGACCAATAACGATATCTACTTCGTTGCCTTCGTTGTTCTTTGACTTAACCGTACGCAGACCATCGAACTGGATGGTACCGTCAAACTTGGCAGCCAGTTGTGAATCTACCGCAGCAGATCCCGCAACACCACCCACGTGGAAGGTACGCAGGGTAAGCTGTGTACCCGGTTCACCGATGGACTGGGCAGCGATGATACCTACAGCATCACCACGTTGTGCCAGTGCACCTGTTGCCAGGTTCACACCATAACACTTCACACACACCCCGCGCTTGCTCTCGCAAGTGAGTACGGAGCGGATCTCCACTGTTTCAATACCCGCGTCTTCAATACGCTTCGCGATGTGCTCGTCAATGGCATCACCCGCTTCACAGATGATCTCATCACTCAACGGATCATACACGTTGTGCAATGAAGTACGGCCCACGATCCTGTCGTACAACGGTTCTACGATGTCCTCATTATCTTTCAGCGCACTGGTGGCGATACCACGCAATGTACCGCAGTCTTCTTCCATGATCACCACATCCTGCGCAACGTCTACAAGACGACGGGTAAGGTAACCGGCATCGGCCGTTTTAAGGGCCGTATCCGCAAGACCTTTACGCGCACCGTGCGTAGAGATGAAGTATTCCAATACGCTCAAACCATCTTTAAAGTTAGAGAGGATCGGGTTCTCGATGATCTCGGAACCTGAAGAACCACTCTTCCTTGGCTTGGCCATCAGACCCCTGATACCAGCAAGCTGTTTTACCTGCTGCTTGGAACCACGGGCACCGGAATCCAGCATCATGTATACAGAGTTGAAACCCTGCCTGTCTATCGCCATCTCCCTGATCAGGGTCTCGGTTACCTTGGTATCCACCCTTGACCAGATGTCAATGATCTGGTTATATCTTTCGTTGTTGGTGATCAGACCCATGTTGTAGTTGTCCCACACTTCCTGAACCTCGCCGGCAGCTTGATCCACCATGGATTCTTTCAGGTTGGGGATAACGAGGTCTTCAATATTGAACGACAAACCACCACGGAAGGCCATGCGGAAACCGAGCTCCTTGATATTATCCAGGAACTTGGCCGTAGTGGGAACGTCTGTGATCTTGATGATATCACCAATGATCTCACGCAGGTTCTTCTTCGTCAGCAATGCATTCACATAACCTACTTTCTTAGGCACCACCTGGTTCACCAGGATGCGACCAACGGTAGTTTCGATGAGTTTATGCTCCAGCTCGTCCTTGTCATTCCTCACATCTGCTTTCACCTTAATGAAGGCATGCAGGTCTATACGGTTCTCATTGTAGGCGATGATCACTTCATCCGCGCTGTAGAAAGCCATGCCTTCGCCACGAACCTTCTCGGTTTCTGTGGAGCGCTTACCCTTGGTGATGTAGTACAGACCAAGTACCATGTCCTGTGAAGGCAGGGTGATAGGCGTACCATTCTGCGGGTTGAGGATGTTGTGTGATGCCAGCATCAGCAGCTGTGCTTCCAGTACGGCCGCATTGCTCAGCGGCACGTGAACCGCCATCTGGTCACCGTCAAAGTCAGCGTTGAACGCAGAGGTTACCAGCGGATGCAACTGGATGGCTTTACCTTCCACGAGCTTGGGCTGGAAGGCCTGGATGGACAACCTGTGCAGTGTTGGGGCACGGTTGAGCATCACCGGGTGACCTTTCAATATATTTTCGAGGATATCCCAAACGATGGCTTCCTTGCGGTCAACCAGTTTCCTGGCTGATTTCACCGTTTTCACGATACCCCTTTCAATCAGTTTACGAATGATGAACGGCTTGAACAATTCAGCTGCCATGTCTTTGGGCAGGCCGCACTCATGCAGTTTCAGTTCAGGACCTACCACAATTACGGAACGACCAGAATAGTCCACACGTTTACCCAAAAGGTTCTGACGGAACCTACCCTGCTTACCTTTCAGTACGTCAGAGAGAGATTTGAGTGCACGTCCGCCTTCGGCTTTAACGGCGTTTGATTTACGGCTGTTATCGAAGAGTGAATCGATGGCTTCCTGCAGCATCCGCTTCTCGTTACGAAGGATAACCTCAGGTGCCTTGATCTCCAGCAAACGCTTCAGACGGTTGTTGCGGATGATCACCCTGCGGTACAGATCGTTCAGGTCAGAAGACGCAAAACGTCCGCCATCCAGGGGTACGAGGGGGCGCAGTTCCGGTGGGATCACCGGTATATATTGCATCACCATCCATTCAGGACGGTTTTGTATACGAAGGTTAGCATCGCGGAAAGCTTCCACCACGCTCAGGCGCTTCAGGGCGTCAGCCTTACGTTGCTGTGAAGTTTCATTGGCTGCAGCATTCCTCAGGGAAAAACTCAGGCCATCGAGATCGATGCGGGCCAGCAGGTCATGCACAGCTTCAGCACCCATCTTCGCGATGAATTTATTGGCATCCTCATCAGGCAGGTACTGGTTATCCTTCGGTAAAGTATCGAGGATGTCCAGGTACTCTTCTTCCGTGAGCAGGTCACCGGTATTCTGACCCTTATCTACACGAAGACCCGGCTGGATCACTACATAACGCTCATAATAGATAATGCTCTCGAGCTTCTTGGAGCTCATACCGAGCAGGTAACCGATCTTGTTGGGGAGGCTCTTGAAATACCAGATATGGATCACAGGCACCACCAGTTTGATGTGGCCCATCCGCTCGCGACGTACCTTCTTCTCTGTTACTTCCACACCGCAGCGATCACACACGATGCCTTTGTAACGGATACGCTTGTACTTACCGCAAGCACACTCATA
The DNA here is from genome assembly GCA_044225015.1 of Chitinophagaceae bacterium. GTDB lineage: Bacteria > Bacteroidota > Bacteroidia > Chitinophagales > Chitinophagaceae > Pollutibacter. Next base: position 133,343 of record JBGAJG010000002.1, on the reverse strand, counting down.
ATCTTTTACTGGCCCGAAGATTCGCTCGCAGAACAAACCGTCACGCTCCGGCTTATAGGTCCGGTAGTTGATGGTTTCTGGCTTCAGCACTTCACCAAATGAACGCTCCAGGATGGAATCAGGAGAAGCAAGGCTGATCGTGATCTTTGAGAAGTTTGACCTTGGCCGATTTTCTTTCTTAATAGCCATAATTATTTCTGAAGTTTAACCGGTTAACTTAATTTGAACTGCCTGCATGAAAATCCCCACTGCTCCGCCTGACGAAGACAGCAATTGATAATCAATGAGTTATATTTGTAATCACCCGGGAAAATGCCAGCATTCCGAAATTAAGGACGGCAAAGCTAGGAAATTTTCAACCCGTGGCCAAAAAATAACCAGCAATGTGGCAATTTGGCAATGCGGTAATGCGGCAATAATTGCAAGTTGGAGATTGGAGATTAGAGAATGCTAAATACATTAATAAATTAGTCAATATGAAACTGATTTTTTTACTCATTGCCGCATTACCGCACTACCACATTGCCACATTGCCCCAAGAAGAAGTCATTTTCAACAAGCTCATTGGTTCATGGCTGCGTACCAATGGTAAATACCTGGAAAAATGGGAGAAAAAGGCCGATGGCAGTTATTTTTCCGTCTCCTACCGGATCAATGGGGCAGATTCTACCCTTGAAGAAGAAGTGATCACCTCCCGCCAGGGACAGGGCTGGGAATATGCTGTCAAGGGTGCCGGTAACCCGGAGATCGTAAAATTCAAATCGGTAGCAGTCTCCCCCACCCGGGTGCATTTCTCTAACCCGGCCCATGATTTCCCCACGGATATCGTGTATGAACTCATCGATCCCCATTCCCTGCGAGCCCATATTGTAGGGCCCAATGGAAAAGGCGGGAAAGACACTGTGTTGTTTAATTTCAAGCGAGTGAAATCCCTTTGAAGAAAGGAAGAAGATAAAGTGGGAAGTTGGAAGCTCATCTTCACACTTCTCCCTTTACCTTCTCCCTTTCCTCACACCCTCTGCCCTTTCTTCCTGATGATATCCTGCACGGGCACACCCTCGATCTTACTGTCAAGCCAGGAAATGAAATCCAGGTACATGAAGCTGCGGCTTTCTAGCGGGTTGGCCTCGTATTTTGCAAGTTTATCGCGAAGCTGCTCAAAGGCTTTGCGCACCTGCTGGCGGTTCATATGGAAGGTCTGTTGCAGGAATCGGAAGATTTCCTTTTCTACAACAGAGAGGTTTTGCATCTTGGCCATGAAGCGATACACTGAGCGGATCAAATAATCCAGGATCTCATAATTTCCAAGTTCATAGTGCGAGATCAGGTGCAGCAGTCGTGCATAACACTGCAGGTCAGTCCGCAGGTCTACCTTCCAGTTGATGATCCGGTTCAGGTATTCCACCGCTTTCTCAAACTGGCCGGCACCAAAATACAAACAGGCGATCTTGTAGTAGAAGATCAGCACCCGGTGCCTGTCCAGCAACAACTCATGCTCCTCAAGTTTCTCTTCTATATGCGGCACCAGTTTAATGCCCTGCGTGAAACTTCCCTCCATGAAATGCCTGTTGATCTTTGCGATATACAGGTACACAAAAGTCTGCACCTGGTTATTCTGGTTGAGGTTCGCTTCTTTTGACCGGTAAAAATTCTCAAAGGCTTTGAGATCAGTATTGAACTTATCGTGGTTACGTAGCATAAAATGCGCATTCAGCAGGTTGTGCATGCCCTTGATGTATTGCTGTGCCTCCACCTTCTTCATCACCGGCTCTTTCTCAAACAGGTCAACCCAGCGCTGGCAACTTTTATAGTACAACAGAAAATCCTGCAGGATAAATCCATACCAGGCATAACTCTGGTGCAGGTAAAGCTTTTCGTAAAACCCCTTAAAATCCGCCGCACCGGCAGGCATGTGGTTCTCAAAAAAAGCTTTCACCGCCTCGCTGTCTTTTTTGTCGCGCGCATGTCCCATCTGGATATACCAACCATACAATTGCAACGCCAGGTTAGACAGTTTGCCCACCATCACCAATCTTTCATCCAGTTCATTGACTTCCCTGGCCAACTCTTCCGCGCGGTTCTCAAAACTCCGGGTAATATGGAGGCTCTCGATCTTCTTTTCAAAAAACAGGGCCTGCAGCCAGAAGGTGATCTGGTTGTACTGCCGCGCCAGGTCTTTGGTGCGGTTCAGCACCTTCAGGCTCTGGTTATATAGTCCTTTATTATATAGAATCCTCGCATAGTCCATCTGCTCATGCAGGAGGATGTCAATATTGTCATCATCCTTCATCACCCTCAGGCTGGCCAGGATCTGCTTGTAGAGATGCGCCTTCAGATTGGATAACTGTTGCTTCCGGATGGCCTTGTTTTTCTTCAGCAGCAACTCCTCGTCATACTGCTCCATTTTGTCCAGCGCATCAAATAATACGATGATTTTGAGATCATCCTGCGCAGAGTTCCGCTTCACAAAGAGCTTGAAATTCCGCTTCTCCGCTTTCTCAAGGGTCTTGATCAACTGGAACAATTCATCTTTTGAACGGTTGGGCATCGTATAGAAGTAGATTATAACACGTTGACAATTAGCATTTTACAATTGGAACCGCAGGGGTTGATGGGTGTAATTTACAATGGTTTTTGGCTTGATATCCATATCCTGTCTGGATATATTCGTTCTGGCAGTCCGGTGTATTATTTTATCCATGGCAAGCAATTCACTTTACACCGGCTGCTATTTTTTATACGAGACCCAATTTTTATGGCTTCAGACAGGATATATATTTTTGATACCACGCTTCGTGACGGTGAGCAGGTTCCCGGTTGTAAACTCAATACCAAAGAGAAGGTTGAGATCGCACTTCAACTGGAGGCACTGGGTGTGGACATCATTGAAGCCGGGTTCCCTATTTCAAGTCCGGGTGACTTTGAAGCCGTTGCGGAGATCTCGTCTGTGATTAAAGATGCAGTGGTATGCGGTCTCAGCAGGGCGGTGGAAAAAGACATCCAGACGGCCGGTGAAGCGCTCCGCACTGCTAAACGCCCCCGCATCCATACAGGTATTGGCACCTCAGATTTTCACATCAAAGCAAAATTCAACAGTACCAGGGAAGAGATCCTTGAGCGTGCGGTGCAATGCGTGAAATGGGCCCGCCGCTACACAGACAATATTGAATTCTATGCGGAAGATGCCGGGCGTACAGATAATGAATACCTCGCCCGCGTGGTGGAAGCCGTGATCAGGGCAGGCGCAACAACCGTAAACATCCCTGACACCACAGGCTATTGCCTTCCCCATCAGTATGGTGAGAAAATGGCTTACCTGAGGAACAAGGTTCCCAACATAGACAAAGCCATCCTCTCCTGCCATTGTCACAATGACCTGGGCCTGGCTACCGCCAACTCAATTTATGGCGCCATCAATGGGGCCAGGCAAATTGAGTGTACCATCAATGGACTGGGTGAGCGGGCCGGCAATACTTCCCTGGAAGAAGTGGTGATGGTGATCAAACAACACCAGCACCTGGGACTGTATACCCAAATCAAATCGGAAATGCTGAACCCCGTCAGCCGGTTGGTATCAGACACCATGCGCATGCCGGTGCAACCCAATAAAGCCATTGTGGGCAGCAATGCGTTTTCGCACTCATCTGGTATCCACCAGGATGGATTCCTGAAAGACGCGCAAACCTACGAGATCATTGCACCACAGGAAGTGGGGGCAGACAGCTCCAAGATAGTACTCACGGCGAGAAGCGGCCGCTCTGCGCTGGCCTACCGTTTCCGCAATATTGGTTATGAGTTTTCCCGAAACGATGTAGACGTGTTATATACCTGGTTCCTCGAAGTGGCTGATGCATTGAAACAGGTGAATGATGAGGACCTGCACCAGCTTGCCCGGAAATACAAAACCGAAACCGTAACCGTCTGAACCTTTTTCTCATGTCCAGCTTTGGTGGCGTGGCCTAGTGCCACGCCTTTTTGACTAAGAAATTCACACATGGCAATAACATTATTTGATAAGATCTGGAACAAGCACGTGGTAACTACCATTGAAGACGGGCCGTCTGTACTGTACATTGACAGGCACCTGATCCATGAAGTGACTTCCCCGCAGGCTTTCAAGGGACTGGCGCAACGCGGCCTTTCCGTGTTCAGGCCTGCACAGGTGGTGGCCACGGCAGATCATAACGTACCTACCCTCAACCAACATTTACCCATCAGCGAAGAACTATCGCGCAAACAGGTGGAAGCACTCAAGGAAAACTGTGCGGCCTTCGGCATTGAACTGTATGGCCTCGGACATCCGTACCAGGGCATTGTTCACGTTATAGGTCCTGAACTGGGTGTTACCCAGCCAGGTATGACGATGGTGTGTGGCGATAGCCATACCTCCACCCACGGCGCATTTGGCACTATTGCATTTGGTATTGGGACCAGCGAAGTGGAAATGGTGCTGGCAACCCAATGCCTCCTGCAATCCAGACCCAAACTGATGCGCATTAATGTAGAGGGTGAGTTGAAACCTGGTGTATTGTCCAAAGACATTATCCTGCATATTATCTCCCTTATTTCAGCATCCGGCGCCACAGGATATTTTGTGGAATACGCTGGTTCAGCCATCCGCAGACTAAGTATGGAAGGCAGGATGACCATCTGCAATATGAGCATTGAAATGGGTGCCCGCGGTGGCCTCATTGCACCAGACGAAACCACCTTTAACTACATCAAAGGCAGGCCCTTTGCACCACAAGGCGAAGCATGGGAACAAAAACTCGCCTATTGGAAAACCTTGAAGACAGACGAAGGCGCTGTGTTTGACAAGGAACTCAACATCAATGCCGAAGATATAACGCCGATGATCACTTATGGCACCAACCCCGGCATGGGCATTGGCGTCAATGAGGTGATCCCGGCACTCAGTAACATCAATGAGCAGGAACAGCCTAATTATATCAAGGCACTGGATTATATGGGTCTGCAGGCAGGTGCTCCAATAAAGGGGCAGAAAGTGGATTATGTGTTCATTGGCTCCTGCACCAATTCACGGATAGAAGATCTGAGACTGGTTGCTGAATTTGTACAGGGAAAGAAAAAAGCCGATGGCGTGGAAGTGTGGGTAGTACCCGGCAGTAAACAAGTAGAGCAACAAGCACGGCAGGAAGGGATCGATAAGATTTTTGAAGAAGCAGGTTTTCAACTGCGAGGTCCGGGCTGCTCCGCATGCCTGGGTATGAATGAAGACAAGATCCCTGCCGGGAAATACTGCATCAGCACCAGCAACCGGAATTTTGAAGGCAGGCAGGGACCTCGCGCTCGCACACTATTGGCATCGCCGCTGACGGCAGCAGTGGCGGCGGTGACGGGGAGCGTTGGAGACGTTCGGGATTTTTTTAGTAATTGACAATTGGCAATGGGTAATTAGCAATTGGCAATGGTTATTGGGATTTAGATAATTGGATTATGACAAAAAGCATACGAAATATTTCTTCTACGGCGGTTCCACTCAATATGGAGAACGTGGATACAGACCAGATCATTCCGGCGAGGTTTCTGAAAGCAACTACAAGAGATGGGTTTGGGAAGAACCTGTTTCGGGATTGGCGGTATGAGAATGATGATGAAAGTATGCCGAAACAGGATTTTGTGTTGAACAATTCACGGTTTAGTGGTAAGATCCTGGTGGCAGCAAAAAATTTTGGTTGTGGTTCTTCCCGTGAACACGCAGCCTGGGCCATCAAAGACTATGGTTTTGACGTGGTGGTGAGCAGTTTCTTTGCAGACATCTTTGCCAACAATGCCCTGAATAATTTTCTGTTACCCGTGACCGTTAGTCCGGCCTTCCTGGAAAAACTATTCCGCGCCGTTGAACAAGATCCACAAACCCTGATCACGGTGGATCTGCCCCAGCAAACCATCATGCTGGAAAACACGGGAGAAGCAGAGTCTTTTTCCATCAATGCCTATAAAAAAGAATGCCTGCTCAATGGGTACGATGACATTGACTACCTGCTGAGCCTGAAAGACCGTATCGAACAATATGAAAAACTAAACGCCTAAATCGATTCTTATGCATAAGAATATTACCGTGATTCCCGGAGATGGCATTGGTCCTGAAGTGATCAAACAAGCCATCCGTGTGCTGGACGCCATTGGCCAGCAATATGGCCACCAGTTCTATTATAATTTCTGCCTGATGGGTGCGGATGCCATTGATAAGACCGGCAGCCCCCTGCCAGACGAAACACTGGCTTCCTGTATGCAAAGTGATGCCATCCTTTTTGGTGCTATCGGGCATCCACGTTTTGACAATGACCCCAATGCCAAGGTGCGGCCTGAGCAGGGATTGCTGAAACTGCGCAAATCCCTGGAGCTCTACGCCAATATCCGGCCCGTTAAATCATATACTGCACTACAGCATCTTTCACCACTGAAAGCCAATGCACTGGCGGGTATTGATTTTATCATCTTCCGTGAACTTACGGGAGGTATTTATTTTGGTAAGAAAGAAGTGAATGAAGAAAAGAACTGGGCACTGGACGATTGTACCTATACCCAGGCAGAGATTGAGCGCATTGCCCATTTGGCATTTCAATTTGCGGGTAACCGAAGAAAAAAACTGACGCTGGTTGATAAAGCCAATGTGCTGGAAACCTCCAGGTTGTGGCGCCACCATGTGAAAGCCATCGCGCAGCAATATCCCGATGTGGAAGTTGATTTTATGTTTGTGGATAATGCCGCCATGCAGCTGATCCTGAACCCCAAACAATTTGACATCATCCTTACAGAAAATATGTTTGGAGACATTCTCAGCGATGAGGCCAGTGTACTTACGGGCTCCCTGGGCTTACTGCCTTCAGCCTCCATTGGTAATGGTAAAGCCTTGTTTGAACCTATCCACGGTTCTTATCCGCAGGCAGCAGGAAAAGATATTGCCAATCCACTGGGTGCCATTCTTAGTGTTGCCCTGATGCTGGAATATTTCGGCTTGCAGAATGAAGCGGATCATGTGCGTACGGCAGTGGACTGGACCCTTGAACATGGTTTTGTCACCAAAGATATCGATCCGGTGAATTTTTATTTCACCTCTACCATTGGTGAGCTGATCTCTGACCATATCAGCAATAAATTTCCCGGCGCAATCAATAAAGCCAATATCGAGTTGAGAAAGTCAACCATCATATAGCAAGCATATGGCAAACTATTACAGTCAGGACACAGTTATTTGGTTAAATGGTAAAGTGGTGAAGGCTGGTGAAGCTAGTACGGATCTGTATGGTCAATCCCTGCATTATGGATATGGCGTGTTTGAAGGGATCCGTTCCTACAAGACGGCATCTGGGGAAACGAAAATCTTTAAGCCGGTTGAGCATTATGAAAGATTGCAAAAATCTGCAGAAGCGCTGAACCTTCCATACACCTGGCAGGTGGAAGAACTCATTGAAGCTACCTATGCCGTACTGAAGCAGAATAACCAACAGGATGCCTATATCAGGCCTTTGGTGTACGCACCCGCCAATATGAGTTTCAATCCCAACACGGAATCCCACCTGGCCATTATGACCTGGGAAATGCAGCCATTTTTGGGCGATAAACTTTTGAAAGTGTATGGCTCATCTTACCAACGCCCCAATCCAAAAGGATTCCACATCCACGCGAAAGCCTGTGGCCATTATGTAAACTCCATATTAGCCAGCCAGGATGCCAAAGCAAAGGGGTATGACGAGGCCTTGCTGAGTGATATGAACGGATTCATTGCGGAAGGTCCGGGAGCCAATATGTTTTTTGAAAAAGATGGTGTCTTATATACGCCTGCAGCAGGCAATATCCTTACCGGCATCACACGCGCCACCGTATTGGAGATCTGCGAAGATGCAGGCATTACAGTGGTAGAGAAGGCCTGTACACTGGAAGAATTACAGCAGGCAGATTCCGCATTTTTCTGCGGAACAGCAGCAGAAGTGATTGGCTGGGCCTCCATCGATCAATATCAGTTTCCCCTGGCCTGGAATGAAAGCCTCGGCAGAAAGATACAATTGGAATATAAAGACAGGGTAACCGAAAAACAGGCGGTTGCAACAATCTAACAGCATGGCAGAATTGAATAAGTATAGTAAGGTTCTTACACAGGATGTGACACAGCCAGCAGCACAGGCGATGTTATATGGTATTGGGCTTACGGACGCAGACCTGGCTAAAGCGCAGGTAGGTGTTGTAAGTATGGGCTATGACGGCAATACCTGCAATATGCATTTGAATGACCTCGCAGCATCCATTAAAAAATCTGTGTGGGCCAATGATCTTGTGGGACTAACTTTTCACACCATTGGGGTGAGTGACGGAATGTCTAATGGAACACCCGGCATGCGTTATTCTCTGGTGAGCAGGGACATCATTGCCGATTCTATTGAAGCAGTATGTGGTGCACAGTATTATGATGCGCTGATTGCAGTACCGGGCTGTGATAAAAACATGCCGGGATCATTGATTGCAATGGGGCGCCTCAACAGGCCTGCCATCATGGTCTATGGCGGAACCATTGCACCTGGTCATTATAAAGGCCAGGACCTGAATATCATCTCTTCCTTTGAAGCGCTGGGTCAGAAGATTGCAGGTCAGCTGAGCGATGGTGATTTCAAGGGCATCGTAATGAACTCCTGTCCGGGCCCCGGTGCCTGTGGTGGTATGTACACAGCCAATACGATGGCTTCTGCTATTGAAGCGCTGGGTATGAGCCTGCCCTATTCATCCTCTAATCCTGCCATCAGCCCGGAGAAACAAAAAGAATGTGAAGATGCCGGCAGGGCCATCCGCCTCTTGCTGGAAAAAGATATCAAACCCAGCGATATCATGACGCGTAAGGCATTTGAAAATGCCATTCGTGTACTCATGGTATTGGGGGGCTCCACCAATGCGGTTCTGCATCTGATAGCCATGGCAAAGAGCGTGCAGGTAAACCTTACTCAGGATGATTTCCAAACGCTCAGCAATATCACGCCGTTGATCGCAGACCTGAAACCCAGTGGTAAATACCTGATGGAAGACCTGCATAAGATCGGTGGTGTGCCTGCCGTGATGAAATATTTATTGAAGAAAGGATTCCTGCATGGGGATTGCCTTACCGTAACCGGGAAGACCATCGCAGAGAATTTGGAAAAAGTGCCGGACCTGGATTTTGATGCGCAGAAAATTATCCTGCCCCTGGAAACGCCCATCAAGGTAACGGGGCATTTACAGATCCTGTATGGAAATCTTGCCACCGGTGGCAGTGTAGCCAAGATCACTGGAAAAGAAGGCGAATTTTTTGAAGGCCCGGCTCGTGTGTTTGACGGAGAGCAGGAATTGATTGCAGGGATCAGCAGCGGAAGGGTTAAGCATGGAGACGTGGTGGTGATCCGCAATGTGGGTCCGGTAGGTGCTCCGGGTATGCCTGAAATGTTAAAGCCAACATCGGCCATTATTGGTGCCGGACTGGGAAAATCAGTTGCCCTGATCACGGATGGCAGGTTCAGTGGCGGCACCCACGGTTTTGTAGTGGGGCATATCACGCCGGAAGCTTACAAAGGAGGTAACATCGCTATTGTGCAGGATAATGATGTCATCAGGATCGATGTTACCAACAGGAAGATTGACGTATTGATTGATGAAGAAACCATTCAAAAGAGAAAGGCGGCATGGGTTTGTCCGCCCCTTAAAGCAACCAACGGCATTCTGTACAAATATGCCAGGCAGGTAAGCAGTGCGGCCGATGGTTGTGTAACCGATGAGATCAAATAAACTTTTAGGATATGAATACGGCAGAAGTTAGTTCGCAGGAGGCAGTTCGCAGTTCGCAGGAGACGGCTCGCAGTTTGCAGGTCAGTGGCTCTGTGGCCGTGCTGGAATCCTGTCTTGCAGAAGGTGTGAGCACTATCTTCGGTTATCCCGGTGGTGCCATCATGCCCATCTATGATGCACTGTATGATTACCGGGAAAAACTGCAACACATCCTCGTGCGGCATGAGCAGGGTGCCATTCATGCGGCACAGGGATACGCGAGGGTAAGTGGCAAAACGGGCATCGTGTTTGCAACCAGCGGACCAGGCGCCACCAACCTGGTGACCGGGCTCGCGGATGCAATGATTGATTCAACCCCGCTGGTGTGTATCACAGGTCAGGTGTTTGCCCACCTCCTGGGTACGGATGCATTCCAGGAAACGGATGTGATCAATATTACAACGCCTGTGACCAAGTGGAATTACCAGGTAACTGATGCTGCAGAAATTCCGTCAGTATTAGCCAAAGCATTTTATATCGCCAAAAGTGGAAGGCCAGGGCCCGTCCTGATTGACATCACCAAAAATGCACAACTACAGCTTTTTAATTTTGAAGGATATCAGAAATGCAACCACATCCGCAGCTATCGTCCCAAGCCTGCAGTGCGCAAAGAATTTATTGAGGAAGCAGCGAAGCTGATCAATGCCGCGGAAAGGCCCTTCGTTATTTTCGGTCAGGGTGTCATCCTGGGTAAGGCCGAGAAAGAATTCAAGGCTTTTATTGAGAAAGCGGGCATTCCGGCAGCATGGACGATCCTTGGCCTCAGTGCGCTGCCCACAGATCATCCGTTGAATGTGGGTATGCTGGGTATGCATGGCAATTACGGACCCAACCTGCTTACCAACCAGTGCGATGTATTGATTGCCGTGGGTATGCGCTTTGACGACAGGGTAACGGGCCGCCTGGATAAATATGCCAAACAGGCTAAGGTGATCCATCTGGACATCGATCCCTCTGAAATTGATAAAAATGTAAAGACCGCTGTTGCGGTGTGGGGTGATTGTAAAGAAACCCTGCCCCTGCTGACAGAGAAAATTGAAACCCGGTTTTTTCCCCAATGGCTGCAGAAATTCAAAGAATGCCAGCAGGAAGAAGAACGCGTAGTGATCCACGATGAGTTGAATCCTTCCACAGACATCCTGTCCATGGGCGAGGTCATCAGGATCCTTAATGAACAAACAGGGGGAGATGCCGTGATTGTAACAGATGTGGGGCAGCACCAGATGGTAGCCTGCCGCTACGCCCAGTTCACACAAAGTAAGAGCAATGTCACATCCGGAGGCCTGGGGACCATGGGCTTTGGCTTACCGGCAGGCATCGGCGCAAAATTTGGTGCGCCAGACCGTACCGTTGTATCCATCATTGGCGATGGCGGCATCCAGATGACCATCCAGGAATTTGGAACCATCATGCAATCCAAGGTGAACCTGAAAATCCTCATCCTTAATAATCGCTTCCTGGGTATGGTGCGCCAATGGCAACAACTGTTCCATGAGAGACGCTATTCATTCGTGGATATTGAAAGTCCGGATTACGTGCAGGTAGCCAAAGGTTATGGCATTGCAGGTAAACAGGTCAGTGAACGCCAGGACCTGGAAGCGGCCGTCAAAGAAATGCTTGAACATCCGGGCGCTTTCATGCTGGAAGTGATGGTGGGTAAAGAGAACAACGTATTCCCCATGGTGCCCCAGGGTTGCGGCGTGAGTGAGATCAGACTGAAATAGTAATTAACAATCAGCCATTGGCAATTAGCAATTAATATGAAACAGGAATATACGATAACGGTATACACTGAAAACCAGATAGGGCTTTTGAACAGGATTGCGATCATGTTTTCAAGGAGGAAGATCAATATTGAGAGCCTGAACACCTCCCCCTCTGAGATTGAAGGCATCCATCGTTTCACCATCCTTATCCATGAAGCAGAAGAGGTAGTGAAGAAACTGGTGAAACAGATCGAAAAACAGGTGGATGTACTCAAGGCTTATTACAACACCAATGAAGAAATCGTTTGGCAGGAGTTGGCCCTGTATAAAGTGCCCACAGAAGTGATTGCCGAGAAGGCAAAAGTGGAAAGGCTATTGCGGGAGTATGGTGCCAGGGCTGTGGTAATCAGAAAGGACTACACCATCTTTGAAACCACCGGCCAGCGTGAAGAGACAGACCGGCTCGTCTCCGTACTGGAACCTTTTGGGCTGATCGAGTTTGTACGCAGTGCGAGGGTAGCTATTATTAAAAACAGCGCCGGCTTCCACGAAAAACTCAAAGAATTTGAATACCGCGAGCCTGGAGAAGAGGTAATTGAAAATGAATACCTCGGCAAACAACAGGAAGTATTCACCATGTAATTCAGGAAACCAATCATCATTTAAAAAAAACAAACAAATATGGCAAAGCTCAATTTCGGTGGCGTAGAGGAAAATGTGGTAACCAGGGAAGAATTCCCACTGTCAAAAGCACAGCAGGTGCTGAAAAATGAAGTGGTTGCCGTGATCGGCTATGGCGTTCAGGGCCCCGGTCAGGCACTCAACCAAAAAGAAAACGGAATCAATGTCATTGTGGGCCAGCGCAAGAATTCCAAAAGCTGGGATAAAGCCGTGAGGGATGGATTTGTTCCAGGCGAATCCCTTTTTGAAATAGAGGAGGCACTGGAAAAAGGCACCATCATTTGTTATTTGCTGAGTGACGCCGCCCAGATAGCCATGTGGCCTACCGTTAAAAAGCACCTCACACCCGGCAAAGCACTGTATTTCTCCCATGGATTCGGTATCACCTATAACCACCAGACGGGTATTGTTCCCCCGGCGGATGTGGATGTGTTTTTGGTTGCCCCCAAGGGATCTGGCACCTCATTGCGCAGGATGTTCCTGCAAGGACGTGGATTGAACAGCTCCTATGCCATATTCCAGGATGCCACAGGCAAAGCATTTGACCGTGTAGTGGCGCTGGGCATTGCCATCGGATCCGGATATCTGTTTGAGACCAATTTCAAGAAAGAAGTATATAGCGACCTTACAGGAGAGCGTGGAACCCTGATGGGATGCATACAGGGCATCTTTGCCGCACAGTACCAGGTACTGCGTGAAAGGGGCCATTCTCCTTCTGAAGCCTTCAACGAAACAGTAGAAGAACTGACACAGAGCCTTATGCCGCTGGTGGCAGAGAACGGAATGGACTGGATGTATGCTAACTGTTCCACCACTGCACAAAGGGGTGCCCTGGACTGGTGGAAAAAATTCAGGGATGCAACACTGCCCGTCTTCAATGAACTATATGACAGCGTAGCTGCAGGTAAAGAAAGCCAGCGCAGCATTGACAGCAACAGCAAGGCAGACTACAGGGAAGGCCTGGAAAAAGAACTGGCAGAACTGAGGGACAGCGAACTGTGGCAGGCGGGTAAGACCGTCAGGAGCCTGAGGCCTGAAAATCAACCCTCTGCTTCCGGAATCAAGGTTCCCGGTACAGAAAAAGCAAATGCATAATGATACATAACACCACGCAGCTGGCTATGGAACTGGGCTTTGATTTCAATGGAGCCCTGGACACCGTGAAGAAGGTGGCCTATAAAACGCCGCTTACCTTCAACCTCAACCTATCCCGCAAGTATAACTGTAACGTATACCTGAAAAGAGAGGACTTGCAGGTGGTGCGTTCCTACAAGCTGCGTGGTGCTTACAATATGATGAGCCGGTTACCGCACGAGAAACTGTGCAAAGGCGTAGTTTGTGCCAGTGCCGGCAATCATGCACAGGGTTTTGCGTACAGCTGTAAAAAACTGGGCGTGCGCGGCGTGATTTTCATGCCCGTGATCACACCGAGGCAGAAAATCCACCAGACCCGCATGTTTGGCGAAGACGCGGTGGAGATCAGGCTCATCGGTGATAATTTCGATGAATGTGCCGTGGCGGCAAAAGCCTACACGGAACAACATGGCATGACATTTATTCCTCCTTTTGATGATATAAGGATCATTGAGGGGCAATCCACTGTTGGCCTTGAGATCCTGCAGGATCTGCAGCACGTGGATGTATTATTCCTCCCCGTAGGCGGCGGCGGCCTTTCTGCCGGTGTAGGCCTGGCGTTCAAAACCTTTTCACCCCATACCAGGGTGATTGGTATTGAACCGGAAGGAGCACCCTCCATGAAAGAAGCTTTCAGGAATGGACATCCCGTAACACTTGATCATATAGATCGGTTTGTTGACGGCGCCTCCGTAAAACGGGTTGGTGAACTCACCTACTCCATCTGCAAAGAAGTACTGGATGATATGGAACTGGTGCCGGAAGGGAAAATCTGCTCCACCATCTTACAGTTGTATAACCATGACGCCATTGTGGTGGAACCTGCAGGTGCACTGTCTATTGCGGCACTGGATGATTTCAGGGATGATATCCAGGGGAAAAATGTGGTTTGCGTAGTCAGTGGCAGTAACAACGACATTGACCGGATGCCTGAGATCAAGGAAAGGTCCCTGCAATATGAAGGACTTAAACACTATTTCCTGATCAGCTTCGCACAAAGGCCGGGCGCATTGAAAGAGTTTGTGAGCGAAATCCTTGGACCCACTGACGATATCACCCGTTTTGAATACATGCAGAAAACGAACAAAGAGGCCGGTCCTGCCCTCATAGGCATTGAGTTACAGAGCCGTAGTGATTATGAAATGTTTATATCCAGAATGAAATCAAAGGGGATCGACTACAAAGAAATCAATAAAGACGATACACTCTTCAGTTACCTCATCTGATGACCCAAACAACCATGTACTGCTGCACCTGTGATTGAAAAATCACAGGTGTTTTTTTGAAATCACACTAATCCACACGCGCGCTTCACACAGTTGATTGATTATCATAGGCCAAAAAAAATATATGCACAATTGAAAAAAATGCACACAACAATGCTAATTTTATTGAACCGATATCTGCGTTTCCCCTTCCTTTACTGACTAATCCAATGCTTTAAAAACCGGTGCTTCTCCCAAACACAGGAGGTCATTTAATACGATCTAAAAAAGTGCTGGCTATGCTTGATCAAACGCTCTTTAACGAGAATAACGGAACGTTCTATTATTGTTTTGACGACGCTGTTGAGGTAATATTTAAAAATCTTCCCAATCATATCAGGTTCAAATACACCTGGGAAGATGTGATGCTCATCCTGGAGATCAAAGATGAATACTATGATATCTGCAGTCAGCATATTCCCGATGAATCCATTTGTGAGTTTCCCATAGAAATTGACGAACAAAAACTAAGGGATTACATCCTTCTCCAGACCCACCACAATGACCTGGACATGCCAGAGTCTGACCTCATAGAAATCCTGGATGCTGAACTCGCCTATTTTGAACAGAACGGAGCCATCCGTGATGCCGGAGAATATCTGAACTAGTAATTAACAAATAACAATTAGCAATTGGCAATTGGCACTAGATATTAAAGACTAGACTTTAATAACTAGTGCCAATTGCTAATTGCTAATTGTTTATTGTTAATTGTTAGTTTTTGGTGTTTGTTTCGTAAATTAGATCATTGCTTGTCGTGGATCTTGAAATCCGTCTATTGAATTCCATTTTTTATTGAATTATTTCTAAAAACTGCTTCATGCAAATGACAAGCAACATGGGATTATACCGTCCTGAATTTGAACGTGATGCCTGCGGGATAGGATTTGTAGCCAATATAAAGAGTAACAAAAGCCACAAGATTGTATCTGACGCGCTCACTATTCTTGAGAATATGGAGCATCGTGGTGCCTGCGGATGCGAAGCCAATACGGGTGATGGTGCGGGTATCCAGATCCAGGTTCCCCATGAGTTTTTCTTCGAAGAATGCCTGAAACTGGGTGTGCATCTCCCCTCCTTTGGCCGCTATGCGGTGGGCATGATCTTTTTTCCCAAAGAACTGAAACTTCGGGAGGAATGCAGGGATATCTTCATCCGTGCTGCAGAGAAGCTGGGACTGGAGATCCTTGCCTGGCGCCGGGTACCGGTGAATCCTTCAGGCATCGGCCCCACGGCATTATCCGTTGAACCAGATATGGAACAGGTATTTATTGCCTGTCCTGACCATGTAACAGATCCACTTGTTTTTGAAAGAAAGCTTTTTGTCCTTCGCAACTACTCCAGCAACCTCATCAACAATACCGTAAGAAAAGATGCCATTGGATTTTATATAGCATCCCTTTCTTACAAGACCGTTGTGTATAAAGGCCAGCTTACCAGCCACCAGGTGCGCCAGTATTTTCCTGACCTGAGCAACAAGCGGGTGGTGAGTGCATACGGACTGGTACACTCCAGGTTTGCCACCAACACTTTCCCTTCCTGGAAACTGGCACAACCGTTCCGTTACATCGCACATAACGGCGAAATCAACACCCTGCAGGGTAATCTTAACTGGTTACGCACCAGCGAGAAAGGATTCACATCGCCCTATTTCTCCAAAGAAGAAATGGAAATGCTGTTACCCATTGTAACAGAAGGGCAGTCTGACTCCGCCAGCCTTGACAATATGATTGAGCTGCTCACCCTCACGGGAAGATCACTGCCGCACGTGATGATGATGCTCATCCCGGAAGCCTGGGACGGCAACGAAGACATGGAAGCGCACAAAAAAGCATTTTATGAATTCCATGCCTCTTTCATGGAACCCTGGGACGGACCTGCGTCTATTTCATTTACAGACGGAAAGATCATTGGCGCAACACTGGACAGGAACGGACTCAGGCCTTCACGGTATTGCGTGACCAGTGATGACCGCGTGATCATGGCTTCTGAAACCGGCGCCCTGCCTGTAGATCAGTCGCTCGTCATTGAAAAAGGCCGGCTCCAGCCCGGAAAAATGTTTGTGGTTGATCTTGAACAGGGCCGCATCATCAGCGATGAAGAATTGAAGAAAGATATCTGCTCCCGCAAGCCCTATGAAGAGTGGCTGAATAAATACAAGATCCGCCTGAATGAACTTCCGGAACCAAGGGTCATGTTTACCCATCTTGAAGAAGAACAGGTATTCAAATACCAAAAAGCATTTGGCTATACCACGGAAGACCTGGAGACCATTATCGCTCCCATGGCGGAAGAAGGGAAGGAACCGATTGGTTCTATGGGCACCGATGTACCCCTGGCAGTATTGAGTGATCAGCCCCAGCACCTGAGCAACTATTTCAAACAACTATTTGCACAGGTCACCAATCCGCCCATCGATCCCATCCGGGAAAGACTCGTGATGTCGCTGGCTACCTTTGTAGGTAACAACGGGAACCTGCTCAACGAATTACCCCTGGCCTGTCACACGGTTGCGTTGAAAAATCCCGTACTCAGTAACTATGACCTGGAAAAAATCCGGAGCATTGACACCGGTATCTTCCAGGCCAAGACTTTACAATGTTATTTCCGTGCGGATGGAAATCCAGGCTCCTTAAAAAAAGCGCTGGACAGGGTATGCCGTTATGCGGTGGATGCGGTGGAAGACGGATTTGAAGTATTGATCCTGCAAGACAGGGCCATAGACTCAGACCATGCACCTATTCCATCATTGCTGGCAACGGCAGCCGTTCATCATCACCTCATCCGTAAAGGACTTCGCGGAAAAGTAGGCATAGTGGTGGAAGCCGGTGATGTATGGGAAGTACATCATTTTGCTTGCCTCATCGGGTTTGGCGCTACGGCCATCAATCCCTATCTGGCACTGAGTTCCATCAGGGCGCTGAAGCAGGCCGGTAAACTGGGCAAGGACCTGGATGCGGAACAATTAAAAAAGAATTATATCAAGGCAGTTTGTGACGGACTGCTGAAAGTATTCTCCAAGATGGGCATCTCTACTTTGCAGAGTTACCAGGGTGCACAGATCTTTGAGATCATCGGCCTGAACCGTGAAGTGGTGGATAAATACTTTACCGGTGCCGTATCCAGGATTGAAGGTATGGGCCTTGATGAGGTGGCCCGGGAAGTGCTGATCAAACATGAAGTGGCTTTCTCCAGGAAAGACATTCCCGTAGATCGCTTACCCGTGGGTGGTGTTTACCAATGGAAGAGGAAAGGCGAATTCCATCTCTTCAATCCGCAGACGATCCACCTGCTGCAACATTCCACGAGGACCAATGATTTCAGCGTGTTCAAGAAATATTCCAAGCTCGTCAATGACCAGGCAGATAAAGCCTGCACCTTGCGCAGCCTTCTTGAATTCAGGAGAACGAGGACAGCGATCAGTATTGATGAGGTAGAACCCGCAGAAAATATTTATAAGCGATTTGCTACAGGCGCCATGAGTTTTGGATCGATCTCCTGGGAAGCTCATACTACCCTGGCCATAGCCATGAACAGGTTGGGTGCAAAAAGCAACACCGGTGAAGGTGGTGAAGACGAAGCAAGATACCAACGGCTGGCCAATGGAGATTCTATGCGATCTTCCATCAAGCAGGTTGCCTCCGCGAGGTTTGGGGTTACCAGTCTCTACCTCACTGAAGCCGATGAATTGCAGATCAAGATGGCGCAGGGTGCCAAGCCCGGAGAAGGCGGCCAGCTGCCCGGGCATAAAGTGGATGAATGGATCGGTAAAGTAAGGCATTCCACGCCAGGCGTGGGTTTGATCTCTCCTCCCCCACACCATGATATTTATTCCATCGAGGATCTTGCACAGTTAATTTTTGACCTGAAGAATGCCAACCGCGCTGCCCGTATCAGTGTGAAGCTGGTATCAAAGGCGGGTGTGGGCACAATTGCAGCGGGTGTTGCCAAAGCCAAAGCCGATGTGATCCTGGTCTCTGGTTTTGATGGCGGTACGGGTGCATCCCCTATCAGCTCCATCAAACATGCGGGCCTTCCCTGGGAACTGGGCCTCGCTGAAGCCCAGCAGACACTGGTGAAAAATAAACTGCGGAGCCGTGTGGTACTGCAAACAGATGGCCAGCTGAAAACAGGCCGGGACATCGCTATAGCCACACTGCTGGGTGCCGAAGAATGGGGCGTTGCCACCGCTGCACTGGTGGTGGAAGGCTGTATCATGATGCGCAAATGCCATCTCAACACCTGCCCCGTGGGCGTGGCCACGCAGGATCCTGACCTTCGTAAACGTTTCAATGGCGCGGCGGACTATGTGGTCAACTTCATCAAGTTCCTTACCCAGGAACTTCGGGAAATCATGGCCGAGCTGGGATTCCGCACCATCCACGAAATGGTGGGGCAGGTAGACAATCTTGTACAGAAAGAAAATATTGCACACTGGAAATTCAAGGGGCTTAACCTTCAACCAGTCCTTTACAAAGAACCTACTTCCCTGTACACAGGACTGTACAAACAGGAAGAACAGGACCATGGCCTGGCTTCAGTGCTGGACTGGAAACTCTTGCAGGCCGCGCAACCCGCATTGGAACAAGGTTACAGGGTGCATGCCAGCTTCGATATAAAAAATACCGACCGCACCACAGGCACCATTTTATCCAATGAGATCACTAAAAAATACCGTGAGGCCGGACTGGCCGAAGACACCATCCATTTTAAGTATAGGGGGACTGCAGGGCAAAGTTTTGCAGCCTTCAATACCCATGGTATTACCCATGAGCTGGAGGGCGATGCCAATGACTATTTCGGGAAGGGCCTGAGTGGTGCAAAACTGATCGTATATCCAGACCATAGTGCCGCCTTTGTTCCGGAGAAGAACATCCTCATCGGCAACGTTGCTTTTTATGGCGCCACCAGTGGTAAGGCCTACATCAGGGGAAAGGCAGGTGAAAGATTCTGTGTCCGCAATTCCGGTGCCCAGGCCGTGGTAGAAGGCGTAGGCGACCATGGATGTGAATATATGACCGGGGGCCGCGCGGTTATTCTCGGAGAAACAGGAAGAAATTTTGCTGCGGGTATGAGCGGCGGCATTGCATACGTATATGATCTTCATGCGTCATTTGCAGGCAACTGCAACCGCGAGATGGTTGACCTGGATCCAGTGGATGCAGAAAGCGCCATGGAGCTGAAGACCCTGATCCAGGAACACTATGGATATACCGGCAGTGCCGTAGCCAAATACATCCTGGATGATTTTGAGGCCCAGCTCAAACATTTTGTAAAAGTGTTTCCGAGGGATTACAAAAAAGCGCTTACAGCAAAATCATCAGCACAGGGTGTAGCCAGTCATTAATTCAATAACAGCATTATCATTCAGATATGGGTAAGATTACAGGATTCATGGAGTTCAGCAGGGAACTGCCTGCCAAGACTCCGGTGGAAGAAAGACTCAAAAATTATCACGAATTTGTTCAGCGATACAGTGATGAAAAACTGAACCAGCAGGCGGCACGTTGCATGAATTGTGGTGTACCGTTTTGCCATAACGGCTGCCCCCTGGGTAATGTGATCCCTGAATTTAATGATGCCGTTTTTCGCAAGAGCTGGAAAGAGGCGTATGATATTCTATCCTCTACCAACAATTTCCCGGAGTTCACCGGCAGGATCTGTCCGGCCCCCTGTGAATCAGCCTGCGTATTGGGCATCAACCAGCCTGCGATCACCATCGAGGAAATCGAAAAACATATTATCGAGATCGCTTTTGACAAAGGATTGGTCAAAGCAAAGAAGCCCAATGTACGCTCAGGTAAGAAAGTGGCCGTGATAGGTTCAGGACCAGCGGGCCTGGCTGCCGCGGCTCAGCTTAATCAGGCAGGGCACCTGGTGACGGTGTACGAGCGTGACGATAAGCCCGGGGGATTGTTGCGGTATGGCATTCCTGATTTCAAACTGGAGAAATGGGTGATAGACAGAAGGGTGGCGCTGTTGGAAGAAGAAGGCATCAGTTTTAAATGCAACGCCAATGTGGGCGTGAATGTAAGCATCAATGACCTGCTTCGGGAATACAATGCCATTGTACTGGCCGGAGGATCCACCTCACCCCGCGATCTTCCTATTCCGGGCCGCGAATTGGAGGGTGTACATTTTGCCATGGAATTCCTTAAGCAGCAAAACAAACGCGTTGCCGGTATCGATCCTTTCCATAATGCAGGGCTTGAAAGCAATATTGCACCTCAGCATATTCATGCCAATGGCAAGAAAGTGGTGGTGATTGGTGGTGGTGATACGGGAAGTGATTGTGTAGGTACATCCAACCGCCATGGAGCAGCGCTGGTGACGCAATTTGAATTAATGCCCAAGCCTCCCGTAGGAAGGTCCCAACATATGCCCTGGCCCACCTACCCCATGGTTTTGAAGACCTCCTCTTCCCATGAAGAAGGTTGTGAGCGCCAATGGGCAGTGACCACCAAAGCATTTATTGGCGACGAACAGGGCAGGCTGAAGGCGTTAAAGATTGCGGACCTGGAATGGAAGAGTGCAGAAGACGGGCGGCCTTCCAGCTTTGTAGAAGTAGAAGGCTCTGAGCGGGAAATCCCCTGCGACCTAGCTTTTCTGGCGATGGGATTTGTGCACCCGCAACATGCCGGCATGATCCAGGAACTGGGTGTGGAACTGGATACAAGGGGTAATGTGCAGGCCACTGAAAAAGACTATAAAACCAGCATTTCAAAGATCTTCACCTGTGGTGATATGCGCCGTGGCCAATCGCTGGTGGTTTGGGCCATCAGTGAAGGCAGGGAATGCGCCCGCTCAGTGGATGAATACCTTACCGGATCATCCAAACTGGAAAGCAAAGACAGGAGTATGCTGGAACTGTATCGATAGACCCAATTTTTACATACCAACAGGCAAAAGCCCCCAGATTTGGGGGCTTTTGTATTATATATTTTTATATATGTTGATTTATCCAGATTTTATTTTTGGTTACAATTTCTTAACAATGGCATAGAACAGGTTTTAACTATCTGAATTACAGATTTTTACGACAAGAATAAGCCAATTTTCACATCATATTATATTTTTTTCTATGTTTAAAATTACTACGTTGAGGGGTTACTTTTTAGAGTTTTCTGCACTAATATTGTGATGTCAATAGATTTTAGCCAAAACAAACAACTATGAAGAAAATTGGATTAAAAGAAGCCCTTCCCTTTGTACTGCTGGCTTCAATTGCGATTGCCGCAATTTTTGTTCCCTCCCTTCCAAATTTCGACGATGGTGGAAAAGCCTATAATGCGGCCGATATCGGTTGGATTATTGTTGCAACCGCCCTGGTCTTTTTGATGACACCCGGTCTCGCGTTTTTCTATGGTGGCATGGTTCACCGCAAAAACGTGATCTCTACCATGATCAAATCTGTGGTAGCTGCCGGTGTGGTCAGCATCATTTGGGTAACCGTTGGTTACAGCCTCGCGTTCGGTGACTCCATTGGTGGATTCATCGGCAGTCCTTCTACCCACCTGTTCTTTAAAGGTGTCAATTCTGGTGAACCCTGGAGCCTTGCCCCAACTATTCCAAAAACATTATTTGCCCTCTTCCAGCTCATGTTCGCCATCATCACACCCGGTCTTGTAGTAGGTGCCGTTGCAGAAAGGATCAGGTTTACTTCCTACATCCTGTTCACAGTCCTCTTCAGTATACTGGTGTACGCTCCCCTTGCCCACTGGAGCTGGCATCCCGAGGGATTCCTGTTTAAAATGGGTGCCCTTGACTTTGCCGGAGGAACCGTGGTGCACATCTCTGCAGGTTGCGCTGCCCTGGCTGGCGCTATGGTATTGAAGCGTCGCAAAGCCCATATTGAAGGGACCGAGATCCCTCCCGCCAACGTTCCTTATGTTCTGATTGGCACGGGCCTTTTATGGTTTGGCTGGTTTGGCTTCAACGCTGGTTCTGCACTGGGTGCAAATGCCCTTTCAGTATCTGCGTTTGCCACTACCAATACTGCAGCCGCTGCCGCCGGTCTGTCCTGGATGTTCTTTGATGTCATGAAAGGTAAAAAACCATCCGTACTCGGCTTCTGCATCGGTGCCGTGGTTGGTCTGGTTGCCATCACGCCAGGTGCTGGTTTTGTAGCCATCCCGCAGAGTATTTTTATTGGTGTGGTTGCCGCAATCATCTCCAATGTTGCAGTATACTATAAACAAAAATCCAAACTGGATGACACACTGGACGTATTCCCCTGCCACGGTCTGGGTGGTATGGTAGGTATGGTGCTTACCGGTGTGTTTGCCACCAAAGCCGTCAACAGCGCAGGCAATGATGGTTTACTGTATGGTAACCCTTCATTTTTTGTCACGCAGCTGAAAGCCATGGCAATAGCGGTGGGATACAGCTTTGTAGTATCCTATGCCATTTTCAAATTCATCAATTTCATCTCGCCTTTGCGTGTTTCTTCTGAAGACGAAGAACGCGGACTGGATGCTTCACAGCATAACGAAGCCTATGTTCAGGGTACACTGATCCTGCACAAGAAAGGTGAAAAAGATAAGGAGATCAAAATCGAAAAAGGCACAGTAGAAGAGCTTGTTGTGGAATAACAAGCTGATTCTTCACCGTACCTTTTTCATTCAGAACTAAAAAGCATTACAATGTTAAGAAAACTATTTGTAACTGCTGTTACCACAGCAGCCATGAGCCCCCTTTTTGCCCAGGAAACCCCTGCCACCGAGCCAGCGAAAGAAGAAAAAAAGCCTACAACCATCTCCGGATTTGTAGATGCCTATTACCGATATGATTTTAGCAAGAACACTGCTAACAACCGGACATCCTTTACCAACAGCCACAACTCCTTTGAACTGGGTATGGCCTCCATCAAATTGGAACACAATATTGGTAAGGTAGGTTTTGTAGCTGACCTCGGATTTGGCAAACGTGCACAGGAATTCTCCTACAATGACAATGGTATTACCCAGGCCATCAAGCAATTATATGTAACCTATTCCCCCAAAGACTGGCTTAAGCTTACCATGGGTAGCTGGGCTACCCACGTTGGCTATGAGCTGGTAGACGCTCCTGCCAACAGGAACTACAGCATGTCTTACATGTTTTCTTACGGTCCTTTCTTCCACACGGGTATCAAAGCTGAAGCTACCGCTGGCAAGAGTGGATTCATGCTGGGAATAGCTAACCAGACCGACTATAAATTCTCTCCTTCCGGAGCTAAGAAATTCCTTCTGGCCCAGTACAGCCTGGCTGCCACAGAGAATGTAAAGCTATACCTGAATTATGTGGGAGGTCAAACCTTTGATTCGGTAAAAGTTCGCCAGATTGACCTGGTGGCCACTGCTACCCTGAGTGGTAAATTTAGCGTGGGCTTTAACGGAACCGTACAGAGCAAGAAAGTAGTTACGAAAGATGCTATTGCCGCTAAAGAGGATGCGAAGAACTGGTGGGGTGCTGCCGGCTACTTCAACTTTGATCCCAGTTCCACTGTTGGGCTGACGTTCCGTTCTGAAATACACAACGACAAAAATCAACTGGCAGCAATGTCATTTGCCCCGGAAGGCGCATCTGTATGGGCTAATACATTGTCTATGAATATCAAAGCCGGACCATTCACCTTCATCCCTGAGATCAGATTTGAGTCTGCATCCAAGGAAGTCTTCTTTGACAAGGAAGGAGGTCCGCTGAAATCGAATACCAGCGCACTGATCGCAGCAATTTACAAGTTTTGACAAGCAGTCAAAGTTGGGTCATAAACAACGGGGAACATTTCTATGTTCCCCTTTTTTAATGTGGTAATTTGGCAATGCGGCAGTGCGGTAATTCAATTGCCGCACTGCCGCACTGCCACATTCCCACATTCCCTAAGCGCTATTTCGTCCTGCATTAATGATACCGAAACTGCAACGCATCGCCAGTTTCTCATACACTTCGCGCATAGGACTCTGCACCAGTTGCTCATCCATCTCGCGTACCTTGCTGATCGCATACTGCTGGATGGTGAGCAAGGGCAATACAATACGCTCCCGCATCTGCACAGACAACTGCTCCACCGGATAGGATGCCATTAATTCTGTTTTACCATTCAGTTTGGTAACGTACATTTTAGTGAGTTCATATTCATCATGGATCATCTGCCAGATCTCACCGTAAACTTTGTGGGAGGATATATAGGCTGTAAGCGCAAAAAAACATTTCTTCATGGCCATCTCACAATTGTCACAAAGCGTCCTGAAAAAAGGCGACTCATTATAAAGATCCTGAACCTCCTGCCAACGCCCTTCATTGTCCAGCCTCTTCAAAGCTGTTCCCACACCATAATATCCTGTTACATTCTGCTTCAGCTGGCTCCACGCCCCCACAAATGGAATGGCCCGAAGATCCTTCAGACTTAATCTTCCCCCTCCCCGTTTGGCTGGCCTGCTCCCAATATTAGTTTCTGCATAGAACCTCAGGGGACTTACATGAGACAGATACTCCAGGAAATAGGGGTGATTCTTCAATGTTGAATAAGCGAGGAAACTGGACTCCGCTAATTCATTGATCAGCGATTCCTGGTTGGGCGTTAGCGTGACATTCTTATCTGAAAAAAGATCATTGGACACTCCGGCATGCAGCAGCTGTTCAATATTAAACTGAGCCGCATCTACGGTTCCAAAATTGGAACTCACCGTTTGTCCCTGGATCGTCAGTTGAATCTCACGGTTTGCAATTTTCTGGCCCAGCGAGGAATAAAACTTATGTGTCTTTCCACCGCCACGGGCCGGAGGGCCACCACGGCCATCGAAAAATACTATATCAATACCAAATTGGCGGGAGATCTCCGTGAGTTCAACCTTGGCTTTGTAGATACTCCAGTTGGCCATCAGGTAACCACCATCCTTTGTACCGTCAGAAAATCCCAGCATGATGGTCTGCAGGCTCCCACGCCGGCGAAGGTGTGTCATATACACTTCGTCCTCATACAACTCCCTCATCACTCGTGCAGCATGCTTAAGATCGTCAATGGTTTCAAATAATGGCACTACGTCTATCTTCACCTCCTGCTGCTTCCAACCGGCGAGATAAAAAAGTCCCAGCACTTCCATCACATTGAGCGCGCTGTTACACTGGCTGATAATATATCGGTTGCAACCCTGTTCTCCATTTGCCCGCTGTATATGTTCAATGGCCTGGATACTCGCCAGGGTCTCCCGCACCATGGGATCTTCTATCTCCAGATTCTTTAACGGTTCCAGCTGCCCCAGAATCTTACGCTTTCCGGCATCATCCGCACTTAGATAGTTACTGGCGATGATCTCCTGTTGCGCCAGGTACTCATATAATTTACCATGCACAGAACTTTCCTGCCTGATATCCAGGGTAGCAAAGTACAATCCAAATACTTCCACCTTGTTGATCAGGTTATTCAGCATATTCACGAACAAAGAGTTGTGCTGATAGATCACGATCTCCCTGATCCGTCTCAGGGCCTGCAAAATTTCATCAGCCGAAATATCCACCTCGTATTCAGGTATAAAAATATTGCGGTACAATTTCCCTTCCAGCTCCTGGAGAATATTCTCCACGCCTTCAAATGTCAATCGCCTTTTGAGCTTACGGATGTCCAGGTAATAACACTTAATAGCCGCACCACGGAGGGCATCCGCTACTTTCCGGGTAGTGGCCGCCGTTACAAACGGGTTACCATCTCTATCGCCCCCCGGCCAAAAGCCCATCCTGATTACTGGCTTTGTTTCTTCGGTGGCATCCGGAAACTGGTTTTTCAGAAAGGAAATTATCCGGCCGCAGGCGTTATAAAATACATTCTCCAGGTACCAGATCATGCTTACGGCCTCGTCATAGGGAGTAGGTTTCTGTTTCTTAAAGAATGGTGTTTTGCCCAGTTGCTGGAGGTAGGTGTTGATCTGGTTTACATTATTCTCTTTTACCGCCCTAGACAAATCATTGATGATCCCAAGGACGGAACCCGGATAAAACTGGGTAGGATGCGCCGTTAGTACAAGCCTGATCCCGAAATCAGACAGTTTCTTCGCCAGCGCTTCGTCACTGTTTTTCTGGATCACTTCAGATTCCAGGTGTTTCAAAGTACCCGCACCGGCCATATCATTAACTTCAGTAAAAGCAGCATCTTCCAGCGCATCAAACAGCACCACCTGCCTTTCCACATATTGCACAAAGCGAAACAATAAATCTATTTGCTCCTGCTCCTTTTCATATTGCGTATGCCGGTTGAAAAAGTCCTTCAGAATCTCGCCGGGACTCATTCTTTTCCTGTAGCCCTCTTCACAATTGGCCAGCAGCAGCGAGAGCATGATCCCTGTTTTTTCTATTCGATGGAAAGGCAGGGAGGTGAACAGGCTGTTATACAACTGAAACTTTATGCCCACCAGATTTTTGAACAGGGATAATGAAGAAGAAGAATGCTGACTCATATTGTTTTGAGGGAAATAATGTTGTGTAATTTACTCAATTATTTACAGAGTTCACCTTGCTTGACTTACTTTGCAGCCAGTATGGAATGGCGCAAAACCATATGGGCCCTGCTTCCGCTGGCCATCTGTTATCTGCTGTCACTGAATAAACCTTTCTTCTGGGACACTGTTCACCTTGCTTCCGCACAGGCTCAGTGGTTCTTTGATCATGGCCAGCAGCGGATATGGCTTCCGGATGACATTGACAGCGGACATCCGCCACTCACAGGATGGTTGCTGTTCTGGGTCTGGAAAGCTTTTGGCAAAGGGCTCATCCAAAGCCATTTGATGATGCTGCCTTTTCTGCTGGTGGCTGCCTGGCATATGCTGCTCACCCTCCGGCACTATTTCCCGCATAACTTCCCTGTGCTCGCTTACCTTTTCTTTCTTAATCCTATCCTGCTTACCCAGGCTATGCTGGTGAGTCCGGACATCATTTTATTTGCAGGCCTGTTCACCTGCCTTGTGGGTATTCTTCGCCATCAATGGATAAGGATAGTCCTTGGATCCATGTTATTGGCGTTGGTAAGTATGCGGGGCATGGTATGTGTTGCGGCTTTGGCAGTTTTTGGATTGCTGCGCGCGCCAAACTATCGTACCAGCTTTTTAGCACTGGTCAGGTATATCCTTTATTTTCTGCCTGCAGGTATCCTCGCTTTTGCATTTTTGTATACGCACTATCAAAGCAAGGGCTGGTTTGGTTACCATGTAGGATCACCCTGGGCTCCTTCCTTTGTTCCCGTAGGTTTTTACGGTTTTCTGAAAAACCTTGTGGTACTTGCCTGGAGGTTTGCTGACCAGGGCATGTTGTTCCTTTGGATCTTTCCCCTGGCACTATGGCTTTCCAAACGCAATAGGCCCAGTGGAAGAACACGCGAACTGCTCACCCTGTTTACGATATTCTTTGCCTTGCTGGTAGTGCCACAACTCATCTATAAAGGCCTGCTGATGCATCGCTATCTCTACCCTTGCATAGCGGCACTTACTTTGGTGGCATTTTCTGTAGTCACAGAAAAAATAGCACTGAAAAATTATGTCATCGCAACGGGTATCCTGCTATGCAGTGGTTTCTTCTGGATCTACCCAGACCTGATCTCTAAAGGCTGGGATATCATGCCGTTGCATTACAGTTACTATCACCACCGTGAAATCATGATGGAGAAAATGCGATTACTGAATATTAGTCCGGATGAAACAGGTGCAGGATTCCCCTATGAAATGTCTTCCAGGACCATTGACCTGGGTGATGATGACCGGCATTTTGCCAGTCCCAGCCTGATGCACAATAACTACGTACTGTATTCAAATATTTCCAACGACTTTTCTGCCGATGAGATCAATACACTTCAAACATCCTGGCAGGTAGTGGCAGCTTCCGGAAAATGGCCCGTATATTTTGTATTGTATAAAAAACCCTAACGAAAAAGCCTGGGCTTGTATATGCCCCAACTATCCAGCATGTATTGCAGACTCACCCTTAACACCCCCCATCCATATACGATGGACCTTGACAGGTTGATACTGGATGAGGTATCATCATACCTTGTGGGACAACTCACTTCACAGACCTTGTAGCCCTTTTTCAGGATCTGGCATAACAACTCATTGTCAAATACAAAATCATCACTGTTGTCTTCAAAGGCAATACTGCGTAAGACCTCTGCACGGTAAGCCCTGAAACCAGTGTGGTACTCGCTCAGTTTTTGATTGATCATCAGGTTCTGTACCAGCGTGAGAACACGGTTAAAGAAATATTTGTACAAGGGCATGCCCCCCTGTAATGCACCTTTACCCAGGATCCGGGAACCCAGGGAAACATCGTATTCACCATAAGCAATAGCGGCGCACATGGCCGGAATCATTTGCGGCGCATACTGGTAGTCTGGGTGCAACATCAGGACAATATCCGCTTCCAGGGACAGCGCTTCCCTGTAACAGGTTTTCTGATTACCGCCATAGCCCAGGTTTTTCTCATGCCTGATGACCCGGGTAACCCCCAGTGTCTGGGCCAGGGCCAGGGTGTCATCAGTACTGAAATCATCCACCACTATAATGGCGTCTGCAAGTGCAGGAATGTCCCTAACGGTCTTTTCCAGGGTTCTGGCAGCATTATACGCCGGAAGCACAATGACAATTTTATTGAAATTCAGCATTTTTCTACTTGTTTATCAAAGATATTCCCCTTATCTTTGAAATCCATTCAAATCCATGGCAAGTCAATGTACATATCACAACAGGATCGGCATCGCCATCCAGACTGCCATTACCATTACCACCACCATTACAACCCGTTAGGGTTGTGCATGAACATATCACCATCGGGCTTCGGCTACTTTCCAGGGTCAATCCTTTTTAACCTCTCGTAAAACAACAATATGCTCGTTATGAAATTTGGCGGTACTTCCGTTGGGAGTGCCGAAACTATGAAAAAAGTCAGGGAGATTGCTCACAAGGCAATGAAAACTGACGATGTGATCCTGGTGGCATCTGCCATGAGTGGTACCACGGATCAGCTGATCAGTTGCGGACAGAAAGCTGCAGCCGGTGATGAAACTTACAAAGAAGACCTGCGGGCATTAGAGGACCGGCACTTGCAGACGGTGAAACAGTTGATCCCCGTACAACACCAGAGCCATGTACTGAGTTTTACCAAAACTTATTGCAATGAATTGGAAGACATCCTCAACGGGATCTTTTTGCTGGGAGAACTGTCGGCCCGCACGCTGGACAGGATCATGGGTTTTGGAGAACTGATGAGTTCACGCATGCTCGCGGCGTCCTTTGCCGTGGAAGGAGTGAACAGCCAGTGGGTGGATGCACGCAACCTGATCCGCACCAACAGCCAGCATGGCAATGCCCAGGTAGATTTCCCTTCAACCTATCAAAGCATTCAATCAGCCCTTACACCTGCAAAAAAATTATGGGTGTTGCCGGGATTTATTGCATCGGATGCCAATGGTACCACCACTACCCTGGGCCGGGGAGGATCTGATTATACCGCTGCCATTGTTGCAGCAGGTGTACAGGCATCGTCTCTTGAGATCTGGACCGATGTGTCTGGTATGATGACGGCAGACCCTCGTTGGGTAGCCAATGCGAGGCCCATCCCTGCAATTTCCTACAAGGAGGCCATGGAACTATCCCATTTTGGCGCCAAAGTGATCTACCCTCCCACTATTCAACCCGTCATGTCCCGCCATATTCCTGTGTGGGTAAAAAATACTTTTGCTGCTGCTGACAATGGCACGGTGATCCATAATGAAACCCTGTACAGCAAGGATACCGTTACCGGCATATCCAGCATCAACAAAGTAGCCCTGATCAGTCTGGAAGGAAGTGGAATGATAGGTATCCCAGGGTTCTCCAAACGCCTGTTTGAAGCGTTGGCAACAGAGAAGATCAATGTTATCCTGATCACACAGAGTTCATCGGAACATTCCATTTGTGTAGCCATTGATGCCTCTGCCACAGAGAAGGCACAAGCGGCTGTGGATGCCGCTTTTGAGAGGGAAATCAGTGTTGGGAAAGTGGAGCCGCTGCGTACGGAAAAAGACCTTTCCATTGTGGCACTGGTGGGAGAGCATATGAAGAGCCATCCTGGCATCAGTGGTAAAATGTTTGGTGCCATGGGCCGCAATGGTGTAAACGTACGTGCCATAGCCCAGGGATCCTCTGAAAGAAATATCTCCGCGGTGATCAGTACAGATGATGTTCGTAAAACAGTTAACATACTGCACGAGGAATTCTTTGAAACAACCTACCGCCAGGTGAACCTTTTTGTAGCGGGCACGGGCAATGTGGGGCGGAGATTATTTGCACAGCTGCAGCAGCAGGCAAGCTTCCTGCAAAAAAATTTACGGTTGCAGGTACGCGTGGTGGGACTCATCAACAGCCGGAAGATGGTGATTGGCGATGAGGGGTTGAATGGGCAATGGGAGTCCGTTCTGGAAAACGGTGATACTGCTAACCTCCCTGCATTTGTGGAACACATCATCAGCCGTAATATGCGCAACAGCGTGTTTGTGGATGTAACCGCCAGTGACCAAGTGGCAGCCTTGTATCCGCAGCTCTTGCAAAAAAGCATTGCTGTAGTTGCCTGCAATAAAATTGCCGCATCATCGTCCTTTGCGCACTATCATAACCTTAAGGAACTTGCAGCGGAGTTTAATACCCGTTTCCTTTTTGAAACCAATGTTGGTGCGGGCCTTCCCGTCATCGGCACCCTTAATGATCTGTTGCGGAGCGGAGACCGTATCAATAAGATTGAAGCCGTTTTGAGTGGAACCCTGAATTTCGTGTTCAACCACTATGACGGGAAGAGAAGCTTTGCAGAAGTAGTACGTCAGGCCCAGGACGAAGGATATACAGAACCAGATCCACGTCTTGATCTTAGTGGCACGGATGTAGCCAGGAAGATTCTGATCCTCGCCAGGGAAAGCGGGGAATCGATGGAAATGGCCGAGGTAGAGAATGAGAAATTCCTGCCTGAATCCTGCATGGAAGGTACTGTGGAAGACTTTTACAAGGAGCTGTCTAACCAGGAAGCCCATTTCAAAAAGATTTATGAAGACGCAGCAGCCAAAGGATGCAAACTGAAATTTGTGGCGCGCTATGCGGAAGGGAAAGCAAAAGTAGGCTTACAGCATATTGATCCTGCCCATGATTTCTACCACCTGTATGGAAAAGACAATATCGTTCGGTTTTATACGCCCCGATATCCTGACCAGCCGCTGGTAGTGAAAGGGGCAGGAGCCGGGGCAGAGGTTACCGCTTCTGGCGTCTTTGCCGATATTATTCGCGCTGTAATAGCCATCAGTTAGCAGGGTTTTTAATACATGTATGCATGGAAAAAGTTTCCGTTCTCGCGCCCGGTACAGTTGCCAATCTTGTTTGTGGATTTGATATCCTTGGGCTGGCACTGGAAGAACCATCAGACCTTATGATCCTCTCCCGCAGGGAAGAGCCAGGCCTGGTGATCAGGAACCTGGATAATTTCGGTTTACCTACAGATCCCGAGAAAAACGTTGCTGGTGTTTCATTGCTGGCAATGATGGCTGCCATGGATAATCCCCCTGGATTTGAATTGCAGATTGAGAAGCGGATCAAACCCGGCAGCGGTGCGGGTTCCAGCGCCGCAAGCGCCGCGGGTGCGGTTGCGGCTGCCAATATGCTGCTCGGCAATCCTTACACCCCGTTGGAACTGGTGCAGTTTGCCATGCATGGTGAAAAACTGGCTTCCGGTGTGAAGCATGCAGACAATATCGCACCCTGCCTCATGGGCGGGATCACCTTGATCCGCAGTATTCATCCACTGGATATCATCCGTATCTCGCCTCCTGAACTGTATGTGACATTGGTGCATCCACAGATTGAAGTGAAGACATCTGATGCACGCCAGATCCTGAAGAAGCAGATCCTGCTGAAAGATGCGATCCGCCAGTGGGGTAATATCGCCGGACTGGTGGCCGGTCTCATGCAGGGCAACCATGAACTCATCGGGAGGTCCCTGGAAGATGTGATCATTGAACCCGTGCGCAGTATCCTGATCCCGGAATTTGACAAGGTAAAAAAGCGCTCAATAGAAGCAGGGGCATTGGGTGGGGGTATCTCAGGGTCCGGACCATCCATTTTCATGTTAAGTAAAGAAAGGGCAACCGCTGAACAAGTGGGTAAGACCATGGAAGAGATTTATACAAAGGCGGGTATAGACCATTCTGTATATGTAACCACCATCAATCACGAAGGCGTAAAAATGATTCCCGCATGATCTATCAAAGTCTGAATAAACAAGCTCCTGCAGTTAATTTCAGGGAAGCCACCATCGCCGGCCAGGCGCCAGATAAAGGGCTTTATTTTCCGGAACATCTGCCTGCACATCGGTATACCTCTGTGCAGGCCCTGCAAGACCATAGCCCTGCGGATATTGGATTTGATGTCATGAGGCCTTATGTTGGCGGCACAATTCCTGATGATGAACTGAAGCGCATCATTGAAGAAACCATTGCATTTCCTTTTCCCCTCGTTCCTATAACACCAACTGTGTATTCACTTGAACTGTACCACGGCCCAACGCTGGCTTTCAAAGATGTGGGTGCACGTTTTATGAGCCGCTGCCTGGGTTATTTCTCCCGCGAGAAAAAACAAAAAACCCTTGTACTGGTGGCAACCTCCGGAGATACCGGCGGTGCTGTGGCTGATGGCTTCTATGGAGTGGAGGGCGTGGATGTGGTGATCCTCTACCCTTCCGGAAAAGTTTCGCCTGTGCAGGAGCAACAACTCACCACCTATGGCGGGAATATACATGCCCTGGAAATCACGGGCGATTTTGATGCCTGCCAGCGCCTGGTGAAGCAGGCCTTCATGGATACTGCATTGAAACAGGAATTGTTCCTGACCTCTGCCAACTCCATCAATGTGGCCCGATGGCTTCCGCAACAGATCTATTACTTCCTGGGGTTGCGTCAGTGGAACAGCGGGGAACTCCCTGTGATCTCTGTCCCCAGCGGAAACTTCGGCAATATCTGCGCGGGAATTCTGGCATCGGTAACTGGTCTCCCGGTGAAACATTTCATTGCAGCCTGCAACGCCAATGATGTGGTTACGCGCTATCTCTCGTCAGGAGACTATGCTCCCGCCATTGCCGTGCCTACCGTATCTAATGCCATGGATGTGGGTGACCCCAGCAATTTTATCCGCATATTGCGGATTTTCGATTATGCATATCTGTTAGTAAAAGAAAAGATCTCCAGCATCAGCATCAGTGACGGTGAAACAGCATCCACTATTGCCAGGGTTTATAAGGATTATGGTTACCTGCTGGATCCCCACGGTGCCGTAGCGTTTGCCGCCATGGAGGCTTTGGCGGCCGGCCAGCCGGGATTTATCCTGGAAACGGCACACCCCGTGAAATTTCCGGATGTGGTGGAGAAAGCCACCGGGTTAAAGCCTGCGCTCCCGCCACAGGCAGCTGCAATCATGTCCAAAACAAAGTCTGCAAGGATGATGGCGCCTGATTACGCTGTTCTGAAAGACTACTTACTTTCTATGTTCGCAGGGAAAAAATGAGGAGAATAGCAGCAACATTGCCGCACTACCGCATTACCACATTGCCGCATTAAAAAAGCCCCGGTTTTCCGGGGCTTTTTATATTTAGTTGTCGAATTTAAGTTCAAGACCCAATCCTCGAAGTTCATGTACCAGTACATTGAACGATTCAGGAACGCCGGCCCTCGGGATGTTATCACCTTTAACGATCGCTTCATAAGTCTTAGCGCGACCAATAATATCATCCGATTTGATGGTAAGCAGTTCCTGCAGGATGTTGGCAGCACCATAGGCTTCCAGTGCCCAAACCTCCATTTCACCGAAACGCTGACCACCGAACTGCGCCTTACCGCCCAACGGCTGCTGGGTGATGAGTGAGTATGGTCCGATGGAACGTGCGTGCATCTTATCATCAACCATGTGGTGTAGTTTCATCATGTAGATGATACCCACGGTTGCTTTCTGGTGGAAGCGGTCTCCCGTTTCCCCGTCATAGAGATAAGTATGTCCGAAGTTTGGCAGTCCTGCTTTCTCAATCAGGCCCTGGATCTCTTCATGGGTTGCACCATCGAAGATAGGCGTACTGAAGCGTGTGCCCAGTTTCTCACCAGCCCATCCGAGGATGGTTTCGTAGATCTGGCCCAGGTTCATCCTTGACGGTACACCCAGTGGGTTCAGTACGATGTCAACCGGTGTTCCATCACTCAGGAACGGCATGTCCTCCGCCCTTACGATCTTAGCCACAATACCTTTGTTACCGTGGCGGCCCGCCATCTTATCCCCTACTTTCAGCTTACGCTTCACGGCGAGGTAGACCTTCGCCAGTTTCAATACACCTGCTGGTAATTCATCACCAATAGAGATATTGAACTTCTCACGCTTATAACGGCCCAGTTCTTCGTTATACTTGATGTTATAGTTGTGCAACAGGGTGTTGATCTGATCGTCAATCTTTGCATCACCTGACCAGCCCAGCGGATTCACATTCTGGTAGTCTATTCCCGCCAGGTTCTTGGCATTGAACTTACCGCCTTTGGCGATCAGCATTTCACCGAAGTTATTGGTAACACCGGCAGATGCTTTATCCTTCAGCAGGGTCTGCAATTTATTGATCAGTACATCCAGGAGGTCCTTCTCATTGTCAACGTGCACTTTCTCCAGTTTCTCAATTGCCGCCTTCTCACGCACTTTCGCATTCTTATCTTTTTTGGCGCGCTGGAAAAGTTTCTTGCCAATGACCACACCTTCTGTACCACTCGGTGCTTTCAGAGACGCATCCTTGGCATCACCGGCTTTATCACCGAAGATGGCGCGGAGCAGTTTCTCTTCCGGAGTAGGATCAGATTCACCCTTAGGAGTGATCTTACCGATCAGGATATCCCCTTCTTTCACCTGCGCACCAATACGGATGATACCATACTGATCCAGGTCTTTCGTAGCTTCTTCTGATACGTTGGGAATATCTGGTGTCAGCTCTTCCTCACCCAGCTTAGTATCCCTTACTTCCAGTTCAAACTCAGAAATGTGAACAGAAGTAAACAGGTCATCCTTCACCACTTTCTCACTGATCACGATGGCATCCTCGAAGTTGTATCCTTTCCATGGCATGAAGGCCACTTTCAGGTTCCTACCCAGTGCGAGTTCACCATTCTTAACGGCATAACCTTCTGTCAGGAAATCACCGTTCTTAACGCGCTGGCCTTTCTTTACAGCAGGCTTCAGCGTGATACAGGTTTCCTGGTTGGTCTTGATATATTTTGTAAGCCTGTAGATGATCAGGTCATCTTCAAAGCTCACGAGCTTCTGTTGTTCATCACGCTCATAACGAACGTGGATTTCGTTGGCATCCACAAATTCAATCACACCTTCACCGTCTGCATGGATCTGGATCCTTGCATCGCGGGCTGCCTTGCCTTCCAGTCCTGTACCTACGATGGGGGCATCAGGGAGGATCAACGGAACCGCCTGGCGCTGCATGTTTGATCCCATCAGGGCACGGTTGGCGTCATCATGCTCCAGGAACGGAATCAATGAAGCAGAAAGACCAACGATCTGGTTGGGCGCTACGTCCATGAACTCTACTTCGTTGGGATCCAGGATGGGGAAGTCGCCAGTTTGCCTTGCCTTGATCTTGTCTTCGGCAAAGTTTCCACTGTCTGTCAGCGGAATATTGGCCTGGGCGATCTTGGCCGTATCTTCTTCTTCCGCACTCAGGTAGGTGAGTTTTTTCATATCCACCTTCGCATTGTCCACCTTACGATAAGGGGTTTCAATGAAGCCCATTTCGTTGATCTTGGCGTGCACACAGAGTGTAGAGATCAGACCGATGTTGGGACCTTCCGGCGTTTCAATGGTACAAAGCCTGCCATAGTGTGAGTAGTGTACGTCACGAACCTCAAAGCCCGCGCGCTCACGGCTCAAACCTCCGGGACCGAGGGCTGAAATACGACGCTTGTGCGTGATCTCAGACAAGGGGTTGGTCTGATCCAGGAACTGGCTCAGCTGGGAGGTACCAAAGAATGAGTTGATGACAGATGAAAGGGTCCTGGCGTTGATCAGGTCAACCGGAGTAAACACCTCGTTATCCCTCACATTCATACGCTCACGGATGGTACGGGCCATACGGGCCAGACCCACACCAAACTGCGCATACAGTTGCTCACCCACCGTGCGAACACGACGGTTGCTCAGGTGATCGATATCGTCAATCTCTGCTTTACCGTTGGTGAGTCTTACCAGGTATTTAATGATCTCAATGATATCATCCTTGGTCAGGGTCTTCTGATCCAAGTCATAATTGAGGTTCAGTTTCCTGTTGATCTTATAACGGCCCACCTCACCGAGGTCATAGCGCTTATCAGAGAAGAACAGTTTGTCAATGATACCCCTTGCTGTTTCATCATCAGGGGCATCAGCACCACGCAATTGGCGGTAGATATGTTGAACGGCTTCCAGTTCTGAGTTGGAAGTGTCCTTGTTCAATGTGTTATAGATGATGGCGTAATCACCACTCACTTCTTCTTTCTGGATAAACACGGATTTCACATCCATATCCAGGATAGACTGGATCTCATTCTTTCCCAGAACGGTATCCCTTTCCATCACCACTTCGTTCCTTTCAATAGATACCACCTCACCTGAATCCTCATCCACAAAATCTTCTACCCAGGTGCGGAGTACACGGGCAGCAAGACGCTTACCTTCATATTTCTCCAGGGCCTTCCTGTCTGCCTTCACTTCATCGGCCATGCCAAACAATTCCAGGATATCCTTATCTGTTTCGTATCCGATGGAACGCAACAGGGTGGTTACAGGGAATTTTTTCTTACGGTCGATGTAAGCATACATCACGTTATTAATGTCTGTGGCAAATTCCATCCATGCGCCTTTGAACGGGATCACCCTGGCTGAGTAGATCTTGGTTCCGTTGGGGTGGATAGACTGGCCAAAGAATACACCAGGAGAACGGTGCAATTGGGACACCACCACGCGCTCAGCGCCATTGATCACAAAAGTACCGCGGGGGGTCATATAAGGGATATTGCCCAGGAATACATCCTGCACAATGGTCTGGAAATCAACGTGCTCTTCATCGTTACAGCTGAGCCTAAGCTTGGCTTTCAGCGGTACGGCATAGGTAAGGCCACGCTCCATACACTCTTCAATGGTGTAACGGGGAGGGTCAATGAAATAATCCAGGAACTCCAGCACAAAGATGTTACGGGTGTCCGTAATAGGGAAGTTTTCCTTGAACACCTTGAACAAGCCTTCAATGTTACGTTTGTCAGGGGTGGTTTCCAGCTGGAAAAACTCCTTGAAAGACTGGATCTGGATTTCCAGGAGGTCAGGCGTCTCCGCCAGGTGCTTCACTTTCCCGAAGTTCATTCTGCCGTTCAGTGCCAGTTTCGTAGAAGACATAGTTGTAAAGCGCTTTAAAGTTATTCAGACGACAATACATCACTGCTTCCCGGGTTTCCCCAGAAATCATTGATTTTCAATCACTTACGATTGCATTGTTCCGTCTGATGTTTAGGCCTAAAATTCAAAGGAACGCAAAGGTAGGGAAAAATTTGCCACAGGCAAATTTTTCAATGTGGCAATTAGAAAATGCGGTAGTGCGGTAATGGCACAAAAAAAGCCTGTTTTCCCGTTTAGCATTTCTCATTTAACTTTATTCTCCTAACCAAGATTTAATATGAAAGCACTGTTATTCAGCTTACTCATCATCTGCTCCTTTGCCCTTTTTTCCTGCCAAAAAGAAATTCAGGTAGAATATATCACTGAAACGGATACACTCACAGTAAGGGATACCATAACGGTGGACAATATAAAGCTTAAAGACGGGTTGATAGCCTGGTATAAATTTGATGGCAACCTGGCTGATTCCAGTGGCAAAGGAAATCATGCCTTGAATATTGCGGGAGCGGGAAGCATTTCATTTGGACCAGACAAAGCTGGTGCTTCCAGTGCCGCTGTAATTATGGATGGCCTGGATGATGTGATTATTGCCGATGACCAGGGAAGTCTGGTAACCCCTACCTCTGTCACTATCTCGGCGTATTACCGGACCACTTCCACCGCTATACAGAATCTTGTCTGCAAACGAAATCAGTATGTAGCCACAGCACCAGCGGAATTTGGCGGTCTGGCCTGGTCTATCAATGCTTCTTCTGACCAGGAAGCACATTTTGCGGTTGTGTCTCCCGTGGGAGCTACATGTGCAGAACCAAGGGGGATTGATGCAAATACTGACCTGGTTTGGGGTCTCCAACAGGTTGTAACCAATCAATGGTACCATATTGTATGCGTGTTCCATGAGGGCAGCCAGCGCATTTACATTAACGGTAAACTAAGGGAGGCCACAACAAGGCCTTTTGCAACTATGCGGCAATGTCCTGGTGGTAAACTAGTAATCGGCGGTTTTGTAGATGATCTCCCAACACTATTTAAAGGTTCCATTGACGATCTTCGTATTTACAACAGACTATTAAACAGTTTTGAGATTGCTGAACTGGCAAAAGGATACTAGTTGGATCAGGTTCCGCTTAGATCTCTGGCCAGGGCTTCCAGCTCCTCATCCGAAAGTGCTCTGTTGTAAATCCTGATATCATCTATCACCCCGTTAAAGTATGCCGGAAGTTCATTGACGAAGCCACCAATGACCCACATGGTAGTGTCACAGTTGCGAATTTTTTGAAACGGTCTGGAGAGGGATTGCCTTAATTTGCCGTTAATGTAGATCCGTTGAACCCCGGCATCAAAAACGCAGGCAACATGATACCATTGCCCGGTATCCAGTTTAGCCATTCCATATACGATGTCTGTGTAGCGGTCTATTCCCCGTGGGGATTCGCAGTCAATATCCTCTGGTGACACCACGGCAAAATGAGGCTCGCGCTGTGAGCATGCATTCAGGGACCACGACAAACCACCAAAATCACCTGGTGTATAGCAGTCAAATTTCTTGCGCCGGCAAATCAGGTTCTGAACGGCCGTGGAATTCAGCTTATAGTATACGGAGATGCTCAGGATACCTGTTTGCTCAATCTTTGGGTTTACAGTTGCGGTAAGCAGGTCTGTTTTGCCATTCATGAGAATGGCTGATGAGGGATTTCCTTTGCGGTCAGCCACAAAATTTGACACCCCGGATTTGTTGGAAGCATGCTGGTTAAATCCGGAAGCATCGGAAAGGTTTTGATCAAAACGGTACCACGCAACAAGTCCTTGATCTAAGTGCGCCTTATTGTTTCTTCCCAGGAGAAGCGCTCCTGCGGCTGCTATGATCACAAAACTGGCAAACAATATTATCCGATGGTGTTTCTTCATGGGAGGGCTGTCAATTCAGGCAGGACTGATTTCCTTAAGCTGTAAAATTAACAAATCGGTTGGTTCAAACGCAAAATGCCGGGCATTAAGCCCGGCATTGCTATGGATGATGAGTTAATTACTTAACCTCAACTTCGGCGCCAGCTTCTTTCAGCTTAGCAACCAGGTCATCAGCTTCTGCTTTGGCAACGCCTTCTTTAACGGCTTTAGGAGCTCCGTCAACCAGGTCTTTTGCTTCTTTCAGACCGAGACCAGTCAGGTCCTTAACGATCTTTACTACAGCCAGTTTATTGGCGCCACCGCTTTTCAGGATAACGTCAAAAGCTGTTTTCTCTTCAGCTGCAGCGGCACCACCGCCAGCAGCAGGAGCAGCAACGGCTACTGCAGCAGCAGCAGGCTCGATACCGTAGTCATCTTTCAGGATCTTTGCGAGTTCGTTAACTTCTTTCACGCTGAGGCTAACCAGTTGTTCAGCGAATGCTTTTAAATCTGCCATTGTTTTGAATTTTTACCGTCTTCATCTCTGTTATGATCCGACGGCGGTTTTAAAAAAATTGCCTACGATCTCCCCATAGGCTGGGACTTTATTTACAATTATCAATTGTTCCTGTCTTCCAGGGCTTTCACCAGGCTTGCCAGTTTACCACCCGCATTAAGCGCGCTGATAACATTCTTGGCGGGAGACTGGAGCATACCGATGATCTCGCCAACCAGGTCCTGCTTGCTCTTCAGGTCTTTCAGCGTGTTCAGCTGGTTATCACCAACAAATACATCGCCATCGATAAATGCGGCCTTCAGAACGGGTTTCTCCGTGTTTGTTTCCTTACGGAAAGAGCTAATGATCAGTGCCGGCTCCTTCGGATTTTCTGAGAAAAGAAGCGCGGTAACGCCATGGAGTGAATCAAATGTGCCTTCGAAACGGGCGCCATCCAGTTGCTCCAATGCCTTACGGATGAGGGTGTTTTTAGCCACCTTCATTTCCACTTTCTTGTCGAAGCAGATCCTGCGGAGTTTGCCAACCTGTTCAACGGTCAGCGATTCTGTATTGGTAAGATAGAAGTTGTTATACTGTGAGAACTTGTCTTTCAGTATATCGATCACTTCATTTTTTTCCTGCTTGTTCATTGTTACGCTTTTAAATGTTTTTTACCGAAACGGATCAGTGGATCAGCGCTTTGGTGTCAATTGAAATGCTGGGGCTCATGGTGCTGGCCATGTAAATGCTTTTCAGGTAAGTTCCTTTTGCAGTAGAGGGCTTAGCCTTGATGATCGCATTCAGAAACTCCTGGCTGTTCTCAGCAAGTTTCTCAGGCGTGAAGCTAACCCTGCCTATTGAAGCATGGATGATTCCCGCTTTATCTACTTTAAAGGCCACTTTACCAGCCTTAACATCTGCCACTGCAGCTGCCACATCATTGGTTACCGTACCTGTTTTAGGATTGGGCATCAGGTTACGGGGACCCAGGATCTTACCCAACTTACCGATGCGGGGCATCACAGAAGGGGTAGCAACAATAACGTCAACATCTGTCCAGCCGCCTTCAATCTTCTGGATGAATTCATCCAGTCCAACGAAATCCGCACCTGCACCTTTTGCTTCGGTTTCTTTATCAGGTGTACAGAGAACAAGCACTTTCTTGGTTTTACCCGTGCCGTGTGGCAGGGTTACGGTACCCCTGATGGCCTGGTCGGCTTTCTTAGGGTCAACGCCAAGACGAATATGAAGGTCTACAGAACTATCAAATTTTGTACAGTTTACTTCTTTAACGAGCGTAGAAGCGTCCTGGAGAGAATAGGTCTTATTCTTATCCACTTTGCCATCCGCTGATTTACGGTTTTTAGTGATTCCCATTGTAATCTTTTTTTAATCCTGTTGGATGGTTAATGAATTAATTCTCCCAGGGAGCTTTTCCGTCCACGGTGATACCCATGCTACGGGCTGTACCGGCAACCATTCGCATGGCGCTTTCCAGGGTAAAACAGTTCAGGTCAGGCATTTTGTCTTTGGCGATTGCCTCTACCTGTTGCCAGTTTACCTTACCTACTTTGGAACGGTTTGGCTCTTTAGATCCACTTTGGAGTTTTGCAGCTTCCAGCAACTGTACGGCAGCCGGAGGGGTTTTGATGACAAATTCAAAGGATTTGTCTGAGTAAACGGTAATCAAAACGGGCAGAACTTTTCCCATTTTATCCTGGGTCCTAGCATTAAACTGCTTACAGAACTCCATGATGTTCACACCTTTAGAACCCAGAGCAGGGCCTACAGGAGGTGCGGGATTTGCCTGGCCGCCTTTTACCTGCAGCTTAACGAAGCCGGTAATTTCTTTTGCCATTTTCTTTTCGTTTTTTGGTGATAGCGTCATCCCTTACAGGGACAACTCCCAAATCCATTCAATAAAGAACTTTTTCTTGGGGCTGCAAAGGTAAGCAATAGAATTGGAATTCTGAAATCCTGGCATCCGAAATTCTTACCAAACACCCTGCCCTCCAGGTATCCGCAATGGCTGGCATTGGTCCCGGGATGAGGTGCCCGGAGATAAGCTTGGCAAGTCCGTTTGCGAACGCCGGGCTACCCCAACTTTGTGTCAATTGTTTTTTTATTAATTGCAGTAATCTTCCTAATTTTCGCTAATAACCCCAATCATTAAATTCACATTCTAAAAACTCTACAACTATGGCCAAAGCAAAGAAGGCGGCAGCAAAAAAAGGAGCAAAAAAAGCAGCTCCTGCAAAAAAGGTAGCTAAGAAAGCTGCGAAAAAAGCTGTTGCTAAGAAAGCCAAAAAAGCAGTAGCAAAAAAAGCAGTTAAGAAAGTTGCTAAGAAAGCAATTAAGAAGGCAGTCAAAAAAGCAGCCGTAAAAAAAGCCGTCAAGAAAGTGGCCAAAAAAGCAGTCGTGAAAAAGGCTGTTAAAAAAGTGGTTAAAAAAGCAGCAGTTAAAAAAGCCGTAGCTAAAAAAGCAGTAGCTAAAAAACCAGCGGCCAAAAAACCTGCCGCTAAAAAACCAGCAGTGCAAGCTGCTCTTCCCATCGTGGATGCGCCAACACCCGCACCGGAAGCGGCTCCCGCTGCACCTGCGCCTGCTGAAGGACAAGGTGAATAAGCCTGCGTAAACTCATCAGAAAAAAGGCTGTACCCAGGTACAGCCTTTTTCGTTTATGCATTAACGTTATTAGATTCTCAGGTATCCCTGATGATCAGAGATGGCTCCAGTAAAACTTTTTTCTGGTTAGCAGGATCCTTATTCCCCTGCAGTTGGGATATCAATGATTCAACCGCTTCTATTCCTATTTGCCTTATAGGCTGCGCCACCACCGTAATGGCTGGTTTACCTAACCGGAATAAATCGTGATCATCAAAACATACAATTCCCAGGTCGCCCGTCAGGGAAAGACCGGAAAGCCGGATACTCTCCAGCCCGTAAACGCCGAGATAATTGGTGGTAAAAAATACCGCGTCAGGCTTTACCTGGTTGATGAACCGGGAAATTTCAGCAACGGCCTGCTGGCTAGTGAAATCAAAATTATGCCGGTAAACCAACTCCTCTTCTGCCTGCAATCCTTTGGCAGCTATGGCGGCCA
This sequence comes from Chitinophagaceae bacterium, assembly GCA_044225015.1. Taxonomy (GTDB): domain Bacteria; phylum Bacteroidota; class Bacteroidia; order Chitinophagales; family Chitinophagaceae; genus Pollutibacter. Next base: position 89,829 of record JBGAJG010000002.1, on the reverse strand, counting down.
GATAGCCACGGAGCCGGTTTCCCATCTGCACCTGGCCGGAAGCCGTAGTAACAAGGGCAATCCGCCGATATCCCTTGTCCAGCAGATAGGCCGTGGCGTCAAACGCACCCTTATAATTGTCTACCGCAACATAACTGGTTTCCAGTCCGGGAAAATAACGGTCAATCAGTACCACCGGCCGCTGTTCTTCAACAAGTGACTCCACATCCCCCCGAAGGCCCGGTGTGGGCGTGATCAGAAATCCATCCATTTGCCGGTGCTTAAGGACGGTAAGCAGCCCTGAAGCTCGATGTTCCAGGTTGTCTGTGGAACAAAACATCACTGAATAGCCATGTTTATCGGCCTCTTCTTCCACCACCTTGGCCAGGTTACCAAAAAACGGGTTGGAAATGTCTTCTATGATCAGGCCCAGCGTATGTGTTTGTCCTGTGCGCAGTCCGCGAGCCACCTGATTAGGCCGGTACCGAAGTTTTTCCGCTATCCTGAGGATCTCATTCTTCAGGTCTTCACTGATTCTTTTCTCTTTAGCTTTCCCATTCAGGACAAAAGAAACGGTAGTGGTTGAGACCCCTACCTGGGTAGCAATATCCTTGATGGAAACAGACTTCATACTTTAAGGTAAGTAAAAAGTCAAATGCCAAAACCAAAATGTAAAAAAAGGGGAAGGCGCTAAACAAAAAGGCCGGAAGCTAAGCTCCGGCCCTCAATGCCTCAATGCCTTAATGCCTTAATGCCTTTATGCCTCAATGCCTACGATATCTTCTCCACCTGCATATAGTTCAGCTCTACCGGCGTGGCCCTGCCAAATATCTTTACGGTTACCTTCAGTTTCTTCTTCTCATCGTTCACCTCTTCAATTACACCGTTAAAGTCATTGAATGGTCCGTCTATGATCTTGATGGTCTCACCCACAATGAAGGGTTCGCTCATCGTCATTCCACCGGCATCACTCATTTCATCTACCTTACCCAGCATCTTATTGACCTCTGATTTACGAAGGGCAATAGGATTCTCCTTACCCAGGAAATGGATCACATTGGTCATATTCTGGATGCTGGAAATGATATCATCATTCAACTTGCCACTCTCCACTTCAATCATGATATATCCGGGGAAGAAGTTACGCTCGCGCATTACTTTTTTCCCGTTCTGTACCTTGTAGACTTTCTCTACAGGCAGGAAAACCTGTTTGATGATATGGCTCCAGCCATTACGGGTAACGTCTTTATCCAGGTACTCCTTGATCTTCCGTTCCTTGCCGCTCACCACACGCAGTACATACCACTTCGTGTCCTTGGTTTCCTGTTGAACTTGTGTTTCCATTATTGCTTAAATAAGGAGTAAACAAATTTGAGCACGCTACTGCTGGCAAAGTCCATTACCCAGACGATACCCGTGATCAGCAAAGTGGCTACCAAAACGATCATGGTAGACTGCTGGAGCTGTTCCCAGGTAGGCCAGGTCACTTTCTCCGTTAACTCCCTGTAGGAGTCCCTAAAATATGCTTCTATCTTTTTCATGTGAGCTGAGCTTGCACGGGTACTAGGATTCGAACCCAGACTGAAGGTTTTGGAGACCTCTGTACTACCGTTATACTATACCCGTATGTCAAATTCAAAAGTCAAAAGTAAAAAGTAAAAATGTTGACTTTTGACTTTTGACTTTTGAATTTTAGAGAAAACAAAGTACCTGGGTTGTCCCCAAGTACTTTGTAAATGTAACTAATATCCTGTTCTTCAACCCTTTAAAGGGTCAAAGGCTTATTTAAGGATGTCTGTAACCTGACCAGCACCTACGGTACGGCCACCTTCGCGAATCGCGAATTTCAGACCTTTCTCCATAGCGATCGGCTGGATGAGCTTCACGGTAAGGTTGATATTGTCACCAGGCATTACCATCTCTACGCCAGCAGGAAGTTCAACTTCACCTGTAACGTCAGTTGTACGGAAATAGAACTGAGGACGATATTTCTGGAAGAACGGCGTGTGACGTCCACCTTCTTCTTTGCTCAGTACATACACTTCACCCTTGAACTCAGTGTGAGGAGTGATAGAACCAGGCTTACAGATTACCATACCCCTGCGGATATCTTTCTTTTCAATACCACGGAGCAGCAGACCAGCGTTATCACCAGCTTCACCCTCATCGAGGAGTTTACGGAACATCTCAACACCTGTGCAAGTTGATACCAGCGGAGCTTCCATCAGACCTACGATCTCAACACCTTCACCCACTTTGATACGGCCACGCTCGATACGACCGGTAGCTACGGTACCACGACCAGTAATCGTGAACACGTCTTCTACGGACATCAGGAATGGCTGATCAACGGGACGGGGAGGCAGGGGAATGTAAGTATCCACCGCATCCATCAGTTCAACCACTTTGGCAACCCATTTTTCTTCACCAGCAAGCGCGCCGGTGGCAGAACCCTGGATGATGGGGGTATTATCACCATCAAAGCCATATGTGCTCAACAGTTCACGAATCTCCATTTCTACCAGTTCCAGCAGTTCGGGATCGTCAACCAGGTCAACTTTGTTCATGAAAACCACGATACGGGGAACACCTACCTGACGGGCAAGCAGGATGTGCTCTTTCGTCTGGGGCATAGGACCGTCTGTGGCAGCCACAACCAGGATAGCACCGTCCATCTGGGCAGCACCAGTGATCATGTTCTTCACATAGTCAGCGTGACCAGGACAGTCTACGTGAGCATAGTGACGGTTTGCCGTCTGGTACTCCACGTGCGCTGTATTGATGGTAATACCACGCTCTTTTTCTTCAGGAGCAGCATCGATTTCATCATACTTCTTTTCCTGTGCCCATCCTTTCTTCGCAAGGATGTTAGTGATAGCAGCAGTTAAAGTGGTCTTACCATGGTCAACGTGACCAATGGTACCAACGTTAACGTGGGGTTTGTCCCGCTTAAATTGCTCTTTAGACATTGTTATCCGTTTTTAGGTTGTGTACAATTGTTATATATCGCAGCTATGCTGCATTTTTCACAAATTTGAGCCGTTGATGAGAATTGAACTCACGACCTCTTCCTTACCAAGGAAGTGCTCTACCACTGAGCTACAACGGCTAATTGCCCAGAGGCTGATCCCTCACGGGACCATTCCTGAGCGGGAGACGAGGTTCGAACCCGCGACCTATAGCTTGGAAGGCTATCGCTCTACCAACTGAGCTACTCCCGCGTTTGAAAGTCAGAAGCCAAAGTTAGACGTTTGAAGGTAGAAACCTTCGCACTTCTCCCTTCATCTTCTACCTTTCTTCAAAAGTGGGCAGGAGAGGATTCGAACCTCTGAAGTCGAAAGACAGCGGATTTACAGTCCGCCCCATTTGGCCGCTCTGGAACCTGCCCAAACCTCGAAGAGCCACTTGTCGGAATCGAACCAACGACCTACTGATTACAAATCAGTTGCTCTACCAGCTGAGCTAAAGTGGCAATTTCTGGTAAATACAAAGAACTTCACCCCATTTTTTGGGAAGGCAAAGGTAATGGAAAATGTGAAATGCAAAAATTTTGAATCATAAATAATTACAGGGCGGGCAATAAAAAAGGGCCGTTTCCGGCCCTTGGGGTTTTTGAATGTGAAAATCTTTATGCTACCTGCTTTTCTTTTGTTTTCTTAATCTGGTTGATCAATGCATCCAAAGCACTGTCAAATGAGGCTTCAAATGACTTTGAAGTGTGTTTAACGAAAAATTCATGACGGGGGATCCTAACGCGTATCTCTGCAATTTTATCCTTGATCTGGTGCACCACATTGTCCAGTTTCAGATAGACATCGATCTTAACGATCCTGTCATGAAAATTCTCCAGTTTTTGAATCTTCCGGTTTACGTGGTCAAGCAACTTGGAATCCGCCTCAAAACGCACTGTCTGAATGTTAACGTTCATGGTAAACGAAATTTTTTCTGGTGAAACAATAAGTAAAGAACTTCTTTTTCAGGGGTATGGAATCCTTCATTGAAGCTTTATCAAGTTACAGAAAAAAATGACGAACCCCAAAAATATGGCGTCCCGGAATCCCGAAATCCAGGAACGGCAGATCAGGCCTTCGGGTGGGCCTTCTTGTGAATATCTTTTAACTTATCAATGGTATTGTGCGTATATACCTGCGTGGCCGCCAGGCTACTGTGCCCGAGGAGGGTCTTGATAGCATTCAGATCTGCGCCATTGTTGGCCAACTGGGTGGCAAAGGTATGGCGCATCAGGTGAGGGCTTTTCTTTGTTACGGTCCTGAATTGCTGCAACTCCTCCCTGATTTCCCGGTACACATACTTCACATAAAGCCGCTTCCCCTTGTGCTGTACCAGCAGGTATTCCTGATCCGGTGCCTCAAAACTTCGCCGTTTCTCTTCCATATACTGCCCTATCCGCTCAGTAAGCGCAGCCTGCATAGGAATAATTCGTTCCTTATTGCCCTTACCCAGCACCTTTAATTGCTTCAGCCTGAGGTCCACATGCTTCTCTTTCAACCCCACCAACTCACTTACCCTCAGGCCGCAGGTATACAGAATTTCAATGATGAGCTGCCTTGTAAAGCTCTTCCACTCCTCTCCTTCACTGCCGGCCGTCATCAGGGTTGCTGTTTCTCCCTCATTCAGGAAGGCCGGTAAACGCCTGGGAGCCTTCATCAGACGCAACTGGGCTGCCGGATTCTGGTGAACCAGGGCTTTTCTCAATAAAAACCGGTAAAACGACTTTAATGCGGAAATCTTTCGATTAATACTCCTTACTTCCAGCCCCCCTTCTTTCAGGGATGCCAGCCAGGAACGAAGGATGGGGGCCGACAAATCCTCCAGGCTGAGCGAATATTTTTGTTCCTCAAAATAAAGCACCAGCTGGGCAAGGTCCGTCTCATAGGAGACAAGGGTGTGCCTGGAATAACGCTTCTCAAAACGAAGGTATTCCAGAAAGGGTGGAATCTGGTCTTGCAAGGTTATGGACATAAAAAAGCAGCCATAAAGTTATTAAACCTTATGGCTGCCACCAATTATATCGAAATAATTAAGATTCGATCTTTCCTGCTGCGATCTGCTGCTTGTAGACTGCTTTCAACACCTCAGCCCTACGTTTAATAGATGGCTTGGTAAATGATTGACGCTCGCGCAGTTGAAGAAGGATTTTGGCCTTCTCAAACTTCTTCTTGTACTTTTTCAGCGCCTTGTCAATGTTTTCGCAATCTTTTGAATCGATGATCAGCATAGTTGTATACCTCCTTTAGTGTAAGGGACGCAAAGATAAGCACTCCTGTTCAATTTCCAAACAAATGTGGTTTTTTAGTTTTCTCTTCCGAAATTGTTGGCAAATCGTCAATATGTTCACCGGGATCGTAGAGCAGGCTGGGATCATCAATACTATTACCGATGAAGGCGGGAACAGGCAATTCTGGATATCCTCACCGCTTACACCGGAACTGAAAATAGATCAAAGCCTGTCTCACAATGGCGTCTGCCTTACGGTTGACGCCCTGAAAAACCAGGAATATCGGGTTACCGCAGTGGCTGAAACCCTGACAAAGTCAAACGCAAAAGATTGGAAACCAGGAGATTACATAAATCTGGAACGTGCAATGGTCATGAACGGACGGCTGGATGGCCATCTTGTGCAGGGACACGTGGACGCTACCGCAACCTGTACAGCAATTACGGACAAAAAAGGCTCATGGGAGTTCCGATTCCGTTTCCCTCAGGAATATGCACACCTGGTTATAGAAAAAGGGTCTATAGCCGTCAACGGTATAAGCCTCACTGCCTGGAACGTGGATCTGGAACATTTCACAGTGGCGATTATTCCGTATACTTATCATCACACCAATCTGCGTTACCTGAAGCCGGGCCAAACGGTAAATCTTGAATTTGATATGATCGGTAAGTATATTCATCGTTTTCAACAGGTCACCTCAAGCGTATGAATATGTACGACTCTTCCATGCAGCCCCTTTCCATTGTGGTTCCGGTGTACAACGAGGCGCAGAATATACCCCTTTTGTATTCTGCCCTGAATAACTGCAATGTTGAGTTCACGGAACTGATTTTTGTGGACGATGGCAGCATTGATTCCAGTCTCAACGCCATTGCAGACCTGGCTTCCGGAGATTCACGGGTTAAAGCCATTTCATTTTCCAGGAATTTTGGCCACCAGGCGGCGCTGATCGCTGGACTGCACGCAGTGCATGGATCATGGATCCTGATTATGGATGGAGACCTCCAGCACCCGCCCGAGGTCATCCCCCAAATGATTACTGCTGCTAAGCAGGGCTATGATATGGTGTCTGCCAAAAGAATTGAAACGAGGAAAGCAGGCCCTCTTAAACAATGGACTTCGTCACTGTATTACCGGTTGCTTAATTTCATCGCAGATACGCATATTGAAAAAGATGTGGCGGACTTTCGCCTCTTCAATGAAAAAATATTACAAAGTATTCTACAGTTTGAGGAACGGGAGCTGTTTGTGAGGGGTATCTTCAGCTGGATCGGTTTTAGAACCACTACCGTTGCCTACCAGGCTCCACCGAGGCAACACGGGAAGTCTAAATACTCTTGGCCAAGTATGATGAGCCTGGGCATCAAAGGTGCCATCTCGTTTAGTTTCAAACCGCTGAGGATAAGCCTTCTTATTGGCACCATCGTGTCCTTTATCGCCTTTGCAATGGGCATCTATTCTATTGTGGCACATTTTAAAGGGAACACATTACCTGGCTGGACCTCCATCATAACAGCCGTGATGTTCATGGGTGGAGTACAACTCCTTGTATTGGGACTCATCGGTGAATACATCGCCAGTATGTTCAAAGAGATCAAAAAAAGACCACCATTTATTATCGATAAAAAAATCAATTTATAGCCTGCTGGTTACGGTAGCTTCCAGCAATCCGGTAGGCAAAAATACGTCAGGATTCCACAGATACTTTTCAAATTTCCATCCCAGATAATAACCTAAATAGTAGCCCAGAGGATAAGGCATAGTGACACCATCAACCTGCACAATGGCCTTTCCCCCAAATCTGTCTTTAGACAGTTTTTGTAGTAAAATCTTCATTCCCCGTCTTGAAGGTATGGTGATATGTTCTCCAGGAAGATAGTAGGGCCATCGCTTACCCAATATTCTCCGGGCCAGGGCGTCTGCACGTGGGCAGTTGAAGTATAGTGAGCCTCCATCATTCAGTTGATTCATCAATCCATGCAAAAAATCATCCGGCTTTGAAACGTGTTCAGCCACTGTGATAGAAAAAATCAAATCAGCTTTGGGTATGTTTTGTATTGCTGCATTGAGATCCACCTGTAGCCAGTTAACCGGCAAAGCTTCTAATCTCGGAGGCCTTTGGTGCATATCAACTGCATAACCTATACTGGAAGGAAAGGCCTTCATCATAATCTCACTCATGATCCCATCGCCGGCGCCAACGTCTACCCACACAAAATCACTTTTTCCTTTGGGCACAAGAGCCCTGATCCTGCGCAGGCAATGTGCAAACCATGCATGCAGGGGGAATTTTCTCCTGAGTTCTGCTATCCCGTCAAACATGCCTTTCTGATACTGCTGGTATAATTCATTCAGCTGCCTGGAGGAAGGTAATGGATCAGTTTGCAGAGAACCACATACGGTGCACTCCAATATCCTGAAGGGGCCGTGATTGGCTACATAAGGATGTTTGGCTTGTGCATCATACACCTTCGTCCCAGAGCCACAGTACACGCAGAATGTTCTGTTGGTTATTTCGTTCATTAGTATATTTAACCAGTCATCGTAAATTACTTCAATGCAACTTAATTCCGAAAAACGACTATTACCCATTGGTTTTTTGGTTGTTTTGATTGCATACTTGCCGGTTACCAGTTTTCTATTTGCGATCAAGAATGATTTTTTTACGGCCTATTTTCCACTGAAGCGTTATTTATCAGTGGCCATTCATGATGGTATATTCCCGCTCTGGAACCCCTTTCTTAATTATGGCTTTCCTGTCTATGGAGACATTAGTGAGGCCTGGTGGAATCCCGGCACCTGGCTTGTGGCAGTTGTAGGCTATACACCCTGGAGCTTCACCATTGAGATTATCCTGTACCTGCTGCTGGGATGCTATGCCATGTACAAGTTCAGCGGCATCTGGGTTAATTCCCTACCCTTTCGCTTCGCCATCGCTTTGAGTTTTGTTTGCGGCGGATTTTTTGTAAGCCATATCCAGCATTTTAACTGGATTGCCGGAATGGCTTGTTTCCCTTTATTTGCTTACAGCCTCATCCGTTACATACAATCAGGACAACGTCATTACCTGGCAGCAACAGGGATTTCAGGTCTTTGGTTTTTTACTGCAGCACACCCTGGGCACATCATTGGAGCCGCGCTGTTTTTGATTCCGCTTTTGACTTCACGGTTAAACCAAAATTCAGGCGCAACCGCCCGCGTGGTGAAGGCGGCCATGATTACCCTGACGGGAATTGCCGGAATGATCTACGGATATGCAGAAGTCCTGCCACATACCAACAGGATTGGAGCTGTAACAGGATCCATCACACCAGAAGGTGCTACTCCTATAGCCAGCTGGGCAAGCACATTGATACCTCTTTCCTCTGTAAAGGCGCCCTGGCTTCACAATGACCCTGCATTGCGTAACTGTTATTTCGGCTTGTTATTGCTTATAGGTCTGATCATCACCATTATTCACCGCCGTCAGCGTGACGCTTTATTTTTTCTTTTCCTGGGTTTATTCTTTGCCATTCTTTCCAGTGAAATCATCCTACCGTTGTATAAAAGCATTCCCATCCTGCACCATGTGCGTCTCAATGCTGAATTCCGGATTTTTGCCATTATGGCTTTTATTCTGTCTGGCGGTATCAGTCTGGTGAAGGCCTGGAATGAGACAGATACAAAACTTGTAGTCAGAATAGTGCGCTCCATACAGGGATTGCTTATTGCCAGTGCTTTATCAGCGATAGCCACAGAGCCCAATGCACTGCATATTGATTTTGGCGTTGAGGGATCAGGAACAGGACAGATCAAATATATCCTTGACCATCTCAGTTTTGCACAAACGATCCTTATTCAGTTTCCGGTTCAGATGCTGATTTGTGAGGGCATATTGGCATCCTGGCGCAAGAAAAGACTGGGCCTTCTGTGTCTGGTTTGCTGTATTGACCTTATCGTAAATTCTTCAATGTATTTACCATTCACTGGGGTGGGTCAAAAATCAGTAAACGAGATTGCTGAAATGTTCAGCCTCGCACCAGGAAATGCGGTGATTCCGGAGAACAAAGCGGAATGGTCTGTAGTATCCGCTTATCCAAATACAGTTCGTTACACAGGAAACTGGGCATTGGTTAGTGGCCAGATTGCCCAGGAGAACCTTATTGACTATCCGTTGATTTTTCCCCAGACGCTTGAATTCCTGAAGTCAGGAACCAGGACTTTTTGGTATGCAAAACCGCCATTTTTTCTTACATCCGGCCCGGCCATAGTACCTGAGCGCTTTCAATTCACTTCAATATTATTCCCCGCCAAACTCCCTAAGGAGGATACTTTATTTATCAAACAAAACTGGTATCCGGGATGGATAGCAGAACAGGATGGTAAGTCAAAAAAGATTCAAATGACCCATGAGGGATTGATGGCCATTCCCACAGGAACAAATTCAAATCAGATACGGCTCCGTTTTTCCCATCCTTTGATTGGGTGGCTCTTAGTGCTCGAGTTCATATATGTATTCACCATGGCCTGGGTATGGCTCAGATGGCGAAAGACATCTACCGCATAAGATACATTTTACCGTAGCCGCTTTGGAAATACCTGTCAGTACTTTTGTCTGAATACCGCTCAGCATTCTTTCCAGTTAGATCAAGCCTATCCAGGGATTTGCCATTCAGGTTGGTGATCACACGATACAAATAAACACCATTTGCAAGTTTCTGCCCATATTGATCCGTTCCATCCCACTTGTATTGGGTGATATTTCGGCCAATGTGAATTGGACCCAGTTCATCCTTAGTGATCTCTCTCACCACCTTTCCTGTAACCGTCAAAATTTGAATACGCATATTCTGCGGAATCTCACTGCCGGTAAGTGTAAACACAAAGGCGGTGGATGATGTAAACGGATTGGGATAGTTGAGCAAATTAGAGATCATTGGTTTATTGACAATACTGAAACTTACCTTATACTCAATTACTCCGGATGCATTCCCGCTCTTATCTTTCCCGGTAATGATCAGATCATACAGGCCATCTTCCAGGAAGGCAGGCTTGAAATCAATAGTTGCAGTGTTGTCCTTTGAACCGTTAGAATTTACAGCCGGCGTGAATTTCAGTGTGTCATTGTCAAATCTATACTCTTTGGTGACTCCATTAGGGTATTGCACTTTGACACTAACCAGTGAAGTGTCATCCAGCAGCATGAACCTGTTATTGTCTGTGAGTTTGATCACGATACTTGGCTTGGAAGAAACGATATCCCGGTTCAGTATCCTTACGCCATCAAAAGTCACATCCAGGGTTGGGTCATAACTGTCTCCCTGTACCTTAAAGCTCTTAAACAGGAAGTTGTTAAACAGATACTGTTCAGGCTGTGCAAAGTTTGGATTGAAATTCAGAAAAACTGTATTAACTCCCACTAGATCCTTTGTATCCAAAGGATAACGCAACACAAGGGTATCTCCTACAGGAATGGGTTTTTGTTTGGGCACTTTAATATCCCTTACCGTATTACTTGCATCGGTAACCGTCATCTGAACAGCCACACTGTCAAAAGCAGATTGGCTCACATTTTTGAACGCCACCTCCAAAGTATATGGTTCACCCACATCCAAACTATCTTTGGCTTTCAAATACACATTAGGAGCAATGGCACCTTCCGGTGGCAGGTCTGCATTGATCCTCCAGTAACGCAATTGATTGGGCGTGCCGTTCAAGACATCAGAATTATTCATCCTCAGCCTGATGAACGGAAACTGTTTAGCATCCACAAAACTGAGTGTTGAATCTGTTGAAGGATAAATTGTAGCGAGCAGGGTTTCCTGGCCCTGGTAATTCTTACCTACTATGTCTATGGCTACACTGTCTGAGTAGGGATTTACATCCGTACCACTCCAGCGCATATGATTCCACTTCAGCGCGGGTCCAAACCAGGGTGATTCAACGGTGCCATGGCTTTCTGATGCATCAAGGTTGAAAACGGCTTCAAGATAATCGTCAATTTTGAGGCCCATTTTCTGGTAATTGGGAAACCCAAAACCACCTTTTCTTGTAAGGAAGATAAATGGAAGGTTAGTTGTAAAGTTATCGATATCCACAAAACCAAGTTGCTTCAGTGTATGATAAAGGGACTGTCCAGAACCCAGTGTAAGCGTATCGTTCATCCAATCGCCAATAAATGAAGTATTAAAATCAGCGCCAAGGTTAGTGATAGAAATGTAACTACCTGCCGGGATTGAATTCAGAAAATCAATGGCTCGTTTTCTGTACACTGGATCTCCGTATGGGAATTCAAATGCTTTATTGGAACTACATGGTCTCCAACTGCCAAAACGTCCGCCACCATCTGGCTGCACACTATTCTTCCATGGCTCCAGGGTAACTTTATCATATATTACGATCTGCAATGAGCTGTATCTACATCCATAGCTGGAGACAATATCATCGTCAAGATTAACGGTAAGACGGTCGTTAATAAAGTATGGATAAATACCTGTTTTGATGGAAAGGTTTCGCTTTTTAGTTGTAAACCTCATGACCCGATCCTGGTCCAGCGTCATTTTATGGAAACTACTTTTTGCTATCTGGTAGTAATGGCTTTGATTATATCCCGGAGTGCTACTGGGAAGGTATACAAAAGATGATGTATTCCATGTAGGTGCCACATTACCCGCGGGCACCTGTGCTGTTCGCCAATAATAAACGGTACTGTCCTGGAGGGTAAGCCCTGGTATATTAAATTGCAGCAAACCACCAGGCGAAGACAGGGTCTGGCTTTTCTTAAATGATGAGTTAAACAATTCAGTGGTATCCACCTCAATCATATAGCTTTTAACAGGCGAGAATGGATTGGCTGTTGATGCATAGAATGTAAGGGGCTGTTTGTTGATAATGGCATAGTTGTAAGGAGAGATAGGTCTGATCTCGTCATCAATAATCAGGAAACTGAGGGTCACTGTATTATTTGATTCAGACATTTCAGGTATAGTATTATCTGCATCCAATACAACCGTGATCTTGTTTTCGCCTTTATCCGTAATAGGATTGACAGGCACCCTCAATTCAATGGAATCTTTATATAAAGTGGTAGGAATCCGTTGGTTGAATAACTCAACTGTGGTTCCGTTAGGCAACAGTCTCGTTACTTTTACCCTAAAGCTGTCACCCACTGCCCTTCCGATATTTAACCACTTCACATTCAGGGTAAAATCTGTTTCTGCCACGGAAACTGGCAAAGGCGTTACTTTCACTAACGGCTCTTCTATGACATAGTCTGCCTGTGGCGATCCGTAAAACTGCAACGCCGGATCTCCATGGAGGTTGATTTGTTCAGCATGCATCCTTCCATAAAAATCACCAGACGGCACATTTAGCAGTAATCTTTCCAGGGCATATTTCTGCATTTCTCCCAATGTTTGCCCATATCGCTCTACTGAAATGCTGTGATAAATACTTGAGGTGTAGATATTCAGGTAATTCACGATGCCAAAATGCGAACTGGCAAGAAATCCTATACTCCCCCTGTCCTTGGTAAGCATATAGTTTTCAGAGAGAGACATGCCGCCACCAATTCGGCGCGTAGTATCATAAGTGAATATATTTCCTGCGTTACACCCATTCACCACAAATAGAGGGTACTTGCCTTTGTTACTGTATTTATTAGGATCGTCAATATTAAACTCCAGGGTATTCTGGGAAGAGTGCCCAAAATAAGTCAGCAAACTGATGCCATCTGAAAACAGATTAGTGAGTTCTTCAGAGGTCAGCTGTTCAACACCCAGGGAAGAGTTCTTGCTGAATGTATATACTTTTCCACCGTACAATGTATCTTCAACAACAGACTTGTTGGTGTTCATGTATCCAAAAATCACCGACTGCAGATAGGGGTCACTGCCACCAATTGCATGCACTACATTTTTCATCCAGGCTTTGTCCTTGATGGTTTGTGGCACAGTGGAGAGCATACTCTCATGCTCTTTTACCTTGTCAAGGTAAGTCATCACTTCATCTCCGTTAATAGCGGCAATTCTGCCTATGGGTATGGCAGGACTGGCGATGAAATTTGATGACGCAAGCACATTATCTGAACCTGGATACCCAAACGTAGGCACCAGATTGATTTCATGGCTTGCTGCAAACTGATCGCGCATTCTAACATCGGAATAAACCGTACCCCGGCCAAACAGCAGCACGTGTTTTGGCTTTACGGCAAATCGATTCAGGGAATAGTTGATAAAATTTTTGACAGACAGGGGGTGCTCCTGGATCCCGAAAGCAAACTGATCATAGAGCTCTTCGATGTCTACAATGATTGGGTTATAACTACCTCCGGCCGCAGAAGATCGGTAGGTTTTAAATGCATCCACAGGATTTCCCCTTGAACTGCTGAAGAGACTCTTGTGCGCAATGTACAAAGCATTTCCCTGGTTAGCGGATTGACCATAGTTGATAAAATTCCGGGGCTTCAATGTATTTATGCTCCTGATCTCACTATTATCCGCATTCAACAACACCAGTTGCCTGGGCTGGAATGAAGGCTTCAATGCAAATTTCACGAGGCCGCCATTCACTACGCCCACATAGCGCTCCCTGTTAGCCATATCATACAAAACCGGCGCTGTTGAACCTGCATTAAAATTGGCAATTTCAATGTACATACCCGCCGGGTTTGCCGGAAGCTGAAATTCAAATTGCTTGTTCCCTCCAAAATCAAATTTGCGTGGATAGGTGATACTGAAAGTGGCTACAACCATCCTGTCTACCACCCTTGGGTCTGCCGTGGTATTAGTAATAACCACCTGGTCTCCACCCGGCTTTCCGAGGATCGATCCTGAAAAATTTGCCTGCTTTGTAGAAGCAAAAAAATAGTTCATGGCGGAATTGATCAGGGTGGTTCCGTTAATGGCTACCTGAATAGTTCTTGCTGTGAACGTATTGCCAGACGCAGAAATGCTAAGCACACTGGAAGGCCCTCCTGAATAAGGTGCAAGATCGCCGATGTTTTCGGTTAAGGGTGATCCATGGAAGATGTCACCACTGCTCCATCCCTCACCCTGGTCATAAGATGATGAGTAAACATATGCCGTTTTAAGATCCACAGCAAAACCGGGGTTGATCATTTCCCTGTAAGGCTTCTTAAAAGTGTACATGAAATAAGGCTCCACTGGCAGGGCATTACCCGCCACGTCATTTACCTGGGTATTATAACGAAGCCCGGTGGCTGCAGGATCCGCTACCAGAAAATATGAAGAGGTGTCTGTTTCCAGGCTCCATACATCGTTGAGCTGAAAACTGGATATATAGTACAGTTTGTTATCCGGCTTCCCATCATTCATTTTGCCATAAAACTCGATGTAATCTGACCCACCCAAAGCACCTGACGGAATTGTGGTGTAGAGCGGCACTTCAACGCCATTTCTGAACAGCCTGAACTGTTCAACGGGTGTACCACCTATGCCTGATGCGTCTAATGTTGCACGGGATATCCTGTAAAGGCCATTGCTGGCCACCTTGAATTTATAATAGGTTTTGGAATAATCAATCCACTCATTGTTGAACTGGGCTTTAACACCCATTCCAATCAGCAGCAGTCCTACCAAAAAAAGTACTCTCTTCATACGTGGATGTTTTGGATCAGCTTTTCTTCTTCGTTTTAACGAGGTTTAATCGCAACGAAAAAATATGGGTATATAACGGATTAGACTGATTCGCCAGGTTGGTGAACGCATAGTCAATGCCTATGTGTTTCAACTTAAAGCCTACACCTATACTGGGCTGGTATATCCAGACTTTCTTCTGGTTCAGGGTATCCCCGTCTGCCAGTGCCTGCTGGAAATTGTAAATGCCGGTTCTGAGGAAAATAGTCTGCTTATATCCTAATTCAAGGCCTACACGGGGATCCACACTAAGGGGGTCTGCACTCAGTAAAACATTACGTTTACCATCAAAAGTGAGATCCAGATTCACCTCAGATAAAAGGTTGAGCGCGTTGTTGATCTTCCAGTCATATGCTGCACCCACGATCAGCCTTGGGGCGGTCATCTCCGTTGACTTTACCGGAATATCATTATTGGTCAGGTAAAGAATTTCTTTCTCCTGTTCCGTAAAACTGAAGGTCCAGGCATTAAAAGTAGTGGTGAGATCCCTGGCCGCAATACCCAGTTTCCAGCGTTTTGTCTGGTATTGCACACCGGCGTCCAGTCCAAAGCCCCAGGCACTGGCGAAGGTTCCCACATTACGATGGATCACTTTCGCATTTACGCCAAAGGAAAGGTGCTTTGTTTCTGTCTTTCTGATGGTTTGCGCATATGAAAGTAAGAATGCATAATCCGCGGAAGAGAAAGAACGAATATTGTTGTAGTTGATAGAACCGTCCGGTTCAATCAGGAAGAGTGTATTAGGAATATCGTCTACCCCAAATCGAAGAATAGAGATCCCCAGTGTTCGTTTCTTGTCCGTCATCGGAATGGCCAGGCTCAGGAAATCGTATTTTCCTATTCCTGCAAAATACTCCGCATGCATCAGGGACAATACCGGATAGTCTTTCAGCCCGGTGAGGCCTGCCGGATTCCAGTACCCCGAAGTTCCATCCTGGCTGGATGCCACCTGGGCTCCGCCCATTGCCAATCCTCTCGCACCAGCGCCAATGTTCAGAAATTCATTAGAATATTTCCTGAATTGAGCCAATCCGGTTTGGGTAAGGCACAGCATCAGGGTGATGAGGGTCAGGTTTTTGTTCAGTTTCATCCGGTAAACTTTCCAATAAGCAATAGCCACGATCTCCTTAGAAGCCAAGGCATTATACAAATGTAATCCTTAACAGCCCAATGATCAGCCTATTGTGTAACTAAAATAGACTAATAAAACGCCTTAAGGGTTGGGATATTGCCTTTCTGTGGTACCCTTCCATGTCATACATTTGCGGCAAATTCATTGGAAATGAACCTCATCGAAGAGCTGAAATGGCGGGGAATGCTACAAGACATCATGCCCGGAACCGAAGAACTCCTGCAAAAAGAACAGGTTTCCGGATACATCGGCTTTGATCCTACGGCAGACAGCCTCCACATTGGCAGTCTTGTACCCATCCTGCTGCTGGTTCACCTCCAAAGAGCCGGCCACCGTCCCATAGCCCTGGTGGGTGGCGCAACAGGTATGGTGGGTGACCCTTCCATGAAAAGTGAAGAACGCAACCTCCTGGATGAAGACAGCCTGCGCAGGAACGTGGAGGGAATCCGCCAACAGCTGGAAAAATACATTGATTTCAATCCTGCCAACCCTCATGCGGCAAGGCTGGTGAATAACTACGACTGGTTCAAGAATATCTCTTTCATCCATTTTCTTCGTGACGTGGGTAAGCACATTACAGTCAATTACATGATGTCCAAAGATTCCGTGCGTAAAAGGATTGAAGGCGAAACCGGGATCAGTTACACAGAGTTCGGTTATCAACTCATGCAGGGTTATGACTTCTTCTGGCTCTATGAAAACATGGGCTGTAAACTACAAATGGGTGGCAGTGACCAATGGGGCAATATCACTACAGGAACGGAACTGGTACGCCGCAAAGCCGGTGGTGAGGCCTTTGCCTTTACCTGCCCCCTGATCACCAAAGCCGACGGCGGAAAATTTGGTAAAACTGAAAAAGGGAATGTATGGCTGGATCCTGAGAAAACCTCTCCTTATCATTTCTACCAGTTCTGGTTGAATGCAACCGATGCTGATGCAGAAAAATGGCTGAAGATCTTCACTTTTCTCACCCGCGAGGAAACAGCAATGCTTACGGCAGAACACCAACAGGATCCGGGAAAGCGCATCCTGCAGAAAAAACTGGCGGAAGAGGTAACCCGCTTTATCCATGGTCAGGAAGAATTGGAAAAAGCCATCCAAACCACTGAAAAGCTATTTTCCGGCAATGCAGCAGAAAATATCCGTGAACTCAACGAAGATGAATTGTTACAATCCCTGGAGGGTGTCCCTGTTTTTGAAGTAGCCGAAGAAGCATTTTTAAAAGGGATAGATGCCGTATCGCTTATGGCCGAAACAGGCGTATTTCCCAGCAAGGGTGAGGCCCGCAAAACGATTCAGGGAGGTGGCGTTAGCCTCAATAAAGAAAAACTGACGGATGCTGGCATGATTGTTTCTGCCGCACACCTGTTACATGGAAAATATATCCTCGTTCAAAAAGGAAAAAAGAATTACTACCTGATCAAAGGGGTTTAAGGATTTCCCACATTTTTTCGGCTAAGAGTTTATTTCCTGCCTCATTTAGATGCACCCTGTCTGAGGTGAGGATCCCTGACTCTTTGTTATCCGGATTGTTGCTGAGGTTGTAGTCCAGAAAGGCTTTTCTGAGATCTACCAGCGGCAGGTTATATTTTTTAGCGAGGTTTCGGATGATGTTGCTGTATTTATTCAGGTCACCATCCTGCTGATTGGAAAAATCTGTGCGCTCGCCAATACAGGCCGGTGTAGCCAACACTACTTTTATATCCCGCTTCAGTAATTTATCTATTACCGCACTGTAAAACCGTTCAAACTTATCCGCATCAGTACCTGTTCCATAGGATTGCTTGTGCCAGACATCATTTACACCCACATAAATCACCACCAGATTGGGGTTCTTGGAAATGACGTCCTCATCCATCCGGAGGTATAGATCATAGATTTTGTTACCTCCGATGCCCGCTCCCACCAATTCAAAATTGCCATCCTGTTTCTGGTCATGCAGCATATCCTTAATTCTAGTAATGTATCCTCCTTGCTGCACGCCGGCCTGGGTAATAGAATCACCGAAGAAAATAATCTTCTTGCGATGCTGAAAATCGCTTTCGGTAGTAGACATGAGCAAGACGAGCAAAACAATATAGAGCCAGAAGGAACTGGTGTTGCTACGCATTTCGTTGAGCCTTTAATCCTTCCAATATAGAAAAATGCTTTCAAAATCGTAAATATCCGCGCCCACTTTTAACCGTAAAATTACGGTAGAGATGGCCCTGCCATTGGATCCCCTGCACTGCCATCCGGGATCAACCGTTTGTTTTTCAACAGTTTAGTTTGAAATTTTGGTACAAATGAGTTTTCACCTATTTTTGCACTCCGCTTTGCGGAACAGGCTGCCCGATAGTATAATGGTAGTACGACAGATTTTGGTTCTGTTTGTCTTGGTTCGAATCCAGGTCGGGCAACAATCACAACGGGCGCGGGTTTCACCCCGCCCCGCCTCCGGTGTCAAAAAGTAGGTAGCAACAATACTGATCACAAATTGGCACATGAAACAACTGCAAAACGGATGTCGGGTTTCGCCGATATCCGTCATCCCCAAAAACTGGAAAACGGCAAAGGCCAGCACCGCCACACCCTGGCGGATCACATACCGGTTTTATGACCCTCGATTCCCCAAACCCAAACAGGTTGTTATACGTGGAATGAACAGGTTCCACGACCTGAAGGAACGCCAGGCCGCCACAACCGCCCTAATTGTGCAGGAAACCACTATCCTGGACGCCGGGTTCAATCCATGGGATAATGTGTTGCCGGAAATGAAGGCGCCCGTATTGGGCGAAAAAACAGGGTTTGCCGACGCCCTGGAATTTTCCGTTGGGAAGATACAGGCGGTGAAAGGGACGTTGATCGATATCCGGTCGGTAGCCAGGGCGGTGATCGCCGCCGCCCGCACCTTGGGACTGGCGGACCATCCCATTGGCCATGTATCCCGCAAACACATCAAACAGGTGTTCGATCACATCAGGGAAACCAATCCCAGGTTTTCGGCTAAACGGTTCAACAAATATCGGGCATACCTTTCCAGGATATGGCGGGAATTGATCGAACTGGAATTGGCGGAAACCAACCCGGTGCGGGATATCGCAAAGGCAAAGGAAACGTTTCACATGCGCCAATCCTTGACGCCGGATGAACTGGCCGCCCTGACCAGGTTGAAGGATAGCCAATACACGTTTTACAGGTACATCGTGATTTTCTTTTATTCCGGATCCAGAACGACCGAACTATTCCGGCTGCAGGCCTCGGACGTGGATTTGCAGTCCCAGGAATTCAGGGTATTGGTGAAGAAAGGTAACGCATACCGGCATGACATCCGTGTGATCACCGACGATGCATTGCCTTTGTGGCGTGAATTGCTGGCGGAATCAAAACCGGGATGGTATTTATTTTCCAGGAACCTGCGACCTGGGAAATCGATGATCCGGGCGGATCAGGTGAACCGGCGGTGGGATAAGCATGTAAAGCGCGGGTTGGGCATTGAAAAGGACTTTTATGCCCTGAAACATACCTTTGCCGACCTGATCGCCGCGAAACTGGATATCCACCACGCCGCTACATTGGACGGCCACACAACGCCGGTGATCACTTTGAAAAACTATGCCACCGGCGAAAAAGCCAGGCAAAGGGAACGGATTAAAAGGTCAGGGATTCGATTCGGTTCTGACTTGATCTAAATGCCGTTTCCATGTAACTTCACATTGCGCCACGGCATCCGAAATCGAATCCAAAATGCATTCATATAGCGTTTTGTGTGATTGCTGAAACTGATAAAATGATCCGTTCATTCGCTTTTCAAAATGTTCCTTGAACACATCATGCGCAAATCGCCGTCCACCCTTCATTGATTCAAGGTATTCAACCCGTTGCTGGATTGCCCGTTCCTGATCCTTCAGGCATTGCAATTCGGCCTTTTTGATGGCGATCATCCTGTCCAAATCTTGGGGCGTTTCCGCTTTCTTATTGTTCCAAAACATGATTATTGATTTTAAGATTTGAATTTCCAATGGAATCCGGTGGCCTCGTTTTTAACCAACCACACTTCACCCATGACAACCGGTTCATCGAATACGATCTTTATGGATGTGACACCGGGTCCGGATTGTTGGTCTGGATGCAATGTCCACGTTTTTTTCGCCTTGATATCGGATTGGGTTTCGATTTTCTTATCCTGATACTGCGCCAGGTGGTCGGCCACCAATTTCCTGACTTCGGGTTTCTTTGATGCCGGCACCCTGATCGTGATGTTTTCCGTCGGCTCCCCGTACTTTTTTGGAACGCCGCGACGTTTGATTTTCTGTTTCATGATGATGATTTATAATTCCTCTATATGATATGAAAAATCAGGCGTGACAATTACACCATCATTCCAACGGTCTCCTGTCCTGCGCCATATTTGACGACCGGTTTCATCCTTTATTGAATTTACCGACGCTGTTGATGTGGCATCCTCATTTGGAAAAAAATCGGAATCATTAAATTTGGCATAGGTGTCAATCATTAGATCAACGGCGTCCTGCCAAGTCCCTTCAATGCTTGCCAATACTTCTTTTTTGCCCTGATGAATGGTGTGCCGCCCGTAATGCTTAACAATGTTGTAAACTTTCATGATGATGATGGTTTTGCGGGCGGGTTTCCCCGCCCTTGTGATTAGAATGCGAATTTGATGACCAACTTTTTGGCGCAATCAGGCCCGACCGGGAAAAAACCCTGACTATTTTCAACGTCTTGATCGGTTGATACCAGGTTGCCATTGGTAAGATACTGAACATGAAGTTCACGCCCCGCCTTTATGCGTCGTCCGCAAAGGAAACACGTATCGGAATGATCGCCGAAATGCTCAACCATTTCGTCATACGTTTTTGATCTGACTTCATCCAATGGGATTTCAATGATGCGCTGAATTGATTGTGGCATGACTATTGATTTTTATGGTGATTATTTGGCGTAATCGGGTGTTACTTCTTTTCTGACTTTCTGAATCAACCAATCAGGCGCACACCAAACGCCATATTGATTTTGGAAAACCTGACTTTTCGGGAACCATTTTTCGGTAAAAAAGGAATCCTCAACATATGCAGTTGGGTGGAATTTGAACCTGATCAAAACGGCCTTTTCCGTCTCCCTAACCTTTGAATTGTTGGAAAAAATCGGTTCGTAGTTTTTGAAATCCTGTACCATGACTATTGATTTTGTGGCCCGGTGGTTAGCCGGGCCGGTGATTGTTTAGTAAAAACGTAATGATTTTTTTTCGCGGATGGTGTCAGCCTGAATTCTCGCAACCCTCAAATGCCATTGCATATTCCCAGGCTGAACGTCGCGCGATGTATATATTTTAGCAAGGCGATAAATCTGATTGGAAAGGATATCGAAATACTGTTTTTTTTCCGGATTGCTTTTCCGACTTAAATCCCTGCAAATTGTTACCCTTGATTTCATGACTTTGATTTTTTGTTTGATGAATCAAAGATAATACACATTTCCGTATTTGCGCAAATACTAAAATAAATGTCTAATTTGGGCATGAAAAGAAAGGCCCGGAATAGACATCCCAGGCCGTAGAAATCACACATCATGAAAACCGGTCCGGTTATTCCGATGCTGCGATCATGCAGTTTTATTGCTTGACGACCACCGTCACCGGCGCCGCAAATGTGTCTGTTTTCGCCCTGATCAGGGCGTTGGTCGCGCTATCCCTATACTCCACCGTCACCACCCAGGGCGCGGGCGGGATGACAATTGTCCCGCGCTGCACCACCTCAATGCCCGAAACCTTCGGGTTGTCGGCTGCACCCTTGACGAAATTCACGTTCAACGTTCCATCGGTCACCGTGACATTAAACGACCGCTGCAGGGCCTTAAATCGCCCGCCAGCCGCCGACCACACATCCAACGACGTGATGACCCTGATACCCTCCGCGTCCACATGGAACAACCGTTTGGCCGCATCATTCCAATATAGTTCCGCCATGTATAGGTTGACGGTGTAATCCCCCGGCGGAACCTTAAACCGGTATTCCATCACACCGAAATTTTCGGTTTGATATAGTTCCGGCGTGGTTGTTCCCGCAATCGCCGGGTTGAATCCCCAAATTCCAATCGCTTTGTTTCCCGCCGAACCCGACAACATGGTCAAATATGGGCGATCCGACGTCCAACCGGCCAGGGATCCCGCCGCCACCCGGATGGGCGTAAATGCGACCGGCGGCACAACAACCGGCGTGTCAATCGGCGCAACACCCCTTTGGTATGTCAGAAACCAATCGTAAATCGCCGGATTCCTGTATATCGGATTCCATATGCCATGCCCTGAAATCTGGAATTCAGGCGTGGGATAAATCGTTTTGATGGCCACCGGTTTGATGCCCTTGGCATTTACTCCGTCAACCCATCCGTTGGTATTGGCAACCGAAACCGTCGGGTCGTCTTTTGCGTGGTGCGCCCATATAGGCAGCCCAAATTTCACCAGGGAATCGATGCCGGCGGCATTGGCGCCCAAGGCGCCGCAGATCGGTAAAATGGCCGCCGCCCTATTGCCTTTTTTCTGTGCAAAATCCCATACCGCACCACCACCCATGGACAACCCGGTGACGTATATCCTGGATTGGTCCACGGCGTAATTCTTCACCGCATAGTCAATAGCCTGGTTGATTTGATCGCCCGATGACCAACCCGTTGTTTGCGGGCAAATCACAATAAACGACCGTTTGAATTCGCCATTTGCGCAAAGCATTGGCAAACCCGTTGCCGTAATATTCGCCAGGGCGGTGGTGCCGTTTCCTGTTTCGCCCACACCATGCATAAACACGATCAGCGGGAATTTCTTTACACCGTCATAACCTGCGGGCAGGTATTCATAAAATCCATTGGAATAGCTGGCGACCGAAACACCTGGTTTGGCCGTCCATGTCTGTGAATATCCGACGACCGAAATGGCCATCAGTAAAATCAGGAATAGTTTTTTCATGTATTTGTTTTTGATGGTGACAATTAACCGTTCCACCTGGCGTTCCTGCCCCTAACGTCATAATGCGTGAACCCGGCATATAATCCCAGGCCTCCGGCCTTCATCTTACCCTGGGCGATCAGTTTTTCAATACGGGCATGTAGTTGTTTTGGCGTCCATCCCTTGACCACCAAATCCCCGGCCATGGCCTTCATGTGGAAGGACTGCGGTTTTCCGCCAACCTTTTTATTCCATGCGGGCGTCCGGTATCCTGAAAGTATGGTGATAGGCTGGCCAATGTCATCGCGAAGGACTTGCAGGTTATTGGCCAACAACTGAACATTGCCAATCAGGTGTGTTGGAACAGGCGTTCCGTCGTGACATGCGAATTCTGACAACTGGAAATTTTTGGTTAGCTGCATGATGTTTTTGGTTTAGGTGCGGCAAATATGCCTGTTTCAAAATATTGTTTCATGATGATTTCACGTTAAAATCCTGTTGTTTTTCACCGGCGGCATACTCATTTAAACAGTCCCCTAATAATGGCGCCCAATCCAGCACCGGCGACAAATTTTGCGTTGCCCGTTCGCCTGGCCTTTTTCACCGCTTTACGCAACTGAATATTTTCATCTATAATCGGTTTTACCTTTTCTGCCATTGACACAATGGTGGAATCCTGTTGTTGCACCCGTTGTTCCAGGCCTCCGATGTATGCGTTCTGTAAATCGATCTTTGAATAAAGGCCGTTAATCAGGGCCGCAGATTGCGCCACGGCGGTATCCATCGCCTCGGTGATCGTCGCAATCTGCCATCGCAATGAATCGCATGCATGAATCATGGCCACGGTGTCCATCGCCTGTTTTGCCGAATCGTATTTGCGGGCGTAATATGACGCGATTTGCGTCGATTTGCGGGCGTCTCCGACCGCCTTGACCAAAGCCATGGAATCATGGCGGATGATTGAATCCCTGAACGCTAATACACGATAAATTGAATCCTGGAAATGTTTGAACTCAATGCGCTGCATCATATCGCGTTGCACCATGGAATCGATGGCGCGTTCACGCGGGTCAATTTCCGGCTTGCTGCAGGATCTCCATACAACAAATACCAAGCATAGGAAACAAAGGATTGCGAAAATGCCCAACATTTGGGCGATGGTTTTATTTTTCATGATGTTGGTGTGTGATTTTATGCTGCGTCCTGATCGTCGTCATCGTCCAATTCCTCGTCAATCTGCCTGCCCCGCTTGTATTCGTTAACCATCTTCATCACATTCAACCCAATGGTGGTAATTCCCACCGCCATACCAACGAAAACGGCGTATTCATTGACCGTAATCATCCCAAAAAAGGTGATCAAAAATGTGAATATGGTTCCCAGTATCCCATGAGGATCAAAATGATGGTTCATGCCAATGGTATGGTGGTTTGACATTATTGATTTGGACTTTGTGGTTCTGCCTTCGCACCAAATACACCCAATGCCTGAATTAACCAGGGAACAATCCATGCGGAAATGATGTATTTCCATGCGGATCCGTCGGCGAAATTCAAACTTTCAGGTGTTGGATTCGCCGCAAAAAACGCCGCCGCATTCGCGCCCAACTGCCCGGCAATCGTCCACGCCGCACCCTTCAGGTTTTGCGATAAATATGTCAGGATCACCGACCCAACCGGAAAAACAAATGCGTAAACGCTAAGGTGTTCCGCGTTGATGATTGGCGCCGCCGTCTGCAGCACCGCCAGCAAAAGGCCGAATATCAAAAGGCGTGTGGACTGTTTCATGTGTTTGTCTATTTAATTACAAAAATCGTGGTTACTAATACAGTTCCAAATAATATTGCCCACTTTAGATTTTTGAATCGCCCATCACTACCACCAGCACCGTAATACAGTATAGGTTTCCCGCGCAGTATGTTTAGGATGATATCGAATAACGTGGCGCAAATTGCTGCAGAATGCAGAACGTATTTTTCCAGTGGTGCAGGTAAATAGCCCCATGCCAGGCCAATGGCAAAAACAATTATACGCATTGCCAACCCGGAACGGTGCCACATTGTTTCAGAAAATGTCCACCCTGGGCCGTCATCTTCATCAATCAATTGGTATTTCGTATAAATCGCAAATGACACGATGAAGGCAATTGGCAATGCGTATGTAAGAATGATTGTCATCATCTTTTCGCAGCCCCCAACATCCTGTTGTTATTATACACCGAATCCCAAAACGTTTTGAAATTGTCGCCCTTTGATTGGTAGTATTCAAACTGCGCGTCTGTCACCGGCTTTTCGTTATCCGTTTGAATTCCGGTTGGCTTAACCAGGATCAATGAAATTGCAATCGCCAGGCCAATAAAAACGACTACAAAAGGGTAATTGAATAGAAACCCATCCTTTAATCTCCCGCTCATTTTGTACCTCATGATCATGTAAATGATAAGGCCGACAATAATGGCAACGCCAATAAATAATGGAACTGAATATCCTGTCTTAAATGCATATTCGACCGCCTGGCCGAATGTTGGATTGATTGTTTTCATGATTGTATTTTTTTGATGTGATTAAATGACCTTTTTGACGTTTTCCAATGCCACCTTGCCCTTTTCTTCTTTTTGCCTTTCTTCCTCCTCTGCCTCTAATGTGGCGCGTTTTCGCAATTCGGCGTCCATTGCCGAATTCTGTCCCTGTAATGCGGAAATGGCCTCTGCCAATTCAAATTTCCGTTTGATCAACTGCCTTTCGGTCAAATGTTCGAATCCTGTTTGTTGCATGATGTAGGTGATTTAAAGTTTTATTCTTAGTTCCCCAGTCGATGTTTTGTAAATACGCCCAGGCGCCAGGGAAAAGGCCGCGGCATCGTTTGCAAATGTTGGAAGTGTAACATATAGCGCCGTGGAATTGAAATTGATAACCTCAATTTGTGATGAAATAAAATTCCAGGTCGATCCAGTATTGCCGCCAATGCTTAGAACTGGCGCGGCACCATTTGTTTCAAACGTGAATGACCCCGTTCCATTAGTGCTGGCCAATGTCATTTTCACTGCACCGCCTCCCTTTGGCGTAGATACCACAAAAAAATCATTATCGTCCCAATATTTCACATGAAACCGGTTTGTCCTGAAATCCCAAACACCTATACTGTCCGCATACAATCCGTCATTCTGGAAGGTGTGGGAAAACAATCGCTTTTCCCCAGGATCGCCGACGTTGTTCATTGACAAATGGAATTCCTGCAGCAATTCGCCGCCGGTGATCCAATGCGGTTCAATAGCGTACCACATGCCGTTTTTAGTCGGTTCCTTTATCCGGTCGATATTAAAACCCCACTTCATTACCTCATTGAATGTTCCATCGCCATTGTCTGACGCATAACGAACCCACTGCCAAACTCTTCCCGATGCGTGACCGGTTGGGGAAAGGTTTTCGTATATCACCTGCGATGTGCCGGAATAGGTATTATTTACCGTGATATTGGGAACAGTGTCTGCTGCGGTTTTCCTGAACGTTATACCAAATCCGTTTTCCGTTACTGTCCGGTTTGCCGTCAAAGTCCCGTTGGAATCCCAACCGGTGCCGCCGGATGCCGTGTCGTCCGCCGCCCAAACCAACCCTGTGCCGGTCCATTTAGGAACGTACCCAACGACCGGCGTCCCACCAATGGTTAGGCCGCCGCCTCCGCCTGTTTGGTCCACCTGCGCCCAGGCGCCGCCAACAACTCCGGCGACTTTCCCATCAACTGGCGTTCCCAAATCTGTCAATGATACCTGCCCGCGCAATGCCTGAAGGATTTCCGTCATTTCCGCCCAGGTCACCAGATCGTTCGGGCCGGTCCTGGCCGCCGCCAATAGCGCGTCAATTTGTGCGTCTGTCATTATACGTTCCTCCCTAATGTTGTTTGAAATGCATTGTTTGCCGTTGTAAATGCGGCCGCCTCTGTATCATTTAAGCCATCACAAATAAGCGCAAGGCCAAATTGGTAGTCAAGATCCTGAATCGACCCCGACGGTCCATTTGCCCCACCAAACCCAACTGTCCTGTTTGGCAGCGTTGTTTGTGATCCTGTGAACGTGCTAATTGCCGTTCCGCCTTTGTAAATCTTTGAACTCGTTGACGATGTTCTTGACAATATCCACATGCCGCGCGAATCGGTATTGGCCACACTATGGTTGGTTCCGGAATCCGTGCTATTTGCCAATGTCAAATCACCCGACGTGCGTGGATTTAGCGCAAATCCATACGTTTCAATCCCTCCCATTGCAAACCATCCATCATTACCAGAAACTGCGTTGTTCCTGATATATCCACCAATGGCAACATTCCCAATTCCACCGGAATCACTTAACAGGTTGAAATACGATTCTGCATTGTCGCCCAAATTATAAGAGAAATCCACGCCCTGTGAATCATGTGTCACGCCAACCCCGAACGTCAATCGGAATGCGCCATCTGTATCCAATGGATTTTTAAGGTTCCATTTGTGCGTTGAGGCTGTTCCACCTACAAACGGATAAACTGCGTGCATCTTCGTCCATATTGATGCGGCCTTTAAGTCCAACACCAACTGATTCACAGCGTTTTTCTGTGTTGTATCAGTAATTCCGGCAGCGGTGAAAAATGCCTGCGCATCTGAATCGTATGAACCTGAAACGTTGTTTGTAACACTGGAATTGGTGACGGTCGCCAGTTCATTACCTGCGGCGTCCAGGGTGTTGCCCGTGGCAGGGTTGTATGAAATATCCAGGGTTTCACCGTTTGCCGCACTTGTACCCATGGTGAACGTCCATGTCGTTCCGGATCCTGCAACCGATGAAATTGGCCAGTTTGATCCATTTCGCCGCGCACTCCAACCGGCCGTTGTAACTGTCACTGGCTCGTCAAATACCACCACAATTGTATTTGGCCCTGAATTCGGCGTTGTCTTACTGGAAATGATCGGTGGCGTTGTGTCACCGCCGCCGCCGCCTGATAATGAATTTGTGACGGATTGATCTGTGATTGTGGCGATTTCGTTGCCTGCGCCGTCGGACGATGCGCCCGATGCCGGATTGTATGATATCAAAATCACATCCCCGCCAACAATTGCATTTTGAACGGTGAAATCAAGGGTTGCGGTACCAATACCATCCACCACCAGGATTGGGTTGTTTACACCCCCTTTTTTTGAACTCCAACCCGCAATCGACCCCAACGGAACGGTTTCGGAAAACATCAGCCGTATTGTGTTGGCGTTCAACACCGATGCGCTGACAATGGACGGCGGCGTGGTATCTGGAATGAATTGTGCGGTCAGTAATTCATTCAATGGAATTGTCCTGATTTCGCCCGTGGTCGGGTTGGTCAGGATGATCAGGTAATTCCCTGGGATGGGCGACGAAATTCGTGGTGTATCTTTTGGATTCGGCATTCATTTATTTTTATTACAAAGGCGACCGCGTTGGTCGCCTTTGCCCGGTCATTTATAGAATTGGAAATTCAATCCATTAGGAAATCGTCAATGGATATGTGTCCATATTTGGCGCAATATCCTGGTCGAATACCAACGTTCCAACCATCCGGATGATGCCGTCGTCGCCACGGTCGAAAATGTGGTCGATGGTCATTTTCGCGCTGATACCGGCGTTGCCACCAAATACCTTCCCGGATGCAGTTACCGGCCAGGCCTTAACGGGATATGCGCCCTTTCCACATTGGATTTTTTGTCCAAACGTGTAGTTTTCCAGCGAAATATCGTCGATCTCGAAATTCAGGGTGTAGCGTGTGCGCGTGGTGATCTCCCTGCGTCCGGAAATTTGTCGGGTTGTCCTGGCTGGCGCCGGCATATCCCCGATGATTGTCAAAGGCCTCAAAAGATCCTTGACGGCCACCGTGGACGTTCCAGGTGCGGTGTTGGTTTCGGAAATACGGTCGTTCCACTCTGTGGCCGACGTGATATCGGTAAACGAAATAGCATCTTTGCGACCCAAATACAACAATTGGAATTCCGATGCCAAAATCTTAGGTGCGCAGTCATCATGTGCGATCACCGGAAGGTTTTCGGCTGCGCAGTCCGTGGCGCAAACAACTAATGGATTGGCGGGCATATTTTTTCTAATTTAGGTTTTGAATCTTGCTAATGAATTCGACAATGTAAAAATCCGAACACCACCACATTTTCCAAATATTTTATTAGCACCCTGTCCGGAATGTTTCATTATCGACCTCAAACTGAAATTCCACGAATGAAAAGCATCCGCCTTCCTCCGGCGATGTGGATACCCTCGTCCTGGTTGCGGCAAACGAAACTTCGGTTTTGGGATCATCAATCAACATGTGGACGCATACCGGCGCGGTGGACAATGCATTTTTCATATAATCCGGAACAACTTCAGACACAACAAATTTATCCGTGACCACCACCGAAACAGGGACTTCAACGCCCAGGCCGTCCGCCTTGACGGTTTCCGTCAATACCGGTTCGGAATTGGCAATGAAGGAATCCAGGTAAATCCGCGATTGATACCCGGTTTCATAGCATATTTTTTCCAGGTTTCGGTCGTTGTACCATGTCAACGCCATGTATGGCATTTGATGAACAGGGAATTCAACCACCTGGAAAACCTCTGACCAAAATGACATGCCGTTGGATAGCTTGAAAAACATTTCATAGTAACCACATGGCAGGGCGAAGTCGAACGGCTGTCCCTTGTAAATGATATTGAATCCGTTGCCCATGGTCACAACCTCCAAATGGCTGGCGATGATGCCGCCCAGGTTGGCCGTTTCCCCCGAAATGCTGACTTCCCCGGTCAAAATAGGATCGCCGTTGCCATCCAGTAATGGATCGCCCAGGCCGTCCAATAAATTGTCGTATGTGATCACCAGGGTGGACGGGATTTCTGTTGTTGATCCCTGTTCCTGGACGGGGAACTGTGAATCCTCAAATTCCTGTGAAAACTCACCATTGACAACCGTCGTCACAAACTGCGGGCATACTCTGTTCAATTTCCATTGGGCAACGGTCGGCGCGTATTCAAGGCCTTCAACCCTAAACTGAAATGGCAGGAATGCGTTTTTTGGCATGATTAACCGCCAGCCCATTGCGCCGGCGCAATTTTCACGGAATCTGTTTTGGCGCAGCCGGCGGCGATAAATCGGGAAAGGCAATTTTAGTTCGTTTATTATCATTTTAGCAACTTGTAATTTGGTTAATAATTCCACCGGTACCGACACGATAAACCGTCGTTCCATTTGAATGCCATCCCGCATCTGCCAACGTGGTCAATAAATCGTCTTTGTATAGAACCGATCCAACGGCCAGCGTTCCGGCGGTGGAATAATAATTGCGACGGGCTGGCGGTTGGGTGTATAGGAAACAGGATTGCGGGCCATCCACCGGTGACCACGCCAATACATAGGTGGTTGACGCCGGCACATCGATGATATTCAACGTCACCGTTGCCGTGTCGGTCAATCCCAGGTCGTTTTGGACCATATAGGTGAAAAAGTCTGTTCCGACGATATTCGGCGCGGTATAGCTGAATGATCCGTCTGAATTCGGAAGGATCGTAACCCCCAAATTGGATGTGATCGTTCCGGTCACCACTACCATTGACGCACCCGCTCCGGGTGAATCGTTGGCCAGCAACCCGGGCGCAGGGATATTGTTCACCTGGTTGCGTTTCACCGTGTATGTTTCCGGTACCGCCACGGGCGCCGGCTCCAATACCTGGATCACCACCAGGGCAATATTTGAATATTGTAATGCATTGTCGCGGATCCGATAATACAGGGTATCCGAGCCAACGTAATCCGTGGCCGGCGTGTACCTTATTTTTTTGCCTACCACCACCGCAGTACCATGGGCAGCCAATGGCGTGACTATTTCCACCAGGCCAATCGTGGCTATCCCATTGGCGTCGGAATCATTTGCCAGGACATCAATGTCAATTGCGTTGTTTTTCTGAACAATCGCACCATCAGGATTTGCAATTGGTGGTTGATTCGTGGCGGATTCGTCGTCCGCCTCATATAACAATTCCACGTCCATCAATCCCGTTTGCAGGCTGAAATTTGTGGATGCGATAATGCCGTCCCCTATTTGCGTGGTCATCTTATCCAATGGATTGATCACATCCCCGCAACAAATAGGCAATGTCAACGCCTCCCCCTTTACCGTCGGCAATACCGAATCAAACGTGGTGGGCTGGTTATTCATCACGCCATTTCTGAAAGGCCTGTTGTGCCTGTGGTAATCCCTTAGCAACTGCGACCATCCCAGGGAATTGTTTGGCATGATATCCCCGTATATTGGATCCTCTGTGATCAGGATGTTGTCGGTGGCAATTAAATCCGCCGCCGCGATAAACACACCGGCGTCCGTCACCGCCTGGGAATCCGGTTCCGGATTACTCAATGCCAGCACCAAATCCGCCATGACACCATCCACCGTGTATTCCTTCACGCCATCGCCTTCCCGCGAAGTGCAACTATTCAAGTATTTAATTGGCAACCCATGGAAATCCGTCCCCAACGTCTTTTCATAATACAAAAACCTTTCTTCCCTGGGCAGTTGTGTTGTGTCGTATGTGTACCGGCTTTTGAACCGGTTCAATTTCCGGTACCTATCCGCCCTAAGATCCACGCCAACGCCCCGCGTCCAATATGAAACATGTTCCAATTGTATCGTGGATCCGACAATCCGATATTTCAGGTTGAACATCCGGCATAGTGCGAAAAACAGTTGTTCGAAATTCACCAGGAATTGCGCGGCATTGTTCACGGCATTAGCCCGTTTGACATCCGATTTTTGGAACAAAATCAGGTTGTAAACCTTCGACATGCTCCCCGTCACATAGTTCGTTGATGACGCAACTAATGGGTTGATCTGGAAAAAATCTGAAACGAATGTCATCCCACATGTGTCGGCAAAATAGTTTATTAGGACGGTGGAAAGTTTTATGCCGTTGTCAATGGTGACAATGCCGTCCTGTTCGCGCCCCAACACCTTGAACGTCCTGTTCCAGTCGGTCAATACATTTGATGAATCAATTGTTTGGCTGGCCTGCAGGCCATAAAGTATTGCAGGCCTGGCATACACCCGACCCGTTCCTGGACACGATTCGGAAATTAATTTCCACGGCGTTCCCAGGGTGATGGCGCAGTCCACCGTCCGTTTCTCCCGAACCCAATATGTGTGATTGGTGTAAACCGGCCCCGATGTTGTGGTGAATGTATGTTTCCACAATGCCCATCCACCCGCCGCCGGCGTTCCAGTTCCACCCCAATATTGAAATGGAAACGAAATTGTGTTGTTTGTGTATTCCACAAATTCCAGTTCTGAATCCGGGTAAACGAATTGAAGGACTTGGCGATCACTAACCATGGAAAATAGTTCAATATCTGCATCGCGTTTTTGCAAAAAACACGAATACGCATCCGCCCGGTCGATCTGAAAATCTACTTCGCACATCCCTGGATTAAATTCCGCTTTGGTCAGGTTAATCACGCCGGGAAACCAATCGATCCACCCACCGCCACATTTGCGTTGGATGGTGATGGACACCGCATCGCAACGATATACCGATGTTTCGATGTTATACAACCAATTGAAATCCGCACCAATCAACTTCAACTTTCCCGTGATATTGCGGGCATAGTCGGCAATAAAATCATCTTCAAACGGTGCATAGGTTTCGGCAATGTCGCCTTCTCCCATTGGCATGACCTCGCGCGTGCCAAACGGAACGGCGGAAATAATATACCTATATTGATTGCGGATCCTGATCATTTGCTTTTCAGAATGATTTTAACATGGTTGCCGGTCATCACCTTCACCGAACCGCCCAGGTCGATGACAATAGGGCGTTCCCCCTGTTGTTTTTTGAATGCTCGAACTTCGGCAATCACTTCATCCAACTTTGCGTCGGTGGCCAGTCCGGAACGTTGTGCCGCAGCCTTCGTCCTTACATCATCCACCACCGCGCCCCTGGTCAGTATCCTTTTAGGCGCATCTTCCATCAGGTGAACGCCGCCAACTTCCTTCAACATTGCCTGGATGGCGCCACGGGCATCGTCTTTGTTGATTGCCGCCAGGGCGTCGTGATATTTGGATGATGCGCCCTTATTTACGACAAACAATTTTTCATCGCCTTCCAATTCCGCCAGCACCCGCCCGGAATTATTGTCCACCATCTTCACTCCGCCGGATTCGTGTGATGAGGCACCGCGCAGGGCATCGATATCCAGGTCATTACCATGGCGAAATTTTGGTACGGCATCCTGGGCGGCCTTGATCCTTGATTTTATGGCCAGGAAACCGGCAAACATGGCGGCAACCGCGGCGGCGGCCAATGCCACGCCGGCAAATGGGATGCCCGCGTGGGCCTTGAATATCTTTGCCGCCGCCGTTCCCAAGTCAACGGTTTGTTGCACCGTGGCCCTGGCGATGTCCAAAGATTCCAATTTTGCCTTTTCCACCTGCAGCCGCTTTTCATCCTCCGCCTCTTTCTTCCTCAATGCCTGCAATTCCTCGAATTCCTTTTGTTTTGCTCCGACATTGTTTGCGTATCCCTGTTTTTGCAATTCCAGTTCGCGGTCGATTTGGTCCTGAACCTCGTCAATCTGCGACGTCAGGGCATCGATTTGGCGTTGTTTGCCTTCGATCTGTTTATCGACCGTATCGATAAACGCGGATTTCAGGTTTTCAAAAACTGACTTGATATTGCCAAACACGGCTTCGGCCTCTGATTGGGAAAGGCCTGCATTTTTGAAGGCGTTGACGAAATATTCATTGATGCGTTGGGAAAACGATTTGAATTCCTGTTCCTGTTTGCCCAGGGATTTGGTGTTTTCCTCCGCCGCCTTATCCCTGGCGGCCTTCCTGGCCCGGTTGGTTTCCACT
This sequence comes from Chitinophagaceae bacterium, assembly GCA_044225015.1. GTDB lineage: Bacteria > Bacteroidota > Bacteroidia > Chitinophagales > Chitinophagaceae > Pollutibacter. The sequence continues at coordinate 56,024 of JBGAJG010000002.1, read as the reverse complement.
TCCTTGGCCAACTTCAATTTGTTCAGGGCGTCCAATGCCTCCAATTCCTTGTCGCGTCCGCCAGGATTTGCCAATATTTTTTCCAGGTCGGCGATGGATGACGCATATTTATCATTGATTGATTTCAGTTCGCGGTCCAGGTCAGACGCAAATACATCGTTGGCCAGGGCGTTGGCATTGGCAATCAATTTCAACCGTCGTTCGGCGAAATCTTTTTCCAGGTTCATCAAGTTGGTAAAATGCTGAACTTTTTCCTGTTCGATGACGCGATCCGCCGCCGCCTGGATGGCTGCGCGTTGTTCGTCTGTTCCCTTGAATTCCGCCACGGTTTTCCTGGCCTGGTCAATGCTATCCTTGAACCTGGCGTCCTCCAACGCCTTGGCCCGTTGATATTCATCATCGATGGCGGCGATCTTCAAATCCCGATACTGTTTGTCAAATGCCAATATCTTTTCGGCCTGATCTTTTTCGATGGCCAGCAACTTGGCTTTTTGTTCCTCCGCCTTTTTGATGGCTTCTTTGCGGTCGGCGTCGGCTTTCTTTTTCTTTTCCTCCGCCACATCATTCAACCGCTTTTGTTCGCCAGCATCCAGGGCGTTCAATTTGGCATACAGATCCTTGCGTTGTTCGAATTCTTCATCCGTCAATCCCTTGTTGACCTTTTCCCGCTCGTTCATCAACCTGATATCATCCAGGATCATGGCGCGACGTTGGGCATATATTTCCTTTTCCTTGCCGCCCTGTGCCTCTAATATCTCGATTGCGCGTTCACCTGCCTTGTTTCGGTTTGCCGTGGCCTTTTCCAACGCCTCCAAATTGCGTTCCGCCTGCGATGTGATGCCCACGAAGTCCGTGAACTTTTCCACCAGGCCACCGATGAAATCGGAAAGGGTGGAAAGGCCTGGAAACAATTCCAACACCTTCTTTTTGATCGAATCGAAATTTGCGATCAATGCGCCCACGGCAATCACGATCAACCCGATACCTGTGGATGCCAGGGCGATGCGGAATGCCTTCAATGCACCGGTTGACGTTCCCACCACGGCGGCATATGCACCCTGCGCCACGGCGGCGGCCCTGGATGCCAACGAATCCTTTCGTTTCAGTTCCGATTGAATCGCCTGCAGGCCGTTAAGGATTGACAATGCCGCGTTGACTTTCAATAATGCCTTTTGCAAATTTTCACTTTCATCGCCAAACAACGCGACGGCGCCCTGTGCGACGGTGAATGCCCCGGTGATCGCCTGGGCAGATCCCAAAAGGTTGTCCAGTGTCCTGGTGTCGGATCCTGAAAGGTTGATTGCCTCGTTTACGTCCTTTATGGTGTCGGCCAGTTCGCCGGTTTGGCGTTCCAGGTCTTTATATACTTTGGTGTTCTGTAAACCCTGGGCGGCCAGGTTCTGCAGGACGGCGCGGTTTTCGGTGAACGTTTTCCGCAATTTTTCCATCTTGGAATTGGTGTCGGCGCCCGACTTCCCCAACGTCCTTATTCCCACCTCCGCGGCGGAAATTTCTTTTGCCAATTTGTTGTATTCCTTTGATCCTTCCTTTAACGTGGACAATTGTGTTTTGGCCGTGGCAATGGCCTTTTCCAGTTCTTTATTTAACGCGGATTCGATGGAAATCTGTTCTTTTTTCTGCGCGTTTTGTTGCTCCCCTGCATCCACGGCGGCCACCATTGATTTCACCAATTCCCGGTTGATCGTCGTGTTTTCCTTCAATGATTTTACCACCTCCGCATTGGATTGGGCGATCATCTTGAATGCGGTATCCATTTCCTTGGAACTCTGCGTCACCTCGTCGGATAATCCGGTCACGGCCTGGCGCCCATCGCGCAATTGTTTGACGAACGGTTCAAGGTCGGCCCCTATTGGAATGATGTATTCACCTGCCATGTTGTTTGATTTCCTGTTCGATTTTTTTCAAATGCAGTTCGTAAATATTGAAAAACTCCATTTCCTCCATGCCCTTCAAATTCACTATGGTTGTGGCATCGCCTTCCGACAACCTGAAAAACAGTTCATCCCATTGTTTGCGCAATGTGATTACACGGATATGGGTGTACTCAATTCCCCCTGCGCCAATTTCCTTTTGAAGTTTTCCGCGATTTCCTGTTCCAATTTTTTTGTGAAACTCTTTAAATCTGCGGTTTCTTCGGCGATAAAAATCAGCGCAATTGTGAAAAAACTTTCCATCGATAACCCTTCGGCTTTCCAATCCTCTATTTTCGACATTACCAATTCCTCTGTGATACCCCTGATATCTTCACCCTCGCGGTTCATGAAACATGCGCAAATGCGCAATGCCGGTGATGGCCTGTTCAGCATCGTATCTACGGCCATCGCCCTGTTGTATGCCTCCCTGGCGGCGTCGGCAACCTTCCCGGCATTAAGTAGGTCGTAAATCCTTATAAACCCCTCCGTGGTCTGCCCAACCCTGACACCGGTTTCCATTTCAATTTTTGCTTCCTCTATGTACACGGCGCGACCAACGGACACCGACGTGGAAATGAAATAGTTTTTGCCGTTGGCCGTGAACATGCGTTCGGCAAAATTGATTTTCTTCGGATCCTTCATGATGTTTGATTTGCTTCCGGCGGCGTCCACCGTGGCGCCCGGGTGCGAACAACGTCGCCCAGGACACGGGTGATGGCCACCGCGAAAAATATGGATGTTGTGATTTGAAACACATGGAAAACCACCACCTGGGTGGTGAAACTGTATTGTTCAATCATGACCGGAAACAACCACAATGACAACTGCCCGGCAACACATTTTTGGCAGGTGATTAATGGTTTGTGCGCCCACGCCGGCATCACCGACGCCACGCGTGGCATAAACGCCAGGATTTCACCGGGCATTTGCAGGACGACCGCGTAAACATACGCGGTCGCACCGATGATAAAACCCATCAATATCGTGGTGATCAGTTCATTCATGGTTTAATCCTCTGTGATTGCTGCCATACCTGCGGCGAACCGTGGTGTGATGCCGTTGGAAATAGCAAGGCCCCCGGACGGGTTGGTGATCTGCCCGCGATAAATGATTTTGGACGAGCCGGAAACCGCCACACCAAATGAAAACCATTGTGCCGTATTGGAACCGCCGGTGCATGGATCAAAATCGACCTGATTGGTGTTCGTGGCCTGGTTGTTGGCAACTGTGAATTGCCCGCGGGCAATTGCCTTCCTGGCATAACCCGTGTAATTGCACTCATTCGTTGTTTGGTCACCGGCTTCGCCAGGATCCGCCGTATGCAATGCAACGTACAATGAACCGGCGGTGGATGATCCGCGCAGGCCTGTGGCATCCCCGATGTTTGGGATGTTTTGGTTGTTGAAAATAAGATTCAACAATTCGGTTTCGAATGTATTAGATTTTGACATTTCCGTTATTAGTTTTTAAGGTTCTCCAAAAATACCTTTTCAATGATTTTTCCGAAGGATTTTTTGCCGCCCTTCACAACATACGCCTGGAATTTCCATATGCCAGCGCGATCAATGTCGCCGTCGGCTAATTGGTAGGATAAAACACTACCCGTTGGCGTTGCCGCAAATTCCTTTTTGCTGCCATTTGGGCGTTTGGCAAGGATCTTCGTTTCCGAGGCTCCCGTCAAATCCAACCCCGTATCCAGGGAAATGGTCAGGTTCGTTTGATCTTTAAAAATTTGGTTCATAGCTGAATGATTTGTTCGATTGTTGATTTATATCCTGGCAGTTGCGCGATGGGTGACACATCGGTCAATGAACCCGCAATGATGGCGTCCACCGCAATGGATTGTTCAATGCGTCCGTCTGCGATGATCTCAATCATTTCCATCGGTTCCGATTGCCCCAATGTCCCACCACCCGACGAAATACCGTCGCCCTGCCCCGCCATTTGCCCCGTGGCCTCAATCTGTGCGGATCCCGATGCAATGCCACCGCCAATGCCCTGGACGTCCGTGTTGCCATCCAATTGACCGGTGCCGGACGAATCGCCGTCACCATGGCCATATACATTTCCCAGGCCTTCGATTTGTCCCTGCCCCGATGCCTGACCATCGCCCTGGCCGCGCATCATTCCGCCTTCCATGTCACCAAATCCATCCGCATTGCCCTGACCTTCACCCTGCATGTCCCCTGTTCCGGAAACCTGGGCATTGCCATCACCCTGGCCTGACCCAACGCCCTGCAAAACGCCATCCGCATTGATAACCGCCTGACCAACCGCCTGGCCGTCCGCGTCGCCCTGTATGTCGCCAATACCTGAAATCTGCCCAGATCCAGACGCCTGTCCATCCGCACCGCCCGCCATCGGTTGATCCATTATTCCCGATCCCGACGCAGAACCCTGGCCACCACCTTGCATGGCGCCATCGCCTGCCATTGCACCGGATCCAGACGCAGATCCCGCCGCCGTTCCACGGATGTATTCATCCGGCAACCTACTGTTATCCAAATGCCATTCGAATACATCCATCCCCGTGGCCACCTCAAACGACAACCAATCATAAACAATTTCATCGATGTTGTGGCCCTGCCCTGGGACGGTCACCAACACCGCCGGGATGGCTGGCGACAACGCATTGATCGAATCGCGCCATCCCACGGAAAATGAATAAGACGTTGGGAATACGTCGTTGGCGCCATGGATGAATATCGTCGCCAAATTCGAATTGACGATGTTGTTTCCGCCGTTGGCGAAATACGATTGCGATGTCGCCACACTTGATAAACTCGCGACATGGCTAAGGTCGCCCAAATCCGTCCATCCCAATACGCCGGCGGCGCCTAATGAATAGCCCGTGACGTGTACGGAATCCGGATCGACATCGTAATTGGCGATGACCCAATTGATGGTATCATTGACAGCGTACAACCCAGGCGGTGAACCGACGTATTGAACACATATAACGATCATGTCATGCGGGAAACTGTTTCCCGTCCCCCACCTGTCATTGATCAACTTCGGCAAACCCTGGGTCAATATGTTGTTCAACTGTGTGGTGCCGTTGCCCTGTTCGCCCGAGCCATGGAAAACTATTAATGCGGGTTTCGGACCTGTATTCCATCCCTGCGGCAAAAACTCCCAATATCCGTTCACCGCCGACGATACGGCCACACCGGGTTTTGCCGTCCATGATGCCGCCGCTGGCTGAACCGACAATGTTCCCGAACCCGCCCCAACACCCTGGCCACTTCCTTGTATGTTCCCCGAACCCGCTGCAGTCGCCGAACCCGACGCCTGGGCGGATACTAATCCACTTATGTCGCCATCCCCCGATAACTGACCAACGCCCGACGCTACACCCTGCGCAAGGCCGTCGATGGCGCCAATGCCGGACAATTCTCCGGCACCTGTGGCCACACCATCCCCTTCGCCCTGCATTTCGGCAACAACCTGTTGTTCCCCGAAATACTCCGCGGCCACAATCTCCGCGGCCTTTGTCGGCTGCGACATGATCAATGTCGCCCGGAACCTTGGTTTGTATTTACTGAAATATTTATCCATGCGCTATTTTGCCGCCACCACGAACGGTTCCGGTTGATGTTGTTGATGCCAGCACATAAAGGAACAGGCATGCATCATTCGCGATTTCAGGCGTTCCCAATTGTTCCCATGTGAATGTTTCCATTTTATTGGCCACGGGCAACGGCATGGCTGAACGTGGACGCACCGCCGTAAAACCGAACGAACCCGCCGTTCCTGTTGATGCGGATAGTGTGACCGAATTAATCCCGCGTATATATTTCCCCTGATCTGCGGTTGGTATCAATGGCGTCAACGGGATCATCCTGGACGCCCTTAATGTGCCGCCGACGGCCACCACGGTCAGGTTGCCCGTGGATCCATCGTTGTACGTCACATTTATTGTGGCATTCGACGCCGTTGCGCCGCCATCTGTGTAAACTTCCAAATACCAATTCACATCCGAATAATTCGACGCACCAACCCGCGCCGCCGGTGGCGCCAGGGTGGAAAGATCCAGCCCTGTGATGTTTTGTTGCGTGGTTACATTCAGCACCAGGCCGCCCATGTGCGCAATACGGTCGCCCAATTCCAAATTGGTGGAAGAATTGCCCGCTACACCAAAAAACCACCCGAAAATTGATTGCGCTGGTGACGTTTGATTCGTGAAATCCATCGCGCCGGTCGTCGCCTTAGTCGGCACCGCTGGCGTTGTTCCTGGGATGGCGCCCTGCGCAGGTTGCCCCGTTGCCCTCCATAATGACGAATAACCCGCCGCCGTTTGGTTGGCAATGCTGGCTTTATCAATAACCAACCGCGACGCGTTGTTGGCCAGGGCGTTGAATAGCTTATCTAATGTGTCAATGGCCATGTTTATGAAATTGAATTGTCGGTGAATGTTTCAATGCATGGATTTCCCAACCTAAACCTGGTTTCGATATCCAGGGCAAAAAAATCAAATGGCGGGAACAGGTATTGGGAAATCGTTTCGTCATAATCGTATGGCGCAAAAATGGCCGCATCCTGCACCGGGATCGACCGGACCACCGGATTGATGGCCACAAATACCCCTGAATTTTGGTTCCGTACGGTCCGGATGCGCTTCATCACATCCGCGATGATCTTCGCCGTCATGTCGGTGTCATACCGGCCCGCGATGCGTTCCATGTTCAGCCAGCACACCAGGCGAAGGCGGGACAAATATTCCTCCCCACGGACGTTTTCAGGCGTGTTGACCGCCACGCCGCCATCCTCGAAATACAGGCATGATTTGTATTTAGAATCCGGCACCATTGCGTTGTGCATCTTCGCTGCCTCTACCAAAGTCGCACTATCCGAATACGGGATGCGTTTCTGAACCGCCACGCCGTTTTCCTGATCAATAACCACCTGTTTGACGACCACCTGCACCACGCCCGACGTCCTATCCAGGTACGTGGCGCCGTCCAATGTGGCCAATAATATTTTCGCGATTTCCTTATTCATCCCAATACACGTTTGATGATTTCATTGATGCGGTTGGTCTGTATGGTGGTCAGGATTTCAACATCCTTTTTATCAGGATCCAGGAACGCCCCAAACCTGGCATTCATCCCCTTCATCTTGTTTTTCGTTTCCTGGTTGCCGCCTCCGATATATGCCACGAACTTCGAACCGTTATTTCGCGGTTCCAACAACTTGATATTTTGGAACATCCGTCCGGAAAATGTCAGGTCAACATAATTGGCCTGCAGCCCGTTCAATTGCCGCAATTGTTTATATCCACCAGGCAACACCATCACCGGCACCGCCTTTTTCGCACCTTTGAACCGGATCCACATCCACCGTTTTTTCCGCTGCGCCCCGCGTTGATCTACCCGCCCCGTTCCCGGCTGGCGGAATCCACCGGCTACCTGGTTGCGTTTGCCAATGCGCCCGATTTCTGTGGATTCTATTTCCGTCGGTTTGAATCCCTTTTTTCGGTTGAACATGGATTCGGTGGCCAGCATTTCCCGGGTGGAATACCTTTTGCCCGGAATACCCGTTGTCTGAACCCTGTTTTTCGATAACGCCAGGGCGTTCAATGCTAATTCCTGGGCGATCCGCGGCCCTTCCTTCAGGATCTCCGATTCCAGTTGCGCCAAACGTTTATCCAGGTCGTTCAGGGTTGGCATTATGCAAGGATTGACCCCCTGGCCACGCGTTTCGCGCCACCTTGGTTGCATGTGAAACAATCGGTAAACGTTGACATGTCCACGGTTTCCACAATCCACGTCACGCGGTCCAAATATTCCTTGCGGAAATGATTGCGTTTGCCCCAATAATACTCCCGATCAATCATCACCTGGCGGTTGATCCGGTCGGAATTCTGCACCTTTTCAATGACCAATTCGCCGGCCTTGAACTGGATGCAATGGGCGATTACCCTGGTCATCACCTCCGCGGAATCATGCAATTCGCACAATATGTTATCCGCGAAACAACCCACGGAAATAGACAATGCCAGGCCGTTGCCGTTGGCCGTCTGCGACCATGTATTCAATGCGCCAAGATCCGAACCATTGATGCCGACCAAATTGATATAACGCTTCATTTGCGTTTCCGATGCCCCGCAACCACACGATGCCAGGTTGTTCATGGGAATCGCCGTATTGGCATAAATCAGGGCGTAATCAAAGCCATCCAAATCCAGTTGAACGGGTGTTGTCAATGTCACCAGGGTTGCGGCACCAGGCGTGAAGGTGACGGGGATATCCTGCACCTTTTCCATGATGAACGTGTCGTGTGGGATCCGGTACAATTCCAGGTTGGTGGGTGGCGTCTGAAATATGCCGTAAATGCCGGCGATCTTCAACCGTCCGCCACGCATGCCGTTTGTCCTGATCCACATTCCGCCATATGTTCCGGATAACGGATTGGCTGCACCAAATGAAAGGCCGCCGCCTGTGCCGGTGAAATTTTTATGGGATTGTTGAAACCGTTTCGAAAACCCAACAATCAGGTCGGTGGACAATTCACCCTTTGCCGTTTCAATGGCTTCCTGATACCATTTCGGCAATTCCGTCATATCCTCCAACGACTGTTCCAGGGATTTGATGGATGGGATGCCGGGCAGTTCATCCAGGAACAAACCCGATTCGGATTTAGTGTACCATCCGGCTTCCGGTGATGCGCCCAGGTTTTCGGTGTAAACGGTGGCCGTGGTGCGTGTTAGGCCGATGATATTGTTCAGGCATGGGAACGATTGCATGCGTTTTTTCTTTGCATAAAATTACTATTCCATTGGAACGCCGCAACTATTAAAATGGAAAGGCCCGGATTGACATCCAGGCCGTGATACCAAAACTAACTGCTTTTTATGAATTCAAATATCGGTATTTTTTCTATACCTTAGAATCGACTTTTTTTGCTACATAGTGCCAACCGACCGGGATTTCCATCCCGGTTTTTTTATTCCATCACATGACGGTCACATAAAACAAAAACCGCCGGAATTCTCCGACGGCTTTGTAGCTGGTAAGGCAGATGGATTGCTATTTTTACACTTTCGTGAACTTCAGGATGCCGGTGTTGGTGGCCAGGTTGCGAACCGGTGTCACGAAAACGCCCGCGCGAAGGATGAATTTCCAGGTGAGTAATTCCTTACCGCCGGAACATACAATCGCATATTGAACATCCATTTTCAGGCCTTGTTTGATCAACCTACCCTGATTGATGAACATCATTTGGGGAAGTCCCGCAATGTTCACGTCAACAGAATAGCGAAGATACGAACCGGACGCGCCCATTGTCCAGGATGCGGAACCGATGGGTGGGTATTTCGCGCGGTTGGCAACGGCCAGGGTTCCCGGATCGATGACGAAAAACGAATCCGTCAACGATGCAGCAGGGAAGGCGTCCAGGTCATGGCGATATGGAATATCACCATACATTTCGGCCGTGGTCTTACCGTCGGCGTTCACCTGGGTTTTCAATCCTGTGTAATACTCGTTAAACAGGGATCCGCCGTCCATGATCAGGGCATCGGAAAAACGGGCCAACCTTTTCACCTTCATCAATTGGGGAATGATGTCCGTCGCCTTGTAATTCGCGGCGGCGATGGTGATTTGTTTCGGCGCGGCGGCGTCAACTGTCCAACCGGTCATCCCTGTCCCGTATGTGGAAACAGGCGTTCCCCTATTGGTGTTGATGATGGCCGGAATCGATGCGTTGAAGTCTTCCAACAGCGATTTGATTGCGGCGGCCTGGCCAATGGCAACGGTGTTGTCCTGGCTGATGAAGGATTTTTCGAATTGATCCTTTTCAACGCTAAACGTTGCGGATTTTTTGTAATCCAGGGCATAGGTCGCGGTCTTACCGGTTCCCTCTGTTCCTGCCACGTTCGCGCAATCATCGTTTTGCGTCAATGCCGCCGGTGTGATCGCTGAATGATCCACCCATTTCAGGCGGACATCATATTCCATGTTGGGATCCTCCAACAACTGCAATTGCGCGGTTTGCTGTTCCAAAATCGCCTTCAGGGAATCAGTCCGTGGCGTGTAGTTCTTTTGATATTGCGGTTGTTCCCAAACCTGGTTCAACGAAACCTGTTGTTCGGCTAATTGGACGTTGCTAAATGTTGTTAATGCCATTTTTTATGGTATTGAATTTTTGAAAAATTGGTTACTGTGCCTGGGTGAACTGCGATCCGTAAACGTCTCTGATTTCCAATTTTTCGTCACTTGACAAGTCCGGCGACAACAACAGTTTGACATAGTCATCTGAAGTTTTCGGCGCGGCACCTTTGTATTTTCCACCGCCTGCCCCTGGTTTGGGTGGCGTTGGATCGCCGCCATTGCCTGGGAATTTCTTGTCGGATCCGGCTTTGAATTGGAAGTTGGTTTTGGCCACCTCTGCAACGATGTCTTTCAACGTCTTTGCATTTCCGGCCTTGTCTTCCTCCCTGGTGCCGTCTTCCTTCAGGGCAATGAAATCGTCGCCATTGGGTTCGAATTTTCGTCCTGCTTTGATTTCTTCAATCAAAAGTTTTTGAACGATGCGTTCGGCAACATTCGCGTCGTCGGGCAAAACGGCTTCGCCCAATTCCTTGAAATATGCTTTCGCCTTATCCGTAACCACGGCCAACGTCTTTTCGTATTCCCTGGCGTCCTGTTCGGCCTTGATCTTTGTTTCATACTCTGTTTTCACGGTCTGGATTTCCTTTGTTTTGGCTTTCTCCAATTCCAGATAAACAGGATGTTTTTTTACGTCGTCGTCGGTCAGCTTGGATTTGGGCGCGGTTTTGGCCGCGTCTTCCTTCACCTTTTCGGCAACGTGTTTCACAAGATCGACACCTTTCAGGTCGGCGTTGTCAATGTCGAATTCTGTTCGGATTTCTTTTTCCAATTTGTTAAGGATTTCGCCCTGGGCCTTTTGGAATCCCCGGTCGAATCGATCCTTCAACACTTCGGATTGTTTACTGATCATCAATTCAATGAACTTATTTTCGTCGATTTCATCGACTGAAACATCGTCAATTTGTAAGGCCTGACGCAAGGCCGCACCATCCATTTTGAAAAGTTTGGATGCAAAACTTTCAGCGTGTTTAATTTTCACGATTTGATATTTTAAAGAACTTCAGAAATCAATCCGCCAATGCTTCGGGCGGATCAGTTATTTCGCGGAATTCAAAGGCCTCGGCATATTTTGAATCCTTCAGGCGTTGCGCGGATTCCGGCGTTGCCCTTTCTTCCTGACCTGTTTTGATATTCCGAATGATTACGGCCTTTACAGGGCTTCCACCGGTGGTTTTTTCGTCCACCCCTGTTTCCCCTCCGACAACAGATCCCAACATTCGTTCGTCATCACCTGTTCGTCCACCACTTTCCCGTCCAGGATCTTCACCGCCAGGAATTCGTTGTCCTTCAGTTCCAACCCTTTTTTTTTCTCCGGTTCGGGATCCTTTGGGATTCCAATGACATCGCCGGGTTTCAGGTCGTCAAGGCCTGGCGCGTTGTCTTTGATATCCTGATCGGTCAATGTTTTCGGATCAACATCCGCGCCGTTGGCTTTGGCGTTGATCGCCTCAATCAATTCGGCCTTCGACCATGCGGTTTTCGGTTTCTCGCCGGCAACGCGTTCGAATTCCGATTGCAATTGTTCTTTTGTTAGTGTTTCTAATGACATGATGATTCGTTTATGTTCGACAAAATTGTCCAATGCATTAGATTTTCAAAATATTTTTTACTTTTATACGGATGGACGCCAAAAAAATGGTTTATCGACCTGTATCCACGGCGGAAAGGTTGCCCGAAATGTGGGTGACTTACTTCATCATCATCGACGGACGAAAAGACATTCAACACCTGACATGGATCAATAAACGCGTCGAACGATATCCGGAATCACCGTTCATTTGGCTGGAACCGGTTCCCGAACAGATCGTCCACAAAAAAAAGGTATATTGCCAATGTAACCCATCCCAACTATGCCTGTTTGACTTTGAAAAGGTTCAAAAGGCGGGTCCATCGAAACCCAGGTCATCACAATCGCAATCGGTGTTTTCCTCCCCGAAACCCTGGGAATCATCTTCCTGAATACGACGCAATGCGTTGGCCGTGGCTTGTAAAATCTTGACTTCGAACTGATCGATGGGAATGTTGCGGATTTCGTGGTATATCATTTCCAGGGCGTCCATGATGGCGGATTCCGGGAAATACAGTTCGCCGCCGGATTCGATCATCCGCCGCCTGGTCAATTCCCGATATACCTTTGCCCTGAATTCGTTAATGTCCACCCTGGCAAATTATGGCGAAATGCCGCTACCTGGGACGGAAAATCAATCGTCCGTTGGTCTTTTCTCAAAAACCAGGTCATTTTTTTGGTCAGGCAATGGCCGACTGTGGTCATTGTCGCCGTTCAGGATTTCGTTCGGGATGTTTTGCCCTGGGAATGCTGCACAACCGATTTTGTCGAAATCGAAATGTTTGCAGTTCACACAAATGGGTTCCAGTATCGTCATTTTTTAAACTTTTGTTTGTAAACCTTCAAAATTGCCTCCCCAATTTCCTTTGCCAATGGCCTGGGTTTTTCCGCCGTGACATATTCCGCCCACGCTTCGGCGATCATTTCATCCCTCAAATGCTTTGCATAACCTCCGGCCGTGGCCGCGTAATTACTTAGCTTTTCTTTTATCGATGACGGCCCCAACTTTGATTCGCGAAGGAATATTTCATCGAATTCCGGCGATTTCTTAAAGTCCAACAGCTTGTCGATTTCATGGCCAAATTCATGGGTCATGATGTAATCGATATCATCGGATCCCTCTGCAAACCACTTATTTTTCCGGTTTTCAATGATCGTTGTTTTGATGGTGGCGGCATCTTTACCGAAATTCTCACTAACATAAACGCCGCGATACTTTGACAAATCCAGATATTGACCGCCAATTTTTACACCTTCCAAAACGGTTGACCATGCCATTGTCCTGGCACCAACGGCCGAAACGTAATCATTGGCGAATGTCTTCGCCCGCTTTTCCATTGCACTTTCGCCAAATTTAGCCACCATTTCCTTGTAATGATTTGACGATTTGTAAAATTCGTTAATCAATTTTTTGACCTCGGTGTTGGTCTTTTGCGCGTTGCCAATGCCGCCAATTTTAAGTTCAGGGAATTGTTGTTTGGCTTCAAAAACTGCTTTGTTCAGGCTGTTGGCAACCGCAATGTCTAACCCTTTGAAATTGGCATAGCTAACGCCCAACACGTCCGTTGCATACTTTTCGGCGTCCTTCAATGTCTCATGTGATACGAATTCCGGTTTCTTTTCCTTTGGCGGTTGTTCCGGTTCCCTCGGCGTTTCCTTCGCCGGTGGCGCGGTCTTAGCCTTCAAATCAGGACGCAACGCCTCCGCCGTTTCTTTGCTAATGAATTGCGGAACGTGCCGGCATCCCCACAATCCCATGTCCATGATCGGGTCATAACTGGCAATGTATCCTTTCTCCAACGCGTTTTGAATCCACGGATCCTTTACCCATGTGTCGGTTTCGTCGGTGGTGAATACTTCATTCACCCGTTTGCGGCAAAATTCCCGTGATGTGTCGATGATCGTGCCGGAATAAATGAAATATTTCAGGTCCAGGGCCTTCGCCGTCAATAGGCTTTCCTCCCTGTCCACGTTGACAAAAACGTCATACGCATAATTTCGGTAATACCTTTCGAACGCACCCATGGAATTGGCGTCGGTCTTTATCATCCGTCGCAACCCGTCCTTAAAGGATTTGAATCCTGGCCCCTTTATCAATTCAGTCCTGGTGAAGTTCTTTATCTGGTTGGCGATGGTCGGGTCGCGGAACATCGTGTCCATGTATCCGCCAGGTTTCAAACGGGTTTTATCCCCGAATCCCAACCGGTCTTCGATGATCTTTTTGACCTGTTTTTCGGTCGTTCCATACTTCGCCTGATCGGTGGCCAGGGTGGAAAAATAGTCGGTGTTATACCCGTGGATTTCCTCCAATCCCTTTTTGATGATGCCGGCCACTTCAGGCGCGGCCACCTTTGCATTGAATTCCAGGAACAGGGTATCGATCTTCGACAACAACGCCAGGTTGGCCGGTGTATTCTGAATAATGCCATCCTTTACCTGCAGTCTGTCCACGAAATCGTTGATCAACGTCGCCAAAAACCGATCCGCCAGGGAATTGACCTTGTTTTCCAATTCCTGGGTTCGTTTCCTGATCGTGTCAACCTTTGCGTCAAAACTCATTATTGCGGATTATCCGGATTGATCGGATTTGTGGCCTGTCCTTCAGGCGGGAATTGATTGAACGGCATCATGACCGGTTGTTCAGCTACCAATTTGGCTTTGATGGCCTCCACCTGGATAGCGATTTCCGCCGCCTGATCCGCGAACGACTTCATGTAAAAGTCTGCCCCCGTCCTGGCGTCCAGGTTTTCGATTTGCGTGAATATGTGGTCAAAGTAGTTGTAAAGGATTTTCGTTTCCTTCATCACCTCCGACGATGACAACAGTATTGCGATTTCATCCTGGGATTTGCCATTGAACGGGAAATGGCGTTTTTTGACCTTGTATTTCAGCAATTCATCCGCGTCATCCATGAACATGGTTTCCGCCAGTTCATCGGACAGCGATTCCACCACGAACGACGGCAATCCGGCATTCAACGCACCGTTGTAATCGACGTACAACTGTTCCTTTGTCTTCAGGCTAAATTTGGAAGGGAACCGGTGCATGATGGTCACCTTTCCCTGATATTCGGTCATCCTGGCGATCAGTTCGGCGATGGTCATCCACGTCGCGGAATACTTTTTGGCGAAGGGATATAACGTATCATTGACCGAATCCATGTCGTTGGACACCTCAAAGGCTGTTTTGTCCGTGGGTTGCTGGCCACCGGATTGAACGGCCTTTTGCACCAGGGCGGTCGAATTAAAAATGGCCTGGTGTGCTTTGGGCGTGAATTCGTCCACACACTTTTTTTGGAATTCCAGCAAGGCCGTGGGCAGTTCGACATAATGAACGAAATCATTCAACGGAATCCATCCATCGTTTTTGATGTCTTCAGGCATTTCGACCGTGATAACATCCTGTGCGGTTCTGTGGAACGGCGATTCGCCGGATCCTTTGCACACTTCGCAATCCATACCCGCCCGCGTCTTTCCCGACATACATGGTTCGTCCGGTGTTCCTGGACACGACTTCTTAACCCTGACCAACTTTTGCGGGAACGTGTGAAGGCAATGACTTAGATCATATTCCGACACGGTTTTGATGGATTTGTCCATGGTGGGCATGGCGTCATGAAACGGTGCCACAAATGTCCTTCCCTGGGTTTCCAGGTCGCGGATATAGCCAACACGGAACACCGGAACGCGTTCCAAATTGTATTGATATTCCTGGACGATGTAGAATTTGCTTTCTATTTCCAGATAGTTGGCAAATTGAACGGCCACCTGTTCGCGCTTCAACAATGTCTGTTCGTACACCACCGAAACGTTGTCACCGTACAAGGTGTATTTGGTGCCGGATTCATATTCGGGTTTGTCTTCCGTCCCTGGCTTAATCATCATGATGTCCTGTCCCACCAATAGCCAATTGACCATATTGTTGCGGATGTTAAAGTTCAAGGCCTCACGGCTGGAAACCTCAAAAGGCCGCGGTTTAGCCTTTTCGATATCCGGATTGAACGGATCGGATTCCACCACAATCCAGGCGTTGGGATCCGTGAATGAAAGGTCGGTGAACCTGGTTTCCAGGAAGTAGTCCAACCCATCCTGACCGGCGTCGGCACCATAAAAGTTTTTAACCCGGTCTTTAATCACATCCGACATTTGACCGGCGGTTTCATCCGGCAAATCCTTCACCGGTTCGAACCTGTTCACCAATGGCGTAGTCCTGGCCACCTTCCTGAACGGCTTCAGAACTGAACCGATGATTTCCGGCGTGATGGCGATGGTCAGGCGGACGCGCTGTTCAAACAGTTCCTTCGATTCACGCGGGTTGAACCTTTTCAACAGGGTGTCGATCTTATCGCCCGTAATCAATTTATAGTATTTCTCCGCCAGTTCCACCGTCCTGGTGTAGTCCGGATGGCGAAGGTTCTGTTTTATGTTGTCTTTGATAATGGCGTTTGCCTGAATTAAATCCATCAACGGGCAATTTTTCCAAAATTACCAATCTGTTAGACGTTTGCAACTAATACTTTAGTCTTGCAGGGATTTGAAAATGTCTTCGAACAGTTTCACCACCATGTAACGCAATGCATCCGACGCGTGGCCCCATTTTTCCCATGTCTGACCGGTTTTTTTGTCTTTGTATCTTTCCTTCAGGATGCCATCGACGCCCAATTTGACTTTCTCCATGTCCTGAATCAGTTTTGTGCAACGGCGATCAATGCGGATTCGGACGATGATGCCGGGCGCGATTTCCTGTTCGGCCAATATCATGTTCATGAAGTTCCTGGACTTAAGGACGGACGGGTTGAACTTATTCGTCCGGTCCATGCTGTCATCGGTGAATTTCCGCAATAGGTGTTTGATGGTTTTGAATTCCGTTTTGTTGCCCTGGCCTTCATGGCGTTTATTACCCATTGCGTCACCATACAGGAACACGTCGCGGTTGTACTGGCCAAAGTCGTCCAGGTAGGCATTGACACATGATTCGGACGTGTTCAAAGGATCTTCCAAACAATATTCCTTAAACACCCGGATGGTATAGATCGTGAACAATTTCCCGTCCCGCATTTGCTTTTCACTTGTGACCTGGGAACAAACGTCGGTCATATAGGGCAGGACGTTGAAGTCGAACGACTTGTGAACCGGATGATCCTGCAGGAACGGAACATCGTCCACGTGTTCGCGGCGTTTGAACCTGTGGTAAAATTCCCCGCCGGTGGACACCACGCCCCAATTGGCCAATTCGTAAATCGTCCAGTTGTTTTCGTCCAGTTCGGATAATTCCAGGTTTTTCGCCCGGATCTTCGCCTGGTCAACGTGTGGGTTTTTGTGGTAGGTGGATTTATGGATCAGGGTGTCGGCCTGTTTGGCCTTGACAACGCCAAAAGGTATTTCGTCGGATTCGCTGTCCGCAAAAAAGTATTCCCGGCCCCACCAATCCGCCACCGGGTTGAACGCGCCCCAAAATTGGGTATGCTTTACCTTTTCGGTTCTTAGGCGGCGACGCAATTCGGCAAAGTCACCAGGTTCAAAGTCGGAAAATTCATCCGCCAGGACATGGGAAATGTCTTTGACCGACTTCAGTTTTTCCGGATCGTCCAGGCCGAACGACAACATCATGTTGTTGTTCAGGCGGCAAACGATGTCCATTTTGGATTCGTTGATGGAAAAATAAGGTTCCAAATTCCATTCCTTGATGACGTCTTTCATCCCCAGGAATATGGAATCCCTGATCGTGTCCTTTACCTTCCTTGTCAACAGGCACCGGAAATACTTTTTGGCCAGGCAAAACAGGACGGCGCGTTTGTATAGGAAGACGGATTTGCCGGACGACGCCGTTCCCAAAAACAATTGAACCGATTCTGGCGCGAATATGTACGGCCGAAACGGTTCAATGAATTCATTGGGTGATATGTCAAAGGCGACGGGTGCGGTCATTGATCTTTGGTTCGTTCCTGATCCAATTGTTCCAATTTCTTCAGTTCTTTAAGCATTTTTTTGCAGGCCTTCCGAAATCGCCGGATACTTTTTTGGAATTCGTCGGCATGAAATTGTATTTCGGACTTCTCATTTTGATATTGGGGAAAACCGTATGAACTAAGTCCCTTTTTGGGGTCAACTGTGAAACGGCCGTTGGTGGCGTCTCCCAATACAACGGTTTCACAATTTCCGCCTACGGCAAATGATTCGGATGTTCGTCTGTCCATAACTATTGATTTGATGATTGATTTAAAAAAACTGAATTGGCGATGGTATTTTGGGCATCGTATTCCGATATTTCCAGCCATTGGTTGTATGACGTCCAAATGAAATACCTATAAACCCCAAAATGAAGGCACATAACCAATTGGGTTGTCTCGTATTGTGAATGATGGGTGTTATTGACGATCCACGATTTTACGATTTCCATGACTATGGTGTTATTGCGTTTGGAATGATGCGGAACATTTCGCCGAACTTTTCATCCGTACAGGTTGCCAAAGTATCGGTTTCCTTATCGTAAAGGATCCACGTTCCTTGATTGATCAGTTCGATTTTTGATTCATTGCCATGGATTGGGTTCCTGATCAATAAACCGATGTGTTGATCGGATGTAGGGATATCGCGAAATGGTTCATGTGAATACTCTGACCGATCTTTTGGATTAACCCACACACCTGAAACGAACCTGTGAAAAGGCACCAGGGCGCAAACGTCACCCCAATTTTCCCATGTAAGTTGGACGGCCTTATAATTGATTGGCCTGGACTGAACGTTGATTGTGCCCTGAATAGTCGGTTGTTTTAAGGTCTTCATGATGATTGATTTTTGATTGCTTCCAATTTATCTAACTTCATTTTTGCCCGGTTGTACTTACCATTTGGCTGACAAATGATGCATGAACAGGGTTTCCCGTGGCTTTTAAAGGCGTGAAAATTCGCTGTTGGCGATTCCTTTAACCCCAACTGTTTTAACCTCTTTTTGTATTTGAGGATTTTTAGTTCGTGACGTCGCGCCTTATTCATCGTCAACCTTTTGGCCGCCAATGGTCACCACGGCGCCGGCGGGCAAATTGACGTCGGTGGTCTGTTTGGGTTTGCCTTCCAGGCGGTCGAACAGGGCGTTGGCTGCGGAAATGTCCCCTTTCAGGGCCTTGGCTAATACCTGGGTGAAAACCGCCTCAGCGAAATTGATCTGTTTGCCGTCCAGGCCCTCAATTGGCACCATTTTCCCATTTACCTTAGACACGGCCGTCATTTCAAGCAACTTTTTGATGACGGTTTTGGAATTGACGGAACCCTTCGGACGCCCGTTCGGGTTTCGGACTTCTCCCTTTTTGGCAGGCTTCAATCCCTTCGTATTTCGTTTGTGGGTTGACATTTCCTACATATTTTATTCAAATTAAACTTCCCAAACCACTCCATTTCGTTTGATTACCAACGAACTATCCAAATTCCGCATTCTGTCAACGATAACCTGGCAATATTTGGCGTCCAATTCCATCCCGTAACAAATCCGATCCAATTGGTGCGCGGCAACCATTGTTGTTCCGGATCCGCAAAAAGGTTCAAATAGCAAATCGCCATCTTTAGTATGGTTGCCAATTCCATAAGCCCACATTTTCACGGGTTTCATTGTTGGATGTTCTCGGTTTGCCGAAGGCTTTTCAAAATCCCAAACAGTTGTTTTAGTCCTGTCAGAATTTTTTAATCGGTCCCCAGGCTTCCAACCAAATAAAATTGGTTCATGCTTATAGTGATATTCAGAATGGCCTAAAACCATTGAAGATTTGTTCCAAACCATTATTTGGCGCAACCATCCCCTATTCAACCAGTCTTGTGCAAAAATCAAATGCAACAGTCCCGCCGAGACCGTTGCAAGTAAATATGCGCCATCCCTTGAAAAAAGATCAACGCAATCAAACCATTTTTTGACAATAGCTTTCAAATCTTCAGGCGACAAATCGTCGTTTTGGATCTTCAATTTCTTATTTGTCTTCCCTTCATAAGCAACTCCGTAGGGCGGATCGGTGAAAACCATATCCGCCCTTTTCCCATCCATTAACCTGGCCACGTCTTCCGGATTGGAGGAATCGCCGCACAAAAGGCGATGCGGACCGATTTCAATAAGATCGCCGGGTTTTATGTCTGTTTTGATTTCATCGGGGATTTCAAAGTCGTCTTCTTTCGCGTTTTTGGGTTCACTAAATCCAGGAATATCAATGTCGAATTGTGATAAATCTAATCCCCAATTTGCCAGGTCTTCAAATTCAAAGTCGTTGGCCAACAGGTCAAAGTCCCATTTTCCGTTTGACACGTTGTCCCGGATGATGATTTCCTTTTCCTTTTCGGCAGTCAGGCCGGTCAGCAGGAAAGTCGGCACCATTTCCAACCCGACTTCCATGGCGGCGCGATACCTCATGTTGCCGGCGATGATGACCAATTTGCCGGTTCGGTCGGAAAGGATGATTGGCCTGGCCTGGAAATATTCCGGGTTGTTGCGGATGGACGTGCAAAGGCGGGCAAAATCATCTTCATTGATTTGGCGCGGGTTGCGTTCCAGCAACTTGATTTCCTTCAACGGGCGATATACGACTTCAGGCATAGATCAAATTTAGTTCGAATTTGCGGGATTTTTTATTCGTTGGTTTTGGACTGTTCATCAATCCAATAGTTTTTCGCCGGACATCTGTTCGGCGATGATTAGTAAAAGGAACGCCAGGAAGGCGAAGGCCATGCCGACGTTGATTCGGATTCGTTTGAATAGTGGTTCGCGTTTCATGATTTCAAATTTTCAAATGCGTAAACTGCTGAATCAATGATTGATTTAGCCTCTAATGCTGTCAAACCTGGGTGGTCAATCAACATTTGTTTCGGCATGACGGTAATTGTGACCCTTTCGAACCCTTCGACAATTTGCGATTTCCTGATTTCCGCGATCATGTTGATCAATTCGTCCTTCCTGAACTTTTTCATTTCAGATTTCCATTCCGGTCCAAATGTTTCAAATTGCTCTGCCATGATCATGATTTTATCATTCCCTGAATAATTGAACGCGCCATCATTTCCAGGCATTTGGAAAGTAGGTCAACAACGGTATCATGATCCAAACCCTTTGTGTCGAACATACTGACCGCCACCCGTCCGTCGATTGGTTCGTTCTGTGACTTTGGGTCTTCGATGCTGCGTAATTGTACGCGCAATATCATGTGATTCGAAATTTTCATGTCTTCCATGATCAGTTCATTGTGATGATTTTGGCCTTTGGGTCGATTGGGTTCCCATCCAACCCGACGATGGAAGACTGTTTGGTTTCGGCCTCCCATTTTGTTTTGAACGCCTTTTCGTCGTCGGGCGTGGCGAAGTCGAATTTGACATCGATGATTTGCCGGACGATTTCCAGGTATTTGGCGTTGATGTAGTCCTGAACGGCAACGGCCGGAACATCATCCGGAACGTTCAGTTCGCCGTCGGCCACCTTGACGCCGTTCATGTTGGTGACTGTGAAGGTTAGTTTCATGGCTTGTCAATTTTCTTGAATGAATAAACCCACACCCACGGGTTGGAATCCCACGGACATTTTTTTGCGTTGATGCTGTCCCAAAGAGTTCGGAAAGAATCTACTGAATTGGCAAATGATGGAAAATATCTATCCTCGTAATTGGGATCATCTTCTCTCTTTTGAGTCCAAGTATAATTTTTAAAATCTGCGACCAACTCTCCACCTTCCAGACTTTCCGGGTCAATATTCCAGTATTCAACACCTTCTGCGATTGAATCTTCTGGACTGATATCTTGCAACCTTTCTGCCCTTACATCGGTAACCTGCAGGAATATCCGGGAACAATATTTGGGCAGGTGAATTGGGGAATTCCACGGGTTTGGCTTTCCCGACCAATCCATTTGTTCCGAATCTTCATCGGTCGCAACGTAAATTTCCAGCCTGATCAATTTTTCTACCTGATCAAAAAGCCATTGATATTGATCATCGCCATCTAATTCAAAACAAACCTTTTCGCCGTCCTTGAATTCAATTGTCGCTTCTGAGTCGTCCCAATTCCAGCTAACAAGTCGCCAAGTCTCCCGCACATACAGGATATCACCTACTTCATACCTTGGGAACAATCGCTCAGTAGTTATCAATGGGAACATAACCTGGCTTTCATACTTTATCCCTAATTGACCGTTAGGCCAAACAGGTCCGCCAGTGTAATCCTTTGGAAATTTTATCACCATTCGTGTTTGAGTTTTCCTACCGGCCAGTATCGCTTGTATCATTGGGCTGCTGAAAAGTATTGGTTTCATTTTGCTGCCCTCCCTTTTGGCCGTTCGGGTTTCATTGGCCGTTGTTTTGGTATAAGGATTTTGGCAATTTTTTCGCCACACACTTCAAGTTTAAAATCAACTTTCTCCAACTGTTCCATCATCTTTTTGATGACGTTGGTCATGTGTTTGAATGAAACCTTTTCGTCCGGCTGCAGGTTTTCGACTGTCCGGATATACTGTTCGATATCCGACTGATCGATTTTTTCCTGTTCGGCAATGGCGTCCAACTTCCTTTCCAGGAAATTGATCCGATCCCTGGCCTTTGATAATTCTGCCCGCAAATTGTTGTTCGAACCTCCCAACCGGTCGTTTTCCTCCATACCCTGGCGAACTTTGGTTTGTAGCGTTGCGACTTCGCGTTCCAGGCTTAACATCCGCAATATTTCATATTCCGATTCGCGGTTGTCCAGGTTCAAAACGTTTTGCGGGAACATGAACGACTGAAGGCGGATCAGTTCCTCCAACACCTGATCAGGTGTTTTTTTACGTCGTTTGCCCTCTGTGGTCAGGATCGCCATGGCGGCGATCAACAATTGGCCTTCGGCCCGTTCCGATTTGATGAATTCAATCATGACTATTGATTTTGAAGTTTCTGAATTTGTTTCCGCATTTTGGCAACCTGGCCTTTGTAACCGTTGACCTGGCATTCCAATTTGTTGACCTGATCACGTTTCCTGACATATTGTTCCCTGAAATACTCTTCCATTTTTTCGGCGTGTTCCAGTTTGCCTAATACCGCCGCGAATCCCTCCGCCATTGTTTCCGTGGCGTCCGCAATCCTTTGAAGGGAACCGGCGTTAATCTGTTCGCGGTTGGCGTTTCCGCCCGATGAATGACCATAATTGGTTTTTGATTCATCCCGGTAAGACTTGAAATTTCCCATGACTATTTGATTTTTGATGATTACATTTTTGCAAGGCCGTCAACGATTTCCAGCACTTCAAAGTATCTGCCAACCGTCCATCCGAACATTTTTCGCATTAGGCCGAAATCTTCACCCTTTGCCCACAACGCAATCATTGGGCGGCCAAAGGCGAAGGCCATCCCACATTCGGCGGCGGCATCTTTCCCGGCGGGTCCGACATAAATGAACACGTCACAAGTCATTGCCCCCTGGGTGTCAAAATGAAAACTTTGATCGGATTCGGGTGATTTCACCCAGGTTTCGAAATCAAACCTTTTGGTGACGTGGTTGTGATTCTCTCCAAAGTTGTTTTCAACCCAGGAAACAACTTCATGGCCTCGGTGGCGCAATAATTCGGTCAGCATTTCAACGGCGTGTTGATTTTTCCATGAACTGGCGATGTAAATTTTCATAAACGACTATTTGATTTTTGATTTGATGAATTTGTATATCCGAACGACCCAGGTGCGTGACCAGGATTCGGCAATGGAACGCCGTTCCGACTTTTCGCGCAACGCCTCCATTTCCATGGCGACCCGGTGCATGATTTCCTCATTCCTGGCCTGAATCTGACCGGACTTCCACCGGTCAATGACGTTTTGGGAATACCTGGCGACGCCCAGGTTGCCGTTGTACTTCAATTCCCGCTTCAGGTTTTCATAGTGGTTTACCAAAACCGCTACTTTGAACGAGCTTTTCCTGTATTCGTTTTCATGGATTTCCACACCGATTTCCGCCAAGTCGTTTTTGTCAAATACCCATGAATGATTGACCAATTCCAGTTCGTCGGGAAGGCCGTCGGCCATTTGGCGAAGGATCTTCAGGTCGTGATTTTTCATATATGTCCCAATTTTGTGGCGATGTGGATCACCTGGTTGGTGGTATAGGCTTTGTACTGCTGTTTTATCGCCCGCAACCGGTTGTTTAAGTCTGTTCGTTTGATGTTGCACCTGTCTGACGCCATATCCATGGTATCGCCACAAGCCAATCGCCAAAGGATTTGACGATCCACGCCGGTCAGTTTCACATAAACACCCATTTGGTACATATTCCCTTCATCGATGCTGTCATTTTTCGCGCAAATAGTTGTGTCCATCATTTCCCACCGATTTTTCGTTGATAAATGGCGTCCAGGTCGGCGATCACGTTTTTGTAATTTTTCGCCGTGTAGCGAAGAACGTCCCATCCTTCAACCGTGGCCAGGTTGTATTTGATGCAGTTTTCCGAATAACCGACGAACGTCGTGTGGCCGGATTTCGCACTATTCAAACCCTCGTATTCAATCAGGACTTTCATTCTTTCTAATGATCTTACCATAAAATCCGACCGGAATTTCCTTTCATGGTGAAATTGATATTCCGATTCATAGAAAAATCTTTTTTCAATCGCCCAAAGCAAAATTTGCATAGCCATCCATTTTTTAGCCTTTGACCCCTTGTCTTTGTCGGCGGATGTCCTGGGTTTTAGTTTTAACGCCCTGAATTCCTGGGCGGTCATCTGTTGTTTCATTCGAATCTGTTGGTTTTTAAAATTACCTATTTTCGACGGTCTTCGCCATCAACGCCAATGATGTTGAAAATTTCCCGCATCCTTGACGCCACCCGGTCACCATAAAACGACCGCAATTCCCCGGCGTTCAGGTTGGTGGTGGCATGAAGGATTTCCCCGACATGGCCACGTTCATACTTTCGTTCCATCAACTGGCCAATGACGTTGACCTTATTCCCGAAATGGTTCTTTATTTCCTCGGTTCCCATGTCATCGATACACAACCCACGGAATTTTTGGTAAAAGTTGGTGACGTCACCGGTGGCATTGGTGTCCGGATCCACGAAAACGTCGATGTTCCCGTGTTCGGCGAAATGGTTGGCGATGGTGTTGGCACCGATGACGGCAAATCCCTGGCGTTGATTGCGGCCGAAAATCTTCATCATCGTCGTTTTCCCGGTTCCTGGACTGCCAAATAACAAAAGGCCTTTGGTCAGGGATGGGTTTTCAACATCCATTTCGGTCGCCAGGCGAAGGAACATTTCATCCCTGGAAAAATAGAGACAAAGCAAATCGAACAACGATTGGTTTGCCGGATCGATCCGGAAATCGATTTTAAGGCCATTTGCGCGCCATTTGGCGAACTCCGCCGTTTGATCAGGCGTCCACACGTTTTGGGTCATGATCGCGCGGTTGTGGGCGGCCCTGGCTTCCCTGGCTGCCATCCGTTGCAAATCATCCTTCCGGATTTTTGCCGCCAGGATCGCCGCGTTGGTTTCGTCCTGGGTCAATTCAATGTGTTTATAGCTTTCCAAAGTCTTTTCTACTTCGGCCGGCGAATTGTACTTGGCCAACAGTTCGTTGATTGATTTCATTTGATTTTTGATTTTTTGGTTCGAATAATCCGGTCCAACCGTTTGTCATTGACTTTTCCAGGATTTCAATCGCGACGTCCGGCGGATACCTGCCCAACATTCGCAATTGTTTTTTTCGGGTGGTGTCGGTCAATTTTTGTTTTTTCTCTACCCGGTAAGTTTCCCAGGCCGTCCATGTGTTGATGAAATTTTCATTGTCAGGAAATGGATTTTCGGAAAACAATTCACCGTTCGCGTTTACGCGACTTCCTTTCCCTTCCCTTCCTTTCCTTTCCTTTCCTTTCCTGGGCATCTGTGAAACACCTGGGTCGTCCCCGTTGTTTCCCGATTGTTTCCCCGTTGTTTCCCCGTTGTAAAACGCCCGTCCCGCTTGCATTTCATTGAATCTGTCAATCATGTCAGGCGTTGGATCAGGCAGTTCCGAACCCAATTCAAATTCCTTCCCGGTGATGCGTTGGTGAACGGAAAAATTCACAATTTTAACTACGAAAACACCCGTACAATGTTGATATCGCATTATCAAACCGGTTTCATGCAGTTTTTGCAACCCGATTTCAATGTCGTTGGTGTCGTATGGGAATAATTCGGCTTTGATCCTTTTCGGGCGGTCCAACAATTTACCTTCAGCATCCGCCAAAGTCCATAAACCGATGAACAACAGTCGGTCGATGGGATCCAATTCAGCGATCTGTTCCGACTTGAAAAATTCAGGCTTTATAGTTCTAATTCGTGCCATTTGAAAAAAGGTTTGCCAGTTTATCAATGATTTCCGTTTGGATGTTTTCGGCCGAACCGGTCACGGCGTCGGCGATTTCACGTTTGGATTCGATGATTTTATAAATTTCTTCATCGATGGTATTCTTTCCCAGGAAGTAAGTCGCCTGGACTGCGTTTTTCTGACCAATCCGATGGGTTCGGTCTTCGCATTGTGTACAGTCTGCAGGGTGCCACGGTAATTCAACGAATGCCACCCGTGAACTGGCGGTCAAGGTAAGGCCGACACCGGCGGCCTTGATTGAACAAATGATCAATTTGACCCTGGGATCGTTTTGGAAGGCCTTGACGTTGGCGTTCCTGACTTCCATGTTGTCATCGCCCCGTATAGTCACGGCGTTAGGATAGTGCTTCAAAATAGCCATGGCGATTTCCTTTTGGTGGATGAACACCACGATTTTTTCACCAGCGTCAATGACTTCATCGATGTGTTCGATCACCTCGTTCATTTTGCCCCTGGCGGATATGTTTTTACAAATCCCAATCCTGACCATGATTTCACCGCGCAACGACTTTCTGACCTCCGCATCCGACTTATTTTTCCAATCGGTCAGGTATTTCCCCAGGTTGTCGATGGCCTCCAAATATTCTTTCCTGGTGGTGATGTCACACAATACCACCTGACGGATTTTATCGGGAAGATCCTTCAACACGTCTTTTTTCTTTCTCTGATAAAAACAGGTAGTTTTTAGTTTGTAGTTCAATTCATCCAGATTATACGCACCCTTTCCGTCACCGCCGCCGCAATACCTGTTGATAAAAAATTTGTAGCCACCAAATTCCTGAAGGCGGCCAATGATGTGCAATTGACTGATCAGGTCTTTCGGTTTATTGACAACAGGCGTTCCGGTCAACCCCAAAATGAATTCCTTTCCCTTTGAAATTCCCATGCAAAATTTCGCCTGTTGGGTTTTGCCCTCCTTACACCGGTGCAGTTCATCGAACGCCACACATTTGAAAAGATTGATGTTTTCCCGGAAATGGATATGGTTCAATCGCAATGGCGTGTCTGGATCCTTTTCGATGCGGTCAACAAAGTATTTTTTCAGGGATTCATAATTGGTGATGAACACTTTGAACAGGCCGGTTTTGTAGTATGTCGGCCATGTGTGTTTGACCGAATCCTGAAGGATCATCGATTTAATGCCGGCCACTTTTTCAAATTCATCCTGCCAATTGTACTTCAGGGAAGACGGGCAAACGATCAGGGCGGGAAATGCATTCGCCGCAACAATGGTGGCCACCGCCTGGGATGTCTTTCCCAGGCCTGGGTCGTCGCCAATGATCAACCTTTTGTTTTCCAGGGCATAGGCCACACCCTTCGCCTGGAACGGGAATAATGGCCGTTTCAATGGGATGTCGATGGTCAGTTCGGGCAAATCCGGGATGTTTTTGAAATCGACCTTTGGGCCTTCCTCAATCATGCCGAACCTGTTTTTCAGGGATTCGATTTCGGCGCGTTTATGCTTTGGGAACCTCCAACGTTTGATCACCGGGTTCCACCGGCCGCCGCCTATGTTCCGGACTTCCCGCAATAACAACGGGTTGTAGTCGAATTCCAATTGAAATTCGTCGGTTGTTTCGATGACTTTCATCAAAATGTCTTTAAAATTGATCTAAACGATTTTACCATTTCACCGCGTCCGGTCGATTTCATCATCGCCACGTCGTAATTGACAAACGGGTTGTCGATCCACTTTTCAACAATTGATATTCGAATACCAACAACCCTTCCGGGTTTCTCTTTGCCCATGTGTTTGACAACAACCCGATCCCCAACATTTGCTGAAACCTTAATCTGAATATTTAAATCCTTCATGATGGTGATTTTAAGTTTTCCAGGAATCGGATGGCCATCGCGGCGGTCTGGATTGCTTCATCGCGCATGGCGTTAATCTGTTCCGATGCAACCAATTCCACGACCGAACGTTGATACTTCCATTCCAACGCCGCTTTCATCAATTCCCCGGCTTCCTCAACAACGATTCCCGCCTGTGCTGCCGGATGATCCGGCCAATTCGGGTGTTTCTTTTTTGCCGAACGCAATTCCAGTTCGATGGCCTCCCAAATCCGATTCCTTTCCATGATTAGAATTCCCCGTTTTTATCCTGATCGTCAAACAAAGACTTTTGATCCTGTGGTTTCTGTTTGCCTTCGAACAGGTACAATTTGCATTCCCTGGAACAATTGTTGACGATGGTGCGAAGACGTGCAATTTGTCCGTAATCGTCTGACCATTTGGTGAATGGCGACGTCAAATTCACAATCTTTTCGTCGGTCAACGAACGCGTTCCGATCAGGGTGACGCCCTGGTGATCACCGGATCCGCCAACGGCAAACCCGCGACATGAAACATTGTCCACGTCAATCGAACCGGCTTCATCGTACTGCCCGCAAATTGTGGCCAGGTGATCATCCAGTTTTTTGAATGCGTCGCGCAAATCGTCGTGAATCGGTGCAGTACACTTTTTGCTGACCTCATTCGACCCGGATGCGGTTGATTCGGAATAACTGACATTTAAAAACAACCCGTCTTTAATTTGCGCCTTTGTGATTTCGACCGACGGCATCGGGTCGCGTATTACTTCGGCCAACTGATCGGTGGTCAATTCGGCGGATATTAGTTCGCCTCCGTCGCCGAATTTTGCGGCAATTGTCTTTCCCATAATGATGATTGTATTTGTGAAAAATTGGTTTTTAAGTCTCTGGCCATTGCATCCCTGACACGTTGGATTTCTCTGATCCTGGCGTCCAGGGATTGGATGTATTTCCGGATGGTCATCGGGTCCCTGGTGACATAATACCCCTTTGATGTGGCCACCAGGCCCGGAACCAAATCGTGGGTGCGGATATAGTTGATGATCTTCCTGACCCTGGCGTCGGTGATCTTTGTTCCGGCGGCCTTGAATCCGGCGATGATCTGTTTGTTGGTCACGGCGTTGTCAGGTCCGAATTTGTTCCGGAATCCCTTGACGAAACGCGGCAACAACTGGCGTTCGTCATCGGTCAATTCGTGGGTGATATCTTCGAATCCTGGCAACAATTTATTCGCCTGTTTTCGATTTTAAGGCCTTCACGCGCCAATAGGCAACAACAAATCCCGAACCTCCGCAAAACATTTTACTGGGTCTGTCAATTATCTCAAACGATATCCATCCCACAACCTCAATTCCGCCAAATTGTGCCAACATTTTTGTTTCGCTGGTGAACTTATCCTGATGTAATATTCTCGGCTTCATGCGGTCTTTGGTTTAGCTATCCTAACTGCAAAATGCTTTCCGTGATGGGATGAATATATCCGACGACCTGGCGTCCTGTTGTCCCATAATTTGCGCATATCGATCCCCAGGAACGTGGCGGCATGGCGTCCCGTCGGAACGTGTACCGCCTTTTCACGGCGTTCATTCACGTCCTGAATTGTCAGGTCATAAATCACGTGCGGGACGGCGTTTTCCTGATCAAAAGGAATTGTCAAACGTCTCATTGTCCAATTTTACGATGTTCAAAAATTCGGTCTTCATTGCGCACCTTTGGCCATTGTGTTCCACGATACAAACGTCATCGTGGTAGCTTATTACCTTGACTTCGGTTCCTGGCTTCAGATCAAAAACCGTCCGCGAAAACCGTTTCAGAAACGGCCGGTTTGTTTTGGCTGACAATACGTTCATATCTTCCAATTTTTCCGAACAAACACCAATACCGGAACGCTATTTCCTGATACTTCGCCCGACCTCGTTCATACACCGGATCGCCGCGTTTGATGGCGAATTTGAAAACCTTATGGTTGATCTTCGACACACCCAGGAACATGAACCGGTCGCGTCCCTCTAAATCCATATACCACGCCCCTTGACGGTCATAATCCAAATAATCAATGGTTTCAATGAACGACTTTTCTGATGTGCAGGATGTCGATTTGAGGTCGGCATCAACTGGATGTTTGCCACCGAAAAAATCCCATTTCGCGCGGGCGTCCAGGAAAAACCGGTGGCCACCGTATTCAATCGCAAAGTCGTGGCGGATGGTGACGTGTTGGGCGACTGAATTTTCCAGGATGTTCCGACAAAACGGATCCGCCTGGAATGCGCGTTTCATCTGTTCGGCCTTGTGAAATTCATCGCGGGAATACTGCACACCGTCCACCGTCATTTTGTAGAAATCCACCCGTTCCGGTTCGGTGACAATGGCGTCTAATAGCGACCCGAATCGATACGCCTTTTCCAGATCGATCACAACGTTCGACGGAAGGAAGTATTTTTTCAATGATGTCAGGTCGCTATTGCTGACCTCTGGACGCTGGAAATAGTTCATTGAATCTTTCCTTTAAATTCAGGGAATAGGGATTCCATCAATGATTTGCGGTCGGCAAAAACCTGCGATGGCATCAATGAAACACTTTCGCCGTAATTATCCACAACAACGTATGATGTAATTGGGCCGTGATCCTTTTGCAACTTATGGCTGATTGCAACCACAATACTGCTTTGAATTTCCGATGCCAACATAAAATATACCCTATCCCCAGGACGTGCAACCACGTCAAAAGTCATTTGGTAACTCATTTTGCCTTCCGGTTTACTGCTTT
This sequence comes from Chitinophagaceae bacterium, assembly GCA_044225015.1. Classification (GTDB taxonomy): domain Bacteria; phylum Bacteroidota; class Bacteroidia; order Chitinophagales; family Chitinophagaceae; genus Pollutibacter. Next base: position 25,492 of record JBGAJG010000002.1, on the reverse strand, counting down.
GACTGATTTTTCGTATTTCAGGAATTTCGATTCAATCCTGAAGTCGTCGGACTTCACCAGGCCTTCCACGAACGTTTTCATGGCGTCCAGTTTGGTGGATCCCATCGCGTCAACCGCCATGGCCATCCCCTTTTTCTGATACCACACCTGAAAAATTTCCGTCCATCCAACAGGATGCAACACCGTGATTTCGTAACCAACACGGGTTTCCGGTGCCTGTTCTGTGGTGGCCGTGGCAACCGATTGTTCAAACAGGATTTCAGCATTGGACGCCGCTTTTTGTTGTGCCGCCAGGTCATCCAATCGTTTCTGTTCGGCCAATTGCTTTTCGGCCAATTCCTGTTCGGCCTTCAACTGGCGTTCCTTTGCTTCAGTTTCCAGGCGTTGGCGTTCGGCCTCACCGGCGGCGGCCATCTGTTCCAGTTCCGTTTTTTTCGATGGAAGACGGTCAACCAAAACATCCTTCAACGACTGAATTTCCGCGATGTATTTAGCCTTCCAACTGTCCAGGTCAAAGGCCTTGACCGTATCCATCACCAACAGCAATTGCGTATTGCCATCTAAACCAACGGCCGCCATCGTCGCCGACATTTTGAATTGTGCAATCAGGTCGTCAATCGCCTTTTGTGGCGGTTCAACCGACATGGCTTTCAATCCCGCCGACTTTTGATCGTATGTTTCCAGGGTGATGGCTGCAAACGAATCATTGATCGACTTCACTTTCCGGAAAATTGCATTAGCGAATTCGGTGGCCAAATCATTGGCGAACTTGATTTTGGCATCCGCCAACGCCTTTTCTGCCCTGGCCTTTTGTTCGGCTTCGCGTTTTTTGGCTTCCTGTTCCTCCAACACCTTTTTGGCGTATGTGTTCCGGATGTCCTGGATTTCACCGGCAAATCCACCCTTTGAAGGATCCAACTTCCCTTGTGTTTCCGTGAACTGTTTTTTGATCAGGTCCAGGCCTATGGTCAACGGTTTCCTGGCGTCTTCCAATTCCTTTTTGCGGGCGGAACAATTGGTCAGGAATTTCAGGGCGCGGGCATCAATGTCGGACGTGCATTCGCCGCCATTGGCTTCCAAATCCGATTTGATTTTACTGGCCACCGCTTCGGCCTTCATGGCGATTTCACGGTGGGTTTGAATTTGGGCGGGTATCTTTTGCAGGTCTTCGGCAATCGCGTCAACCTGCATGATTTCATTTGCCATTTTACTATTTGATTTTGATGATGATGTGATTGGTTAAAAATCTTCGCTGTCAACCTGAACGGTTGCGGCGGCCGGTGTTTTAACGGGTTGCGAAATGTCAGGCGTTCCATAATCGATATTTTCCGGAACGTTCATTGTTGGTTGTCCCTGGGTGGCCAATTGTGTTTCGTCCAACAACGGCGCGTCGATGTGTTCCGTTTCCTGAACTGTGTTTTGGCCGACCCTTAGTTTTGGGTAATTTTTGAAGGCGTGTTTGATCAACTTTGCCGTGAACATACCGGCGAACCCATCCGTCCAGGCCTTTGAATTGGGATCCTTTGAAAACCGGCGAAGGCCTTCGATTTCCTCCCTGGTCATAACCTTGTAATCGGTTGACCCGTCATTGCGCGTGATCTTCAGGTAACCGGCGATGATCTTGTCAGTCCGCTTTGAAAGGTTGGCCATGTGGTTCACAACGATGTTTCCGCCAACTGTTCCGAATGAAAAGTCGTCGCCTTCATACACCAGGACAGGATTGTCAACATACTTGACCTGCCCCTGGCGCATCCGCAACAACAATTCACCCTGACCGGAAATCTGAAGTTGTGCGCGTTTCTCCCATTTTGGATCCTGCTTTGTCCCGACGTTGGTGTTGTATGACACCAAATACACGTGTTTGAACGATGGATCGAATGACAGGCCTGAAATGGCCACGTCCAGGAAACACCCGTACAATGATAATTTCGTACAGGCTGAAAGATCTTTTGAATCATTCACCAACTTCGCGAAATGGAATTTTTCCGCCTCATAAAAGGCTTTTGCGTTGGCGTTGTTGTGGATGGTGACATAAAGGTTTTCAAACCTTTCCGCCACCGAACGAACTGCAGGAATGCCGGACGGTGATGTTTTTTCCAATTCCTGGACAATTGATAATTTGCCGTTTTGTTCTACATTTGACATGACTATCTGATTTTGATTTTTTGTTTTCAATGAACGGCCTGACTATTCAGGCCGTTTTGTTTTTGTGGTTCAGCTACTTTTTGACGTAGTTCTGCAGGAAATTCCGCAGCAGTTCAGACAACGTTGTCTGATTCTTTTTTGCCTTCGCCGCCGCCTTAGCTTTCAGTGACGGGGCAACATACGTGATGACCTTTTCGCGATTGATGTGAGCCATTTGATTGATTTTATGATGAATAATGATTCGTTGCGGTCGCCGGTAACGATCCGGTTTTCTGGCTTATGAGACCAGCGTGATACCTATTCACTTCCCCGCAATAAACCAGGCGTGGAAACGCCCGGACTACCATTCTCTACCCAAAACTTTCAGTAACCTTAAACGTGTTCAACTTTGTATAAAATGCCTCATACAATTTTTCCCGCGCTGCATTGACTTTATCCGTTTCAATCCGAGCCAGCCAATACCAATAAAACGAATCAATTTTCAGTTCCAGGTGTAGTAAATACCGGCGGGTTTGCGCCTCCATGAAATCGTCAATCAGGACATCAATTTCATTCTGAAATACGCGGCAATCCTTTTCATTGTCGGCTTTGTGCTGCGCGTCCCGCCGTTTCACCCACCACATAAACCACGCAAATCCGGCGATCAATATAATGGCCATCAGGACATTCCAGATAAGGCGGTCGCCTTCTTTTGATGTAAGGAATTCAAACAGGTTCATATTATTGAAGGTTTAAGGTGTGATCATTTTCAACCGGCTCCGCCTCTGTTTTCATGGCCTCTAATCGCCTGGCGATGGCGTCCTGAATCTGCGGGAACAACGGCGTTCCACAATTACGTTCCAGGTAGCTGATCAACGGCGTTACCTCCGCCTCCCTGTAATACACACCCAACAACTTAAATCCGTTGCCATCGGGTTTGAAATGGATGTGCAGGTCGCCGGCAAATACCTGGTGGAATGAACCGTCGATTTTTTCTTTGTAATTCAATGGCATGGCAAACAAGGCCTGGCCATTATTGCGTAGGTAGGATGGACTGAACATAGCTATTGATTTTTGATTTTTGACCTGATTGATTGCAACCTTTTCACACAAACCGCCGTCCCAATGTGGGCGGACTTATTACGATTTTGCGAAATATCTCGTTTACGCAACCGCGCACACTGGATTTTCATGGCGTCGGCCATGGCCTCCAATCTTTCCAAATCCCTCCGAATTTCCGCGTCCATTTTATTAGCCTTTGGATTCTACCAAATTAGATTCCAGGATCAAATCGTCGGACAATCCGGTTTCCTCTCTGATCACCGCCAACGCCGCGGCCTTGGTTAAATGGTCTGAATTGTCGGCAATATACCGGCGAATAGAGGCCTCGCCAACGCCCAGGGCCATGGCCAGTTTTAGGCGGAATGCCGTTGCCCTTTTGGCATCCATAGACCTGATATAACTAATCACATCCTGCGAAATTCTCATTTTGTTGTATTTTCAAATCTGTAAACAAACCTATTTACAAATTTGGAAACTTCCAAATCATTTAGAACTTTTTTTGAAAAATATTTTTATGCCTGAAAACGACATCATTGAAACCGTTCGGCAAACCCTCGGCGCGAAAAGGCTTCCGGTGATGAAACTGGCAAAGGAAACCGGCATCCCGGTTTTCCGTATATACAAATGGCTGGACGGCACCGCTAATCCAAAGGACGACGACGCCGAACGGCTGCAAAAATGGGTGGATCAGATTGCCCAGGGTATGACGCCGTCCGACCTATCCCGCGCTAATGAAATTCAGAAAATACGCCTTTCCCTTAATGATGGCGCCAGGTTCGAAATGGTGGATGGCCCGCCGTCCGGCACATTCGAAAAATGGCAGGACGTGGACACCGTTGTCCTGGACTACCTTCGCGCCCCGTTCATCGGGGAAACCGAAGGCGTGATTGAAATCACGGGCGACGATATGTCGCCGACATTTCGCCCAGGGACACGGGTGGCCGTCCAACGCCTGCAGGATCCGAAAATATTCACCCCTGGGCAATTTTACCTGATCATCGACCGCAATGGCCAATCATTCGTCCGACGCATGTTGGAAGGATCGGGCCATGAAGTCGTGTTGAAGGCCGACAACGACCGGGATTTCCCGCAATTCCGCCGTAGTTGGAAAGATATCCGCGCGGTTTTCAAGATCAAAGCAGACATCAACAAATTATGACAATTGTTCACCAAAATATTGCTAAACTGTTCAAGGCCTCCGGCATGACGCAAAAGGATTTCGCGGAAAAATTCGGGATATCCGCAAAAGTAGCCTGGACGTACATCAACGGCACCGCCAAACCGGGCGGTCAGTTCCTATTGCGGTTGTGCGAATTTTATTCCATTGACTTTGAATTCCTGAACAACACCAGGATCCGGATCAACGCCCGCGGTGAAATAGAAAACCGCCCGAACTACAAAGCCAGGGCGCAGAAAATCCGCCGGCAAATGGATCAATTGATGACCGAACGACAACAATTTGAACGCGTTTTCCAGGCACATATCGCAAAACTCGCGATGGACCTGGAATCCATCGCATCAATGCGGCGGTGAACCGTCACAAAATGCGCAACAATTTGGACAAAAACGGTGACAATCCGCCGGTCCGTACCCAATGAAACGCCCGTCCAATGCGGGTTTCAGATTGACAAAACACCGGTCGCAGGATTTTGGTTCTGTTTGTCTTGGTTCGAATCCAGGTCGGGCAACAAAAAAAGCAAAAACCCTCCGTTTGGAGGGTTTTTTATTTGAATTCAGGGAATTAATCCAGTGCTTGCAATATATCCTCCAGGATATCATCCGGATGCTCCAGCCCCACAGACAACCTTACCAGCCCGGGTGTGATCCCAACAGCAGCGCGTTCTGCTTCGGTAAGTTTGGAATGCGTGGTACTCGCCGGATGCGAGGCAATAGTCCTGCTGTCACCCAGGTTATTGGTCATGGACAACATTTCAAGGCTGTTTAGAAATTTTCTTCCCGCTTCAACACCGCCTTTCAGGTCAAACGTAATAATGCCTCCGCCGTTGCTCATCATTTTTGTTGCAATGGCATATTGAGGATGGCTGGGCAGGAATGGATATTTAACCATGGTCAATGCCGGATGACCATTCAGTTTCTGCGCAATAGCGAGGGCGGATGAGGCATGTCTTTCCATCCGGATGAACAGGGTCTCCAGGCTTTTAGACAGCACCCAGGCATTGAAGGGGCTCATAGAAGGGCCGGTATTCCTGATAAAAAGGTAAATGGGTTGGATCAGTTCCTTCCTGCCCACTACAATACCGCCCAGTACGCGGCCCTGGCCATCAATGAACTTTGTAGCGGAATGGATCACCAGGTCTGCACCAAATTGAATGGGCTGTTGTACGGCGGGCGTGGCAAAACAATTATCCACCACCAGTAGAATGCCATGTTTTTTACAGATCGATGAAAGGTATTCGATGTCAATGATGTCCAGCCCTGGATTGCTGGGTGTTTCCACATACAATATTTTGGTTTCCGGCCTGATCATCGCCTCAATGGTTTCCGGCGCATTCATGTTGAAGTATGAATACCCGATGCCCCATTTGGGGAGATATTTAGTGATGATTGTATGCGTGGAACCGAATACAGATGATGATGACAGGATATGATCTCCTTGCGACAAATACGTCATGAAAGTTCCAAATACAGCGGCCATCCCTGTTGCAGTGGCCACCCCATCCTCCGCGCCTTCCAGTGCGGCGATTTTGGCTATAAACTCATCTGTGGTGGGGTTCTTAAACCGGGAATAAATATTCACGTCCAGACTGTCATCAGCAAAGGCTGCCGCCATATCCTCCGCAGAGTCATAGGTGAAACTGCTGGTGAGGAATAAGGGCGTTGAATGTTCTTTTTCCCCGGTGCGTGGCGTTTGGATACGTACCGCCTGTGTTTCTTTGTGTTTGTGCTTACTCACGATACAACTGTTTCATTAACCATCACTTCCCAGGTAATAGCAGCACCTGCCCTGCGCAGGGTTTCTGCAACGGAACAATATTTATCCATGGACAACTGAACTGCCCTTGTAGCCTTGGCAGGGTCCACATCGCCCTTCAGTTGAAACAGCAAATGTATTTTCTCCCACAATGCCGGTTCCACACCGTGCTGGCGTTCACCGTCTACTTTGATGGTAAGATCCTGCAGTTCCTGTCTTTGCTTTTTCAAGATGCTTACCACATCAACTGAACTGCATCCGCACAAAGCAGCCAGCATCGTTTGCATCGGCCGGAATCCGTTTCCATGTCCGCCCTGGTCAGCTGGGATGTCAATTTTTATCGTATGCCCTTTGGCATCCGTAACCGTCATGCCATAATCAGGCTCTGTGATCTGTGCTTGTAATAACGCCATAAGCAAAGATAGTATGATAATGTGAGAATGCGGTAATGCGGCAATGCGGCAATGCTAGAGCCGCAGAGTCTGGAAATAGGAAATCCGGATGTTGTTGGAAATTCTCACCGCCTCCGGACCTTGCAATTTTTGAAAAATATGGAGATAGGCCACCATTAGATTGTTCTCTTTGTTAAAATAGTATCTCAGCCCCGCCATCGCTCTGTTCTGGTCCAGGTTGTCATAGATCACTTGTCTGCCAAAATTGAACATGATCTCATCCAGTAATACTACACTGAGATCACCTTTCTCTAAATGTTGCTTCCTGAGTGGATGCTGCCAGCTGAAACTATATCGCAGGCGATAATTAAAACGAAACTCATTTGCCAATTGATCAGGGGCTGCCAACTTTTGCCTGAATCTTTGTTCAAATCGCAAGGCATGAGAGAACTGAGATCGACCGTTCTCTATTTGATACTGTAACATCTGCCAGAAACGGTGTTCAGGTTGTGCAACGCCCACAATATCATAAGCAGGGTACTGCAAAAAATAAGCGTATCCGCCTATGGCACGCACTGATTTTGATACAGCATAAATCGCTCCGGCGCGGCCCAGCAGGGTGGATACCCCGCGAGTAAACTGATCTTCTGTCCGGAAACCACCATCGAGCCAAAGGCCCCACTTCTTACTGAACCAGGTTTGATTGAAATATTGAAACCACATCTGCTCTTTATGCTCTGTGATCTTAAAACTCTGCGCTGCCAGGCGTTGCCCAGGTACCAAAAAAATTAAAACAAAAAAAGCAAATACCGAAATGGTCACTTTCATATTCAATAGTGGCTTGCTGCATTATAATGCAGAGAAGGCTGCATGTAAAAATATCATTTTGTAAGGTTCAATTGAATATCTTGACCAGAATCCGGAAGCTCCAGATCTTTACCAGTATCCCTAACAATATATAAGATGTTTTTTTGGGGAGCTTCCCGGCTAGTTTCGCAGCAATTGGCGCCGCAATCAACCCGCCAATAATCAACGCTAAAATCGTTTGCCAGTGCGAAACACCCAGTAGCGTAAAAAATGTAAATGCACTGGCAAAAGTCACAAAGAACTCAGTAAGGCTTACAGACCCTATCACATATCTGGGTGTACGGCCCTTAGTGATCAGCGTGGTGGTCACAATAGGTCCCCAGCCACCCCCGCCAAATGAATCCAGAAACCCTCCGGCACCTGCAAGCCAGCCATAACGTTTGAACTTCTGCTGTGGCCTGGGCTTACGAAATGCATTGGCAAAGATCCTGATGCCCAGGAACAACGTGTAACAAGCCATAATTGGCCTTAACCAGTTAGCATGCTTCTCCCCAAGCGTTGTCAGCAATACTGCACCTAATATCGCCCCTATGACACCCGGAATAAGGAGCGCCTTGAACATTTTCTTATTGACATTCCCAAATTTATAATGGCTGTAACCGGAAGCACCGGAAGCAAACATTTCTGCGGTATGGATGCTGCCACTGATAGAGGCCAGGTTAACTCCCACAGACAATAAAATAGTAGCACTGGTAACACCATATCCCATGCCCAGAGCGCCATCCACCAGTTGTGCCAGGAAACCAGCCAGCACCATCCAATGGAAATTTGGATCCAGTGTCTTATACCACTCCCCTGTTGCCGTTGCATACTCCCGTATGGGTATATAGGATAGTACGAAATGGCCCACCAACATTATAGCAAATACCTGGAGGGACCTGGTCACTAACTTCCGCCATTTATCTTCTTTCTTCTCCTGCCCTTCTTCCACCAGTATTTTAGTAAGCTCATTCATCTTCTGCACCTTGCTCCTGAAATTCCCATTCATCCTGCTGCGCAGTATATTGAGTTGTTCCAGGCTTTCATCCAGTTCATCGGGCAACTGCTGGTTCAATACTTCTTTAAGCCGTTTAGCCATGGTGGGCGACTTGCCATTGGTGGAAATTGCCAGTTTAAGATTCCCCTTCTGCACAATACTGCCAAGGTAAAAATCACATAGGTCCGGTGTATCCGCCACATTCAGCAGTATCCCCCGTTCATGGCAAGCCTGCCGAAGGAGTTCCGAAAAAACACGGTCACCCGTAGCCGAAATCACCAACTGCCTGCCCTCCAGATCAGCCGGAACAAAAGGGCGTTCATACACCACCACAGCAGGATGGTGCTGAAGAAATGCAATGGCAGGTTGCGACAAATGCGTTGCCACTACCGTGAGGCGCGTGGCCGGACTATTGCCCAGTACAGACTGCAGTTTCTCCACCGCAACAGCGCCCCCACCTATCAACAGTACATCCATCTGTTCCAGTTTCAGAAACACCGGATACAGACTGTTCTTATTAACGTTATGGATCAGCGTTGAACTCATGACAGATACCTCCTGTTCGCATAATCACCAAAAGTTTCACCCGGATACCGCTCCTGAGCATACAATCCTAACATACCGTCCAGTTCCGTTAACAGCGCCCCCTCGTCAAGATCATTTTTGAATTTGCTGTTGAGCCGCATTCCCAAACGGTCCCCTCCAATATGCAGATTGTACTTTCCATACGCAGTACCAATAAGGCCAATTTCCGCCATGGTAGGCCTTCCACATCCATTGGGACAACCTGTCATCCTTATGCTGATCTCGTCTTTCAATAGTCCATGCTTCTCCAAAACCGGCTCCAGTTTAGAAATAAGGGTTGGCAGGTAACGTTGTGCTTCTGCCAGTGCCAACGGGCAGGTATTGAAAGCAACACAGGCAATGGCAGATTTGCGCATGGCCCCGGCGGTTGTTGTTTGTTGCAACACTCCGTGCACCTTCAATATCTCTTCTACAGTAATTTTATGCTCTTCAGACACATCGGCAATAATTATATTCTGGTTGCAGGTAAACCGGAATGCTGCCAGTTGTTTTTCAGCTATATCCAGCAGCGCTGATTTCATTTTTACCTCGCCTTCATCAGTGATCCTGCCCGTTTCTACAAATGCTGTATAATACCATAAGCCCTCATGATTGCGCTGCCAGCCAAAATGATCATGCCGTTGGGCAAATTTAAATCGCCTTTCAGGCTCCAGTGAAAATCCTGTTCTCCTTTCCAGCTCTGCTTTGAAAGTTTCCACACCCATCTTGTCCAGGGTGTATTTCAGCCTAGACAATTTCCTGTCTGTGCGGTTACCATAATCACGTTGAATCGTGATCACTTCATATACGGCCTTCAGGATATTCTCTTCACCCGCAACAAAGCCGATGACGGTTGCCAGCCTAGGATAAGTGGCTTCATTGCCGTGTGTGGTGCCCAACCCGCCGCCTACGGCTATATTAAAGCCCAGCAATTGACCATTTTCCACGATGGCAATCAAGCCAAGGTCATTACTGAATACGTCCACATCATTATCCGGTGGCACGGCAATACCGATCTTAAATTTTCTGGGCAGGTACCTTTCCTGGTATAATCCATCTTCTTCTTTTCCACTGTCTGCCAGCGGTTCTTCATTAAGCCAGATCTCATAATAAGACCGGGTTTTGGGAAGGGCAAGCCTGCTGATCTTATCCGCGTAAGAAAAAACTTGCGCATGAACAGGTGATACTGATGGATGGGCACTACAGGTAACATTCCTGTTGACATCGCCGCAGGCGGCAATGGAATCCAATGCAACGGTATTGAAGGCCTGTAGTGTAGGCCGGATGTGCGACTTCAGGATCCCATGTAATTGTACGGTCTGGCGTGTGGTGATCTTGATCACTCCCGTGCTGTGCTCACCGGCAATATGGTGAAGAGCCTGCCACTGCTCTGCCGTCATGTACCCGCCTGGAAGCCTCAGTCTGATCATGAAAGAATACAGCCATTCAAGTTTTTTCATCGCCCTCTCCTCACGCCGGTCCCTGTTGTCCTGCTGGTACATACCATGAAACTTGATCAGTGCCTGGTCATCTTCCCGAATGGCGCCTGTAAGTTCATCATTCAGACTCTCCAGCAGCGTTCCGCGCAAGCCCCGGCTAGCCGTCTTGATCCGCTCAATCACCGTAAGTTTTTTCTGTTCACTCATGTCAGTACACGTCTTTATGGAGCCTATTATCCTTTTTTAAACGATCGATATAACTTCTCGCTTCATCTTCCGTCTTACCGCCATGTATTTGTACGATCTCAGCCAAAGCCTGGTCCACCTGTGCGGTAAGTTGCTCCTTAAGACCAGACACATAGAAATATGCGCCTTGTTCCAACCAGGCAAACACGTCTGCGCCTTGCGCCCGAAGGTCATCTTCCACCCAGGCCTTTTTGGGATGGTTCATTTGGAAAGACAGATTCACTTTCTGCAATACACCCGTTTGCACATATTGCTGCACTTCATTCTGGTAAAGGAAGTCCCTCACAAAATCCTTCTCTCCAAAAAACAACCAGTTTCTGCCCGGGGCCGACTGGTGATCCCTTTCTGCCAGGAAAGCACGGAAGGTGGCAATGCCGGTACCTGGTCCTACCATGATGATATCTTTGTCTGAAGCGGGGAGCCTGAATTGTTTATTCCGATGAATGTAAAAATTGATCTTCGTACCCACTGGCAGGTCTCCCAGGAAACTGCTGCACAATCCAAAATGCTGTGCATCTTCTTTTGTAAATCGTCTGCGGCTTACTGTCAGGTGTACCTCTTGCGGCGTCACTGAAGCGGAAGATGCAATAGAATACAAACGAGGAGCGATGGCATGGAGGGTCTCCACAAACTGCCGGAAATGTTCAGCATCTTTCACGGGATATCTGCGCACAAGATCCACCAGGTCCATCCGCTGATCGGGAATGTTGTGCCCCGTGATCTCAGCATATTTTTTAACAGAAGAGCCAAGTAAATAACAAATGTTCAATCTATGGGTCAACAATTCTTCCACAGCACCTTCCCATTTGGGGGTTTTGATCAAGGTTGAACCTTGCAGTTTTGTATACTGCAAAATCGATTGCACTACTTCGGGCTTGTTGGAAGGAACAATTGCAATGGAATCCCCGGGTTCGTAATCCAGTTCTTCCGCAGTTTCCAGTTCAATATGATAGGTCTGCTGATCTGATCCCTTATCATGCAGGTTCACATTCACTTTTATTTTCCCTTCCAGGATCACACGGCCCTGCTTTATTCCTGGTGCCGCTATGGCTGTTTTGGAAGCGGGCTTTACGCCATCCAGGGCAGCCAGTACTTTCTCTGTCCACTGCGCTGCAGGAAGATCAACATCCACATCACAGGTTTGCAAGGCTGTCAACTCCTGTGCACCCAGTGCAAGTAATTTTGTTTGCACATCCACACCTGTTTTGCAAAACATCGGATAGGAACTATCTCCCAGTGCTAACACACTAAACCGGAGATGGGAAAGGGATTCTGATGAGGCCATCAGTTGATCATACCAGGCTTTGGCAGCCAATGGCGGCTCCCCCTCTCCCTGTGTACTGATCACCACCAGAACAACTTCATCTTTTGCCCATTGCGCAGAATGATATTGATCCGCAGCAATGCATTTCACGGCAAGCGATCTCTTTTTGGCTGCAGCTGTGAATTGCAAGGCAAGCCTTTTTGCATTTCCTGTTTCAGTGCCATAGATCACTGTCACTTTACCTGTCTGTTTTGCGGTGCCTTCGTTATGTGGCTGGGCAGCTACTAAACCGTTCAGATAGCCGGTGATCCACAGCAGTTCTTCCCTGTTTACACCAGATACCAACTGGTCTAACAAATTCTTATGCGCTGCCGATATCATATCAGGGTCTGTTGAAGGATGGACGAAATAGTTTGAGGCGGCAATTCAGCAAATGCCGCAGTACCGGGCTTCTGTGCATCAAACCAGGCGAATTGCTGGTGCAGTTCCACCACCTTCCCAATGATGACCAGCGCTGGTGTCCTGATCTCATCCACCGCAACCTTAGGCACATCTTCAAGTTTAACTATTGTCACTTTCTGGGAGGCCGTAGTTGCTTGTTCCACTATGGCCATCGGTGTTTCAGGTGTCATCCCATGGTGTACCAACTGCTGGTGGAGGTCCTGGAGAATCTGCGCAGACATATAAAACACCAGCGTGTCTGCAGATCTGGCAATATGCTTCCATTCTTTCTCATTGATGACATCTGAATGGTAGTACGTCAGTATGCGCAGACCCGCGGCATATCCTCTCGCTGTAAGAGGAATGCCTGTGTAAGCAGACGCGCCGGATGCAGCCGTGATACCGGGTATGATCTCAAAAGGTATGGAATGTGCATGCAGGGTTGAAAGCTCATCCAGTACATTGGCAAAAAGGGAAACATCGCCCCCCTTTAAGCGCACTACAGTCTTGCCCTGCAATGCATACTGCAGCAATAAGGTATTGATGGTTTCCTGTGGCGTTGAATGCAATTTTCCTCCCTGCTTACCCACTTCCACTACCAGTGCACTGGCACTGGCATACTGTGAAATGATCTCTTTATTCACAAGCCTGTCTGTAAGGATCACATCCGCTTTCTGTAATGCAACGGCAGCCCTTACGGTAATAAGTCCCGGATCTCCGGGTCCCGCACCCGCTATGATGACTTTTCCTTTAAGCTGCTCCATCAGTGGGTAGAGGTTTTCTGTATGAGTACGGCAGCAACCGTATTGTTACTGGTTTCATCAATAAGAATGGCAGATCCGCCGGTTCGCAGGTCATCATATGCATCAAACACCAGTGGAGATGATGTTCTGATCTTCACTTTAGCCACTTCATTCAATACTATCCCATCTGCAGCATCCTGCTGCTGCAGCGTATTTACATCGATCTTGTATTCAATCTCTTTGAGGCTCACACGCACAGTTCTGGCGTTATGTTGCAGATAATATTTATTTCCACGAATAAGTTTTTTATCATCAAGCCAGCAGATAATGGCCTCCACTTCATTGCTGACTTTTGGAAGTGCCGATGAAGCTACAATGGCATCGCCCCTGGAAATATCAATATCGTCTGCTAGGTGCAGTACCGCGCTTTGCGGCGCAAATGCTTCTTCCACTTCGCAACCGGCGATCTCCACAGCAGCGATGGTGGTACTGATGCCAGCAGGCAGCACCGTCACCTCGTCGCCTTTACGGTACACCCCACTCTGTATTCTGCCTGCATATCCCCTGTAGTCATGGAGCTCAGGCACCTGGGGCCTCAGTACATACTGGACCTGGAACCGTGGCAGGGAATGGTTGATATCCCCCGCCACTACTACATCCTCCAGGTATTCAAGTAATGAAAATCCTTCAAACCAGGGCATTGACACTGACCTGTCCACGATATTATCTCCATTCAAAGCACTGATCGGGAAAAACTGAACGTCCTGTAATCCCAGCTGACTGGCAACGGCCGTGTAGTCAATGACTATATTGTTGTAGACGTCCTGTGAGAAATCCACCAGGTCCATCTTATTGATGGCTACTACCACATGGGGGATTTTTAACAGAGACGCAATGATGGAATGTCTCCGGGTTTGTTCCACCACACCCTGCCGTGCATCAATGAGGATAATGATCAGGTCTGCATTGCTGGCTCCTGTGATCATATTGCGGGTATACTGAACATGGCCTGGTGCATCGGCAATGATGAACTTTCTCTTAGGCGTTGAAAAATAGCGATATGCCACATCAATGGTGATGCCTTGTTCTCTTTCTGCGCGTAACCCATCAGTGAGCAATGCCAGGTCTATCTCACCGTTGTTGCGGCTTGCAGATTGTTTCTCCAGTTGCTCCAACTGGTCTGATAGAATGTTCTTGCTGTCATACAACAGCCGTCCTATAAGGGTACTCTTTCCATCATCCACACTACCGGCTGTGATAAATCGTAATAAATCCATCGTTCTTATACTTTAGAAATAACCGTTCTTTTTTCTGTCTTCCATAGCCGCCTCTGTCACGCGGTCATCAATCCTGGTTTCACCCCTCTCGCTGATCCTCGTGAGGATGATCTCGTTGATGACTTCGTCCAGTGTAGCGGCTTCTGATTCTACCGCAGCCGTGCAAGTCATATCTCCAACCGTACGATAGCGCACTCTTCTTTTCAGGATGCGGTCTGATTCATCCAGCCGTATGAAGGGGGACAGGGCCACCAGTTGTCCGTCATGCTCAATGACCTCCCGTTCATGGGAGAAATAAATGGAGGGCAGGCCGATGCCTTCGCGTTGTATGTATCTCCATACGTCCAGTTCTGTCCAGTTACTGATGGGAAATACCCGCACGTTCTCTCCCTTGTTAATGCGGCCATTGTAGATGTTCCACAGCTCCGGGCGTTGCAGTTTCGGGTTCCATTGGCCAAATTCATCCCGCACAGAAAATACCCGTTCTTTGGCGCGTGCCTTTTCTTCGTCCCTTCGTGCGCCACCTATGCAGGCATCAAAGCCAAACTCTTCTATCGTATCCAGTAAAGTATAGGTCTGCAGCCAGTTCCTGCTGGCAAATTTTCCCCTGGGCTCTGTAAGTTGCCGCTCACGGATAGTGTCTTCCACCTTCCTGACTATAAGGGTAGCGCCTACTTCTGCCGCAAGCCGGTCCCTGTATTCCAGTGCCTCCTGAAAATTATGGCCGGTGTCAATGTGCACCAGCGGAAAAGGAATGGGTGCGGGGGCAAAGGCTTTTTGCGCCAGCCTCACCAGGGTAATGGAATCCTTACCTCCACTGAAGAGCAGGGCCGGCTTCTCAAACTGGGCCGCCACCTCCCTGAATATATATACACTCTCCGCCTCCAATTGGTCCAGGTAATTTAATTGCCGATCTTTCATATATAGTCTACTAAATTGATAGGTTTTGACTGAAAAAAAATATCATTCTGCCTTCACATGCAGGCCACACTCTTTTTTACTGTTGTCTTCCCACCACCACCTTCCGGCCCTGAAATCTTCGCCGGGTCTAATGGCGCGGGTACAGGGCGCACAGCCAATGCTTACAAATCCTTTATGATGCAACGGATTAACGGGTACATCATGCCGGGCTACGTAGTCCTGTGCCTGCTTATCAGACCAATCCAGCAATGGGTGGTACTTCAGGAGTCCGTGGGCTGCATCCCATTCAAGGATGGGCGTGTGCTCTCTCTCCGCACTTTGAGCCCTGCGTATACCGGTGATCCATACCTTCATTCCAGCCAGAGCGCGGCGCAAAGGCTCTACCTTCCTGATCTGACAGCATTCTTTACGCAATGCAGGAGACGCATAGAATGCATTGGGCCCATTTTCGGTTACCCATTGACGTAGTGCATCCGCATCGGGATACCAGGCTTCAATGTGAACACCATATTTCTCGGCTGTAGCACTCCAGGTACTGTAAGTTTCCTGGAAGAGCCGCCCCGTATCCAGGGTGAATATCCTCACCTGTGCACCTGAACGAAATATAAGATCAGTGATCACCTGGTCCTCCAATCCAAAGGAAGTGGAAAAACAAACGGCACCAGGGTACCATTCCGTCAATTCCCTAAGATTGTCCGCAATGTCCCGATCCCGGAACCGCTCAAGTATGTCTGCACTGATTTCCATGCTTCTAAGTCTACAAATATAGTAGACTTATTGAGAAAAACGAGATTTTTCTCCTTCTTATTGAAAACAGCTGCTGGATAAGTTCAGGAAAGCTTTGCCATACAGTCCTGCAACGCAACTTCCCATCTTCTTGGCTTTTCGCCCAATAGATGAACAATCTTGCTGCAATCCAGGACGGAATAGACGGGTCTTCTGGCCGGGGTTGGGAATTCTTCCGTGGTGATAGGTACTACTTTACAGGGCGTTTGCATCGCTGTCCCGATGGCCTCAGCAAATCCATGCCAGGTGGTCACCCCCTGGTTGGAATAGTGGTAGATTCCCGCGGGTACCCGCTCCATCAGGGCAATTTTCAACAAAACGGCTGCCAGATCTGCCGCGTAGGTAGGGCAACCTTGCTGGTCTGATACTACTTTTACTGTTTCTTTCTCGGCCATGAGCCTGACCATGGTTTTCAGAAAATTCCTGCCATGGGTAGAATATACCCAGGAGGTACGGATAATTATACTATCTGCATTCAACTGCAGGGCTTCTAACTCACCGGCTAGTTTTGATGCGCCATAGACATTTACGGGGCCGGTAGGATCATCTTCGAGATAGGGTTCTGTCCCGTTACCCGGAAAAACGTAATCAGTAGATATATGGATAAATCTTGTGCCTGTTTCCTTACATACTGCAGCCATAACCCCCACAGCCTCAGCATTCACCTGAAAAGCCAGGTCTTTCTCCTGTTCCGCCTTGTCCACAGCCGTGTATGCTGCGCAGTTAATGCATACATCCGGATGTACATTCTCCAGTACGGTTCTCAGCATGACAAAATTCTCCAGTGGCAAATCATTCCGGCCCTGAAAGATGAAACGAAGTTCAGGGTGATGGGCCGCGAGATCCTGGAGCTCCTTGCCCACCTGCCCATTAGCGCCGGTTACTAAAATGGTTCGCTTAGCCAAGGTATGTGAAGTTATGAATGGCATCTTTCATACGGGGGTGCACGGCATCTTTCTCTGAAATGATAGCACTCCCGGCGGGAATTTTCCAGTCTATGTTAAGATCCGGATCATTCCAAATGATACTACCCTCACTTTCCTTGTGATAAATATGATCGCACTTATACATTACTTCAACCTGGTCAGACAATACAGAAAATCCGTGCGCAAAACCGCGGGGTATAAGGATCTGCTTTTTATTTTCTGAGGAAAGCTCGATGCCAAAACTTTTGCCATAAGCTGGAGAGCCCTTCCTCAAATCTACCACCACATCCCAGATCCTGCCTTCCAGTACCCTTACAAGCTTGGCCTGAGCATGAGGCTGCAGTTGGTAATGAAGCCCCCTGATTACGCCAAAAGAAGACCTGGATTGATTATCCTGCACCCAGTCATAGTACAAACCTTCCTTTTCGAAAATGGCCTTACTATAACTTTCAAAAAAATAACCCCGGTTGTCGTGAAACACCTTGGGTTCATATATCATCAGTCCGGGTAGTCCTGTTTGGTGAAATGGCATGTTGTCTTACCTGTTGTTATATTGTTCCTGGTAAAATTGTAAGTATGCTCCGGTAGTGATATGCGCGATCCAGTCCGGGTTACTGAGATACCAGTCCACCGTGAGCCTCAGCCCCTCTTCAAAGGTAACGGAAGGAGTCCAGCCGAGTTCATCCTGTAACTTAGTTGCGTCAATGGCATAACGCATATCATGCCCTTCCCTGTCTTTCACAAACTGAATCAGCTGAGTAGAAGTTCCGGGGGCCCTGCCCAGCTTCTCATCCATAATAGTACACAGCACATGAACAAGATCAATATTTTTCCATTCGTTAAATCCGCCAATATTATACGTGGATCCTGGCCTACCCTGGTGAAAAATCAGGTCTATGGCCCGGGCATGGTCTTCTACCCACAGCCAGTCGCGCACATTCTCCCCTTTTCCATATACCGGCAAGGGTTTTTGTTGTAGGATATTGTTGATCATGAGCGGAATCAATTTCTCTGGAAACTGATGTGACCCATAATTATTGGAACAATTGGAAATGATCACCGGCAAACCATAGGTATGATGGTAAGCCATCACCATATGATCTGAGGAAGCTTTGGAAGCAGAATAGGGTGACCGCGGATCATAAGGTGTAGTTTCCTTGAAAAATCCATGGGCGCCCAGGCTACCAAAGACCTCATCCGTTGAAACATGGTAAAACAAAACGTCCTGTCGGTTTTTCCAGGAGACACGCGCAGCATTCAGCAACACCGAGGTTCCCAAAACATTTGTTTTCACAAAAGCCAGGGGGTCTTTAATGGAGCGGTCCACATGGCTTTCCGCTGCAAGGTGTATCACCCCATCATAGTTCTCTTTCTGAAAGAGCTCCATGATAAAAAGCTCATCGGCAATGTCTCCCTTAATAAATTTATAATGGGGGCCATCCTCAATGTCTTTAAGGTTTTCAAGGTTACCTGCATAGGTGAGGAGATCAAGGTTATGAACCTCAACTGAAGGGTGCTGATGTATCCATCGTCTGATCACGTGTGAGCCAATGAACCCTGCTCCGCCAGTTATGAGGACTTTCTTCTTCATAGATCAAAGACTCCAGTAGGCCCTTTGTTTGAACGACTTATAAATCCCTTTCAGATCCGCAATCAAGGCATTAGACTTGGTCATGGCACAATAGTCATTTTCCGTGAGGGCCAGGTAAGGACTGTGTGGAAGGGAAACAATGACCGCATCATAATCATCGCGTACAGCAGTGGTCAAATGCAGTCCGTATTCATGAAATACTTCTTCGGTGTCTGCAAAGGGATCCTCTACATCAATCTGGATATTAAATGCCTGGATTTCCTTTACGGTATCGATGATTTTTGAGTTGCGTATATCACTGACGTTCTCTTTGAATGTAACACCTTTCACCAATACTTTTGCGTCATTCACGTCTGGCGCATTCCTAAGGACATGCTGGATTACCTTCCTGGCAACATTTTTGGCCATATTGTCATTAATGTACCGTGACGCAGATATCAACTTAGCCTCATGGCCCAGGGCTTCTGCTTTATAGGTCAGATAATAAGGATCCACACCAATACAGTGGCCACCTACCAGGCCGGGTGAAAATTTAAGAAAATTCCACTTCGTACCTGCGGCTTCAAGAACGTCAAAAGTGCTTATGCCCATCTTGTCAAAGATCATGGACAACTCATTCATCAGCGCGATGTTGAGGTCACGTTGTGTATTTTCAACAATCTTAGCGGCTTCCGCAACTTTAATGGATTTGGCTCTGTGTACTCCGGCATCTACAACCAGCTCATACACCCTGGCTATCTGATCAAGTGCAACCTCATCGCTGCCGGAAGCAATTTTCACAACTGAGCGCAAGGTATTTTTCTTATCACCCGGATTGATCCTTTCCGGAGAGTATCCTAATTTAAAGTCAGTACCCAGCGTAAGACCAGAAATGGAACTGATCACCGGCAGGCAGTCTTCTTCTGTACAGCCTGGATACACCGTTGATTCAAACACTACATAGTCTCCTTTCTTGATCACTTTCCCGATGGTTTCAGACGCGCTCAAAACGGGTCTTAAGTCGGGCACATTAAACCTGTCTACCGGTGTAGGAACCGCCACTACATAGAAACTTGCTTCCTTTAATTTCTCAAGGTCGCTGGTGAATTCAATATCCCTTCCATCAAATTCTTTCGCATCCACTTCTTTACTGGGATCAATCCTGTTTCTCATCAGGTCAACCCTTTTCTCATTAATATCAAATCCTATCACCCGGATCTTCTTGGCGAATTCAAGGGCGATGGGCAGTCCTACGTAGCCAAGACCTATCACGGCTAATTTGGCTTTTTTTTCAACAAGATCCTGATATATGTTTCTCATTTTCCGCTGTTAAATTCTTTAGGTTGTTTAATCAATTCTTCTTTGGGTAACGACTTAAAATATGCATAAGTTCTGGCCAGTCCGGTTGCCCGGTCTACTTTAGGTTCCCAGCCAAGCAATTCCTTTGCTTTTGTAATATCCGGCCTCCTTTGCCGTGGATCATCTACAGGAAGCGGCTTGTATACAATTTTCTGCGCAGATCCTGTAAGTTTGATGATCTCTTCTGCAAAATCTTTCAGGCTGATCTCATTGGGATTTCCAATATTCACAGGTTTGGAATAGTCACTTAGCAGCAGGCGAAATATCCCTTCAATCAGGTCATCTACATAGCAGAAAGACCTCGTTTGGGATCCATCGCCAAAAACAGTCAAATCTTCCCCCCGAAGCGCCTGGCCAATAAAAGTGGGTAGTGCCCGGCCATCATTGAGTCTCATCCGGGGACCGTATGTGTTGAATATCCGAACAATGCGCGTTTCCACCCCATGAAAAGTATGGTAAGCCATGGTGATGGACTCCATAAACCGTTTGGCCTCGTCATATACTCCCCTTGGCCCTACCGGATTCACATTGCCCCAGTATTCTTCTGTCTGCGGATGTACCAGTGGATCCCCATAAATTTCAGAAGTGGAAGCCACAAGCATCCTGGCATTTTTCGCCTTCGCAAGACCTAGACAGTTGTGAGTTCCCATAGCTCCTACCTTCAATGTCTGAATGGGAATCTTGAGGTAATCTATAGGACTGGCTGGTGATGCAAAATGAAGTATATAGTGCAGTTCACCGGGGATATGTATATACTTTGAAACGTCATGATGATAGAATTCAAAATCAGGATTCGGGAACAGGTGTTCAATATTACGAAGGTCTCCGGTGATCAGGTTGTCCATCCCTATCACATAAAATCCTCCCTTTATAAACCGGTCACACAAGTGTGAACCAAGGAAACCGGCAGCGCCAGTAATGAGAACCCGTTGCTTACTCATGGTACTGATTTTTAGGGTTTCTAATGATTTGGACGTCCGATGCTTTCATAGTGGAAGCCCAGCGCCCTTACTGTGGCAAGCTCAAACAGGTTACGGCCATCAAAAATAGCCCTGTGCTTGAGGGCATTCCCAACTTTGTTAAAATCAGGAGCCCGAAATTCATTCCATTCCGTGGCAATGATAAGTGCATCTGCACCCGTTAACGCTTCATACTGGTTTTCAGCATACCCTATTTTATTGCCCATCACTTTTCTCACATTCCCCATGGCTTCCGGATCATATGCTGTAACAGTTGCCCCTTCAGCCAGCAGGTCCTCAATCATATACAGTGCCGGTGCCTCCCTGGTATCGTCTGTATTTGGCTTAAATGCCAACCCCCAAAGGGCGAAATGTCTTCCTTTCAGGTCATTATTAAAGTAATTCTTGATCTTGGGGATGAGGTGTTTTCTCTGCGTCTCATTCACTTCCATCACCGCATTGAGGATCCTGAAATTATAGTTCACTTCATTGGAACTTTTTACTAGCGCTTGTACATCTTTGGGAAAGCAACTACCGCCATATCCTATCCCAGGAAAAAGGAACCGTTTGCCAATACGATCATCAGAACCAATACCGCGCCGCACCATATCTACATCGGCACCCAGCCTTTCACATAACTGTGCGATCTCATTCATGAATGAAATTTTTGTAGCCAGGAACGCATTGGCTGCATATTTGGTCAATTCTGCAGAACGAACATCCATAAAAATCACTGGGTTACCTGATCGCACAAATGGTGCATACAATTCACTCAGCAATTTGCGGGCCCTTTCGGAACTTGCGCCAATCACCACCCTGTCCGGCTTCATAAAATCTTCAACCGCAACTCCTTCACGGAGGAACTCAGGGTTAGACACCACATCATATTCACCAGAATAATTCCGGGCGATGGCCTGGCTCACCTTTTCAGCGGTACCCACGGGCACAGTACTTTTATCAATGATAACGGTATAATCTGTCAGGATCTTGCCCAGGTGTTCCGCTACACCCAGGATATATTGGAGGTCTGCTGAACCATCTTCACCGGGAGGTGTGGGCAGGGCAAGAAAAACAATCTCCGCACCCTTTACTCCGTCCAAAAGACTGGTGGTGAAGTTCAGTCGCCCCTCCTTCATATTGCGTATAAACAGTTTTTCCAGACCGGGCTCATAGATGGTGATCTCACCATTGCTCAGCTTGTCTACCTTTCGCTGGTCAATATCAACACAGGTTACGTTGTTCCCTGTTTCCGCAAAACAGGTTCCGGTAACCAATCCAACATATCCTGTACCAACTACAGCAATTTTCATCTATCTATAAATATTTATAAGTCAACTGCATTACTTGCCTACAAACGCCAAAACATGCTTTATAATATGTTCCAGCTGCTCATTATCTAATTCTGTATGCATGGGAAGGGATATCACCCGCTCCGTAAGCCAGTCTGTCACCGGCAGATCAGGATTTCCGGCCAGCATACCCTGGAACATCTTCTGCCTGTGAGCCGGCACCGGATAATAGATCATGGAAGGGATACCCTGCTCCGCCAGGTACTGATGCAGTGCGTCCCTGTTAACCCCTTCAAGCTTCAGGGTATACTGGTGAAACACGTGTGTACTGTATGATGCAATGGCCGGAGTGGTAATGCGGGGGTCCGCTGAAAATGCTGCTGTGTACCGGGCTGCCGCTGCCTGCCTTGCACTGATGTACTGGTCAAGCCTCGGCAATTTCACATTCAGTACCGCGGCCTGCATTGAATCCAGCCTTGAATTACAACCAACGATATCATGGTAATACCTTACAGACTGGCCATGGTTGGCAATTTTGCGCATTTTATCCGCCAGGACATCGTCATCTGTACAAAGCGCTCCACCATCACCATAGCACCCCAGGTTCTTGGATGGGAAAAAAGATGTTGCACCAATATGGCCAATGGTCCCTGTTTTTTTCACCTGGCCGTTGGCAAAACGATAATCCGAGCCGATGGCCTGGGCATTGTCCTCGATAACAAAAAGATTATGAGCCCTGGCGATGTCCATGATCTCTTCCATGGGGGCTGAATGGCCATATAAATGAACCGGGACAATTGCCTTGGTTCTGGGCGTGATGAGTTTCTTTATAGACTCCGGCGTCATGCAGAATGTTTCAGGGTCCACTTCTGCAAAAACGGGCTTCAATTTAAGGAGTGCCACTACCTCGGTGGTGGCAATATAGGTAAACGATGGCGTGATCACCTCATCACCGGGCTGCAGGTCAAGGGCCATCATGGCAATCTGGAGGGCATCGGTACCATTGGCACAGGGTATCACATGCTTCACACCCAAATAAGAAGAAAGGGCTGCGGTAAAGTCCTGGACGGCTTTCCCATTAATAAATGCTGCACTATCCAGCACCTGGTGAATGGCTTTGTCCACCTCTTCTTTGATCTGTTGATACTGCTTTTTCAGATCAACCATCTGAATGGGTTCCATCGGCAAAAATTTGCGCACAAAGGTAATAAATTAAAAACTGGGCAAGGATATTAGATTTGTGTCCTAAATCATGAAGTTTTGATCTATTCCCTTTCCATTTACCTCTATGTGGCTGCGGTTCACCTTGCGGCACGCTGGAATAAAAAAGCAAGGGCCTGGGTAACAGGCAGAAAGGACTGGGAAGAGCATGCAAAAGCCGCCAGGAGAGATGCCGGCAACAAACCCATTGTATGGGTACATTGCGCATCCCTGGGTGAGTTTGAGCAGGGTCGCCCGGTTATTGAATCTTTGCATTCACTCCACCCCAAACCCTATATACTACTCACTTTTTTCTCCCCTTCCGGATTTGAGATCCGTAAGAACTACGCCATGGCTGACACTGTGATGTACCTTCCGGCAGACACCCCCCGCAATGCCCGGATATTTGTGGACATCCTCCGGCCCTCACTGGCTGTTTTTGTCAAATACGAATACTGGCTCAACCTGCTGGCCTGTCTCCACAAGAAAAATATTCCTGTTCTCATGATCTCTGCCATTTTCCGGCAGAACCAGGTCTTTTTCGCCTGGTATGGAGCCCCCTGGAGAAAAGCATTGAGCCATATCCGCCAGTTTTTTTTGCAGGATGAAGGCAGCCAGGCACTTTTGCAACGGTTAGGCATAACCGAAACAACGGTGGCGGGAGATACACGGTTCGACAGGGTTCTGGAACTGGCCCGGGGTTTTCAGGGTATACCGGAAATCGAAGATTTTTGCAAGGGAACCCCCGTATTGGTGGCCGGCAGCACCTGGCCTGAAGATGAATCCCTCCTGGCCGGTTATCTGCGGGAGCATCCACAAATGAAATGCATTATTGCACCCCATGAGATCCACGAGGCCCACCTGCAGCAAATTGAAGCACAGATACCCCGTACCATAAGGTTTTCAGCGTGGAAAAACCAAAGAGAAGACGGCGTGCAGGTGTTGGTGATCGATAATATTGGTATGCTGTCCAGGCTGTACTACTATGCCGCCATAACTTATATTGGCGGCGGTTTTGGCAAAGGCATACACAATACCCTGGAGGCCGCAGTCTATGGTAAACCTGTTCTGTTTGGTCCGCGTTATGACAAATTCAGGGAAGCACGGGAGCTGGTGGCAGCAGGGGCCGCGGTAGCCATACATGACCAGGACGGATTAAATAAAGCACTGGACAATTTCATGGAGCATCCGCAGGTACTGCAGCAGGCCGGGCTCGCTGCAAAAAACTATGTTCAGAAACAGGCCGGTGCCACCAAAACAATCCTGGATTATATTCAGGCAAACCGCCTTCTGACGAGTTGAACAAATTGCTTCACGAGTGGATTATCTTCTTTCCAGCCCAGCTTGAGACGAAGTTCCCTTTGCATCCAGAATTCTGCTTCCGGCAATATGGAAAACTGGTTAAGTGTTTTCACGGACCGCTCAAACATGGCCTCGTCCCCATTGAACAATTCGTTAATAAACAGGTAACGATCATTGATGCCGATGGCTTTCCTCAGATCCTTGATAGGTACATCCTGTAATTTCTGGGATACCTCTGTGCGCACGTCTTTCAACTTTTCGTTAAGCTCCGTGGAACTGGTATCACCAGATGGTTGTAACGGTTCAACCACCACCACAGCCGCAGGTGTTGCAGGCGGGTCTGCCGGCGGAGGTATATGTGAGGCGAGGGTGGGAATTTCATCTATCTCAATAGGATCAAACTCAATAGCGCGCGCCAACGGCGTATATTCCGGTGTTTGCTCCAGTTGCTCCTGCACCGGAGGCCTGAGCTTCATTCCCATTTCATTTTTCAGCTCAGCGGATTGCTTGATCTGCTCCAATTCCTTTTCCACTTCCGCTTCATCCACCTGGAGGACCTGCACAATTTTTTCCTCCTGCACCGGTTTTACTTCCGTGACAGCCGTTTTGTGCCTTTGCGGCATTACTACCGTTACTTTATTGCGGTCTTTGAATACAGGGAATGCCTGCAGGGATAAAGCCAGCTCCTGCTGTATCTGCTGCAGGGTCTGCTGCAGGATCTCCGGACTTTCTTTTTTTCGGTACTGCTCAAGCAGTTTGAGCATTAATACCTCGGTTCGTTCCATAGACATTTGGTAACTTCGTTATAGTTCGCAGGTCGCAGGTCGCGAGTTCGCAGGCAGTCTGCGAACTC
>JBGAJG010000006.1:0-387668 GCA_044225015.1 Chitinophagaceae bacterium | reverse complement strand
TTGGCACCTCGATGTCGGTTCGTCACATCCTGGGGCTGGAGAAGGTCCCAAGGGTTCGGCTGTTCGCCGATTAAAGTGGCACGTGAACTGGGTTCAGAACGTCGCAAGACAGTTCGGTCCCTATCTGTGGTGGGCGTTAGAAAATTGCGTGGACATGACCTTAGTACGAGAGGACCGGGTCGTACGTACCGCTGGTGTATCTGTTGTGCCGCCAGGTGCAATGCAGAGTAGCTATGTACGGACAGGATAAACGCTGAAAGCATCTAAGCGTGAAACCTTCCACAAGATGAGTTTTCTTTTAAGGGTCGTTGTAGACTACAACGTTGATAGGCTACAGGTGTAAAAGTGGTAACACTAAAGCCGAGTAGTACTAATTGCCCGTATGCTTTAATTTTTTTTTACTTACTCCGGTTTTACAGCTTAATCCAATATGTTAATTTATTCGGTCTGAGACCAAAGTTCTTATGGTGCTTTTGCCGAGGGTGTTCACCTCTTCCCATTCCGAACAGAGAAGTTAAGCCCCTTATGGCCAATGGTACTAGGATGCGTCCTGGGAGAGTAGGTAGGTGCCATATTCATTAAGCCCCGTCAGTTTTCTGACGGGGCTTTTTTTTGCCCTTACCTCACTATTTTTGTTTGCGTTCAACCCCCTATCGCATGAAACAAAGATTGCTTATCACCATAGTCTCTGTTTTCCTCACGCTGCAGCAAAACACAGCACAAACATTGAAAGTGATGACGTACAATATCCGGCTGCAATTGGATGCTGATGGCGCAAACAGCTGGACAAACCGGAAAGACTTTCTGACAGGGCAGTTGAAATTCTACGGTCCGGATATTTTTGGTGTGCAGGAAGCCCTTCCAGTACAGGTTGAAGATATAACCCGTGCATTCCCGGATTACAACAGGGCAGGCACCGGCAGGGATGGAAACGGCCAGGGAGAGTCATCCAATATTTTTTATCGGCTCAGCAGGTTCACCCCTAAAGATTCAGGCACTTTCTGGCTATCAGAAACACCAGACCGCATTTCAAAAGGATGGGACGCAGCTCTTAATCGCGTTTGTACCTACGTTTTACTTAGGGATAAGAAAACCAGAAAACAGTTTTGGGTATTCAATACCCACCTGGATCACATCGGGGAATTGGCGAGGAGAAAATCCATAGACCTGATCCTTTCTACCATCGCAAAGAAAAATCCTAAGGGTTTTCCAGTGGTGTTCATGGGAGACCTTAACTCAACACCCGAAACGCCCCAGATCCTTCAGCTCAAAACCAACATGCAGGATGCACGGGATATTTCTGCAATGCCCGCGTTTGGACCGGAAGGAACATTTAATGGGTTTAAATATAATGAGCCGGCAACCAGGCGTATCGACTATATCTTCGTTTCTCATGGAGTTAAAGTTCTTAGAACTGCTGTATTGACGGACTCCCGCGATCTGCGTTTCCCTTCGGATCATTTTCCAGTCTTCGCAGAGATTTCATTTTGAGACGCATTGGCACTTGGTCATGTTAAACAAATAAGCAAAACTTACTATTTTTATCCTGGCGAACGGCTAAAGATAACTGACCCTTACTGCACTCGGGCCCTGGACCTTACATCAGCCATATCAAAGTATACAGTATGAATTTTTTAAAGAGATTTTCTGCACTCGTTTTGTTTGCCGTAGTATTCCTGCAAGCCAGCAATTCATTTGCGCAGGGTGATGGCCCGCGCTCCTTCCTCCTCCTGCCAAAGGGTGTAACGGGCGTGAATGTCCGTTACCTGGGCCTGAAACAGAATCTGAACTCAACAGGTACCATCCTGATCCCCAAAGCCAAAGTAAACGTGGACGTATATCCTATCACGGCATTCCAGACATTTTCGCTGGCTGGAAGGTTTGCACAGGTTTACGTTATGATTAACCCGGGATCAGTGCTGGCATCCGCCAAGGAAGTGCCACCCGTAATTCCCCTTCCCCAGACCAGTGTAAAAGCATCCGGTTTATCAGACGGATTTGTTGAGTTCAAGATGGGAATTTTGGGCGCACCTGCAGAAGACCTCAAGACTTTTATGAAAGCGCCCATGCGTTTCTCTCTGTTTGGCGATATCAGGTACTGGTATTCCGGCTCCTATGATGCCAGCAAAGCCGTTAACCTGGGCACTAACAGACCCACTTACCAGATTGGCCTGCCCATGGCCATTCCATTGAACCAGGACCTGAAACACGCTACCTGGCTGGAGATCAGTCCGGCTATCATGCTCTTTGGGGCCAACAATGAACCACCCAGGGGAACTTTTGCTGATAAAATTGAACAGGCGCCGCTGTTTAGTTTTGAAAGCCATGTGTCCCATAATTTTTCCCCCAAATTCTGGGTATTTGGTAATGCGCTGTTCCGCGCCGGCGGCGCCACTACAACCGATGGGGTGAAGAATGACAATGCACAGAATATCCTTGGTTTGGGAGCAGGCGTAGGCTACCAGTTTCTACCCTACCTGGGTGGATATGCAGATTATGGAGGTTTGATTTCCGGCGGTCCCACGGATGCCACTTCCAGTATGTTCCGTTTAGCATTGAGTTTTACCTACGCCAAGATTCCTAAATGACCGGGTAATTTGTCCTAAGATTTTAATATACTACATATCCATGCCGCTGATATTTGGAGAGCCTGGAGATATCAGGGAGTTTAGCGGTCCAAACCATTTAACACATGAAAAAAATTACATTATTGCTGGTACTCATCCTGTGTGTTTCTGCAACACAGGCACAGAAATGGGCAGACCTGTCAGACGAACAGAAGATTTCAAAACTGGAAGATTTCAGGGCAGACAATCAGAAATACCTGAAAGAAACCCTTAAACTTTCAGATGATCAGAGGACTGATATTGATAATGTGAATATTGCTTTTCTGGCTGCATTGGATCGTATCGACCGTTATGGTAAAGACGATGCCACTAAGGAAAAATGGGCCAAGACTGCAGTTGCCGCAAGATCCTCCCAGTTGGATGTGATCATGGGCGCCGAAAACAGGAAAAAATATCAGGAGTATGTTGCCGCTAAGCTGAAAAAAGCGCAAGCTGCGGCCAAAGGGTAAATAAGACTAAAGCTATTGAACCACCCCCGTCTGCATGGCAGGGGTGGTTTTTTTTGTGTGGGATTATTAATTCGGAACATGTGGGATCCATTTTTTCACACCAATGCTGCCTGTTCTGCCTATTTTCACCTAACTATCCTCACATGCGGAAATATATAACCATCGGTTTTTTATTGTTCTCCCTTAGCTCAGGGGCACAATCAGTTGATTCAATGTTCAACAGCCTGAATGACACGGCCACGATACAAAGGGATGAAATGGTGAGCCAGGCACCATTGGTCATGAATTTGAAATGGAACCAGATCCGGACTAAATGGATCAATATAAACATTGGCGCAGCCATTCTCCTTGACCATAACATCGTGAACCAGGATGATGCCAGTATCCAGCAGGTAGGGGATATCAGTCCGGGTACAGAGTTCCGCGGAGACAGGTTCATGGCTTCCGGCACCTTCAATTTCAAGAACCCCTGGCGTTACATGATCAGCGCCAATTTCAATGGCCTGGATGCACCGGAGGGAAAGAAGAGTTTTGATTTCATTGATTGGAATGTAGAGATACCCATCGGCAAGAAGGGCGGCTGGTTCACCATTGGTAAACAAAAAGAAGGCGTGGGTATAGAGTATGTGGCGCCGGGCACACAGATGCAGTTCATGGAACGCGGTGCAGGTGCACCCATGTTCATACGGCAACGGAATATCGGTATTCGTTACTCCAATAATTTCTTTTCGCAACGGATGACCTTTACTGCCGGATTTTTCAATAACTATTGGGAAACCGGAAAATCATTTTCGGCCAATGGCTCACAGATCACTTCGCGCGTAACCGGTCTCGTACACTATACGTCAGACCGGGACCTGGTTCAGGTTGGCCTGGGCTACCGCCATACTGGTGCCACGGATGACAAGATCAGTTATAAGGCCAAGCCCGAAGTAAATACCGCGCCTTCCTTCATCAGCACCGGTGCCATTGCGGCAACTGCGGCCAGCCTCTGGACCCTGGAAGCGGTGGTGGCCAAGGGACCCGCGCTCTTCATCGCCGAATATTTTCAGGCTAAAGTCAACAGTATTTCCGGCACAGACCCCCGTTTTTCTTATTGGCAGATTGGCGGTGGATACTTCATCACCGGTGAGAACCGTAAGTTCAACAAGACAAATGGAAACCCCGGTAAACTGATCCCGAAGAAGAATTTCAAATTCAGAAAAGGCTCTGGCCCTGGAGCCTGGGAGATCGCTACCCGTTTTACCCGCACAGACGGAACTGATGCTGGTGTGGAAGGGGGGGAATTCCGCAGGTTAAGTATCGGCATCAACTGGTTTACCAATGCGCATTTTCGGTATACGATTGATTATGGACGCGGATGGCTGGTAAAAAATGGCCTTACCGGTAACGTAAACATCTGGCAGTTCAGGGCGCAGTTTGAGCTTTAGGCCATGCATCATGCAGTGTTGATATGAGGGTTTGTCCAAATATTTCTACATTTGGGCTCTCTACTCATTTTTCACCATTGCATGGATAACCTGAAGGACATCTTTTTTTTGTTGGTATTTTTCTCTGGCATCCTGGGATGCATTGTGGCATTTATCCTGTTTTTTCTCAACAAAACAGAAAGCTTCACAGCAAAAATTTTGGCGGTCTTTCTGGCCACCTTCTCTGTTTTTGCCCTGAACTATGCATTGATGACCACCCGGTTCTATACCCATGTACCCGGAATGTGGCGCGTTTTAGGATTCACTTCCTTCAGTTATTCCCCCCTGGCCTACATATATGTGCGGTCTGTGCTGCAACAAAGCTATCGCTTGCACAAATGGGACTGGCTGTATTTCCTGCCAGCGGTGATACATCCCCTGTTCATGATCCCCTTTCACCTCAAGCCCACCCAGGAGAAGATTGATTTTATTGCGGGAGTGACCAGTGATAGCCGAAGGATACCCCTGGAAGAAGAGATCGCTCTTCCACATGGTACATTCTTCTTCATCCGTATAGGACTGGGTATATTATTCATGCTGGCGCAAGTCATCTTGTTGTACCGTTGGTACCAGTTGAACAAAGAAACCCTGATGAAGGAAACACAGAATCGCGATACTTTCCGGTGGCTCGTACGGTTCACCGCCCTCGTCACGGTGTTTTGGTTGTTTGTGTTGGGTGAAACCCTGTACTCCAGCGTGAATTCAGGACGGATTAATTACCTGCTGATCATTACCATCTCCTCCACTATTTTTTTTGTCAGCGTTTATCTTATGTTGCAACCGTCACTTTTATACGGCATTAAAGGATGGAGAATTAAGCCGGCCACCCTTATTCCTGACAACGAACAAAATTCCGCCGAGAAGGAAATCAGAAAATATACCTTGTCTGAAACCCATGGCCAGGAGATCAAGCAGAAACTGGAAGCTTACCTGGACGGTGAAAAACCCTATCGTAGGCCCGGATTTGCCCTTGCTGATCTCGCCCATGAGATCGGCGTTCCGCATCACCAGCTTTCCGCTTTTATTAACCAGGAGTATGCCAAGAACTTTAACGAACTCATCAATGGGTACAGGATCCAGTACCTGCTGGAGCGCCAAATGCATTCAAATGATTTTGAACAGTATACCCTTGAAGCACTAAGCCGGGAAGCAGGCTTTAATTCTAGGGCAACATTTATTGCCTCTGTAAAAAAACACACCGGCAAAACCCCTTCTGAAGTTTTTAGGCGGCGGGCAGAAAAACCAGTGTAGTCTACATGTTTTTTTAAAACAGTTTTCCTGCTTCTCCCTTTACCTTCTCCCTATAAAATCTCCGTCAGTAACCTGCGGAAACTTCGCTCTTCTATCTTTTCCACGGATTGCTCGCCCAAACGGTCTGTGGGCCTGAAGGCAAAGCCTTTTCCCGAGGACAGGATCATGCAGAGATCATCCATGCTGTCGCCTACTGCAATACAATTTTCCGGTGCCACATTGTATTTTCTGCAGGCTGATTGCAACGCATGGGTTTTGCAATATCCATGCTGGCACAAAGGATCTGATGCCGCAAAGAAATAAGAAGGCATATGCACCTCTCCTGTTGCGCGGCCCTCAATATATTCAAGTTTATGGGCCATGCTGAAATCTGCTTTCAGTTGCTGTTTTATGTAATTGGTGACCAGCAGATAACTATTGCTGATGATGCCAACGATGAATTCCTGTTGTTTATAGGCGTCCACCACTTCACGGATGTCTGATACCATGGGAATGCTCTCTGCTACTTCCAGCAATTCATCCATCGATCTTCCTTTTAGCAACCTTCCTATTTTCTTGGTGAGGATAATGGGATCTTTTTCGCGCTGGCGCAGATCCCATAACTGGTCCCTGAAGCCAAACTGGTCTGCGCACCGGTCAATAAATCTTCCATCCAGAATGGTATTGTCCATGTCAAAAATGATCATGCGGTGATGACGGGCTAACTTTTCACTGATGGTTTTGCCAAACTGCTGTTGAATGGTTTCAATGGTCTCCATCTCATCTTCGGTATGCTCGGGATCCTGGCGCTGCGCACGTGAGATGATGGCACGCGAAACTTCATGGCTCATGATGCCCAGCTGATCCCAGGGCTTGCTTTTATTTTCAATATAGCCGATGCTAACGGCGGCCATTCTGGCTTTCATCAGGTACATATCAATGAGAATGCCTACATCCACGCCGTAATCGTTGCTGAATTCCAAACGCGTAAAGAATGATTTTTTCCCGGCAATCATGCCACTCAGTGGCTGGTTAAAAGAAGACAGCGCCGGATAAAAAATGGATAGCAAAGGTTTAGCCACCAGTAAGGTCACACGGCCAGCGTTGCGTGTAAAGCTACCCTTTACAAAATCAGCCTGGTCATCCAACAGAGGCTGTGTCAGGTTTTCGATGGTTTGATCAGGGTAAGGGTCAATATCACCGTCAAGGAAAACAATGATCTCCTGCGTACAGGCATCCACTCCCTCTTTCATCGAAATTCCCTTTCCTCTTTTTTTACTGGTAATCACTTCAGCTCCGGCTTCCTGTGCCAGTAAAACCGTGTTGTCATCAGATTGATCGTCTACTACTATTATTTGCGATACTTGTGCGGATTTTTTGCACATTTCCACCACCTGCCTGATGGTTGCGGCTTCATTCCATACGGGTATAACTACAGAAATCATAGGCAATCGTTTGGTGTGAAATGATACAATAATCATACCCTTGGGGGTAGGGTGTAGGGGGAGGGTTTAGGAATTATTAATGTAGATTAGATATATATGTCTGATACAGGCAGGATAGCTATTGTTTACAATGCACATGCGGGAAAGCGCAGGTCCGGAAAAATGGCGCGCGAAATCGCATCCATGCTGGATAATCGCAGCGTTGCCTATGTATTGGTGGAAACGCCCTGGCCCACGGATTTTTCATCTTTTAGTGCGGTATGGATAATTGGGGGCGATGGCACCCTGAATTATTTTATCAATCATGTGAAAGGGGAGTTGCCGCCATTGGCCATTTTCAAGGGAGGTACGGGCAATGATTTTGCCACACTGTTATACGGTAATATGGATATGCATGCCATGGTTGATCACATACTGAAGTCTTCTGGAAGCCCGGTGGATGCCGGTATTTGCAACGGCCGGTATTTTGTAAATATCGCCGGAATTGGATTTGAGGGCGATGTGCTTCGCCATATGGACACCATCCGATGGATGGGTGCATTCTGGGGTTATTATCTTGCGGTGATCAGGGTGATATTTTCATTTCGTGAACCCATCTATATGCTACGGATCAACGGCGGTGATGAAGAGGTTCAGCGTCTTCTGCTGTTGATGATCAGCAATGCGCCAGAGACCGGAGGCGGGTTTCGTGTATCACCCAAGGCATCAGTGCAGGATGGCTTGCTTGACCTTGTGCGCGCAAAGCCACTGGGAATCCTGCAAAGGATGCTGGCCCTGCCCAAGGTCAGGAAAGGGGAGCACCTGGATCTGCCATTTGTGCAACACCAGACTTTGCGAAAGATTTCAATCCAGGCCAACCGCGAGATGAACGCCCAGCTGGATGGGGAGCAGATCAGCAGCAGGCGGTTTGAGATCACCATCGTCCCTTCAAAATTTCAATTCCTTTATTGAGTATCTTAGGCAAAACTCATTGCTGATATGCGTAAGGCTTTGTTCCTGGTTTTTGCAGTAATACAGGTGTTGACTGCTATGGGCCAGAAGAAAAAAACAGAAACCGTAGCCCCCGTTTCTACTGATCTCAACTATGTGCTTAAGTCTCTGCAGTGGCGGAACATCGGACCCTACCGGGGTGGCCGGTCTGTGGCATCCAGTGGCGTTAAGGGCAATGACCAGGTATATTATATGGGGACCACCGGTGGAGGTGTCTGGAAAACCATCAACGCAGGACAGGCATGGTTCAATATCTCAGATAGTTTCTTTACCACAGGATCTATTGGTGCTGTGGAAGTAGCTGAAGCGGATCCCAACGTGGTGTATGTGGGAGCAGGTGAACATGCACCGAGAGGGGTGATGACTTCCTATGGGGATGGTGTATACAAATCCACCGATGCGGGCAGGACCTGGAAGAAAATGGGCCTGGAACTTACGCGCCATATCTCTGGCATCGCCATTCACCCTAAGAATCCCGATGTGGTTTATGTAGCGGCACAGGGCGCATTACATGGACCTTCTCCTGACAGGGGAATCTATAAATCCATGGATGGTGGTGTTACCTGGAGCAAGATTTTATACGTTGACCAGAATACCGGTTGCAGCCAGATCAGTATGGATATGAACAATCCACGGGTCATCTATGCGGCCATGTGGGATCATCGGCGTTTACCCTGGGAGGTGCGTTCCGGCGGACCGGGGTCTGGGTTGTACAAGTCAGAAGATGAAGGGAGAAGTTGGAAGAAAATAACCAAAGGTCTTCCGGAGAAAATGGGAAAGATGAGCATTGCTGTATCCAGGGCTAATGGCGATAAAGTTTACGCATTGGTAGAAAGTGATACGCAGAATGATGCGGGTGGCCTGTTTGTTTCTTATGATGCCGGTACTTCGTTTTCACCCGTGAGTAAGGACCATCGGCTTACACAAAGGGCCTGGTACTATATAGAGATGACACTGGATCCCAAGGATGAGAACACCTTGTATGTATTCAATTCACCAGGACTCATGTCTAAAGACGGCGGCCGGAGCTGGAGCAATATCCGGGGTACGCATGGGGATTATCACCATTTATGGGTGAATCCGGATAACCCGAAGAACATGATCATCTCCAATGATGGCGGTGCTGCCGTGAGTTTTGACCAGGGTAAAACCTGGAGTACGCAGGATAACCAGCCCACTGCACAGTTTTACAGGGTGAATGCGGATGACCTGTATCCATATAACCTTTATGCAGGGCAGCAGGACAATACCTCCGTGAAGATTCGCAGTAACAATCCCAGTGGATGGGCTATTACGGAGCGCGACTGGTGGTATAGTGCCGGGGGTGAAAGTGCGTTTCTTGCGTTTGACCCCAAAAATCCCCGCTACGTTATGGGTGGCTCTTACCAGGGAACGGTAGAATTGCTGGATGTGGAAAATAATGAAGGTAAATACGTGATGCAGGTGCCCATCCAATACCAGAGCCTGATGCCCAAAAACATGAGGTACAGGTTCAACTGGAATGCCCCCATCATTTATTCCATGCATGAGCCAGGTACGTTTTATCACGGCGCCAATGTCTTGTTTAAGACCACAGACAGAGGCAGGAGCTGGGCACCAGTTTCGGGTGACCTTACCCGTAATGATACCAGCAAGCAGGGCATGAGCGGAACACCCTATACCAATGAGGGTGCCGGAGGGGAGAACTATGGAACACTGTCTTATGTAATTGAATCACCGCATGAGAAAGGTGTGATCTACACCGGCAGTGATGATGGATTTGTTCAGCTCACCAGAGATGGCGGTAAAAGCTGGACCAATATCACGCCTGCAGGTTTGCAGGAATGCCTGATCAACAGCATTGAAGTAAGTCCGCACAATCCCGCAACGGTATATATAGCCACAACACGATATAAATTCAATGATTTTACACCTGGTATTTATAAGTCAGAAGACTATGGGAAAAGCTGGGTTAAACTGGTCAACGGTATTTCCTCCACGGCATATACAAGGGTGGTACGGGAAGATCCCAGGCGAAAAGGGTTGCTATACGCCGGAACAGAAACGGGATTTTATATTTCATTTAATGGAGGTGCAGACTGGAAACAAATGCAGTTGGGCCTGCCGGTGACGCCGGTGACAGACCTTAAGGTGCATCATGATGATCTGCTGGCTTCCACCATGGGCCGTGCGTTCTGGATACTGGATGACATTGAAGTATTGCGGGAGCTTGATCCCGCGCAAACGGACAAACTGAAATTATATACACCTGCAGAAGTGGTGCGTACTTCCGCATATAGTGCACTGAACGGGCCCAGTGATGTGGACGAACCTTCTTCTCCATCTCCTGGTTTTGTGGGAACCAACAAGGCCTCGGGTGCAGTAATGTATTATCAGCTGCCTGAACTGGCCAAAGACAGTGTGGTCACCTTGGATATCCTCAATGCCCGGAATGAAGTAGTACGCTCTTATTCTTCAAAGGACGATGAGGATTTTGTGGGTTATGCCGGTGGCCCTGATGCAGAGCCCAAGCTCACTACCCGCAAGGGCCTGAACCGTTTTGTATGGGACCTCCGTGGTGAACCCATCAAAGGTGTGCCTACGGTATTTATTGAAGGCTCCTTTGAGGGCTACCGCGTTGCACCAGGCCAGTTTACGGCCAGGCTAAAAGCAAATGGACAAACCTTGACGGCGCCTGTTCAGGTGGTTCCCAGACCAGGTCTTGATTTTCCGGCTTCTGACTATGCTGAGCAGGAAGCGCTCATGAAACAGATCTGTGAAGAAACTTCTGAAATACACCTTGCGGTAAATAAAAGTCGTAAAACCATGGCCCAGCTGAAGGAAACTTCTTCTTTGCTGAAAGACAAAAAAGAATCTGCACAACTGGCAAAGCAGGCAGACAGCCTCGCAACGCTGCTGCAGGCCTGGGAGGATGACATCGTCCAGAATAAAGCCAAGTCAAATGATGACATCATCAATTATGTCAATAAGCTTACTGCTGACTATATATTCGTGAAAGGTGAGATGGATGCCAACACGCCCTATGTAACCAAAGGGCAGCGTGACCAGTTTAATACACTCCATGCGCAGTGGGTAGCCCTGAAGAACAGAAAGGCAGGGCTGGATGCTGCCATTGGAAAACTAAACCAGGATATCGCAAAAGCAGGAATCGGAAGGATTATTTTATAACACCTGGGTGAAACAGGATTAATGATCATTTTCAATAAACGGTATATGAAGAAATTGTTCGTTTATGCATTTCTGTTAGTTCCGGTTATAGCAGGCGCGCAAAGGAAGGCGCCGGTGGCACCGGTAAAGGACCAGATCAATCTGCCCTATGACACCGTATTCAAACAGCTGAAATGGCGCAACATCGGTCCCTATAGGGGTGGACGGTCCAACACGGTAAGTGGTGTGGTGGGGAATGACCAGATTTATTATGCCGGCTATACAGGTGGTGGTGTTTGGAGAACGGATGATGCCGGAATCAGTTGGCGGAATATTTCCGATGGCCAGTTTGGTGTGGGTTCTATTGGGGACATTGCCGTTTCAGAATCTGATCCTAATGTTATCTATGCGGGTACTGGAGAACATGCGGTACGGGGCGTTATGACTTCTTATGGAGATGGGGTGTATAAGTCCGAAGACGGCGGCCGCACCTGGAAAAACATCGGCCTGAAGAAGACCCGGCATATTGCCGAAATTGCGATTCACCCCAGGAATCCAGACATCGTATATGTGGCGGCACAGGGAACGGTACATGGAAATAATAATGAGCGCGGTGTATATAAGTCAGTTGACGGCGGCCTAACCTGGAAGCGAACACTGTACATTAATGACAGCACGGGTATTGCTTCTTTGTCTATGGATATGAATAATCCGCGTATTCTATATGCCGCCTCCTGGCAGCATAAGCGGCTACCCTGGTCTGTTCTCAGCGGGGGCGAAGGCTGTGCAATCTGGAAATCTGAAGACGCAGGTGAGACCTGGAAAAAGACCGGTAAGGGCCTGCCTTCACCGCTGGGTAAAATAGGTGTTGCCGTATCACGCGCCAACAGCAGCAGGGTCTTTGCAATTGTTGAGTCAGAAAAATCCAAAGCGGGAATCTACCGTTCTGATGACGGGGGTAAAACCTGGAATCATTTATCGGCCAACCAGGACCTTACGGCGCGTTCATGGTATTATATGAAGGTAGCCGCCGATCCCGTCAATGAGAATATTGTTTACGTGATGAATGCTCCCATCCTCCGTTCCATTGATGGCGGAAAAAACTGGAGCACTATGCGCATTGCACACGGTGATACCCATGATCTATGGATCAATCCGCAGCATCCGGAGAATCTCGTTCTTGCGGATGACGGTGGTGCCGGTATCAGTTTCAACAGTGGACGTTCCTGGAGTTCCCTTAACAACCAGCCTACGGCGCAATTTTACCGGGTGAATGTTGACGATGTTTTTCCCTACAGCGTTTACGGGGGCCAACAGGATAATACATCGGTGATCATTAAAAGCCGGACCAACGGGGGAGGTATTACGGAGCGCGACTGGCGCACGGGTGCCGGATGCGAATCTGCATATCTGGCCTTTGATCCAAGGAATCCAACAACGGTGATAGGCGGATGTTACCAGGGATTTATTGAACGCCTGGATTTGAATACAGGTGAGGTGAAAGATGTGCAGGCCTATCCTTCGCTGAACCTCGCGATACCTCCCAGGGAGATGAAATACCGCTTCAACTGGAATGCCCCCATTGTGTCATCGCCCCATGATCCCCGTACAATTTATCATGCCGGCAATGTGCTGTTCCGCACAACAGATTTTGGCAATAGCTGGGAAAAGATCAGTCCTGACCTTACCCGAAATGACGCGTCTAAGCAGGGTGTTGGCGGCGGGCCTATCACCAATGAAGGGGCCGGAGGAGAAAATTATAACACGATTTATTATGTAGCGGAGAGTTCGCTGGAGAAGGGTGTGATCTGGACGGGCAGCGATTGCGGACTGGTACATATCACGCAGGATGGGGGAAAGAACTGGCGCAACATTACGCCGCCAGCCTTGCCAGAGGCCATGATCAACAGTATTGAGCTGTCTGCATATGACAAAGGCACCGCGTATATAGCCGCTACGCGATATAAGTTCAATGACTATGGTTCTTATACGTTCAAGACTACGGACTATGGTAAAACCTGGATCCGGATCAGTGACGGCGTGCAGGAAGATGATTTCATCAGGGTGATTCGTGAAGACAAGAAAAGAAAAGGTATCGTTTATGCAGGGTCAGAGCGGGGTTTTTACATATCCCTCAATGGTGGCCTCCAGTGGCAGAAGTTTCAGTTGAATCTTCCCGTGGTACCCATTACTGACATCGTAATGCATCATAATGATCTGGTGGTTGCCACGGCAGGTAGGGCTTTCTGGATTTTAGATGATCTCAGTGCCATACAGCAGTACCAGCCAGAGTCAGGGCTCACTTTATATGCACCCAAGCCTGCTTATCATTTCGGTGGAGGCGGTCTTCCGGCAGGGCAGGATCCGTTTGCAGGTACCAATGCACCGGAAGGAGTAGTGTTGGATTACTATCTTCCGCGGGACATAGACACAGGAGCACTGGTCCTGGAGATCTATAATAGTTCTGGTAAGATGATCCGCAGTTACAGTAATGTGAAAGATGAAGGCTATAGTGCCTATCCAGGTGGGCCACCACCACCGTCCGTACTGCCTGCGGCCAAGGGGCAAAACCGTTTTCTCTGGGATATGCGAACCTACACCAATGATGATGTTAAAGGGGTATACATTTTTGGTGATTACCGTGGTTACAAAGTTGCCCCAGGGAGCTATAAAGCAGTAATGCGGCAAGGCAGCCAACGGAGTGAAGTGAATATGGAGGTGTTGCCGGATCCGGCGCTGAAAGTGGCGCCAGGAGCCTGGGCGGAGCAGCAGCAATTCATGGAGCGGGTGAATACCGATATCAATACGATGCATGCCACAGTGAATAATGTGCGAAACGCTAAGAAACAGGTACAGACCCTGAATGAGAATCTGAAAGACCAACCGGCCTATGCTTCTCTTTTAGAGGAAGGTAAACAGTTGATCAGCAAAATGGAAAAATGGGAAAGTGACCTGGTGGAGTACAGGATCACCAACGGGCAGGATGTTATCAACTGGCCCAGTAAACTGAATGCGGAATTTTTCTTTGTGAAAGGACTGGCAGATAGTCATGACCCGCAGCTTACGGCAGGTGTTAAACAAAGGCTGGCAGACCTTGAACAGAAATGGGAGGGTTACAAGAAGCAGTACGATGAGGAGCTGCGTACGGCCATACAATCATATAATCAAAAATACCAGCAGGCAAACGTGCCTGCCATTATGATAAAGTAATATGTGGATACTACTCTGGTGCTGGTGTGGCTGGGTGATGAAGGAAGAGCCGAGGGTATGGTTGATCCAGGGCCGTGCCCAGGGAACTACATATACCATCAAGTACCTCTCACAAGACAGTGTGGTATCTGCAGCATCAATTGACAGCATATTCAGGAGTGTGGATGCATCCCTTTCACTTTACCAGGAGAATTCACGCATCAGCAGGTTCAACCGGGAGGGAAGGGTGGAGATGGATGTGCATATGAAGCAGGTGGTACTTGCTGCACTAGATGTTTTTAAGCAGTCTGGCGGAGCATTTGACATTACCACCTTACCGCTTTCACAACTATGGCGATCATATCGTCTGCAACAGGGGCCTGCACCTACCGCCCGGGAACTGCGGCGGGCACGCCAGGTTACAGGATCAGGGTTAATCAAAGTAGAAGGAGATCTTTTGCTGGCAAAGAAGCGAGGCGTGAACATTGATTGTAACGGAATAGCCCAGGGTTACACCGTTGATGTCCTGTTTCATTTTCTGGAATCCCGTGGTATTCATGACCTGATGGTGGAAGTAGGTGGAGAGGTGAGGGCCGGCGGAAGCGCAGCAGGGGGACGGGACTGGAGGATAGGGGTGGAGTCTGTTTCCGGCGGGGGAGCAGGGATATACAGTATAACAAAAGTCATCCGCCTGCAACAGCGAAGTGTTACTACTTCCGGGAACTATCGGCAGCCCGGGCATATCATCGATCCAAAGAAAGGTTCTCCTGTAAAGAATGATATGATATCAGTAACGGTAGTGGCGGAAGACGCCATGACCGCTGATGCATGGGACAATGCATTTTTTGTAATGGGCTGGAAAAAATCACTACTGAAACTACGTGAGCAGTCTGGCCTGCAGGTGCTAATGGTGTTCAGGGATGAACAGGGCATGTTGAGGGACACCTCCACTGCCGGTTTCAAAAAAATGGTTGTTGAATAGACATTACATGAAACGTTTTCGTTTTGCCAGTTCATTGTCTACATAGGCCTGGCCCTTATCGAAAAACTTGATGAGTAACATGCCCGCGAGAAATCCTCCTATGTGAGCGGCATACGCTACGCCATCGCTTTTACCCCCCAGCATGCCCATGCCACTGACAATTTGTAAAAGTATCCAGATACCCAGCGATACCATGGCTGGAACGGGAACGATGAAACGCAATAGTAAGACCATCACTTTCCTTCTCGGGAACAGGATGAGGTAGGCACCCATTACGCCAGAGATGGCACCAGATGCACCCAGGCTGGGAGTATTGAGATCCATATTCAGAAAGTAAGAAGCAAACACATGTGAAAGCGATGCAATGATCCCACAAAGCAGGTAAAAAATAAGGTAGCGGGTATGGCCCAGCCTGTTTTCAATATTGTCTCCAAAGATCCAGAGGAACAGCATATTGCCGAAAAGATGGGCAAAGCCACCATGCATAAACATGGACGTGATGATGGTGAAGTAAACCGGAATGGGCGTGTGCTGGAGCCCTGGCACCAGGTAGTCCTGTCCCTGGTATGCAACCGTTTGATCAGCTGTGATGATATCATTGCCCGTAAGAATTTCTCCGGGTACAGTTGAAAAAGCATAGGTAAACGCCGAGTTGCCGCTCATCCCCTGGAGCACAAAAAACACCAGCAGGTTGATGGCTATCAACACGTAGTTGATGTAGGGCGTTGTGTGCCTGTCTGAATTATCATCACTGATAGGAAACATAAGCTAAAATTGAATTAAATGATGCATTAATTACCGCATTTCCGCATTATCACATTGCCACATTAATCTACGTCTTTTCCTCTTTGCGCGCGCAATATCATGTGCCATTGTTCACGGGTGAGTTGTATATCCATGGCCTCTTTGGCGGCCAGGATGCGCTCCATTTTGGTGGTACCCAATACCGGGACGATGCGTGCAGGGTGAGATCCCAGCCAGGCCAGCAGTATCTTATCGTACGTGGTATTGTGTTCTTCACCTATGATTCTGGCCACACCCACTACGCGGCGTACGTCTTCCGTTTGTTCCTGGTTGGCAAGGATGCCGCCACCAATGGGAGACCAGGACAGGCAGGGGATATGGTGTGCTAGACAATAGTCAGTGGTGCCATCATAAATTGCATCTGGTTTGAAGGCAGATATTTCAAACTGGTTAGCTTCCAGTTTCATGACTGACCTGAGCAGGGACATCTGTCTCGGCAGAAAATTAGACACCCCAAAATGCAGGATTTTGCCGGCTGTCTTGAGGTGGTCAACTGCTTCACTGATTTCTGCCGGATCCATAAGGGGATCAGGCCGATGGATCAGGAGAAGATCAATATAGTCTGTATGCAGGTTTTGCAGCGAGCGTTCTGCTGAGCGTATGATATGTTCAGCTGAGGTATCGTAGGATTTGATACGATGTTCTGGCCTGTTGGGCGTTACCATCCTGATACCGCATTTGGTGATCAGCTGCATCTGTGAACGGAGAGCGGGTTCAAGTGCGAGGGCCCGTCCAAAATCTTCTTCCGTAGTATAATGCCCGTAGATGTCTGCATGGTCAAAGGTGGTGACACCAGCGTCCAGGCATTGGTGAATGATAGTGGAGAACTGTTGTGTGGTGAATGCAGAGCCCCATTGCCCCCAGTTCATGGTCCCGGCTATGACAGGTGATAGTTGCATAACTGAAAATTAATAAATTTTCATTGCCGCATTACCGCATTGCCACATTACCGCATTAAAAAAAGGGGCACTGCCCCTTTTTTTAATATCTCTTGTTGTATCCGCCGCCGCCACCGCCGCCGAAGTTTCTTTTTTTATAACCACCACCGCCGCCACTTCCACCTGAGCGGGGTTCCTGGGGCCTTGCTTCATTCACGATCAGCTTCCTGCCCTGGATTTCGTTTTCATTCAGGCTTTCAATGGCTTTGCGTGCCTCATCATCGTTTTCCATCTCTACGAAACCAAAGCCTTTACTGCGACCGGTAACTTTGTCGTTAATGATCTTTGCAGAGGAAACGGTTCCAAACTGGGAGAACAGGTTGAAAAGGTCATCAT
Organism: Chitinophagaceae bacterium; assembly: GCA_044225015.1. Taxonomy (GTDB): domain Bacteria; phylum Bacteroidota; class Bacteroidia; order Chitinophagales; family Chitinophagaceae; genus Pollutibacter. Next base: position 370,062 of record JBGAJG010000006.1, on the reverse strand, counting down.
TACCCATGTTGAAGTTCATGTTACCTACATAAATGTTCATGTCCTAATAATTGAATTGCTGAAAAATGTAGAACGATTAGAACGATGATGCTCTGAGGCCCTGAAGGTAACGTCAAAACAAGGGGCTCTAACTGCTCTTCTATAAATATAATCGGTTTATCTGAATTTTTTAGTCTTTTCCCGCTTATTTACGTGCCATAATCATAGCGGCTAGTTTATCGTCTCTCTTATAAATATCGTCCCTGAAATTCAATTTTCCCTGGTTATCTACAAAAGCGGTGAAATACACGATGTAAACGGGAACAGTGGGGGTAAGGGTGATATATTGTTCTTTACCACTATTCATTCCGGCCCTGATCTTTTCCGGAGTCCAGTTTTTATTGTCCCGCAGCAGGTATTCCGCCAGCCTGCCCGGTTCTGAAACCCTTATGCAGCCGTGGCTGAAAGCCCTTTTTTCTTCCTTGAACAGTGACTTGGAAGGCGTATCATGCAAATAGATATCATAACTGTTGGGGAATAGAAATTTTACCAGGCCAAGGGAATTGTTGCCCCCCGGCTTTTGCCTCACCTGGCCATTATTCCATTCCATGTTGTGGTTAGCGAGGTAATTCTTGTTTCTTTTCATTCCCGGAACCACCTCTTTATTGATGATGCTCTGTGGCACATTCCAATATGGCGACAGTACAACATATTTCATATCTCCTTTAAAGATCACGGTCTTATTCGTTTCTTTTCCTACCACTACATTACAACTCCAGTTCAGTTTGTTGTCTTCATAAACCAATAGTTTAAACTGGGGGATGTTTACTACAAGGAAATTACTGCCTGTTTCGTTTGGCAGCCACCGGCATCGTTCCATATTCACCAGGATCTGTTCAATCCGTTTTGAAAGAGGCTGGGACATTTCCCTGAGCACGCCTGGGCCGGCCACTCCGTCTTCCCCCAGGCCATAACGGCCCTGGAAACTTTTGATTCCATAGAACATGACAGAATCAAAAAGCGGACTCTGGCTATCTTCCTTTATGTCTCCGCTGAGATGAAGTTTCTTTCTGATAGCCGCGATAATGGGTGAGGAGTCGCCCACCTGGTATTTGTTTTTATCCGGTTTGATCTCCACCCAGAGTTTGTTCTTTTCTACATTATACAGTGATCTCAGTTTTTCACGTAACAGAAAATACTGGGGATAGATGAGTTCCTCAGGTTTCACCAATTTTCCACTGAGCATAGAATCCAACAGGGACGCATAGTCTATTTTTTTCCGGGGCAGGTACCATTTTAAGGATTGGGTCTCCTGCTCTGGTAAGCCAGTAAGTACTTTACGGGCGTAGAAAAGATATTGGCCGGTAAGCATAAGATCTCTTTCCGGATCCGGGGTAATGGAAGCATCTTCCATCATCTTCATGTATACATCACCGTAAGGTATTTGGGTCTGTATTCCGTTATCCTTAAGTGCATTGATCTGGTTATATAGAATGGATGACTGTTCAATGAGACCCTGTTCTGTTTGCCAGGCATAAGAAAAGGCACGCGGGGAGTAGAATCTCCTGAAATCAGGTTTATAGGCGGCAAATTCCGGATACTTTTTCAGGAAAAGGTCCAGTTGTATACTATCAAAATGAAGCAGCGTTTGCCCGCTGAAGTTACCTGCGATATCTGCAGGTACAATGGTATCCATGACCTGCACCTTAGATACCGGAGCGGACGGTTTGGTACTGGTGTTGCCTTTGCAGGCAGCCAAGAGAATCAGGGCGGAGGGAACGATCAACCATTTCATGAACCTAAGATAGCGAAATAGTTCACAGCAATGCCGCACTGCCGCACTGCCGCATTGCCACATTAAAAAAGGGCCGCATTTGCGGCCCTTTTGTATTATTCAGCTACTACTTCAAGTTCAAGCTCGGTTTCGTGACCGTGGCCAAAATCAACTTTCGCTTTGAAGTTGCCCAGTTCCTTGATCTCGTCAAGGATATGGATCTTCCTGCGGTCAATTTCATAACCTTTCTGGTCCCGAATAGCGCGGGAGATCTGAACGCTGGTAACGGATCCGAAGATCTTGCCGGAAGTACCTACTTTGGCACCGATCTTTACGGCACCTTCTTTCAGTTTGGCAATTACCAGATTGATCTCAGCAAGCATTGCAGCTTCTTTCTTCTGTTGTTGCTTCAGCCTTTCATTCAGCTGTTGCATGTTGGAAGGAGAAGCTTCAACAGCCATTTTACGGGGGATCAGGAAGTTACGGGCATATCCGTTTTTCACAGATACCACTTCATTGACACCACCGAGGTTGTTTACGTCCTGTATTAAAATCACTTGCATGGCTTCCTCCTTACTTTAACAGGTCAGTTACATACGGCAATATTGCCATTTGGCGTGCACGCTTCACCGCTTCGGATACCTTACGCTGGTACTTCAGAGAGTTACCGGTAAGACGGCGGGGAAGGAGTTTACCTTGGTCATTCAGGAACTTCTTCAGGAACTCAGCGTCCTTGTAGTCGATATACCTGATTCCATACTTCTTAAAGCGGCAGAATTTCTTCTTGGGCTTCTCGGTTTTGATCGCGGTCAGGTACTTGATCTCATTTGCTTTTGCCATGGTATTAACCCTCCACTGCTTTTTCTACACCTGTTGATACGCCACTTCTCTTTTTCAGGTTGTACTCGACGGCGTATTTATCGAGTTTAATCACCTGGTGACGAAGCACCTGCTCGTCACGCAGAAGCTGGATCTTCAGCTTCTCATTAATGTCGGATTGCGCCTTGTACTCGAGAACCCAGTAAATACCTGTGGTTTTCTTTTGTACAGAGTACGCAAGTGATTTCAATCCCCAGGGATTGCTGTGCACGATCTCACCTTTGTTGGCAAGGATGAAATCTGCGTACTTTTTCTGGGAGGCTTTGAATTCTTCCTCGCTCAGAACAGGGGTAAAAATCACCATCAATTCATAATTCTGCATGGTTACCCTAATTTTAAATGGGATGCAAAGGTAAGGGTTTAGTGAATAGGGAGTAGTGTTTAGGGGGAAAAATATGCAGTAATTCTGCCCTGAACCGCCTTTTTGGCAGCAGCCAATACCTATTCTGGCTCAATAGAGTGCTTGGCAAGCCATTTGACAACAATCCACTCATTAGCTAAACACTCAATTTACTCATTATGAAGGGCCAGATCAGGGTTCACACCGAAAACATCTTTCCGATCATCAAGAAATTCCTGTACTCAGACCATGATATTTTTCTCAGGGAGTTGATTTCCAATGCGGTAGATGCCACCCAGAAACTGAAAACCATGGCGTCTGCCGGGGAAGTCAAAGGGGAGATCGGGGACTTGAGGATTGATATTTCCATCGATCCCACCCAAAAAACCCTGACCATATCAGACCGCGGCATCGGTTTAACGGGTGAGGAAATGGACAAATACCTGAACCAGGTGGCGTTTTCCAGTGCCGAGGAATTCCTGGCCAAGTACAAGGGGCAGTCGGAGGCCAATATCATCGGGCATTTTGGCCTGGGATTTTACAGCGCTTTCATGGTGAGCTCCCAGGTTGATGTAGTGAGCCAGAGTTTCCGGGAGGGTGCGGGAACCGTGAAATGGTCCTGTGATGGAAGCCCTGAGTATAGTATTGAGGAGCTAGGGGTAGGGTTTAGGGAGCGGGGAACGGATATCATCCTGCACATCAATGAAGAGAGTGAGGAGTTTTTAGAGGAGTCCCGTATTGAGGGAATTCTGGAAAAATTCTGCCGGTTCCTGCCGGTTCCCATTTTTTTCAAAGACAGGCAGATCAACAATACCACACCCGCCTGGACGCGTAAGCCCAATGATCTCACCACAGAGGACTACCAGAATTTCTACAAGGAGCTGTATCCGTACAATGAAACGCCGTTGTTCTGGATCCATTTGAATGTTGACTATCCGTTCACGCTAACGGGGATCCTGTTTTTTCCCAGGATCAAACAGAGTTACGAGATCCAGAAAGACAAAATACACTTATACAGCAACCAGGTTTTTGTAACGGATGAAGTGAAAGACATTGTTCCGGAATTCCTGATGCTTTTGCAGGGTGTGATTGATTCTCCGGATATTCCGCTGAATGTAAGCCGGAGCTATTTGCAGGGCGATCCCAATGTCAAAAAAATCAATAACCACATTACTAAAAAAGTAGCGGATAAACTCGATGAGATCTTCCGCACAGACCGGCCGTCATTTGAAGAGAAATGGGATAGCCTGGGGCTTTTTGTGAAGTACGGTATGATGACGGATGACAAGTTCCTCGAGAAGGCCAATCAGTTCCATGTCTTTAAAGATGCCAGGGACAGCAGCTTCTATACTTTACAGGAATACCGCGCGCAGACCGAAGCCCTGCAGAAGAATAAGGAAGGGAAACTCGTCATTCTTTATACAACGGATCCTGTGCAACAAGATGCATATATCCAGGCTGCCACTTCAAAAGGGTATAAGATAGTGAGTATGGAAACGCTGGTGGATGCAGCTTTCATCAATAATATGGAAATGAAGTGGAGCGATGTGCATTTCACGAGGGTGGATTCGGATATTGCAGATAACCTGATTGACAAGGGCGAGGATGCAGGATCCGTATTGAGTAAAGATGAGGAAGAAAAGTTGAAATCGATGTTCAAGGTAGACGTTCCCGCCTCCCATGTATCCGTGGAGATTAAAGGGCTTTCGCAGGATGCGGCGCCGGTATTGGCCACGCGTCCTGAATTCGTGCGCAGGATGAAGGACATGGCAGCTATCAGTGGCCCTGGTGGTTCGTTTTACGCCAATATGCCGGATGAAGTCACCCTTACCATTAATGGCAACCATAAGATAATTCAACATTTGCTGAAAACGGAAAACGCTGACCGGCAGCAAAAACTGGCCAGGAACCTGGCAGATCTTGCACTCCTGTCCCAGGGATTGCTGAAGGGCAATGAACTAACGTCCTTCATTAACCGAAATGTTGAGCTGATGGAAGGATAGGCAATGCTCAGGGAGTCTGGCGTATGTCTAATATTCGCATTTGAACGGACCGCTTGCCCTGCCATTCATTGACATCAAGATGAAACACCACATCTAAAGGTTTGCCTGTTGCCAGCAGGGCTGTTTTATGGGCCAGATTGAAACCGATACCCTGGAGGGTATAACCGTTTTGTTTTACGCTGAGCCGGAGATGTTGTTCTTTCACCACTTTGCTGTAGCCCGTGTCCTGCAAGCCACGGGCAATAAAGACCGGCTGCGGATTGTCTGGACCAAAGGGTTCCATTTGGGATACAATCTCCAGAAATTTCATGGTGGCATCTTTGAGTGTGATCTCGGCATCAATCAGGATTTCCGGTATGAAGTATTCCTCCGGCAATTGGGATGTTACCACAGCATTGAAGCGTTCAGAAAAAATACTGACCATTTCTGGTGCCATGGTCATGCCGGCAGCAAAGTAATGCCCTCCGAAGCCCAGCAGCAGGTCCCTGCATTGTTCAAGGCCATCATGAATATTGAATCCCGGGATACTTCTTGCGCTGCCAGCCACTACCTCACCGCTTTTGGTGAGTACAATGGTGGGGCGATAATAATGTTCAATCAGGCGGCTGGCCACAATGCCCACCACGCCTTTATGCCAGTGCTCCTGGTAAACCACGGTGGATTTGCGGGGTGTAATTTGTTCAGAAGCGCGGATCATTTCCAGGGCTTCTTCCGTAGTCAGGAGGTCTGCTTCTTTTCGGTCCGTATTGTCGGCCTGAAGCTGAACGGCTATCCTCCTGGCTTCTGTTTCGTTGACCGCAGTGAACAGCTCCACTACTTTTCTGGCGTCATCCATCCTTCCTGCGGCATTTACCCTGGGTGCCACCATAAAGACCAGGTGATGGATGAGTATTTTCCCTGAGATTCCGCTTACATCCATAATTGCCTTTAAGGCAGTGGAAGGATTTTGATTGGCTTTTTCCAGGCCGTAATAAGCCAGCACCCTGTTCTCACCGGTGATAGGTACAATGTCTGCGGCAATGGCTGTGGCCACCAGGTCCAACAGCTCCAGGTAATGTGCATCTGGCATATCCCAGGTCTTCACCAGCGCCATGATCAGTTTCAGCCCCACACCACATCCGCAAAGCTCCTTATAAGGGTAGGTGCAGTTTGCTTGTTTCGGATTCAGGATGGCAATGGCAGGGGGAAGTTCATTTCCTGGCAGATGGTGATCGCAAACAATAAAATCAACGCCCTGAGCGGCGGCTTGGGCAATCAGCTCTACGGATTTGATTCCGCAATCCAGTGCCACTACCAGCGAGTAGCCTTGCTCAACGGCATGTACGATACCCTGGCTGGAAATTCCGTAACCTTCTCTGTAACGATGGGGGATATAAAAATTGAGTTTATCCGGGGGGAAAACGGAAGACAGGAAGCGGAACATGCAGCCCACAGCAGTGGTGCCATCCACATCATAATCGCCGTATACCAGTACTTTCTCACCCTTGTCCCTGGCCTGGGTAAGGCGGGCTACGGCCTTATCCATGTCTTTCATCAGGAAGGGATCATGGAGCATGTCCATGGCAGGCCTGAAAAACGCCCTTGCGGCTTCAAAGTCCCGGATGCCGCGCTGAACCAGCATAGAGCAGATGGCGGGATGGATACGAAGGCTCGCACGCAGTTCTTCAACGGTTCCGGGATCGGTTTCCCGCATTCTCCATCGCTTCTCCATTGCCATACCTGATTATTTCTTACGGTCAGTGGTGTAATTTACCAGGTCTTCGAGGGTTTTGCGAACGTCATTTTCCGGAAATTGCCTGAGGATTTCCAGTGCTTTATTGCGGTATTCCTGCATCCTGGCAGTAGCATAGGTTATGCCTCCCGCCTGTTCAACGGCATTGATCACCACATCAATCTTTTCGCGGATCCTGTTCTGGTTTTTGATGATATAGATGAGCTCTTTTTTTTGTGCTGGTGATGCCTTGCTGAGGGTATAAATGAGGGGAAGGGTAAGTTTTTTTTCCTTGATGTCATTGCCGGTGGGTTTTCCCACATCGTCCTTGCCATAGTCAAAGAGGTCATCCTTGATCTGGAAGGCAATCCCCACATTTTCACCAAATAGCCGCATTTTCTCTGCTATCTCCAGGTCGTGGGTGGATGAATAAGCACCAGCGGAGCAGGCAGAAGCCAGCAGGGAAGCGGTTTTGCCCGTGATGATCTTGAAATAGGTTTCTTCGTCAATATTGAGGCTTCGGGTTTTTTCCATCTGCCACAGTTCCCCTTCACTCATGAGTTTGACGGGACGGGAAAGGATCTGCAGGATCTTGAAATCATCATTGTCCAGGGCCAGCAGCATGCCTTTGGCGAGCAGGTAATCCCCCACCAATACTGAGGTTTTAGCTTTCCATAAGGCAAAAACAGAGAAGAATCCCCTTCTTTCAAAGGACTCATCCACCACGTCATCATGCACCAGGGAGGCCGTGTGGAGCAGTTCTACGAGGGATGCCGCCCGGTAAGTGGATTCATTGATATCACCACAAAGCTTGGCGCTGAGCAGTACAAACATGGGCCGGAGCTGCTTTCCCTTGGTTTTTACCACATATTTCATGATCCGGTCAAGCAGGGGAACGGTGCTTTCAACAGACGCCTTGAATCTGGACTCAAAAACCTTCAGCTCGCTGGCGATGATATCGGTGGAAAAATTCATGAATAATCAACGAACTTAAGAAAATTTGAAACAATCTTTCGGTTATGCCTGATTTTACAGGCCCAAAGCAGCATAAATCAATAGATTTTAGTCATGTAAAATTTGCTAATACGGTGCGATGTAAATATTTTTGTCCGGTTCTACATTGGGGGGACTTTATCTGAACACCGTTCCCTGATAAAGAATCATTAACAATTCTAACATTATGGCAAGCAAAAAGTACTCATTTCTCTTAGGGCTGATCATCCTGGTTTGCTCCTCATCTGCTTTTGCTCAGGAGACAACAGTTTGGTCTGACTCGTCCTTCTACCAGTCCAGCAAACTCCCCCAGTACAATGAATTCATGAATAACCTGTACTCTTTTCCTCCCAAGCCGAGGAATATGTGGGAAGTAGGTGTTAAGGTGGGCAGCCCTACGATCATGGGTGACGTTCCTGCCGTGTTCCCTACTTTTGGTTTTGGTGCGCATGTACGTAAATCTTTGGGTTATACGGTGTCACTTCGCCTGGAATATTTCAACGGTACCTCCACAGGTCAGAGTTGGCAGGCTGCAAGTAACTACATGAAGAATCCAGCATGGGCTGGTAATGGCTACCAGGGTAGTGTAGTATCTGCCAGTGGCGACAGGCTACCCGCACAGGAGCAGGTGTTTTATAACTTCAAGACGAAGGTCAATGACCTGAGTTTCCAGACAATTTTTAATTTCTCCAACATTAAGTTTCACGTAGCAAAAACCAAGGTTGGGTTGTATGCACTCGTGGGTGTGGGTCTTACATGGTATGATGCCAAGGTAGACGCGCTTAATGGCAGTGCGAAATATAATTATAACAGTATTGCATCTGGCAATTATGCTGATCGCAAAGACGTAAGGCGCGCCCTTAAAGATCTGCAGGACGGTTCTTATGAAACTGCTGCTGAAAATTCAGAGAATACCACCATGCAGATGTTTGGGAAAAATTCCCGCTTCAACGGAACCGCTGGTTTGGGAATCTCCTGGAGACTGTCCCGCAGGATCAATATCGCTCTGGAAGACAGGATTATTTTTATGAGGGATGACCTGTTGGATGGACAGCGTTGGAATGAGCAACCTCATGGTGATGCTTCCCTGACACGTAATTTTGATGCCATCAACTGGCTTTCACTGGGTCTGAATTTCAACATATTCTAAATTTCCTAATAGAGAACTATATGAAACTTACTAAAGCATTGATCATTTTCTTCGTGGCACTGGCATTTGTGCAAACAGATGCAGTAGCCCAAAAGAAAGGCAAGAAGTCCGTAGAACCCCTGTATTGGGAAAATCCCCTGAATTTCGCTTACAATGAGCTGAATTCACCCAAGCGCATGAAGCTCCCCAAACCCGTTTTGGATGATGCTGATGGCGATGGCGTAACTGACCAATTTGATAACGAGCCCAACACACCTGCCGGCGCACCCGTGGATTCTCATGGCGTGAGCAAGGATACGGATGGTGATGGTGTTCCTGATTATAAAGACAAGCAACTGATCACGCCTACAGAATGCCAGCCTGTTGATGCAGACGGCGTAGGTAAGTGCCCGGATCCTGCTTGTTGCACAGAGATCAAAAATGATCTAGAGTCTGGCAAATACGGCAAAGGTGGTGGCGGCAATTGCGCGATCACAAACCTCCCCAGCATATCTTTCAAAGCCAACTCCACTGTACTCAGCAAAGAATCACAGGCAGCCCTCGCTACTGTTGCTGATCAACTGAGGAATAACCCCGGCTGTAAGATCGTGGTAACCGGTTATGGCGAACCCTCCAAGTCAAGCCAGCAGCTGAGCTGGGACAGGGTGAATGCCGTGATCAACCACCTGGTTGATAAGCAAGGTATCAGTGCAGACAGGTTCATCTTCCGCTATGGCCAAACTGAAGGTGATCCTAACACGGTTGACCTGAGGCCAGCAAGTGCCGGTGATGAAGGACCTAACACGGTTCCAGCTCCGCACCCCAACCTCCGCAAAAAATAAGTACATCGTACTACCATAATGAACCCAAAAGACCCCCTCAAAGGGTCTTTTGGGTTTTTATTAACGGGCTTACCCTTAACTTTCCTGAAGGGTTAGAGCCAAAAAGTTTATTTTTGCCCGCTTTTATGAATCTCCGCAATTCCATTTCCTTAGTGTTTGCCGTACTGGCACTGACCATGGCGTCTTGCTCAAAGTATAATAAGGTGCTTAAAAGCCCTGATTATGACTATAAGCTGAAGATGGCCAATGAGTACTATGACAAAAAGCAGTACAAGTACGCCCAAACCCTTTATGAAGAACTTTTCACGGTTTTCAAAGGGACGCCGCAGTTTGAAGAGCTCTATTACCGGTATGCCTACTGTGCTTACCGCCAGCAGGATTATGCCAGCGCTGAAAACCTCTTCAATGGCTTCCTGGATATGTTCCCTAATAGCACCAAGGCCGAGGAACTGGAATATATGGAGGCCTATTCTTACTATCGCCAGAGCCCCAAGGCTGAACTGGACCAGACCAATACCATCAAGGCCATGGGCATGATGCAGACCTTCATCAATACCCATCCTGGTTCAGAAAGAAATAAAGAGGCCCAGCAGATCATTGACGAAGGTGTTAAGAAGCTGGAAGTCAAGGAATTAAAAAGCTGCCAGCTGTATTATAATATGGGGCAGTATAAGGCAGCGGCTATCGCATTTACCACCCTGATCAATAATTATCCTGATTCTCCCAAGGCGGATGAGTATAAACTCATGATTATCAAGAGTTATTATAAGTACGCTGCCATGAGTATCGAAGAACGCCGTGAAGAAAGGTATGCTAAAGTGGTGCAAGAGGTGCAGGACTTCCAGGACCGCTACCCTGAAAGTAAATTATTGAAAGAAGCGGAACGTTACTTAACTTTGTCGTCCACAAAAAAATAAAGCATCCCAATGAGCAGGTTACGTCGCCAGATCGGAAATAGCATTACCAACAACCTCGAAACCAAAGATGTTGCCAAGATCAAGCAAAAGACCGGCAACGCCTACGAGTCTATTGCGATCATAGCAAAGCGTGCAAACCAGATCAACATCATGCTGAAGGAAGAGCTGCACAATAAGCTCGAGGAGTTTGCCAGCCATACAGACAGTCTGGAAGAGATCCACGAGAATAAAGAGCAGATCGAGATCTCCAAAGCATATGAGAAGATGCCTAATCCTTCACTGCTGGCTACCCAGGAGTTTATGGAAGACAAGGTGTATTTCCGCAGGGGCGAAGACAATCTGTTCAGCTAAGCACAGTATCGTTAAATCAATGATATAAGGAGCGGCAAATTCTGTTTGTCGCTTTTTTTATTCTAATTTGCCCTGTCAATTGAAAAATTCCTGATGCTTTTAGGAAAGAAAATCATTGTTGGAGTCACCGGAAGTATTGCAGCCTACAAATCTGCCTTGCTGGTTCGTCTCCTGGTAAAGGCAGGTGCGGAGGTAAAGGTGATCATGACACCCTCTGCCGCTGATTTTATTTCGCCACTCACCTTATCCACGCTGTCAAAGAATCCTGCGATCCACACATTATCAGACGGTACTTCATGGGCCAATCATGTTATGTTGGGCCGATGGGCGGATGTGATGGTAATGGCGCCGCTGAGTTGCAACACCTTGTCCAAAATGGCGCAGGGAGCCTGCGACAATCTGCTGATGGCGGTGTATCTCTCTGCCATTTGTCCGGTAGTAGTGGCCCCGGCGATGGATGAAGACATGTGGAAGCACCCTTCCACCCAGTTGAATCTGGACCGTATTCGCAGCTATGGCAACCAGGTGATCCCGGTGAACCATGGTGAACTGGCGAGTGGGCTGGTGGGTGAGGGCCGGATGGCGGAGCCGGAAGAGATTGTGCGATACCTGGATACCCAGGTCTTCAATAGCGGAGAGCTTGCCGGGAAAAAAGCCCTGGTCACAGCCGGACCAACCTATGAACCCATAGACCCCGTTCGTTTTATTGGCAACCACTCTTCCGGCAAAATGGGTGTAGCCATTGCCCATGCATTGAGATCCCGGGGCGCTGCAGTAACGTTGGTGCTGGGCCCAACCATGGCTGAATTTAACCTGGAAGGACTTACTACGGTGCGGGTACAAACGGCGGCGGAGATGTACGAGGCATGTAAGTCTTCGTTTCCCGAAGCCGATATCAGTGTAATGGCGGCAGCTGTTGCTGATTATACACCTGCAGAAGTAGCACTGGAAAAGATCAAGAAAAAAGAGGGCGGATGGCAACTGTCATTTGCCCGGACTAAAGATATCCTCGCTTCATTGGGGCAGCTGAAAAGAGAAGGGCAATTGTTGGTAGGATTTGCCCTGGAGACAGAGAATGAAGAGGCCAATGCAATAGGAAAACTTAAAGCAAAGCATGCAGACCTCATGGTGCTGAACTCACTGAAGGATGCCGGTGCAGGATTTGGACACGCCACTAACCAGGTAACTGTATTTGACAGGAATGGAGGAAAGGAACTGTTGAGCTTACGTTCTAAAGATGATATCGCAACAGCATTGGTGGATATCATCATTAAAAACATGAATCCATCATATGCGTAGAATATCCGTTATCCTTTTTGTTTGCCTGCTGCCGTTATTATCTATGGGGCAGGAGCTGAACGCAAAAGTGACGGTGGTGTACAGCCAGATCAGTACCGCTGTGGACAGGAAAGTTTTCCAGACCCTCCAGACACAGCTGCAGGATTTCCTGAACAAACGGAAATGGACAAACGAAGATTACGCGGTACAGGAGAAGATCCGGTGTAATTTTTTATTGAACCTGCAATCAAGCCCGGAAACCAATACGTATAAGGCTACCCTTACCATCCAGGCTGCCCGGCCTGTATACAACAGCAATTACCAGGCAGCTACCTTCAATCATATGGATAACGATGTAGTGTTCCGGTATGTGGAGTTCCAGCCCATCGAATTCAACGAGAACAGGGTGCAGGGAACAGAACCTTTGTCGGCCAATCTCACCGCTATCCTGGCCTATTATGTGTATATGATCCTCGGGATAGATCATGATTCATTTGCTCCCCGGGGCGGCGATCCTTATTTCCAAAAGGCGAATAATATTGTGAATGCGGCGCCAGATGCGAGGCTGATCACGGGTTGGAAGCCATTTGACAGCCAGCGAAACCGTTACTGGCTGTCTGAGAATATGATGAACAGCAGATACTCCCTTGTGCATGACGCGTATTATATCTATTACAGGCAGTGTATGGATAACTTGTATGAGAATGATACTAAGGCCCGTCAGGAATTGCTGAATGCCGTGAATACGCTGTATACCCTGAAGGTAGACAATCCCAATATCATGATCTACCAGTTCTTTTTCCAGGGCAAAGCTGATGAGATCATCAGTATCATGAAGAAGGCAAATCCTGGTGAGAGATCCAGGATCATCGATTTGTTACAGAAGATTGATCCCACCAATACATTAAAGTATAAAGAGCAGCTCAAGTGAGAAAGATGATCCCGGCAATATGGTTGGTGTTTCTTTTGGCGGCCTGCGGGCCAGCGAAACGGCCGGAGAGGATTTTACCTCCGGAGAAGATGGAACTGGTCTTAACAGATATGCTCCTTGCGGAGAGTTTTGCGGAGTCCTATCTGTCCGTGGATACCACAAAAAAACTGAAGCAATTGTATGGCCAGGAGTTTGACCGGGTGCTGGCCATTTATAAAGTGAGCCAGCAAGATTTTCTGGAAAGCATCAGCTATTACAAAACCCAGCCTGAAGACTTTAAGGTTATCATGGACACTGTAAATGCGAGAGCACTCCGCTCCAAGGATGAAGCATTTAAACAGAAGGTAGAGCGGCGGTTAAAGTAAAGGGTCCGCTGTTTTCTTCCAGGGCCTTTGGAGGTATACCCCCACACTGAAAAAGACAAACTGAAGGCAGAAAATGATGGCATAGAATGCGGACCATTCATCCGCTTCATGGTAGTGGATATCCGTGATTTTTCTGGTGGTGAAAAGCAGGAGGGACAGCAGTCCGAAATGGAAGAATACTCCCCCGGTATACCAGAAATCCGGATTGCGCAAGAGTTGGATGTCTACTTTATATGCGAGCGAGGATAGTACGAGAATGGCCAGCAAAAAAACGATAGCAGAGCCGGTGCTGTTGAGTTGTTCCATGCCAGAATGGTCACCGGAGAAGTACTGGAAACTGAGATAAACCCCAATGAACAGGATGAGTACGGCGAGGATGCTGATGCGCAGGACCTGGTTGTCTGTGCAGCTTTTGAGTAAGAGTAAGGTGAATATGAAGCTGGCGAGGAAGCTTACATGAATGAAACCGTTGTAGAGGGTGGTTTGGGCGCCTATGATGAGGAAGGCGTTGGATAGGATGGTGATCACGCAGAGCAGCAGCACACTGGTTTGGGGTTTATGCAAAGACGGCTTACCCGGTAAGAGCATCAGCAATAGGGGGATAGCAGGGGCTATTAAGACCCAGGGTAGCAGATCCAGTATTGTCTTTACATTGAGCATATAAGCGCCAATCCTAATCAATCAGGTTGTTCTTCACCGCAAAGAATACCAGGCCTGCGGTATTCTTGGTGCCGAACCTTTCCATCAGCCGGTCCTTGATCGCTTCAACGGTCCTGGGGCTGATTTCCATTTTTTGGGCTATTTCCTGGGCGGTGAACTCCATACAGAGCAACCGGATAACTTCCCTTTCCTTTTCATTGAGTGTGATCTCGCTGTTGAGGGAAGGGATTGTTTTTGTGCGGGCGTGTGATTTTTTGAGGAGCACACGGTTGACAAAATTGTTCAGGTAGTAGCCTCTTGCCATCACTTCCATGATGGCCTTTTTGATTTCAGAAGGATCTGCGCTTTTCAGAAGATATCCATTGGCTCCGTTCTCCATGAGGTGCGATACGAATCTTTCGTCTTCGTACATAGTGAGCACCAGCACTTTGATATCGGGATATTGTCTGCTGATTTCTTTTGTGGTTTCGATGCCGTCTTTCTGGGGCATACGGAGGTCCATCAAAACGATATCGGGTTGGGATTCGTTCAGGCCGTTCAGGAGTTCCTGTCCGTTTTCGGCTTCCTGTACGAATTTGATATTGGGATAGGTCCTCAGGGAAAGGATAACTCCTTTTCTGAAGATTTTGTGATCGTCTGCAATGGCCACTTTGATTTGGCTCATCGATATTGGTTTTTAGGATCTTAGTTCTGGTTTTACAAAGATAGGGAAGCTTAGCTGAGGTTTTCCATATCAACAGGAATTTCCAGTGTTACTTTGAAATAAGTCTGCGAGAGATCCTTTTCAAAGTTGATATTACCTTGTAATACGCGCATTCTGCTCTGGATATTTTTCAAACCGAGTCCGGCCGCACTTTTATTGAGTTTGTCGAAATCATTTTGGGTGATGCCGCGTCCGTCGTGATGGATACGGATAAAGAATTTGCTGTCTGCAAAATTCTGGGTGATATGGATGAAGCTGGCGTTGCTGTGTTTCAGGATATTGTTCACCAGTTCCTGGATAACGCGGAAGACCAGCAATTCCTGTTCAGGGCGAAGGCGGTGGCGGTAGTCGTGAAACCTGGAGCTGGCGTTGATGGTGCCGGATCCTGATATTTTCTGGAAGAGATCGTTGACTGCGGATTCAAGTCCAAAGTTTTTGAGGGTAGGGGGCATCAGGCTGTGGGAGATATTCCGGATCAGCTGGATAGTATCATCAATGATCTGTTTGGCATTGTAGATACTTTGCAATTGGGTATTGATATCCTGGTGTACCAGGTTTTCGTTGAGGTAGAGGCGTGCTGTGGCCAGGAGGGGGCCGGCGTCATCATGAAGATCTGCGGCTATACGTTGGCGTTCTTCTTCCTGCCAGCGGATAGACGCATTCAGGAGGATTTTCTGTTGTTCATCCTCCATTTTCTGGAGCTGCATCTGGTATTTGATGACCCTGCGTTGGTGGAAAACGATAAAGACGACCAGGCCGATAGCAAGTATCAGCATGCCAATGGTTCCGAAGAACAGTACATTGGACATTCCCGGGGAGTTAGGGACTGATTGAAGGAATATCATTTTCTCTCCAGATGGATTTTAGGGTTAGGGTTTCTGAGGCTTTTTCAGGTGGTTTTTGCTACGATATTGGTTTTTATGGCTTTAGACTGTTTTCTAGCTATTATAAACGCTATTAGGAAGAGGATATTTTCGATAAAGGCCAAAATGGTGTTTATTAAGCTAAATGTGTTCTGAAATTCTGGCGATTTAGAGTTACTCTGCGCGTAAATAAAAACAAAAAAATTCCCTGCGAAAAAGAGCATAAGGCCAACAATTATCCAAAATTTTGAAGTACTGTATAGGAACATTGAGTCTGGATCGCTTAATTGTTCATACAAGTAGAACGTTGAAAATCCGATAATTATAAGGCATTCGATAATAGTTGGTAATGAGTCAAAAGTGTCTGCATCACTATTTGTAATCAGGTCGTAGACAGCAAAAAGTATAAATAAAATAGTTAGAACCAATAAAGTCTTCTTTGCCCTTAAATTTTTGAGAATTAATCTCAAATAAAACATAAGTAGTGTGCCTTCAACAATGGTGAAGATTCTAAAACCAAGAAACTGTTTTCCAGAAAGTCTTCCTATTAATGCGTTGATAAATACGTTGCTAAGGAAGGTGTAGAATGTATAAAAAACGATTGGCTTCAGTTCTGCAAATTTTGATCTTTTAGACAAATACAAAACTAACAGTACTAACTCCAGCAATAAGGTCAATAATAAAAAAATGGACGTTACTATATTTGAAATGTTTAAATCAAATATAGCAACAATCCAATTAAGTTAAAAATAGAAGCCTTTAGAAAAAGAGGTTAACGATAAAATCAAGTGCATTGCGCATAACTCCGAATTTAAGTTCAACAATACTTTGCCTTTCAAAAGTCTTGAACATCAGTCACTTGCAGAATAGGTCAATGCCACACGGGCATTTACGGTTACGCACTATTATGTACTTTATTAATAATCAATCAATTACAAATAGTTATAAAAAACTATTAAGCAAAAAGAAGGAGAAATACGAGGTGGAAATAGTAAAAATACTATGTTGAAAGGCGGAGTTTTACTAAAATGCTCTATTCGGGTAAGGTGTTAAAACTGAAAGTTGATTGACCTTGGATTAGACTGTCAGGCTTTTCTAAGTATTGGATTTTTAAACGGATGGTTTGCGTAGGATATTGGTAAGCTTGAGGTTACTGAATCCTCGTCAATCAACTTCAAAGCAAATGTATTTTAGAATGAAGTTCCCGGCAATAGAAGTTTTGACCGATTGTTGCGGCAGTGTATTTACAGTTTCTTAAGTGATATTGCTTTTAGTGGCGTCGTAGATATTTTTTTGAATAGCGTATTTTTACTAAGTAAAAATACTCGATCTTTATCAAACTAATAGTAGATGTTTGTAAATCAACGTTTTCATAACCCATTCTCATGGCAAGTACCGAACCCATTAAAGTTGCAATCGCAGACGATCATAAGATTTTCAGAGATGGAATCCGAATGGCACTTTCAGGAAAAGATTACCTGAAGATCATTTGGGAAGCAGAAGATGGTAAAGATCTGATGCATAAAATCAAGATTAAAATGCCCAATGTCCTTTTAATGGATATACGCATGCCTGAAATTGATGGAATAAATGCTATTGCACTACTTAGAAAAGAATATGAAGAACTTAAGATTATTGTACTTACCATGTACGATGACCAGGAGATGATTTCGAGGATGATGGAAATGGGAGCAAACGCTTATCTGACAAAAACAACAGATCCAGACGAAATCTACCAAGCCATTCTTACTTGTATGAATGATGATTTTTATTTTAATGATCTTGTTAACAAGGCCGTTTTAATGAAACTTCAGCATAAAAAGTCGGCAAAACAGTATTATCCTAATCCTGTGAAGTTTAATGAAAAGGAAGTAAAGATTTTGAAACTGTTGGCAGAAGATAAGACCACTGAAGAAATTTCCAAAGAAGTGTATTTGTCACCTAGGACAATCGAGACGATACGTCAGAATATGAAAACCAAGGCTGGTGTTAAAACAATAGCAGGTTTAGTTATGTATGGTATGAGAAATAAACTCATAGAGTAATACTATATAACTACTAGTCCATGTTTAATTGCGTACATGGCTAGTCCAACTCGACTTTTTATATCCAACTTTTCGAATAAGGTATCTCTGATTGAGTCAATAGTTCTTGGATTAAGTCCCATTTTTAAAGCAATTTCTTTGTATGTGAGCTCAGTACTAGATAATTTCATTAACATGATCTCTTGTTCTGATAAGATTTTATCCCATATTGGCGTTTTGCCAGAATTTTGAAAAAAACCTGCAAGTTTACTGCTTGTATGCGATGAATAGTAGTATCCATCTCGTTTTATTGAATCTAGCGCCTGTTTTAGATCTGTTGCATGGACATCTTTCTTCATGAACCCTTTTACTCCAGATTGTAATAATTTTATCAACATCAATTCAGTATCATACATGGTTAGCATAAGTATATTGATGTTGGGGTATCGAGCCTTTAACTCTATCGCAGCTTCAAGTCCATTCATTTCAGGCATATTGAAATCAAGTAAAATGATTTCAGGTCGAGAATTTTGTAATTTTTCTAAAAGCTCTATGCCATTAGAAGCTTCGAGAACTACTTCATAATCTCCGAAGGAGTTTATCATCGAGGCTAATGCGCTCCTTAATAATTTGTGATCGTCTGCCAGACCAACCAAAATTTTGTTCATACTTTTCTAAATTAATATCGACCGTAATTTTTGTTCCCTTTAAGTGACTCGTTATTATCTCAAATGTTCCAGCAATCATATGGGCTCTTTGCTTCATATTTTTTATTCCCGAATGTTTGCCAATTATTTTCTTCTCCATGATCTCGCTCAGATCAAATCCTTGCCCATTGTCTTCTATAGAGATAATTATATTTTCTGGATAGTAACAGATATTTACAAGAATTTCTGATGCTTTTGAGTACTTTATTGCGTTATTCAAAGATTCTTGAATTATTCTTAGGGTGAACAACTCCATAGTTTTATCATGATGTACTATTTCGCCTATTACATTGAATTTTACACTTGTGTTATAAAGTCTGTTCCATCTGTCGCATTCGAATTGGCAAGCGGAAACTAATCCATATGATTCAATAAGATCATTGTCCAAGCTTTTCGATAAATTGTTTAGGTCTTCGATTGTTTTCTTTAAATGGGCAATGGCATTTGTGACAACTACTCGTTCTTCAAATTCCTTTAAAGTAAGCAATGAATTTAAATTGATGACAACCAGACTGAGGCTTTGAGAGATGTTATCATGAATTTCTTTTGAAATAAATTGAAATGTGTTTTCTTGGGTTTCTATAGCAGCCTTTAATACCTGTTGATCTAAATCTGATTTTAGAGATTCATAATTTTTTGTAATCTCTAATGATTTTCTGACGAATCGGCGCAGAGTTATTTGTATTGATATGATAAAGGCAATAACTATGAATGTGGCAATAATTCCTATAATTCCAATTACTGTTGTGTATAATCTTTGGTGATCCATTTAATTGCTTTTGTTATAAAATATATATGGCATGTGTAGCTGAATGTTAGTACTATGAAGAGAACAATTGGCATAGTTAAATTGGTAAAACTTTCCTTTGAAAGCACCCTTGAGTTGTAACTCGGGTCAACTAAGTAAATTCCAATCTGACATATACTCGACACCATTGGTACAGCATTGCAGGCAAATACTGCAAGTTGCAGTAAAACGTCATACTGGGTGGTCAGATTTATTCTCGAACTTTTTGATGCAAGTTGGTTGAAATAATGAATGGAAGAGTATGTGAAAATTAGACTAACATACAGGTATAAAAATTCATGCTTGGGATCTAATGGACTAAGCCCTGCAGAGAAAATAATGGGAATGAAGGTTAGGGCTGAGAGATTTCTTATCATTTTTACATGGCCCGGCGATGTGCTTGTGATTTTTACAATATAGTAACAAAGTGTTATTTCGAAGACCTCTGACATTGTATGCATGAACGAAGAAATCTTTGGGAAGAAATGATAAGGTAGTAAGTTGTTTAAAACCAAGAATAAAGAAGTATTAATTAAGAAAGTGAATCCAACTTTTCGATACTTAGTTAACTGTATAGTTTGCCAGCATTTTAATTGAATGTATATGCTGTAGATTCCATATAATACTAGGGTAGTATTGACTATCAATATTACTATTTGAAGGGATAATGTGTAACTCATTTTCTCTTTGTTGCTTTAAAGTTAGTTGCCTATATTTTTTTTCCATTCGTGAAATCCTCGCCATTTCATGGGGAAAAAACGTCAATTGATTGGGGAGAGAGACCGAAAATTCTCTCAAAACCTGCCAGGAAGTACCCCATGAACGCCCTGAAAATGAGCGTATTAACGAAGTTCCACGCCCTTTGCAGGAATTTTACGGCAGAAATAATCGGGTAGTTTTACTATGGCACAGCCTTGGGAACCTTACTAAATTGCACACGTAGTTTCAAGACGTAACAACTCAACCCAACCCCCTGAATCCCATGAAAAAGGACGAAACCGGCGACGCCATTAAAGTTGCCATCGCTGATGACCATATCCTCTTCCGCACCGGCGTGAAAACAGCCCTGTCCATGAAAAAGGACATCAAAATGGTGGCAGAAGCAGACAACGGTATGCAGCTGCTGACGCTCCTCAAACACGTGCAGCCTGACGTGATCCTCCTGGACATACAGATGCCCATCATGGATGGAATCACCACCCTGCCGGAAATCAAAAAACTATACCCAGAAGTAAAGGTAGTTATGCTAACGATGCATAACGATCATTCCATGATCTCCAAACTCATGGAACTTGGCGCCAATGCCTACCTTACCAAAAACTCGGATTCAGAAGTCATTTATGAAGCCGTTAAAACGGTGCACCAGCAGGAATACTATTTCAACACGCTTACCAATAAAGCGCTAATTGACGGCTTGCGTCACAAGCGCCAGGCGGAAAATGCGCTGCCCTCAGATACCAAACTCACAGACAAGGAAGTGATCATCCTTAAACTGATGTGCGAAGAGAAAAGCACTAAGGAAATAGCGGATATCGTTGACCTCAGCCCCAGAACGGTGGAAGCCATCAGGGATAAACTGAAAACAAAAACGGGCGCAAAGTCCATGGCCGGTCTCGTCATGTTTGCCGTTAAAAGCGGTATCATCGATAATAAATAATGCCGGGGTTTTATCTCGCCAACGGAAAATTCTACCGGGAAGATCAGCCTTCTGTTTTTCCTGACAACCGCAGCTTCAGGTACGGCGACGGCCTGTTTGAAACCCTCAGGCTGGCACATTCCCAGATCCCCCTCTGGCACTGGCACATACAAAGACTATTTGCCGGCATCCAGACACTTCAGTTCCATATCCCTGCCCATTTTACCGCGGAAACCCTCTTCCGGGAAGTCATGGATCTTTGTAGGAAAAATCATCTTGCCCATGCACGTGTACGCATCACCGTGAGCAGGGGAGAAGGCGGCATACTGGAGCCCGACAACACATCGCTTCACTACATCATTCAGACCTGGCCGCTGGAAGACCCTGTACCTACCTTGAACAGCAATGGCCTGCAGCTGGTTAGTTTTCATGGTGGGATCAAGGCGGCTGACCCGCTTTCACACCTCAAGTCTACCAACTATCTCGTGTATGCCATGGCGGCAAGGTTTGCGAAGGAAGCACGGGCCAATGACGCCATCCTCCTGAACCAGCATGGCAGGATCGCAGATCTTTCCATTGCCAATATCTACTGGACCAAGGCTGGCAATATCTACACTACCCCCTTGTCTGAAGGCCCGGTTGGCGGGGTTATGCGCAGCTATCTCATGGAAAAACTTCCCATACAGGAGCAACCCCTCCATTCACAGGAGCTCGCCGGGGCAGATGAAATTTTTATCACCAATGCCGTTAGGGGAATCCAATGGGTGAGTTCCGTGGATCAGCACAGATTTGCAGCTTGCAATACCAGTGCAGATATCTACCACTCCCTGGTGGCCCCTATTTTTTCCGTTTAGTCAACCAAAACACCGCTGGCCTGTTACCCAGCATATGCAAGG
Organism: Chitinophagaceae bacterium; assembly: GCA_044225015.1. Lineage (GTDB taxonomy): Bacteria > Bacteroidota > Bacteroidia > Chitinophagales > Chitinophagaceae > Pollutibacter. The sequence goes on along the minus strand of JBGAJG010000006.1, from coordinate 348,294 downwards.
CGATGTTTCCGTTTTCTGGTTCAGAAGGGATCTCCGGTTGAATGACAACACCGGTCTTTATCATGCTTTAACATCCGGCCTGCCAGTGGTTCCCGTGTTTGTTTTCGACAAGAATATTCTTGATCAGCTGGAAGACAGGGCAGACGCGCGCGTAGAATTCATTCACCAATGTATTACAGACCTGCAGCAGAAGCTGGCGGCCATCGGCAGCAGCCTCCATGTCTTTTATGATACGCCGGACCAGGCATTCCAGTCTCTGTTGCAGACCTATGCAGTGAAGCAGGTGTATACCAATGGCGACTATGAACCCTATGCCATGCAGAGGGACGCAACTGTGGCTGCGATGCTGCAGAAAGAAAGTATCGGCTTTCACAGTTTCAAGGATCACGTAATTTTTGAAAAGAACGAAGTGGTGAAGGACGATGGGCTGCCCTATACGGTATTCACCCCTTACAGCAAGAAATGGAAGGCTGCATACACGCTGCAGGCACCGCCAAGCCTCCCATCTGAAAAATATGTGCATCATTTTTACCAACAGCGTGCATTGCCCATTCCCAGTTTGGAAGAAATGAATTTCAGTCCGGCAGGTATTGCCTTCCCGCCGGATCATGTTAAAGATGCGTTGATCACGCAGTATGGCGCAACGCGTGATTATCCCTCCCTGCCAGGGACTTCGCGCTTAGGGGTGCACTTGCGTTTTGGTACCATCAGCATCAGGGAACTGGCCAGGCATGTGCGTTCCCTCAGCGAAACCTTTCTGAATGAACTGATCTGGAGGGAATTTTACCACATGATCCTCTGGCATTTTCCCCATGTGGGTGCTGGGAAAAGCTTTAAACCCGCCTATGATCTTATTGAATGGCGGAACAACGAAGTGGAATTCAACAAATGGTGCCAGGGGATGACGGGTTATCCTATTGTGGACGCGGGCATGCGTGAACTCAATGCCACGGGCTATATGCACAACAGGGTTCGCATGATTGTTGCCAGTTTCCTGTGCAAGCACTTATTGATTGATTGGCGATGGGGCGAGGCATACTTTGCCGGCAAATTGCTGGACTTTGACCTAGCTGCTAATAATGGCGGCTGGCAATGGGCCGCGGGTAGTGGTTGCGACGCAGCCCCTTATTTCAGGATCTTCAACCCTTACCTCCAGACAGAAAAATTTGATAAGGATCTCCGGTATATCCAGAAATGGGTTCCTGAGTTCCAGGAATTCACCTATCCGAGACCGTTAGTGGAGCACGACTTCGCGCGGAAACGTTGTCTCGAAGTGTATACAAAAGCCGTAGGTGCACTGAAGACTACATAAAGATTTCAAAGGACCCGTTCACCGGCTGCGGCACCAGGTTTCCGGCCACTTCCAGCAACTGCCAGATGGCTGCACGGCCCTCTGGCCCAAGACTGGTGGAGTAATCGTTCACGTACAGGTTGATGTGCTGCCGCATCACCTCCTCACTCATCTCCTGGGCATGTGCTTTTACAAAATCACTGAGAACAGGATACTGTTGCCAGCTGTACAGGACACTCTCACGGATCAGGCCGTCTATCTTGGCCATGATGGCCGGGTCAAAACGACGGCTCATCACGATGCCGCCCAATGGAATAGGACTTTGCGTGTTGTGTTCCCAGAATTCTCCGAGGTCCAGAATTTTGACCAGCCCTTTGTCGGCATAAGTGAACCTGTTTTCATGGATGATCACGCCACAATCCACATCGCCCCGCAACACGGCATTTTCAATATCATGAAAAACCATAAAGCTCTTTCGCTGGGCATCAGGAAATGCCAGCGAAAACAACATGTGAGCGGTGGTATGGGCCCCGGGAAGTGCAATGCGGAGTTGGGGTACTTCTTCCATGTCTACAGGCTGTTGGGATACTAACAGCGGCCCCACCCCTTTACCCAGTGCGCCACCGGCATCCAGAACCCGGTAAGCGGGGAGGATGCGGGGCAATACCCCGTAGCTGATCTTGGTGACATCCAATTTCTCCTGCATAGCCCATTTATTCAGTGTTTCCACGTCTTCCATCACCACCTCAAACTTAAACCCCTGGGTATCAATTTTATGATTGACCAGGGCATCAAAAATGAAAGTGTCATTGGGGCAGGGCGAAAATCCTAAACTGAATTTCATGCGTAAGGTTCCGTTATTTGATTGATCAGCCTGATCAATTGGTTATTTAATGCTTCAACACTGGCCTGGATCTTCCATTTTGCCTTATCCCTTTCACCTACCGGGTTGGAGATTCCCCGGAGCTGGATGAACGGTATTTTTTCCTGGAGGCAAACATAGTGAAAGGCCGCGCCCTCCATTGATTCCACCACGGGCATATATTTATCCCTGATGGCAGAAATCATCAAAGGGTTGGTACTCACCTGGTTTACGGTGATACCCCGCACAGATTCCAATGCAGATTTACGTAACAATTCCTGATGCGGATTGGGCAGTCTTTTGTTTAGCCAGGGGGATTCATCAGCGGGGATGAAGCCCATGTCAAAAAGATCCTTCCATTGGCCGCTTTCAAAAACGCCGAGGTCGCCCATCAGTTCTTCTTTCACACTCACCACCATTCCGGGTGCATAGATGGGATGGAAACTGCCGGCAATCCCCGCCTGGATGGCCAGGGTGGGCTTCTGGCGGGAGAAGGCCCTGGTAAGCTGGTAGGTGGTGTTCATCATACCAACCCCTGTCACCAGGGTATCCACACGCTGGTGCCGGCGCAGGTAAATACGCTCAGAAAGGTAGAGGAGGGTGGGTTCAATCTCCATCCTTGTAGCGGCCACCAGGGTGATGTTCATCCCCAAATTTCCATATTTCCTGCCATAATACCTTAACTTTGCATCCCCAACAGCACATGGTTTATTTAACGAGAGTAGAACATTTTAACGCCGCCCACAAACTGTATAATCCTGCCTGGAGCAAGGAAAGGAATGATGAGGTGTTTGGGCGATGTGCCAACGAGAACTGGCACGGGCACAATTTTGAACTTTTTGTGACCGTCAAGGGTCATCCTGATCCTGATACCGGTTTTATTGTGGACGCAAAGCTACTCAGCAGGATCATCAGGGATCATATCATTGAGAAACTGGATCACCGCAACCTCAACCTGGACGTAGACTTCATGCAGGGAAAAATGTGCTCTATTGAGAACCTGGTAACCGGTATCTGGAATCAACTGAAGCCATTGCTGCCGGCTGGCGTTGTCCTTCATTGTATTAAACTGGTGGAGACTCCCAGGATCTACGTGGAATATTATGGGTAGCATCCTCTAGCCGGTTGAACCTTTTAGCTGACACATTGTTGTTATCTTTATCTGATGGATAAGAGAGTTGCCGTGTACCGGAAAGAACATTTCAATGCTGCTCATCGCCTGCATAACCCCTCCTGGGATGCAGCCACCAATGAAAAAGTATTCGGCAAATGCAATCTTCCCCATTACCATGGCCATAACTATGAATTGATTGTTAAGGTAACGGGCGTACCTGACCCGCAAACCGGTTATGTCATGGACATGAAATTGCTCTCTGATCTTATCCGGGAAAGGGTACTGGAAAAATTTGACCACAGGAACCTTAACGAGGATACAGCAGAATTCAGGAATCTCAACCCTACTGCAGAGAACATTGCAGTGGTTATTTATGACCTGCTTCGTCCAGCCATTGACCAGTCCATGGATCTGAAGATCACGCTCTATGAAACACCCCGTAATTTTGTAGAATACCCTGCATAGGGATAAAATAAACACATGGCGTACAAAAGAGTAGAACAATACGAAGACAAGATCACTTCCCGCCTCACAGAAAACTACCGTGAATCACTGTCCCTGCTGGGTGAAGATGCGGAAAGGGAAGGGTTGCTGAAAACGCCGGAGCGTGTGGCCAAGGCCATGCAGTTTCTTACGCAGGGCTATCATATGGATGCCAAAGCCATCCTGAACTCCGCTAAGTTCCATGAGGAAGTGAGTGAGATGGTTATCGTTAAAGACATTGAACTGTACAGCCTTTGCGAACACCATATGCTGCCCTTTTATGGAAAGGCACACATCGCCTATATCCCTAATGGCTGGATCACCGGCCTCAGCAAGATTGCCAGGGTGGTGGATGTATTTGCACGTCGCTTACAGGTGCAGGAAAGGCTGACTACACAGGTGCTGCATGCCATCAAAGATACCCTCAATCCCCTGGGTGTTGCGGTAGTCATTGAGGCCTCTCACCTTTGCATGATGATGCGTGGTGTGCAGAAGCAGAATTCTGTGACTACCACTTCCGCTTTCTGGGGTGAATTTGAACGCAATGAAACCCGCAGTGAATTCATCCGCCTCATCGGTTCTAAACTCCATTGATTTTGGGATAAATCCTGCTCCCGAATGTTGCCGATAAGCCTTATTTTCGCGGTCCAACCATAGACCATGAAACATGCTTATGTGTTCCCAGGCCAGGGATCCCAATTCCCCGGAATGGGAAAAGAGTTTTACGAAAACAGTGCTTTCTCAAAGAAATTGTTTGAACAGGCCAATGAAGTTTTAGGATTTCGGCTGTCTGATATCATGTTTACGGGTACCGATGAGGACCTCAAACAAACCAAGGTGACACAGCCGGCCATCTTCCTGCATTCCATCATTGCCTACAGGAGCCTGGAAGGAGCCTCACCCCAGATGGTGGCAGGCCACTCCCTCGGGGAATTTTCTGCCCTGGTGGCCAATGGTACGCTCAGCTTTGAAGATGCACTCAAACTGGTCAACATCCGAGCCCTGGCAATGCAAAAAGCTTGTGAAATGGTGCCTTCCACCATGGCTGCCGTGCTTGCACTGGCTGACGATAAGGTGGATGAGATCTGTAAGGCTGTTGCTGAAGAAACCGGCCAGGTAGTTGTTCCGGCCAATTATAATTGCCCCGGTCAACTCGTGATCAGCGGCTCCATAGAAGGCGTTACCAAAGCATGCGAAAAGATGAAGGAGGCAGGCGCAAAACGGGCCATGATTCTCCCGGTGGGCGGTGCCTTCCACTCTCCGCTGATGGCGCCGGCACGGGAAGAACTTGCCGCGGCCATTGAATCAGTCAAATTCCATACGCCTACCTGCCCGGTATACCAGAATGTGGTTGCCAAAGCCGTAACCGCACCGGATGATATCAAGCGAAACCTCATTGAACAACTGACAGGCGCGGTAAAATGGACGCAGCTTATACAGGCGATGATCGCAGACGGCGCAACAAAATTCACGGAAGTGGGTCCCGGCAAAGTTTTGCAAGGCCTGATTTTAAAAATCGACAAGAGCGTTGAAGTGTCTGGAGTGAATTGAGAGATCAAAAACTGAGTAATTATTTATGGAGATAAGGATCAGGCGCGCGGTGGAATCTGATTGTCCGCGTATGATGGAACTGGTACATGAACTGGCTGTTTTTGAAAAAGCCCCGGACGAAGTCACCGTAACCATGGAACATTTTCGCCAGAGTGGCTTCGGCCCCCAGCCCGTTTGGTGGGCATTTGTTGCGGAAGTGGATGGCCGTGTGGAAGGCCTCGCCCTCTACTACGTTCGTTACTCCACCTGGAAGGGCCAACGCATGTACCTGGAAGATATCATAGTTACAGAAAAAATGCGCGGTCACGGCATCGGAAAAATGCTGTTTGATACGCTCATCGAAGAATACAAAGAGAAAAAGTTTTCAGGCATGGTGTGGCAGGTGCTGGACTGGAATGAACCCGCCATACAATTTTATAAAAAATACGGCGCCAATTTTGACGCCGGTTGGGTAAACTGTTCCATCCCTTAACTATAACCTTCCGCTGTCTACATCTTTGATAAAGGAGATCAGACCGGGGAAGAAATGCTGCTGGTCATCCCAATAACTCATGTGGCTTCCATTGGGGCAAAGCAGAAACCGCCCTTTTGGAAACTGTGTGCTCATCCATTTCATATACTCGGGATCCATGGTGTCATGTGTGGCACCAATGGTAAGTGTGGGAACCTTGATCTCCGGAAGCCTTTTGCTGACGTCCCATTTCTCCAGCCTGCCGGATATGCCAAACTCAGAAGGGCCCTGCATCAGTACATATACTTGCGGATTCATGTGTTTGAATGCCCGCTCTACAGCGGAAGGCCAAACATCAAGCCTGCACAGGTGTTGCTTATAAAAATTGGGGATCAGGAGCTCCATATACCTGGGACCATTGTATGCGCCCCTTGCCTCCATGGCCCTCACGGTATCTACCACGTCCCTGGGCATTTGTTTCGCAAGCACTTCTGAATATTTTCCATATTCAGGGCAACTGGCCATCATGTTGCTGATGATCAAACCCTTTATGTTCTGCTGGTATTTGAGTGCATACTCCATCGCCAGTATGCCACCCCAGGAGTTGCCATAGAGGTAAAAATTATCTTTAGTGAGCCCCAGCGCCTGCCTTACCTGCTCCACCTCCTCTACAAATCTTTCATTGGTCCAAAGGCTGCTGTCCTGGGGTTGGTCACTATAATAGGAACCCAACTGATCGTATTCATAAAATTCAAAACCCTCCTGCGGGAAGAAACTTTCAAAACTTTCGAAGGCTTCATGGGTGGAGCCGGGTCCGCCATGAAGCAGCAGAACCTTGATGCGGGGATTGTTGCCAAACCGCTTGGTCCACACCTTGAATTTTCCCTTGGGCGTATTGATCTCCACCATCCTCACACCGCCTTCCCGCACGCCGGTATCGCCATAGTTAAAATAGTGGTCAACAGTGGGTAGTTGATCATGTGAGCTAAGTTTACATCCGCTAAACACGAGGACGGAAGCAATGATCAGGAGATAGCGCATAGTTTTTATTTTTTGACAGCCTTGAATGTGCCGTTGGGTTGAACAAATTTGAGTCCTGTCACGGTTTGGTTGGCCGCTGTATCAAACACGATGCTGTAACCACTCAACACTTTGATTTTGAAACCGTGGTTGCCGGTGGGTACCAATTCATAATCAGGCTGGCCTGGCACTGATGCCATCAGGGTATTGTCTCCACGCAGGTAAACCTTGACAGTTGCACCCTGGATCTCGTAGTTGCCGGTATACTTTTCCAGATCCGCCCTGGACATGGCCACTGCTTTAATTTCTTTTTTAAGTACGATGGGATCCACGCCCTGTTCAAGTTCTGTGCGGATAGCGTTGATATCTCCGCGTTCGTCCATGGTGAAATTCAGTTTCAGCGCATCGGACTCATCCAGTGCACTGGCCTCATCTGAAGGTATGGCGGAGAACACGTCATAGTGATAGTGTTTGAGGGTAAGGTTGGCTTTGTTATACTTGCCTTTCAAAGCATCACCCTCCATACTAATAAGGATGCTGCCATAGCCGGGATGGGAATAGGTGCCTGCATAGTCATTGAGTCCATGTGATGGCCTGGTACCAAATTTCCTTACCGTACTATCTGCTTTCTCTTTTTCTTTGGACGCAAGCTTGGCCTTTTTTGCATTCGCCATTTGAATGCCGCTCCAATCGCGGTACGCAAGTCCCATCATCCGGTCCGTAATCATATTGCGAATGATACCCGGCAGCGCAGAGCCGTTCTGGTTTACCAGTACAACAATGCCGATGCTGTCTGTGGGGAAGAAGCTGGTGCTGGCTGAAAACCCATCGATATTTCCTCCATGCTCTACCCGATAGTGACCGCGGTAAGAGGCCAGGAACCAGCCCATGCCATAGTTGGAGAGAAACACATCACTGATCTCTTTGGAAGGGAGCGCACCGCTGATCACCATTTGGGAACTCATGGCCTGTGTTACATAGCTTGCCGGCAGGATTTCCTGGCCATTGAATTTGCCGCCATTGATCCAGGTTTGTACCCATTTGGCCATATCCTTTGCATTGGAATTGATGGAGCCGGCGGGCCCTATTGCATCAATGTTCATGTAATCAACTCTTTTGATCATGGAATCATTCTCCACCTTGTAGCCTATTGAACTATTGGCTCCCTGCGTTAAGGCGGTGATGTAGGGCGAGGAACTGCTCATCCCCAGGGGCGTGAAGATCTTTTGTTGCAACAGTTTTTCCCAGCTGCTACCAGTGAGTTGTTCTGCAAGATATCCCTGGGCAAGGAACATGAAATTATTATACTGCCACTTTGTTCTAATTCCTGCAGAAGGCTGGAAATACCGGATCCGGTGTACGAGGCTGTCCCGGGAAACCGATGATCCGTACCAGGCCATATCATGCCGTGGCAAGCCGGTTCTGTGGCTCATCATATCACGGGTGGTGACCTGGTTATTAAGCGCGTCATCGTAAAACCGCAGTGCCGGCAGGTACTGGGTAACCGGCTTGTCCAGATCAAGTTTACCTTCTGCCATCAACGTCCCGAGAATAGCCGAGGTAAATGCTTTGGTACAGGAGCCGATGGCAAAAATGGTTTCATCGGTGACGGGATTTTTTTTCTCGAGATCGCGGTAGCCATAACCCCTGGTCAGCAACACTTTGTTTTTCTCCACCACAGCCACCGATACGCCCACAGCCTTCCATTCTTTCAGCACCCTGTTGATGAATGTATCTAATCCGGCAAGTCTTTTATCCTGTGCCTGCATTTGTATTGATGCCAGCATCAACAGGAAACAGAGTAGTTTTGATTTCATTTGTTTCGGTTGTTCTTACATGTAAGGTAAGACCCAATCCGAAAAAAAAGAAAATCCCCTTGCGCCCACCACAATATCCACCACTTTGCCTTGTACCACCAGTATGGAGACCGGCCTGCTGTTGATGCTTTGCAGTAAGGGATTGGTAGAAGTAAAACTACCAACCTGGAAACTGAAGGGGTGTTTTTCCAGGAATCCGCGGACGGTATTGATATCCTCATCTGAGAGGGCAAGTACCTTAAGTTTATCCGGATATTTTTTCTGTAACTTATCCAGTTCCGGCATCTCCGCACGGCAGGGCGGGCACCAGGTGGCCCAGATATTCAGGATCACCGTTTTATTGGCGTAGTCAGCCAAGGTTTCTGGCCGCTGGTTCCGGGCATTAATGAAATAGAATTCCGGCAGCGGCTTGTCTTTATATTCCATGACCGCCTCCATAGGAGCCGCATAATTTTTTTGCAGGATGAATAGCAGAAAAATTCCCGCAACAAGTGAAAAAACATCACTCCCCAGGCTGCCCCATTCTTTTTTATTTTTTGGGACGATGTATTTCCGTTGAATCATCGGCCTGATGAGCGTATAAATTGTATACACGATCAACCCGATAGCGCCTATCCTGATCCAAAAAAGTAAAGTACTGGTCATTGTATTTCATTTCCGCATTCCCGCATTACCACATTACCACATTATCTCAATGCTTGCTCCAAATCAGCCAGGATGTCTTCCACATTTTCCATTCCCACGCTGAAGCGGATCAGGCCATCGGTGATACCATATTTTAATCGGTCTTCCGGCTTCACGCCATAATGGGTCATGGATGCAGGATGACATAACAGGCTGTCACAGGTGCCCAGCGAAACGGTTCTTGTGCAGAACTGCAGTTTATTCATGAACTTGACGCCGCCTTGTAATCCGTCTTTGTGTTCAAAGCTGAGCATAGCGCCAGGCAAACGCATTTGTTTTTTAGCGATGGCGTAATCAGGATGGGATGCCAGGCCGTTATAGTTGACTTTTGCCACGGCGGGATGGCCTGAAAGGTATTCAGCCACCCGTTGGGCGTTGCTGCAATGCCTGTCCATCCTGAGCTCCAATGTCTTCATACCGTTCACCAGGAGGAATGCATCAAAAGGATTGGCATTACCACCCAGCATGCGGTGTACCTTGGTGACGGATGTACTCATCATGTTCATGTCCCTGCCCACCAGTACGCCCCCAATGGCAGTGCCGTGGCCATTCAGGAATTTAGTAGTACTGTGCACTACAAAATCAACATCATATTGGAAGGGCTGTTGAAGATAGGGTGTGGCAAAGGTATTGTCACAGGCCACCAGTTTGCCATGCTGTTTTGCCATAGCGGAGAGCACGGCAATATCTACACATTGGATGGTAGGGTTGGCCGGTGTTTCTATGTATAACATTTTGATGGCCGGATCTTTTTTCAGGTGCTCTTCGGTTTTATTGATATCCCTGAGGTCATCAATCACTACGGTAATGCCGAGTGAAGGGAGAAGTTTTTGCATGATCTCCTCGGTACCGCCATACAGGGAATAATGAGACAGGATCTTATCACCCTGTTTCAGGTTGGCGAGCAGGAGGGTGGCAATGGCAGCCATACCGGAAGAATGGAGAATGGCTTTCAGTTCCAGGGGTTTACCATCTTCATCAATCCCAAACGCTTCCATAGCCGCAATTTTGGCTTCAGCCTCAGCGAAACTGGGATTGCCCCAACGGGAGTAGATATATCCTTTTTCCTGGCCGCTGAAACGACGCATGCCTTGTTCAGCTTCGTCAAACACAAAGGTGGAGGAAGCATAAATAGGTGTGAGGTGGGCGTAGTTGGGATCCTGGGTATGCCCGCCATGAATGGCGAGAGAGCTAAAACCTGAAATGGGAAAATCTTTGTGCATAATGTGGTAATTTGGCGATGCGGCAGTATGGCAATAAAGTCATTTCAAATTTAAGCATTTATCATGACGGAACTTTTGGCGAAATACGCCTCATTCAATCTCTGGGCAAATGAACAGATCACAGAAGCTATCCTTCAATTGGATGAGCACCAACAGCAACAGATTGTGAAGAGCAGCTTCCCTAACATTTATGCCACGGCACTGCACCTTTGGGATGTGGAGAGTGGCTGGTTCCAGCGTGTACACAAGCATGCATCCGTAATGTTTCCCAGCAAGGCCTTTAACCCCACCATGAAGGAAGTGGTGAATGGACTGCTCAATCAATCTGCTCAGTGGGAACAGTTTGTTAAGGGACTATCGGAAAAAGATCTTCGCGAGGTTATCCATTACAAAAGCATGGCCGGGGATCCTTACGCACAGGAGTTGTACCTGTTGATCCATCATTTGTTCAATCACCAAACCTACCACAGGGGCCAGTTGGTGACTATGATGCGTGAAGTGGGGGCGGAGCAGTTGCCTTCCACTGATTTCATCAGATGGTCAAGGCTATAAGAATGGTTTGAACGGGTGTTGTAACATGTCCGGGGCATTTTTTTGATCCGTTCAAAAACCTTTACTTCGCACAAACGGCTTTACGAAGTATCTGTTTACGATAATATCACTTTGTGTGTTGCTGCCAGCAGCAACCGCACAGGATCTTGATCCGAGGTCTTATACCCATACACCCGTTAATGTTTCGCTCCTGGTGCCGGGGCTCGGACTCAATTTTGGCAATGTTTTATTGGATCCAGCACTTCCCATCAAGGACCTCCGGGTAAATGTACAAACGGTTTCTCTGGGACTGGCCAGAACATTTGCACTGGGAGGTAAATCCGCCCAGGTATTTCTGGCATTACCTTACAGTTGGGCCAAAGCAGAAGGTAATGTAAACGGGCAATATCAGAATACAACGAGATCCGGATTTTCTGATGCCCGGCTCCGGTTCTCGGTGTTGCTGAAAGGAGCGCCGGCTTTAGAGGTGGCTGAATTTGCCAGGCGCGCGAAAACCCTCCAAAAAAGAGAAACGATCATTGGATCCAGCCTGAGTGTGAACCTGCCTATTGGTCAGTACGCCAATACTAAACTAATCAACCTCGGCACCAACCGTTTTTCATTTAAACCAGAACTGGCGGTTTCGCAGCCTGTAGGAAAGAAATGGCTGTTAGATTTTTATGCAGGTGTGTGGCTATTCACTGATAATAACCAGTTTTTCCCCGGTGATGCAAAACGCAGTCAACAGCCCATGGGTGCCTTTCAGTTTCATGTGAGCTATAACCTGAGCATGAAAGCCTGGGTTGCCATCAACACCACTTATTATACCGGAGGTAATACTTCTGTTAATGATGTTATCAATAATGACCGCCAGAATAACCTGCGACTGGGTGCAACAGTTGTTGTCCCCACCGGTAAATTCAGCTCCCTGAAACTGGCCGCCAGTTCAGGCGCCATCGTTGCCTTTGGAGCAGATTTCACAACGGTATCAGTAGGCTGGCAACGCAGTTTTTTACCCAAACGGAAAGCCCCTACTAAACCCTAATCTCTTCATTACCGCACTGCCGCATTACCACATTACCACATTACTCTAGTACGCCCATTTCACCAGCGTTGCACCCCAGGTAAACCCGCCGCCAAAAGCTGCCAGCACCAGGTTGTCGCCCTTGTTGATCTCTTTTCGATAATCAAACAAACACAGGGGTATGGTAGCGGCCGTGGTGTTGCCGTATTTGGAAATGTTCATCATCACTTTATCCTCGGGTAGTCCCATGCGGTTTGCTGTAGCGTCAATGATGCGTTTATTGGCCTGGTGTGGTACCAGCCAGGCGATATCGTCTGCGGTGAGGTTGTTCCTTTCCATCAGCTCATAGGATACATCGGCCATACCCACCACGGCAAACTTGAATACGGATTGCCCTTCCTGGTAGGCAAAATGTTCTTTATTGGCTACGGTTTCAGCAGTAGCCGGCCTCAGGGAGCCACCTGCTTTCATATTCAGATATTTGCCACCGGCGCCATCGCTTTTTAAGATACTGTCCAGTACGCCATACCCTTCAATATTGGGTTCCAGCAGCACGGCACCAGCGCCATCGCCAAACAAGATGCAGGTGGTGCGGTCTGTATAGTCAATTATAGAACTCATTTTATCGGCCCCCACTACCACCACCCTGCGGTAGCGGCCACTTTCAATCAATGAAGCACCCGTGGTAAGGGCATACAGGAAACCGGAACAGGCTGCCAGCAGGTCAAAGCCCCATGCGTTTTTTGCGCCCAGCTTATGACAGGCCACATTGGCCGTGGAAGGAAACATCATGTCCGGTGTCACCGTGGCTACGATCAGGCAGTCTATGTCCTCCGGCTTGATGCCCCTTTTCTCACAAACCATTTTCACAGCGGGCACTACCATGTCTGAAGTGGCGAGGCCTTCACCTTTCAGGATCCTGCGTTCTTCAATGCCGGTGCGGGACCTAATCCATTCATCATTGGTCTCCACCATTTTTTCCAGGTCTGCATTCGTTAATTTGTCCGGGGGTAGGTAAGCGCCAACGGCGGTAATGGCAGCGGTGATCTTAGTTCTCATTCATGAAATTTTGCGGTAGCAAAACTAATATTTTTATAATTGATCGCTGTTTCTGCCTGGGGATCAGCTATTTTCATTTTCTGGCCGTACTTTTGCAGCCATGATCGCCTACCTGAAGGGGAACTTCGCTTATAAATCGCCAGCCTTGGTCCATGTGGATGTGCAAGGCGTTGGTTATGAAGTAAATATCTCCCTTCATACCTATGGCAGGATCGTGAACCTGGAGAAAGGAACTTTGTACACCTACCTCCAGATCAAGGAAGACGGCCACACCCTTTTCGGTTTTTTTGACCAGGAAGAAAAAGGGATGTTTGTGAAGCTCATCTCTATCAGCGGAGTGGGTGCAGCAACAGCGAGGATGATGCTGTCTTCCATGAAGCCGGAGGAAATCCAACAGGCCATCATCACCGGTAATACCCGGCTGCTGGAAGGCATTAAGGGGATCGGCAAGAAAACGGCGGAAAGGATAGTTTTGGAATTGAAGGATAAACTGGGTAAGTTGGACTACCAAAACGTTAATTCCGGCCTCATAAACAATACTTTAGAGCAGGATGCGTTAAATGCCTTACAAGCCCTTGGCATACCAAAACCTGCTGCAGAAGGTGCCATTAAAAAAGCACTCAGCGGCAATGAAAACCATAATCTCGAACAACTGATCAAAAAAGCCTTACAGTCTATTTGAGTCAACTCTACGCTACCAACAAAAAGGACATTGCCGAAAAGGTCAGTATTCTTCTTTCTTACTTGTGTTGTTTTCTTCACTGTTTGCGCAGGGAGCCCCTCCGTGTATGCACAACAGCCGGGAGACAGCTCTAAGCGCGTGCCTGACAGCGCGCGGAAGGCACTGGCAGACACAGCCGTAACCGGTAATGACTCCCTCCGGTTTCCCATTGAGGACAGGCGCGGGGATAAATACACCTACAGCAGCCGCAATCCTTTCAACCTAAAAGATCCTTCCAATATCCGGGACTCCGTGGTCTATGACCCTGAAACGCGGATGTACTATATCTACGAAAAGATTGGCAGCAGGTATTATCGCAAACCTACAGCACTCACTTTTGAGGAATATGCCCGCATCCGCAACCGGCAAATGGAGGCAGATTATTTCCGGGACCGCGCCAATACCATTTCCCTGCTCAACCAGCATTCCCAGAAACCAAAACTGGATATGCATGACGGGTTGTTCAACCGTCTGTTTGGCAAAGGAAAAGTAGACATCAGGCCCCAGGGAGAAGTAAACCTGCGTGCCGGCTACCAGGGGCAGAACATCAAGAACCCCACCTTGCCGGAAAGGGCCAGGAAAAATGGTGGCTTTGATTTTGACATGAACGCCAATCTCAACGTGGTGGGAAACATCGGCGACAAACTAAAAATGCCGATCAGTTACAATACACAGAGTACGTTTGATTTTGAGAACCAGCTGAAACTGGATTACACCGGTACCCAGGATGAGATCTTCAAAAAAATTGAGATCGGTAACACTTCTTTTGCAACCAAGGGTACGCTGATCCCCGGCGCACAGCAACTGTTTGGTATCAAAACGCAGATGCAGTTTGGCAAGCTTTGGGTAACGGGCATCTTTGCCAGCCAGCGCTCCCAACGCCAATCCATCAATGTGCAGGGCGGGAATAATACGCAGCAGTTCAATATCAAGGCCGATGCCTATGAAGAGAACCGTCACTTCCTGGTAGCGCAGTATTTCAGGGAGAATTACAATGCAGCCATGAAGAATGCACCTTTCATCAATTCACAGGTGCAGATCATGCGGATGGAAGTGTGGGTCACCAACAGGACCGGCGCCACCAGGGATACCAGAGATGTGGTGGGACTGATGGACCTCGCTGAAGTGAATCCTTACCAACAACCTCCTATCATCAATCCACAAGGCGGGCAGTATCCCAATAACAATTCTAATGACCTGTACAGCAAGATTGTTTCTGATCCTAACAGCAGAAACCCGGCCCTCATCGTTAATAAACTGAATGGCCTCGGACTGTTGCCCGTGCAGGATTTTGAGAAGACATTTGCCCGAAAACTGGACAGCAGCCAGTATACCTTCAACCGCCAGTTGGGTTACCTAAGTCTCAATGTTACGCTCCAGCCAGACGAGGTGTTGGGCGTGGCCTATCAGTATACCGTCAATGGGAAAGTATACCAGGTGGGTGAGTTCTCCCAGGATGTACCGGTTGATTCCCTGTCTGGCGTGCAGAAAATTCTCTTCCTGAAACTCCTGAAAGCCACATCACCCCGTACCAGGCTACCCATCTGGGACCTGATGATGAAGAATATTTACTCCGTAGGTTATGGAAGCCTGGAGCGCCAGGACTTCCAGTTTAATATATTATATGAAGAACCAAGTGCCGGTGAGAAACGATATCTCCCGGAAGGCGATCAGGCCGGTGTGCCCTTGCTCACCCTGGTAAACCTGGACAGGTTGAATAACCAAAACGATCCTCAACCGGATGGGGTGTTTGACTATGTGGAAGGGTATACGGTGGTGTCACCGCAGAGCAGGATTGTATTTCCCGTGTTGGAACCGTTTGGGCGCGATCTTGAATTTGCGTTCACGTCTAACCCATCCTTGCGGGAGAAGTATTTATTCTATCCGCTCTATGACACCATTAAAGCCATCGCCCAAACCTATGCCAACCTGAACCGGTTCATCTTCAAAGGATCGGCAAGAACCAGCGGATCTGCCAGTGGCGAGATTCCGCTCAACGCGTACAATGTGCCGCAGGGATCGGTTCAGGTAACGGCAGGTGGCCAGGTGTTGAAAGAAAATGTGGATTATACCATTGACTATGTTTCCGGTAGTATCCGTATCATCAATGAAGCCATCAAGCGCGCCAATCTGCCCATCCAGGTAAACTACGAGAACAACGCCACTTTTGGTGTGCAGCAAAGGACTTACCTGGGGTTGCGATGGGAGTACCTGGTGAACCGGAAATTATCCGTAGGAGGTACCATGGTGAGGCTGAGTGAAAGACCTTTCTTCACTAAGATGGAATACGGGACAGATCCTATCCGTAATACCATGATGGGACTGGATCTCAGCTACCAGGATGAACTACCCAGGCTAACGAAATGGCTGGGCAAACTTCCTTTTTACAAACCCAATGGCCAGTCTTCCATTAATGCATTTGCCGAAGCTGCGCAATTGAAACCGGGCCACTCCCCGCAGATTGGCAAAGGAGCGGAAGGACTGGTTTACGTGGATGATTTTGAAGGCACCAAGGCCAGTATAGATCTCCGTTTCCCGCTGATCAGCTGGACGCTGGCATCAACACCGCGGGGCGCTACAGATGTGGCGGGCAATGTGCTATTCCCTGAGGCTAATCTTTTTGACGATATCAATTATGGACGCAACAGGTCAAAGCTGGCCTGGTATAATATAGAACCGCAATTGCAGGAGAGGAGAAACCCCAACAACCCTATCAAGGACCTGGATGAACTTTCAGATCCCCGCGTACGTGCGGTATCCCAGCAGGAGATCTTCCCGCAACGCACACCTGATTTTGGGCAGAACCAGTTGGTGACTTTTGACCTGGCTTACTATCCCAAAGACAAGGGGCCCTATAATTATGATGCGCTCAACCTGAGTGGTACGGGCCAGCTCCAGAATCCCAGGAACCGTTGGGGTGGTATCATGCGTGCTATTGACCAAACCGATTTTGAAACGGCCAATATTGAATTTATTGATTTCTGGGTGTTGGATCCATTTATCAAGAATACCAACCAGCAGGGGGGTAGCATGTATATCAACCTCGGTAATATTTCAGAAGATGTATTGAAAGATTCCAGGAGATTTTATGAGAACGGATTGCCCACACCTACCATCCCTGCAGCCACCACTACGTCTAACTGGGGACGGATGCCGTTGAATCCCATCCAGGTGACCACGGGTTTCAGTAATGAACCTTCAGACAGGCCGTTCCAGGATGTGGGATTTGACGGACTGGAAGACAGTGCGGAAGTGCGTTTCAGGGCCCAGTACCTGCAGGACCTGGCTAATAGGTTTGGAACCGGATCACAGGCGTACCAGAAAGCAAGTACGGATCCTTCCACAGATAACTTCCGATACTACCGTGACCCCCTGTATGATCAGCAATCTACAGGTATCCTTGGCCGTTATAAAGAGTTTAATAATCCGCAGGGTAATTCGCCGGTGGCTGATAATAACTCACAGTTTGCGTCTGCATTCACCCTCTATCCCGAAAATGAAGACCTCAACAGGGACAATACATTGAATGAAGCCGAAGAATATTTCCAGTATAAAGTGGACTTTAAACCTGCCAACCATCCTTCCATGCAGGTGGGACAAAACTTTATCATAGACAAAAAACTGGTAACTGTTGAACTCGCGAACGGTAATAAGGAAGCGCAGACATGGTACCAGTTCCGCGTGCCTATTTCACAGTATTACCGCAGGGTTGGTGAAATTCCGGATTTCAAATCCATTCGTTTCATGCGGATGTTCATGACGGATTTTGAAGATTCTACGGTGATGCGTTTTGCCAAACTGGAACTGGTGCGCAACAATTGGCGCCGCTTTACTTATGCACTGGATACCGCAGGGCAATATTTGCCCGTGGACCTCAATGGGTCAACCACTTTCAATGTTTCTGCGGTGAATATTGAAGAGAACGATAAGAAAGAACCCGTGCCTTACCGCATCCCGCCAGGCATCGAGCGCGTGCAGTCTCTCAGTAATGGTGGTATCAATATCCTGCAGAATGAACAGGCGCTGAGCATGGTGATCGGTAACCTGGCCGATGGTGATTCACGGGGCGTTTTCAAGAACCTGGTACTGGATCTTCGTCAATACAAGAAAATGTCCATGTTCATCCACGCAGAGAGCGTGACGGGCCAGGCTCCGCTGAGAGACGGTGATCTGAACGCCATTGTGAGAATGGGTAATGACTTCATCAACAATTTCTATGAGATCAGGTATCCGCTTACGATTACACCAGTGGGCACCACTGACCCGGCCGTGATCTGGCCCGAGGCTAACTCACTGGACTTTGATCTCAGCATCCTCGTGCAAATGAAGGCAGAGCGCAACCAGGCCGGTGCCAACCCTAACCAGATCTATCGAAAAGTGGTGAACGGGAAAACATATTCATTGATTGGTAACCCCAACCTCGGTGAGATCCGCGGTGTGTTGGCAGGTGTGGAAAATGCCAGGGTGGGCACCACGGGAGCACCGGTGTATTCAGAGGTTTGGATCAATGAACTCCGCTTGTCTGGCATCAATGAAGATAATGCCTGGGCGGCAGTAGGCCAGGTGAATATGCAACTGGCTGACCTTGGAACGGTATCATTGTCGGCCAATATCCACAACACGGGATTTGGCAACCTGGAACAAAGGGTGAATGACCGCTACCGGGATGATTTCAGGCAGCTTGATTTTGCCACCAACCTTCAACTCGGCAAACTCCTTCCCAGGAATTGGGGGCTGGAGATTCCTTTCTTTGCCAGCTATTCCGAGATCATCAGTTCACCGCAGTACGATCCTTATGACAAGGACATCCTGCTGAAAGATAAACTTCGGGTGTTTGCAGATAAAAAGGACTCCATCCGTAATGATGCCATTGATTATACCAGCATCAGTACGGTGAACTTCACCAATATGCGGTTGACGCCAAGAGGTAAGCAACGGATCTGGAGCCCGTCTAACTTCGACTTCAGTTATAGCTATTCCCGCACCTTCAAGCATAATCCGCTCATTGAATCCAATGATGTGAAGCGGTACCAGGGGGGCATCGGCTATAACTATGCCGGCCAGCCGAAGTATTTTGAACCTTTCAAGAAAGGGATGAAATCAAAGTCGCGGTACCTTGATTGGATCCGGAGTTTCAACATTAACTACAATCCCAACCTGCTGGGCATGCGATATGATGCGCGCAGGCAGTTTGGTGCCATCAGGCCCCGAAATGTAGGCGGCGGCAACTACAAGATTCCGGAGACCTATGACAAGTATTTTGTTATTGACCGGATTTATAACCTGCGTTGGGACCTTACCCGTTCTTTCAATGTGGATTTTAAAGCCATCAACAATTCAAGGGTTGACGAACCCTTTGGCCGCATTGATACCAAACCGGAGAAAGACAGCGTACGCAAAAATTTCCTGAAAGGCGGCCGGAATACATTGTATAACCAGACGGCAGACTTCACTTATAACCTGCCCACTAATCTCTTGCCATTCCTTGACTGGGTTACGGCTAACCTTACGTACCGTACCTCGTATGGATGGATTGGTGCTTCCAGGCTGGCGGTGAACCTGGGCAACTCCATACAGAATTCATATGCAAAAGGGGCCACGCTGGAGTTCAATATGCTGCAGTTGTACAACAAATCAAAAATGCTGCAGAAGCTGAACACGCCACCGGGGCAGGAGCCGCCACCACCACCGCCGGGTACCGTAACAGATACAACGGCTAAGGCTAAGCGAAAATCCAAAAACCAGGATGCGCAACTGACGGGTGTGGCCAGAACCTTTGCGCAATTGCTGACTTCTATAAAAAGGATTGGTGCCACTTATAATGAAGGGGCCACTACTTTCCTCCCGGGCTATATGGACTCCACGCGTTTCCTTGGCCAGAACTGGAAAAGCAATGAACCCGGCCTCGGTTTTATTTTTGGCCGGCAGCCAGACAGCGCATGGTTAACCGATGCATCCAGGAAGGGCCTTATCACCCGTGATCCCGCACTCAACAGTTTGTTCAGGCAAACCTATGACCAGCGATGGAATATCAACGCCAGTGTGGAGCCTGTAAGGGATTTTACCATTGACATCACGCTTGAAAAAACGTTCAGTAAAACCTACAACTCCCTGTTCAAGGATACTACCGGTGCTGGTGCCTTCGCCAACCTGAATCCTTATAGCAGCGGTGGATTCAGCATCAGCTATATTTCATTCCAGACGATGTTTGGCAAGTTTGACCCCAATAATATTTCTGAAACCTTCAAGCAGTTCCAGGATAACAGGATCATTTTGTCTGAGCGGCTGGGTAAGTCTAATCCGTACAGTGGCACAGTGAATGCAGACGGATACTACGAGGGTTACGGCCGATATGCCCAGGATGTGCTGATCCCTTCATTCATTGCAGCATATACCAAGAAAGATCCCAAGACGGTGCAGTTGCTGAGCAATGGTAGTGGTAATTATGTGAAATCAAATCCGTTCTCCGGATATTTCCCCAAACCCAACTGGCGGATTACCTATAACGGGCTTACAAGGATCAAGGCTATCGGTAAAATCTTCTCTAACCTGGCTATCAGCCATGCGTACAACAGTACACTGGCGATGAACAGTTTCAACTCTGCACTGCTTTACCAGGATCAGTTCTTCCTTGGATATCCCAGCTTTATAGATACCATCTCCGGTAACTACGTGCCGTATTTCCTTGTGCCGAATCTGAGTATTTCGGAAAACTTTGGACCGCTGATTGGGATTGATATCAGTACGGTGAACCAGATCTCCGGCCAGTTTGAATGGCGGAAATCCAGGACCCTCAGCCTCAGCCTGATTGATTACCAGCTCAGTGAAGTGCGTTCTTCCGAGATCAGTTTCAAGGCACGTTACCGCAAGCGGGGCAAGCTTCCGTTCAAATTGAAGATCGGCAAGAAGAGTAACGGGGAAAGTGATATCACCTTTGCCATTGATTTCAGTATCCGTGATGATGTGAATTCAAATTCAAGGCTTGACCAATCCAATGCCTTTGCCACGGGCGGCCAGAAAGTGATCACCATCAGGCCTACACTGGACTATGTGTTGAGTAACCGTGTGAGTCTTCAATTCTACTTTGACCAGCGCAGGGTGAATCCATATATCTCCAACTCCGCGCCGCAAGTGAACACCCGGGCAGGCGTGAATGTGCGGATATCATTAGCGCAATAAGCAATGTGGCAATGCGTCAGTGCGGGAATGCGGTAATGCTTTCACCATTGCCGCATTCCCGTACTGCCACATTACCACATTAGAACTAAGTGATAACTATTTCCTCAACAACAAAATGTATCCGCAGAGATTTTTCTTGCGATCGTTGTTGGTTTGTGATGTGTTGATCAGATGGTATTCAGACATCTGCGGAGTGTACGCGTAAGTGATGATATTGGTTTGCCCGTTGTTGTTGCGGGTATGAAAGACCTGTTTTTCCTTGAAATCGTACATTTTTACTTCAAAGGATTGGGATTGAGCATCGCCAATAAATACAACCTGGTAAGGGGTGCCCATTTTCATGGGAACAATTACGGGAAGGTCACGCTCGCTTTCCATGGTTACACTGGACTCCTGCATGATTTTAAATCCGGAGCGCTCAAAAACCTTTTTCAGGCTGTCAACCTGCCGGAGGATCTGTTTACTGCTACAGGCATCCTGGGCTTTTACCACCAGGGATCCAAAGGTTAAAGCAGAGATCATCAATGTAGTTTTCATAGTCAGGGAATTAAGTGGCCAATAAAACAGAACGTAAATGAGTCCGGTTTATTTCCTGTGGAAATAAAAAGAATTGGCCTGGGCGGTGCAGGTAAGCACTAAGTCATTGATACACACATGGTCAGGCAAAGTAGTGGTGTAGTAGGCAACCTGGGCCACATCTTCACCAACAAGGGGTTCAATGCCCTGGTACACAGATTTGGCTGTGGCCTCATCACCTTTGAAACGGACCAGCGAAAATTCCGTTTCTGCGGCCCCCGGATGGATGGCGGTAACCTTGATGCCATGGCGGAGCAGGTCTATACGCATAGACTGGGATAATGCATCCACAGCAGATTTGGTGGCACAGTATACATTGCCTTTTTCGTACACTTCTTTAGCTGCCGTTGAACCGATATTTATGATTTGCCCTCTGCCCCTCGCCCTCATTCCTCCCACCAGCGCTTTAGTGACGTACAATACTCCTTTGATGTTGGTGTCAATCATCGTTTCCCAATCATCCATACTCGCTTCATCAAAATAGTCGCGTCCCGCAGCGAGGCCGGCATTGTTGATCAGCACATCAATCTGTTTCCATTCTTCCGGTAGTTGATCTATGGCTGCATTCACCGCTGCTTTGTCCTGTACATCAAAACAAAGTGGCAGGATGGCCACATTGAATTTTTGTTCGAGTTCTTTTTGCAGATCATCCAGCCTGTCTGCACGCCGGCCTGTGATGATGCAATCGTCTCCGTGTTGTGCAAACACGTGGGCCATGGCCCTGCCAAAACCGGAAGTGGCTCCGGTGATGAATATTTTTCGGTTCATATTACCTGATTAAAGTGGAGGTCCCTTTCTTGAAGATCCTTTTGCCAAGATAGTCTGTTCCCTGCACATACCATGCATAGCTTGATGTGCCCTGGTCTTTGCCATTGATCCTGCCGTCCCATCCTTCACCGATGGTGGTGGTACTGAACACCAGTTGACCATAGCGATTGTAGACACGGAAATAGTCCATGGACTGGACACCTACAGGAATGGGTTTCAGCTTGTCGTTTTTGCCATCATTATTTGGTGTGAAGGCAGTTGGCACAAATATATCGGGATCGGTGTAGAAGACTTTCACATTCATGGTGTCATAAGCAAAACAGCCCAGCGGAATGCTCACGCGTACAGAATAGGTGATATCATTTGACAAGGTAGCTACCGGGTTGGCAATATTGGGATTGCTGAGTCCGGTGGTGGGAGACCAATTGTAGATTGATCCGCCCCTGGCCCTGAGTTGCAAGGGCTGACCCAGTACGATGGCGGTGTCATTGCCAGCAAAAGCAGGGATGGGCGGGATTACATCAACCCTGATGCTGTCAAAAGATGGCTTGGGGCATCCTTTATTGTCAAAGACCGCTACGCGATACACTGTGCTGGTGAGGGGGAAGGCCAGCGGGTCAGGAATATCTGATGCGCTGAGTGTATTGGCCGGTGCCCAGGCAAATCTTATACCGCCAGAGGCAAACAGCTGTGTGGTATCGTCATAACAAATGGTGGTATCACCCCGCGTCAATACTGTGGGATAGGGTACCGTAATGACGGTGATGTCATCCGTGGTGGCGCATTTACCGATATTGCCCGTCACCCTGTAGGTGGTGGTGCCTGCTGGTTTAACTGTTGGATTTTTCAACAAGGGATTGTTCATACCTGTGGTGGGTGTCCATCTGTATGATAATCCATCGGAACTGATATTAAACCGCATGGAATCCGTTAAGCAGATGGTGGTATCCGGTCCCGCATTGAGGGTTACAAAACTTTTGACGTTCACCAGAACGGAGTCTGTGTTCACACATCCGGGTGCAGAGGTAAGGGTAACATAGTATTTGGTGGTTACATCCGGGCTAACCAGGGGATTGGGTACATTCACATTACTGATCATGTAATTGGGACTCCAGGAAAAGGTTCCATTGCCTACCGCATTGAGCTGAAGGGTATCAATGTTGCAGATGAGCGTGTCATTGGTAAGCTGGATCCCGGGTTTATTGAGGATGTTCAATGGCGCATCAATAGTATCTCGGCAGCCTTTGCTATTTCCAACTATTAATTGAACAGTATATGTACCCAGATTGGGATAGGAGTATGTTGGGTTTTGAAGGCGGGATGTATCCTGGTTCACCAGCGGGTTGCCGAAGAACCATTTCCAGTAATCCACCACGCCATAGACAGTAGAGGTTTGATCTGTAAATTGAATGGGCACATTTCGGCATCCATCCAGGGCCTGGAACTGCGGAAAAAATCCGGGAAACACTTTTGCCAGAGAATAGGCGGTATCGGAACAATCCAGTCCCTTATTGGTGATCAGCATGATCCTGTAAACGCCGGTATCGGAGTAAGTGAAGGTTGGCCTTTCCAATGTAGACGTATCTGCACTACCTGGTACCCCGAAATCCCAGAAATAGGTTTTGATCAGGGAACTGGAGCTGCGGTTTTGGAATGTGAGAGTAAATCCGTCACAGGTTACATATTCAGGCTGCAGGTCAGCTGCTGCAATGGTACAGGCTGCCACTTTAATGTGAATGTCTTTTCTATGGCGATTGATGATCACGCCATTGCGCCTTTCCACTACGGCAACGGTGATAACATAAATGCCGGCATTAGGGGCAATGCCGCTAACCAATCCCGTGACAGGGTTGAGCGAAACATCCGGTCCCATTGGCCGGAAATAAGTGAACCCGAAACTGTATGGAAGCGCAGCATAAGGAGGAGGCGCCGCCCTCAATGGCCTGGGTGTGTTTTGGGATCCGCCATTGTACGCCTCTGCAAATTCATAGGTAAGCGCATCCCCATCTGCATCAACAGCGCCAAAATCATAAAAGAAGGGATTCCCTTCACAGATGACAACCGTGTCTTTGGTGTCAAATTTTGCACTGCTGTTTTTTGGCGCATCTGCAGTGATTTCCGTGCCGGGAATATGAGCCGTATAGGTTGCGCCAGTATTATCAGAATTATTCACATTCGTGATGTTCTCAATCCTGCAACATCTTTCATAGGTTACATCATAGCCTTTAGGGTGTTCAGGGAGCTCTACCTCAAAACTATAAAAGCCCACTTTGTAGCATACCAGTGGAGGGTTGTCTATACAAGGACCGGGGTTCCTCAATTGAATTTCATCCACACTGAGCAGGGGGAAAGAATCATTGAGTACTAACGTAGTGCTGCTGCCCTGGTAAATGGTAATCACTGCCATGGGATCAAGTTCAGCACCATCGGTAAAACACTCACGGTAAAGTTTCAGGCTGATTCGATACTTCAAATTGCTGCCGGATCCCGGTCCCAGGTATTGATAGAACATTTCCCCGCCGGCAATGTGACGGGCTTCCGCTGCCTGCGAAAGAATCGTTAACAACAAATAAATCAGTAATAGTCTCTTCACTCGTTTTCATTTACGTACCGCAGGAAGGTGCGGATGGCTTCGGTGGTGTCTTCAGGGTCTTCCTTCATTCCCATATGGCCCACCCTTTCCAGGATATGTACGTGTGATGTTAAAGGTAGGTGGCACTGGGCAAGACTGTCTGTTAAATTTACTGTTTTATCTTCAGTGCCTATGATAAAAAGTACAGGAACCTTCGCATTTTTGAGCACTGCAGTGCGGTCAGGACGCACCATCATCATCTCATAATACCGTATAAGTACTTCGGGCTTAAATACTTCTGATGCCCTGATCTGTTTTTCAATAGCATCAGAATGCATTGCCTTATATTCTTCCCCATACAGATTGGGATAGAGCTGTTCCAGGAACAACTTTACGCCATGCTCTTTCATGAAGGTGACGGAGCGTTTCCTGGTTTGCAATTTCTCTTCATTGTCCGCAAAGGCTGTGGAATGAACCAGCCCAAACCCTTGTAAGCGATGGGGATACATTTCTGCGAAAGCCAGGGTAGTATACCCGCCCATGCTGTGCCCCAATAATGTTGCCCTGGAAATCTGCTCCTTGTCCATAACGGCCAGTACAATGCCTGCAGCTTCATCCATGGTGATCTGCCGATGATGACGGAATGCCTCCTGTGAGTAACCTGTGCCTGGCATGTCAATCACCAGGCAGGTAAAGTCTGCCGACAATCTATTTACTTGTTCATCCCAGATCTTTCCGTCTTCTGCAAATCCATGCAGGAGAATACATACGGGACCCTGGCCGTAGAGGCAATAGGCGGTACCGTCAGGAAGTCTTTTGGTTGTTGCCATAACTATGGAGGATTGACCAGCTTCGGGAGATGAGCAGGATGCAAACCGGAACCAGGGCAGGATTCAACTCCTGCGGCAGCCATCGCCATAATACCAGCAAAAGCCCCAATACCAGCATATACACCCCTAAATATCTTCTGACCCACCACCGGCCACTGTAAAGGATGAAAACCATCACGATGTGGATGGGCCAGGCCCAAAATAAATTATAATTCTCCTTGGTCTGTTTATGATCTGTGCCCAACCACATGAACAGAAAAAGCAGGCCCAGCATTCCCAGCACAGCAAAAAGTAAGTGGTCAAAAATCCGCAGCGTTTTCTGCACGGCCGGCTTTTGCGCAAAGCCCAGCGCAATGACCAGGGCGGCCATCACGGAAAAAACAACAGTAGGTGTGAGCCACCCTGTTTCGCCCTGCAGATTTTCATTTCTGGAAACCAGTGTTTTTTTCTCTTGTACAAGGTTGCCCTTTGCCAATGATGCCCCATCCATGCCCGCCTCCAAAAAGTCTGGCAGGAACATGGCCTGGTCATTGGTCATCTTTTTATCTATCCTGGCACCCAGCAGGAGATCAATTCCCAGTTTACTCCAATACATGTGGCCGCGATCAAGATAGTGGTGGATGCCATTGCGGAAGGTCATTCCCTGTGCTGCTTCAATGGTGTTGACCTGCACGGTGTAGGGCTTCAGTATATCCCTCAACCTTGTGGTGCAATTGTCATAGAGAAAATCATATTTGTAATACCGGTTCTCTTCCCGCAGGTTGTTCTCCAGGAATTGCTGTACTTCCCTTTTCTGCGAACAGTTCAGGTTAATCACCTGTTCTGATATACCCCTGTTCTCCAATTGGTAACCGTAGATAAAATTGGGATAGGCTTCGCGGTCCAAAGCATATAATAATTTACCCCTTACAAACTTGGTATAGAAATCCGGATCATTGAAATCAAAGGTGCCGTAGTTGTAAACGATGTCTGTACCCGTTGCCTGGTCAACTACCCGCATGGCACTGTGTCCAAATATGGAATAAAGTTCAGCGCCTGGTGTACAGGTAAGCAGGCTGATCCTTAAGGCGCAACTATCCTGCGCTTTGATAGGGCGAGGGAGTAGGGCGAGGGCTAAGACTATGTAAATAATTATCCTGCTCATCTTCTGCGAACTTTGCGAACTGCGAACTATGCGAACTAAAAAAGCTATCTCGAATAATTAGGCGCTTCCTTAGTAATATCCACATCATGCGCATGTGATTCTTTCATGCCCGCGTTGGTGATCTTGATGAATTGTGCATTTTGCTGGAGAGAACCAATATTAGGCGCACCACAGTAACCCATACCTGCCCGCAGCCCACCAATATATTGCGCGATCACTTCACTCAGGTAACCTTTATAGGCAACCCTGCCTTCAATGCCTTCCGGTACTAATTTCTTTATGTCATCTTCCACGTCCTGGAAATAGCGGTCGCCACTGCCTTTTTGCATCGCTCCAATAGAGCCCATGCCGCGGTATGATTTGAATTTCCGGCCTTCATAAATGATGGTTTCGCCAGGGCTTTCTTCCACACCGGCAAATACCGAACCCATCATCACTGTACTGGCGCCGGCCACCAGGGCTTTCACCACATCACCGGTATAACGAATACCGCCATCAGCTATCAGGGGCACATTCAATTTTTTTAGTGCCGATGCCGCTTCCATCACAGCAGTGATCTGCGGAACACCGGCACCTGCCACAATGCGGGTGGTGCAGATAGAACCCGGACCAATACCCACCTTCACGCCATCAGCACCGGCCTCAGCCAGCGCCTTTGCACCCGCCGCTGTGCCAATATTCCCGGCGATAACTTCAAGCTTCGGAAAATTTTTCTTGACGGATTTCAATGCATCGATAACGCCTTTGGAATGGCCGTGCGCGCTGTCCAGGCAAACCACATCCACGCCAATCTGTTGTAAGGCAGCTGCGCGATCCAGCATATCACCGGTGATGCCTAATGCCGCTCCTGCCAATAATCGACCAAATCCGTCTTTTACGGCATTGGGGTAACTCTGCAATTGCAGGATATCACGGTAGGTGATCAGGCCGATGAGTTTCCCTGATTTATTGACTACGGGAAGTTTTTCGATCTTATACTTCTGTAAAATCTTCTCTGCTTTTTTCAGGTCAGTTCCTTCTGGTGCTGTGATGAGATTTTCACTGGTCATCACTTCACGTACTTTCTTTCCGGGTGTGCGCTCAAAGCGAAGGTCCCGGTTGGTGAGGATGCCCACGAGTTTCTCTTTAGCATCCACAATGGGAATACCACCGATCTTATTTTCCTTCATCAGTTTCAACGCATCGCCAATGGTGGCGTCTTCACGCAGGGTCACCGGATCCAGGATCATACCGCTTTCAGAACGTTTCACTTTCCGTACCTGATCAGCCTGCCGCTCTATCGACATATTTTTATGCAATATTCCCAGGCCTCCCTGCCTGGCCAGCGCAATTGCCAGTGACGCTTCCGTAACCGTGTCCATGGCCGCGGAAATGAAGGGGATATTGAGGGTGATGTTTTTAGTGAGTCTGGAACTGATGTTCACTTCACGCGGAAGAACCTGCGAGTAAGCGGGTACCAGCAGCACATCATCAAACGTTAAACCTTCACCGAAAAATTTGTTGGGAAACTTGTCCTGGGCGGAGTTGATCTTTGTTGCCATGTGCAAAGATACGGCAAGGGCTATATACGAAGCAAATTTTGCCCCTGTGCTGCCGTTTGCAGCCTGTAAACTTTGCCTGGCAGCGGCGTAACCCTTTTCTCCATCTCCAGTCCCAGCAAAGCAGCGGCGATCCTGCTGTGGGGAAGACCAGACATATCCTTCAACTGGTCTACATGAAGGCTGCTATACTGTTGCAGAATACCCAGCACCAGCTGCTGGTCTGGATCCGTGGACGTAAATAAAGCCTCGGATGCAGGCCTCGGGGATTCTTCCCAGTTCATAAACTGAAGCAGATCCGATGGATGCATGGTGAGCCTGGCACGGTTCTCCCTGATCAGGTAATTGCAGCCCTGGCTTTTCTCGTCAGCAATTTTTCCCGGAATGGCAAACACTTCCCGGTGATATCCATTGGCAATCTCCGCGGTGATCATACTTCCTCCTTTGATATCCGTTTCCACCACCAGCACCGCATCGCAGATCCCGGCCACTATCCTGTTGCGCCGCGGGAAATTCTGCCGGTCAGGTTGCGTCCCTGTGCAGAATTCCGTAAGCAAGCCACCAGAATTTTCCATCTTACGCGCCAGCATGTAATGGGATGAAGGATAGATCTTATCCAGCCCGTGTGCAAGCACGCCCACCGTTGGGATTTTCTTTTCCACACAGGCCTGGTGTGTGCATTGGTCAATTCCGTATGCCAGGCCACTCACCACTACCACCGGCAATCCCTGCAGCGCTTCCACATACACCTGCACCATTTCCCTGCCATAGTCTGTTTCTTTTCTTGTACCCACCATCGCAATGATCCGTGCCGCCTGCAAATCCGCCGTTCCCTTGTAAAACAACAACGGCGGTGGATCCGGACAGTTCTTCAGTCTATGCGGGTACTCCTTACTGTTATAAAGCAGGGGCCGGATTTGCAGGCGTTCCATCGTCCTGCATTCTTTTTCTGCTTTCCTGAAATCATGAAAGGTTCTTATCGCACGAGCCCTTACTGGTCCTATACCGCTAATTCTTTCCAACCTTGATGCAGGGGCCTGAAAGACGGCCTTCGCGGTAACCAATTGGTCCAGTAAAATCCTGCTTTGTATACTGCCGATCTGTGGGACCATTGTTAGTGCAATAGTATACATCAGCTCCTCCATATTCTCGACCATGGAGTAAAACTACGTCTGCACAGAAACTACTTACTCAGTACTTGCAACTCAGTACGGCGGTTTTTTGCCCGGCCATCTTCGGTGGAATTCTCGGCAACCGGACGTGTTTCCCCAAAGCCCTTTGATTTGAGACGCGCTGCCGGAATTCCTTTCTTCACCAGGTAATCCACTACAGCCCTGGCACGGTTGTTAGACAGGAGAAGGTTGTCTGCCGGCTTACCCACGTTATCCGTATGGCCATTGATCTGAACCACCATGGAAGGATTCTCTTTCATGAGCTCTGTGAGGTTATCCAATTCTGCTTCAGACGCAGGCTTGAGGTCATATCTGCGGGTATCGAAGAAAATGTTTTTCAAGACCACATTGGCATTTACTTCAATGGGTTGAAGAGGAATGTCTGCCTGGAAAACGGAATCATTCAATGGATGGGTGAGGGAAAAATTTTCGGAATAAAACAGGTATCCTTTTCTGTTCACATTGAAAGCATAATCTTTTCCGATGGGCAGGGTGATGAGGTATTCACCTATTTCATCGGTTTGTACTTTAGAGGAACGAAGGCCCGTCTTCAGGTCTTTCAGTTCTACCGCGGATGGCAGCCCCTCTTTAGTCTTTGCATCGTAAACCCTTCCTTTCACCCACAGCGTTTTAATGGGCCGCACATCCTCCCGCATGGTGAAACTGTAGAGATCCAGGGCTCCCCGGGAATCTGAACGGTCGCTGGCATAATAAGCTGTGGTGCCATCTGCCGTAACAAACAGGGTGGCCTCATCATCAATGGTGTTAATGGGATAGCCGAGATTTTCAGGTTTGCCCCAATGGCCTGTGCTGTCTTTGCGTAAGAGAAAAAGGTCCATTTTCCCGTATCCCTGTAATCCCGAAGAAGCAAAGAACAGGGTCTGGTTGTCTGCATGGATGAAGGGCGATGTTTCATCTCCGGAAGTATTCACATCCGGGCCCATATTCATCGGCGGGCCCCATTTGCCATCGGGCATAGTGTAGGATACATAAATATCTGATCCGCCGTAACCGTTGGGTTCGCGGGCTGCAAAATATAAAGCTCTTTTATCCGGCGACAGTGAAGGTTGTGATTCCCAAAATTCAGAGTTTACAACCTGGCCCATGTTGAGCGGGCTGCTCCATCCTTTTTTGGTGAGGGATGAATAGAAGAGATCACAGCCGCCTAATCCGCCGGGTGCATCGCAACTGGTGAAGACCAGCAGTTTACCGTCCTGTGAAATATTTTGCGCGCCTTCATTGCGGTCTGTGTTGATCTCACCGGGCAGGGCCGCAGCTGCTGTCCAGGACCCATCGGCCTTTTTTTCAGTTCCAAAAAAATCCTCGTTCATGTAATTCACCTGGCGGGTGAAAACGAGTTGATTTCCATCAATAGTGAGGGAAGGGAAATACTCAGGATATTTAGTGTTGACACTGTCGCCGAGATTTTTAGGCGCAAACACATAATCCTTGGTATTATGCGTCTTGGGGTAATCAATGGCAAACACATAGGTTTTTCTGCGATACTCTGCTGCCTTCAGGCTTTTCTCGCCCAGGGATTTATCTTTTGTGAATTGATCCACGGCAACCAGTGCTTTTTCAAAAGCGCCCGTACCGGCAAGGTTGATGGAATAGGGGAGGCGATAGTCATGGGTGAAGGCAGAGTCCAGGGCAAATGCTTTTTCATAGTCGGCCACAGCCCGGGCGTGTTGCCGAAGCTGGCCATTGATACCCGCGCGGGAAAGATAGGCCTCCACAAATTTACCATCCAGGGATATGGCTTTATCCAGCATCTGAATAGCCTCATAGTATTTGGCATCTGCTGCTCTTTCCAGCGCCAGGTCATAAATAGTGCGCGCCTGTTTGTTGACCTTATCAGGATTATACCCCTGCGTATAACCGAAAACAAATGCAAGGAGGCAAGGTATGCTGAGTAAAATGGATTTCATGCTTGTTATTCAACGTTTTGGGACCGCATTTATTACCGCGCTTCACGCCGTGTTCAAAATTACCGGATGAACGCGGTGGAGATGATAGAAATAACGTTAAAAACCTAGGGTACGTTGATGTATTTGTGGATCTGCAGGGATATCTCCCATTTCGGGTGTTGCTTAACGTAATCAATGATCAATGGGGTCATTTCTTCTGCTTTACTCCATTCCGGCTGCAGATAGAGGCGGCAGTAAGGGGATACTTTTGAAGCGTGTTCTTCGGCCCAGGCAAAATCAGATTTATGGTAGATGACCACTTTAAGCTCATGGGCCAGGGGCATCATTTCAGGCAGGGGAGCTTTGAATTTCTTGGGGGACAGGCAGATCCAGTCCGGATGGCCGGTCATCCTGTGTGCGCCTGAGGTCTCAATGTTTACGGCATAGCCTTTATCCTGCAGTGCATTGATCAGGGGCTCCAGGTTGTGCATGCAGGGCTCACCGCCGGTGATCACCACCATAGGTGCAGCCGTTTGGCTGATGGGTGCTATGATCTCTTCCACTGTTAGCAGGGGATGTGCCGATGCGTCCCAGCTTTCTTTGACATCACACCATACACAACCCACATCGCAACCACCAAGCCGCACAAAATAGGCGGCCCTTCCCTGGTGGTAACCTTCACCCTGGATGGTGTAGAAATGCTCCATAACCGGAAACAGCGTTGGCATATTAGCAAATGGCAATTGACAATTAGTAAATGGTTAGCGAGTGGCGGAATTAAACGTATTCATTAAGAGTGCGGCGATGGTCATGGGTCCAACACCACCGGGTACCGGTGTGATGTAACTGGTTTTTGGGGCAACATTGGAAAAATCCACATCACCCTTGATCGCAAATCCCGATTTTTTTGTCTCGTCTTTTACCCGCGTGATGCCCACGTCTACCACCACAGCGCCGGGTTTTACCATATCGGCGGTAAGGAATTCAGGTTTGCCTAGTGCGGCGATGATAATATCACCCTGGAGGCAGATGTCTTTGAGATTGGGCGTGTGAGAGTGGCAAACAGTGACCGTACAGTTGCCTGGGTATGCGTTGCGATTCAGGAGGATACTGATGGGGCGCCCAACGATGTTGCTACGGCCGATCACAACGGCATGTTTGCCCTTGGTGTCAATCTTATAATGTTCCAGTAATAAAAGGATGCCGTAGGGAGTGGCGGGAAGAAAAGAAGGCAGGCCCTGTACCATTCTGCCTACTGACACCGGATGGAAACCATCCACATCTTTATCCGCATCAATGGTATCAATGACCTGTTGTTCCCGGATATGCCTGGGTAAGGGAAGCTGCACGAGAATACCGTCAATATCTGCATCCTGGTTAAGGCGTTGGATGTGCTGCAACAGCTCTTCTTCAGACACCTGTTCTTCCAGCCGGAGCAGGGTGGAGCGGAAGCCGATCTCCTCACAACTCTTCACTTTTGACGCCACATAGGTCTCACTGGCACCATTGTTTCCCACCAGGATTGCGGCGAGGTGGGGGATTTTCCTGCCCTGTTCACGCAGTTGCGTGGTCTTGATTTTCAGGTCATCTTTTACAGCCTGGGATACGAGTTTGCCATCCAGAATTTGCATGGCGCAAAGTTAGGCAGGAAAATACCATGTTCCGGCGTTTTTTTACCCATGGAATGGCATGGTGCAGGCTGTAGTTTTATGGAATGTGGTGGAGGAATTGGTGTTGGATAGTCTGCTGCCTGGCGGCGGCGGAAAAAGTTGGTGCGCAGGATCTACCTGTGGAGGTCAGCCTTACCGCTGGCGGCCTCGCTTTTATGGAAGTGGCCGGTGGCTTTAGTGCTTACCCGGCATTGCTGGGAAGGAATTTGGATGGATATGCGGTGATGACAGGTAACCGCCTCTATGGAACCGCACTGGGGGATCTGCGTATTGCGGCCAATCTGCCGATGGAAAATCATGGATTTGCGGTGGACTTCCAGCAACGTAGCGGTGGCGGGTTGCGGCAGTTTATGGCCAGGGTGAGTTATGGACTTTCTCTCAGGGAAGGCCTGCAGCTGGCCCTGCGGATAGGAGGCGGACTGGAAACGGCACAGGGCTATGCTTCCAGATACAAGCCTGTGGTTGGGATTGGCTGTGGCATAGGGGTTACAGACAGGTGTCAGTGGTTGTTACAGGCCGAAGGATTGTTAGGATTTCTGGCAAAGGGAAATCATAGTGCCTACAAGGTAAGAACAGGGTTGGGGTACCAGGTGGCGGAGCAGGTATCGCTGACCGCTGAATGTGTGGCGGCATCGGGTGGGGCCGCCATAGTGGTTTGCACAATACACTATCGGCCAACGGAGAAAGCCTGGTTCAGGCTGGGATATTCGGGAGTACAACTTTCAGCATCGGGAGGCTTTTTGTTTCGTGATTGCAGGATGGAACTGGGCCTGGGCTGGCATCCTGTACTAGGCCTGCAGCAATGCCTGCAGATCAGTTATCTGTGGAAGAGGAGGGGAGCATGAGGGGATGGACCATTATTACGTTTATACTTATCCGTTATATTTCCGTTGCGCAGGATCCATCGCTGGAACGGATGATAGAGGATATCTCTGCCCGGGAGGAACAGGTGGAGTACGAGGAGGACCTTCAAAAGTTGCAGCATTTCCGGCGGCACCCCTTGAGATTAAATGAGGCTGATGCTGAAATGCTCAGTGTATTCCCATTCCTGACGCCCGTTCAGATAGAACAGTTCATTTTGTATCGCTCTTTACTGGGTCCTTTAATGGAGGTGTATGAGTTGCAGGCGGTACCCTACTGGGATGGTACCACCATCCGCAGATTGATGCCTTTTATAGTGGTGGAACCGCCTGGAACGGCGGTTAAACGGTGGGGTGAGCAATGGAGAAAGGCTGAAGAGCAGTTGTTGGTGAGGGTCACATCATCGGCAGCCCTTATGTTGCGTTACCAGCGTAAATCAGACTTACTGGGCATCAACCTGGTTGTGGAGAAAGACGCTGGTGAAAGGTGGTGGCAGGGGAAAAAGGGTGTTGCTTTTGCCTCAGGGCATATCAGTCTCAGGGGCCAGGGTATGGTAAGGGAGTGGATCATCGGAGACTATCTGGTGAATCTGGGCCAGGGGTTGGTATTGTGGCAGGGGCGGGGGCTCTATAAGAATTCTGCGAGTGTTATGGTAAAAAAGCAGCGGGCGCTGGCGCAGCCCTATCGTTCAACAGATGAAAACCGGTTTATGCGGGGTACTGCGGTCTTGCTGGGAAAAGCACATATCCGCGGATTGGCTTTTGCCAGTTACCACCGGGTGGATGCCAACCTGGTCAGCGATTCCGTTTTTGATATTCCCCATGTATCATCATTATTATATAGCGGATTGCACCGTAGTGATGCTGAATGGGCCGACAGGGATGCACTGGCGGTGGTATCTGGTGGCGTAGCTGCGCAATTTCAAAAGGATCGATTTACGATGGGTTTGCACGCAGTGCGCCACCATCTGGAGTTCCCCATCCTGAAAAGGGCCGAGCCCTACAACCTTTTTGCACAGCAGGGTAAGGATTTCACGGCTACGGGTATCCATGGCAGTTATGGATGGGGCGGGGTTCATGTTTTTGGAGAATTTGCCTGGAGTAATGGCCAGCTTGCGGGTCTGGCAGGCATAATGACGGCCCTGCATAAAAATATAGATCTGGCTTTACTCTACCGGAATGCCGGCCGTGCCTACCATGCCTGGGGCGCGAGTGCATTTACAGAAGGGGCAGAAGTTAACAATGAAGAAGGGATCTACCTGGGGATAAGCTGGCGGATATCCCAGGGGTTAACCATGGACGCGTATACAGACCGGTTTCGGTTTCCATGGTTGCGGTACAGGGTGAACGGCCCTTCCGAGGGTTTTGAACATTTGATGCAGATCACCTGGAAGCCGAACAAACAGACCAGGCTTTTTTGCCGGTTTTCACAGCTGGAAAAGGCAGAAAATGAGTCGGCCCCGGCCATTTTACGGAAAAGTTTATCCACAGGCCGGTCTGCTTTTCGGCTTCACCTGGAAAGGAACCTTGACAACCGCTGGGAGTGGCGGGGCAGGATTGAACTGTCATCCGCCACCCGCGGAGACGGTTTTAGAGCGAACGGTTTTATGGCCTACCTGGAATGCCACTGGCTATGGAAGTTCAGGTCACTGGCAGGGAATTTGAGATGGAGTGTTTTTGATGTTTCCGATTATTCTGCAAGAATTTATGCATATGAAGCAGATGTTATGTATTATAGCACCATTCCTGCCAGCTTTGGAAGGGGAATGCAGGCATATTTGAATATAAGATGGCCAGTGACAGATAAATTAAATTTTTATTTAAAGTATTCTAATGTCTGGAAAGGGGGAATAGCAAACAGCTTTATCAGGGGCCAGATGATCTTTACCTGGTGATTTTTTAACAGAGGCAGCACTTTTTGCAAGTCAAATGTCATAGATAATGTCTATCAGCCTTTAACAAAATTTAACATTTTGTTCTTAAGGGCTATATTTGTTCCTCCAAATTAAAACCAAAATTAAAGCAACATGAGAAAAGTCATGACTCTGCTGACGGCGTTCGTGCTGTTGTGCGTGCTGGCCATAGGTCAAACACGTACGATCACGGGTAAAGTCAGGAATGACAAAGGTGACGTCCTCCCCTTTGCCACGGTTGCCGTGAAGGGCACCAACCGAACCGTAACGGCCGATGCGGAAGGTAACTTCAAAATTGAAGCTGGTACAGGTGATGTACTGGTGATTTCTTCCACAGGCCAGGAAGCAAAAGAATTCACTGTAGGTGCAGGTAACGAAGTAGTTGCCACCCTCGGTGCAAAAGGTGGACAACTGGAAGAGGTTGTGGTAACAGCCCAGGGTATCCGCCGCCGTCCAAAAGAACTGGGTTATTCTGTTGCCCAGATCAACAACAGTGATATCACTGTAGGACGCTCTCCCCAACTGGCACAAAGCCTTTCCGGTAAGGTATCCGGTTTGGCGGTTTATAACGTAAATAACTCTGTTGACCCTGCTGTAAAGATCACGCTTCGTGGTTACAGGTCTATGACTGGTAACAATGACGCCCTGATCGTTATTGACGGTGTACCCCAGCCTGGTTCTCAAACCATGCTGTCCCTGATCAACCCTAACGATATCGAGAGTATCACTGTATTGAAAGGTGGCCAGGCAGGTACCCTGTATGGTTCTGCGGGTGTAAACGGTGCACTGGTTATTACTACTAAGCGTGGTACTGCCGGTAAAGCACGTGTTACTTACAGCAACTCTACCAACTTCGAAAAGATCTCTTTCCTGCCCCAATTCCAGGATAAATATGGTAACGGTTCTCACTACGCAGCATCCTATGGTAGCGCAGGTTATAAAACTGACTACCTGGAGCGTATGAAAGACAACTGGCGTCCATTTGAAAACCAGCAGTATGGTGATGCTTATGATGGCTCCCAGAGGATCATCGGTCGCCAGCTGGAAGACGGATCCCAGTTTGTGATTCCTTATGCTCCCATCAGCGGCGAGCGCATGAGGATCTGGAACACTGGTTACACAACCAACAACCAGGTATCCGTTGAAGGTGGTACAGGAAATAACTCATATCGCCTCTCTATTGAGAATAACAGCACTAAAGGTGTTGTACCTGCTGATAAGAGCAACCGTACAGGTGTAAGGTTTGCTGCCGGTACTGAAGCGGGTCGCTTGACGGCAAGGTTCAATGCTGCATACATTCAGCAGAATTTTGATCGTACTACCTACGATTTCTATTTTGAATCTTTGAACCAGGCGGCACACATTCCCCTGAGCCAGCTGCGTGATTGGAGGAACAATAAGTTCGCCAATCCCAATGGTTATTTCAATGACTATTATAACAACCCTTATTTCCAGTTGGATAACAACCGTCAAAAGTACGCTGATGCCAACATCAGTGGTTCAGTTGACCTCGGATTCAAACTGACTAAATGGTTGACAGCAACGGATAACCTGGGTGTACAGAACAATACCAGGAACCGTAAAAACACTACTGGTAAATTCATCTACTCAGACTGGGCTAAGAACAGTGCCTTCGTTCCTGCTCCATGGGATTATACCAACGATTATGATGGTATTGACCGTGCTGGTTCAGACATCCTCGGTAGTGTATTTGACCAAATGAGTACTGAGAATATCCTGAACAATGAATTGAGGCTGAATGCTGAGAAGGACTTTGGTGATTTCTCCCTCCGTGGCCTGGTAGGTTTCAACGTTTACCAGCGCAAGACTAAGTCTGTATCTGTAGGTTCTTCCTCCGTGGTAGTACCTGATGTATACAACGTATCCAACAGGCAAGGTGAATTGACCGGTGGTGAGGCCAATACAACTGAACGCAAGTATGGTTACTATGCCAACGCCAGTGCAGGTTGGAAAGACATCCTGTTTGGTGAAGCTTCTTTCCGTTATGATTTCACTTCCCGTTTCTATAAGAACTACAGGGCTTCTAACCTGTACTCTTATCCTTACTATGGTTTCGGTCTGAGCTTTGTGCTTACACAAGCCCTGCCTGGCCTGAAAGGTGATTTCCTCAATTATGCCAAACTCAGGGCCAGCTGGAACAAGAATGGTAATGATAACGTACCCCTCTATGGTCTGGATCCCCAGTTCCCCAACGGACCTGGCTTCCCTTATGGTAATACCGTAGGTGTAACTGTAGGTGATGTACTTCCTGACCAGAACCTGAAACCTGAATTCGTATATTCTTATGAATTTGGTGGTGAGTTTTCTTTGTTCAAAAACAGGGTTAACCTTGATGTGACTTACTACAACCAGGACAGCAAGGGCCAGGTGTTGACAGTTAAGATCCCTAACACAACGGGTTATCCTAACCTTACGGTGAACGTAGGTGATACAAAGAACTGGGGTTATGAAGCAGACCTGAAGGTTGCCGTAATCAGGGCCAAGAATCTTTCATGGGATCTGAACCTCCGTTATTCTTACAATGACAACAAAGTTGTTAAGCTGTTCCAGGGTGTTGACCAGTTCCAACTGGCCGGTTACTCTTATGCATCAACTTATGTTGTGAAAGATCAAACCTTCCCTCTCCTGAGAGCTACTTCATATATCCGTGATGCAGCAACAGACAGGGTACTGGTAAACAAAGGAAACGGTTATCCCATCCAGGGTGCCCTGAAGGATATGGGCCGTACGCTTCCTAAGCATATCTTCGGTTGGGGTACTAACTTCCGCTGGAAAGATATCAGCCTTGCTGCCAACTTTGAATACCGTGGTGGTAACGTGATGTTCTCCCAGATCGGTCGTGATATGACCTTCACCGGTGCTGGTAAGTGGACAGAAGACCGCACACCGCATGTGTTCCCCAACAGTGCTTATGATGATGGTACTGGTAAGATTGTTCCTAACGAAACCGTTCAGGCACAGGAAGCAGAATACTCTCTGTGGGTTGACTACTATCGCCTGATCGCTGAAAACTTCGTAACCAAAGCATGGTTCATCAAGTTGCGTGATATCAATATCTCTTACAGCCTGCCCGGTAGCCTGATGAAGAAAACAGGTGTATTTGGCGGTGCAAGTGTAGGTGTATATGGCCGTAACCTGTTCACTATTGTAGACAGCAAGAACTTCTATACAGATCCTGAGTTCAGCTTCAGCAATACCAACGGTTCACTGGGTATCAACAATACCACTAACACACCTCCGGTGCGTCAGTATGGTATCAACATCAACCTGATTTTCCAATAAATAACCAATTACAGAAATTATGAAACTTAAGAATATTGCGTTTGCGGCGTTATTGGGAGCTTCAGCATTGACGGGTTGTCAGAAAGACTGGCTCGATGTCAATACCAACCCCAATACACTGCCTACATCAACTCCCGATTACGTTTTCACCAATGGTCTCACCAGGATGACCACGGGTAGCGGTAACCTGCTTTCTGATGAAACAGGCCAGTACTATTCCGGTCACTGGACACAATCCAGCTCATATATCCTGAGTGCAACTACATTTTCTTACAACTATACCAATAACGACTTTAACTATTGGGATGGCTGGTATGATGTATTGCAGGACTTTAATTTTACTGAGCAACAAGCCAAGGCAGACCCCACTTATGTACACCTGATTGGTCCTGCCAAGGTAATGAAGGCCTATATGTTCCAACAGATCGTGGATGCTTACGGCGATGCTCCTTATACTGAAGCTTTGAAAGGTGTTGCTGCTCTGACGCCTAAGTTTGACAAAGCAGCGGACATTTATAAAAGCCTGATTAAGGATCTGGATACGGCTATCATTGCTCTGAAAGCCAATCCTTTCCCCGGTTCCGGTACTGGTGCAGATATTGCTTTCAACGGTAACAATACCCGTTGGATCCAATTGGCGAACTCCCTGAAATTGCGCATCCTGATCCGCCAGTCCAATGTGGCCGGCATGGACGCCTACATCACGGCGGAGATCAACAAAGCTGCTGCTGTTACGGAAGGCTTCCTTACCTCTACCAGCTTTGGTGTGAATCCTGGATTCCTCGCTACAGCGGGCAAGACCAATCCTTACTACGACAGGTGGGGATATAATGCCAGTGGTGCAGTGCAGTCTCTGGGACGTTACCCCAGGCCTACGAAGTTCCTGATTGACTGGTACAAGAGCTCAGGTGATTCTGTAAGGATGAAGCGCGCGTTCTACGCCATCGGTGGTGAGAATACTTCTAACCCTGGTGTAAGTGTACGTGCGGAACTGAACAGCAACTATGCTGGTGTTCCCTTTGGTGTGGGTTCCGGATATACTGCCGGTACCGTATCACCCATCGGGCCTTCCATGATCACTAAAGGAATCTATAATAAATCTTACATCCTGTTCACTGCTGCAGAAACCTATTTCCTGCTGGCTGAAGCCAAGCAGCGTTATGGTGCAGCGGTTACGCTGTCTGCTACAGCCCAGGAGTATTATGAGAACGGTGTGAAAGCATCTTTCTCACTCGTAGGTGCACCTGCTACTGCCGCAACAGCCTTGTTGAGCAATGGACTTGATCTTACAGATTGGGCTGCTTCTCCTGATAAGCTGAAAGCTATCTGGATGCAGAAATGGGTTGCCCTCACCAACTACAGTGGTCTGGAGTCATGGTCTGAGTACAGGAGAACAGGTTTCCCTGTAACTC
The DNA here is from genome assembly GCA_044225015.1 of Chitinophagaceae bacterium. GTDB lineage: Bacteria > Bacteroidota > Bacteroidia > Chitinophagales > Chitinophagaceae > Pollutibacter. Next base: position 307,619 of record JBGAJG010000006.1, on the reverse strand, counting down.
CCCAGTCAGCATCTGTTCCTACAGGTTCTACAGATCGCCCGGTTCGTTTGTTCTATCCTCAGTCTGAGGTGGGTTCAAATGAAGCCAACGTTCCTAAGCAAGCTGCTACTGATAAATTCAGTTCCAGGATCTTCTGGGATGTGAACTAATCACCGGTAAGCATAATGAAAAAAGCAGGCTCATGTAGCCTGCTTTTTTTTGCCTAAAATATCGTTACTTGCTTTTACTAAATGAAGATTGTATGAATGAAGTGCCCCAGAACCAATTGAATATCGAGATCTCTGAAGAGATCGCAGAAGGCCAATATGCCAACCTGGCCATCATCACCCATAGCCACGCGGAATTTGTCATTGATTTTGTGAATGTGATGCCCGGCACACCCAAGAGTAAGGTCAAGTCTAGAATCATACTCACTCCACAGCATGCTAAAAGGCTTATGAAAGCACTTGCTGATAATGTGCAGAAATTTGAAGCCGTGAACGGCAATATTAAAGACCTGGAAGAAGTACAGATTCCGTTGAATTTTGGTGGTCCAACTGCTCAGGCATAACCCGCTTGGGAAAGTGAGACGGTAAAGTGAGACGGTAAAGGGAGAAGATAAAGGGAGAAGTTGGAAGAGCAGGTTGGTGTTCAATTGCCCAATGGCCCAAATGCTCAATTGTCCTATTGCCAAAAAAGTAAAAGGCCGCCTCATCACTGAGACGGCCTTTAGATATTCAGTACGTTGTTGATCAACGGCCTTCAACCTACTTCTTAGGAGCTGCTGCTTTACCACCAGCTGCAGGTTTAGCCGCACTGGCTTCTTCCTGCTTCAGCTGCCTTGTCATGGTAACTGAGGCAATGGGAATACGGGGTGAATTCAGGATTTCGTAGTTCTCCAGTTTCACGTCTTCCACGCGGATGTTGCCATTCAGCTCCAGGGTAGTGATATCCACCTCAATGTTTTCCCTCAGGAATTTGGGGAGGGTTTTCACTTTCAGGCTCTTCATCTTGGTCACCAGTTTACCACCAGCTTTAACACCTTCGGAAGTACCTACAAATTTCAGGGGAATGGTAGCCGTTACGGGCTTATTTTCCACCAGTTCCAGCAGATCGATATGCGCAAGCTTATCGTTCACTTTGTTGAACTGCAGATCTTTCAGGATGCACCTGTAGGTATTGCCATCCACTTTAACTTCTGCGAGCTGGAAATCAGGCGTGTAAACGAGTGGTTTTAAATCTGCCGCCAGAGCTGAAAAATTCACCTCCTTAGCACCCCCATAGATTACACCAGGTACCAGATCCTGAGAGCGTAACTGACGGGTGGCTGATTTGCCAGTTCCGGTCCTCAGTTGTCCTTCGATTGTAACTGTTTTCATTGTTTATAATTATTAATAATTGACTACTTCACCACTTCACTACTTCACCACTTCACTAACTATTCCTTCGCTGCGAATGAATGAACAGTGACGTGATACTCTGGTTCTCATATGCATGCCGGATGGCCACTGCAAAAAGATCCGCTACAGACAGCACCTTGATCTTACTGCTCTGGCCCCTGATGGGAATGGTGTCACAAACCACCAGTTCTTCCAGCACACTGTTCTCGATATTGGCGTAGGCGTTTCCGCTCAGCACCGGGTGCGTACACAGGGCCCTTACGCTGCGTGCCCCTTTGTCTTTCAACAATTTGGCCGCTTTGGTTAGGGTACCCGCCGTATCACAGATATCATCAATAAGAACTACATCCCTGTCTGTTACATCACCAATGACCACCATACTGGAGATCTCATTGGCCCTTTTCCGGTGTTTGTCGCAAATCACCATTTCAACGTTGAAATAGCTCGCAACCTCCCGGATCCGGTTGGCGGAACCCACGTCAGGGGCCGCAAAGGTAAGGTTTTCCAGCTTAAGATTCTCGATATAAGGGATAAAAATGGCTGAGCTGTCCAGGTGATCCACGGGGATGTCGAAATAGCCCTGGATCTGGGGGGCGTGGAGGTCCATCGTCACCACCCTGTCTGCCCCGGCCGCCGTGAGCAGGTTGGCGATGAGTTTAGCCCCGATGGCCACCCTGGGTTTATCCTTACGGTCCTGGCGGGCAAAGCCGAAATAGGGGATAACAGCGATGATTTTATAGGCGGAAGCACGCTTGGCCGCGTCTATCATCATCAGCAATTCCAGTAGATTATCTGCCGGAGAAAACGTGCTTTGCACGAGGAAAACATAGTCGCCTCTAATACTTTCGAGGAAAACAGGCTGAAATTCCCCATCGCTGAAGCGCTGGATATTGATTTTACCCAGTGAACCACCAAAGCGTTGGGAGATCTTTTCCGCCAAATATTGTGAATTGGTGCCGGAGAAGATCTTGGCATAAGGAGAGTTACGTTCCATAAAGGTGAATGAGCGGCGAAGATAGCCATTCAGGGGTATGGAACAAAATCAGGTTTGGCTCCTTTTTACAGACTGGCCACTGTGTTGGAAGGCAGTGGTGTAGCCTGTTTGGGCGCAGAAGTACTCACGGTGGGGAACTTCTTGGGATTCAAGGTTCTGTAAATGGAAGTACAGATGAAAACGGAAAAAATCAATACCACAAAGTACATACCTACACAGAAAAGGAGGGGCTGCAGGGAGCCGATGATGAGTTGCCTTCTGGAGTTTGCCATTGGATTTGGATTTGCGTTTTTACTGGAATTGGATAGTACATCGAAAATAGGAAGCATATGAAGCCCGGACAAGAGAAAAACCGCCCGATTTTGGAATGGGCAATTGACGACAGGCCCCGCGAAAAACTACGAGCCAAAGGCGTAAAAATACTGACAGATGCGGAACTGCTGGCCATCCTGATCCAGCAGGGAACCCGCAACCGGACGGCCCTGGACCTCGCCCGTGACGTGCTGAATGCCAGTAAGTTAAATCTGAAGGAACTCGGCAGGCTCTCCCTGGCAGACCTCACCAGGATCAAAGGAATAGGGGAGGCCAAGGCCATGATCCTGCTGGCCGCTCTTGAATTGGGAAGGCGCCGGCAAACTGCGCAGAACCTGGAGAAGCCGGTAGTGCATGGCGCTTCTTCCATTGCCCCTTTTTTGCAAACACTATTACAGGATCTGGATCATGAAGTGTTCATCGTACTTTACCTTAACAGGGCCAACAAGATCAACCACTATGAGACAGTGAGTTCCGGTGGCATGAGTGGCACCGTTGCAGATCCCAGGGTCATATTACGGAGGGCACTGGAGGAAAAAGCGGTAGCCATCATTTTATGCCACAACCATCCTTCCGGAAATCTAAGGCCCAGTGTGGCAGACAGGGAACTGACGTTAAAGATCAGGGAAGCGGCGCGGTATTTTGACATCCTGGTGCTGGACCACATCATCGTCAGCCACGAAGGATTTTTCAGTTTTGCTGATGAAGGCCTGCTTTGATTCTGGCTTTTCCCTATTCACAAAATACATGTCAATTTCACCCACATTCTTGGCGTAAATTTTGCCGCGGTGGGTACATTCAAATCTGTCCTTGATCAGTTCGTAGGTGTCTGCTGAAATATTCAGCATTCCCGGCTCACCATTACTCTCCATCCGGCTGGCAATATTCACGGCATTACCCCAGATGTCATAGGCATATTTTTTCTTACCAACCACACCGGCTACCACGGTACCGGTATTGATACCAATCCTGATCTCCCATTTAGCCATGCCAGACGCTTCACGTGCTTTGTTCTTTTGTTTCAGGTAATCCACAATGTCCAGTCCGGCCCGCACCATATCTACAGGGTGCGTGTCATTGGTGGTGGGTATACCTCCCGCACACATGAAAGAGTCACCGATGGTCTTGATCTTTTCCAGTCCGTATTTGTCTATGATCTCATCCATCTCCGTAAAGAATTCATTGAGTTCAGAAACAATCTGTTGCGGTGTCATGGATTCAGCGATCTTGCTGAAACTCACAAAATCTGTAAACATCACAGACACTGAATCATAGAAACGCGGCGTGGCATGGCCCTCTTTCTGCAATTCTGCAGCCACTTCGTAGGGCAGGATGTTAAGCAACAGGTTTTCTATTTCCGCTTTGCGCTGGTCCAGCAGCTTGTTGGTTTTGATCTTGTTGCGATAGTCCCTGTACAAAATGCTGATCAGTGTCAACACCAGGCCAAGGCCCACCAGGATAGCGTTACGCACCAGCTTGGCGCGCTTGATGGTTTGTTCTTTCAGGGCCTGGTCTGCCGTAAGCAGTGCGATGTCCTTGTCTTTAAGGCCCAGTTCAAATTTCTTTTGTGTGCTGTCAAGGCTTAAGAGATTAACTGAATCTGTGAGTTTTGAATACAGGTACTGGTTGAAATAGGCCTGCCTATAGTCTTTGATATCTGCAAAAGCACTTGCCAGCCCCTTATATGACATTCTGATCTGCAGCATGGTGTGCGCTTCTTCGGCAAGCCTGCGGCCCCTGTCATAATATTCAAGTGCTTTTTTGGTATCACCCATGAGGCGGTAGGTTTCTGCAGTGCCTAAAGCTGCGTCAGACAGATAGAATGTATTGTCAACTTTTTTAGCGGTATTGGTAGATTGTTCAAACCAGTTCAGGGCCTGGGGATAGTCATTCCTCTTCAAATATAAACGGCCGATGCTCAGGAAGATGTAAGGCAACGAGGAGCCATTGGGTTCAAGGGTTTTTTTGGCTTCCAGGAAATTCACCATCGCCAGGCTGTCTTTGCCCATGTTCATATACACTTCACCAATATTGGTATGTGCAGCACCAATATTGTCAGCATCATTGATTTTCTTAGCCGCCAATAGTGCCTTGTTAAGGTATACCAGCGCCTGCTCGTAGGTGCCCGGCTTGCTCATATAAATGAGGCCGATATTGGTGGTGGATGTGATGATCCGGATCTCTTTTCCGCTTTTCTCCCCGGCAGTAAGGGCCTTCATAAAGTACTCAAGGGCCGTGGCACTGTTGCCGCTGTTAAAGCTGATGGAACCCAGGTTGTTCATCATGTTAGACATGCCATCATAATCATTCAATGTTGTATAGGCATCCAGGCTGCGGTCCCAATACAATTTGGCACTATCCAGTACACTGCGGTCATAGTAGTAAAATCCAGCCCATTTGTTGGCCAGTGCAACGCCGGGTTCGTAGTTGGACTGTGTAGCGAGATCCAGCGCTTTTAAACTATAACCATAAGCCTTGGCAGGTTCCTGGTTGCGATGAATTTTTGCCAGCTCGATATATGTTTTCACCTTCACTGAATCCGGTGCCTGGCCGTTCACAATGGCGAGCAGGCTGTCCTTGTTTGCCTGCCCAACAGTAATATTTCCTGCCAGCATAAACGCCAGCAAAATGCAATAGTATAGGGGTTTAAGGTGAGGCATTCCTAAAGATACAGTTTTCATTATTAGATAAAAGAAAGGGAGCCGAAGCTCCCTTTTGAATGTGGATTTAAAGTTGACAGTTTGTTTTATTGTCTGGTCACCTGGTACACGCGGGTTCCTTCTTTGGTTGTAACCCTTACGTAGTACTGGCCTTTCGGAAGGTCACCTACATGGATCTCCAGGCTATTGGCACCCGTCTTCCTTACAGATGCAGGCTTGATCTCCCTACCCAGTACATCCAGGATCCTGACGTCTTTTTCATTGAGTACTTCCGTCCTGGAATCAACCCTGATCAGGTTCATGAACGGATTGGGGTACACTTTTTCCATCATTGCCGATCCGATTAATTCAGCACCCAGGGCTGTTTCTGCAACAGTGTTGTTTACTGAACTTCCTGAACACCTGTTAGAGGAAGAACTTGCACTGCTGGTGGATGCACTCTTCTGGGTTTTGTTGTAGGTTGACAATGAGTACGTGATCTTCACGCCATTGAACCTGACACTAAACTTGCCACAACCTGCCTTGAATCTCTCTGGTGGTGTACCTGTACCCGGACCAATATTGGAATAGATTACTGCGCCTGCACTCAGGATAAAGTAATTGTCTGGACTGCCCGCTGGCACTACCACATCAACGTCATTGGGATTAGTATAAGAGAAGTTGGCGGTATAGCTGCCATCGGTATTCCTCGTTACACAGTCAAGACTGGGCTTAACCTGTTTAACGTTATATCCATAAGGATTAACATACAGGGAACCATTCTGGAGCGTGACTGCATAGTTGGTCTTGATCTGGTCAGGCACTGACGGGATAATGACATAGTCCCCAGCCGGCAGGTTTCCACAATTGGTAAGCACCTGGCCGCTGCTATTCCTGACTGAGTAGGTTACTGTAACGGCATCTCCACTGACCAGCCCTGTTATGGTTGATGTAAACACCGGAGCCTGCCCATTGAACGTGACCACATTATTGGCTTTTACTACCAGGTTGGCCTTGTTGATGGTAAGGTTTGCGATGGAGCTTGTTGCGGTATAGCTGGCGTCACCAGCAAAACTGGCCGTTACTTTATAAGATCCCGCCTGTGTGGGTGCCAAAGACTGCGCAACATAACTGGTACCATTCTGTCCTTCATATAACAGGGTCAATACCGCACCTGGAATGGGGTTGCCTTGTATGCCTGTGACCGTTGCAGCTATGACTTTAGCTGTTCTGTCATAGTTGGCCACAGAGTCCCTGATATTGATCACCGGGGCTACTTTGGAAATGGTAAGGTTTGCACTGGCAGTAGCAGCTTCATAATTAGCATCGCCGGCAAAACTGGCGGTCACCTTATAAGAGCCACCCGTTGTGGGTGCATTGGTTTGTTTTGTATAGTCTGTACCATTCTGACCTTCGTACTCAACAACCAGGGTTGCACCGGGTATCGGTTTGTCTTCCAGGCCGCTGACAGATGCCTTTACTACTTTGGGTGTGTTGTCAAACACTGCCACTGAATCCTTGATGTTGATCACTGGCGTTGCTTTATTGATCTTGAGGGTGCCTACACCGTAGGTTACATCAAAATTGGTTGTAAAGAACGCCGCAGGGAACAACAGGTGCGTCTGTCCCGGGGTACTTCCCGAAATGGCATTGATGGCAAAATATCCGCCCTGGATGCTTCCCGCCAGTGCATCATTCTCATGCAACACTATCACCAACTGGGGATGTGTAGTGGCTGTAATATCTGCATTGGTGACAGCTACACCATTGGCAACTACCACACCATTTTCAATGGAATATCCGGGGTCTCCATTCACAACGGCCAGTCCATTTTGCAGCGTAAAACCGGAAGGTTGGCCGCCGGCAGTGATCTCACTGTTAACTACGGCCAGTCCATTGGCAACAGTAACTCCGTTGGCAACAGCAATGCCATTAGCTACCGCCACACCGTTCACAACAGCTAATCCATTGGCAACCGCCAAGCCATTAGCTACGGCCAGCCCGTTAGCCACAGCCACACCGTTGACAACAGCCACGCCATTGACCACGGCAACGCCATTTACAACGGCCAGTCCGTTGGCCACGGTAACGCCATTGGCCACGGTTACACCATTTACAACGGCCAAGCCGTTGGTGGTGGAGTTGTTGGTGAACGCACTATTGGCTACTACCAGACCGTTGGCAACGGCCACACCGTTCACTACGGCAAGCCCGTTTTGAATGGCCTGGTTGGTGGCCATCATCGCAATATTTGAAATAGATGAACTGGAATTGGCAACCGCTATACCATTGGCTACGGTTACGCCATTTGCCACTACAACACCATTGGCAACGCTCACCCCGTTAGCCACAACCACGCCGTTGACAACGGCAACGCCATTGGCTACCGTCACCCCATTGGCCACGGCCACACCATTGACCATCAGATTGTCAAATACGGCATAGTTGGGTGAAATATATGGCAGGTATTGGTCTCTTACTTTTTGCAATAGGTCAGACGGCGCGTCATCCGGCAATGTGAGTTTGTAATCCAGTGCCGGCAAAGGCTGGCCATAGGTCACTTCTGTTGATTTGGGTTCAATGACCAACGGCATTTTTTTGACCACCAGGTTGGCACCGGTAGTACTGAAATTATACAGCTCCTTATATTTTACTTCTATATCACCCAATTCTACCTTGATCAGGTATTTCCCTGTGTTGGAAGTACTGGTAGCCGTTGACGTTAGTTGCAGGTTCACCAGTCCAAAATTGGCCGGGTCTGAAACACCGGTGGAGTCTGCACCATTGACAAAGATCCGGTAAGTGAAGGCAGGAATGGCTTCACCATAGCGGATAGTATCACTGTTGGCTACAATGCCAATGTCTTTTTTCTGGATATCCAGTAACGTAATACTGTTAGATCGTCCACCATCGTCCTGGGGCGTGGTTATAGGCGCTATGCTGGCAGATTGCGCAAGGATGGTGGGGTTACCTCCATCGTAACTGTTGATCTGGAAACTAACAGATTCAGGCGAAATATATTGGGTGGGTTTAACATCGCCCCTGTACACAATTTCTGTTTGTTCAGTAAGGTTATTACCCTTTACAGTGATGGTCAGGTTTTCATTGAGTGCTGTGGTAAGCTTGCTCTGGTCAAATTCAACACCCGTCAGAGAAGGGGTGGGATTGGCAAAAGTTCTCATCGCCCTCCATCCGTTCACCAGGCCGGCTCCGGACAGGAGGTCAAAGCCCGCAGCACCAATATCTGTGGATGTGGACTGGAACAAGGTTTTCAGGTCCGCAGTGGTTAGTGTGGCGTTGGCATCTACAAATTTTTTCTTGCCTTCCATTAGCAGCGCTGCCAATGCAGCTACGTGTGGTGCCGCGGCGGAAGTGCCAAAAAAGTTGGGGTTGCCATCAAACTCGAGGTCCGGGGTATTGCCCAGGAAAATAGTAGTGTTCACGCCATCAGGCCCGGTAATATCTGGCTTGTTCCGGATGGCACCATTGATCTGCGTTCCTCCTTTGGAAGAAAAGCTCTCCACACCCAAGGGCAAGCTGGTTGCCGAAAGGCCATTGCCTGCAGTTTCATAAGCGCGGTTTGCAATGCTGTACCTGGCTGCACCAACGGTGATGGCATTCAGGGCATTGGCATGTCCAACAATAGTAGATGTATTGGTACCCGCATTGCCCAGGAACTGGGCATTGTCACCTTTAAATAACACAAATTTGAATCGCACATTGGGTTTGGTTCCGCCCGCATTTACCACCACCACATTTACCGTGGTAGCACCATTAACGCTGAAGGGCAGAATTTCCAGGGGATCAGAACCCAGGTTCACACGGTTGTACCCGAGTATGGGCTTACCCGTAATATCAGTGAGATAAATATCGAGATCGGTTTGTGTGCCGCTGGGATTCTCGAGGGAATAGAAAGGATCATCCCACTGTAATACCAGGAGGTAGCTGGAGGGATTGGTATTGCTGAGTTTGATCTGCTGGATAAATCCGGGTACACCTGCAATGCCGGAATTGAATTGGTGAAGGTTGCCCTGGATACCCTGGGGGGCTGGTGTGCCCGAAGCGGTAAAATTGGCCTCATAGGCTTTTTCACCGAAGTTGCCGGCAGATGTGAAATAACGAACACCTTTTTCAGTGGTTACTTTGTCGATGGCTTTGGTGATCACCCCGTCACTGAAGAATGGTGAAGTTACATAGGTGATATCATCAACGATAATGTCCGTTTTCTCGCCAAGGTCAATGATACCCTGCGCCATATCTGTTTCTGAAATGAATCCTGTGCGGAAGAGTTTCTTTGCGGCAGGTGCTATATTATGAACAATCTGCACCATCGCCCGTCCTTCATCAGTTTTAGCCCCATAAGGAAACTCTTTTACCACTTCCACATCCGGGGGAAGGTTGCCCCTGCTGATATCATCTGCCAGTGTGGGACTCTGTATGGTATTGTAACTGTCTGAAATGATACCTATCCTGACGCCCTCTCCAGACACGCCATATCCTTTGCGCAGGAGATCAGAACCCATGGTGGTATCTCCACCCGTACGGATGGTATCACCCTCAAATAGTTGTTTCTGCCTCGCACTCTGGGGTAACAGTACTACCCTGATATAATTAAATAAATCTGTGCGCAGGTTCAGCGGTGCAAGGTTCTGAGACGGAATAAAGCCGGTAACAATCAGGGAAGTGAGTGTTGCATTATAAGATACCTGCTGGAAGCCGTTGGCGGCAAGTGTAGACCTGGCTGTGCCGCCCAGGGTGGTGTCTATGCCTTGCTTGAGGATAACTTCCACCAGAATATTTCCCGTATTCCCGGAAATATTGATCAGGGAATCTTCACCGTTAAAGGTGCCAAATGGATTGGCATTGCCGGTATAGAATTGGGTAAGGGTAGGATCCACTACCTGGCCCGCCTCTTGTTTGGTGGTATTGCCTGCAAGATTGATACATGAAGTGATGGTGATCTCAGCGCTGGCCGTGCAGCCATCTGCATTGGTCACAGAAACTTTGTACAATCCTGGTGAAGCAATAACAGGTGTGGCCGTATTGGCGCCGGAAACAATGTTGCCGTTGGCGGTTGTCCAGGAATATACAGGGTTGGCAATGGTGGTACTGGTTGCAATGGCAGACTGCTGGTCAGGATCATCACAGGGTAGTGCAGCTGTGAGTTTGCCATTCACTGTAGTGGGGGTAACGTTTTCCACAGACAAAATGGTCACTGAAGATCCTGTACAATCCACATCAGGTTGAAACGGAACAAACTTTGCATTCACACCGCTGTTCAGGGTCACTGTAGCATAAGTATTGCTGACATAGGCAGCACCGCGGCCGCTCCAAAGGGCGCCGATAAATTCAGTGTTGCCCGTTCCGGAACCAATATTAATGGCTCCGTTGGGTGCATATACTGTGCCCAGCCAACGGGTTTTAGACTGGCTGGAGCCATTATAACATTCAAAAGCAGTTCCGGAGCCCTGCACTTCTGTAAAGATGCGGGCAGCGGCCATCTCATTTGTTCCACCAGGAAGGTTAAGGAATGAAGCGGATACCTTTCCCAATTCCATATCATCTTTAACGCGGATATAGAACCTGCCGGAACTGTTTCCCTTGAAATCAAAAACAAAGCTATTGGTCATGCTGAGGTCTATGGAACTGATCTCATAAATACCAGGACCGTTAAAAGTGATGGTCAGATTCTTACCATAGAGGTCGCCATATTTATTACCCGGGAACAGGTTGAAAGACTTGGTATGTGTACTGTTACATCCCAGATTGGAAAGTGCGGGGAGGGAAGGAAGTCCAGGCAGGCCGAGTTGAGCCACCGTTTGGTTCTGGAATACTCCACCCACTGGAGCAGGACCTGTATAGGTTCCTGTTGTTTTTACGGCTCCACCCACAGATCCTGAAGTGACTTTTGCATTTTTAACCACCAATACATTATCTGTGATGGTGGTGCTGCTTCCCGCAGAAAATCCAGTTGCCGCATTGCCACTGTTGGCTGCCGTTACTGGCCCATTGATAATGGCACCTGAAGACAGCACGATGGTGCCGCCACTATGCAACCCGGTGCCGAGCGCACCACCGGTGTTGGAACTGATCAGCAGATTACTGCCTATCTTACCACCACCCTGAAGGGTAACCGAAGATCCCAGGTTTACGCCGCGGGTTCCGTAAATAAAAAATTCTTTGATGTTGAGCTGCTGTGCATGCAGGGTATTTGCAAACAAGAAAACTGTACACAAACTCATTGCATACAGGCTGAGGGAATATAAAAATTTTCTCATGCCGGGTTAGGTGAGATGAATAATTAATTTAAGGTTGCTAGAAGGACTACTGAATCAGGCTTATTAGCACGGATGATGGATGAAGGGCCAGGGAAACAGAGGTTAAACTGGGGTGAAAGTAGAAATTTCTTTGATCAAAGTAGAATTATATACATACCCTAAAGGGGGTAATGTTACGGTTAAATGGAGGAATTTCAGGGTTTAAAATTTCTTAATCTCTTAGTCTCTTATTATCAGGTAATTAAGTAGTAAAAAAATTATTGATTTTCCCTTACTGCTTTCTCATTTTGCGCACGAAGCCGCTGGCAGAGCATTTTGATAAATCCGCGCGCCACTTCAGGCCGGGACTCAATGAGCTCGTAAAACGGTTCCTGGTCTATCCTGAACAGGATGGCATTGCCGGCAGTTGTAGCACTGGCAGATCTGGTTTCCGCATCCAGCAGGGATAATTCCCCAAATACTTCTTTTTCCTTCAGCACGGCCAGGGTGGTACTGCCCTTATGGATCCTCACGGAACCCTGGTGAATGATATACATGCAGTCCCCTATCTGGCCTTCTGCAAAAATGAGGATCTCTTTTTCATACTCAATCTCATGCATCAGCGGAGCCAGTTCTGCAAGGATATTCTCAGGGGTGTCTTTAAAGATGCTCAGGGATTTGAGGATAAGCACCTTTTCAATCAGCATTAATCTTTCCAGTCCGGTAGAAGAAGACATCTGTCAAATGTATGGTTTTAGCATGGCAAATGAAGCAGTTTCCCTGACCATCCGGTTTTCTGCATGGCTATAATGTTCAATCAACTTTGCATTGATGGGATGCAGGTATTTCCTGGTGATATAAAGGGAACAGGCCTTGGTCCAGTCCAGGTACTTAATGGGCTTTTCCTGCAGTACCCTGGTGATGATATCATCTACGCCGTTAAAATTAATGTCCTTCAGCAGCGCCCTCAGTGCGTCACAACGATGTTCCAGGCTGGTATTTTCAAACATGGTATTGAAGTATCGGCCAATATCTTTTCTGATGGTGAGTTCTATGATCTCCATCGCATTGGCCACATTCTCATTCTGGTTGCTTTCCAGCCCGTGCTTGGCCTGGTTCATCTTTACGCGGTCATACATACAGGCAAAAAGCGCCAGTACCACGTCCCTGATTTCCTGGATCTCCAGTTGCAGTGAGCTGCGAAGGATACGGTGTTCATCATACTGGTGTACCTGGCGCTGCATATGCATCAGTTCCACCCCATAGATAATGTACTGGCGGGCCAGTTGCTCCATATGTTTCTGCGTTTGATCATCTGCCCTGTACTTCGTTCTGTACAAAGCTTTGATCACAGCGGTTGTTAGGCCCGGTTTCCGGTACAACAGTTTTACCAGCAATTGCTGCGAGACTTCGCCGCCAATACGGCCCAGCAACGCAATTATCTTTTCTTCCCACTGCTGGTATACCGGGTTGGCCATGATTTTTTCCAGCCATGCTACGCCCTTTTCACCCACCTGCTGAAACGCGAGGAGTACCTGTTTGCCATGGTGTGGCAGTAAGGTTGACAGGGCTTCCAGGGCTTGTGCGTTGGCATGGGAGCCAATGGCCCTGATACCGGCCGCCTGCACCTGGTTGTCTTCATCACGCAGCAAATGATGCAATGCATCATGGCAGTATTCATCCCGGATGTCCTGGAGAATGCTGGCGGCATACAGCTTGTCCATCCGCTGCTCACTCCGGATGAGTTCTGCTATCCTTTCCACTGCCATAGTACGGATACCAGGCTCAGCATTCATCAGCAAGCCTGCCAGTGCGGATTTCTGTACCGGCGTTTCCGGTGCGTGCAGAAATGGCTGAAGGGTGGCTGCATCAGGCACAAGCTTAGATAAGGTCTTCACGGCCTCATCCCTGATGTCTGGCTGGCTGTGGTCCGCCGCCATGAGTAGCAGCTGCCGGATCATTTCTTCGTTAAGTGTTCCATTCATCAGCCGGAGTGTTTCCAGTCTCACCTGCGGCGAGGGATGGTGGATAAGGCTTAATGCCAATTCACTGGCCACCGGGTCTTTTTTGCTATTGAGCATTTTCAGGATGCTGATCACTTCCAGTTCATTGCCCGTGGCAATTTTTTTACGGATCGCCTGCTGTATGGATTCATCGCGCAGCGAAAATTCATCCTGGCTGAAATAACGCGATGTGATCGTTTTCAACAGGATCATGAGGTATTGCCTGTTGACCAGCACAATCCCAATGAGCCAGACCACCCCCATCATCAATACAATATAACAGATGGTGTACAGGGAAACTTCATGGTGTCCCCTCACCAGCAGCAGTAAGAGCAACCCTGTGATCAGGTATGCAAAGGGATCCATAATGCCTTTGACGATATTATGTGCCCGCAGTCTTTCATGCGTGGGCAGCGGCTGCATGAGGGTGATCAGGCTGGGTGCATTGAAGACGGTTCTGCATACATCCACCAGGATGAAGGTGCCGCCAAAAAGATAGAATACCACCCTTTCCGGTGTATCCAGCCATTGGGTGATTACAATAATTCCTGTTAGCCCCATCAGTACTAAGGGAGTAATCAGCAGGGTTTGCCGCAGCCCCATATTACTCATGACCCTGCCTGTAAAGATCATTTTGGCCACCAGCGCAAGCAGCCTTACAATGGCCTGGAAGGCACTGATGAAGGTGGCAAGATCCACATCATCATGGCTGCGATGCTTTACTTCGGAATAGAAACCATAGTCTACCAGCAGCACACAACAGAAGGCAAGAACAGAGATCAGTGCGATGTCACGGATAAAGGTATTGCTGATGAAATTTTTCAAAAGCGCCTTTACCCTGGATGTTGCATGGTGAACTTCTTCATGATCATGGTGTTTGTGGTCATGCCCAACACTTAGCTTTCCTGAACGGTTGATGGCAATCAGGAACGGAATGGAAAGGGCCATGCAAATAGCTGCGGCGTAGAGCATGTTCATAGTGCCTATGGACTTTGCCGCTACCAACGCTAAGGTATAACCGATAAACTTTGCAGGGATATCGCCTGAGCTGATAAGCCCGAAGAGGCGTTTACTTTGCCTGAGGTCAAACAGGAGGGTTGCCACGCCCCAGAACTGCAGGTTGTTGAGCAGGTACAGTACGTGGAACCAGGCCAGCATCCAGTACAGCAATATCCCGCCGGTAGAAAAATATTCTGCGATCCTGAAGAAGAGTGCACTGGCCACCATCAGGGAGGTCACCACAATGGTGAGGCGCGTCATGGGTATCCGGTGCTCCAGTTTGGAATACAGCAGTCCGGTGATCCACAACAGCGCAGCGGAAAGGATCATTACCCAGGGAAGCTCCCGCATTTCAAACTTTTCCAGGAAAGTGGCGAAGGAGGCGGTGAAGAAAAAGGCGATACCTGCCCCTTGCAGGAACTGCAGCAACATCAGGTTACGTACCATCCACCATTCACCCTGGTCCACATTCAGCAGCCGGAGCCAGTATTTTCTTCTGTCCATCCAATAATGTTTAATACTATGGCAGGCGCTCTTTCAGCCGTTGGAGGTGTAGCAGTTTTTTGGGGTTACGGTCCTGTTTGCAGGTGAGGGTGAAATAATTATGGTTCTCGAAAAAGCGGATCTGCAGCGGGTCCCATTCCGGTTCGCCAGGGATCACGCCATAGGTGAGGAATTCTTGTTTCAAACCTTCACTGATCCGTTCAAAATCATCCCGGCCCAGGTAGTCAAGATCAGCGTCACAAATGATCTGTTCCAGGTGGTTATGGGGCGTTTGCGGAATCTTGGTGGCCATGATCATCCCCTTTACTTTATCCACTTCCCAGGGTTTAAGGTCTCCGTCCCTCAGTGTATCCAGCATGATCTCACAACTCTTGTCCTCATGATGTTTGTACGTGTACAGGAAACCTGTGTCATGGAAAAGCGCGGCTACCCGCAACAGCATGATGTCATTGGCATGGGTGATACGCTCGCCCTCGGCAATACGTTCCACCTGGGCCATAACATCCTTGGTGTGCGCCAGATTATGGTAAGTGAGCCTGGGATCCAGTTCATGTTCAAGTGTGGTGAGCACTTTATGTTTAATTTCCTGGAACCTCGATTCGGTCATATAAATCGAATGAATTCAACAATACGTTGAACTAAAAGTAAGATTATTTGCATTTACGCGCAATTCCTTGAATCAAATTCCGGCAAGCCCTATTTTTGCGGGTTATGGAAAAATTCCTGATCGCAGCCCTGGGTAACATCGGTGCGGAGTACCAAGGTACCCGTCACAATGTGGGTTTTGACGTGGCGGATGCATTGGCGGCAAAACATGGTGTGTCCTTCCAGTCTGGCCGTCTTGCAGACATTGCCGAGGTCCGTTTTCGCGGTAAACTGCTGATCCTCATCAAGCCCACCACCTATATGAACCTTAGCGGCAAGGCGGTTAAATACTGGATGGATAAGGAAAAGGTACCAATGGAAAACCTGTTGGTGATCCTGGACGACATCGCCATTCCGCTCTCCAAATTGCGGTTACGCGCTTCCGGTAGCGATGGCGGGCATAATGGACTCAAAAGTATCCAGGAATGCCTTGCCACCACAGGCTATCCCCGGCTCAGGTTTGGTATAGGCGGAAACTATCCCAAGGGGCGCCAGGTGGAATTTGTCCTCGGAAAATGGTCTGCAGACGAAGTTCCTGTAGTGCAGAAAAAAATAGCCGCTGCCGCAGAAGTGATTGAGTCCTTTGCAGTTAGGGGTTTAGCCATAGCCATGAACGAGGTAAATAAACTGGACTTCCAGGCCTGATATGGCAGAAATCACGAATGATTGACTATTTTAGCGTAGTATCTTGAACTGTCCAATCTCCATGCAGAACCTCAAATCTATGAATGACCCAATCGTTCAAGACGTTTATACTTTTTTACAATCTTTAAACCTTATTGAACAATGAAAATTTTCTGCGTAGGGAGAAACTATGTGGCTCACGCAAAAGAACTTGGTAATGATGTGCCGGAGGAACCCGTGATTTTCATGAAACCCAAAAGTGCACTTCTTCAGTCCCATACCCCTTTCTACTACCCGGAGTTTACCAATGAACTGCACTATGAATGTGAACTGGTACTTCGGATCTCTAAGAATGGTAAGTATATCCAGGAAAAATATGCCAGCAAATATTATAATGGTGTAACCGTGGGGATTGATTTTACCGCCCGGGATATCCAGAATGATCTTAAGGCAAAGGGGCTGCCCTGGGAGAAAGCAAAGGCCTGGGATAATTCCGCCGTCATCGGTAAGTGGATCGATATCAAACCCGAGATGAACAAGAAGGACATCAACTTCAGCCTGTACAAGAATAAAGAGCTGGTTCAGCAGGGAAACTCCAGTAATATGATCTTTAATTTTGATGCCATCATAGCCCACATCTCCAATTATTTCTCGCTTAACATCGGAGACCTGGTTTTTACAGGCACACCCGCGGGTGTGGGGGAATGCGTGGTAGGAGATGACCTGGAAGGGTTTATGGAAGATGAGAGTCTGTTTGTGCTGAATATTAAATAAGCTTTCCGTTTTGCATAAGGATACGGTACGCAAAGCATTCCGGCTGATGTGCCAGGCGCGCTTCATGGCGGAGACCTACGAGGCCAACCGGTCTGTCTGTAAATATGTACACTCTACCTCGCGAGGTCATGAGGCTATCCAGCTGGCAACCGCATTTCACTTGCTGCCCTGTGATTTTGTGAGCCCCTACTACAGGGATGAAAGCCTTTTACTGGGCCTCGGATTTACGCCCCTTCAATTGATGTTACAGTTGCTGGCCAAGGCTGATGACCCCTTCACCGGAGGCCGTGCATACTATGCACATCCATCGTCTGCTGATCCGTCAAAGCCGAAGATCATTCAGCAAAGCAGTGCCACAGGCATGCAGGCCATCCCAACAACCGGCATAGCCCAGGGCTTGCAATATATTGAACAACATCTTCCGCAACGCCTGCAACGAGGCCCTGACGGTGAGCGCCCCGTGGTGGTTTGTTCACTAGGGGACGCCAGTGTCACGGAAGGTGAGGTAAGTGAAGCGTTTCAGTTTGCCGTACTAAAGAAATTACCCGTGATCTACCTGGTTCAGGATAACCGCTGGGGTATCAGTGTCACCGCGGAAGAAGCCAGGGTGATGGATGCATATGAATACGCCGCCGGATTTCCGGGCATGGAAAGGGTAAGGATCGATGGGGCTGATTTTATTACCGCTTTCCTGGCCATGGACGATGTGTTCCGATATGCGAGGGAGCACCGTGGTCCCATCCTGGTACAGGCATCGGTATCCTTACTGGGGCACCATACCAGCGGTGTGCGTAAAGAGTTTTACAGGACCAGCGAAGATCTGGAGAAGCATGCCCTTCGGGATCCACTGCCGATGCTCCTGCAGCAGTTGGGTGAATATGGAATCACAGATGGGGAGGCAACCCGCATCCAGGAGGAAGCGGAGAGCCTCGTGAAGCGGGATTTTCAAACCGCAACATCTGCCGCGGAACCTGAAGATTCAACCGTTTCACATCATGTATTTGCCCCCACAACCGTACTAACGGAGACGGGTATCCGAGAACCGGCCGGTGCAGAAAAGATCATCATGGTGGATGCTGCACTATATGCCATCAGGGAAATCATGGAGGATCATCCTGAAGCCATTTTATTTGGACAGGATGTGGGGCGGCGGTTAGGGGGCGTGTTCAGGGAAGCGGCAACCCTGGCTGAGCAATTTGGTGATCATCGCGTTTTCAATACGGCCATCCAGGAAGCCTATATCATCGGCTCCACAGCCGGCCTCAGCGCTACCGGCATCAAACCCATCGTGGAAGTGCAGTTTGCAGATTATATCTATCCGGGCCTCAACCAGCTGGTGTCTGAGATCTCTAAATCTTCCTATCTGTCTTGCGGGAAATTCCCGGTTCAAACCCTGATCCGCGTGCCCGTGGGTGCCTATGGCGGGGGCGGACCTTACCACAGCGGCAGTGTGGAAACCACCCTGCTTTCCATCAAAGGCATAAAGATAGCCTACCCGTCAAATGCCGCAGATATGAAGGGTCTCATGAAGGCCGCCTTCATCGATCCCAATCCGGTACTCATGCTGGAACATAAGGGTCTCTATTGGAGCAAGGTTCCCGGCACGGAAGGCGCAAAAAAGCCTGAACCGGCAAGAGACTATATTCTTCCCCTGGGGAAGGGTACAATAGTGCTGGAGGCGGATCCCCTACAGGTGAGCAAAGGCAATAGCTGCTGTGTGATCACCTATGGGATGGGCGTATACTGGGCCATAGCCGCTGCAGCAGGCAGGCAGGGCAGGGTGGAAGTAGTGGACCTGCGCACACTCTCACCCCTGGATGAGGAACTGGTATTTGAGACAGTAAAGAAACATGGCAAATGCCTGGTACTAACGGAAGAGCAGCAACAAAATTCTTTTGCAGAAGCGCTGGCCGGCAGGATCTCAAAAGCCTGCTTTTCATGGCTTGATGCTCCCGTAGAAGTGATGGGCAGCCTGAATCTCCCGGCGGTACCCATGAACATGGTCCTTGAACGGGCTATGCTGCCCAATGCAGAAAAACTGGGCAAGGCTCTGGACCAGTTGATCGCGTATTAGCATTCATTTAAACCTGCAGAAAATCCAGGTCCTGGAAAGAAATGGGTTTATGGAGAACCCGGTATTGTTCCGCCGGAAGGTCTCGCGGTGCCACCGGCTGATAACCACTCATCAGGTAAAGCCGCATGTGGGGATACACGTCAAAAATTTCCTTAGCCCTGTTCCATCCCGCTCCGTCCGGAAGATTGTTATCCAGAAAAAGAATATCGGGCGCAAAGGTTTTCAGGATCTCCAATCCGTCTTTTATGGTGAGCGCATAGTTAACGGTATATGCCCTGGTAACAAGGTAATTCTTCATGAGCATGCAGAGGTCAACCTCATCGTCAATGATCATAATATTTTTTCCCAGCTGCATATAGTTTGAAAATTAATGTTTAACCATTAATTAAACGAATGGTTCAATGGTTTTTTATCGCCAGGCCTTTTGTCTTCTCAGGCCTTTTGTGGAATTCTGGGGGTATACACACTGCCCGGAATTCCCCAACATGGGCAATCAGTTCTACAGGTTTTTTGCCGGAGGAAATGTTGGATCCTTGGTGGCGGGTTGTCCGCTGGCGTTTAATGCAGGCTGAACGGGCGTTTCCACATTTTTTCAGGGCATTTGGTTTTTTGGACCTGAACTTGGTATATATAATTCCAATACCCACGTATGATCAGGCAACAAACCGTTCAAAAACAGCAGGCGAGGATTCTACCGCAACAGATCCAGTTGTTGAACATTTTCCATCTCACCACCATGGAACTTGAACAACGGATCCGGCAGGAGCTGGAAGAGAACCCTCTGTTGGAAGAGGTGGAGGAGGAGGATAAACCGGACAGTTCGCAGGAAGGGCCGCAGGATTTTGCGGACTGGGATGAGTTTGGGTATGACGATATACCAGACTATAAAACCGAGTATGCTAATTTTTTCAATGAACAACAAATCCCTGACCGGCCTATTGCTCAACGTTCTGATTTCAGGTCCCAGCTGAAAACCCAGCTCCAGTTACTGCCCCTTGGAGAGCATGACCTGAAGCTTGCTGAGTTCCTGGTGGATTCCCTTAATGACGCCGGAATGCTTGACCAGGACCTTTCTTCCCTGGCAGAGGACTATTCCTTCAGCACGGGCACCTGGCTGGAGACCGCTGAACTGGAGCGCGTTTTGAAGCAATTGCAGAGCCTTGATCCGCCGGGATTGGGGGCACGCAATATCAGGGAATGCCTTTTGCTCCAACTGGAGAGAATGAACCCGGGAGAGCCCTGGGTGGCCAGGTCCATAGAACTGATCAGGGATCATTATGAGGCACTAAACAACAGGCAGGTAGAACGGATACTACAGGAAATGAAAATCACGGATGATTGTTTCCGGCAGATACTCCAGTGCATAGCTGGCCTGCAACTGAGGCCTCTGGATGATGAGGGTGGATTTGCCCCTGGTAGTCAGCAGATCATACCAGATTTTATCATCACCTGGGAAGAAGACAGGGTGGTGATCAGTCTCGCGAGACAGAGATCCCTGCAAGTCAACAGAAGTTGGATGGACAGTGTGAAACAGCAATGCAGGGATAAGGACCGTGCGGCCAATACCTACCTGAAATCAAAATTGCAATCAGCAGAGTGGTTTATTTCTTCCCTGCAGCAGAGGGAACATTCCATGCTTTCCATCATGCAGGCTATCGTAGACTGGCAAAAGGCCTATTTCCAGGACGGTGACCCACTACAACTCCGGCCCATGATCCTGCGCAATATAGCTGAAGCAACCGGACTGGATATTTCCACTGTTTCCAGGATCACTTCTAACAAATATGCGGCTACGCCTTTTGGCAATATCCTCCTTAAAGATCTGTTCACAGAAGGAATGGAAAATGAGCAGGGTGAATCCGTCTCCAGCCGTGTTATTCAGGAAACGCTGAAAGAGGTGGTGGAAACAGAAAACCGTTCTCAACCTTATACAGACCATGAACTAGTAGAGATCCTCCATAAAAAAGGATTCAGGATAGCGAGAAGAACCATTGCAAAATACCGGGACCTTTTGAAAATACCCGCGGCTAAGCTGCGTGCTCTATGGCAATCAACCCCATAAAATAAACCAAGATGCCAAATGCTTTGATCATTGATGATGATCATGATATCTGTTTCCTGCTGAATAAGTTCCTTACAAAACACGGGTTCACTGTTCACGAGGCCCTTACCAGCAGAAAGGCGCTGGATATTATTCACCAGGTACAGGATCTGGACATTGTATTGTGTGATTACAAACTGGACGGGACAGACGGCAAAGCGATGCTGGTGAAGATTAAGGAGCTGCATCCCCGGCTTCCGGTGATCATCATTACCGGCTACAATGACCTGAAAACCGCCGTGGAAGTCATGAAGATGGGCGCTTATGATTATATGCTCAAACCCCTGTTCCCGGAAGAAATCCTTTCCACGATACAGGCTGCCATGCAGGAATCGGGACAGCATGAAGCAACGGCTCCTTCCGGAGAAAACAGTAATGCCGGACCCGTTGCGGCCAAGACGAAGGGTAAGGAGGAATACATATTCGGGAACAGTGCAGTGTTTAATCAGTTGCTGAAACAGATCACACTGGTAGGTCCCACAGATTACAGTGTTATCCTGTATGGTGAGAGTGGTTCTGGCAAAGAAGTTATTGCGCAGGCCATTCACCGGAACAGCAAAAGAGCCCGGAAACCTTTTGTAGCCATTGATTGTGGTGCGCTGTCCCGGGAATTAGCAGGCAGTGAATTGTTTGGACATGAGAAAGGGTCTTTTACCGGTGCCATCCAGCAGAAGATCGGAAGCTTTGAGCTGGCGGATTCAGGAACCATATTCCTGGATGAAATTGCAAACCTGTCTTATGATATCCAGGTGTCACTGCTGCGGGTAGTACAGGAAAGAAAGCTGCGGAGGGTAGGCGGGCTCAAAGATATCCCGATTGATGTGCGGATCATTATTGCCAGCAATGAGAAACTCTGGGATGCCGCGCAAAAAGGGAAGTTCCGCGAAGACCTGTATCATAGATTCAATGAATTTACGATAGACGTTCCACCACTAAGGGAAAGGAAAGAAGACATCATGACTTTTGCCAGGCATTTTCTGGAAAAAGCCAACGAAAGTCTCGGAAAAAGCATCAGTGGATTTTCAGCGGAGGTGGAGGAGATCTTTATGGCCTATGTATGGCATGGTAACCTGCGGGAGTTGCGTAATGTAGTGAAAAGAGCCGCCCTGCTTACTGATGGCCAGATGATTGAAGCCCGCAGTCTACCTTTTGAGATTGTGAACTATCAGAAATTTTCTTTTGAAGCCGATGCTGATGCGCAGGCAAATTTTGCCAATCCGCAGGCGGGTGATAAAAAAGATATTGTAACCATTTCCAAATCACTGGGTGATGGCAACAGCCTTAAAGAAGCTTCCATTGACCTGGAATATGAACTGATCCTGAAAACACTGAAGGAAGTGAATTTCAACAAAAGCAAGGCGGCGCGGTTATTAAATATAGACAGAAAGACTTTGTACAATAAGATCAAGCTGTACCAGGAGTTAATGAATAAGCATCACGATAAATAGATAAACAGGCTTCCCTTTATTTATGCCAGAGCAAACGCAGACCAGAATATTGATTGTGGAGGATGATCAGGATGATTTCTTCATCACAGAGCATCTGATCAAAAAAATCCCGCATGGCAGCTTTGATATCCAATGGTGCAGTAACCACAGAGATGCACTTATGCAGATCCGTGAAGGCAACTATGATATCTATTTCATTGACTACTACCTTGGCGGCATTACGGGTATGGAACTGCTCACCAGGTCCATGGCTGAAAACGCCACTGCACCAATGGTATTGTTGACAGGACAGGGAAGCCGGGATATTGCCTTGCAGGCTTTGAATGCAGGTGCGGCAGATTATCTTGTGAAATCTGAACTCACTCCGGAAAAACTGGAACGTTGCATTCGCTATACAGTTGACAAAGCCGAAGCGCTTAAGCAGATCAGGGATAACGAGCAAAAATTCCGGAACATCTTTGAAAAAACGCGGGACGCTATTTTCTTGTCAGATACTGAATTGAACCTGTTGGATGTGAATAGCGCCATGGTTAATTTGATGGATGGTTCTGCATCAGACCTCGTCGGCATTTCAGTATATGACCTGATGGCTGATGAGGAAGATCTGATCAAAGTAAGGGAACAAATCCAGGTAAACGGGGAAGTCAATGATATGGAAATCATGTTCCATGACCAGGCTGGTGATGAACTCACCTGTATTTTTTCTGCCATTACCATCAGCAAGCCCGATGGCAGCTCATATGTACAGGGAATCCTTCATGACATCACTAAACTCAGGAAGGCAGAACGGAGTGCGCTGATGTCTGAAAAACTCGCCGCTACCGGCAGGCTTGCGCGCACCCTGGCACATGAGATCAGGGATCCGCTGACCAATGTGAATCTTTCCCTGGACTACCTGATGGAACTCCAGCCCAGTGAAGAACAAAAAGGATACTTTGACATCATACGGCGTAACAGCAGAAGGATTAACGATATCCTGAGTGAGCTCCTGGCTGCAGGCAGATCCGGCCATACTCATTTTCAGAAAGTGGATCTGAAGGATGTTCTGAATGAAAGTCTTTCTTCTGCCATGGACCGCATTCAATTGAAAAAGATCAAACTCACTAAACGGTATACTGAAGCTGCGGTTGTATTGTCTGCAGATAAAGAAAGTCTCAAGATCGCTTTCCTGAATATCATCATCAATGCTATTGAAGCAATGTCCGAGGAGCATGGCAGGCTGATGGTGGCTTTGGATGACGATGGCCAGCAATGGGAGGTGAAGATCACAGACAACGGCTGTGGAATCGCGGAAGATGATATCCCCCGCCTCTTTGAACCCTTCTATACTGCAAAACGTAATGGGCTGGGGCTGGGCTTATCCACCACCCTGAATATCCTCCAGGTTCATCATGCTTCCGTGGACGTGAATTCAGTCCTGGGTGTGGGAACAACATTTTGTATTCAATTCCCCCAATTGCCAAACGCCTGATCAGGCGCTCGCTTTTTTCTGATCAGGATCCGGTGACCATTTTTGGTTCCGGATATATCGCTCCTTCTTATGCCCTGTTCTTCTGTCATACAAGGTGTGTCCCCGATGGTCAATCTGCTCTGGACACTGCAGCCTGTTGGATCTGTTGATCAGTATTTTGTCTGGCATGATGATGGCTTGAACAGCAACCCATAAAAATTACGTGCCAGCAGCCATTGCAACAGGATTGCCCGCTTCCGGATGTCTTTTGTGGAACGAAATGGGCAACCAGGTCTACACTTCTTCCACAACTCCTTTCCTGGCGGATTCCGTGGCTGGAGCCGGATGCTGCATTTCACTTTTATTGAACTCTTTAAAGATGAGCCGGAGGCTCTGGTCGTAGGTGAAATAATTGTACATCCAGTTTACAAAAGTGATGATGCGGTTCTTTACGCCCAGGATCTGCATCAGGTGCAGGCCCATCCACACCAGCCAGGCGAAAATACCTTTCAGGTGGATGCGCGGTGGCAGGTCCGCCACGGCCCGGTTCCGTCCAACCGTTGCCAGTGAGCCCTTATCCTTATAAACAAAAGGCTTCAGGGCTTTCCCTTTTTGGGCAGCCAACAGGTTTTGAGCCAGGAGCTTTGCCTGTTCTATGGCCACTGGCGCTACTTGCGGATGTCCCTGGGGATAGTTGGCGGTTTCCATAAAGGCAATATCTCCCAACGCATAAATGTCATGGGTACCCTGCACCAGGTTGAAAGCGTCCACCCTGATCCTGTTGCCTCGGGCAATGATGTGGGGGGCTACGCCTTCAGGAACGTTGCCCCTGATTCCTGCTGCCCAGATCACTGTACTGGTCCTGATCAAGCTACCATCTTTCAACCTGAGGGCATGCCCGTCATACTGTTCCACCAAAGCGTTCGTGCGTACTTGCACCCCCATTTTCTGCAGGTAGTCCTGTGCCTGTTGTGAAGAAGCGGGAGACATGGAAGCCAGGAGTTTATCCAGGCCTTCAATGAGGTAAACAGACATCGTGGAAAAATCGATTTCGGGATAGTCTTTGGGCAGCACCCACCGTTTCATCTCAGCAATGGCCCCGGCGAGTTCCACGCCTGTGGGGCCTCCACCTACGATGGCAATGGTCAGCAGCTGTTTCCGTTTTTCCGGGTCTTGTTCTTCCAGTGCGTTTTCAAAATTCTGGATGAGGTGGTGGCGGATGCGCAGCGCTTCCACGGTGGATTTCATGGGCCAGCTGTTTTGTTCGATGGCGCTGTTGCCGAAGAAATTAGTACCCGCACCGGTGGCAATGACCAGTATATCGTAGGTGTAGTTGCCTACATCCGTCACCACGGTTCTTGCCTGTTGCCTGATCTCCCTGACCTCAGCAATCCTGATCCGTACATTTTTACTGTGGTGAAAAGCCTTGCGAAGGGGAAATGAAATGTTGGAGGCATCCAGGCCGGCGGTTGCCACCTGGTAGAACAGGGGTTGGAACTGGTGGTAGTTGAAACGGTCTATCAGCAGCACTTCAAACCCGGGTTTACCGTCCAGCTGCCCTGCCAGTTTCAGGCCGGCAAATCCGCCGCCTAAAATGATGATTTTCATAATCTGTTTTTTCGTGAGGCGGAGCCGGAGAAGACGGAGTAGGGGGCTCCGCGAAATGTTGTATAAAGGTAACAATCCCTATGCCCGGGGGTTTACCCTTTCCGGAATCTTTATTGTCTTTGGAAAGAATGATTTCTCCCGCGAAGTGCTTGGCAAACTGCCCTGCTTTCCCTATCTTTGCTGCCCTCTTACGGCGGGGTAGCTCAGGCGGTTAGAGCGTTGGATTCATAACCCAAAGGTCTCGGGTTCAACTCCCGATCCCGCTACGAAATCTAAAGGTCCTCATGGAGGGCCTTTTTTCATTCCACACATTTCCCCAGCCAACCGGCAAAAATGGGGAATATCCTCACCAACCTATCGGCTATTACTGTTCATTCCGGGCGGGCATCATTCTTTTATCTCTCTGTTCAGCCAATCAACTTAAATCATACAATATGGAGAACAGTAACCAGCAAATGAAACAGAACAGGGAAGAAGTGAGGGATGCTAAGACATCTAACCGTGGTTTAGCTTCTGCGGATCCCGAAACACGCAAAGCGGTAGCCCGCAAAGGTGGCGTTGCCGTGAGCAAGAACCGTGAACATATGGCCTCTATTGGCCGCAAGGGCGGACAAACCGTTAGCCAGGACCGCCAGCATATGTCGCAGATCGGCCGCAAAGGTGGAGAAGCGGTTAGCCGTGACCGGCAGCATATGAGCGAGATCGGCCGGAAGGGTGGTGAAAACTCCCGCGCAACGGCTGATCAGCAGGGGATGCCGGAGTAGGAGAGGCATGGAGGCATAGAGGCATTGAGGCATTGAGGAAGAAATCCTACCTTAATGCCTTCATGCCTTAATGCCTCAATGCCTTCTTTGCATCACAGAACATTATACCTAAAGCTCATCCTTGTAGCACTCTTCTGGGCGGGAACTTTCATTTCCACGCGCGTGGCTTCCCAGGTATTTGGACCTTTCACAGGTGCATTTATACGGTATGCCATCGCACTTTTATTTCTTCTCCCCTTGGCGCTGCGCCAGAATCCTCAGTTGTTCAGGGTCAGCAAAAAACAATTGCCGGTGCTGCTCTTTCTTGGCTTCACAGGCATATTTGCCTATAATTTCTTTTTCTTCAAAGGGCTGAAGACCGTGCCTGCCAGCAGGGGCGCGTTGCTGGTGGGTCTTAATCCCACTATTGTGATGATCACTTCAGCAATCTTTCTTAACGAGCGCATCACACCCCGCAAACTCCTGGGCATCCTCATCTCCATGATAGGTGTTACCATCGTGATCTCCCGCGGCCAGCCGCTGAATTTGCTGGGTTCACTGGAAAAAGGCGATCTCTTTATGCTGGGCTGTCCCATCACATGGGCCCTGTACACCCTGGCCGGCAGAACGGCGTTGAAACACACTACACCGCTGCAGGCCTCTACCTGGGCCTCTCTGTCCGGTGCCATTATGCTGGCATTGATGATGTGGACCGAAGACTTTCCCGCCCAAATCCCCTGGAACGTCTGGCTGGCACTGGCCTATCTGGGCATCATTGGAACGGTGGTGGCTTTTGTATGGTATTACGATGGCATCCGTAAGATTGGGGCCACGCAAACATCGATATTCACCAACCTCATTCCCGTTTTTGCAGTGATCCTGTCTGTGGTGATCCTGAAGGAGCAAGTCTCCTGGTATACCTGGCTGGGCGGCGCATTGGTAGTGGGTGGAGTACTGTTGGTTAACTTGCCGTGGGTAAAAAGAACCTGAGTTAATGTGGTAATTTGGCAATGCGGCAGTGCGGAAATTTAGGAAGGCGCGCCCTGCGTTGCGGCGCGCCGGCAGTCACTCCGGGTGGTTCTGCGCAGGCCGGCAACGCACGGCCGCGCTTCCATAATTGCCGCATTACCGCATTACCGCATTGTCTAATTGCCATATTGCCTCAACGCTTCCTCCAGACAATCCATCGCCGCATTAATGGCATCCAGGTTCAACACATAGGCCAATCGCACTTCATCCTTTCCGAGGCCCGGCGTGCCATAAAAACCTGTTGCAGGCGCCAGCATCACCGTCTGGTTGTTGTAACTGAATTCCTCCAGCAGCCACTGGCAGAATTTATCGCTGTCGTCAATCGGTAATTTCGCCATCGCATAAAAAGCACCGCCGGGGGTGGGGCAAAAAACACCGGGCATTGCGTTGAGCCTTTTTACGAGGAGATCCCGGCGCGATTGGTATTCTTTCTTGGGGGCGTCAAAATAGTGTTCCGGAAGGTCCACCGCCGCTTCACCCATGATCTGTGCCAGACCGGGCGGGCTCAGCCTCGCCTGCGCAAATTTCATGGCGGCCTGGTACACCGCTTCATTCTTTGTCACAAAAGCACCGATCCTGGCACCGCAGGCTGAATACCTTTTGGATATGGTATCCATCAGCACCACGTGCTGGTCCATCCCCTCCAGGTGCATCGCACTTACATAATCCCCATCGTAACAAAACTCCCTGTAGGCCTCATCAGAGAAGAGGTATAGATTGTGCTTCAGGCAGATCTCGCGCAGTGCTTCCATCTCTGTCCGGCTGTATAAATATCCGGTGGGATTATTGGGGCTGCACACTACAATACCCTTTGTTTTGGGGGTGATCACTTTTTCAAAATCCTGGATGGGGGGCAGGGCAAAACCATTGCTGATGCTGGATTTGATGGGCACCACGTTCACGCCCGCCATCACGGCAAAGCCATTATAGTTAGCATAGAAAGGTTCAGGGATGATCACTTCATCACCCGGGTTCAGGCAGCACATAAATCCAAAAACAATAGCCTCTGATCCACCCGCCGTAATGATGATCTGGTTGGCACTAACGTTAATGCCTACACGCTTATAATATTCTGTCAGTTTTTTGCGATAGCTTTCATTGCCCGCACTGTGGCTGTACTCCAGCACGCGGATGTTTGCGTGCTTCACCGCATCCAGGATCTGGGGTGGTGTTTCTATATCCGGCTGCCCGATGTTCAGGTGGTAAACTTTGATACCTTTTTTCTTAGCGGCATCGGCAAAAGGAACCAGCTTGCGGATAGGCGAGGGGGGCATTTCCAGCCCTCTTTGGGAGATCTGTAACATGTGACAAAGGTAGTATAACGGAGGTTGTTTTGTTTTTTAGGTTTAATTTTCTACTTTTTGCTGGTTTCAATCCCTTAGTATGAAAAAGATCTTCACCATTGCCATGCTCTTTGTCCTTAGTTTCCCCGCCCTTGCCCAACGTAAGGCATATGAGCGCCTCGCGCTTTTTGAAAACGAGGAACCCCTGAATGTGAAACTAAAACTGGACGCCAAGGATCTCCTGAATAAAAAAGACAATGACCGGTATTTGTTTACCACGGTGGGCATCAGCCAGGGTGATTCACTCCTGGAAGGGGATATCAATGTTCGCGCCCGTGGGAAATTCAGGCGGGAATTCTGTTTTGTTCCACCCATCAAACTGGATTTTGACACTTCCACTGCCGGTAAACTGAAGGGCCTGAAAAGCATGGACCTCACCTGCCAGTGTAAACAGGGGAATGAATTTATGCAATTGGTATACAAGGAATACACCATTTACAAACTCTATAATATCCTTACAGATCGCAGCCAGAAAGTAAGGCTGGTGAACCTGACGCTGGAAGACAAGGAGGGGAAACGGAAGCCGGTGAATGTACCGGGATTTTTCATCGAGGACTATGATGTTACTGCCAAGCGCAATGGTGCTAAGGAAGTAAAAGTTTCAAAGTTACATACAGAGAATACAGACCGTAAGCAAATGACACTGGTGGCGATGTTTGAGTACATGGTAGGCAATACAGACTGGTCTGTGTATGCCAACCATAACATCAAACTTATGCAGGATACTACAGACAGGACATCAAAACCCTATGCTTCGGCCTATGATTTTGATTTCTCCGGTCTGGTGAACGCACCCTATGCAACACCGGATCCACAGCTGGGTACAGAGTCTGTCACTACCCGCGTTTACCGCGGCTTTCCCAGGGAAGTGAGTGAGTTGAAAGAAATGGCCGATTATTTCCGCAGTAAGAAAGACGCGATGTATGCGTATATCAACCAGAGTAAGTTCCTGGACAACCGCTCCAAAAAAGATATGGTAGGTTACCTGGAGGAGTTCTATAAAGAGATCGCCAGTGACAAGAATCTGAAGGTGCTCTTTATAGACAATGCCCGCCAGCAATAAAAAAAAACTCCGGCACTGCCGGAGTTTTCTGCGAACTGCGAACTGCGAACTAGTTCACCACTTCACCCGTAATGGTAATCGGGAAAGGAACATCCACACCTTTCACTTTCACATAGATCTCCTTGGTGAATGTGCCGAGGGCTGCTGCGTTGAAGCCGGCGGTGATTTTGTCTGTGCTGCCTTTGGCAACAGGGGCCTGGGGCCATTTAGGTGTTGTACAACCGCAGGAAGGCTGTGCATTTTCAATGATCACCGCACCGTTGCTGATGTTGGTGAACATAAAATCATGCGTCACAGGAACACCCTGCTTGATCTTCCCGAAATTGTATTTGGTTTCTTTGAACTTAATGTAGTCGTCAGCTTTCTTTTGCGGCGTAACTGTTTGAGCAAAAACAGGTGCAACGAGGAACGCTACGAGAATGGTAAGTAAGGTCCTTTTCATGTCTATCTTAGTTTACGTTTTTTAATAAAGTGATCGAATTATTTCTGGGTGCGGGTTGGTCCGGCGTTTTCCAGACAAACCCCTTAATGGTGATTGTTTTCATCTGTCCTTGCTGGTACATCACGGTGATGGACTTTTCAAAAGGACCTTCTGTGGCGGCATTGAAACCCACTTTAATCTCTGCACTGGAACCCGGGGCAATCGCCTCCTTACTCCACTCAGGATTGGTACAACCGCAGGACGCCTGCACATTTTCCAGTAACAGGGGCTCCTTGCCGGTATTGGTTACCACAAACACATGCGTCACCGGCTTCCCCTGGGGGATACGTCCAAAATCAAAGCCATTCTCCTTCAGCTGCAGGGTTTCCGGCCTTTTATCGGCCACAGGCGTTATCTGTGCCCCGGCCCAGAGCGCCAGGAACACCAAACTGGTTGATAATAAAGCTTTTCTAACAAGATGCATATGCCAGCATTAACGCCTCACAAATCTACATATTGTTTGGAAATAGGAGACAGGTGCTTTTCCCATCTTTTCCCGCTTTTTTCATCATCCCCTGAACGCCAGGGTTTTGAAGGCGTCCCATCGGCCCTTAACCCACAAATATTAACATTTCCGCAGGATTTACTGACCACCCCTGGCAATGCCGCCGCCGGAATAGGATAATGCTTATGTTTGTCCCTATGAATGAGCCTATTACCAACGAATTGCTGGAAGATAAACTGTCTTTTGAAGCCTTTCGGGAAGAGGTCCTGAAGGATTACCGCATCACCTGTGAAAGCCGGGAGGCCAGCCTGCTGGGCCGGAAGGAGGTGCTGACGGGAAAAGCCAAATTCGGGATCTTCGGGGATGGGAAGGAAGTGCCGCAGATAGCGATGGCCAAATTCTTCCGCCCGGGTGATCATTACAGCGGCTATTACCGGGACCAGACCTTTGCCTTTGCCATTGGTGCGGCTACCATTAAAGAGTTTTTTGCCCAGTTGTATGCTGATCCCGATACCAGCCATGACCCCCATAGCGGTGGCCGGCAGATGAACTCTCATTTTGCCACCCCTTACCTGGATGGCCATGGGCAGTTCCTGGACCTGGTGAACCGCAGGAATGTGTCAGCAGGAATGGCTCCCACTGCCGCGCAAATGCCCCGTTCCCTGGGTATGGCACTGGCATCAAAACTCATCAGAAAGCAGGAATCAAAACCTGCGTTTTCTACCCTGAGCAACCAGGGCGACGAAGTGTGTTTCTGCACCATTGGTGATGCGTCCACCAGCGAAGGCCATTTCTGGGAAACCGTAAATGCTGCCTCTGTGCAGCAGGTGCCCCTGGCGATTTTTGTGTGGGACGATGGATATGGCATTTCGGTCCCTAAAAAATACCAGACCACCAAGGGGTCAATTTCAGACGCCCTTAAAGGATTTATCAAGAAAGAAGATACCAACGGAATCAACATCTATAAAGTAAAAGCATGGGACTATGCCGGCATGTGCGAAGCATTTGAAGAAGGCATTCGCCAGGCCCGTGAAAAACATATCCCGGTGCTATTCCACGTGGAAGAAGTCACCCAGCCCCAGGGCCACTCAACTTCGGGTAGCCATGAACGTTATAAGACGCCAGAGCGCCTGGAATGGGAGCGTGAATGGGATTGCATTCGCAAGATGCGGGAATGGATCATTGCCAATATGCTGGCAGATGATGAAGAACTGATTGACATTGAGCATGAGGCCAAGCAACGCGTCAGGCAGTGGCGCCAGGAGGCCTGGGATGGTTATATCCAACCCATCCAGCAGTTGGTACATCAAGTGGTGCCATACCTGGAGCATGCGATGGTTCAGATCCCTGCACATGCAGAGGAGATCCGTGCCATGATCCAGGAACTGCAGCAGCAGCGGGAGCCCCTGAGAAGGGACGTAAGCAAAGCCATTTCGCGCGTCATGGAACTGGGTCACGGGCAGGCTATAGAAGAACTGGCTGCTCTCCAGCAAAGACTCAAAGACGAACATGCATTGCTGTTCAGCAGCCATCTTTATGATGAAGGCCCACACGGCCTCATGCACCTGGAGGCTATCCCTGCCTTGTATGAACAGGATGCGCCGGTGATCAACGGGTATGAGATCCTGAATAAGTATTTCGATCAGTTATTTGCGAGCCATCCCCTGGTGTTTGCATTTGGTGAAGACGTGGGCAAGATTGGTGACGTGAACCAGGGCTTTGCCGGACTGCAGGAAAAATATGGCGAGGAGCGCATCTTTGATACGGGCATCCGTGAACTCACCATTGTGGGCCAGGGCGTGGGCATGGCTATGCGCGGGCTCCGGCCCATCGCAGAGATCCAGTATCTGGATTATCTGCTCTACGGCTTACAACCCCTCAGCGATGATGTGGCTACGCTGCGTTTCCGGTCTGTGGGACGCCAGGTGGCGCCGCTCATCATACGCACCCGCGGGCACAGGCTTGAAGGGATTTGGCACAGCGGTTCACCCATGGGCATGATCATCAACGCGCTACGGGGCATGTATGTGTGTGTGCCCAGGAATATGGTGCAGGCCGCAGGTATGTACAATACTTTGTTGCAGGGCAATGAACCCGGCATCGTGATTGAAAGCCTCAATGGCTACAGGCTCAAGGAGAAACTGCCGTCCAACCTTGCCAGTTTTCGGGTAGCCATGGGCGTGCCTGAGATCCTTCGCACAGGTAAAGATATTACCATCGTCTCTTATGGTTCCACACTAAGGATAGTCATGGAAGCTGCTGAAGTATTGGAAGGCATGGATATTGATTGTGAAGTCATTGATGTGCAAACCCTGCTGCCGTTTGATGTGGATCATATGATCCTCACATCATTGAAAAAAACAAACCGGATCCTTTTTGTGGATGAAGATGTGCCCGGCGGCGCTGCTGCCTATATGTTCAATAAGGTGATGGAAGAACAGAATGGATACCGATGGCTGGATGTTAGTCCGCGTACACTCACCGCCCAGGCCCACAGGCCTGTGTATGGAAGCGATGGCGATTATTTCTCCAAGCCCAATGTGGAAGACGTCATTGTGGTAGCCCGGGATATGATGCGCGAATAGTGATCAGTCTAAAAATCTTTGACGGAGTGCTGGTGTAGGAAGCCAGCACTCTTTTTTTTCGCCAAACCATTTGTACCGGTTCCGGGAAATAAAATTATACACGCCGTCCCGGATGAATTTGGGGACGATGATGAAAGCGTAGAGCAGTGACCAGGCACCACCCACATGTTTCAGGACGCGCAGCGCGCCGGTAGACTGTGTATAGATTGTATCCCCTTCCTGCACCACAAAGGATTTGAAGGCATCACCGGGTAGTCCGCGTGCTGCAAGCATGGCTTGCCCGGCCTTGCCCTGGAGGGAGGCAAAGCGAAAGATTTTTTTCTTATCGATTTTTAAAATGAATTGAACGGACCCTTCACAGAGGTTGCAAACGCCATCGAAAAATATGATGGGCCCGTTGTCCAATTTATTTGAGGTTGTGGAACACTTTCTGTACGTCTTCGTCCTGTTCAAGCCGGTCAATCAATTTCAACACTTCCTGTGCGTGTTCTTCATTGAGTTCCACCGTGGTGCCGGGGATCCATTCCACTTCAGCACTGAGGACGGCCAGGTTTTTTTCTTCCAGTGCTTTTTGCATACGGCCAAAATCCTGGAAGGCTGAACGCAGCACCAATACGTCTTCACCATTCTCACCTGTGCTTTCACCCATTTCCTCCAGGCCGTGATCAATGAGTTCAAACTCCAGTTCTTCCTGGTTGAGGCCAGCGGGGTTCATCTTGAAAACACCCATTTTCTTGAACTGGAAGGCTACGCTGCCGCTGTTACCCAGCGCGCCATTGCCTTTATTGAAATGAGATTTGACGTTGGCTACGGTGCGCACGTGATTGTCTGTAGCCGTTTCTACCAGCACCGCCACGCCATGAGGAGCGTAACCTTCATACAGGATCTCTTCGAAATTATCTGTTTCCTTACCCTGGGCGCGTTTGATAGCGGCTTCCACCCGGTCTTTGGGCATGTTTACGGACTTGGCGTTTTGGATGCAACGCCTGAGTGCGGGGTTGGTATTGGGATCAGGGCCTCCGGCTTTAACGGCTATGGCGATCTCTTTACCAATCCTGCTGAACTGCTTGGCCATCTTGTCCCAGCGGGCGAACATCGTGGCTTTCCTTACTTCAAAAATACGACCCATTGTTTGTCCTTTTGCGGATGCAAAGATACGGAAATAGGGGTAGTGTTTAGGGGTAGTGTGTAGGGTGTAGGAGAAGGGTGTAGACTAAAGACTAATCTAAACCCTACCCCTACACCCTACACACTACCTCTAACCCCCTGCTCTATTACTGAAAATCCTTAGCCTTAGGCATCACATCCCCGGGCGCGTGGAGTTTACTTTTATTGCGGCTGTAAGCGAAATACACTACCAGTCCCACCACCATCCACATCAAGGCAAACTTCAGGGTGCGTGCGTCAATGGCCACGATCATGCCGGTACAGATCACCGCACCCAGGATGGGAACGATGGGCACCAGCGGCGTCTTGAACGGACGCTGCATATTGGGAGCTTTCTTGCGCATGATCCATACGCCGATGCTCACCAGCACAAATGCGAAGAGCGTACCAAAGGACGTAAGATCACCCGCCATATGGCCGGGAATAAATGCGGCAAACAATCCCACAAATACAAACAGGATCCAGTTGGCTTTGTACGGTGTCTTGAATTTGGGATGCAGGTCACCAAAAGCTTTGGGGATCAGGCCATCGTTACTCATCGTATAGAAAATCCTGCTCTGGCCCATCAGCATCACGAGGATCACGGAGGAGAAGCCCGCGAGGATGGCCACCGTCACCGCGGTAGCAAGCCAGCCATAGCCGGGCATGTACGCGGAAATGGCATAGGCCACAGAGGCTTCCTGGCCCTTGGTGGGATCTGTGAAATCAGTATAGGGTGCCACGCCGGTGAGGACGTGACCAAAAAGAATATAAAGGATCGTACAGACCACCAGCGATCCGAGGATTCCGATGGGCATGTCGCGCGCGGGATTCTTGGCTTCCTGAGCCGCAGTGGACACCGCGTCAAAGCCAATGAAGGCGAAGAATACAATAGCAGCCCCTCCAAGAACGCCGCCCCAGCCGTGTTTGAAGACGCCCTCGTGGCCGGCCACCCCTTCAGGGATCATATAGGGGGTGTGGTTTTCAGGCCTGATGAACTGCCAGCCCACTGCAATGAAGACCAGTACAATGGCCACCTTGATGAACACAATCAGCGCGTTCACCAGGGCTGATTCCTGCGTACCCTTGATCAGCAAAAGGGTCAGCAGCAACAGGATCACCAGTGCGGGCAGGTTCATGATACCGGAATGCGTAACACCATCAATGGTAACGGATTCCAGCGGCGAGTGACTCCATTCATACGGGATGGCCCCACCCAATAGTTTATTCAGGTATTCACTCCACGCAATGGATACGGTGGCGGCACCCAGGGCATACTCCATGATCAGCGCCCAGCCAATGATCCAGGCAATGAGTTCACCCATCGTTACATATGAATAAGCGTAAGCGGAACCGGCAATGGGGATCATTGCCGCAAATTCTGCATAGCAGAGGCCGGCAAACGCACAACCAATGGCCGCTACAATAAATGAAAGAGTTACGGCTGGTCCGGCTGCCTGTCCTGCCGCCGCAGCGGTACGTACAAAGAGGCCCGCGCCAATGATGGCACCAATACCCAAGGCAACAAGGTTACCCGCACCCAGGGTCCGTTTCAATCCTTTTTCCTGGTCTTTCGTCTGCGCCAGCATCGTTTCCAGGTCCTTTGTTCTGAATAAACTCATAATAATAAAATATCGTTAGTGATGGTTTGTTTGAATTTGGAAAGATAATGAAAGTCAAAATTCAAAAGTCAAAACCCAGCAGCTAAGCCCATTTTTTGAGTTTTGACCTTTGCCTTTTGAGTCATATAATGGCTATATTGCGACCGTATGAGAAAAGGCAACCGCTTAACCCTCTATATTTTTATTTCGATGATCCTGGGTGTGATCGTGGGTTATTTTATCCACGTCAATGCCAGCGCGGAAACCATCGCCTCTGTCTCCCCCAAGCTTAAACTGCTGACCACCATCTTCTTAAGGCTGGTGCAGATGATCATTGCACCCCTGGTATTCACCACCCTGGTGGTGGGGATCGCCAAGCTGGGCGATGTGAAAACCGTGGGCAGGATAGGGGGCAAGGCCCTGCTTTGGTTCATCACAGCCTCCCTGGTGTCCCTGTTAATAGGGATGTTCTGGGTGAATGTGCTGCATCCCGGCACCGGCTTCACCCCCGGCGCGGGAGATATGAGCGGCGCCAAAGACGTGCTGGGCAAAACCACCGCCTTTTCCCTGGAACAGTTTGTGACCCATCTTTTCCCGAAGAGCATTTTTGAGGCGATGGCCACCAACGAGATCTTGCAGATCGTGATCTTTTCGATCTTTTTTGGCGTGGCCATGGCCCATGTGGGAGAAAGGGCGAAGAGCGTGATCCATGCCCTGGATACCGTGGCGCACGTGATCCTGAAAATGGTGGGCTATGTCATGAATTTTGCGCCCCTTGGCGTCTTTGGTGCATTGGCTGCGGTAGTAGCTGTGTATGGGGTCCAGGATATTCTCTTCGTGTACCTTAAATATTATGGAGCCTTCCTCGTGGGTATCTTTTCCCTTTGGCTGGTCATGCTCACCGTGGGCTATGTGATCCTGGGCAAACGCCTCTTTGAACTGATCAAAAGGATCCTCAATCCCCTGGCCATTGCCTTCAGTACCACCAGCAGTGAGGCGGTGTTTCCCAAACTGGTGGAAGAACTGGAAGCCTTTGGTTGTAATAATAAGATCGTGTCTTTTACGCTGCCGCTGGGGTATAGTTTTAACCTGGATGGCAGTATGATGTATATGACCTTTGCGAGTATTTTCATTGCGCAGGTGTATAATGTGCACCTTGACCTGCCCACGCAGCTCACCATGCTGCTGGTGCTGATGCTTACCAGTAAAGGCATTGCCGGTGTACCGAGGGCTTCCCTTGTGGTGGTTACCGCCACTTGTGCGATGTTTGATATTCCACCGGAAGGCATTGCACTGATCCTGCCGATAGACCATTTCTGCGATATGTTCAGGACCATGACCAATGTGATTGGGAATGCCCTGGCTACCGCGGCCGTTTCCAAGTGGGAAGGTGAACTCACCAATCCGCACGAGATCATGAACCAGGAAGAACTTTAAACCATAACCAATTGTGATGCTTGAACTGTTGAACATTACTTTCAGGGACCTGCTCAATCCGGAATTCTATATCCAGAACGGGGGCCTCTGGCTTTTTCTTTTTATCGTGTTTGCGGAAACGGGCCTGTTCGCCGGATTTTTCCTGCCCGGGGATTCCCTGCTCTTTGTAGCAGGTATCTACAGTACAGAACTGGCCGCGGAAGTGTACAATACCGGTAGTGATTTCTTTAACCTGGTACTCATTGCCACCCTGGTAGTGATTGCCGGTGTGATTGGTAACAGTGTGGGCTATTGGTTTGGCCACAAAAGCGGACCCTACCTTTTTAAGCGAAAGGATACTTTTTTCTTCAAGAAGAAACATTTGTTTACGGCCAAGGAATTTTATGATAAGAATGGCGGTGCGGCCATCATCTTCGCGAGGTTCATTCCCATCATCCGCACCTTTGCGCCCATCATTGCGGGCATTGTGAACATGGACAAGAAGAAGTTCATGTTCTACAATATCATTGGTTGTATTGCCTGGGCCGTGTCTATGCTGTTTGCAGGCCATTATCTCTATAAATTTTTCCTCACCCAGTTCAACTTTGACCTCAAGGAACACCTGGAGGTGATTGTACTGGGTATTGTATTTGTGACTACGGCGCCCGTGATCTGGAAATTGGTGCGTGGAGGGAAGAAAGAAGATCCCAGTAATGAATCCTAATGCATAACGCACTATGACTGAGTCTTCCTCCAGGAAAGAAGCTTCTGTAATCAACCTTGCTGTAATTGTAGCGGCCCTCGGGTACTTTGTTGACATCTACGATCTCCTGCTCTTCACCATTGTACGTGAACCCAGTTTGAAAGCGCTGGGGGTAACGGATGCGGGTATGATTGCGGCGAGCACAAAGATCATCAACTGGCAGATGGTAGGTCTGCTGATTGGCGGCGTGATCTGGGGTGTGATGGGTGATAAGCGTGGCCGTTTGAGTGTATTGTTTGGATCGATATTATTATACTCCGTGGCCAATTTCGCCACGGGCTGGGTGCAAACCGTTCCGCAGTATGCCTGGGCGAGGTTCATTGCAGGTATTGGCCTGGCCGGTGAGCTGGGTGCCGGCATCACGCTGGTGAGTGAGTTACTTCCCAAGAACAAACGCGGCATCGGTACTTCATTAGTGGCCGGGGTGGGGCTGTTTGGGGCCGTGTTTGCCTATTTTATTTACCGGTACACACAAGACTGGCGGCTCTGTTACAAGATCGGGGGCGGGCTCGGTATTGCACTGTTGCTCCTGCGGATCAGTGTGGCGGAGAGCGGGATGTTTAACAAGATAAAATCTACGCCTGCGCGCCTCGGTGATTTTTCCATGTTCTTCAACAATAGTAACCGTTTCCGAAAATATATGCTGGCTATCCTGATTGGTTTACCCACCTGGTATGTGATCGGGATCCTGGTGAACCTGAGCAATAGGTTTGCTGCGCAGTTGTACGGCGACAATTCCATTGATTCCGGTAAGGCCATCATGTATGCCTATGTGGGTATTGCGATTGGTGACATCCTCACCGGGTTTGTGAGCCAGCTGCTGAAGAGCCGGAAGAAGACCCT
Source organism: Chitinophagaceae bacterium (assembly GCA_044225015.1). GTDB lineage: Bacteria > Bacteroidota > Bacteroidia > Chitinophagales > Chitinophagaceae > Pollutibacter. The sequence goes on along the minus strand of JBGAJG010000006.1, from coordinate 268,350 downwards.
GTATCTTTTCTATCTGTCCAGCATCATTTTCATCACCCTGTTTTTCAGTCGCTTCAACACCGGCGATGAATCCATGTACCTGATATGCGGGATGATGGGCTTTTCCACCGGATTCTGGGCGATTTTTGTGACGATGGGGGCGGAGCAGTTTGGCACCAACCTGCGCGCCACCGCTGCTACTACGGTTCCTAATATGGTGCGCGGCGCCTTGCCGCTGATAAATCTGATGTTCAAGAATCTTTTCCAGGACAGCTGGCACTGGAGCCTCGTGAAGAGCGGGATAGTGACAGGGGTGATTGTGATGGCGATAGCGGTTGTATCTGCTTACTTCACGGAGGAGACTTTTCATAAGGATCTGGATTATATAGAAGAGTAGCAAATGGGCATTTGGGCCATTGGGCAATTGGGCAATTGAGCGCGATTGCGGTTCTTAACTCCCGTCACCTATTTTTGTCCACCACCCATCTGCGCAAACTAACCACACACAATTCAATAACTTGTTTTGTCTGCCCGCGTCAATCCACTTCACGACTTCGCAAATTTGATTTACGCAATCGTTTATTGAGTTTTTCTACTCGTTTTTTCAATGTTGTTGCAGAAGCAACTATCAATTACGCTTTCGTTTCTTCAGTGTTGTGGCAGCTCTGATTGAAGTGCCATAAAATTCTGTTGATCGCTGGACTCCTCAGTTGATCTATACTTGTATGCTTGAATTCCTGAACTTAACTGCGTACATTAGAGTGTTAGCCGCAATTAATCCTCTACATGTGGGACATAAAATAGTGTGTTTATCGTGCCGAAAAGCTTTTAATGTTTCTTTTTCAAACACCGATATTACTGATCGAAAGTGTCCACAATGTGCGGAATCATTGGTGTATCTTGATCATAATTTTAGACCACCTGCGCAAACCAAAGTCAACGAATGGCGGGTCGTTAAGTTCTTGTTTGAAAAGGGATTTATATATCAACATGTTTATGAGAAATATGAGCGTAATGGTTACTCTGTCTATGTACCTTATCCTAGGAAGATGACTGAAGCCGAGACTTTTGTCGAAAAGTATAAAGATCAGTCAGTCTTGAATCGGAGGAAGGATTAGAGCAACATTTTTGTTTGACTCAGAAAATGAAGGCATTTTTCATTATATCTGTTCTTTTATTTCTAGGGACATTTGGACTCAAATGCATCTTATATTTTTATTTAGACGTTAGAAATGGTAATAAATTCAGCTATGGTGGATTTGGCGAATTACGGCCATTATTTTCATACAAAAATGACGTTCAGGAAATTGATGAACCAATAAAGCGTTTCTGTAACAAACTGCATCCAATTTCTAATCTTACGTTCTTTTTTTTTGTTATTGCTTACATATTGAATTTGTATTTTAAGTGAACTGTTTTTTCTAGCGTTTTGTCTTTTGTTTCACTTTACACTTCAGATATACTAAGTGAGTAGTGCGGCTAACATCGGCTTATGTGCAACCCGGGGGTCGTTTCCAAATTTCTGACTTGCTTTTATGCCTGTGCCGCCGTAAATTGGTTCTATAAAAAAGTTAACCAATTTACGGCGGCACGCACCCCGTTTGAACCCGGGCTGCACAAAGCCGTCCACGTTTTAGCAGCAACAAATTATAAAATATAAAGCGCTCGGTTGCAACACGAGGTTACCTACGTTGATAAGGAGATTCATGCCAGGAATAAGGTGTCTTATGTTCTGTTAGTATCAATTCTGTGGAGTGGGTTAGTCTGTTTTATGGCTTACGACTTACGTTTTCAATTGTTTAGTTGGAAGCCATTTAATCCAAATGGATTTAATTCTATCCTTTTTCTTTTATTTCTGATTCCGGGAATTTATTCGTGGATTAAAGCTTTTGACAGACGACCATTACTATCAATTACCAAAAAGGGGATTTCAGTAAGGGGGAGTCGTAATCCTTTTGTTCCGTTAATATTCGTTAGGTGGGAGGGTGTGTACTTCTTCTATATTTTGGAAAATAGCAGTAAAATCACTACTCATTCCTTAATTGTCAGGAGAAAGGATAATGAAAAAGAATTGAAAGTATTACTAACTGGACTGGACAAATCTTTAAATGATATTTTAGTAATTATGCGCAATTACGCGGATAAACATCAGTTCCAAGAATTAAGTATGGAGTTTTCATAGTGATATGCTGCTGACATGGGCTTGATGCAATCCGGGCCATAGCTCCAATTGTATACTTGCTTTTATGCCCGTGCCGCCGTAAATTAGTTTAGAATAAAGTTAACCAATTTACGGCGGCACAGATTCCGCAGCGCAAGCCCAGGCTGCATCAAGCCACAGAGGTTAGCAGCAAGCCAAACCTTAAACTCAAAAATGCGTTACACCCTAATCGCCTTACTTTTGATTGCCGGAATTACAACATTCGGACAGAAAAGGTATAAGCCGACAATTGTTGTACTCGACCCTAATCAGGCTCAGTATGACACATCCTTGTTTGACAAAATAAAAGAGTTCACATATCAAATTGAGTATACTCCACAAGAAGAGAAACATATTTTGGATAGCTTAAGTAAAAATGAAAAAAACATTCAGCTCATGGACATTGCAGAATTCCATTTCAGAAAGCAAATGGATTTTGCGTCCTCCTTTACTCTTTCTCTTTATGGTATGTTGACATATGTGGTTTTCGGCCAGACAGGAGACTGTATTGTAATTGCAAGCCACAACAAATCTGAAGGAACAATCGAAAAACTAAAGACAGTAGCCAAAAAGCATAGTGTGCAATGGGTAGTTAACCCCGTTACTCTGCAAACATTTATAAAAGACGGAAATACCTTTACAACAGCAAGAATTCAAGTGTATGACTCTAATAAGAATAAAATAGTTTTAGAAAAGGAATATACCGGCGACACAAAGAACCCCGGTTTTGAACTATCATGTGAGAGCGGGACATTAAGTTGTACGATCAACAACGTTGTTAATTCATGTCTACATGACATCCTACTAACTATTTTGGGGGCTATCAACATTAGAAAACTCGATGGCTATGCTGCTAACATTCAGTTTTGCGTCAGCAGGGAGGTAACGAATATATCCTCATTTGTGTGCTACTATCAGCTACATGTCTGGCTGACCGAACATGGGTGAGCAACGGAATATATATTCAACTTTATTATCTTTAATCGGCTGCAGTACCGGGCTGAACTTTTTCCAAATTCCCTGCCGAACGTAAAGCTGTGGCCGTTATACACAAATGCAGTGGATCACTAACAGCCCAGATACTTAATATTGACGACATGAGAATAGTATTTACTGTAGTGACAACATTATTGCTTGTATTTGGGCTAAGCAATGTTTATGGGCAAAGAAAATTTGAGTTAGAAGATTTGGATAAAATCTACACACTAACTGACCCTCAAATATCCCCAGACGGCAAATCGATTTTAATTGTAGTATCTAAGCCTGACACAGTTACCAATAGAAATAAATCATTTATCTACAAAGTAGATGCTTCAACTGGTGGAGCACAGCAACTCACTTTCGAGAGAACGTTTGTAAGTTTTCCAAGATGGTCACCATCTGGTAATGCTGTTGCTTTTATATCAGCTGATGCAGGAGGTAAAGGTCAAATTTATGTGATGTCCATAAGCGGTGGTGAAGCAAAGAAAATTACTTCTTCCCAAACAGGTGTGCAACAATTTAGTTGGAGCCCTGACGGAACCTCATTTGCCTTTACCCAATCTGATGAGGTTAGCAATAAGAAAGAAATTGAAAAAGGTTATGATGCCTTTGAAGTGAAGTACAATAGCATTTTTTTAAATGCTAAACTATCTCCATCACATTTATGGCTGATACCATCAGAAGGTGGTGTAGCAAAACGAATAACCACTGGCAGCTGGACGATCCCACCAGCAAATGCACCCTGTATATCATGGTCGCCAGACGGAAAACAGATCGCATTTCAGAGTAGTGAATCACCTTACATCGGGGAATTAATCGGTTTCGTAAAAATCGTGGACATTGAGAGCGGAGAGGTAAACAGAATTACAAGTAGTCAGGTATCCGGCAATGCCTTGCATAGAGAACGAATGCCTGTTTTTTCGCCAGATGGGAAGTCACTTGTCTATCAACGAAATTTAGAGAATGCTGGCTATGGTTTTGATGTATTTATGACTTCGTTTAGTCAAGAATTCCACAAAAATTTAACTACACAATTTGACCGTTGTTTCTACCGGGCCGAATGGAGTTTGGACAGCAAAGCTGTTTTTGTTGCTGCTGCTGATTTCAATACTATATCACTCTGGTTGCAGCCAATCAACGGAACGGCTAGGAAATTGAATCTAAATAACCTTTGCATTGCGGGCACTAACTGGTATGAATTTAGCGTAGGAAAGAACAATGTTGTTTCATTTATCGCCAGCACTTCACAGTCTCCACAAGAACTTTACTTCATGGCAAGTCCAGATGCCGTACCTAAACAACTCACAAACTTTCATAGTGAGATTCGAACACTTGCTTTAGGAAAACAGGAAACTTTTGCTTGGAAATCAGACGAATTTACACCCAATGGTATTATTACTTTTCCGCCCGATTTCAACCCTAAAACAAAATATCCATTGGTGGTAGTACCTCATGGTGGCCCAAGGGAATCAACAAAGGAATCTTTCAGTTCATCAATTCAATTGAGAGCGGCACATGGATATATAGTTTTTCAACCAAATTACCGAGGCAGTGATAATATGGGCTACCGATTTTCGGAAGCAATATATGGAGATGCTGGTGAAGGACCAGGCAGAGATGTTATGCGTGGTCTGGCAGAACTAAAAAAGCGTGATTATGTTGATTCTACAAGAATTGCAGTAACCGGTTGGTCGTACGGTGGGTTTATGACTACATGGCTTATTGGAAAATATCAGGGTTGGAAATGTGCCGTTGCGGGTGCATCTGTTACGGACTGGATAGCTCAATACACCCAAAGCGACTTAGGTAGAATGTTTGGATTTGAACAAGGGAAAGGAAAGTCTCCGTTTACTAATAAGAAAGTACGAGAAAATTGGATAAAAAACTCCCCGATTACTTATGCAGAAAATGTAAAAACACCCACATTGATAATATCTAATACAGGTGACGAAAGAGTACCTATTTCTCAATCTTATACCTATTATAGAGTTTTGCAAGACAATGGTGTTGAGTCTAAGTTTGTAGCTTTCCCTATTGCAGGACACAATCCAACCGACCCAATTAGATTTAAAGAATACAACAGGTTTGTTTTGGAATGGTTGGACAAGTATTTGAAGTAAACAAAGTAGGCAGAAAGGCACTGTGCATAAAATGGTATTGGCAATAGTAGGGCAACCAGTTTTCAACGCACATTTGTAATTCTATTGGGCATTTGTGCAAATGTTGAACTGGCGTTTTTCAATTGTCCTAAAATCGCCAATAAGTAAACCGTTGTCCCCAATGTGCATTTGAAAGCTATGAAATTGCATAAGCTGAAATTTTGGACGAGCTACCATTAATTATATGCCGCCGGTATGGGATGTTTTGCAACACCGGTGTCCAGGAAAACGCTCACTTGCTTTTGTGCCGGTGCCGCCGTACATTGGTGTGAGAATAAAGTTAGCCAATGTGCGGCGGCACAGCCCCCGCCGTGCATGCGGGGCTAGATCAAGCCACAGACGTTGTGGTATCTTCTAAGACAGTTTTCATAAATATGAAGTATTTTCTTACACAAATCATAGGTATTTCTTCTCTTCTTGTAAGTGGTTGTTGTTTTGCGCAGCAGACGAGCCAAATTGAATATAAGATAACAGAAAAAAGTGCGGTTGAAATAGTTGATAAATTCTTAAGGACAAACAAAATAATTGATGGGCACAATGATTTTTATCACAGTTATTTTGATTGCCCAACTTGTAAAGGCGATATAAAGGATTTTCGACTAGACGCTATCAATAACGGTAATACAAATATTCCTTTATACAGGAAAGGAGGTGTGGGAGGTCAGTTATATAACATTTATGGCAAAGACAGAAAGGCGGAGAATCTTTTAAAAGCATTTGACCTCATGTATCTGATGGCAGAAACCTACCCTAAAGACATAACTATTGCTGCTACTGCTTCAGACTTACGGAGTGCGATGCAAAGTAATAAAATTGCCTTGCTCCCAATTCTGGAAGGATCAGTACTACTTCAAGACAGTAAATCACTTTTGCGGATGTATTACAAACTTGGTTTACGAAGCGTGACATTCGCTTACAAAACGAACAATCTTGCGGATGGAAGCGATGATACCGTCAGGCATCATGGAGTTTCTTTGTTAGGCAGGGATATGATCGCCGAAATGAACAGACTTGGAATTATCATAGATATGAGCCATGTTTCAGCCGATGCCATGAGAGGTATTTTAAAAACCACACAGGCTCCGGTTATTTTCAGTCATTCAAATGCATATGCTCTCTGCAAAGTAAATCGTAATGTTCCAGATGATGTTTTACGTGAACTGAGAAGGAATAGAGGTATTATTATGCTAAATTTTATCCCATTTTACATCAGTCAACAACATGCCGACTGGCTATTTAAAGCAGAGCATGATTGGAAGCTGAAAGTTGATGAATTAAAGGATACGGCTGCGGCGGATAAATATTACACAGATGTTTGGCTTAAACAGAACCCTGAACCAGTTGTTTCAGTTGTTGATATTGCCAATCATTTTGATTACATCAGAAATTTGATTGGTGTTGACTATATTGGAATTGGCAGTGACCTTGGCGACAGGTATGAGTATACCATAAAGGGTATGGCCGATGTCAGTTGCTTCCCCAAATTACTTGTAGAACTCACAAGACGTGGCTGGACAGAAACTGAACTGAAAAAAATAACTTCCGGAAATTTTTTAAGAGTCTTCCAGGAAGTTGAAAAAAGAGCTGTCGAAATTAAAACTACCGCCAACATGGGTGTGACCAATAGTGGGACTTGACCTTGGAGTAACCAGCAACAATAATTGTGAAAATTTAGGTTCCGGGCAGACGAGTGTTGAATTCCTCCACTATCGCCATTGATAGTTCGTTAAAAAGTGCACAAAGGCGGGTTTTGTCACAAGCTTCTTCGTGTAACACAGAATTTACACTTCCTTTACGAGTTTTTACAGGTGAAAACAGGTGAATTATGGGGCAATGTATAGCTTCAGGGTATTGGTTTACCAAATAATTGTATCGCCATGAAATACTATTTGTTCTCCTTATTTCTTGTCCTGATCGGGTTCTCCTGCTCTTCAGACCTTAAAAATGATAAATCGGCAGCGGCCAAGACTGTTTTCAGATCCGCCGATGGTGGGTTGACCTGGCAGGATATCAGCCTGGGACTGCCGGGAAATTTGCCGGCAGAGGGTATCCCCGGTGATAGCATCTTTGCTGATGATAAAGGGCTGTTTTTAAAGCTTGGCGGGGAACTGTTTCACAGCGCTGTACAGGCCACAGATAATTTCTGGAGCCATGAAAAATTGCCCTTGAATAGTAGCAGTATCTTGCCTGGCAGGTCCGGATACCTGGCCTTGAAGTACTGGAATGCAAGCCTGAACACAACCAGCGGAGCCAGTATATGGTCGCCCGTCTTCGAAAATGGACAGGGACCAAGGATCCGCAGCAGTTTTGAAACTACGGCGGGTACACTGTTCATAGGCACAGACCGGGGTATTTTTAAAACGGATAACAGCGGAAAGACCTGGAAACTTGTTTACGAAGGGGAACTGGTTGGGCATTTGGCAGAGTCTGATGGCGTACTGCTGTCCACCAGCCTGGGAAAGATTATCAGATCTACAGATAACGGGGATAACTGGGCACCAGTGATCAGTGAAGACAGCGTAGCTTATGACATCAAGCCCATTAAAGACGGATTTGTGGCCATCACCGCTGCTTCACCATCAGCACCCAGGAGACTGAGCACCTCCTTCGATGGCGGAAAAACCTGGCAGTCTGTTCATTCCGCTCTTCAGGACAAGACCTTAGTTGATTCCATATGGCGGAACTGGGATCATCGGCCTATTTTAAAATCCTCCCAGAATGCCATTACCCAGGTGGGTGAAAACTTCATTTGTGTACATCCGCAGGGTATTTTCAGCTCATTAGACAAAGGGAAAACATGGAAATTATTGGTTCCATCTGTGGATAATAAGGCTTTCAATCTGTACGGTTCCGGCAACCTTATTTATGCCGTAAGCAGTAAGCGGGGATGTTGATTGTGCCCAAATTCAGACTTGCAGGTATGTTCCGGCATGGTAGATTCAAATTTTTCATAGATTGAAACTGGATTCAACCTTATAACCATCCACAACATCCATTGCATGAAACGTTTTTTATCATTTGCCACAGCCCTGTTCCTGGGCGCTTATCTGTTCAGTTCCTGCGGGAACAATCCCCAAACAGAAACAACCGGGAAAGTGCTGACCAATGAAACAACAGGGGATACTGCTGATTATTTTTTGTTGCGGCCAGCACTGGAAAAGGCCTATGGCTACTCACACGCCGTGAGGATTGGAGACGACCTTAAAATTTCCGGGGCAGTGAGTATGAACGACAGCGGTGTTATTGTTGCACCAGGAAACATGGAGCAACAAATGAAAAACTGTTACAAGGACCTCGAGAAGATCTTGCAACATTATGGCTACACATTTGACGATGTGGTAGTGGAGAACGTGTATGCCACCAATATGGAAGAGTTTATCAGGGTCTCAGGTTTCCGCAATTCTGTCTACAAAAAGCAATTCCCCACAGGAACATGGCTGGAAGTAAAAGGGCTCGCTCTCAAGGATCAGGTGATAGAGATTGATATGGAGGCTCACAAAACCAAATAGTATTTCCAAATTCATATGTACCTGAATAAAATCGTCATCCTCTGTTTTACGTGTATGCTGGCAGGGACAGCAATGGGGCAAACGGCCTATTCAACAAAGGAGAAAGCGGCCCAGCAGGCACTGGTGCGTGTATTTGATGCCGTCTCAGGCAGGGATTCCATTGCTTTGAGATCATATTGTACCCCGGACGTTAGCTTTTATGAATATGGACAAGTGTGGACCATAGATACACTGATCAGAAAGGCTATTTTGACGAATACTACAAGAGATTTTAAACGGGTCAATACTTTCGATTTTATCGAGACGAGGGTTGATAAAACCCAGGCCTGGCTTACGTACAGGCTTCGGTCAGTCATCACCGGAAATGGCCGGGAATCCGTAGTGCAATGGCTGGAAACAGTGGTCCTGGAATGGCAGGATAAACAGTGGAAGTTGAGGCATCTGCATTCAACTTTGGTCTCCAGAAACTGATCCAGACTTTTCTTAGCCTAATTTTAGAGGAAAGTAAAGTAAAACCTTTACTCACTCGTCATAAGTTGGGTGAACCCTGTATTATCAATGGATCAGGAAAGAAAATCATCAGTAGGCGAGGCGGTCAGGAAGTATGGCCGGCAGTTGTTTTCTTTTATACGAGGACGAACGGGAACCGACGAAGATGCGGAGGATATCCTGCAGGAAGTATGGTATCAGCTGAGCCGGTTAACCCACCTGGAAGAACTGGAAAATATCAGTGCCTGGCTCTATGCCGTTTCCCGGAATAAGATCACGGACCTCTACCGTAAAAAGAGACCCGAAAGCCTGGAGGAATTTACCTACGAGAATGAAGAAGGAGACATAGAGATCAAGGACATCCTGTTGATGGATGAAAGCCTGAGTCCGGACCTTGCCCTGTTTAAAGACCTGTTCTGGAAAGAGCTCATGGAGGGCCTGGATGAACTGCCTGCAAACCAGCGCCTGGTATTTATACAAAACGAACTGGAAGACAAAACACTTTTACAGATTGCCGATGAACAGGGCGAGAATATCAAAACCATCATCAGCAGGAAAGGCTATGCCACCCGGCATTTAAGGAAGAAATTGCAGCCTTTGTATAATGATATCTTAAATCAATAGACCATGCAAAAGAATAGAAGAAAGTTCTTCGTGATCATACCTATAGTTATGCTGTTGTTACTGACATGGGTTGTCATGCTGCTTTGGAACCATATTGTGGTAGACATTTTCAGCATTAAGGTCATTACATACTGGCAGGCCCTCGGGTTATTTGTATTGTCCAGGATTTTGTTTGGCAGGTTCGGGTTTGGAGGTGGGCGCAGGCCGCCGTTCGGGAAACCATTTTTTAAGGAGCGCATGATGAACATGACGGAAGAGGAGCGGAGCAGGATGAAAGAGGAATGGAAAAAAAGATTCCAGAAACCTGATGATGCGGTAAAGTAAAAGCTACGGTGCGCCGTCTACCCAGATATATCCAAGTAAATAAATGACAATGAAAAGAGATGTTTTAAAGCCGATAGCAGGCGGACTGGTTTTTGGGGCACTGGTATTTTTTACCGGGCCATTGTTGCTCATCGTATTACTGCTCAAATTCATCTTCACCCCATTTGGCATGGGTAGAATGATGCGGTATCAGCGGTTTGGGGGGCCGATGGGATTTCATCCCGAAATGCGGTTTGCCATGGCTGAGAAAATCCGGAACATGAGTGATGAAGAATTTGCATCACTGAAGGAGAAAATGAACAGCAGATCCAATTGTGGCCCATTCCATCAACATCAAAAATGAAAAACATGAAACGCAGATCCAGATTTGTGATCTTCCTGATCACCGCAGTGCTCACCATCGGCACATTAGCCGCAACAGTAGGCAAACCACATTACGCCAGGCACCACTGGCATGGCGGACAGTGTGAAAAGGCTGAAGCACCCGCAGGCAAACAACCGTAGCAGTTAAAAGGAAAAGCAACCCCCAAAAGGGGTTGCTCTTTTAGTATGCTGCAGTAAATCTCATCTGATGATGCTTTGGATCTGCCACTTCATCAGCAATGACCACAGCCAGGTCTTCTACGGACAACACATTTTTCCCTTCCTCATCCAATACCGGATATTCCGTACCCAGCCTGTATTTACCTGTTCTTCCGGTGGTGATGCCCTGGTGCATATCCATGGCAGGACTGAAGAAAACCCAGTTTAGGTCTTTTTCTTCTTTCAGAATATTGTAATAATCTCTCGCAGCCTTTGCACCGGGCACAAAGGGGTTGTCTGGCGGGAAGCTGTCTACCAGTTGGGAGCCATCGGGCAAATACAAACTTCCAGCACCTCCAATGCAAATAAAACGAGGCACACCGGATTGTTTCACTGCTTGCTGTATCGCCTTCGCGCCGTTGATAAAGTCTTCATAGATGCCGGGATTTGTCCAGCCCGGGCTGAATGCATTGATCACAACATCATGACCCCTCAATACGGATTCCAGCTTTTCATGTTGATGGATGTTCAGGGCAATGTATTTCAGGTTTTCCCTGCCTGACTCAACCGGATTCCTGGAAATCCCTGTCACCTCAAATCCCCTGTTGGCCAGTTCCTGTACAATCTGGGCGCCAACAAATCCTGTGGCACCAATCACGGCTACTTTCATATGGTGGTAGTTTGAATGTTTATGTTCCTGCTTTCATCCTGTGCTTTCAGCTTATGGAAGTAAGTGTAGGATACGGCTAACAGGATCAAGGGTATCATGGGCGCTATGGCTGCGTTTACACCGTCAATTCTAATATGTGCTGCAATGGCAGACAGGAAGGTGATCCCAAAGCCCGCATAGGCCCATTCTTTGATTTTGGCAGGCACCGAAGGAACCAGCAGTATGATCATTCCGATGATTTTTGCGATGCCCAGCTCGATCCTGAAGTAATCGGGGAAACCGAGATGTGTAAATGCTGCGGTGATAGAAGGGTTCCCTGTGAGGTAGAGAAGGCCGGCAAATGCACCGGTCAGCATAGCCAGAGACGTGGACGTCCAGTAGATAATTTTGTTCTTTTTCATTTGTTTTTTTTGATCACACAAAATTATCCTACCTTGCTATACAAAATATACTGCTATACTATAGTATATCGGTATACTATTGTATACTAACTAAATTTTTCAACTATGGTAGCTAAGATCCCGGATATCAAATCAGTAAAAGATTGCCCACAATCCTTTGTACTGGCGGTGAATGATACCATGAATGTTTTGTCAGGCAAGTGGAAATTGCCGATCATGGCCGCGCTGCTTTTTGGCAAGAAACGTTTCAAGGAACTGGAGAGGGAGATTCCTAAGATCACACCCAGAATGCTGTCAAAAGAGTTGCGGGACCTCGAAATGAACGGAATGGTTACGCGCATGGTCTATGACACTATTCCTGTAACCGTGGAATATGAATTCACACTATCCGGCAAGCGCTTTAAAAAGGTATTGGATGCCATGGTTGAATGGGGACTGGAACACAGGAAGAATGTGTTGAATGCCCACCACTAAACAGCTACCTCACTAGGCTATCCACAATGGTTAAAGATGCAACCACACCATTGGTAGTATCCCTGAAACTTTGGCTGATCACCAGAAGATTTACTGAAATGAACTGGACTTTTGCGGTCTTGGAACAGTCGGGCGCCGTGAAGCATGGATAAGTAGATAAATAGTAAGGGTGGGTGCATAGAAATTGAAACCTCAGTGTTTTTTCAGTGTTGTTAACCTGTTGGTTATAAGACAAACCGGCTTGGCCCTGGAACTCGCTATACGCCTTGCCATCTGCACGGTATTCAATAAAATCTGTAGCCAATCCCTGGTAGCGTGAATTGTCGTAACTGCCACTCCGGGTTTCTGAAACCAGCCTCCAACGGCCTTGCAACTCCTCGTTCAAAGGCCGGGTATCTGATCCCGGATCATTTTTTTCACTACAGGACCATAAAAGGATAAGCAGGGCCGCAACCGTAATTGTGGTTTTCATGGCCTCTAAAATATGATGAAAAAATTATATTTAAAATAATTGTGGAGGTTAGATATTGTTAATAATCGGCCATCACTGGTAATCAGGATTTTACTTTTACTTTTGCCCTTGCCATGAAGCTGCTCGTCATCCGTTTTTCTTCCATCGGCGATATTGTGCTCACCACACCGGTGTTCCGCTGCATCAAACAGCAGATCCCCCACGCGGAGATTCATTTGCTCACCAAGCATAAGTTCCGTGCTGTTTCCGAGGCCAATCCGCACATCAGCATGTTTCATTACTTCAAAGATGATCTCAAAACAGTCATTGACGCTTTGAAGGCAGAGCAATTTGACGCGGTCATCGATCTTCATAAAAATTTCAGGTCGTACAAAGTGCGTATGGCCCTGGGTGTGAAATCCTATGCATACCGTAAACTATCCCTGGAAAAGTTTCTGCTCACGAAGTTCCGTATCAACCGAATGCCCAACCGTCATATCACGCAGCGTTCATTAGATACTTTGCTGCCGTTGGGTGTACATGACGATGGGGGCGGACTGGAACACTATATTCCGGAACAAACCAATTTGCAGGACAAGCCCTTGCCTGCGTTTACCAACAACGGGTATATCGCACTGGTGATCGGGGCGTCTTATGCTACCAAGAAACTCCCGGTTGAAAGGTTGATGGAACTCTGTTCGCTGATTCCTTATCCCCTGGTTTTAGTGGGCGGACCGGAGGATGAGGGAGTAGGGACCAGGGTTGAGGGCGAAGATCCGTCCAGAATCTTTAATGCATGCGGACCGTATAATCTTCACCAGTCATCATTGATTGTGCGGGATGCAAAATTTGTGATCTCTCATGACACCGGAATGCAGTATATCGCCTGTGCATTTCAGAAACGCGTAATCGCCATCTGGGGTGCCACCTCGCCAAAGCTTCAGGTTGAACCTTATTACGGTAGTAATAACCAATTGCCATTTGTCAATTGCCAATTGCCTGGCTTAACTTGTCAGCCTTGCTCCAACTACGGCACAAAAAAATGCCCCGAGGGGCATTTTAAATGTATGATGCAATTAGATCTCACTGCTATTGCCAATAAGGCTAACAGCTGGTGGACTGAATTATAAGGTCTTCAACACATCGTTCATATTCCTTACCGCATCGGCACTCTTGGTGAACAGTTCTTTCTCCTCATCATTCAAGTCAAACTCCACGATCTTCTCCCAGCCGTTCTTACCAATCACTACAGGAACACCCAGGCAAATATCTTTTTGGCCGTATTCACCATTCAGGGATACGCAGCAAGTGAAGAGTTTTTTCTCGTCGCGCAGGATGGATTCCACCAGTGCTGCTCCGGCCGCGCCAGGTGCATACCAGGCAGAGGTACCGATCAATTTTGTAAGTGTAGCACCACCCACCATCGTATCTGCAACCACTGATTTCTGTGTATCGGCATCCAGGTATTTACTCACCGGCGTGCTGTTCCAGGTTGCATGGCGGATCAAAGGAATCATTGTAGTATCACCATGGCCACCCACTACCACGGCATTGAGGTCAGCCGGGCTGCAATTCAGGCGCAGGCTCAGTTGGTATTTGAAACGTGCACTGTCCAGCGTACCACCCATACCAATGATGCGGTTTTTGGGCAGGCCGGTAGACGTGAGTGCCAGATAGGTCATGGTATCCATCGGGTTACTGATCACAATAATGATGGCATTGGGAGAGTGCTTGAGGATGTTCTCACAAACCCCTTTCACGATGCCGGCATTGGTGCCAATCAGTTCTTCCCTGGTCATGCCGGGCTTGCGGGGAATTCCGGAAGTAATGACCACTACATCTGAACCAGCTGTCTTTGCATAATCATTGGTGCTGCCGGTGATGCGCGTGTCAAAACCCAGCAGGGCCGCAGTCTGCATCATATCCTGCGCTTTTCCTTCGGCCAGTCCTTCTTTAATATCCAGCAATACCAGTTCCTGGCAAAGCTCCTTACGGGCAATATTATCAGCACAAGTTGCACCCACGGCACCTGCACCTACTACAGTAACTTTCATCGTGAAAAATTTTCCAAATTTAGGGAAATACCACTTCACCACTTCACCACTTCACCATTTCACCATTTCACCACTTCACCATTTCACCACTTCACCACTTCACTACTTCCTCCCCAACGCCTCCAAAATAGTATCCACCTTCGTATCTCCTTCAAAAACGGTGATGAGATTCCGGTTTTTATCATACAGGGCCAGGAAGGGTGCCGTGCGTACCCTGTAGAAAGGGCCAAAGAAATATTTGACGTCCCGGCCCACGTGCACATTGGGGTATTGGTACAGTTTATATTGGCGGATGAATTCCTTCATCTTATAAATAGGCTGGAAGGTGGCCATGATGATCTCCGTATTACGCAGTTCATTCATATTCTTCGTCATCAGGGAGGTCTGTTTACGGCAATGGTCACACTCCGGGCTGAAGAGGATGATCAGGACGGGCACTCCTTTCTTGACGTCCCGGGTAGCATACCAGCTGGTGCTGTCTTCCTGCAGGATGCTGAAATTGGGAAGGGCGGGATATTTGAGGTACGGAGCGTCCTGATCCTGGCCGTAGGACCTTACACAGAGCACAGTAAACAGGAACAGGGTAAAAATCTTCATCAAGAAGTTTTGGCAAAGGTATTCCGAATGCAAGAAAAGGGAAACCTAAAAAATTGCAAAAACAAGATGCAATTAAATTTCTTTAGCTTTGCCGCCCTGACATAATAAAACGCATTTATGGCAAATACTTCAGATATCAGCAGGGGCATGATCCTCAAATTGGACGGAAGCCTCTATACGGTGGTGGAATATGGAGAAAATAAGACGGCCAGGGCTGCCGCCAAGGTTTGGGCCAAGCTCAAGGGCGTAGATAACGCACGTACTATTGAAAAGACCTGGAACTCAGGTGAAACCATCTTCCCCGTACGCGTGGAGCGCAAGGACTACCAGTACCTATATAAGGACGAAACCGGCTATAATTTCATGGACAGCGAGACTTTTGAGCAGATAGCCGTGGCGGAAGCCCTGGTGGATGCGCCCCAGTTTCTCGTGGATGGCCAGGGTGTATCCGTACTGATCAATACGGAAACTGAGCAGCCTATGTCTGTGGAGCTGCCTGATAAAATCATTTCCAAAGTTACATATTCAGAACCCGGCGTGAGGGGAGATACGGCTACCCGTACCCTGAAGCCCGCCACCGTGGAAACTGGCGCAACCGTAATGGTGCCTTTATTTGTGAATGAGGGCGATGTGATCCGGATCAACACCAAGACGGGTGAATATATTGAAAGGGTGAAAGAGTAAAAAACCCCTTGTTTTAGTCAAAATGGGCAGAAAAATCATGATTTTTGCCCATTTTTTATTGATTTTCAGTCGGATTAAAGCATTGTTGAAATGATACAATGCTTATCTTAGCCCCCGCGCCGCAACCAAAACGATACTTTAAAAACGCTTCCATGGATTTCAGACAAATTCAGGACCTGATCAAAATGATCAACAAGTCCAATATCGGAGAGTTAACCATTGAAGAGGGTGGTTTTAAGATCACCATCAAGCAAAAGAAAGACGAGAAACTCGTATACGCCCAGGCTCCGGCCCTGGTAGCGAGCGCTCCGGTTGCCCAGGCACCTGCTGCCGTTGCACCCGTGGCAACCCCCAGCGCGCCTGCAGAAAAAGCAGCCGCGACCAAATCAGATAACCTGATCACTATCAAGAGCCCCATGATTGGGACCTTCTATCGCCGGCCATCTCCAGACAAGCCCCTGTTTGCCGAAGTGGGCGATGAGATCACCCCTGGTAAAGTGGTGTGCATCATTGAGGCGATGAAGCTGTTCAATGAAATTGAGAGCGAAGTGAAGGGCAAGATCGTGAAGATCCTGGTGGAAGACGCTTCACCTGTGGAATATGACCAACCTTTATTCCTGGTTGATCCTGCCTAAGCGGCATGATCGTCGCCTTTTGCGAACTGTGAACTCGCGAACTGCGAACTTTTTTCCAAACTATTAAGCATGACAAAAAACTCGATCGCTGGATTCAGGAAGATCCTGATCGCAAACCGTGGCGAAATAGCCCTCCGGGTGATCAGGACCTGTAAAGAGATGGGGATTAAAACCGTAGCGGTGTATTCCACTGCGGATAAAGACAGTCTCCATGTCAAGTTTGCTGACGAGGCCGTATGTATTGGCCGGGCATCCAGTGCAGAATCATATTTGAATATACCCCACCTGATGGCCGCCGCGGAAATCACTAATGCCGATGCGGTGCATCCCGGTTACGGCTTCCTGGCAGAGAATGCCAAATTTGCGGAGATCTGTGGTGAGTATAATATTAAATTCATCGGTCCCACCCCTGACCAGATCCGTGCGATGGGTGATAAGATCACCGCCAAGGAAACCATGATCAAAGCGGGCGTTCCTGTTATCCCGGGTAGTGATGGCCTTTTGGAGAGTGTTGACCAGGCGAAGGGCCTGGCCAAGGAAATAGGTTATCCTGTGATCCTAAAAGCTACTGCCGGTGGTGGTGGTAAAGGTATGCGCGTAGTTTGGGAAGAAAGCGAACTGGAACGCGCATTCACCACGGCCAAAACAGAAGCGGGTGCTTCATTTAAGAACGATGGGATCTACATGGAGAAATTTGTGGAAGATCCGCGGCATATTGAGATCCAGATCGCGGGCGACCGTTATGGAACCGTGTGCCACCTGAGTGAGCGAGATTGCTCTATCCAGCGCCGTCACCAGAAACTGGTGGAAGAATCCCCATCGCCCTTTATGACGGATGAGCTGCGCGAGAAAATGGGCCAGGCTGCCGTTAAAGCGGCGTCTGCCATTGGATACGAGAGCGTGGGTACCATTGAATTCCTGGTAGACAAGCATCGCAACTTCTATTTCATGGAGATGAACACGCGGATCCAGGTGGAACACTGCGTGACCGAAGAGGTGACCAATTTTGACCTTATTAAAGAACAGATCAAGATCGCCTCCGGTGAAGCCATTTCCGGACAAAACTATTATCCTTCCATGCACGCCATTGAGTGCAGGATCAATGCGGAAGACCCCTACAATGATTTCAGGCCCAGTCCGGGTAAGATCACGGTGATGCACCAGCCCGGTGGCCACGGTATCCGTGTGGACTCACACGTGTACGCCGGCTATACCATTCCGCCTTATTATGATTCGATGATCGCCAAGATCATAGCCGTAGCGCGCACCCGCGAAGAAGCCATTAATACGATGAGCCGTGCGCTGAGCGAGTATGTGATAGAAGGTGTGAAGACCACGATCCCATTTCATCAGCAATTGATGAAGAACGAGAAATTCCTGAAGGGAGACTTTACGACGAAGTTTATGGAGTCTTTTAAGATGCAGTAGTTTAATGTGGCAATTTGGCAATGCGGCAGTGCGGTAATTATGGAAGGCGCGCTTTGCGTTGCAGCGCGCCGGCAGTCACTCCGGGTGTTTCCGCGCAGGCCGGCAACGCACGGCCGCGCTTCCTTAACTACCGAATTTCCGCATTGCCAAATTGACTAATTGAAATACCAAGAGATTCTCTTTTGAGATAAAAAAAAGCCCGGCGAAAGCCGGGCTAATTTTTTTATCTCAAAAAGAGAATCTCTCGGTATTTCGGTAGTTCCCATGAGCTGTCGTCCACCAGCAACTCCAGCTTGTCAACGCTGTAGCGGATCTCATCGAAATAAGGCTTCACCTTCTCGCAGTAGGCGATGGCCTTGTCCCTGGAATGGCTCAGCGCATTGGCGGCCTTGCGGGCTTCAGTCATCTCGCCCACGAGGGATTGAACTTTATTGATGTGCTCAGAGATCTCATTCAGCACATTGAGCTGCGCCTTATAAGACTTCGCGTCAACACCAATTTCTTTCAGGCCCTTGATGTTCTGGATCAGCACATTCTGGTAGCGGATAGATGCAGGGAGGATGTGGTTACCGGCAAGATCGCCCACCACGCGGCCTTCAATCTGTACGCGTTTGATGTATTTCTCCAGCTCAATCTCGTGGCGTGCCTCCAGTTCAGGATGGGTATAAATTTTATGCCTTTCAAACAAGGATTTTGCTTTTGCAGTAACCATTGCATCCAGTGCCAGCGGAGTGGTCTTCACGTTGGGCAGGCCACGCTTGGCCGCTTCGTTCTGCCATTCTTCGCTATAACCATCGCCTTCAAACAATACCTTCTTGGCTTCCTTGATGTATTTCTTGATCACCTGCATTACAGCAACTTCTTTCTTGTCGCCTTTCTCAATCAGGGCGTCAACCTCTGATTTAAATGCAGCCAGGGTTTCAGCCATGATGGTGTTCAATACGGTCATGGGGTTGGCGCAGTTGGCTTCAGAACCTACGGCGCGGAACTCAAACTTATTACCGGTGAAGGCAAAAGGAGAGGTCCTGTTACGGTCTGTGTTATCCAGCAACAGTTCAGGAATGCTCTTATGGATATCCAGTTTCAGCATCACTTCGTCCTGCTCGTCAAACTTATCACCCACGCGACTTTCCACTTCGTTCAGCACCTTGGTCAGGAACTGGCCGATGTAAGCAGAGATGATCGCAGGAGGTGCTTCGTTGGCACCCAAACGGTGATCATTACCTGCAGAAGCGATGGCGGAGCGGAGGAGGTCTGCATGGTCGTGCACCGCCTTGATGGTGTTCACAAAGAACGCGAGGAACATGAGGTTGGTCTTAGGTGTCTTACCAGGAGCCAGCAGGTTAACGCCGGTGTTGGTAGCCATAGACCAGTTGTTGTGCTTACCGCTACCGTTGATACCCGCGAAAGGTTTCTCGTGCAGCAGCACTTTCAGTTTATGACGCTTAGCCACGCGGGTCATCACATCCATGAGCAGGGTGTTGTGATCCACGGCCAGGTTCAGTTCTTCAAAAATGGGAGCGCACTCAAACTGTGCAGGAGCCACTTCATTATGGCGTGTGCGCAGCGGAATGCCGAGTTTATAGGCTTCGTTTTCAAAATCCCTCATGAACGCATACACGCGCTCAGGAATGGAACCGAAGTAGTGGTCTTCCAGCTGCTGGCCCTTTGCAGGTGCATGGCCAAATACCGTACGGCCTGTCATGATGATATCAGGGCGGGCATTGGCCAGTCCTTCATCAATCACAAAATATTCCTGCTCCCAACCAAGGGTAGCATATACCTGGGTTACGTTCCTGTCGAAGTAATTACAAACTTCAACAGCAGCCTTATTCAGCGCATCAATGGATTTCAGCAATGGTGCTTTATAGTCCAAAGATTCACCGGTGTATGATACGAAGATGGTAGGGATGCAGAGTGTGCTGCCCTGGCCGGTCTCCATGATGAATGCGGGAGAGTTGGGATCCCATGCAGTGTAGCCCCTTGCTTCAAATGTGGCGCGCAGGCCTCCGCTGGGGAAGGATGACGCGTCAGGCTCCTGTTGAACCAGTGCATCGGCTTCAAATTGTTCCAGGGGTGTGCCATCTGATTTCAGGGTAAAGAATGAGTCGTGCTTCTCTGCTGAAGTACCGGTCAGTGGCTGGAACCAGTGCGTGAAGTGAGTCACACCTTTGGCTTCTGCCCATTTGCGGATACCCGCGGCGATCTGGCTGGCCATGGTACGGTCAATCTTGTGACCACTCTTCATGGAACTCAGCAGGCTTTTGTAAGCCTCATCGCTCAGGTATTCCCTGGCGGTCTTTAGGGAAAATACATTCTCACCGAATAAAGCGGTGATCCGCTTGGTAACAGGAACCGGTGGTTCTGCACCCGCAGTAAGGTTGTCAATAGCTTTGAAACGTAACGACTGCATGTTGTGAATTTTAAGAAGCACAAATTTGCAGCATTTCGTCCAGATTTTTTAAAAAAATCCGTTCATAAATTATGTTTTTATGACCGATGGGGATAAAAGTTGAGAAAATTGCAAAGAAATAAGCTAAATCGATGGGTTACCTGCAATAATAACCTACATTATAAAAAAGTGTTATTTGTATTACCCTAATGCCTCAATGCCTCAATGCCTCAATGCCTCAATGCCTCAATGCCTCAATGCCTCCATGCCTCAATGCCTCAATGCCTCAATGCCTCCATGCCTTAGCCCCCGCCCACCACACCCCCAACGCTGCCGCCCAAAACGGTGTAGTAACACTTTTATACCGGATCACCGCGCCCACATTGGGAACGGTGTAGCCAATCATCAGGCAGTTCAGTAATGCAAGCGTGATCATAATAATGGCAATGGATGAAGCAGCGGCATTTTTTCTGGCTATCCAGGCGGTGTAGGTAAAGAGGATCAGCAGAACCAGATTCTCCAGTGCAAAAGGCAGATAGCTGAGTCCGCCTGTTCCGGGAAAGGGCCTGAGGAACGCAGTGGTGAGGGCTGAGGGGAGGTGGTGCAGAAATCCGGTAAAGCTGGGTTCAAGGGGCGTAACGGGAACGGCGGTGCGGCCGCCCAGGGCAATGAATTCGTGCTGCCTGTCTGCCACAATTCCCGGAAGGTCAATACCGGCGAGGGGAGAAAGGAAAAATGCCAGCAGACCCACCAGGCAGGTTGCGGTCATGATCAGTATTGGTTTTGCGGGAACAAAACGAATCATTACGGCACCAGCGGCAACGGGCATCAAGGGCATGAGGAGGTTGCTGCGCAACAACAGGATCATCAACAGGGAGAACAGGGTGGCCATGATCATTTTTGGCCGTATGGTTTCCTTGCGTAACCATCGATATAATATATATACTGTGATAGCAAGCGCGGTGAAAAGGATACCTTCTTTGTGAAAACCGCTGCACCAGAACACCTGGGATGGAATCAGGAAAGCGATGATATAAGTAAGCCGGGAACCATGAACCTGTTCTTTGAGCATGCGATAGAGAAACACGGGTCCGGCCATGGTAAGGAAATTATACCAGACCACATTTACATAATAGTTAGATCCGCTGAAGAGGTTAAGGATGGCTGCCAGTTTCACCATCAGTTCATGCTTTACATCGTTCCAGTAACTATTCTGGGTGGAGAACACTTTGTCAACATCGTACGGTACATCCCTGGGAATGATATCCCGGAAGATGACGGAGGGATCTTTCAGGATCATAGCTGTTTCTTCACGTCCCTGGTAAAAAAATTTCCAGGTATCCGTTATGCCCACATGATCAGGAGCGTTGAAATGGATGTAGCCATAAGCCACGCCGGCTGCCAGTTTCAGCAGGAAGAAAAAAATGATATAGGCCGATGGGATCCCTGCTTTCTTTACAAAAGACATCTTTTGCAGAATCCACGAGAATAAAATGGTATAGGCAATGAAAACAGCTATCGCCAATGCTAGGTAAGATTTGGTCTCAAAAATATAGTTTAATTTCACTCAAATTTGCATGAGGTCTGCATGCCTACCATTCTTTTCGGAATCTCCTCTTCTTTTTGCGCGCATTTCATGAAAGGCCAGCTCGCCTATTTTGCGGCAAAAGGTTTTCGTGTGGTGGTGGTTAGTGGTGCAGGCGAAGAAATTGAATCCCTCTGTGCAGAAGAAAAGGCGCACCTGATCACGGTACCTTTTTCCCGAAGCATTACACCTTTCCATGATCTTCAGTTGCTGTTTCGCCTGATGGCTGTTATCAAAGAACAACAACCGGATATCATCAATGCAGGCAATCCCAAACCGGGGCTACTCCTCACCATGGCTGCATGGCTATTGGCAAAGCGGGGCCGCATCTTCACTATGCATGGCCTGGTATCAGATGCCAGGCGGGGCTGGAAAGGTTCGCTGATCCGCTGGTTTGAGAAATTATCTTGTTCCCTGGCAAACAAAGTGCTGGTGGTAAGTCCGTCCCTCGCGCAGCATGCCATCAACCAGGGCATACTATCCGCAAAAAAGGCCGTGGTAGTGTTGCCGGGAAGCTACAATGGAATTGATCTTCATCGATTCAGTAAATCAGCTGCCGTGATGCTTGAAGTGGATAAATGGAAACAACAACTCGGGATCCTGGAAGGCCAGCTGGTCTATGGATTTGTGGGCAGGATCACCCAGGACAAGGGCATCGAACTGATGCTTGACGCTTTTCAGCAACTAAGGCAATCATATCCGCATGCGGTCCTTTTGATGGTGGGGCCAGCAGACCATGAAAACCCATTACCAGCTTCTGTTCAGGATAAGCTGGAACAAGGTGAAGGCGTGATCAGCGTGGGTATGGTCAAGGATATTGTTCCCATTTATCCCTTGCTGGACGTGTTGGTATTGGGCTCATACCGGGAGGGTTTTGGGAATGTGCTGGTAGAGGCTGCTGCCATGGAAGTTCCCGTGATTGCACCCATCATGCCGGGATGTGCAGATGCCATGCAGGTGGATGTTAATGGAAAAGGTTTTACGAAAGGAGATGTATCAGCATTGTATGATGCAATGCTGGCCTATGCCCGGGATCCTGCCCTGCGGGCGAGGCATGGAAAGGCGGGCAGGACTTTTGCAGCAAAATTTGATCCGCAGATGATCTGGGAAGGCCAACTCAGGCTGTACAGGTCTATTATGGATAAATAACCTTTTTTCCCTGTGCTGAAGGGATTAACTTTGCGGCTGTTATGGAGCAAATCATAGACACCGCAAAGAAATTAGGCCTTACTGAAGAAGAGTTTCACCTCATCAAAGGCGTGTTAGGCCGTGATCCCAATTTTTCTGAACTGTCTGCGTACAGTGTCATGTGGAGTGAACACTGCAGTTATAAGAATTCCATCAAGTGGCTGAAGACGCTTCCGCGGGATGGGAAAAAACTGCTGGTGAAGGCCGGCGAAGAAAATGCGGGGCTGGTTGATATTGGTGACGGTTTGGCCGTGGTGTTTAAAATTGAATCCCATAACCATCCTTCAGCTATTGAACCCTTCCAGGGGGCAGCTACCGGCGTGGGCGGTATCCACAGGGATATTTTCACGATGGGGGCAAGGCCCATTGCAGCATTGAATTCATTGCGTTTTGGCAACCTGAAAGAACAAAAGACCCAACACCTTGTGAATGGTGTGGTGCATGGCATCGGGCATTATGGAAATTGTTTTGGGGTGCCTACCGTAGGCGGCGAAGTATATTTTGAAGATTGCTACCATACCAATCCCCTGGTGAATGCGATGAGTGTGGGCATTGTGGAAGTGGGTAAAACCGTGAGTGCAACGGCCGAGGGCAAAGGTAATCCCGTGTTTATAGTAGGTTCTGCTACCGGAAAAGATGGCATTGGCGGAGCATCTTTTGCTTCGGCGGATATTACGGAAGACAGTGCGCAGGACCTGCCCGCCGTACAGGTGGGTGATCCTTTCCAGGAGAAGAAATTACTGGAGGCCTGCCTTGAAGTGATCCCAACCGGAGCGCTGGTGGGAATGCAGGACATGGGTGCTGCGGGTATCATCTGTTCTACATCTGAAACTTCTGCCAAAGGCGGTGTGGGTATGCGCATTGACCTGGAGAAAGTGCCGGCCAGGCAGAAAAATATGAAGGCCTGGGAACTGCTGTTGAGTGAAAGCCAGGAACGGATGCTGATGATCGTGAAAAAAGGAAGGGAAAAAGAAGTGCTGGAAATTTTTGAAAAATGGGACCTGCCCTGTTCGCAGATCGGGGAAGTGACGGAAGATAAAATGCTTCGTTTCTATATGAACGGGGAACTGGAAGCAGAGATCCCTGCAGAAAGCCTGGTGCTGGGTGGCGGTGCGCCGCAAAATACACGCGAGTATCGTGAGCCTGCATACTTTGCGAAGATCAAGGCCTTTGATCCGGCCACGGTACCTGTTCCTGCTGATCTGAAGGCAACCGCTGAAAAGATCATCAGCATCCCTAATATTGCCAGCAAGCGCTGGATCTACACACAGTATGACAGTATGGTGGGAACCGGAAATTCATCCACCAACCAGCCCTCTGATGCAGCGGTGGTATCGGTGAAGGGTACCCGAAAAGGCCTCGCCGTGACTACCGACTGTAACAGCCGGTATGTATTTGCCGATCCTTTCACGGGATGTATGATTGCCGTGAGTGAGGCCGCAAGGAATATCGTTTGCTCCGGCGGTACACCATTGGGTGTGACCAACTGCCTGAACTTTGGCAATCCTTTTGATCCGGAGGTGTATTATCAGTTCGTTTATGCCATCAAGGGTATGGGTGAAGCCTGCAAGAAATTTGACGCACCTGTTACGGGTGGTAATGTGAGCTTTTACAACCAGGGGCCGGATGGTCCCGTTTATCCCACTCCCACCATTGGCATGGTAGGTTCCCTGGATGACATCGGTAATAAAATGACACTGGATTTCAAAGCTGCAGGTGACCAGCTCTACCTGGTGGGCAGGAGCAGGAACTGTATCAACAGTTCTGAGTACCTGCACAAAATATGTGGTGTGGAATATTCTCCGGCACCTGATTTCAGCCTGGATGAAGAATATGCATTACAACAGGCCATCGCGCAGCTTATTACCCAGAAAACCATTCATTCTGCCCATGATGTGAGTGAAGGAGGATTGTTCATCACTTTGTGCGAAGCGGGTTTTAATCAACATCTCGGTTTTAATGTGGTCTCTGCAAAAGGCGTGCGGAAAGATGCCTGGTTATTTGGCGAAGCGCAAAGCAGGGTAGTGGTGTCCGTTAGTACAGATCAGGTGGCGGCATTGGAATCTACCCTCGCCGGAATGGGCGTGTCCTTTGAGAAACTGGGTACGGTGAGCACCGGTGCCTGCACCATTGATGGCGAAGCCTGGGGTCAGATCACAGACTGGAAAACATTATATGATACCGCCATCGGGCGGTACCTGGAAGGTGAGACAGCAGAGTCTGCACTGTCTGCCATGTAAACTGAAATATTATGAATAAGAAGATTGCAATCATCGGGGGTGGTAACCTGGGAACGGCTATCGCGGAAGGACTGGTGAAGAGTGGCTTTACCCATCCTGAGCATGTGATGGTTACGAAGCGGAATATCAAGACCATCCAGCACCTGGAGGAAAAAGGAATCCTGGTGGGAGATAATAATAATGAAGCAGTGCGGTATGCTGACCTGGTGATCCTTGCCGTGAAACCATTCCAGGTGGCAGACGTGATCGCCGGTTTCAAGAAAGAATTGACGGATAAACACCTTCTCATTTCCGTGGTTACAGGTATCACGGTGGAGGAATTACTGCACCACATCGGTAAAAAAGTGGCAGTGGTACGTGCAATGCCCAATACGGCCATCGCCATCCAGGAAAGCATGACCTGTATCTGTACGAGAAATGCAAATGATGAGCAACTGCAGTATGTGAATGATTTGTTCAATCAACTGGGGCGCGTAGTCACCATTGATGAAAAACTGATGGATGCCGCAACCGTGCTGGGTGCTTGCGGAATTGCATACGCGCTGCGGTTCATACGCGCCAATATCCAGGGTGGGATCGAGATCGGGTTTGATGCTGCTACTGCCTCACTGATAGCTGCACAAACCGTGAAAGGCGCAGCAGAACTGCTGATCCAAACCGGCAGGCATCCGGAACAGGAGATTGATAAAGTCACCACACCCAAGGGTTGCACTATTGCGGGCCTCAACGAAATGGAACACCAGGGATTCAGTTCTTCCCTCATTAAGGGAATAGCAGCGAGTTTCGATAAGATCAACTATCGGTAAAATGCAATAATAAGTTCCGGAATACGTTATAAGGGTGATCATCTGTACTAACTAACCCATTAAAGAACCTCCTGATACCGGGAGGTTTTTTATTCTACAAGGATCTTTTGGGTAACCCGTTCATAGGCAGTTTCCATCACGGCTATATACATGCCCTTGTTCCAGGTGCTGGTGTTTACCCGTATGAATGTATTCCCGGATATTTTGTGAACCACAGCGCCATCCATGCTGATAAAGTGAATGGTTGTTTTGACATTTGGAAGTTGAAGGGATAGCCAGCCTTTGACAGGGTTAGGATAGATCAGCATGGGCTGCACAGCAGCGATCCTGACTGTTTTTACTGAACTATATACTTGTTCACCGTTGAATGATTGCAGCCGGAGCCGGTAATAAGCTTTGCCCGGCGCCGGATCCGTATGGAAATACTTATACGGGGACTGGCTGCCCGCAGGCACGGTAACAAGGTCCCGGAAACGGATCGCGTCTGTTGCATATTGCACGGTATAACTTCGGTTACTAGTTCCCGTTACATCTTTCCATCCCAGTTCAACTTGTTTCCCATCGGCCCTGGCATACCATTGTTCAAGCTGCAGGGGGAGTACTACGTTGCAAGCCACCTGCAGTTCCGCGATGATCCAGTCGCTCACGGATGTCTGCCTCACCACAATGCTGTCCACCGGGCCATGGAAGAAAACCCGCATGGCAGACTGCACAGCGCTGGTGGTAGAGGAGGGTCCTGAAATGGTATTGCCTGATGCGGTAGCCCCATTAACAGGATCCTTAAAATCTGCGGGCACTTCTACGCCATTAAGGTAGCCTCTCACATTCTGGGATTCCCAGTTGAAGAGATCGCCGCGAATGTTATCCACACGCACATGAAAAAAAGTGGAGTCCAGTGGCTGGCTGAGTTTGAAACTGGTTCTGTTGGATCCGGGGGAACTGTATGCCCGGTAGACCTGCAGGGAGGCATAATTAAGCCCTTTCCAGACTGAGCTGCCCACGGCATATAGAGGCCTGCCAGAGACCATGGTGCCCGTGGTGACGGCTTCCACAAATACTGCATTGCCGAGGAGGCCTGTATCGCTCATCTGGCCGTTATTTTCTCCGTTTAGCCAAAGCGCTCCGCCAGTTGCGCATTGCGCAAATCCCTGATTTACAACCATCAGGCAGGGGAGGAGGAATAGCCAGCAGCGCCGCATATTATGTTCTAACGACCTGCAAACGGGCATATTGTTGACCAGCGGGGATGCCGGGCTAAACACCTGAAAACAATTGAGTTATCCACATGCGGATTGCTATTAATTTTTCCGGCGTTCCAATAAATCCTACATTTGCATGACCTTCAGGAATTACTTCGCGCACTCATTCCGGGTCTCCAACTATCATTACTTATGGCAAAATTCATCTTCGTTACCGGCGGGGTAACATCTTCATTGGGTAAGGGTATTATTTCTGCGTCACTGGCAAAGCTCCTGCAAGCCCGCGGACTGAAAGTGACCATCCAGAAATTTGATCCTTATATCAACGTTGACCCTGGCACCCTTAACCCCTATGAACACGGGGAGTGTTATGTAACGGAAGATGGTGCCGAGACGGATCTTGACCTGGGACACTATGAGCGGTTCCTGAACATCTTTACATCGCAATCCAACAATGTAACCACGGGTAAGATCTACCAAACGGTGATCAACAAGGAAAGGGAAGGGGCATATCTCGGAAAAACAGTGCAGGTGATCCCCCACATCACAGATGAGATCAAGCGCCGGATGAAATTGCTGGGTAATGCAGGGTATGATATCGTGATCACAGAAATTGGCGGGACGGTAGGTGATATTGAGAGTCTTCCATTTATTGAGGCGGTGCGCCAGTTGCAATGGGAACTGGAAGAAGAAGACTGCCTGGTAGTGCACCTTACGCTGGTACCTTACCTGAAGGCAGCCAAAGAACTTAAAACCAAGCCCACCCAGCACAGCGTGAAAATGATGAGTGAGAATGGTGTGCACCCTGATATTATTGTTTGCCGCACGGAAAGGCCATTGTCCATTGAACTTCGCAGGAAGATCGCCCTGTTTTGCAATGTTAAAACGGAAGCGGTGATAGAAGCGGCGGATGCAGCATCTATCTATGAAGTACCCCTCATCATGATGCGGGAGAAACTGGACGTGATCTGCCTGAAGAAACTCAATATCACACAGTACCAGGAGCCGGAGCTTACAAAATGGAAGGAGTTTCTTGATAAACTGAAATACCCTAAGGCCAAGGTAAACATCGGCCTGATCGGAAAATATATTGAACTGCAGGATGCCTATAAATCCATCCTGGAGGCTTTTGTACACGCTGCCGCCATCAATGAATGCAAGGTGGATGTGATCAATATCCATAGTGAGTTTATCACCGAAGGCAATGTGGAGGAGAAGTTATCCAGCCTGGACGGCCTATTGGTAGCGCCTGGATTTGGGCATCGGGGTATTGAGGGAAAGATTCTGGCAGTGAAATATGCCCGGGAGAATAAGCTTCCCTTCTTTGGAATCTGCCTGGGTATGCAGATGTCTGTGATTGAATTTGGCAGGAACGTACTGCACCTGGATGCCCATTCCACAGAAATGGACCCCCATACACCGCATCCGGTCATTGACCTGATGGAAGAACAGAAAAAAGTAACGGCAAAAGGGGGAACCATGCGCCTGGGATCATATCCCTGCGCCATCCAGGCTGGTAGCCTGGCCAGCCAGGTCTATGGCTCCACCTCAATTACGGAACGGCACCGCCATCGCTGGGAATTCAATAATAAGTACCTGGATCAGTTTGTACAGGCCGGAATGGTAACCAGCGGTACCAATCCGGAGAGCAATCTGGTAGAGATCGTTGAACTGAAGGATCATCCTTTCTTTATTGGTGTCCAATATCACCCTGAACTCAAAAGCACGGTGGAAAACCCCCATCCTCTCTTTGTGGGTTTTGTTAAGGCAGCCAAGGAATATGCCGAGAAGAAAGCCTCGGTGAAGAGCCCACAACTGCAGGGGGAAGCGATATAAATGTGGCAATGTGGCAATGCGGCAGTGCGGTAATGCGTACCAAGGCCGCATTTCCTTGATGTCACCCGCCAAATTCCTTACATTGCCGCATTTACACATTGCCGCATTGCCGCACTGGCAATATGCCTATATTTGCGGCTCAAATTGGAATCATGAACCTCGACAGAAATTCGGTGATTGGCTTTGTGCTGCTGGCCTTGTTGTTCTTCGGATATTTTTATTTCACCAGCCAGGGGCAGAAGGAACAGGCTGTCCGGCAGAAGAGGATTGATGACTCCCTGGCGGCCCTCAAGCCCAAGACAGACCCTGCCGCTTTTAAGATCGATTCCCTGCGTGCTGATTCTTCTGCCCATGCTGCCGCTGCCGGTTCATTCCAGGCTGCAGCGTCCGGAACAGCCCAGGTAGTGGTGTTGGAAAATGACCTCGTTAAAATCGGGTTCACCAATAAAGGCGGCCAGCCCGCTTATGTTCAATTGAAGAAGTACCTGGCTGCAGACAGCACTCCCGTTACCCTGGCTGGCAGTGGCACAGACCGTATATCCTACCGGATCAACACCGGTACAGCCAACACAGCGGAAACAGCTGACCTGCTGTTTGCCCCGGGCAAGCTTACCACGGATGCCGATGGCAGCCAAACGGTTTCTTTCACCCTTTCAGATTCAACCGGTAAATCAATTACCCATGCTTTCACCCTGAAAAAAGATGAGTATATGGTGAATTTCGATATCATCCTGAACAGGCCGGATCAACTGCTGGGCAAGAAGACTTTAGACCTGGGATGGCAGGTGAAAGCGATTCAGCAGGAGAAAGATCCGGACGGTGAAAAACGAGAATCCCAGCTGGATGTGTATACCGTAAATGACGGGTTTGATTATTTTACGTTGAAGGATGGCTTGAATAAGAAGTTTGACGGAGGCGTGAAATGGGTGACACTGAAGCAGAAATTTTTTAACCATGCGTTGATTGCAGAGCAGGGCTTTACCGCTGCCGAAGTTACCACACGCATGCCTGCCGAGTCTGATTCCACGCATTGGGTGGCTTCAGCTACAGGAGATCTTAAGCTTGCAATACCCGCCGGTAATACGGTAACCATTCCGTTGAAAATGTATTACGGCCCTAACGAATATTCCACGCTCAAGAAATATGGGATGGAAGATGTGGTGAACCTCGGCCAGGGCATCTATGCTTTTGTGAAATACATTAACCGGCTGATCATCATGCCGGTGTTCAATTTGTTTGCAGGATTTATCAAGAGCTACGGTCTGGTAATTGCGCTGCTGACCATAATCATCCGTTTGCTGACTTCCCCGCTGGTATATACAAGCTATCTCAGTGGAGCCAAGATGAAGGCCCTGCGGCCGGAACTTGCGCTGCTCAAGGAAAAACATAAGGATGACCAGCAGGCTTACAGCATGGAGCAGATGAAACTGTTCCGCACAGCAGGTGTAAACCCTCTCGGGGGTTGTATTCCCGCGTTGTTGCAGATTCCGATATTCTTCTCGCTGTATAGTTTTTTCAACTCGCAGATAGCGCTCAGGGGTAAATCATTCTGGTGGGCCAATGATCTTTCATCATATGATCATATCATCACGTGGAGCTATAAAATTCCCTTTATTGGCAACCACATCAGCCTTTTCACAATACTTGCAGTAGTGACCAGTTTGCTGATTTCTTTGTACAGCATGAGCATGACGCCAGACCAGGACAATCCCATGCTGAAGTACATGCCCTATATTTTCCCGGTAATGCTGCTGGGTATTTTCAATGGCCTGCCATCGGCACTCACCTGGTACTATACGGTGTCCAACGTGATCACGCTGGTGCTTCAGTATGTGATACAGAACTATATCATCAACCACGACAAGATCCTGGCACAGATTGAAGAAAATAAGAAAAAGCCGAGAACAAAACCGAAGTGGCAGGAGAGACTGGAGTCCATGCAGGAACAGCAACGCAAGCTGGAGGATATGAAGAAAAAGACGCAGAAGAAGTAGTAGCTTTAACAAAGTTCAGGCAACGGGAGTCAGAATTTCCCAATCTTACCAAGTATGAAAATGCGTACATACCTTTTAACGATGGCCATGCTGATACTGGCTTTTGCCAGCAGGGCACAAAAACTTCTTTCTGAAGGTACTATCCAGTATGACGTGTCTGTACAAACGGGGAGCAACAACCCCAAGATGGCCGATGTGTTTGACGGGGCCACGGCAACGGTATTCCTGAAGGGTTCCCATTCCCGGTCAGAGTTAAAAAGTGCTATTGGCAGCTCCATCACCCTATATGACAGCAGAACCGGGAATGGAGTGGTTATGCGCGAGTTTGGTGCACAGAAACTTTTGATCAGGATGAACCGCCAGAATTGGGTGGACAGGAACAAAAAATTTGAAGGTATCACTTTCACCAAGACAGGGGAGACTAAAAAGGTAGCCGGCTATAATTGTGAGCAGGCCGTGGGTAAGATGGCTGACGGTACCAGCTTCACGGTGTATTTCACTACAGAGATCAGGATAGAGAATCGCGACTATGATGCCCAGTTCAAGAATCTGCCAGGCGTTCCGCTGGAATTTGAATCCACCGTTTCCGGGATCAAAGTTAAATATGCAGCCAGTAAGGTCAGCTTTGACCCCGTTCCCATCCAGCGTTTTGAAGTGCCCACTTCAGGATACAGGGAAATGACGTATGATGAAGGAATGAAATCTGGTAATTAGCAATTGACAATTGACAATTGGTAATTGGCACTAGTGTTTAAAGATTAGTGTTAGTTTTTAGCGTGATGGTGTTTTGAACTTCTGCAGGATTTTTGAACCACTGCGATAAGGCGTGACCCAGGTTTGGTTGCCCCGGTGGAAAGATATCAGGCTGTAACTAGCCGTCATGGAAGGCCCCCTCTTGACCTGCACAGGTTTATTGGCAGAAGCGGGATACATAGACTTGAGAGAGAAATTGAGATTGGTTTTGATGGAAGAATACACCTTGGTTGATTTAGTACCACCCTGTGCACCATCCACTGCAAAACCATAATGAGCGATCGCCAGAACGGCAAGTATTGCCATTGCGATTTTCAACATACGGCCAGTTTTTATTTTGGCTTTAACGCTCATATCACAAAATTAACAAAAATTATTCCAGATTTAATAGCCATTTATCCTTTTATTAACAGTTTTATCCGCCTGAGGGGATAACTTATCATATTGGCCGGAAAAACGGCTGGAATAAAGCCTTAAATTACAATAACCTATATACCATGAATGAAAATCCCTACCGTGAAGAGCATGAAGACATTCGGGAAATACTACGCCAATACGAGAACCTCAAAGCCGGCCGGAGCCACAGTTTCCTCTACGAAGAGAGCTTTGAGCGCATTATAGACCATTTTGATGATATGGATGACCTGCCCAGGGCCCTGGAAGCCGTGGAAATGGGGCTGGAGCAGTTTCCCTATTCCGCCGCCCTGATGGTGAAGAAAGCGGACCTCTGGATTGCCTCCCGGCGATATCACGAGGCGCTGGACCTGCTGGACCAGGCTGCCATCCTGGACAGTGCTGATATTGATGTGTATATTTTGAAAACCGATGCCTACCTGGCCCTGGACCAGCAGGAAAAAGCCGTGGAGTTGTTGGAAGAGGCTATACAGCGGTTTGATGGCGAGGACAGGATCAACCTGTTATTTGAATTGGCAGACGTGTACGATGATTATGAGGAATTTGATAAGATCTTCGATTGCCTCAAACTGATCCTTGAACATGAGCCCACTAATGAAGAGGCCTTGTATAAGATCTGCTTCTGGACAGATTTTACCGGTAGAAATGAAGAAAGCATCCGCCTTCACCAGGCCATCATTGAGGAGCATCCTTACAGTGAACTGGCCTGGTTCAACCTGGCCGCGGCTTACCAGGGCCTGAAACTGTATGAGAAGAGCATCGATGCCTATAAATATGCGATTGCGATCAATGAGAAGTTCGACTATGCCTACAGGAATATGGCAGATGCCTTTATCCGCCTGCGTAAATACAAGGATGCCATTGAAGCATTGGAAAAAGTAGTGGAGCTGTCCCGCCCGGAAGATGTGATTTATGAAGCCATAGGCCACTGTTTTGATAAACTGCGGAATTATGCGCAAGCCAGATTTTACTACAGGAAAGCGTCTCACCTCAACCAGGAAGATGCCAAGTTGCTCTATAAGATTGCCGGAACCTACATGAATGAAGAAAACTGGCAGCAGGCTATAAAATACCTTGAACAGGCATTGCAGCTGGCGAGAACCCAAACGGATTTCAACCTGGCAATGGGTGATTGTTATATGCAGCTGGGAAAATTGAAAGATGCCATCCATTACTATACCGTAGTAGTGCAATACAGGCCCCGTAACCGTGCGGGATGGGAATCCCTGATCCGTTGTTTGTATACTTCAGGGCTTTATGAAGAGGCAGGTATTCAAATAAAAATCGCTGCATCAAAAACGGGGAACAAACCCCTGTTCCTATATTACAGGGCTGCCATTGAGCTGGCATTAGGCAGAACCAAGGATGGTCTGTTGTTGCTGGAAGAAGCCCTTCACCAGGCACCCAAACTCCTCAAGAAGTTTATAGAACTCAATCCTGTGATTCTGCAGGACCAGGGAGTGGTGGATGTGATTGCACGGGCGAAGCGGAAGTAGGGCGAGGAAATAGGGCGAGGAAATAGGGCGAGGGTGTAGGTATAGGGTTTAGGTATAGGGTGAAGAATGCGAACTGCGAACTGAATAAGCTATCTTTGCCGCTGTTTAAAATCTCCAACATGAATTTCAATCTTACCCAGATCCCGGAACGTATCCAGAAACCCAGGAAAAATGGATTAACAATGGTGATGGATAAGGGATTAAGTACTGACGAGGTTCGCAATTTCCTGAGTGTTTCCCATCCGCATGTGGACATCGTGAAACTGGGATTTGGTACTTCTTTCGTAACCCCATCTCTTCGTGAAAAAATTGAGATCTATCGTTCATATGACCTGCCCATTTATTTTGGCGGGACACTGTTTGAAGCTTTCCTGATCCGTAACCAGTTTAATGATTACATCAGTGTGTGTAAGGACTACGGTATTGAATATATGGAAGTGAGTGATGGGTCTATTACTATTCCCCATGCGGAGAAATGCGGCTATATCGAGAAGCTGACACAGCATGGTACAGTTTTGAGCGAGGTGGGCAGCAAGGATGCTGCACATATCATTCCGCCTTACAAGTGGATAGAACTGATGCGTGCAGAGCTTGAAGCGGGTTCAACATATGTGATCGCAGAAGCCCGTGAAGCAGGTAACGTGGGCATCTATCGCGGCAGTGGTGAAGTACGGGAAGGACTGGTGCAGGAGATCCTCACCCAGATCCCCGGTGAGCGGATCATCTGGGAAGCACCGCAGAAAGCACAGCAGCTCTATTTTATTGAATTACTGGGTGCCAATGTGAACCTGGGAAACATCGCTCCCACAGAAGTAATTCCCCTGGAAACAATGCGCCTGGGACTTCGTGGAGATACCTTCCACCTTTTCCTGGATAAAGCCAAAGTATGACAAGGAAGTTTGGATTGATCGGTTATCCGCTCACCCACTCATTTTCAAGGAAGTATTTTACCGGCATTTTTGAACAGGAAGGTATAGACGCCGTGTATGAGAACTTCCCCCTGGCGGATATCAGCGAGGTTTCTGCTTTGAAGGCTTCTGCTCAATTGGATGGCCTCAATGTTACTATTCCTTACAAAGAAGCCGTGATTCCCTACCTGGACGATTTGTCTGAGGCGGCGCAATCCATAGGTGCATGTAATTGCATAGTGGCCAATGGCAGTATCTGGACGGGATATAATACCGATGTCACCGGATTTGAGGTAAGCCTCAAAAAGAGACTCCTGCAGGAACACACAAGCGCACTGGTGTTGGGAACCGGCGGCGCGGCAAAAGCGGTATGGTATGTGCTCCGCCAACTGGAGATTCCGTTCCAAAAGGTCAGCAGAACAGCATCCGGTGAGACCATCACGTATGAGGATCTTACCGCTGACATGGTGGCTTCCCATCCCTTGATCATCAACACTACGCCCTTAGGCATGTATCCTAACGTTGACGAATGCCCGAAGATTCCATACGAAGCCATCGGCAAAGGCCACTATTTATATGACCTTGTGTATAATCCGGCATGTACACTTTTTTTGCAGAAAGGCGCGGAGCGTGG
The DNA here is from genome assembly GCA_044225015.1 of Chitinophagaceae bacterium. GTDB lineage: Bacteria > Bacteroidota > Bacteroidia > Chitinophagales > Chitinophagaceae > Pollutibacter. Next base: position 232,724 of record JBGAJG010000006.1, on the reverse strand, counting down.
AGCTGTTACTGCCAACGGAGAAGATATGCTGGTGATCCAGGCTAATGAAAGCCGCAAGCACTGGAAGTTGTGATCAGTTTTTTCTTGTCTCCATTCTTTTCACCATGTCAACCATTTCAAGGAAGCTTCCACCCACCGGTGCTGATGGAGAGTGTTCAAGGATCTCCGTCCACGCATCAATGGTTTTATGGTGCTTGTTTTCCCGAATGGCCGGCAGCAGGTGCTGTAGTTTATATGACAATCTGCGGGCTTCGCCATTACCGGTGATGAAATAGAGATAATTGTTGTCCTTATTTTTCATGGCTGTCATCACGGGATCTGCATCCGGAAAACTGTTAGCCATTTGTTGTGGATTTTCCAGTTCCGGAGATGCAGGAAGCGGATTGATGACCGATGTACTCACGCCTGCAGCAGCAGATGCGTCATCTTTTTTATAGTTGATTCCAAAAACCACAGCCGCAACAGCAGCGGCAGCTGCGATGGTCCAGGATCTGCGATACCAGATCTTTTTAACAGGTGCCTGTTGCGGTGATACTTGTGTAAGACCCGCACTGATGGTTTCCCAGGCTTGTGGCGGTGGCGCAGATTCCAACTGGTAGAGTTGTTCCCGCAACGCTGCAGGAGCTTCCATATCCAATTGGTCTTTTATTTGTGACCAGGCCTGTAAGGGTGGCTCTGCCTGGTAATCATAAAGGTTTTTCTTCCATTCCATGACTGGCTCGTTTTTTATTGGACTCTTTTTTTACCCTTGATCACGTTTTGAAGGATTGCTTTTGCCCTCGCCAGCTGGGATTTACTGGTACCCTCACTGATGCCTAGCATATCTGCAATGTCCTTGTGTGTGTAACCTTCAACTACGTACAAGTTGAAAACCGTCCTGTACCCCGGTGAAAGCTCCTGGATGATCTCCAGAAGGTCCTTCAGGGCCAGGCGGTCAAAAGCAGTCCAATCTTTGTCTTCTATCGTGTTCTCCTGGTTTTCTGTTACCGGATACATATTTACTTTCCGGCGATAGTGTTCGATTGCAGTATTAACAAAAATCCTGCGGATCCAACCCTCAAAACTACCCTCACCCCTGAAGCGGGAGAGGTTTTTGAAAACCTTTACAAATCCTTCCTGTAGTATATCCTGTGCATCATCTGCGTTTCCGGAATACCGTAAGCAGACACCAAACATTTTGGGAGAGTAGGTCTTATACAGTAATTCCTGCATGCGCCTGTCACCCCTGATGCTTCCCAGGATTAAGTCGGCCTCCGGCACATGATGGTTGTCTCCAGCCATGAAAAATTTTGATTTATTCGTTCGTATGCCCTTGCTGCTGCGTCTGTAAGAAATGAATCAGCTGGTCCAGCGCTTTTTTTCGATGGCTATACCGGTTCTTTTCTGCCAGGGACATTTCCGCGAAGGTACGGGTATCCCCATCGGGTACAAAAACTGGATCATAGCCAAACCCATCGGTCCCTTTCATCTCTTTTATTATAGTACCCCGGCAGATGCCTTCAAACTGAAATTCCTGGTTGCCCTGTAAGTAGGAGATCACTGTCCGGAACTGCGCTTTCCGGTTTTGCTGACCTTCCAGTGCGTCCAGCAGTTTGCGGATATTGGCATTGAAATCACGGTGGTCTCCGGCATATCGGGCAGTTTTTACCCCGGGCTCACCCTGGAGTGCATCCACTTCCAGTCCCGTATCCTCGCTGAAGCAGTCTTCGCCCGTTAGCGCCCGGATGGTCGTTGATTTTTCCCTTGCATTGGCTTCAAGGGTATCATGGGGCTCCGGGATTTCCTGGAGAATACCCGCTTCATCCAGGGTCCTGATCTTCCAGAGACCTCCCAGGGCTGCCCTGATTTCTTCAGCCTTATGGGCATTGTGGGTGGCAAAAATGAGGGATTGCATCATTTATTTATAGTGAAAAGGCTTGCTTCAGGCAGAGCCATAGTTTTGATTTCATCAGTTTGTCCTGTTGTAATAACCCCAGTTCAGGCGCACAAACCCAGGTGACTCCCGAAAATGCCTGGGTCTGGAAATCAGGGAAAACCAGCGGCAAATCTATCTGCGCAGGTGTGACCCCAAACAGCAGGATAAATCCTGGTCCGGCCCTTTCTATCAGCATCGGGTAAGTTTCCTTGCCATCCCATTGCAGGATATTAACATCCTTCATGGGTATTTTGCAGGCCTGAAAAATACCAGACAGCAGTTCAAGGTTGGCTCCCTGCACAGATTCACTACTGAGGGCAAGATAGGGCGCTTTCTGGATGGGCAGGGGTAAACCCGTCTTATCTCCTTTTTCCGGAATGATAAAAATTCCCTGTGGATACCAGGTAGCCAGCATTCCCTGGTCAAGGATCGGTTGCGCACTGTTCTCCATAAAACTAATGATTGTTAGTTTTTTTGTTTCTTTGTAGCAAATTTAGCTGAATTATGATCGCATTGCCTGATGTTCAGATTACACGTGTTGAAAGAAGTAAACTGGCGGATATCAACCTGGAAAACCTGCCGTTCGGGAAATATTTCACGGACCATATGCTGGAGGTGGATTATGAGAACGGGAAATGGGGAACGGTGGAGATCAAACCTTACCAGCCCTTGCTGATGGCGCCTTCGCTGGCAGCGCTGCACTACGGCCAGGCTATTTTTGAGGGCATCAAAGCCTACAAAAATGCAGAAGGGGAGGCCTTTATTTTCAGGCCCCAGGATAATTTCAGGCGTTTTAATATTTCTGCTGAGCGGATGCAGATGCCGGCTGTTCCTGAAGAGATCTTTATGGATGGCATGCGCGAGCTGGTGAAACTGGACAGCAATTGGATCCCCAACAAACCTGACCATTCTTTGTATATCAGGCCCTTTATGTTTTCTTCCGATGAAGTAATAGGGGTTAAGCCTTCAGAGCGTTACAAATTTATGATCATCCTGTCGCCCACAGGTCCGTACTATGTGGCACCGATGCGTATCTATGTGGAAGAACAGTATGTGCGTGCCGTGGCAGGTGGGGTAGGTTTCGCCAAAACTGCCGGTAATTATGCGGCAGCCATGCAGGCCACCGCCGAAGCCAGGAAAAAGGGGTACGACCAGGTTTTGTGGACCGATGCCCTGGAGCACAAGTATGTGCAGGAAATAGGGACCATGAACGTTTTTTTCGTTATTGGTGATAAAGCCATAACACCGGAACTTTCCCAGGGAACCATCCTGGATGGGGTCACCCGTGCAAGTGCCATTACCCTTCTTAAGGAAATGGGCTACATGGTAGAGGAGAGGGCATTGAGTATTGATGAGATTATAGAGGCGTACAAGGCCGGGAACCTGAAAGAAGCTTTCGGTACGGGTACGGCTGCTACTATATCGTATATAAAAGAACTGAGGTACAAGGATTATGTCATGGAATTCAGGACGGAGACCTGGACGGCGGCACCCGAGGTGAAACGCAGGCTGGATGCCATCCGGGAAGGTAAAGTGGACGACCGTTTCGGCTGGATGTACCCTGTCCGCTAACCCCTTATTTCCACATTGCCACTTTGTCAAATTTTCACACTGGATTTTTTTTGCTCAACAAAAAAAATCCCCTACCTTTGCCTCCCGTTTAAAAATCTGGGAACGAATGCCTACTATTCAGCAATTAGTAAGAAAAGGAAGAGATATCATCAGGGCGAAAAGCAAATCAAGGGCACTTGATGCTTGTCCGCAACGCAGGGGAGTTTGTACCCGTGTATACACCACAACCCCCAAGAAACCCAACTCTGCCTTGAGAAAGGTTGCCAAGGTGCGCCTGACCAACAAAGTTGAGGTGATTGCCTATATCCCTGGTGAAGGTCACAACCTGCAGGAACACTCTATCGTGCTGATCCGTGGCGGTCGTGTTAAAGACCTTCCCGGTGTAAGGTACCATATTGTAAGGGGTAGTTTGGATACTGCCGGTGTGAAAGACAGGAAAAAGAGCCGTTCTAAATACGGTACTAAACGCGAAAAAGCTAAGAAGTAATAAGCCTCCATACAAACTTGAATATCAATGAGGAAAGCAAGAGCCAAGAAACTGCCCATCGCACCAGATCCTAAGTTCAATGATCAAATGGTGTCCCGTTTTGTGAACAACCTGATGTGGCAGGGTAAAAAAGGTGCGTCACTGACCATCTTCTACGATGCGCTGGATAAAGTAGCTAAAGTGACCGGTGAAGACGGATATGAAGTGTGGAGGAAAGCACTGTCTAACGTGTCTCCTGCTGTGGAAGTAAGGAGCCGCCGTATCGGAGGTGCTACTTTCCAGATCCCTTCTGAGGTTCGTCCAGACAGGAAGATCTCTCTTTCCATCAAATGGCTGATCCGTTTCTCCCGTGAGCGCAACGGAAGGTCCATGGCTGATAAACTGGCCAATGAGATCGTTGCAGCCAGCAAGGGTGAAGGTGGTGCTTTCAAGAAGAAAGAAGACACACACAAAATGGCTGAAGCTAATAAGGCTTTCGCCCACTTCAGGATCTGATCATAATAATATTTAATATCAGGCCTGTCTCTCAAAAGGAGACAGGCCTTTTCTTTTTTGGTAATTGGCAAATGAACCATTGGGCCTTTGTCCAACTGCCCAAATGCCCAGTTGCCCACCTGCCCAACTGCCAGATTTTTAAGCTCATATATACTTCAACGGAAACTCCGGCGTTATAATCCTGTAGTAATCAACCAATAGACCAAACCAGCGTCCTATGAACCGAATCCAATATCCGGCCGCGAGGTCGGTTATCGTGCTGTTGTGCATGGTAATGAGTCTTTGGGCCCAGGCCCAACCCTGTAGTACCGTCCAGTTTACAGTACAAACCATAGAATCCCGATGCCGTGCCACGGGAACCATCGATATTACCGCCACCGGCGGATCAGGACAGTTTAACTACCGCGTTACAGGCCCCGTTAACACCTCCTATACATCGTCTAATTCAATTTCCGGGTTAACGCCCGGGATGTATACCGTGTATGTTCAGGATTTTCTCAATGGCTGCGTGAAACAAAAAGACAGCGTGGTGATTGCCGGAAACTATGAAGATCCCCGATTTTCAATCCTGGCTACCAATATTTCCTGTAAGAATGCGAATAATGGTACCATGACTGCGGTGGATGTGACCGGGGGGCGACAAACCTTCTGGTTTACCATTGTGGCGGCGCCAATGGCGGCGGACCTGGGCAGGTCTAACGGCAATGGATTTTTCTCCGGCCTCGCGCCTGGCGACTACGCCGTAAAAATGGAAGACTCTTGTGGCGGTATCCAAACCAGACGGGTGACGATCCTGCCCTATGACTGGTGGGTGGAATCTTCATCGGGCACCATGGCATCGTGCAGCACAGCTAACCTTTCTATAGAACTGAGGGACAGCAGGGGGAATACAACACCGGATACGGTGTTTAACAGTTTCAGATATGGCTGGATCCGCGGGGCAGCAGATACTGTTTGGAATACTACGCCACAGTTTGTTGCCAATATCGGTAACAGACGCGCTATTACCCTTGTAGTTAAAGATGGTTGTGGTAACCGCGTCACCGTTCCCTGGATCAATACCTTCAAACCGGCAGTGGATGCAAGTGTAAGCACCACACAGATCACCTGTAATGTTTTTTCCGCCCAGGTCACTGGCGTGGTTAATATGAATAATCCACAGTTCTGCCTGTATGACGGGCAGTACACGCAGCTTGCCTGCAATTCTACCGGTACATTCAGCAATCTTGCACAGGACAACTATACAGTGGAGATCCGTGACCTTTGTTATGACACACTGATCAGGAGAAATTTCAGCCTGGTGAATCCAAAACCGGATGTAACCGCTTCACCCGTAGTGACAAGGGTAAATTGTAATCTTTTCAATGTGCAGATCGGCGGACTCGTCAACTTCGCCAGCCCGCTGTTCTGCCTGTTTAAGAATGGCGTACAACAATCCTGTAACAGCACAGGACTGTTCAAAAACCTTCCCAATGGTACCTATGAAGTGCAGATTACCGATGGCTGTTATGATACCACTATCATCAGGGTAGTGGATGTGCAGCCCCTCTTGCCTTCCCTTGCTTCAGGTGTGAGCATCACCAACAGAACCTGTACAAGTTTTGATGTAAGCGTAAGCGGGCAAACCAATCTCACGTCACCCATATATAGTTTATGGAAAAATAATACCCAGGTGGCATCAAATTCCACGGGGATTTTCACGGGGCTTCTTTACGGCGATTATTGCATCAGGGTAAAGAATTCATCTACCTGCTATGACACCACCATTGAAAGGTGTTTTACCGGAGTACCTCCTATACCTTCCGTGGCTGCCAACCTCTCAGTAACCAGGGATTGTGATGTGATCAGGCTGGATGTGACGGGTGAGCAAAATCTTACCAATCCACAATATTGTTTGTTTGACAGCGCAGGCAATCCGCTGGGTTGTAATGCTTCAGGATCTTTCCCTGATCTTCCTTACGGCAGCTATTGTATCCGTGTGGTCAATGACCCTGCTTGTTATGATACCACTATACAGCGATGCATCATTGTAGACAAACGTAAACCTTCTGGTGGCAGTGTAGGCCAGAGTAATGCCAGCTGCCTCAGCTTTGATGCAGATTTTTCCGGAGCATCTAATGTCACTAATCCTTTCTATATCCTGAAAGACAGCGCAGGAATTGCCATAGATTCCAACAGTACGGGCCGCTTTACCGGTTTGGCCTATGGCCGATATTGTATCGATTTACGCAATGACGCCACCTGCTATGATACCGTGATCACTCGCTGCTTCACGGGACAGAAGCCGAGACCTTCAGGTGGAACCGCCAGTTTCAGCCAGATGACCTGTCCGTCATTTACCGTTCGCATCACAGGCCTGGTTAACTTCCTGAATCCGGTGTATACTTTAAAAGACTCATTGGGTAATATTGTTGGAAGCAATACAACGGGAATTTTTGATAGCTTGTCTTACCAGCGGTATTGCATGGAAATTAAAAATGATTCCAGCTGCTATGATACCGTTATCACAAGATGTTTCAATCCTTCACCGCCCACACCTTCTGTAGGTCAGGTGAGTGTTTATAACCTTACCTGTGCAACATTTGATGCAGCGATGCAGGGTCAGCATCTGCTCACCAATCCCGTGTACAACCTGATGGATTCTCTGGGTGTGGTGATTGCCACCAATGACAGTGGTATTTTCCACGACCTGCCCTATGGACGATACACGATGCAGGTAATAGACGGATGTTATCCTGTGCCTTTGACCCGTAATTTCAAAGCAAGTAAACCACCGCTCACCGTTTCAGCGAACGCAGGAGGAGCCTGCGAAATGGGGCTTACCACCATTAAGGTAAACCTTCAGTACGGATCGCAACCCTATGTTGTTACGGTATACGATCCTACAAATAATGTGGTGGGTAATATGGTTTCCGGTGCAGGCATTGTGGAGGTACGCAACCTTCCCGCACTGCCACAGGGAATGCAATACAGGGTGGAAGTGACAGACAGTTGCGGCCGTTCCGGATCTTCATTGGTTACACCCGTGTTGAGTGAGATCACCAAGAGCATACAATTTATCCAGCGTTGCCCTTCAGGCCTGAAGCCCAACGGATCTTCTGACCTGAATGTAACCGTGAGTTCCAACAATGGCCCTGTTTATCCTGTCATCATCAAGCGCGGTAACACTACTGTGAATATACCGTATGCCAACCAGGCCGGAAGATCATTTACCTTCCTGGATCTGGAGCCCAATACTTATGTGGTGATGTATAACCTGCCAGGTGGCTGCAGCAATAAAGTGTATGATACCGTTTCTGTGAGTCCGTATGCGTATCCCACCATTGCCAACGCGGCGGTGTATCAATGCAGCAATAATAGTTTTACGGTTAGTGCTGCCATCAATGGCGGTGCGCCATCGTTCCAATACCAGATCATAGGCAGTACGCCCACCACACCATCTATCAATACGGGATGGCAATCCAGTCCTGTGTTTACCATTAATAACGGGGAAACCTATTCCCTGGTAAGATTGCGGGCCATAGATGCCTGTGGGAATGCGGCGCTGAATGATGCCAATGTCCTGCCTTTGCAAAACCTGGTGGTTTCAGCAACCAGTACCTGTATGTCTGCCTCAACAGAATTGAAAGTTGACTACGTACCCAATGCCAATTACCGATGGTATAAGATGTCTGCCAACCGGCAGGATAGTTCTTACCTGGGTAACAGCAACAGCTATATTGTATACAATGTATCGCCATCAGATACCGGCCGGTATAAAGTAGTGATGACCCTGAACGGGGGATGCCTGGACAGGGAAGCCAGTTTCGATCTTACCGGTGAGTGTATCATTCTTCCTTATAGGGATATTCGCCTGCAGGGCGAGAAGGCCGGGCAGCAGGCAGACCTGCACTGGCAGGTAACCGGAGAAAAACAAGTGCTGCGCTATGAGGTGGAGCATGCTACAGATCCATCCGGCCCATTCCGTTACGTTGGTACTGTGCTGCCGGCTTCACCCCAGGGAGAACATCGTTACGGCTTCATGCATGGGCAGCCAGCGGATGGAGATAATTACTACAGGATCAGGACCATCAGTGCCAGAGGGCAAGCGGGCTATAGCAATGTGGTGTCCCTGAACTGGACGAGCAAGAAGATCACGGTTTATCCGGTGCCGGCTGCGCAAACGGTCTACGTTTCCGTAAGCGGTAAACAGCCCCAGGACCTGAAGATTCAATTGTATACCCTGAACGGACAGTTGTTACAGGAGAAAACAGAGCGAAGGGTGCGCACAGCCTTGTTACCGGTTCATCGCCAGAATTATGCTGCGGGAATGTATATCCTGCGGATTACAGACCTGGGAACCGGCCTTGTACAGACGGAGAGAATCATCTTTGAGTAACCCCCTAAGTTCCCTATACCCTGGCCGGTGGAGAAATCTGCCGGCCTTTTTTAATTACCGCATTCCCACATTGCCACATTATCACATTTTCTTCCTACCTTTGCACCCTCAAATTTCAATACCAAATTGTCATGGCAGACTTAAGATTTCAAAGGAATTTCGGTATCGCCGCACATATTGACGCCGGTAAGACCACTTGTACTGAACGTATCCTGTACTATACAGGTATGTCTCACAAAATTGGTGAGGTGCACGATGGTGCCGCTACCACTGACTGGATGGAGCAGGAGAAAGAAAGGGGTATCACTATTACCTCTGCCGCTGTAACCTGTTTCTGGAACTTCCCTACTAAGCAGGGCCAGGCAGTTCCTGATACCAAAAAATACAAATTCAACATCATTGATACACCGGGCCACGTGGATTTCACGGTGGAGGTGGAAAGGTCTATGCGCGTACTGGACGGCCTGGTGGCTTTGTTCTCCGCTGTTGATGGCGTGGAGCCCCAGTCTGAGACTGTATGGCGCCAGGCTAACCGTTACAGTGTACCCCGTCTTGGTTTTGTGAATAAAATGGACCGTGCCGGTGCAGACTTCCTGAATGTAGTGAAGCAGGTACGGGAGATGCTGGGTGCTAAATCTGTTCCCCTGCAATTGCCCATTGGTGCTGAGGATGATTTTAAGGGAATCGTTGACCTGATCACGATGAAAGGGATTATCTGGCAGGAAGGAACCCAGGGTGCTACTTATGAAGTAGTTCCCATTCCTGAGGATATGAAAGAGGATGTGGATTACTGGAGGGGCCAGTTGATTGAAGCAGTGGCTGAATATGACGATACCCTGATGGAGAAATTCTTTGAAGATCCTAATTCTATCAGTGAAGAGGAGATCCATGTAGCTATTCGCAAGGCTACTATTGACATGAGCATCGTGCCCATGCTTTGTGGTTCTGCCTTCAAAAATAAAGGCGTACAAACCATGCTGGACTGTGTGGTACGTTACCTGCCCAGCCCTGTGGATATTGAAGCCATCAAAGGAATTAATCCCGATACCGGTGAGGAAATTGTGCGCAAGCCCGATGCAAAAGAGCCCTTCTCCGCATTGGCTTTCAAGATCATGACGGATCCGTTTGTGGGTCGCCTGGCATTCTTCCGCTGCTACAGCGGTCATCTTGACGCGGGCTCTTATGTGAAGAACATGAGAAGCGGAAAGAACGAAAGGATCAGCCGTATCATGCAGATGTATGCCAATAAGCAGAATCCCATCGATTTCATTGAAGCGGGAGATATTGGCGCAGCGGTAGGTTTCAAAGAGATCAAAACCGGTGATACCCTTTGCGATGAAGATCATCCGATTGTACTGGAGAACATGTTCATCCCTGAGCCGGTGATCTCGATTGCCGTTGAACCTAAAGCGCAAGCTGACGTTGACAAGATGGGTATGGCCATTGGTAAACTGATTGAAGAAGATCCAACGCTTCGTGTAAAGACAGATGAAGAAACCGGCCAGACCGTATTGAGCGGTATGGGTGAGCTTCACCTGGAGATCATTGTGGACAGGATGAAGCGTGAGTTCAAGGTTGAAGTAAACCAGGGTGCACCCCAGGTTGCTTATAAAGAAGCGTTCCAGGCTACTATCCAGCACAGGGAAACCCTGAAGAAGCAGACGGGTGGTAGGGGTAAGTTTGCCGATATCGTATTTGAGATCGGTCCTGCTGAAGAAGAGTGGCTGAAAGAGAACCCCGGCAAGCAGATGCAGTTTGTGAATGATATCTTTGGTGGATCTATTCCCAGGGAATTCATTGCACCCATCCAGAAAGGATTTGAGGCAGCCATGAGCAATGGTGTGCTGGCCAACTATCCTGTGGAGCACATGAAGATCAGGATTTTTGATGGCAGCTACCACCAGGTGGACTCAGACGCCATGTCTTTTGAACTTTGTGCCAAGGGTGGTTTCCGTGAAGCGGCCCGTAAAGCGAAGCCGGTTCTTCTGGAGCCTATCATGAAAGTAGAAGTAATCACACCAGAACAGTATATGGGTGATGTAACAGGTGACCTGAACCGCCGCCGTGGCATGCTGGAAGGCATGGACAGCAGGGCCGGAGCACAGGTGATCAAGGCCAAGGTACCGCTGAGTGAGATGTTTGGGTATGTTACCCAGCTCCGTTCGCTGAGTTCCGGCCGTGCTACCTCTACCATGGAGTTCTCGCATTACTCACCGGCACCTAACAACGTTGCCGAGGAGGTAATAGCGAAAGTGAAAGGAAAAGTAAATGCATAAAAAAAACCGGGGCTTGCCCCGGTTTTTTTTGCATTTACTTTTCCTTCCACTTTTGCAATGCGGCAATTAGACAATGCGGCAGTGCGGCAATGCTTTGAGTGCCAGCATGTTAAGCGTATTTATGTCCCCATTGCCCCAATGACAAATTTTCAAATTAAGTGCGATATTTTTTGGCTGAAGCCAAATAATCTCATACTTTTGCATCCCCAATTAAACTTGGGGTCAATCATATGTCGCAGCGAATCAGGATAAAATTGCAGTCTTACGATCACAATCTGGTGGACAAATCCGCTGAAAAGATCGTAAAAACAGTACGGAGCACAGGTGCGGTTGTAACAGGACCTATTCCTCTGCCCACAAGGAAGAAAATCTTTACGGTGCTGCGTTCACCCCACGTGAACAAGAAAGCCCGTGAGCAGTTTGAGCTCAGCACGCACAAGCGTTTGCTGGACATTTATACTTCTTCTTCCCGTACGGTGGATGCTTTGAGTAAGCTGGATCTGCCCAGCGGTGTGGAAGTTGAGATCAAGGCCTGATAGCCTGAACATTAGTTCTTTTTATTCATCTCCCAATTTCTTCTGCGTTGTGGAAGGGAAGTAGGAGCGCTGAAAGTCAACAATACCTTCTGAAAAGAAGGAATTAAATATGAACAAGCCCTTCGAGGTTTGTTTACTGCTGGTACTTCTCCGTCATCTGAGTGATGGCAACAAGAGAAAAGGTCGGCAGCAAAACAAGGATTGAAGTTAGCGGTACATACCGTACTGTCCTCATAACCGGGGAGGGGCAAAACTGTAATAAAATGAAAGGTATTATCGGAAAGAAAATCGGGATGACCAGCATCTTCAGTCCTGATGGCAAGCAGACTCCCTGCACCATCATTGAAGCCGGTCCCTGTACTGTAGCCCAGGTAAAGACAAAGGAGACCGATGGTTACAACGCCCTCCAGCTAGCATTTGGCGACAAGAACGAGAAGCACTCCACTGAAGCCGAGAAAGGCCACTTCGCCAAGACAGGTTCATCTCCCAAGAAGATCGTTAAAGAATTCCGCGATTATAGCATTGAAAAGAACGCCGGTGACACCGTAACGGTTGACATTTTCGCTGAAGGCGATAAAGTTGACGTTGTAGGTACATCCAAGGGCAAGGGTTTCCAGGGTGTGGTTAAGCGCCATGGTTTCTCTGGTGTGGGTGAGCAATCACATGGTCAGCATGACCGCCAGCGTGCCCCGGGTTCTATCGGTAACTCATCTGACGCATCTCGCGTATTCAAAGGTATGCGTATGGCGGGCCGTATGGGCGGTGACAGGGTGAAGGTAAAGAGCCTGAAAGTGGTGAAAATCTTCGCTGACAAGAATTACATCCTCGTGAATGGTTCTGTACCAGGTCACAATGGTTCCATTGTATACATTCAGAAATAACAAAACGGATTACGATGCAAGCAGATGTTTTAAATATAAAAGGAGAGAAGACCGGCAGGACCATTGAACTGCCTGATGAAATCTTCGGCGTGGAACCCAATGAGCACGTGGTGTATCTGGCTGTGAAGCAATACCTCGCTGCGCAGCGCCAGGGTACGCACAAGGTGAAGACCCGTGCGGAAGTGAAAGGTGCCAGCCGCAAACTTCACCGCCAGAAAGGTACCGGTGGAGCCCGTAAGGGTAATATCCGTAACCCTTTGTATAAAGGTGGTGGTACGGTGTTTGGCCCTAAGCCCCATGCATACGATTTCAAATTGAACCGTAAAGTGAAAGACCTCGCCAAGATCAGCGCGCTGAGTGCAAAGGTGAAGGAGAATAACCTGATGATCGTTGAAGACGTGAACATGGCAACGCCCAGGACAAAAGATTTCGCATCCATCCTGGATAGCCTGAAGGTTTCTGACAAGAAAGCGGTGTTTGTGATCCCTGAGTACAATGATAACCTGTACCTGAGTTCAAGGAACATTCCTTCCGTACTTGCTACGCTGCTGACTGACCTGAATACTTACGATCTGGTAAATGCAGATGTTCTGGTTTTCACGGAGAGTGCAGCCAAAATTTTCACTGAAGAAGAGAACGCGGTAACTGCGTAATCATAAAAGTATAAACAATGAAACTGAACGACGTACTGATCAAGCCGATACTCACCGAGAAGGCTAACGCACTTCAGGAGAAGCGCAGGACATTTGCTTTCCGCGTGTCAAAAGAAGCCAACAAACTCGAGATCAAGAATGCTGTACAAACATTCTATGGTGTGAGTGTTGACGATGTGAAAACGGTGGTTGTTCCTGCAAAGAACAAGAGCCGCTTCACCAAGAAAGGTTATGTACAGGGTCGTAAACCCTCTTACAAGAAAGCCTACGTAACAGTAGCAGAAGGGGAGAGCATCGATCTGTATTCAAATATTTAATGAATGGCCGGCAAGGCCGCAAATATTGCAATAAACTATGGCACTTAAGAAATTCAAACCAATCACCGCAGGTACTCGCTGGAGGATTGGTAATGCATACGCCGAGATCACTACAGACACACCGGAGAAAACCCTGGTGGAGAAGAAGTCTGGTACCGGTGGCCGTAACGTACAGGGCCGCAGGGCTATGCGCTACATTGGCGGTGGTAACAAGAAGATGTACCGTGTGATTGATTTCAAGCGTAACAAGAAGAATATTCCTGCTACCGTGGCTACCATCGAGTACGATCCTAACAGGACTGCCTTCATCGCGCTGCTGAATTATACTGATGGTGAGAAGCGATATATCCTGGCACCCCAGGGTCTTCAGGTAGGCATGACCGTGATCAGTGGTGATGAGGTGGCTCCGGAAATCGGAAACGCCCTGATGCTGAAGAATATGCCACTGGGTACCAATGTGCATAATATTGAAATGCAGCCTGGTCAGGGTGGTAAGATCTCCCGCAGTGCAGGTGCTTCTGCCCAGCTGACCAATAAGGAAGAGAAATATGCGGTACTGAAAATGCCTTCTGGTGAATTGAGGAAAGTGCTGATCAATTGCTTTGCTACGGTGGGTGTGGTATCTAATTCAGACCATAACCTGGAGAGCATGGGTAAGGCCGGCCGGAACAGGTGGAAGGGCATCCGTCCCCGTAACCGTGGTGTGGCTATGAACCCTGTAGATCACCCGATGGGTGGTGGTGAAGGTAAATCTTCAGGTGGTCACCCAAGGAGCCGTACAGGTAAGTACGCTAAGGGTGAGAAGACCAGGACCAAGGGCAAGGGCAGTGATAAGCTGATCCTGCAAAGGAAGAATGGTAAAAAACTCGCTAAATAATTACCGCATTTACTAATTAACACATTAGCATAATATGGCTCGTTCAATAAAAAAAGGTCCTTACGTAAGCGCGAAACTCGAGAAGAAGATCGTAGCGATGAATGAAGGCAAATCCAAAAGGGGCGTGGTGAAGACCTGGAGCAGGCGCAGCACCATCATCCCGGATTTCGTGGGTCACACTTTTGCCGTACATAATGGCAATAAGTTCATCCCCGTGTATGTAACGGAATTCATGGTTGGTCATAAGCTTGGTGAATTTGCACCTACAAGGAACTTCAAAGGACATTCCAGCAAGAAAGTATAATCAGAGCCCGCAAGGGATATCATAAACGAATTGAAAACATGGAAGCTGTAGCAAAACTCAGAAATTACCCTACATCACCCCGCAAGATGCGTCTGCTGGCTGATGAGATCCGCGGCATGGACGTGGAGAAAGCCGTAGCGCTTCTCGAGCATCATCCGCAACACAGTGCAACACCCCTGCGTAAGCTGGTGATGTCTGCCGTGAGCAACTGGAGGCAGAAGAACGATGGCAGTGATGTAAGCGGCCTGGTGGTGAAGACCATCTTCGTTGATGGAGCAAGGACCATCAAACGTATGTTGCCTGCTCCTCAGGGTCGTGCCTACAGGATGCGCAAACGCAGCAATCATGTAACCGTGATCGTAGACACCAAACAATAAATAACATTTTCAAATTCTATACATGGGTCAGAAAACGAATCCAATTGGTAACAGGTTAGGTATCATCCGTGGATGGGAGAGCAACTGGTACGGTAATAAGAAGGATTATTCCGTAAAGCTCATCGAGGATCATAAGATCCGCACCTACCTGACTGCCCGTATCAACAAAGGTGGCATCGCCAAGATCGTTATCGAGAGGACATTAAATAAACTCATCGTAACCATCCATACTTCCAAGCCCGGTATCATCATTGGTAAGGGCGGTAATGAAGTAGACCGTATCAAGGAAGAGCTGAAGAAGCTCACGGGTAAGGATGATGTGCAGATCAACATCCTGGAGATCCGCCGTCCTGAACTGGATGCCAACATCGTGGGAGATACCATCGCGAAGCAGATCGAGAACCGTATCAACTACAAACGTGCGATCAAGATGGCGATAGCTTCTTCACTCCGTATGGGTGCTGAAGGTATCAAGATCAAGGTGAGTGGCCGTTTGGGTGGTGCTGAGATCGCACGTACGGAAGAGATCAAATCAGGACGTGTTCCCCTGCATACTTATCGTATGGATATTGATTACGCTTCTGTATTTGCACTGACTGTTTATGGAAAGATCGGTATCAAAGTATGGATCTGTAAAGGTGAAGTACTGACCAAGCGCGACCTGAACCCCAATTTTGTAGGTGGTAAGAGTGAGGTGAGCGACAGGAGGGAGAGGCGTGATGATCACCGTGGTGGTGACCGTGGAGGCCGCGATAACCGTGGTGGTGGAGACAGGCGTGGTGGTGACAGGAGAGATAATAAGAGATAGGGTTTAGAGATAGGGTTTAGATTATAAAAATTAAGAACTAAGATCACAATCATAAGATCATGTTACAACCGAAAAGAACGAAGCACAGGAAGGCGCAGAAAGGCAGGATCAGGGAGGTAGCCAAGAGGGGTACTACGCTGTCTTTTGGAACCTTTGGCCTGAAGGCACTTGAGCCCATCTGGCTCACCAACCGCCAGATTGAGGCAGCGCGCCAGGCGATGACCCGTGCCATGAAGCGTGAAGGTAATGTGTGGATCAGGGTATTCCCGGATAAACCGATCACCCGCAAACCAGCCGAGGTAAGGATGGGTAAGGGTAAAGGTAATCCTGAGTATTGGGCAGCTGTAGTAGAACCCGGAAGGATCATTTTTGAAGCCGATGGCGTTACAGCGCAGGTGGCTAAGGAAGCCATGGAGCTGGCAGCAGCGAAGCTTCCGATCAAAACTAAGTTCATCATCCGTCGGGATGCTTAATTAATCATCGAAAACAACTGAATAAGATGTCAAAGAAGATCGAATTTCTGACCAGCCTCGCGGGGATGAATGCACAGGACCTCAAAGCGAGGATCCAGGAAGACGAGCAGCGTCTGAAGAAGCTGCAGTTTGCACATGGTGTTTCTCCCCTGGAGAACCCGATGACCATCAGGCAGCTCCGCAAGGATATTGCCAGGCTGAAAACTGAATTGAATAAGAAGAAGTAAGGGGAGCTGGACCATTAATAAAAATTATGGCTGTACATACGGCCGGAAAAGTTAAAAGATCAAAAATGTCTGAAAGAAAATTACGTAAAACGAAGACCGGGGTGGTCAGCAGCAACAAGATGACCAAAACCATTACCGTTGCTGTGGAGAGGAAAGTAAAGCACCCTATCTACGGTAAGTTCGTAAAGAAGACCACCAAGTTTCATGCGCACGATGAGAAGAGTGAGGCGGGTCCTGGCGATGTGGTGAAGATCATGGAAACACGTCCACTGAGCAAGACGAAGCGTTGGACGCTGGTGGAGATTGTGGAGAAAGCGAAATAATCCGGCGGTAAGCCTTTGAATAATAATAGTGTTAATTGTCCCGAAGGCGGGACACAAAGTATATAAAAATGATTCAGCAGGAAAGCAGGCTCAATGTAGCTGATAACAGCGGCGCCAAGGAAGTACTCTGTATCCGTGTACTCGGAAACAGCGGTCAGGATTACGCCAAGATCGGAGACAAGATTGTTGTGTCCGTAAAAGACGCGATCCCCGCAGGTGGTATCAAGAAAGGTACAGTGACCAAGGCGGTTATCGTCCGTACAAAAAACAAGCTGCGCAGGAAAGACGGTTCTTACATCCGTTTTGACGACAATGCGGTGGTATTGTTGAACCAGTCTGACGAGCCCCGCGGAACGCGCATCTTTGGCCCTGTAGCCAGGGAACTCAGGGATAAAGGTTATATGAAGATTATTTCACTGGCCCCCGAAGTACTTTAATCAACTAACAATCCATTCTCGCAGGAGAATAAAACAATAGTCAATCATGAGCAACAGATTCAAAGCCAAGTTCAATATCAAGAAAGGTGACTCCGTAGTGGTGATCACCGGTGATGATAAGGATTTGAAGAAGCCTCGCAAAGTGCTGGAGGTATATCCGGATGATGCTAAGGTCCTGGTGGAAGGTGTAAACATTATCACACGCCACACCAAGCCTTCTGCACAGAACACCAAGGGTGGTCTGGTAAAGAAGGAAGCACCCGTGCACATCAGCAATGTGATGCTGTGGGATGCCAAGAAAAGCGAACCCACCAAAGTAAAGCGTACCCGCGAGAATGGCAAATTAGTACGTGTTTCTAAAAAATCAGGGGAGGTTATTAAATAATGAAAACAGCAACATATACGCCGAGATTGCAGAAGAAGTACCAGGACGATGTGGTGCCTGCACTGCAAAAGAAATTCAACTATAAGAGCGTGATGCAAACACCGAAGCTCACCAAGATCTGCCTCAACAGGGGTGTGAACGGTGCGGTGGCTGATAAAAAGCTCATTGATATCACCGTGGACGAGCTTACTACCATTACCGGTCAGAAAGCAGTAGCCACTACATCCAAAAAGGATATCTCGAACTTCAAACTTCGTAAGGGAATGCCTATTGGAGCCCGTGTGACGCTGAGGGGTGTGAAGATGTACGAATTCCTGGACAGGCTACTCTCTGCATCACTGCCCCGCGTGCGTGACTTCAAAGGTGTTAATGAGAAGGCATTTGATGGCCGTGGTAACTATACCCTGGGTATCACAGAACAGATCATTTTCCCCGAGATCGATATCGATAAAACGAGTAAGATCACCGGTATGGATATCACCTTCGTTACTACAGCACAAACTAACGAAGAAGCATATGAACTGCTGAAAGAGCTGGGTATGCCTTTCCGTGACATCAGAAAAGAGAAAGTCTAAACACAAAATAAAAACGAACAATGGCTAAAACATCAGTAAAGGCCAGGGAACTGAAAAGGCAGAAAATGGTGGACAAGTACGCAGAAAAGCGTGCTGCCCTGAAAGCAGCTGGAGACTGGGCTGCCCTGGATCAACTGCCAAAGAACTCTTCTAAGGTTCGCCTGCACAACAGGTGCCAGCTTACAGGCCGTCCCCGTGGATATATGCGCTATTTCGGCGTGTCAAGGGTGACCTTCCGTGACATGGCACTTATGGGAAAGATCCCGGGAGTGAAAAAAGCAAGCTGGTAATTCAGTTGCGTGAAATTTTTGAATAACTGACAAGTATAAAATATTATGATTACAGATCCCATAGCAGATTTCCTGACCAGAATCCGTAATGCGCAGATGGCGGGTCACCGTATCGTTGAGATACCGGCTTCCAACCTGAAAAAGCGTATCACTGAGATCTTATATGCACAGGGTTATATCCTGAAATATAAATTCGAAGATGATTCCAAGCAGGGTGTGATCAAGATAGCGTTGAAATATGACGCTTCTACCAAAGAGCCAGCTATCAAAACACTGGAGAGGATCAGCCGTCCGGGTCTTAGGCAATATGCCAGCCCCAGCGAATTCCGCCGTGTGAAGAACGGTCTGGGTGTTGCCATCGTATCTACTTCTAAAGGAGTGATGACAGATAAGGATGCCAAGGCACAGAATGTGGGTGGTGAAGTTCTTTGCTACGTTTATTAGAAAGGCAAAGTCAAAAACAGCAAGCTGGATTTTGACATTCCTTACTACTTAGTTTTTAGATTTTGATTTTTAATTGCCCTGATACATTAAGCCTGGTCTATACGCCGGCTGACCGGTCAGGGAAAAACAAACAAATATGTCTCGTATAGGTAAAGCTCCCATCGCAGTTCCCAACGGTGTTACCGTAACAGTAGGAGGCGATAATGTAGTTACGGTGAAAGGCCCTAAAGGTGAACTGAAAGAAGCCATTGACCGTGATATTAAAGTAGAAGTGGCAGAAGGTAAGGTGAATTTCACCAGGCCTACAGACCAGATCCGTCACCGCGCCATGCACGGTTTATACCGCGCCCTGGTTGCGAACATGGTGAAGGGTGTAACGGAAGGATTTAAGAAAGAACTGGAACTGGTGGGTGTGGGTTATAAAGCATCCAACCAGGGCAACCTGCTGGATCTTTCCCTTGGTTATTCTCACAATATTGTGATTGAAGTACCTAAGGAGCTTAAAGTAGCTACTACACAGGAGAAGGGTGATAACCCGCGCATTTTTCTGGAAGGCACTGATAAGCAACTGCTGGGTCAGGTTGCTGCGAAGATCCGCAGCCTCCGTAAGCCAGAGCCTTACAAAGGAAAGGGTGTGAAGTATAAAGGTGAATACATCCGCAGGAAGGCTGGTAAAGCAGCTGGTAAGTAATGTGGGAATGCGGTAGTGCGGTAATGCGGTAATGAAATACAATAGCTAATTGGATAAAGGGTCCTGGCAGTATCAGGACTGATAAAACAAAAGATTATGAACACGAAAGTTCTCAGGAGACAAAATATCAGGTTCAGGGTTCGTAACAAGATCTCTGGAACGGCGCAAAGGCCCAGGCTGAGCATCTTCAGGAGCAATAGCGACATCTATGCGCAGCTGATTGACGATGTTAACGGCGTAACCCTCGGCGGTGCTTCCAGCAGGGAAAAAGACATCCTGGCACAGAAAGTAAACAAGACAGAAAAGTCTAAACTCGTAGGCCAGGCCATCGCCAGGAAAGCGAAAGAACTGGGCGTTGAAACAGTGGTGTTTGATCGTGGTGGATACCTTTACCATGGCCGCGTGAAAGCGGTTGCAGAAGGTGCCCGTGAAGGTGGTCTTAATTTCTAATCATTCAAGTACTAATTGAAGCAATAATGTCAAAAGTTATATTGAACAGAGTAAAAGCCGGCGACCTTGAACTGAAAGAGAAAGTGGTAGCAATTAACCGCGTAGTGAAAACTACCAAGGGCGGACGTGCTTTTAGTTTCTCCGCGCTGGTAGTGGTGGGTAACGAGAATGGTGTTGTTGGTCATGGTCTCGGAAAGGCTAAAGAGGTTCAGGAAGCTATTACAAAAGGTATCGAAGATGCCAAGAAGAACCTGATCAAGGTTCCGGTAATGAAAGGTACCATTCCCCACGATCAGCTTGCGAAGGAAGGTGCTGCCAAAGTACTGATCAAGCCTGCTGCACATGGTACCGGTGTGATTGCCGGTGGCAGTATGCGCGCCGTTCTGGAAAGTGCAGGTGTTACAGACGTTCTGGCAAAATCCCTGGGATCTGCCAATCCGCATAACGTGGTAAAGGCTACATTCAAAGCCCTGGCTATGTTACGTGAACCCATCAACGTTTCTAAAACCAGGAGCGTGTCATTGAAGAAAGTGTTTAACGGATAATTTTTTAAATTATTCAGAAATCAAGAATATGAAGAAAGTAAAAATCACCCAGGTTAAAAGTGTAATCGACAGGCCTGAACGCCAGAAGAAGACCATGGAAGCACTGGGACTGCGTAAGCTTCACAACTCCGTTGAGGTGGAAGCAACACCTCAGATCCTTGGTATGATCCGCAAGGTGAGCCACCTGGTGGAAGTACAGGAGATGGGAAATTAGAATCTTGAAATTGAGGCATACCCTTAATGCCTCAATGACTTTATGCCTCTATCACTTATTAATGCGAGCAGTAAGGGGAACTGCGCTGAGTAAAAAACAAGAAAATGAAACTCCATTCATTAAAGCCTGCCGAAGGCGCTGTAAAGAAAGTAAAAAGGATTGGTCGTGGTGAAGCTTCAGGCCACGGTGGTACATCTACAAAAGGTAACAAAGGTGCGCAGAGCCGCACAGGTTTCAAAAGCAAATGGAGCCATGAAGGCGGACAGATGCCTATCCAGCGTCGTATCCCCAAGCGCGGGTTTAAGAATATCAGCAGGGTTGAATATAAAGTCTTCAACCTGGGCCAGATTGAGCAACTGGCAGAGAAGTATGGTATTGCTGAATTCAGCCTTGAAACGCTCTATATCAACGGGCTGATTAACCGTACAGACAAAGTAAAGGTTCTCGGTAATGGTGAACTGAAGGCTAAACTTGCGTTCAAAGTAAATGCCATCAGTGAAAAAGCAAAAGCAGCTATTGAAGCGGCTGGAGGAAGCGTTGAGATACTGAAATAATTGTCGATATTCGTAATTGAATTAATTAAAAAGTAAAAATCAGAAAGTAAAAAATTGGAATAACAGATTTTTGCTTTTGAATTTTTACTTCTAAACATATTACCCAGTGAAGAAGTTCATACAGACCTTAAAGAATATCTGGAGCATTGAAGAATTGAGGAATAAGATCCTTGTGACCCTGCTTCTGATCCTGGTCTATCGTTTTGGCTCACAAGTGGTTTTACCAGGTATCGATCCCAATAAACTCAATCTTGACAGCGCTAAAGAAGGACTGCTTGGTTTATTTGACACTTTTGCCGGTGGTTCATTCTCCAATGCCTCCATCTTTGCCCTGGGTATCATGCCCTATATTTCTGCTTCAATCTTCATGCAGTTGATGACCATCCTGGTTCCCCAGATGCAGAAACTGCAAAAAGAAGGGGATAGCGGAAGGAAAAAGATTAACCAATGGACCCGTTATCTCACTGCGGGTGTAACAATGCTGCAGGCGGCTGCTTATGTTGCGTATCTGCGCAACGTAAATAAGGACGCCCTGATTGAAACTTATTCCGGCTATTTCTGGATCTCTACAGTAATTGTACTCACAGCAGGTACCCTGTTTGTGATGTGGCTGGGTGAAAAGATCCAGGATAAAGGTTTGGGTAACGGTACATCCATTATTATCATGGTGGGTATCCTCGCCCGTCTTCCACAATCTTTCCTTGGTGAATTTGCTGCCAAGCAGGCAAAAGGCGGTGGCGGACTGATCATTTTCCTGGTGGAAACAGCCATATTGATCGCTATCATTATGGGACTGATCATCCTTGTTCAGGGTGTGCGCAAGATCCCTATCAATTATGCCAAGCAGATTGTTGGTAACCGCCAGTTCACAGGTGCAAGGCAGTTCCTGCCCCTGAAAGTGAACGCTGCCGGCGTAATGCCCATCATCTTCGCTCAGGCGATCATGTTCCTCCCAACATTATTCTCATTTACGAATATCGAATCAGGTAAAGGTCTGGCCAGGATTTTCAATGACCATAGTAATATATGGTATATGATTATCTATGCTGTGATGGTGATCGGTTTCACCTTCCTGTATACAGCCCTGATCTTTAACCCCAAGCAAATGTCTGACAGCCTGAAGCAAAGCAATGGCTTCATTCCCGGTGTGAAACCAGGGCAGCCAACGGCAGATTATATTGGTCAGGTTATGGACAGGATCACGCTTCCCGGAGCCATCTTCCTGGCAATCATTGGCATCCTGCCGGGTATTGCCCAAGGTTTGGGTAAGGTTACGCAGGGGTATTCTACCTTCTTTGGCGGTACCTCACTCCTGATCATGGTAGGCGTAATCCTGGACACACTGCAGCAGATTGAAACCCACCTGCTGATGCGTCAGTATGATGGCCTGATGAAAGGCGGAAGGATCCAGGGCAGGCAAACCACTACCACCACTCCAACCATCTGATGGTACAAATAAAAACGAACGAAGAAATTGCCCTCATACGGGAAAGTAGTTTATTAGTAAGTGCCACCTTATCTGAGGTGGCATCTTTCTTGAAGCCCGGCATGACCACTCTGCAGATTGATGTATTTGTAGAAAAATTCATCAGGGATCATGGCGCTATTCCTTCTTTCAAAGGATACAGCGGGTTCCCCTTTTCCGCGTGTATTTCTGTGAATGATGCCGTGGTGCATGGTTTCCCGAATAATACTGCGCTGAAAGCAGGAGATATTGTATCTGTAGATGTGGGAGTTTTTAAGAATGGATTTCATGGTGATAGCGCCTATACTTTTGCCATTGGCGAGGTGCCGGTTGAAGTATCAAAACTGATGACAGTCACCAGGGAATCTTTGTACCGCGGAATTGAAAAAGCCATTGCCGGCAACCGTGTAGGAGATATCTCTCATGCTGTTCAGGAGTATACTGAGAAACAACATGGGTATGGGGTAGTAAGAGAACTGGTAGGTCATGGCCTGGGCCGCAACCTGCATGAAGATCCCCAGGTTCCCAACTTCGGAAAAAAAGGAAGTGGTGCCAAGCTGAAAGAAAATACGGTGATCGCCATCGAACCCATGGTTAACCTGGGGACTAAAGATGTGTACTACGACAAAGATGGCTGGACGGTAAGGACAAAAGATGGTAAAGTGGCGGCGCACTATGAGCATACTGTGGCGGTGAGAAAACATAAGGCTGAGATCCTTTCATCTTTTGATACTATTATTGCCAACGAGAAGAAGAATCCGGAATTATTCAGTGATTACTGAACCATCCATGAATCAAGCCCCTTCACCAAAACATACAGGATCCCCTTCATGGGCCGTCATTTTTGACATGGACGGAACCCTTGTGGCTACAACCGAAGCAGATTTTCTGGCCTGGCAACAGCTTTTTGCACTCTATGGCAGGCATCTTAGTTATGAAGACTATTATCCTTTGCTCGGGAGAAAAAGTGCCGATGTGGTAAAGGAAGGACTGGGTCTGGAAGGAAAGGCCGCTGAAGCTGCTATGGCAAAGAAAATGGATTTTTTTGCTGCCATTGTGAAAGAAAAAGGCGTGGACACGCTTCCGGACGTGCAGCAGCTTTTACAGCAACTACAAGCATCTGGTGTTCCCATGGCCCTGGCCACCAGCTCCCGCAAACAGAAGATGGAACTGGTCATGCATACGGCAGGCCTGTACCAGTATTTTACCGCTTTCGTTACGGGCGAAGAAGTGGCCGCAGGCAAGCCGGATCCCCAGATTTTCCTGAAAGCCGCAGAACGCCTTGCCATACCCCCTGAACACTGTGTGGTGGTGGAGGACACCATCAGCGGAATCAGTGCTGCGCAGGCTGCAGGGATGGCTTGCGTAGCCATCACCAGTACACATGAAGGCCATGAACTGCATATGGCTGACCTCCTGATTAACCATTTTTCAACCCTTGGCGTGGAGGAGATCCATGCATTAGTCAGGTAATCCACCACGCATTCTGTGTTTGCAATATCTTTAGTGCAAACTACCGCAATATGCGATTCCTGATCCTCGTTTTTTTCACCATCATTGTTGTACCCGTAACTGCCCAGAACAACAGCAGGATAAGAGCCTTTGTGCATCAGCATGATCATGATATCCTACATGAGTTTATGGACTTCCTGAAAATTCCCAATGTGGCAGCAGACAAAGCAGGATTGCAGCAAACTGCAGAATGGATCATGGAGAAAATGAAAAGGACAGGTATCCGGAAGGTGCAGATGCTGCCGGCTAAAACGGAGGGTGTACCCCCTGCGGTATATGGTGAAGTATTGGTTCCAGGAGCAACCCAGACTTTGATCTTTTACGCTCATTATGACGGACAACCGGTGAATCCCGCAAATTGGCAAAAAGACCTGCAGCCTTTTGCGCCAACACTGGCGAAGGGTATGCCTGGACCACAGCTTAGTTTACTTTCATTTCCCAAGCCTGGTGAAAACATAGATCCTGAATGGCGGATTTACGGCAGAAGCGCTTCTGATGATAAGGGAGGCGTCATGGCCATACTCACAGCCTATGAAGCGCTCCGGAAAGAGAATCTTCAACCCGCCATTAATATTAAGTTCTTTTTTGAAGGAGAGGAGGAAGGTGGATCAAATCACCTGGAAGAAATTCTTTCGGCAAACAAAGTATTGCTGGCATCAGACCTCTGGGTGATCTGTGACGGTCCGGTGCACCAGACCGGGAGAAAAATGGTAGGGTTTGGTGTAAGGGGAGATACCCAACTGGAGATTACGGTATACGGGCCGCAGAAGCCGCTGCACAGCGGTCACTATGGAAACTGGGTCCCTAACCCCGCCATGGATCTTGTGCAGCTCCTGGCTACCATGAAAAATGAAAAAGGAGTGGTCACCATTGAAGGGTTTTATGACGATGTGATTCCACTCACAGACGCAGAAAAAAAAGCGATAGCAGCCATACCGCCGGTTGAAGCACAGATGAAGAAAGAACTGGGGATATCAAGGGTGGAACGGGACATGCCGCTGCCGGAAACCTATAGCCTGCCTTCCTTAAATATCAATGGCATCCGCAGTGCCGAAACAGGAAAACTCGCGGCTAATGTGATTCCGGTCAAAGCCACTGCCAACCTTGATCTCCGGCTGGTAGCAGGCAATGATTGGGAGCGCCAGCAGGAGAAAGTAATTGCCCATATCCGTAAACAGGGATATTACGTTACCGCAGATGAACCCACGGAAGCAGAACGGCAAACCTATCCCCGGATTGCACAAGTGGTGCGTTCCAAGGGATATAATGCGCAGAAGACCAGCATGGATCTTCCGGAAGCAAAGAAGATTATTGCTGCGGTGCAAAGTACCAGTACAGAGTCCATTGTATTGCTACCCAGTTTTGGCGGCAGCTTGCCCCTGTTTATTTTTGAAAAAGTGCTGAATGCAAAAACCATTTCGGTGCCTATCGCCAACCATGATAATAACCAGCATGCTGAAAATGAAAATATCAGGATCCGTAATTTGCTGGAAGGAATAGAAACAATGGCTGCCATCATGCTGATCAGATGATGAATAAAAAAAGAACCCTTGCCATTATTGGAGGTGGCGCTGCAGGTGTTTTCTGCGCTGTAAATGCTGCTGCCCAGGACCCGGATCTGGAGGTAGTGGTGGTGGAGAAAACGGGTAAGCTGCTGGCTAAAGTAAAGGTAAGCGGAGGGGGAAGATGCAATGTAACCCATGATGAGCAGGATATAACGGCAATGAGTAGCCGATATCCCAGGGGCAGGCATTTTGTAAGAAAGGCATTTCACCAGTTTTTTACCACGGACACTCTTGCCTGGTTCAGTAAGAGGGGTGTGAAGTTGAAAACAGAAAAGGACGGCAGGATGTTCCCTGTTACGGACAAATCTGATACTATAATTCAATGTCTTTTGCGGGAGGCAGATCACTATGGCGTTAGATACAGGATGAGTACCAATGTACTGGATGTTCGTGCGCAGGGGAAGCAGTTCATCCTGGAATTGGAGCATGGCCAGAACCGCGAAGAGCTCCTGGCCGATGCGGTGTGCCTGGCCAGTGGAGGCATGATCAAGCCAGGGCAGTTTCACTGGTTGGAAGCGCTGGGCCACACATTGGTAAAACCGGTTCCCTCCCTTTTCACTTTTAATCTGCCTGGCCACCCATTGAACAAGCTGATGGGTGTGTCTGTGCCAGACGCGGAAATAAGGATACCCGCCATGAAGTACAAGGACCATGGCCCGTTGCTCATCACGCATTGGGGGTTGAGCGGACCAGTGGTGCTGAAAGCTTCTGCCTGGTGCGCGCGGGATCTGGAAGCAATGGATTATCAAACAGCGGTGGTGATCAATTGGTGTCATGGGGACCATGAACAATCTGTGCGGGAAAAACTGCAGCGTCATCGGCAAAGCCTTGGTGCTCAACCGGTAAAAAGCAGGCCCCCTTTACCATTACCGCAGCGGCTATGGGAACATGTATGTGAAGAGGCGGGAGTGCAGCAGCAACGTTGGGCTGATCTTCCCGCACAGGTGCTGAATAAATTGGCCAGACTGATCACCAGTTATGAAGTGCAGATCAGCGGCAAGACCAGTTTTAAAGAGGAGTTTGTAACAGCTGGAGGCGTTAACCTGGCGGAGGTAGATCCAGCAAGTATGCAAAGCAAAAAGAAGCAGGGACTATATTTTGCCGGGGAAGTGCTGGATGTGGATGGTATCACCGGAGGCTTTAATTTCCAGCATGCCTGGACGAGTGGATGGATTGCAGCCCGGCATATTGGCGGTAAATCTTTACATTGAGGAACAACTCGCAACATGGAAAGGAGAAAATTTCTATCTGCACTGGGCTTTATGGCATTCGCAAATCCGGTGTTCGCAAAACAGGCAGAACAAAGACTTGCACTTCTCAACAATTATGGAGGCGGCGGTAGTCCAGATGATGAAGATTTCTGGGGCTGGATCAGGGAATCATATACCGTGAGTCCCAATATCATCAACCTGAACAATGGAGGTGTGGCGCCACAGCCCAAGGTTGTGCAGGACGCTCATATTCGATTTTATCAATATTGTAATGAGGCACCTTCCTATTATATGTGGCAGATCCTGGACCAGGGCAGGGAGCCGCTTCGCCAGAAGCTTGCGGATATATGCGGCGCAAGTCCGGAGGAGGTGGCCATCAACAGAAATGCAACTGAAGGATTGAATACCGTCATATTTGGATTGAACCTTAAAGCAGGAGATGAGGTGGTGCTTACGAAACAGGACTACCCCAACATGATCAATGCGTGGAAGCAAAGAGAGAAAAGGGACGGAATCAAGCTGGTGTGGATCAGTCTTGATTTACCCATGGTGAATGAAGATGAGATCGTAAAAGCGTACGTTTCTGCGTTTACAGCGAAGACCAGGGTTTGCCACGTTACCCACCTGATCAACTGGACAGGTCAGATTCTGCCTATCCGCAGGATTGCAGATGAGGCACATAAGCGTGGTATTGAAGTGATTGGTGATGGCGCGCATACCCTTGCCCATTTTGAGTTTAAAGTACCGGATCTGGGTTGTGATTATTTTGCATCATCCCTCCATAAATGGATGAGTGCACCATTTGGCAGTGGGTTGTTGTGGATCAGGAAGGACAAGATCAGGAATGTTTGGGCGCTCTTGTCTAACAATGAACCTGACGGGCCGGATATCCGGAAATTTGAATCACTGGGAACAAGATCTTTTGCGTCTGAGATGGCCATTGGTGCTGCTGCTGATTTTCACCAGGTCATTGGTGCAAAGAGAAAAGAAGCACGCCTCCGTTACCTGAAAGACTATTGGGTAAACCAGGTTAAGGCCCTGCCGGGAGTAAGTTTCAACCAGCCAGATGCGCCGCATCAATCCTGTGCCATTGCAAGCATTGCTATAAAAGGTAAAAAACCCGAGGAGATATCCGGAGAGTTGTTCAATAAACATAAGATCCATACCGTAGCTATCAATTGGGAGAATATTCACGGGGTCAGGGTTACCCCTAATGTTTACACCAGCCCTAAAGATCTTGACAGGCTGGTAGCCGGAATAAAACTTACGCTATAGTTTTGATTTCTTCCGTTTTGGATTTAGTACCTGGCATGGGTAACAGTTTACCATCCAGAAATTTTCCAATGAGTTTATGCCGAACAAAAAGCTGGTATATCCCGAAACACAACCCCATTGTGCCGGTAAAAGTGATGATGAACTGTATGATGGCAGGCCATCCTGTTGAAGCCAACAGACCCGGAATGATTATGGCAATGGGAACGTGTATCAGGTAGACAAAATATGCAGCATCCATGACGTAAGCAAATGAGCGGGAATAATGCTCTGAATGGGTGAGAAACCAGCCGATAACACCAAATGTCAATAGGGATGTAATACAGGCGTTGATAACCTGTAGAAAAGCAAAGGACCAGCTGGCTTCCACATTTAGTTCAACAACCATACTTATGGTAAACAGCAGCAGGCCAAGGGTAAGTTGAAGTCCTGGCTTCCATTGGAGGGATTCAATCAACCTGGATTGATACACCATCCAACCAATCAGGTAAAATATGAAATAACAGTAGAGCAGGTTGCGGTCAATCCAGAAAGATACACTGGTGTGTAAAGTATACTCACTGTTTATCCGCAAACCAATATAGAAAAGAATAGCCACGGTGAGTAAGCGGACCACAGGCTGACCAAGCAGTATGGCAGATAACCTTTGCAAAAGGATTTTCACTTGCAGGAATTTCTCCATGAATAATCCAACAAGGCAAGTGATAACAGAAAAGATCATAAGGTCATACAGGAACCACAAATGGGAAAGCCTGAACGGAAGGAACTGACCCGTGCGTATGGCGAGTAAGGCTTTCTGCCAGGCGTCAGTTTCATGGGCCAGTTTGGCACTGGAATAAATGAAACTGGCATATATTAACGGATAAAGGATAAGGACACCTGCAACCAGGGGCAAGAGTATTTTATAAGTGCGGTTAAGTAGCATGGTTACAGGCCCTTTGCGGAAAAACAAAAGGGAGCCAAAATATCCACCCACTATAAAAAATACAGGCATCCTGAAACTATGGATGAGGTTTATAATAGGAAAGAACCCCACCCAGGTCTCATTGGCCTGGATGGTCCTGACGGGCGAATGGAAAGGCATGAAGGTTACGCCTGTATGGATCACAAGACCTAACAGCATCATGACCGCCCTCAAGGCATCAAGGGCGAATAGGCGTTTATTTGGAAAATCCTGTTTCACAAAAGGTGTCTGCGAGTGAATGTAGGGTTGAACGATGAATGCAAATAATTCAATACAGAATGGCCCGAAAATAGAAATAAATTCTTAGATACCTGATACCACAAAGCGTGAATTCGCCGGATCCCACCGGCAAATTCACGCTTTGAATCTGATATTCCAACGGTTATGGTACTATAAAACTAATGGCAGCGGGAGAATTGGGATTGAGGTTGGGAAAAACAGTCTTTCCTGACGAAGGATCAAGATAGCTGTTGCTGAACAATGACTCTCCATACATTTTAGCATAAATAGTTTGCCCTGATTTAAATCCGAGGCCATATAACTCATCTGCCGTAAATCCTCCGGTTACATCATTGCTAGCATTACTTCTCACAGATGAGAACGCAGTATAAATTGTATTAGACACCGTGTTTTCAGGAGATAAAAAAACTCTTGTATAGCCTCTGTTAGTGGAACTGGGTGCCGGGCTGGTTGAGTAAATATAACTTGCACCCGGAACACCATTATACTGTTTATTGTTATAGGTCAATGAAGTTACGGAAGTAGTGGAAACTGCACCCATGGTTATGGTAGGCACATTGGTGCTGGAGGTTTGGAGGCTTACGCCAAACAATTTAAATGTGCCATATCCGGTTTTGGTTACTACGATGTCATAATTGTCATACGGAACACCGGGGAATGAAAACTTGCCTGCCGCATCAGTGCTGGCAGTTTTGCCTGTTGAACCAAGGATCACCGTGAATCCTGATTTGTCAGTGGCCGGGTTTGTCTTATCATCATAAGCATCAATGGTACCATTGATGGTGCCGGTAGGAGGGGTAGGTTCGCCACTATCTGATTTGCTGCAAGACGCCAGAAAGCCTGATGCGCAAATTAACACAAAGAAAAAGTAACGCATGATTTTTAGCGCAAAAATAATCGTTAGCACATTTGCGCTAAAAGATGCCCTGTGTCAAAATTATGCCTTTGATGTAGTAACCATCAGGCGATGATACCTTATCTGTCCTATATAGAAACTCAGCAACTTGAGTAAATGCAACAGGTAATATTCAGTAGTCACTGGTTCCTCAAACTCGTTGGTAGGAAATACTTTCTGCAATTCTGTTTTAGACATTTCCTCCAGGGTGTTGATCACAACAGTCTGGGTGTTATTTATTTCCTCGAGGAGGCGCTCCCTGTTCAGGTTGCGGGCTTTGAGTTCAGCTTCCTTGTTCCGGATATAGCCTGAATCGCCCATCATATTTCCGATATAATGCTGGAGGGTTCCGGTAAGTTGCATGCAAAGGTTACCTGCAGAAAGGGCACTGCCGGGCGTCATCCAGGGTTGCTCATCAGATTCATAGGCCAGGACCTCCTGTTTAAGTTTTTCAAGTTCTTTACTGTACAGATCAATTAGGACGATGGTGATCATATAAAACTGTAATTCCGATTTGAAGTGCAATGATACGTCAATAAAATTTTAGGAATTCTGACTTATGCCCTGCTAAGACTGAGGGCTGTTTGACTGGGATAAAGGGATTGATGGGCCTGGTTTAGAGTAAAAGGAGATGTTAAGTAGCTGAAATTCAATATTTTATATGGTTTTTTGTGTCATTGGACACTCTTTGAGGTCCTGGTATTGCAATTCTTTAGCCAGGCATAAAAAATACATAGCTGGGGAAAGGTGGTTTCCTCTGAAAATAAGCTACCTTTGCCCTCCCCAAACAGGGCCCTAAAATTCCCTGTTAATTCAACAAAAAGGAGGACTTTTTAAGTGGAAGAAAACAAAAATGTAACAGCCCCCGCAGTCGCTACAGCTCATGATGATTTTGACTGGAGCGTTGACAAGCGAAATGTCACTTCGTACACCAACGAAGAGAAACAAAAGTATGATGCAGCGTATGAGAATACGTTCCGCACCATTACCGATGGTGAAATGATTGAGGGTACCGTTGTAGGCCTCACAAAAACAGATGTTGTATTGAACATCGGTTTTAAATCTGATGGTCTGGTTTCCCTGAATGAGTTCCGTGATCTTCAAAACCTGAAGATCGGAGATCTCGTGGAAGTTATGGTGGTAGAGAAAGAAGACCGGGAAGGTCATCTGAACCTCAGCCGTAAGCAAGCCAGGATCACCCGCGCATGGGAGAAGATCGTGGAAGTGCACAAAACTGGTGAAGTGGTATCCGGCCTGGTTACCAGCAAAACCAAAGGCGGTCTTATTGTGGACATTTATGGTATGGAGACCTTCCTGCCAGGTTCACAGATTGACGTTAAGCCTGTTACTGACTACGATCAGTTCGTTGGTAAGACAATGGAATTCAAGGTGGTTAAGATCAACGAAGCCATCAAGAATGCTGTTGTATCACACAAAGCCCTTATTGAAAGCGACATCGAAGCACAGCGTCTCGAGATCATGTCCAAACTCGAGAAAGGTCAGGTACTGGAAGGTACTATCAAGAATATCACCGACTTCGGTGCATTCCTTGACCTGGGCGGCGTAGATGGTCTGTTGTATATTACTGATATCAGCTGGGGCAGGATCAACCATCCTGCTGAGGTGCTGAAGCTTGACCAGAAGCTGAATGTGGTGGTGCTCGACTTTGATGACGAGAAGCGCCGTATCAGCCTAGGCCTTAAGCAGCTGACACCACACCCATGGGATACTTTGCCTGAGAACGTTACCGAAGGTGCGCTCGTGAAAGGTAAGGTGGTGAATATTGAAGACTACGGTGCATTCCTGGAGATTCTTCCCGGTGTGGAAGGACTGGTGCACGTATCTGAGATCACCTGGGCCAATTCCCCTATTAATGCAAAAGAGTTCTTCAAACTCGGAGACGAGTATGAGGCTAAAGTGGTAACACTTGACAAAGAGAGTCGCAAAATGAGTCTCTCCATCAAGCAGTTGACCAATGACCCCTGGAGCGACATTGAAGCTAAATATCCTACCGAGAGCAGGCACAAAGGTGTTGTGAAAAACATCACGCCCTACGGTGTATTTGTTGAACTGGAGCCCGGTATTGGTGGCATGATCCACATTTCTGACCTGAGCTGGCTGAAGCGTTTCAACCATCCTTCAGAGTATACGAAAGTGGGCGCAACCATTGATGTAGCCATCCTTAACATTGATAAGGATAACAGGAAACTTCAACTGGGTCATAAACAACTGGAAGAAGATCCCTGGAACACCCTGCAGGAAACTTTCGCTGTAGGGTCAGTACATGAGGGTACTATTTCCCGCAAAGACGACAAAGGCGCTATTGTTCAGCTTCCTTACGGACTGGAAGGATTTGCACCTGGCCGTCACCTGGTGAAAGAAGACGGTTCTCCCGTGAAGGTGGAGGAAACCCTTCCTTTCATGGTGATCGAATTTGATCGCAATGAGAAGCGTATTGTGGTGAGCCACGCCAGGATTTGGGAGCAGGTGAAACACGAGGAGAAAGAGGCTGTAGCGAAGGAGAAGAAAGCCGAAGCTGCCAAAACCAAGAAAGCGGTGAAGGATGTGCAAAGCAAGGTGGAGAAAACAACCCTGGGAGACCTGGGTGTTCTTGCCGAGCTGAAGAAGAAGATGGAAGAAGGGGATGGTCAATAACATCTATCCACAGCATAGAAAACCCGGCTTAGGCCGGGTTTTTTTTTGTGGGTAGATGTTTGGGTAATGTGGTAATGTGGCAATGCGGTAGTGCGGCAATGCCTCAATGCCTTAATGCCTCAATGCCTTAATGCCTTAATGCCTTAATGCCTTAATGCCTCTATGCCTAATTTATCCAGATCAAATTCCTCCAGGGAGTTGAGAATCAGGTCTGCAGCCTGGAAGCGGGGCTGATGGCGAAATTCCGGTGCCGGAATGGCAACGCAGGTCATACGGGCAGCCTTAGCAGCAATCAGGCCGTTGAAAGAGTCTTCAAAGCATACACATTGATTGGGGTTTACATCCAATGCTTGAGCACAATTCAGGTAAACTTCCGGATGTGGCTTTCCATAAACAAGACTCTCTGCTGATGCAAAAGTTGAAAAGAACGAGCGAATACCTAATTTGTCTACTACCACATTTATTAAGGCTGATGGCGATGAGGAGGCCAGGCCAATTTTGTATCCACGGATTGTTAACATTTCTAAAATAGGTACTACACCAGGCATAGACATTCCCTTCTGCAATATTTTTTCAATTACAAGCATATTGATCTCTTGTTCTATAACAGGTGATTTATTGATGTCTGCCTTGTGCCTGCCAAGCCAAAAGGCAACAAACTCTTTGGTTCTCAAGCCAATAGAGACTGAATATGACTGATGATCCAGTTGGAATCCCAAGGGGCCAAATGCCTCATTAGCTGCTTCATGCCAAAGTGGCTCAGAATCAATCAAAACCCCGTCCATGTCAAAAATTGCCGCCGATATCTTATTTCCCATGGGTACAAAGTACGGTGATTCATGAGCGGCTAACTACTTCTGCCGTAAAATAAAATCATCTTATTCTCGTTTTATGTAATGTAAATCGCTCATTCCTAACGCTTGAAGCCCAGAGGGAACTGAGCGGGTACAATCTATCCTTAAGAACTAACTTTCAAATTTTGGCAATGAAAATGGCCTGTGGAATTTTTAGAACAGAACGAAAGGTGATGGGTAATACTTGGGTATGTTTTGCCATGTTCATTATGCTGCTGCTTTCCCTGCCAGACACAGTTAAGGGGCAAACAGTTCAGCAGGTGTTAACCTATACCAATATTTCCAGACCTACAGGTGGTGCCGTTTCTTCGGGCGATATCCTTGAGATTAGAGCGGTTCTTACTGTATTTAATGGCACTTCAATTTACAAAGTGAAGTTCATGGGTACAGCACCCATAAATACCACATATATACCGGGGACATTAGCCGCAAAGTCAAATGGTGGGTCTACCACGGGAAACCCCAATGTAGGGTATTACACGGATGCTGTCAATGACGATCGTGGAGAAGTAGTGTCAGGTATTATTACCATCAATATGGGTGATGGCGCTGGATTGCCTCCCGCCAATGGTGGACAGATTGATGGAGGGTCAACAAACCCAAGGCATGGTTCAGCTGCCACAATTATCATGGTCACCTATAGGGTTACCGTGAACGCAACCAACGGTAGTCAGCTGGTGACCCAGGGTAATTCGTTTACCTATGCAAATACGCGGAGAGGTACACCTGTTCAATACTATATGAACCCATTGGGCATCCTTGTAACGCCCCAATATGCCTGTCAGGCCATGGATACCCGAAACAGGATTGACGATGAAACGGAAGGCAGCTTTTTCCACGGCACTACGCTAGACAGAGCTTCATCTCCCATTGTCACTGGTTTTACTTATAACACCATTTCAAC
Organism: Chitinophagaceae bacterium; assembly: GCA_044225015.1. Classification (GTDB taxonomy): domain Bacteria; phylum Bacteroidota; class Bacteroidia; order Chitinophagales; family Chitinophagaceae; genus Pollutibacter. The sequence continues at coordinate 197,703 of JBGAJG010000006.1, read as the reverse complement.
CGGCACACCCAACGACGGTGCGTATGCGGTAGTTAAAAGTACCAGCCCCACACAATATACTGGATCGTCACCTGCAGGATCCGATAAAGTATTTTCAGTCTGGGATATAGTAGGTGACCATACTGGCACAACCAATGGTGCGGGAAATCCTGCACCTGGTAATGGAGTTGACGGGGGTTATATGCTGCTGGTGAACGCAGCGTACAGCCCGGGCTCTGTATTCACAACTAATGTAAATGGATTGCCTGCAAACTTCGACTTTACATTTACTTTCTGGGTTCGAAATATCGTTAATAATGTAGCTGTTACTCCCAACCTTATCCTGTCTGTAAATGGATATGATGTCTATGGTACTGGTGATGTTACTTATAGTGGGCAATGGGTGCTAAAGACATTTACATTCAATACTGGTTCGTCAACGTCCGTTGCCATCAACTTGCGTAACAATGCCCCAGGTGGATCTGGTAATGACTGGGTTATTGATGATTTCACCCTGAGACAATGTTTAATAGTACTTCCATTCAATATGAAGAGCTTCAATGCCTTGTATCAGTCCGGCCAAACTGAACTGAAATGGGAAGTTGAATCTGATGACCTGATCAGGCATTATATTGTTGAATACAGTACAGATAATAAGTCATTCCATACGGCAGGGCAAGTAGTTTCTTCAGGGAAAGGGGGTCAGTACAGATTCATAGATACAAGGGAAGTAGAGCAGAAAATGTATTACAGGCTCCAGTCTGTTGATCATCAGGGAAAATCTACCTATAGCAATGTTCTGATTGTCAGGAACCAGGGAACTTCAAATAACACATTCAGGGTTGCACCTAATCCATTGACGAGCCAGACAAATGTTGAATTCTGGAGTGACAGCAGGCAGAATACAACAGTAACCCTTTCAGATGCTTCTGGCAGGTTAGTCTACAAGATTCAGCAGCAACTAGTAAGGGGCTCAAATTCATTTCCTTTGTCTGCACCTTCTAATTTGCAACCGGGAATCTACTATCTGAGGATTGCACTTGCCGACGGTAGTTCACGTACGTCAAAAGTTATGATAGCCAGATAAATGATTGATATATTTAACTGAACTCTGGGCCACGCCTGTTAAAGGCGTGGCTTTTTTTGTTTACACATTGTACAATCCATTCATTTACAATGGTTGCTGATTTATGTAGCTGCACGCTTTACGTGATATCGATGAATGTGGTTTTTCCTTCGACTAGTGATTACCTCCCTACATCAATTACGAGGTAATTTTACGTTATTAACACAGTAGTAATACACATCATTCAAATGTACTTTATGAAAACGAAACGCAGACAAGAAGGGCAGGAAGTGAGCCGGTTGGTAACCCCCGGCCTGCGAAACAGCCTTGTGATTTTTATGTTGACCATGTTGGTTTCTTTTAGCGGTTTCTCTCAGGGCGTGCAAACTGTACTGTCCTATGTGAATATCAGCAGACCCAATGGTGGCGCTGTTTCATCCGGTGATATTCTGGAGATGAGGGCTGTGATTACTGTGTTAAGCGGCACTACCATATATAAGGTGAAATTCATGGGCGTTGCGCCTATTAATACCACGTATGTACCTGGCACAATTTCGGTTAAAGCCAATAGTGGTGCCACGTCAGGAAATCCTAATGTGGGTAACTATACAGATGCATTTTCAGATGACCGTGGGGAATACAGGTCTGGTATTATCACGATCAATCTGGGTGACGCTGCCGGTCTGCCACCGGCTGATGGAGGCACCATCACGGGAGGCACTACCAACCCCAGACACGGTTCTGCTGCTACCATCATCCAGGCAACATACAGGGTAACGGTGAATGCTACCAATGGCAGCCAGCTGGTAACCCAGGGTAATTCATTTTCTTATTCTACTACAAGCAATGGGGTACCTGTTCAAAATTATTTGACGGCGCTGGGTATCCTGATCACGCCACAGTATTCCTGCCAGGCTATGGATCCCAGGAACCGGATTGATGATGAAACAGAAGGATCATTTTCACATGGGACAACCTTGAACAGGGCGGCGTCTCCTATTGTTACGGGATTCAATTATGTCACTATCGCTAACAGTAATCCAAATGATGGTTCATATGCTGTAGTGAAAAGTACAAGTCCAACCCAATATACAGGTTCATCGCCTGCCAACTCAGACAGGGTTTTCAGTAGCTGGCAGATATTTGGTGATCATACGGGTACAAATAACGGTGCAGGTAATCCGGCACCAGGAAATGGTGTTGACGGTGGTTATATGTTGTTGGTGAATGCCTCATACAGCCCTGGCTCTGTATTCACAACCAATGTTACTGGCCTTCCTCAGAATTTTGATTTTACCGTGAGTTTCTGGATTCGAAACGTGAGTACCACAACTACGGTATTGCCCAATCTGGTGCTTTCAGTAAATGGATATGATGTTTACGGTACGGGAAGTATTAACTATACTAATCAATGGGTTCAGAGAACCTTTACGTTCAATACCGGAAATTCCACCTCCGTTGCCATCAACCTCCGCAACAACGCGCCTGGTGGGTCTGGTAACGACTGGGCAATTGATGACTTTATGCTGAACCAATGTTTGGTTGTATTGCCTGTAAGTTTGATCAATTTTGAAGCAACATACCAGTCTGGACAAACACAGCTTAGTTGGGAATCAGGTAAGGATGACCAGATATCACGATACACTGTAGAGTACAGTAATGATGGTAAATCATTCTATACTGCTGGTGATGTGATTTCACAGGGTAATGGCGGCAAATATAAGTTTGTTGATAACAGGGTTGTGGAAGGCAAAATGTACTACAGGATCAAAGTGGTTGACAAACAGGACCGCCCTAGTTATTCAAAGGTGCTGATTGTAAGGAACCAGGGAACCCAGGACGTTGAAATGAAAGTATCACCCAATCCTATGGTTGCCAACCCCACCATCACACTTTGGAGTGAGTCACGTCAGACTATCCATGTGTCAATGGTAGATGCTTCTGGCAGAACCGTAGTAAAAACTGACAAACAGATGAATAAAGGTTCTAATAGCTTTACACTAAATACGCCTGCCAACCTGAAAGCTGGTATCTACTTTGTACAGGCCAACTTTGATAATGGAACAGTTATATCCAAGAAGATGATGGTGATGCAATAAGTAAATGGCCAAACATCTAAAAAGCAGTGAATTTCACTGCTTTTTTTTGTCCCTGTTCTTAAGTACCTCGTATGCGCCTTGTATTTTTTGTGAAAGTCTTATATTGCAAAGTGTAGCTAACAGGTATGCAGGAATTTTTTCAACGATTGGCTCATTTTAACCCGGTTCGAAAGCTGGTATATGGTGTTGTAGGCATCGTGTCTTACCCCGGTCTTGCCATAGTAAACCGTATAAGCATTTCCGGAACCGAACATCTGAAGGATTTACCCCGGAAGAATGTCCTTTTTGTGTCCAATCACCAGACCTATTTCGCAGATGTGATCACTTTCCTCCACATTTTCTGCGCCGTGAAATGGCGGAAAGAGAACAAACTTGGTATTCCATACTATCTCCTCAACCCTTTTACCAATGTGTATTACGTGGCCGCAGAGGAAACCATGAAAGGCAGCTTCATCAGTCGTATTTTTTCATTGGCTGGAGCTATCACCGTGAAGAGGACCTGGAGGGCCAATGGTGAAGAAGTAAAGCGCAACGTAGACCTCGCGGATACTTCAAAAATCAATGAAGCCCTGTCTGACAGCTGGGTGATCACTTTCCCACAAGGAACCACCAAACCTTTTGCGCCCGGAAGGAAGGGAACTGCCCATATCATCAAACAAAACAAACCCGTTGTTGTTCCAGTAGTGATAAACGGTTTTTGGAGAGCATTTACCAAAAAGGGATTGTCTTTCAAGAAAAAAGGGTCATTGCTTACCGTCAGGTTCAAACAACCCCTGGAACTGGATTATGATGCACCACCGGAAACCATTCTGGATAAGGTGATGGACGCCATTGAGCAAAGCAGGAATTATATGCTCAAAGGAAAACATCACCTGATGACAAAACTCGATAAATGAGATTTATTCTGATTGTATGCTGTTGTCTGTTTATTGTTAGCGCAGATGCACAGGTTACTATTTCAGGTCAGGTGGTGAATGATGAAACAAATGCGCCACTTGCTGGTGCATCCGTTTACTTGAACAATACTACCATCGGAACAACTACATCATCAGACGGAAGTTTTACGCTCCTCGTTAATGGCCATGGTACTTACGAGATCATTGTCAGTTTTATTTCCTACGAAGTGATTGTTCACCCGGTAACAGTGGGGGACAAGGATCTGCGATTTGTTTTCAGGCTCAATGCAAAACCCCGGGAGATGCTGAATATTCTGGTGCTGAGTGATGAACGCAGACGCAGACTCATGGAATTGTTCAGGACCCAGTTCCTGGGCATCACGGTTGCTGGCATGAAGAGCAGTATTAAAAATGAATCAGAAGTATATTTCAGTGCGGGAGAGGGTAAGCGGGATGTATATGCGCATGCTGATATGCCGCTTGAAATCATTAACCGGGAACTCGGCTACAGAATTTTCTTCGATCTACAGGATTTCTATGTGGATGAGGAATCAGGACGCACTTTTTTTGCCGGATTCGCCCGTTATCAAGAACTGGATAGTCCCGTTTCTAAGCGATTCATCAAGAGGAGGGAAGAGTATTATTTTGGAAGCACTATGCATTTCTTCCATTCATTATATGGAGGAGTGGCTGAAGAACAACAATTCAGGTTGTTCAAAAAGATAAGGGTGTCCAGCAATGGCGTGGTACAGTTGGTAAAGAATCCGGTTGCGCCGGCATCAGTGGTATTCACGGATTCGTCAACGGGCAGAAAGTACCTGTCATGGGACGAAAAAATAACGGTGCAATACTTGCGGAATCCGCCATACAAAAATGCACTGGCCAACAAAACTATAGTATCAGGATACCTCCCTAAAGGGTTTGAGTCTGATCTCACTATGTTGCAGAAACCCGTGTTCTTTTCTGAACTGGGCCTTCCGGAAACACCCCTGCGTATTGCCTATTCGGGTTTCTGGAGCTATGAGAAGTTTGGCAATATGTTGCCGATTGACTACCGCCCGGGGAATTAGTCTTTTGTAAACAAAGCTTTTAATTCAAGTGCGTCATCGGGCTTCATCTTTCCCCCCAGGATCAGCCGCAACTGCCTGCGCCTTAAAGCACCATCAAACAATTTTTTTTCTTCTTCTGTTTCAGGGGTCACCGCCGGTACAGGCCGGGGCTTACGGTTGGGATCGAGGGCCACAAAAGTGTAGTAAGCTTCATTGCTTTTGTAACGATACTGATGGGTGAAATCTTCACCCCATACCTTCATATGTATCTCCATGGACGTGTTGAATGCCCTGGTGACCTTGGCTTCAATATGAACCACATTGCCCAGCTTAATGGGTGATTCAAATGAAATATTGTCAACGGACGCTGTAACCACGGGGGCATTACAATGCTTTCCGGCCGCGAGGGCAGCTGCTATGTCCATCCAATACATTAAACGACCACCCATCAGGTTGCCATAAAGATTGGTGTCATTGGGAAGAACCAGTTCTGTCATTACAACAAGACTGTCCTGGGGATTTCTAGCTTCCATTTGTATTTTTTAAATGATGCATTTTTCACAACCGGCAAGGAAGGCTTCATCAATATCTGCCGCTATTCCCGGTTCGTCAGTTACGTGTAAGTAATAATTATCGTATCTCGCGCCGCCAGTGACCGGGTCTTCCAATTGACCCAGAAGACAGGTATCCAGATCATAGAAAACAATATTGGGATGGCTCATCGCAAAATGCACTTTGGCTGTAAGGGCTAACCGGCTTTCCAGCATTCCACCCAGCATACAGGCAATCCCTCTTTCCTGGGTCACATCTGCAATACGTTTGGCCTCCAGGATCCCTCCTGATTTGGCCAGCTTGATATTGACATAGTCTATGGCATCTGCATCCATAAGCCTGATGGCATCATGGTGGTCAAATACAGATTCATCGGCCATGATCTTGATGGGCGATAGCTTACGCAGGGCTGGCAACATGGGATCCAGCTGGTGTGGGATGGGTTGCTCACAGTACTGGATATCATATTTGCCCAACGCCTGAAGTGTTTCTACGGCAGTAGGATAATCCCAGCCCTGGTTGGCATCAATACGCAATTGAATATCATCTCCCACAGCTTTCCTGATCAGCCTGATCCTTTCAATATCTTCGCTGCCCTTTTTTCCCAGTTTCACTTTAATGATCTTCACGCCGTCTTTGACAAACTCTATTGCCTTCTGCGCCATCAGTTCAGGGCTGTCTATGCCAATGGTCAGGTCTGTTTGTATCGTCTTTCTTTCTCCGCCCAGGAATTTATAAAGAGGCTGCCCTGCGTGTTTTGCGGCAAGGTCATGCAATGCAAGGTCCCAGGCACTTTTAATGGTACTGTTGAATGCAATGTATTGGTGAAGTGTATCCAGTACGCCCTGGATGTTCAGCGGGTCCATACCTTTCGTGATCCTTGCAAAATCCTTTGCCACCTCAAAACAGGTATTTTGCGTTTCGCCCACCAGCATAGGAAATGCAGAGCACTCTCCCATGCCCGTGATACCCTCGTCTGTATGAATCCGGATAAAAATATTCTGCGTGTAATAGGAGACCTCTGTGGCTATCACAAAGGGCTCCATTTTGATGGTGAGCTTGTAAATCTCCGTTTGCGTAATTTTCATAAACGCCGTAAAGATAGGACTTCGCTATGGGATAGTGGCGAGGTATTCTTCTGCAGTGGACAGCAGTATTTTCCGCTTTTCTTCACTGAATTTGTCAAAGGTTCTCACCATCATTCCAAGGCGTTGGTTTTGCCCCAGCAGGTTGCGGTGTACATGAACAAACCGCCAGAATAAGGCATCCCAGGTCTGTTGCCAGGGACCCTTTGGCCAGGTTCCCATTTTCATAAGATAATTGCTGCCACTGATATAAGGTTTAGTGGTCATGAGCCCCCCATCAGCAAATTGCGTCATGCCATATACATTGGGTACCATTACCCAATCATAACTATCAACAAACAACTCCATGAACCACCGGTATACATCGTCAGGATCAAATTCGCACAGCAGCATAAAATTCCCCAGCACCATCAGCCTGTTGATGTGATGGGTATATCCTTCGCGCAGCACATGCCGGATCACAATATCCACAGGAGCAATGCCCGTGGTTGCGTTCCAGAAAGATGGCGGGATCTTACGGGTGTATCCAAAAAAATTAGTTGTTCGCTGCCTCGTTCCTTCAAGGGTATAAATAGCCCTGATAAATTCCCGCCAGCCGATGACCTGGCGGATAAATCCTTCCACAGAATTCAGTGGAATATGGTTTTGGCTGGCGTGAGCCAATGCCTTGTTAACCACCTGCCAGGGATCCAGCAGGCCGATATTGAGCATGGGTGTGAGGACGCTGTGGAACAGAACATTCTCTGAAGGAACCATCGCATCTTCATAGGTCCCAAAGTACAGGAAACGTTTTTCCAAAAATTGCATCAGCCAGCTTTCCGCATCCTCATGCGTTACCGGATACTGGAACGAGGTCAGTTCACCAGGATTTGCGGGGAAATGTTTTTGAACATATTGTATGGCCTCTTTTATGATCAGGGAACCGGAAATACCAGCCACTGGGGGAACAGTAATTTGCCCGCGAAACTTCTCTCTGTTCTCGTCATCAAAGCTCCATTTTCCCCCCTCGGGCTCCAACCGTGCATTCACCAGGATTCTATGTTGCTTACGCTGCCAGATGTAAAAATCCGTCTGGAAGTATCTTTTTCTTTTGCTGAAAAAATCAGTGCACTCCTCTGTTGTGGTGATGAAGTTGGGCGATGGGATCACGTGGGTTGTTAAGCCACATTTCTTTGCAGCTTGTGCTAAACGGCCCTCCAGCCAATTGTCTGCCGTATCTACCCAGGTTAGCACTGAGATTCCCTGTTCTGCCAAACGGGATACCAATAACCTGGCATCGTGCACCTTTTCCGTTGCCTCTACATAATGTACTGTAAAACCCCTGCTCCTGAGCCGGTCTGCAAAACTGCGCATACTCGCGCGGTGCAGTACGAGTTTTTGCAGATGGAACGGATATTGTGTGAAAAACAAAGACTCCTCAACCAGGTATATGGCGGCATTGGCTTTCAGGGCCGGGTGCGGCCAAAACAACTGGTGCGGAAAAATTAGAACTGCCTCCATCGGTCTGTCCAACAATTTGGCTTTGCCAATGTTTAGAACTGCATGGAAAAATTGAATGGCAAACATGTCCTGGTGGTGGGAGCCACCGGCGGCATCGGTTCATCCCTGGTGAAACTGCTGGCGTCTTCCGGTGCAAAACTCTATCTGGCTGCCCGGCAAAAAGACAGCATGCTGTCCCTGGCTGCGCCACTGAACATTCCGGACACACACTGCTTCACCATCGATGCAGAAAAGCCAGAAACCATCCAGGAAATGGCTGCTGCCATACTAGCCCGGGTTCCCGCTCCTGATATCATTGTAAATGCGATGGGCATCGGTATTATCAAACCGCTTGATTCCCTGAGCCTGGAAGATTTCAGGAGAACCATGCAGGTAAACCTGGAGGCAGCTTTTGTATTAGTGAGATCATTCCTCCCCGCCATGAAACAGGCCGGTAGGGGTCTGATCATTAACGTACCAGGCGTATTGGGGAAGGTACCCATGGCCGGTGCCGCAGCCTACTCGGCCTCTAAATATGGGTTGGTAGGGATGATGCAAAGTATACGGGAGGAACTGAAAAGGACCGAGATCAGGATTACAAACATCTTCCTCGGGGGGGTGGATTCCCCTTTCTGGGACGGTATAGACCTGAGGGTGCAGAGAGACCGCATGATCCAGGCAGAAGAGGCTGCCCGGGCCATTTGGTTCCTCTGCCAGCAACCCAGCTCTGGCGTGGTGTCTGAGATGGTTTTACAGCCATTTAACCACCAGGCAATATGAGGGCAATATGAGGGCAATGTGGTAATGCGGGAATGCGGTAATTGCCACATTCATTACCGCATTACCGCATTGTCAAATTGCCACATTATCTTTGCCCTGCCATGTATAATATCTCTTTCGACAATACCCAGAACGCGTTTGCTTACAAGTCTGCCAAAGCCCTGAAACGTGCCCATTTTCTTTTTTCAGCCATGCACTACCCCTGGCTGGTGAAATGGGGAACACAGCTTACACCCTGGGCCATCAAGACCGGGCTTCCCATCAAAGGCATCATCAGGAATACCATTTTCCAGCAGTTTGTGGGTGGTGAAACCCTTGAAGAAACCGCTCCCGTTGCCAAGACCCTGGGTGGTTATGGCGTTCAGGTGATCCTTGACTATGGCGTTGAAGGAGGCCACGATGGTGAACAGGGATTTGATGAAGCCTGTGAAACTTTTATAAGGGTGATCAACTACGCGGCAACGCAGCCCAACATCCCCTTCATGAGCATCAAACTCACCGGTATGTGCCGCTTTGGACTGCTGGAGAAACTTGATCACTCTGTGGACGGGACAGAAGGCACACTGATGAAAAGGTATACCCATGCACTGGACATGCTTACGGAAGAAGAGCGTAAGGAATGGCAACGCGTTCATGACCGCATGCATCGCATCTGTGCACATGCAAGCCAGAAAGGAATTGGCGTGATGATCGATGCAGAAGAAACCTGGATCCAGGATCCGGTAGATGTACTTACCATGCTGATGATGGACCAGTTCAACAAAGACAAGGCTGTAGTGTATAATACTTTGCAGTTGTACCGGCACGACAGGCTGGCGTTTCTTCATGATTCAATAGAGGCGGCGGAAAAGCGAAACTTTATTCTCGGGGTTAAACTGGTACGGGGCGCGTATATGGAAAAGGAAAGAGCACGCGCCGCGGAGATGGGATACCCATCGCCCATACAGCCAGATAAAGAAACCTGTGACCTCGACTATAATGCCGCGGTAAAGCTCACCATTGAGCATATCAATATGGTGTCTGTGATTATTGCTTCCCATAATGAGTATAGTAATATGTATGGCACCCAGTTGATGCAGGAAAAAGGCCTGCCCCTGGATCATCCGCATGTGCATTTTTCCCAACTGTATGGGATGAGTGATAATATTACGTTTAACCTGGCCAAGGCAGGATGCCATGTGAGCAAATACCTCCCCTTCGGACCCATTAAAGATGTAATTCCCTACCTGATGCGCCGTGCCCAGGAAAATTCTTCTGTAGCCGGACAAACCAGCCGGGAACTATTGCTGATCAAAAAAGAACTCGAGCGAAGAAAAGCCTAGGGGTTGTTTAATGCTCCTGCCTCAATGCCTTCATGCCTCAATGCCTTTCTACCTCTACGTAGTAAGCCAATATGTAATCTTCAAAACCAGTGCCCTGTTCTTCACTGAGAATGGCGCGGGCAGGTAATTATCAGTATACACCAGGAAAATATCAGACGCAGGTTTGTAGCGCCATTGCAGCCTTGAATTGATATTGATATTTTTCAACTGGCTGTTGTATTGGACAAAGGTGGTGAAGTAAAGATTGTTTCGCATCGTAATATCAATCCTTGGGCTTACGATCCATAACTTGGTGGTATTCCAGGGGGCGGGCATCCTGATATCATTGTAGCTGACAGCCACGCTGAAGATGGCATAGGGTTGTTTTCGATAAGCTATCTCTCCACTGAGGTTGAGTCTGGTCCCATTGGCATAATAGCCGCCGTAGCGCGTGGAGAAGCTGAAAGTGAACAGTTTTTGTGGTGCAGAAATATATTCTGTGCCAAAAGCTTTCCAGTTGTGTTTGGTGCCTCTCGCCAGGGTGTCTTTACCGGAGTTGGTGGGATCAAAGGGCTGGTAGAGGTAAACATAATCCGTAGCCACCCAGGTGGTGAAAGTTGAAAAGTCGCGGAACGTAATGGTATAAGGCAGGAAACTTTCGTTATCCAGGTGCTTGCCTGATTCATTGAAATAATAGGTACTAGAAATCTTCAAACCATGCGACAGCACGCGGCCTTTTTTAGGGAAGAACAATATGCCCGCTGTGGCATTTTCCTTAATATACCCTTTGCGTGGAACGTAGCCTACTTCAGCATTGTAATTGCTGCCCACGTATTCATGCTGCCAGCCAAAACTGAATCTTTTCGCGTTGTATAAAATGTTTCCGGCATTTACCCAGTCCTTGCCTTTGAGGCCGGGCGTGAATGATTTTATTCCCAGGAGTTTTCCCGTCCATTTGTTGTTGGCAGAAGCAAGGTTGTATTCAAGGCCAAGGTTTCGGTTATACGTGTTTACAGGTTTTCCGGGAAGGGTGTCCTTGAAAAAACCTGGCGACTGCTTATTGATCATAAACACACCGATATTGGAGCGGGCAAATACTTTCCGTTGAAGTGCCACTACGGCAAAATTTTGAGTGGGTAGTCCTTTCTCCGGAGATTGGGCTGTTTGCATGTCCATCACACCTATTCTCCAGTCTTTGTTCAGTTTTCCGCTCATCCGGAAGCCGCCTATGATGGGTACTTCCAGTCCGATACGTCTGGAGAAGAATGGTCTCAGTGACGTATAACCGATATTCGCGAATATGTCCCCATTCTCCAGGAAGAACTGGCGCCGCTCCGGGAAGAATAATTCAAATCTATCCAGGTTGGTGACCTGGCGGTCTACTTCCACCTGCGAGAAATCAGGGTTTACGGTAAGGTCAAGGTTTAATGCCGAAGTAAGTCCGATCTTAATATCACCGCCAATATCCTTCTGCCACTGGGTAGGTTTTTCTGGCTGGTATTGTTTGGTTGCACCCGCAAGGGCGTAAGGAATGATGGAAATATTCTGGCCTGCAGAAGGAGGGGGCTCATCCCATACCAATGTGCCGGTATAAGCCAGGGAAGCGGTAGGGAACTGGCGTGGCACGGGAGCCCAGCTTGATTTCTCGGGTACCCTGATGTCATTCCTGCTCAGGTTGATGCCCCATTCTTTCACGCCATTTTTGTACCGAAGGGTCTTGAAGGGAATGGCCGCCTCAAAAATCCATTTACTGCTGTCTGTACGCACTTCAGATTGCCACTTGTTATCCCAGTTGAGATCCACTTTACCACCTTCGTACATCATGCCGTCCCACTGAGCGCCGGCAGCATTGGCGCCAAAGGAGAAACCATTTGTTTTGTCTTCAAAGGGATCGATGAAAACGAGGAAATTATCGTTGCGCCCAAAATTGAAATCCCGGCGAAGGGACTCTACCATATTCACGCCAGGGACCAGTTTGTGGCAGATGGCGATGAGGTAAAGGTATTTATCGTCATAACATAGCTTCACCTCTGTTTTTACATTGGCTCTGCTGGAGTCCATGGGCAATACCATGAAAAAGTCGCGCGCTGTTTCAGCCTGCAACCAGCCTGCATCCTGGTCTGATCCATCAATGATGATGGGCGAGGTGGTTCGCCGCACATGGATGCGATAATGCTCGTTGATTTTCTGTGCGGATGCAGTTAGTTGTGCCAGTAATAACAGGCAGCATATGAAGGGTCTAAACACCCATTAAAGATAGCGATTTAGTTCGCAGGTGGCAGTTCGCAGTTCGCGGGGTGTCTGCTAACTGCGCCCTTCGAACTGTGAACTAAATCTAGGGTGTAATACTAAACGGCGTATTGCACCTGACCTTCATGATCCTGCCGGTTTGCTCATGCACCAATTCAAAGGCGGTGATTTTGAGAAGATCACCTTCTGCGGCATTCCGCACCGCGTCCATCAATTCAGGACAGAAGCTGGTGTCACATACAAAGCTGAGGTTATTGATGCATCCTGTAAAATGCGCCAGCTTGAATCCTTTGTAATAATCGTCATCGGAATTCACTTCAAAAATCACCGTTGAATCCTGGCTTAAGGCCTGTTTGCTGATGGTCTTGCTTAGGGAGATGGAAGGCCTGGCCTGTGCAAGGGTGAGGAATTTGGATTGGAACTGTACTTCAACGGTATCGGCCTCGCGCACAAAACGGATCCCGATGGTGCCGGTAAAATTGGGTTTTACGGTAAGTGTATTGCCGGAAAATGTAGCATTGGGGTGGGAGATCATCTCAACAACAGCACTGTCTTCAATCAGAAATTTGTTCTCCACACCTATGAATACCTGCCTGCTGTCCCGCACACCGGTACTGAGGCTGCTGATCCTGAGTTCCTCTGTTACCTGGCGGTTGCCCAGGAACAGCGATAAAACGGTTATAAGGATATGGTGGTTCATATAGAAAATGGAGTTGGGGAGCGAAAATAAGTCGCCTATTCGGGAAATACAAGTGGTTCAACGTAAACCTTTTGTGAAAATGCCTACCTTAGCAGGCCCGGACTGCTAGCTCAGTTGGTTTAGAGCACTACTTTGACAGAGTAGGGGTCACTGGTTCGAGCCCAGTGCAGTCCACACGGAAGAAAGGGAGGAGATAAAGGGAGAAGATAAAGGGAGAAGGTGGAAGAAATGCCTTAATGCCTCAATGCCTTAATGCCTCCCACAGCACTTCCACCGGATGTAAAGCCACCCTGCCCGTACCGTCCTTGATCTGGTGGCGGCATGAAGTACCGGGTGCGGCAATAACCACTTCCTGATTTTGTTGGCGAACGGTGGGGAACAAAACCAATTCACCAATCTTCATGGAGATCTCATAATGCTCCTTCTCGTATCCAAAAGAGCCGGCCATTCCGCAACATCCTGAAGGGATGGTTTCAACGGTATAGTTTTCAGGGAAGGATAAGATCGTCACGGTTGGTGCCATGGAAGCAACTGCCTTTTGCTGGCAGTGACCATGCAGTACCACCTTGCAACTGCGATCGGTAAACAGCGAACGGCTGATATGGCCTTTTTCGATTTCTGCAGCAAGGAATTCATCCATCATAAATGACTGGCTGGCCAACTGCTTTGCCGCTGCCAGGTTCTCATCATAAGCCAGGTCAGGGTATTCATCCCGGAAGGCCAGGATGGCCGAGGGCTCAATACCAATCAACGGTGCGTCTTCTGAGATGAGCGGAGATAACAGTCCGATATTCATGTTCACGATCTTCTTTGCATTTCTGACCAGTCCTTTGGAAAGCCAGGTCCTTCCGCTTTCCATATGTTCAGGTATCTCTACTTCGTAGCCGAGTTTTTCCAGCAGTTCAATGGCTTTGATTCCGATAGCGGTGTCATTATAGTTGGTGAACTCATCGCAGAAAAGGTACACTTTTCGGTTACCCGTAGCTGTTTTGTTTTGCTTATGCTTCCTGAGCCAGGCCCGTAAGGTGGTGTTGTGCAGGGTGGGCATAGACCGGTCTACCGCAAATCCCGCAAACTGTTTGATCCATTTGCCTGTCAGCTTTCCTTTCACAAGGCTGTTGTACAGTGAAGGAAGGAGCGAGCCCAGTTTGGATGATGCGGTGAAATTGGCGATCAGTGTTGAACGCATGGGCACCCCATGCTCATCATAGTAATGTTGCAGGAACTCCGCTTTCAGTTTGGCCATATCCACATTGGAAGGGCATTCTGATTTACAGCCTTTGCAACTCAGGCAGAGGTCCATTACTTCGTAGATCTCCTGGTGGTTAAACCGGTTTGTTTTGTTGGATCTGGTGAGGAACTCGCGAAGGATGTTAGCGCGTGCCCTGGTAGTATCTTTTTCATTTCGGGTGGCCATGTATGACGGGCACATAGTGCCTCCGGAGAGATGGGATTTGCGGCAGTCGCCAGAACCATTACACTGTTCTGCATGCTGCAATATGTCCTGGTCATGAAACCGGAACAATGTGTTGAATACAGGAGTGGTCTGGTCTGCACTATACCGCAGCATGGTATCCATGGGCGGCGTATCCACAATTTTGCCGGGATTGAAGATGTTTCCGGGATCCCAGGTCTTTTTGAGTTCCCGCAGCAGCTGATAGTTTTTTTCACCCACCATCTGTGGAATGAATTCTCCCCGCAATCTGCCATCGCCATGTTCACCACTCAGCGATCCATTGTATTTTTTGACCAGGGTGGCAATCTCTTCGGCAATGGTGCGGAAAAGTTGCTGCCCCTTTCGGGTTTTCAGGTTGAGGATGGGCCGTAGGTGTAGCTCACCGGACCCAGCGTGTGCATAGTGCACGGAATAGAGCCCGTATTTTTCCAGGATGAGGTTAAAATCCCGGATATAGGCCGGAAGATCTTTTACGTCAACAGCTGTGTCTTCAATCACCGGTACAGCTTTCTCGTCACCCGGCAGGTTTCCTAATAATCCCAGCCCCGCTTTACGCAGGCTCCAGATCTTCTTGGAGTCTTCCCCAAACAAAAGGGGAAAATGGTACCCCAGGCCGGCAGCGCGCATCTCGGCTTCCACCTTTGCCGCCATCGCAATAATTTCTTCACGGGTGGCCCTGCAGAATTCAATCACCAGGATGGCTCCGGGATCTCCCTGCACAAAAAAACGGTTCTTGCGCTGTTCAATATTGTCTTTGGTGCATTCCAGGATATAGTGATCAATCAGCTCACTCGCGCTGGGACGATGTTGCATGGCGATGAGGTTGGCGCGCAGGCTTTCGTCAATGGAATGAAAATGCACACACAGCAGTCCTGTTTCTTTAGGTGGCAGTTCCACCAGGTTCAGTTCAATCTCGGTAATGAAGGCCAGGGTACCTTCTGATCCTGCAATCAGTTTGCAGAAATTAAATTCCGGTCCGCCCAGGGTGAAAGGCGCCGCCTCCAGCAACACATCAATGGCATAACCTGTATTTCTTCGCTCAACATGAATGCTGGGAAATTCTTTACGGATCTCCTGCTGGTTGTTGTAATCCGAAAGGGTGCTGCGGATATGTCGATAAATATTACCCTCCATTCCCGGCAATTCGCATTTGCTGTGAAAGGCATCTATGCTCAGATCAGTGAATTCAACTTCGGAGCCATCACTGAGCAGGGCCTTCACGGAATGCAGGTGTTCGCGGGTGGAACGATACACCACGGAGTTGGAGCCACAGGAATTATTACCCACCATCCCGCCGATCATGGCACGGTTGGCGGTAGAGGTTTCCGGACCAAAGAACAGGCCATGTGGTTTCAGGAACATATTCAGTTCATCCCGCACCACACCCGGTTGTACGCGTACTTTTCTGGCTGAGGGATCAAGTGAAATGATACGGTTAAAATGCCTGGACACATCCACCACAATACCCTTGCCCACCACCTGGCCGGCCAGTGAGGTTCCGGCTGTGCGTGGAATAAGCGATGTGCCATGGGTTGCCGCAAAATGGATCAGCTTTTTCAAATCGTTTACAGAGGCTGGAATGGCCACGGCTTCGGGCAGCTCACGGTAGGCAGAAGCATCCGTGGCATAGAGGATGCGCATTTGGTGATCAAAGAATAAATCACCTTCTAATTCACGTGCAAGTTGCTCCAGCTTCTGCATAAATATTAAGCAAAAAAGAAAAAGTAAAAAGTAAAAATGGATGATCCTTTTTTTACTTTTTACTTTTTAGTTTTTAATTGATCAGATTCCCAGCTTCTTCTTCAGGTTGGCATCAATAGCGTCCAGGAACTCTTCAGTATAGAGGTAATGTTCTCCGTGGTTAACTTTATTACCATGGATACAAACTGCCAGGTCCTTGGTCATCTTTCCACTCTCCACGGTCTCAATGCAAACCGCTTCCAGCGCATTGGCAAAATTGATCAGTGCATCATTGCCATCCAGTTTTCCGCGGAAGGCAAGGCCACGCGTCCATGCAAAGATGGAAGCGATGGGGTTGGTAGAAGTGGGTTTCCCTTTCTGGTGTTCACGATAGTGGCGGGTAACCGTTCCGTGAGCGGCTTCTGCTTCCATCGTCATGCCATCGGGTGTAACCAGTACAGAAGTCATCAGGCCCAATGATCCAAATCCCTGGGCAACGGTATCACTCTGCACATCGCCATCATAGTTCTTACAGGCCCATACAAAATTACCGTTCCATTTCAGGGCACTGGCCACCATGTCATCAATCAACCTGTGCTCATATGTGATGCCAGCTTTTTCGAAGGCTGCCTTAAACTCGTTATCAAAAATTTCCTGGAAAATATCTTTGAAACGGCCATCGTATTTTTTCAGGATGGTATTCTTTGTACTCATGTAAAGCGGCCATCCTTTCTGCAGTGCCATATTCATGCAACTGCGGGCAAATCCGCGGATACTTTCATCCACATTATACATACTCATAGCCACGCCGGCGCCTTTGAACTGGAATACCTCGTGCTCAATCACCTTTCCGTCTTCACCTTCAAATTTTATGGTGAGCTTTCCTTTTCCGGGTACAACAAAATCAGTGGCACGATACTGGTCGCCAAAAGCATGCCTGCCTACAATAATAGGAGCATCCCAGGTGGTTACCAGTCTCGGAATATTTTTTATGACGATGGGTTCACGAAAAACGGTACCATCAAGGATATTGCGGATAGTTCCGTTGGGGCTCTTCCACATTTGTTTCAGTGAAAATTCCTTTACCCTGGCTTCGTCAGGGGTGATGGTGGCACATTTGATGCCTACACCGTATTGCTTAATGGCATTTGCCGCGTCTATGGTTACCTGGTCATTGGTTTCATCACGGTATTCCATCCCCAGGTCATAATACTTGATGTCAATATCCAGGTACGGGAGGATCAGCTTTTGCTTGATAAAGGTCCAGATGATACGGGTCATTTCGTCGCCATCCAGTTCTACAACGGGATTGGCTACCTTGATTTTTTCAGCCATTGATTTCTGTTGGTTTTGGAATGTAAAATTAGTGAAATAGTGTAATAGTGTAATAGTGTAGTGGTGTAGTTAACCCAAAGCCACGTCCAGGACCATCATAACCACAAAACCGCCGATAAAACCCAGTACAGCCACATCGGTATATTTATCCCTTTGGGTCTCGGGGATCACCTCTTCCACTACCACATAGATCATAGCGCCGGCCGCGAAAGCCAATGCAAAGGGAAGAATTGGCTGCATGTAGATGACGGCGAGGGCGCCTATGACGCCGGCAACGGGCTCTACAATGGCACTCAGCTGGCCATACCAAAAGCTCTTGAGCCTGCTCAGTCCCTGCCGGCGTAGGGGTACTGATACGGCCAGGCCTTCGGGGAAATTCTGGATACCGATACCAAAGGCCAGGGCTACGGCGGCAGCAATACTGGCCTCCGGCATCCCATTAGCGGCGGCTCCAAACAGCACACCCACCGCAAGTCCTTCGGGAATATTGTGCAGCGTGATGGCCAGGATCAGCAGGGTGGTTCGCCGCCACTGTGTTTTCATTCCCTCTGTTTCATTGTCGCCGAAATTGATGTGCAGGTGCGGCATGTATTTATCCAGCAGATAAATAAACAGCGATCCAGCCAGAAAGCCCACAGCAGCGGGCATCCAGGGCATGGATGGATAGAGCCTTTCAGACATTTCTATGGAGGGATTGAGCAGGCTCCAGAAACTGGCTGCCACCATCACGCCACCTGTGAAGCCCAGCATGATATCCAGGACTTTCCGGTTGATGGTGGTGAAAAAGAAGACCAGTGATGCACCAGCAGCGGTGACCAGCCAGGTAAAGGTTGTGGCTATGAGTGCGGAGGTGACAGGGCCGATACCTTCAAAAAAACGTTCCAGTGCATTCATCCTTTCAAGATTTTTTTAACCCAGATAAATTTGGCAACGGATTCACTCAGGATAAAATGTTGCCCTTTGGGCGCCTTTAATTCCAGGCTATGGTCAAAACTGAATTTCTTTTTCACTTCCAGACGGGTGCCTATGCTGATCTGGTGATGTTTAAGGATGTCCAGCATTTCCGAAGTCTGGTTGGCAACATGGCTTACCTCCATCAGCTGGTGAAGGGGAATTTCAGTGATGGGTTGCTGCTCAGGCGAAATGATCCTTCCCTGGGGGTCAGGAATGGGGTCACCGTGGGGATCCACACGGGGGAACCCAAGATATTCATCGAGTTTATCAATCAGTTTTTTACTGGTCACATGTTCCAGTTCTTCTGCCACTTCATGAACCTCGTCCCAGCTGAATTTGAGTTTTTCTGATAGAAAAAATTCCCAAAGCCGGTGTCGGCGAATTATGCCCAGTGCAACTTTTTTCCCTTCCGTACTCAGGCGGAATCCCTTGTAGCGTTCATAGATGAGGAGTTTCTTGCTCTTCAGTTTCTTCAGCATATCAGTGACGGAAGCCGGCCTTGTCTTCAACTCAGCGGAAAGGGCATTGGTGGTTACCATACCTTCTGCCCCCTGGAGATGATAAATGGCCTTAATGTAGTTTTCCTCACTGGTGGAATAGTTCGTCATCGCCTAAAAATAAATTTAGACAAAGCTAAAAATTTAAGCTTTAATAATGAAATATTAAAAATTCACATGGCGGGAGAGTTTTTACTTTTGCATTTTAATTTTTATTTACTTTATCCGCATGTTTCGCATCTTCCTCTTTACCGCAATGGTTATCCTTATATCCTGTTCTTCCAAAAAGAAAAGCCTCAGGGGTGAAGATGTGCAGTCTGAAGCAGATTTTGTGGAGTCTTTTAATGATATTACCCTGCCTTTAGTGCTGTCAGACACCACCATTGACAACAAGCTGGATGACTCGGCACTCATCAATGCGAAATTGATACAACAGTTCCTTCCAGACAGTCTATTTAAAGAGTTTAAGGGCAGCAAGCCGAAGTTCTATGCCATGGGAAAGGCTACGGACAAGCAATCAGACCATTACCTTTTCATCAAGGCTGCAACCGCCAGCAAGCAAGGGGGCTATATTGCTTGTTTCGACAAAGAAAATAAGTTCAAGGCGGGTATGCCCCTGGTCTTTAACCAGACAGACCGCAGTACACGCACGGAAGCAGGGTTGGATAAGAAGTTTACCATTTCAGTCAATAAGTCCAGAACCGGCAAAGACGGGCAATTGTATTACCGGAAGAATGTGTATGTCTATAATAACATCGGCACATTCACCCTGATTCTCCAGGAGAGCAACGAGGTATTGGAAGTGAAGGATATCTACAACCCCATAGACACCCTGCCCATGCATGGGAAATTGGCTGGTAATTATGTTAAGGACAAAAAGAATTTTGTGACCATCCGTGATGCAGTAAAGCCTAACCGGGTATTATTCTTCATACATTTTGAAACCAACAACGGGGAATGTACCGGAGAACTGAAAGGTGAAGCGGATGTGATCAAACCCGGTCTGGCCCGGTATACAGAACCTGGAGATCCCTGTTCCCTGGAATTTAGTTTCGCCAACAACAAAGTGAGCCTGCTGGAATTGAAAGGCTGTGGTAACTACAGGGGCATAAAGTGTTTCTTTGAAGGCAGCTATCCCAAAAAGGCCTTGCCGAAAAAGCCTGCCGCTAAAAAGCCAGCCAAATCCTCTAAAGGCTGACCCCGGACCCCCATTTTAGGCCTCAATGCGTCAATTTTACACAATCCACAATGGATTTAGGGTTTTTTTCGTTTATATTGCGACCCATTAATTAAGCAAGCAATCGTTATTATGGCCCAGTTTAGTCATTACAACGTACCCTATTCCGTTGATCCCCGATATACAACCAAAGCCGCCTATTTCTCGATGGAATTTGCCATCCACCAGCCGCTGAAAATTTACAGTGGCGGTTTGGGATTTCTGGCGGGCTCTCACCTGAGAGCGGCTTATGAGCTTAAGCAGAATATGATAGGGATCGGTATCCTCTGGAAGTATGGCTACTATGATCAGGCCCGCAACCAGGACCAGACGCTCCAGGTGCAATGGAATGAAAAGACCTATAATTTTCTGAAAGATACGGGTATCAAATTCCAGATCGCTATCCATGATGCGCCCGTGTGGGTGAAAGTATGGTACCTGGATCCGGAGACTTTTAAAAGTGCTCCCCTGTTTCTGTTAAGCACAGACTTGCCGGAAAATGATTATGTATCCCAGACCATTACCCATCGGCTGTATGATGCCAACGTGGCCACCAAGGTAGCGCAGTTTATTCTGCTGGGCCTGGGCGGTGCCAAGTTGATTGACTTGCTGAACTTCAACCCGGATGTTTACCACTTAAACGAGGCGCACGCGGTTTCCAGCGTGTTCCACCTGCTGCGTAAATTTGGCAGCAAGGAAGAAGTACGCAAACGCCTGGTGTTCACCACTCACACACCTGAGGAAGCGGGTAATGAAAAACACGATATTCACCTTTGTAATAAGATGTCCTATTTCAATGGCTTCTCACTGGAAGAGGTGAGGGCATTGACGGGCATACAGGACGACCAGTTCAACCACTCCCTGGTGGCGCTGAGATTTGCAAGGTTGTCCAATGGTGTATCTGAATTGCATGGGCATGTGAGCCGCAAGATGTGGGGCAAATACGATGGCATTTGCAACATCATTCATATCACCAATTCCCAGAACTGGCGCTATTGGGCTGATAAGCAACTCTACTATGCCATGGACGAGAACAATGATGAACGATTCATTGACCGGAAATGGTACCTGAAGAAGCGTGCGTTTGATATGGTGGCAGACCAAACAGGAAAATTGCTGGATCCTAACGTGTTCACCATTGTGTGGGCCCGCAGGTTTGCCGGCTACAAAAGGGCAGAACTCATCACCAGGGACAAGGCGCGATTTGAAGCGTTGCTGGCCAACAAGAAATATCCTGTACAGATCATATGGGCCGGGAAACCTTACCCGGTTGATTACCCCGCCATTTCAGATTTCAATCACCTGGTGCACCTCAGTAAGCATTACAGCAATGTGGCTGTTTGCACAGGATATGAATTGCAACTGAGCAAGCGCCTTAAGCAGGCTGCAGATGTGTGGTTGAATAACCCCCGTGTGCCCAGAGAAGCTTCCGGAACCAGTGGTATGACGGCAGCCATGAACGGTGCGGTTAATTTTTCTACCAATGATGGCTGGATCGTTGAATTCATCAACCATGGATATAATGGATATGTGGTACCGCCGGTGGATTATGAAAACATGAGTGTGATGGCGCAGGATGCATATGATCTTGAAAAGATCTACGAGATCCTGGAGCAGCAGATCCTTCCTGCTTATTACGATAATCCGGATACCTGGAGACAGGTGGTTAAGAATGGTATGCGGGACGTTCGCTTCCAGTTTGATTCCAACAGGATGGCGAATGAGTATTATGAACTCCTTTACAATGCGGCACAGTAGTGCGCTAAGGAATTACCGCACTACCGCATTACCGTATTGCCGCATTAAGATAACCCAGTGTTGTACACAAAGAACATAGACGTCAGATGGGCAGATCTGGATCCTAATTTCCACATGCTGCATTCCAGGTACTATGACCTGGGTGCTTACATCCGGATGTGCTTCTTAGTAGAGCATGGCATTGATGAAAAAGAACTGGCCGCTCATCGCATCGGACCAATACTCCTGCGCGAAGAATGTACTTTCCGGCGGGAAATCAAATTTGGGGATAAAGTAGACATCGATCTTCACCTTACGCGGTCCCGGAAGAATATGATGCGTTGGTCCATTGAACACAACATTACCCGCAACGGTGAACTTTCCGCCATCATCAAAGTGGATGGCTCGTGGATCCACATGGATAAAAGGAAAATGGCCATGCCCCCTGAGTCATTTGTGGATGTGTTTGAACTGATGCCTAAGCTGGCAGATTTTCACTACTACTAATCTGCAGTTTTTGTAAATTTGGGAATGACAAAGATTGCTTCATTCCTGTTCCTTCTCCTGGTCTTTACATCCTGCAACAGTACCGCACAAACCGCATTGGGTGTGGAGGAATTTTCAAAAGCGATCCTGCAACCCAATATCCAGATCCTGGATGTAAGGACGATGGGTGAATACAATACCGGGTTCATTAAAAATGCTTTACAGGCAGACTGGAATAATCCGCAGCAATTCAAAGACCGCACGCAGCATCTGGACAAAAACAAACCCGTGTATGTATATTGTCTCAGTGGCGGAAGAAGCGGGGCTGCGGCAAACGCCCTCCGTGCCCAGGGATTTAACGCCATTAACCTGGAAGGCGGGATGAATGCCTGGAAGCGTGCGGGTAAGCCGGTGGAAGGTTTAACGGAAGCCGCGAAAATGTCATCCGTAGAATACCAGGGAATCACTGCTGCAGCGCCCCTGGTCCTGGTGGATTTTGGCGCTCCCTGGTGCCCCCCCTGTAAGAAAATGGAGCCGGTGATCCAGCAGCTCAAAACCACGATGGATAAGAAAGTGAAGGTGAGTTACGTAGATGGAGGCCAGAATACAGCCCTCATGGATCAGTATAAAGTGGAAGCCCTGCCTACTTTTATCATCTATAAGTCAGGAAAAGAAGTATGGCGGAAGCAGGGCATTGTTTCCCAGGAAGAATTTACCAAGGTGATCAACAGCTTCCAATGACCAGACTCCACCCTTGGCTGAGGACGTTGCTCAGTCTGGTGCTTTATGTATCTGTTTACTATCTGATTTTCCGTGATCTTCGGAGCATCGCTTTGCTGGTATTGGTGATAGTGATCCATGAGCTTGGACATTACCTGGCCATGCGGGCATATGGATATTCCAATCTGCAGATGCTTTTTGTGCCCCTGCTGGGGGCATATGTATCCGGACAGCCCTCCCAGGTTGATCCCGGTAAGAAACTGATTGTACTTTTTGCTGGTCCAGTCCCAGGCCTGGTATTGGGTGTTTTATTCGGCATGCTGTATTCCCATGGTCATGGATACATTTATTATTTGATGGCCCTGATGTTTATTCTGCTGAATTTATTTAACCTGGTACCGGTATCACCTTTGGATGGCGGACAGATCCTGGCAACCTTGTTTCCCCGGCACCAGCGGCTACTGCAGACCGTTTTTATTTTTCTGGCGGCAGCCGCGGTAACCTTTGCGATGGTGGTGTATGATGTTTACTTCCTGGCTGTACTGTTGCTTTTGCTGGCTTCACGTTTGTTCAGCATATGGAAGCATATTGATAGGGAAGAAGATGCCGATAAAATAGCCGGGCCCATATTGGAACCCGGCCGGAATGAAAAACTCATGTTCACATTCTTTTGGTTGCTGGCTATTGCCATTCCCCTGCAAACCGTTTTTCGTATTATTTAGAGCTCAACCTTGTCAACCTGTACATTGAGGTGCAGCTTAACCTCATTGCTCACCACGGCACCGCCAGTTTCTGTGAGTACATCCCACTGCAGCCCAAAATCTTTACGCAGGATCTTGCCGTTGATCTCGAAACCAGCTTTGGTCTTGCCGTAGAAAGGATCTTTGGTTGTACCCAGGTAGTCCACATCCAGGCTTACTGATTTAGATACACCACGGATGGTAAGGTCTCCTACCAGTGTATAGCCATCTCCGTTTTTAGTGAAGCTGGTGCTCTTAAAACTGATCTCGGGAAATCCGGCTGCGTCAAAGAAGTCGGGGCTTTTAAGGTGCCCGTCCCTGGCTTCTGCACCGGTATCAATACTGTTTACATCTGCGGTGAACTCAACCTGTGCACCCGCAAAATCGTCGCTGGCCGACACTACTTTACCGGAGAAATTCTTAAACTTTCCCGTCACCGTGGTGATCACCAGGTGCTTCACTTTAAAACTGATCTCGCTGTGCATGGTATCAATGGCCCATGTGGTGGTGGCTGCTGCCGTTGCTGTTGACATAATTCGTTGTTTTTTTAAATTCGATGTTATAACATCAAAATTACGTTGGCGGTTCACCGCGGGCAATTGAAAAACGATGGTCTTAATGGTATTTTTTACGGATATGTTCCCGGAATTCTGAAAAACTCTGGTTTTGTTGTTGCCTGAAGAGTTTACTGAAATGGCTGGGATCGTCAAAACCAAGGGTATAGGCTACTTCCTTAGCCGTTATGTCTGCATAGCCGGCAAAACGCTTGGCTTCCAGCATGATTCTATTGAGGATATAATCCTTGGCAGATGTTCCCGTCTCCACCGAGAGCACCTCATTGAGGTGGTTAGGGGTAATATGCAATTCCCGGGCATAGTCTGCCACCTTATGCCATTCCTGGTAGTGATTCTCCAATAATTCCCGGAACTGTTTTACGATCAGGGCCCGGGTATTGGTCCTTGCCTCAGGCTGAACGGTATGGTGCAGGGAAAGCCGTTTGCATTCCAGCAGGAACAGTTTCAGCCATGATCCGATGCCATCCAGGTAAAATGGTTTTCTGTTGGTAAACTCATCCTGGATGTGTTGAACGAGATGTTCAAGACCCTGGCTGTCCATTTTTTTAGTTAGGTGAAAGGGAGCGAGGTCATCACATCGGAAGAAAAAACCAGTATCCTCGATCCAGTGCTGGGTAAGACCCTGCTCATGAAGGAAATCAGGGGTGAACAGCAATACATAGCCTTTACCGCCAGCATTCATCTGTACATGGTGCACTTGCTCAGGGGTAAGGAAATAAATAGTATCATCTTTAACATCATAGGAGCGGAAATCAATATGGTGAACACCACTGCCTTTCCTGACCCAGATGATGGTGTAATAATTATGTCGATGGGGTTCCATGGCCTGGCTCGGATCCTGCATGGATTCAATCTCTTCCATGGTCCGGAAAACAAATGAAACCGGAACACCATGCTCCTTCAAAGTAACCCTGTCTACCTGATGTCTTTTGAGCATAGTTAAAATTAGTGGATATTTGAAACTGTATCATCATCCGCTTTGCAATACATGATAAATGAGCCTAAATTCCTGATGTTCAGGAACCGTTTGGAAAAGGTTTTCAAGCACCGGTCTAAACTGGCCAGACGGCAGGAAATACAATGTTATCGGTTGTACGACAGGGATCTGCCGGAGTTTCCGCTGATCATTGAAATGTATGGGGATGCGGTGTATGTGGCAGAATATCGGGCAGACCACTCCCTATCTGAGGAGGCCTTTGCTGCATGGCTGGAGAATAGTTTGCAAGTGGTCTCTGGGGTCACGGGCATAGCGCGGCCCATGATCTTTTGCAAGCGAAGGGAGCGTAAAACAGACCGGCAGGGGCAATATCAAAAACTGAGCAGCCAGGGTGAGGAAGTAGTGGTAGGGGAAGGTGGGCTGAAGTTCCTGGTGAACCTGCATGACTATCTGGATACCGGTCTTTTCCTTGACCACCGGCTCACGCGGGATATGGTGAGAAAAGAGTCAAAAGGGAAACGCTTACTGAATTTGTTTTGCTATACGGGTTCATTTACGGTTTATGCAGCCGATGGAGGTGCCAGCAGCTCCGTTTCCATTGATTTATCCAATACCTATATTCAATGGGCACAGAGAAATCTGGAGCTCAATGGCCTGGCTGGTGAGCAACACCGTTATATTAAAGGAGATGTGCTGCAGGTACTGCCTGGTCTGAAAGATGCCAGTTTTGACTTGGTAGTATTGGATCCCCCGAGTTTTTCCAATAGTAAAATGATGAAGGACTTTTTGGATATACAGGCAGATCATGTGGAACTCATCAATCTCTGCCTGAAGAAGATGACACCAGGCGGTATTTTGTATTTCTCTACAAATCTCCGCACCTTCAGGTTGGAGGCAGAAGCCCTGCGGGCGTCAGCGGTAAAAGATATTACACGTGCCACCACTCCCTTTGACTTTGAGGGGAAGTTATTGCGATGGTGTTTTAAGATCACAAAATAGTTCGCAGGTTACAGTTCGCTGACGTCACGGATTAGAACTACTTCATGTAAATCATTTTTGTAAGCCACGCGTAGGGTTCAAATAAATGATGCTGGAAGACCTGTGATGCTGGTTTGTCAAACTGGCTGTGGTATGCTGAATCCGCCAGCAGTACCACAGGTATACCTGCCCGCATATAATTTAGGGAGCTTGCATATACAGGTTCTCTGAGTTGCGGAAGGTATTTTTTTACCTGGGGATAAAGTTTATGGCCAAGGTATTTGGTAAATCGCTTGTTGGCCTTGCTGCTGCTTTTATCCAGCTTGTTATACACGCTGTTCAGGTACCACCGCACCAGCATTTTTTGGTTTTTCAATGCTGGTTTGATGTTGCCAAAGGGATTAACCGTGTTGAAATCTTCAAGCGTCTGTATCGTGAAGGCTGATTCAGGCACCCAGTCTGCGGAATTCACGACCGTGTAACTCTTGCCATTTCGGGTGATATAATCATAGTCGTACGCATAGTACAGGTTACCTGGCTTGGGGGCAGCGCTGCAATAGGTTTTAAAGCTGATATCTGAAGGCAGCTGACCCGCTTGTTGGAGGTAGTATAGATAAGACGTGGTGAGGAAACAAAGGGCTCCACCCTGGCTGTGACCGAAGATGATAAAATTCCGTGCATTTTTTTCGGCATAGAGTTTATTGATCTGGGCCACTATACCGGGAGCCATATGGGCGAGGCCGATTGTCCATCCCGCATGCACAGATGCTTTGGGGTCAAGGGCGAGGGTGTAGTTGAACGTGGTGCTGTCGTTGACCTGGATCGTTCCTTTTGCGGGCACCATGGCTGAGTAGAAATTCTCCAGCCAGCTGCTGGCATGCTGAACGGTACCGCGTATGCAGATGACGATGGATTGGTCATCGCGAAGCCATACGTCAAAGAGATTTTTAAGTCCTGTTTCCGGGGAGCGATATAACATCCGGGCGGTGTTGCAGGAGTCCTTACCACTATAGCTTTTGCTTCCCAGGTCCAGCAGGTCAAGGTATTCTTTAGCATTGAATCCGGAAGGACTTACCTGTGCTATGCTCTGAAGGGTGAAGATGATGCAGAGGGCGGCGAGCCAATATTTTCTCATATCCAAAGCAACAAAAAACCGACGAATATGGTTGAGGGGGACAGCGTTATTATGTTTTGCACATTTTTTATCTTTGGCGGGTGATAACAACCATTGGCACAAGCATTTCCCGGGCGGCCGCATTGTTAGAAGAGGGACAGCTGGTGGCTATACCTACAGAAACGGTGTATGGGCTGGCCGGGAATGCTACCAATGGAGAAGCGGTGGCAAGGATCTTTGAGGCCAAGCAAAGGCCGAGGTTTAATCCGCTGATCATTCACCTTCCGGACCTGGCAGCGGCTGAACCCTATGTGACCGGAATTCCGGCTCCTTTGTTGAAAATTGCGGAAGCCTTTTCTCCCGGCCCGGTCAGTTATCTGCTTGGGAAGACGTCAAAGGTGCCGGACATCATCACAGCCGGGTCAGACAGGGTGGTGGTGCGTATTCCTTCACATCCCGTTGCCTTAGAATTATTACGGTCATTGGCATTTCCGCTTGCTGCACCTTCTGCTAATCCTTTTGGGTATGTGAGTCCGGTTACCGCACAGCATGTATATGACGGGTTGCATGGCAGGATCCCGTATATCCTGGATGGCGGCACCTGCAAGGTGGGCGTGGAGTCTACCATCGTTGGTATAGAAGATGGGGAATTGGTCATTTACCGGGTGGGGGGGCTCAGTTCTGAAGCTATTGCTGAGGTTGCAGGGATGAAACCCCGCTATTCACTGCTGCACCAGAAGCCGGATGCACCCGGTCAGCTAAAGTCACATTACGCTCCCCGCAAAAAGCTGGTGGTGGGGGATCCGGAGAGATTTCTGCAGTCAAATAAAGACAAACGGGTTGCAGTAATTTCATTATCCCAGATCTATGACCAGGCCTATCTTAGTTTTCCGCTGTCAGTTTCTGGCAATTTGAATGAAGCTGCTGCTAATCTGTTTCGTGTTCTTCGTGAGATTGATCATTCAGAAGCAGAGTTGATCATTGCAGAAGTATTTCCAGGCAATGGGATTGGCGTAGCTATCAACGACAGGCTATCCAGAGCTGCATCCTCTGCAGACTAGCATTTTTACTTTTCCATTTCCTGGTGACGCCACAAAAGCTGAAAATGGTGGCTGCTTTCCCTGAGCTGATTGAAACTTCCCTCCGCTACAATTTTGCCTTTGTCCAGTACATATACATAATCAAAGTAAGGTAGAAGGTGAAGGCGATGCAATGATGAGATGATAACCTTATTACTAAACTCTTTAAACAATTGCTGGTAAATCAGGAGTTCCGTTTTGGGATCCACACTGCTGGTGGGCTCATCCATCAATACAATGTCTGATTCCTGGGCAGCCAGTATGCCGCGCGCCAGGGCCAGCCTCTGCTTTTGCCCTCCGGAAAGATTAACCCCTTTTTCCTTGATATGGCTTTCCATACCATTGGGCAGATGATGTATTACATCAGTGAACTGTGCCACGGCGCAGATCCGTTGAATTTCATTTTCATCAAAAGGCAGGCCGAGGGTAATATTATACCGTATGGTGTTCTCAAAGATCTCCGGTTCCTGTGGAAACAAAGTGACATCGTTGGTGAGCATTTGCATATGCCTGTGCTCATGACCATCTATAGATAGGGTCACACCGGGCTCTGGCTCATACAATCCGCGCATCAGTGCAAGGAGGGTAGATTTTCCACTGCCACTCTCGCCAATCAATGCAATTCTTTTGCCTTTAACCAGGTGAAGATGAATATTGTGGAGACTGTGAGCATTTGACGCTGCGTAAACCTGGTTGTGGGAGTAGTTGAGATCCCAGATCTGTATCTGCCGCCAGTCCACAGGGATATCCGTATCCACATCTGAACGATGTTGCTCGGCAAATGCTTTTTTAATGGGCCTTGCCGCTTCCACGTCATTGTTGTACTGGATGATCTGGTTATACTGCCAGGCGATGTCATGGAACACGGATGTAAACTGCTGCACATAAGCCAGTAAGGTAACCAGGCCACCTACCAGGAACACTTCACCCGGAGTCCAATGTTGTATCACATATCCAATGGTGATCACCGCGTAAACCAGGGCTACCAGCATATCCGCCACAAACCATTTCCATTCATTGACCACCACATTCTTCCGAAATGGCGGAAACACATCCCTCACTTTTTGTAAAAGGCTTTTCTCCATTTGCTTTTCCAGGCGCAGCGTAATCACCGTGTTAATATTGGAAAGGCTGTCAAACAGGTTGGCAGATACGATGTGTTCTTTTTCATTGGTCTCATTCAGGTGACGGATCAGGGGTTTGTCAAACTGGAAGATCAGCCAGATGGTTATGGCTCCCAGTACCGCGCCAATTGCACCAAACAAGGGAGAAAAATAGAGCATGGCCGAAAATGAAAAAATGAACTTTGCAAAGGAATGAAAGAACATAAAACCATCCTGGAAGAAATGTTTCAGTGCCTCATATGCCTTTCTTACCCGGTTAATGATGGCGCCACTGTGGTTATCCTGGTGCCATTTCACCGGAAGATGCAGGGTCTGGTGATAGGTTTCCATGAGGTAGTTCTGGCTGAGATTAAATGCCAGGGTTCTCTCTGCTACCCTTGCCGGACCATGGATCATCCATTCTAATAGATTGAGGCCAAGGTAAGCACCTGCATAGATCCATGCATTATGCAAGACCTTCCAGCCGTCTTTCTGAAGGGCATTGATAAACCAGCCATACAACCATGGCCTGGACGCATTAATCAGGTTTGTACAAACAAAGGCACTATATACAAGCAGGTATTGTTTCTTTTCTTGCCTGGCATACCGCCAGGATTCTCTCATGAGGCTTATATATGGATTGGAAGATGCGATGACCTAAAAGTAGGAACTTATTTTGGAGACAGCATCCAAACATCATTGGAATAGTGGAAGTCTGGCATTTGGGGCGTTCCACCGTATTTGCCTCCCGTCATAAAAATATTTCCTCTATATACGGTGGCGGCAATGCCTCCTCTTGGCGTCCAGGGGGCGTCCATATTCTCCCAGTCCCTGCCATTCCTGCTGAACAGTACCTGGCTGGTGAACTGTCCATTCCTGTTGCATCCCAGGAGAAAAATGGTATTGTCAAGCACAAGTGCATTGTATCCAAAAATGGATTGGCCGCGGACAATTTCAGGCGTGAGTAGCGTCCAGTTTAATCCATCAGTGGAAGTCCATACATCATTGTCCATTAAAAACAGACTGTCATTCTTCTGTACCACCTGGCTGCCGCTGCGTTCGCCAAAAGGCAAATTTGTTTTCACAGGCTTCCATACTATTCCGTCTTCGGATTGCCAGATATCACTGTATTTCTTTTGTATGTCCTCTCCGCCAATAAACCAGAAACGATCCCGGAAAACAAAGGGATGATAAAAGAATCGCCTGGGTAGGCTGGACCTTTCAGAAATGATCTCCCAGTTGCGCATATTGCTACTCCTGTACACATTCGGTTTGAAGCTGAATTGCTCGATGTTTCCCTCAAAGTAGCCAAAGCCATATAATGTGTCATCCCGCAGTACATAATCCAGGAATGCCATATTATTAATGACATTATTCAGAGGACCTCTGGTCCATTGACGGCCATTTGTAGAGTACCATGTGCCATCCGGATGGAAAGTCCAGATAGTATCCCTGATGGTAAACATCTGGAAATTGTAACTCTTTTTCCATGCTGCACTGTCCAGCAATTTTGTCCATTGGTATGCTGGATATGATTGCTCCACAGTGGAGGGCAGGGGGGCAGCCTTCTGTTTTGGTTTCCCAAAGCAGGAAACGAAAATCACAGCGATAATTATTATGCGGATTATAGGCATTGGTGTATTCTATGAGTTCTTTTTCTTTTTTTTGCTTTTGCCCTGCTCTTTGTCTTCGCTGAAAAACTTAGAAAGTCCCAGCAAGGTCTCTGAGGTGTCAAAGTAAAGCTGGTCTTTATCAAAAAGCTGGTTAGGCTTTACCGAAAATTTGTCACAGCTTCCCTCCAGTATCCGTCCCTGGTGACTGATGTTTAAATAATTAGCCATCACTTCGTACTGGTCAGGTACAAATATGGTTTTAAATGCTGAACCACAGGTTATCCCATCACCGCTGGAAACAATTGCGTCTATCATATTCACATACTGCCTTTGAACCAGCCGCATCATAGAGTCATGACTTCCCATGATCTGCATCACTATCAGGCGATTGTACAATGTCCTGGGACTTACGGGACTTTTCTCATAGACTTCGTTGGCAATGCGAAGTGCCTCTTCATTTCGCTTTTTCTTCAAAAGTTCATTTAACTCTCCATTCCTGAAATCTGCATAGGGTGAATAGTTTTTCTGAAATGGGAATCCATAATACAAAAAACGATAGTCCTCAATATTCAAGGTGCTGTCATATTGCATGAATCTTTGCAATAGGACCGGATAGAAAAAAGTTGAACTGCTGTCTGTTGTTTTCTTCTGGATATAGTCCCGGTTCACAGGGATATAACTGGATTGTGCCCGTACGGTTTGGGAGTAGAAAGCCAGCAGGATAAGGATCAGGTAACGCATCGCCTTCATTTCCTCCAATATAATTCATTAGGTTGGAAAATGAAAACACTGTTGATCAGGCTTCCATCAGTTCACTGAGTTCTAACCAGCGGAGTTCTTTGGTATCCAGCAGGTCTGAAATTTCGCCGATGCGCGCAGCGTTTTTCTGTAGTTCTTCAAAGGAAAGATCTCCTGCAGATAACTGATCCGTGATCCTGTTTTTTTCTGCTGTAAGCGCAGCAATCTCTTTTTCAAGAAGTTCAAATTCTCTTTTCTCCTTGAATGAAACCTTTTTTCTTACCGGCTCCGGTTTAACCATCTCCTGGGGCTTTTCTACCTGCTCCTTAGGCCTGGCAGGGGTCTCAGACGGAGCTGATAGGCGGTAGGAGGAGTAGTTGCCGGGAAAATCCCTGATCTGGCCATCGCCTTCAAAAACCAACAAGTGGTCAACCAATTTGTCCATGAAATACCTGTCGTGGGAAACAATCACCAGGCAACCGGGGAATTCCAGGAGAAAGGATTCAAGCACAGCAAGGGTGGGCAGGTCTAAATCGTTGGTGGGCTCGTCAAGGATGAGAAAATTGGGGCTGCGAAACAGAATGGCCAGTAAGTGCAGCCTTCTTTTTTCTCCCCCGCTTAATTTACTGATATAGGTATATTGCTGGTCAGGGGAAAAGAGGAAGAGCTCCAGGAACTGCGCAGCACTGAGTGAACCGCCTTTGGCCAACGGAAAACTTTCCGCCATCGTTTTTACAAATTCAATGACGCGCATATCTTCCTTCAGCACCAGCCCCTGTTGTGAATAGTTGCCAAAAACAACCGTGTCACCAATGTTTATCTTTCCGCTGTCTGCTTCTTCTATGCCCTGAAGGATGTTTATGAAAGTTGACTTTCCTACTCCGTTCTTTCCAACCACGCCAACCCGCTCTCCTTTTTTAAAGGTATAGTCAAATCCCTTCAGGATCACTTTTTCTCCATAACTTTTGTATACCTTTTTAAGCTCGATGACTTTACCGCCCAGACGGTTCATTTTCATTTCGAGTTCCACCTGCTGGTCTGTTATCTTTTTCTTAGCCTGCGCCTCCACTTCGTAGAAATTATCCTGGCGGGATTTTGATTTCGTAGTTCTGGCCCTCGGTTGTTTGCGCATCCACTCCAGTTCTTTTCTGTACGTGTTCCTGGCTTTATCTATAGAGGCGGCTTCATTTTCTATCCTTGCAGATTTCTTTTCCAGATAGTTTTCGTAGTCACCTTTATACGTATAGAGTTGGCTATTGTCTATCTCCCAGATCTCATTGCATACTTCATCGAGAAAATATCTGTCGTGGCTTACCAGCAGCAAGGTTACATTTTCTTTATTCAGGTAGTGTTCAAGCCATTCCACCATTTCTACATCCAGGTGGTTGGTAGGTTCATCCATAATGAGCAGGACGTGCTTGTGTTCAAAACCAATATCAATAAGCGTTCTGGCCAGTGCTACGCGTTTCCGCTGGCCTCCGCTGAGGGTGGATACCTTCTGGTGCAAATGATGGATCTTCAGCCTTCCCAGGATCTGCTGCACCTTGGCATCAAAATCCCAGGCACCCAGCTCATCCATTTTCATGATGGCCTCACCCTGGCGGGCATGGTCATCAGTCTCCATCGCTGCCTCATATTCCCGAATGGCGTCCATGACGGGATGCCTGTGGAAGAATATGTTCCGGAGAATAGACTCCTGCTCGTCAAAAGCGGGTTCCTGTTCAAACAGGGCTATGTCTACATCTTTATTGATCCAGATCTTTCCTTCGTCTGCGTGGTCCGATCCCGCCAGTATCCGCAACAGGGTGGTCTTCCCGCTTCCGTTTCTGGCGATCAGTGCAATTTTATCTCCCTCGGAAATATGAAAAGTGAGCCCTTTAAACAGGGGCTTGATACCGTAAGATTTACCCAGATTCTCTACCGTCACGTAGTGCATGGTGCAAAGATACGATCTAATGCTCAGTGCCTGCCGGCCACATAGATAAGTACGCAAATGAGCAGGGTAGCCAGGATTACCAGGGGTATGGTGAGCTTTTCTTTTCTTTGCCTTCTCAATTGTTTTTTTTGAAATGAACCGATGAGTTCCCGTGCTTCTGCATCTGTTCCAGCAAGGATTTTCATACGTGTAATAGCGGGTTCCTGGAGAGAAAAAGGAATGGGTTTCAATGCCAGCAGCAGATGGCGAAGGATGGTGCGATTCATATCCGGTTCATGGAATTTTTCCAGGCAGCTGATGTTTTCATCAGACAGGAGATTGCAAATTGATTGTACAACCCCGGCGTGGTCCATCCGGAAAACATCCATCGCTGCCACCTGCCTTTCCAGCTTGAGGGTTTTCTCCAGGATAACGAAAGGAGTAAGGGGTGCTGTTTCTCCCATTCCTGCATTGTAAACTTTACGCAACCAGCGCTCTTTCAGCCAAGCTTCTTTCTTCTGTGGCTGGGTAAGGGTTTCATAAGCCTCCTTGATATCCTGAAACCTGGCGGCGGCATAGGGGTCATTACCTGCCGTATCAGGGTGGTATTGTTTAGCCAGTTCCCGAAACCTGCGCCTGATCTCTTCCCGGGTAGACATAGGGCTCACCTCCAGGATCGCATAAAAGTCCTTCATGGGTGCAAGGTCCTGAAAAAAAAAGGAAGCGGATGAATTTCCATAATGGAAACATTAATTGGCATCTCCTAACTATTTAAGCAACAACTGTTCTAGATTTGCGTTTTCAAATCATCATATGAAAAATCAAATCTATTTGTTGGCTTTTACAGCCCTTTTTTGGGGCGGATGCGCGGGTTCTGATACCCAAACTACATCAGGGGCGGCTGTGGAGCCAGAAGCACAAAAATCACCTGACTCCCCGCAAACGGAGGTGGTGAGGAAAGCAGCAACAGCAGCTGAGATCATGGCCCGGCAACAAGTACCCATTTTGTGTTATCACAGGATCAGGCCGTTTAAGTCCACAGATTCAAAAAGAGCTAAGGATTATATTGTAACACCTGAAGATTTCAGGGCCCAGATGAAGATGCTGGCAGACAGTGGTTACAAAACCATTCTCCCTGACCAACTAATGAACTACCTGCAGTATGGTGATCCCATACCCGGAAAAGCGGTGATGTTGACTTTTGACGATAACGTGGGTGACCAGATGGCGGTGGCAGAACCCATCCTGAAGGAGTTAGGATTTAAAGGCGTCTTTTTTATTATGACCGTAACCCTGAATAAACCAGGGTATATGTCTAAAGAACAGGTAAAGCAATTGCACGATGAGGGGCATGTGATAGGGTCACATACCTATGATCACCAGAATATGCGAAAACTGCCGGATTCTTTGTGGGCGTTACAGATAGACAAGCCACAAAAACAATTGCGGGAAATCACAGGTGAAGATGTCAGGTATTTCGCGTATCCATTTGGATTGTGGAAATCTGAAAACATTCCATCGCTTCAGAAAAGGGAGATCAGGGCTGCCTTCCAGCTCACGGAAAAAAGGGACACTGCGGCTCCTCTGTATACCATCCGCAGAATGATAGTACCCGGTGGTTGGACGGCAAGCCAGATGATGAAGCGGATGAACGGATCGTTCTCACACTGGTAAGAGGAATTGCTTATTTTCAGATTCCGGAATTAACAGGCAAATGTAGTGGGATCTGCGAAGCACAAAATTTTTCTACTGTTTATTGTTGCCATTTACCTGGCAAACAGCATACCATACCTGGTTAGCCAGTCTGTGAATGCTGACGAGGGCGCTTATGTAAACTACGCGATCCGGTATCTGAAAGGCGATCCTGAACGTACCGTTCCGCGCAGGGATAACAGTATGATGCCGGTAATTGCGTGGAACCTGGTTCCAAGGTTGGTGGAGCAACTCTTCCATCCCGGGTTGGTGAAACATGATGAAGGAAAGTCAGATATCATGAATGGCAGGTTCATGAGCCTGCTGGTGGGATTGATGATCATGGGCCTGCTGTATAAGTTTGGATCAGGATTGTACGGTAAAAGAGCGGGATTAATTGCCGCGTTTTTCTTTTGCATCTGCCCAAATATGCTGGCCAATTCCGCTTTTGCCAGTACGGATATTTATTCTTCGTTGGTGTTGTTGCTTGCTGTGTATTTGTATTGGCGATGGTCCAAAGATCACCAAAGAAGTTATTTTCTTGCAATGGCTGGCGTTGTTGCCCTGGGGCAGGTTACCAAGCAATCACTAACCTATCTCTACCTTTTGCTGCCATTGATGATGGTGGTCAGGGGAGACCTAAGACTTTTACGATGGTCCCAAATTCTCACAGGGTTCCTCGTATTCATTTGTATACAGGTTGGCGTGATCAACCTGGTCTATTATTTCCATCACAGTTTCATGCCCATAGGGGAATATGCTTTCCTCAGTAAGCAGGGTGCAGCCTTGCAGGCAATCTTACCCCCCGGATGGAGGGTGCCTCTGCCGGAGCCATACATAACGGGGGTTGATCAGGCACTTTATTATAATCAATTGGGTGGAGGCTTTGAGGGTGAAAGTTGCTTCGGTAAAGTGACGATTTTGGGTAAGTCTTTTACAGGTGAGGGAATATGGTATTACTACCTGGTGTCCCTGCTCTTTAAGACACCCATATCACTGATATTGTTCTTCATGCTGGCAGTTACAATTCATCGTCATAAGATCCCGAATAAAGCAGTTCTCCTGCTGCCGGTGATTTTTTTCCTGGTGATGATGAGTCTTACTTACAAAGTGCAGGCCGGGATACGGCATATTATTTTTTTGTATCCATTTATTTTCCTCCTTGCAGCTGCCTGGGCCAGCCGTTTGTGGGACACGCGGTGGCGATGGGTTTTTATGGCAGGTGTTGTTTTTTGGGTAGTAAGTATCAGCCGCTACTGGGAAAGTTTTTATCCATATACAAATGAGCTTATCGTCCATAAGGAGAATGCCTGGCGATGGGTTGGCCACGCAAATCTCGACATTCACCAGGGGTATATCGCTGCAGAAAAATACCTCGCAAAGCATCCGGGGGTGCGTATGTTGCCGGATGAGCCACAGAAAGGAGTCTTCCTGGTAAGCGTCAATGATTATCTGGATATCTGGAATACCGGCAGGTTCGCCTGGATACAACAGCACCCGGTAAGCGGGGAGGTGGCTTATACCTGGCTTATCGTGGAAGTTCCATAACCATACCGCAAACAGGGTAGTGGAAAACTAATTATGGAATCCGATGTTCATATGATTAATTTTCATATTATTTTTCAGCCCCTCCGCTGCCCTTCACATTCATCAAAGCCAAATTATGAAACGCAATTTCTTAATGGCAACGGCTTTAGCTATTTGTGCAGTGATGCCGGTAAAAGCACAGTTGCTGAAAAAACTGAAAGAGAAAGTAAATAAGGCCACAGAGCAGATCATTCCCGGAAATACGCCGGAGAATAACAGTTCAGGGTCAGGAAGCAATTCCTCTGGCAGGCCCCAGAACAAAACAGGTGCGGGGCTGATCTCCACGCCGCCTGATATTGAATCAAACCTCACCAGTTCCGAAACGGCATTTAAAGCGAATAAATATTCTGAGTCACGCTTTGCCCTTCAGCAGGCGATCCTGGGTGTTGAATTGCGTATTGGACAGGAGATCCTGAAACTGATGCCCGATGAAGTCAATGGTGTTCCCAAAATTGCAGAAAAAGATAAAGTGGCCAGTTCTGGCTGGGGCTGGAATGGTTTGATGATCAACAGGGAATACCAGAAAGGTGAAAAATTTCTGGGTGTTGCTGTGCAGGATTTTTCGTACCTGGGCCCTGTATGGAGTATGTACTATAACGGCGGGATGACGCAGCAGGAGAACAATGAGCAGAAAATGAAGAACATTATGGTTAAAGGTAATAAAGGCGTGATTGCATATGATGCCAATAAAGGATATACGGTGGTGGTCATGCTCACGCAGGGATCAGCCCTGGCCTGGGAAGGTGTGAATTATGCCAGTGAGCAGGAAATGCTGGATGCCGTGAACAAATTTGATATTGACAAGATCAAGTCTTTGTTGGGCGAAAAGTGAGTGGTGAAATAGTGAAATAGTGAAATAGTGAAATAGTGAAGTGGTGAAAAGACATTAAAACAAAAATTATGAAACGCTTTTTGACTTTTGTATTTCTCATCAGTTTCATGTCCTCATTTGCGCAGCAAAAGCCTGCAGCGGTGTCTGCGAAACCTGGTGCATTGGGGGCTGATTATCCCAAGTATCTGACAGCATCAAGGGATGCCTATAAGAAGAATGACCTGGAGGATACACACTACAATCTGATGCTCACACTCCAGCAACTGGATATGAAAATTGGCGAAGAGGTGTTAAAAGTATTGCCGGACAATATGGATTCACTGAAAGGCAACAAAGATCACGACAATGTTGCTGCAATGACAGGAAGTGTCATAGGAACTGCCATTCATCGTGATTATGGTACCGTCAATATACTTGAAGTGGATGTGATGAGTAACTCTCCGCTGGTGTCTATGCTGAATGGATTCATTAATAATCCTTTGTTAGCTAATATGGGCGGCAGGAAGGCGATGAAGGTTGACGGGTACAAAGGATCTTATACATACGAAGTCCGGGATTTGACGGATGCTTCCGGGAAGGTCACCAAACAACCTGTGGCTGAAATGCAGATCCCTGTGTCTACATCATTGGTCACCATCAAAGCTACGGGGCTGTCAGAAGATGTGTTTATTAAGATGATGAACACGGTCCCGGTAAGCAAGATTGCTGATTTACTAAAGTAGCGCAGCTACTTTAATAAATCAGCAATCTTGCTTACCGGGACAATTTGGTAATGTGGCAGTGCGGTAATGCGGCAATAATCAGCTTCACCTCCATGCCTTAATGCCTTAGTGCCTTAGTGCCTCAATGCCTCAATGCCTCCTACGCATACGCACTTACAGGCTCGCAGGTACACACGAGGTTTCTGTCGCCATGTGTATTGTTCACCCTTGCCACAGACGGCCAGAATTTATTCAGCTTCACATATTCCAGCGGGAAGGCAGCTTCCTGCCTTGTATATGATCTGGTCCATTCATTTGCGGTAATTACAAACTGTGTATGGGGGGCGTTCTTCAAGACATTATCTTTCTTGTCTGCCTTACCATCTTCTATAGCCCGGATCTCCTGGCGGATAGAGATCAAGGCGTCACAGAACCTGTCTAATTCTGCCTTGTCTTCGCTTTCCGTAGGTTCAATCATGATGGTGCCGGGAACAGGGAAGCTCATGGTAGGTGCGTGAAAGCCATAGTCAATCAAACGCTTTGCCACATCTTCGGCCTCTACATCAGCCGTTTTCTTGAACGGTCTCAGGTCTACAATGAATTCGTGGGCGCAGGTTCCGTGGGTACCCAGGTAAAGGATATCAAATTCATGTTGCAGCCTCGCGCGCATATAGTTGGCATTGAGGATAGCAAAAGCTGTTGCCTGCTGAAGTCCGTCGTACCCCAACATGCAGATATATCCATAACTGATCAGAAGGATGGAAGCGCTGCCAAATGGGGCCGCACTTACTGCATGTTGTTTTGTATTGCTGCCTGATACATGACCGGGAAGGAAAGGCGCGAGGTGTGACTTCACGCAAATGGGGCCCATCCCGGGCCCGCCGCCACCATGGGGGATGGCAAATGTTTTGTGGAGGTTGAGGTGGCAAACATCAGCCCCAATCAGTCCGGGTGCAGTGAGACCCACCTGGGCGTTCATGTTGGCACCATCCATATATACCTGGCCTCCATGTGCGTGAATGATGTCTGTGATCTCTTTAACGGTTTCCTCGTACACACCATAGGTGGAGGGGTAGGTGATCATGATACCCGCGAGGTTTTCGCTATGCAGCGCCGCTTTTTCTTTGAGATCCTGGATATCAATATACCCGTTATCCAATGCTTTTACCACTACTACTTTCATGCCCGCCATTACTGCAGAGGCAGGATTAGTGCCATGGGCAGATATGGGGATCAGCATAACGTTACGATGGCGGTGGCCCCGTGAAATATGATAATCACGGATCGTCAGCAAGCCCGCATATTCGCCTTGTGCCCCGGAATTGGGCTGCAGGCTGCAGGCGTCAAATGCCGTGATCTCGCATAGGTATGCAGACAGTTTGTTAACGATGTATGCATATCCTTCGGTTTGATTGGCGGGTGCAAAAGGGTGAAGTTTAGCCCAGTGGCTCCAGCTCAGGGGCATCATCTCAGTGGCTGCATTCAGTTTCATGGTGCAGGATCCCAGGGAGATCATGGATGTATTGAGCGAGAGGTCCTTGTTCTCCAGCATCTTTATATAGCGCATCATCTGGCTCTCACTGCGATGGCTGTTGAAAACAGGGTGCGTAAGGAAGGGCGAAGTGCGCATTAAAGCGGTGGGAATATGATCCAGTGTTGCTTCATCGTTGATGGCGAAACTGACCGGATCAGTATCGTTTTCAAAACAGTTGATCAGGTCATAGAGGTCATCCAGCGAAGTGGTTTCATCCAGCGAAATACCCACATGGTGCGCGTCTATCACCCGCAGGTTGATCTGCTGGGCATAGGCTTTGTTATGGATGGCTTCAGCGTCTTTTACTTTCACCGTGATGGTGTCAAAGAAATTGGTGGCCACCAGGGTAAAGCCCCGGCGCACAATCTCTTCTGCCACTGTTTGGGTGAGCAGGGCAACTTTCTTGGCGATATTTTTCAGCCCCTCAGGTCCATGGTATACCGCATACATGGCCGCCATATTGGCAAGCAAGGCCTGGGCGGTACAGATATTGGAGGTGGCTTTCTCCCGTTTGATATGTTGCTCCCTGGTCTGCAAGGCCATACGCAGTGCGCGGTTGCCCTGTGCATCAATGCTTACGCCGATGATCCTGCCGGGGATCGCCCTTTTAAATTCATCTTTGGTGGAGAAGAAAGCAGCATGGGGACCGCCATATCCCAACGGTACACCAAAGCGTTGTGCGGAACCACATGCAACATCGGCACCCAATTCACCGGGTGGCGTCAGCAGGGTAAGGGCTAAAAGATCCGTGGCCATGGCTACAAACGCACCCACGCCATGAACTTTCTGGATGAAGGCACGGTAGTCTTCAACGGAGCCTTTATCATTGGGGTATTGAACGATGGCGCCAAAATAGGTTTCATCCAGTGTTGCGGAAGCATAGTTGCCTTTTACAATTTCAATGCCCACCGGTACGGCCCGGGTAATGAGCACATCCAGTGTTTGCGGGAAAATATGTTCGTCCACAAAGAACTTAGGCCTTTCAATGTGGTCCTGTTTGTTGAGATGCGCAAAGAACATGGTCATAGCTTCAGCGGCAGCAGTAGCTTCATCCAGCAGGGAAGCATTGGCGATGGGCAGGCCCGTAAGGTCTGAGACCATGGTCTGGTAGTTGAGCAGGCTTTCCAGCCGGCCCTGGGAAATCTCGGCTTGGTAAGGGGTATATTGCGTGTACCAACCCGGGTTTTCAAAAATATTTCTGAGGATTACACTGGGCGTAATGGTATCATAGTATCCCTGCCCGATGTAGGTTTTGAAAGTTTTATTGAGCAGGCTGATTTCCTTGACATGTTTCAGGTACTCGAATTCGCTCATGGCAGGCGGGGTACGCAGGGGATGGGCCATTCTGATAGCACCCGGTACCGTCTTATTGATGAGTTCATCAAGGCTTTTTTCGCCCATGGCTGCCAGCATTTCTGCGGTTTCCCGGGTGTTGGGTCCGATATGCCTGGTCTTGAATTCGTGCTGTTCCTGATCAAATATGTTCATATAGCGTAAGATCGTTTAGAAATGCGCTGCAAAGTTACGAATTTCACATGGTAAACAGTTAATGCCTGCCATGGTTCAGGTGATAGGCTGATAACTTGTGCATATGTACCTTTGCGGGATGGAAATCCTGCACAATTGGGAGAAAAAGTCCAGGGATCGGCAAAAGGAGTATAAGCGATTTTTGCAGCGGGTACATAAGAATGAGGTTCTTAAACACCAGCAGGAGATCCATGAAGAGGCAATAGAAAAAATCGATTGCCTGGGCTGCGCCAACTGCTGTAAAAATTACTCCCCCCGTTTTAAGACACCGGATATCAAAAGGATCAGCAAATTATTACGATTAAAGGAAGGTGAGTTCATAGAAACCTATCTCAAGCTGGATGAAGAGGGCGACTATGTCACAAAATCAGCCCCTTGCCCTTTCCTGGGGTCTGATAACAAATGTTCCATTTACGATGACCGCCCTTCAGACTGTTCCAGATTTCCTTACACTGATGAGGATGTGATTGTCCGTCGCCAGCCTCTAACGCTAAAAAATTCCACCTTTTGCCCCATCACTTATTATGTGCTGGAGAGGTTGATGCAGGAGATAGGGTAGTGAGGCATTAGGCATTAGGTTCCATGCGGCCTGCTCCTGAATGATTGATTTCCTGAATGATTGAATGATTGTATTCCATTCCTTCTTCGTCGCGCATTTCCTGTGAAGTCTTTCTGCTGCCATCATGACTCCAGCCCGGAGGGCCAAAGAGGTAGCCCATCCTTTCTCGGAAACTGAGTCCTTTGCGAAAAATGTCCCTGGTAATGGCTATCCATTCATGGGACACCACATGTATCGGGTGGTTTGATTCAAGGGGCTTAGTTAAACCATACCTGATGGGCTGGTATTGTTCCCGCGGTAGTTCTTCCTGGAATGTGCCAAATAATTTGTCCCAGATGATCAGGAACATCCCCATGTTTTTGTCGAGGTACAGCGCATTGGAAGCGTGGTGAACACGATGGTGTGAAGGAGTAACAAGGATGTATTCCAGCCAGCCTAATTTGTTGACATATTCTGTATGGATAAGGATTCCCCAGATCTGCGTTGCAGAGTACATAAAGATGATATCCATTGGCTGAAATCCGAGCAGCGCGAGCGGGATAAAATAAATGAACCGGTAGAGTGGTTGAAAAACAGAAGACCTGAAGCCTACGGTGAGGTTCATGTGTTCAGAAGAATGGTGGGTCACATGTACGGCCCAGAACAAGCGGATCTCATGGTCAAAACGATGAAGCCAATAAAAGAGAAAATCCTCCGCTATGAGGAGGGTGAGCCAGTATATCCATGGTGTGCTGATCTCGCCGGCACGATGGTTCCAGAAAAACACCAGGATCAACACGTATACGGAACGGAACAGGAGGTCCAGTCCCCCATTCATCAGCATCAACAGGAAGTTGTTGACGGTATCTTTGAGGCTGTATGCTTTCCTGTCCTGTATATTGCTCAGGATGATTTCCAGGCCGATGATGATGATATACAGCGGCGTAGTTGCCAAAATCAGTAACTGCTCTCTCAAGGAATCTCCCATCGCGCAAAAATAGTGAATTAGTTCGCAGTTCGCAGCCTATCTGCGAACTCGCGAACAGCGACCTGCGAACTAGTTATCAGTATTGCAATTTCTTCAGCGTAGGCACTTTGATCCAGGTATACAATACCACCAGCAGCGTCATGCTGCCACCAAAGACCACGGCGGGTACCACCCCCATCAGCCGCGAAGTAAAGCCACTTTCAAAAGCGCCCAGT
Organism: Chitinophagaceae bacterium; assembly: GCA_044225015.1. Lineage (GTDB taxonomy): Bacteria > Bacteroidota > Bacteroidia > Chitinophagales > Chitinophagaceae > Pollutibacter. Next base: position 153,980 of record JBGAJG010000006.1, on the reverse strand, counting down.
TCATTAGAACTCATGATAAAGATGCTGTTGAGAGAGGCAACACGGCCCCGCATGTCATCCGGCGTTTTAAGTTGCAGGATAGTGCTCCTTACAATTACGGAAATGCCGTCCAGCAGGCCGCTCATGAACAGCGCAAACATGGATAGCCAGAATAACTGGGAAAGGCCAAACAATATGATCATCGCCCCAAAACCCGCCACACAAAACATCATTAACCTGCCCTGTTGCACTTTCAATGGCCTTATGGTCACCAGAACCAGTACAAACAGGGATCCAAAAGCCGGGGCCGACCGTAATAGCCCCAGGCCCTGCGGACCGGCCTTCAGCACCACGTCAGCAAAATACGGCAGGAGGGCTGTGGCGCCGCCGAAGAATACCGCAAACAGATCCAGGCTGATAGTACCCAACACCTCTTTGGTGCGCCACACAAAACGGAATCCTTCGCGGATCCTGAACAGCATGGACTCCTGGCTTCCCCTTGCCAGGGGAGGCTTCGCACGCATCAGGGCAACGGGAACCAGTGCGGCTACAAACAATCCGATCATGATAGAAAAGGTAGGCGTAACGCCAATGGTTCCATAGAGAATTCCCGCCAGGGCCGGACCAGATACGGCACCAATCTGCCAGCTACCACTGTGCCAGGTAATGGCATTGGGCAATTCTTCCTTGGGCACCAGCTGGCTCACCATGGCAAAGGATGTGGGACCGCTGAAAGCTCTTAGGATGCCTGTACAAAAAACCACACCATATATGACGGTCAGTACTGAAGCGGAGCCAAAAGTCTGCAGGGAGAAGTTGGAAGTAATGAACGTAAGTGTTATGGTCAGCAGCACATTTGCGGCCATGGCCGCCAGCATTACTTTGCGCTTATCACTGAGGTCAATGATATGGCCGGCATAAAAAGCCATAATTACCGCCGGTAGAAATTCAATGAGGCCGATGAGCCCTATACTGAAAGGGTCTTTGGTGATCTCATATACTTTCCAGCTAATGAGCGTGGCCTGCATGTTCAGCACCAGTATAAAAAAGAACCGGGAGAAAATGTATAACCGGAACTCAGGATGGCGGAGAACATGGTAGGCCTGTTTCATATTTAATGGTTAAGGCAGGGCAAGGAAGTGCTGCCCATCGTCATAATCCTTTTCCAGGGCATCAATGATGGTCTGAAAGTGTTTGGGGTTGCCAAGAAAATCAGCATTGCCTGCATCCACCACAATGGTTTTGATATTGTGCTGCCTGATATAGTGGGTGTAGGTTTGCTGGATATTGAACAGGTAATCATCCGGAATCTTCTGCTCATAGGAGCGGTTTCGTTTTCGGATATTTTCCTGCAATTTGTTGACAGGTGCGTGCAGATAGATCAGCAACTCCGGCATGATCACCTGTTGCTGGAGGATATCAAACAAACGCTGGTACAGCCTGAATTCATCTTCCGGCAGGTTTACCTTGGCAAACAAAAGGCATTTGGTAAAGAGATAATCCGATATCGTGATTTGCTGGAAAAGGTCTTTCTGCTGGAGAAGATCTTTCAGCTGCTTGAACCGTTCCGCCATAAAAAACAGTTCCACGGGAAAGGCATATTGTAGAGGGTTATCGTAAAACTTTGGCAGGAAGGGGTTGTCCGCAAATTCTTCTAAGATGAGCCTGGCATTGTAGTGGCGGGCGAGCAAATGCGATAAAGTGGTTTTCCCTGCTCCGATATTCCCTTCAATGGTTACAAAATGATAGTTCATACAGCTTGGCCAAACTTAAGGTGACCGCCGTGAATCATATATTTTTTTTATTAACAGGGAGAGGGTCAGGACATTCAGCCAGCATCTGGTCTATGGTTTTTCCGCTTTCAGGGTGGATAAGTTTTCCCGCAATCTCCGCCAGCGGGGTAAGCACAAACCTCCTTTCAGCCATCCGGGGGTGGGGGATCTGCAATCCTGGAAGATCAATAACAGCGTCATTATATAAAAGGATATCCAGGTCTATCAGCCTGGGTCCATTTTTCACGCGCCGCACCCGGCCCATTTCTTCCTCAATACCCAGCAGTTTGTGGAGCAGATTCAAGGGCAACAGCGGGGTAGACACCAGCAGTACCTGGTTGAGGAAATCCGGCTGGCCTGCCAGTCCCCAGGCTGCCGTTTCAAATACAGATGAATGTTGTAACACTGATCCGCAACGCTCCGCTACCAGGGCGCTGGCGTGCTCCAGGTTTTCCTCCCTGTTACCCAAATTTCCACCTATCAGTAAATAAGCATCGTTCATAAACGAAAATGCAGCAACCTGCCAAATATCCTTAATTTGCCGCTCTAAATCTAGCAAGTGAGGACATTCCTGAAGATGTTTCTGGCCGCCTTCCTGGCCCTGGTGGTTTTCTGCTTTTTTCTGTTCTTTTTCTTCTCTGTAGCCTTATCTGGCTTCATGGCTGATAAAGAAACGAGCATCGCAGCCAAATCCGTGCTGTATTTAGACCTGTCCAAACACTTCAGTGATAAGAAAATGGTGAATCCACTAACATCCATCACGGGTAAGGTGGACGATGAAGTACCTTCTCTCTTCGACCTCACCCGGATGATTCGTAAAGCGGCAAAAGATTCTTCCATCAAAGGGATATACCTCAAGGCTGATGGTAATGGCAACAGCTATGCTTCCAGCGAAGAGATCAGGGCTGCCCTACAGGAATTCAGGCAAACGGGTAAATGGATTCTGGCCTATGCAGACAATATGGACCAGCAGGCGTATCATGTGGCCAATGTATCTACCAGGATCTATTGCAACCCCAAGGGGATGTTTGACTGGACGGGATTCTCACTTCAATATGTGTTTTTTAAAAATGCACTGGACAGGCTGGAGATCCAGCCGCAGATATTTTATGACGGCAAATTCAAATCTGCTACGGAGCCTTTCCGTGCGGAGAAGATGACCGATGAAAACCGTTTGCAAAGCAGTGTATGGTTAGGGGATGTATATGCGCGTTTCCTTTACACCTGTGCAGAAGCCCGCAAACTGGATTCCGGCGAACTTCGGCGGTATGCCAATGACAATGCCATCCAGACACCAGACGACGCCGTAAAGATGAAGTTACTGGACGGCGTAAGATATGATGACCAGGTGCGTGACGAGATCCGTAAGCAGCTGAAAATTGGCGCAAAAGACAAAATCAGTTTTGTGCAGCCAGGCACTTACCTGAACGCTATAAACCTCACAACCTATAAAAGCCAGAAATTGGCCCTGGTATATGCGGAAGGAGAAATTGTGGATGGAGAGGGTGAAGAGGGTCAGGTAGGTGGTGATTCATACCTGAGCCTGATCAGAAAACTCAGGAATGATGATGCGGTAAAAGCCATCGTCCTGAGGGTTAACAGCCCCGGCGGCAGCAGCCTGGCCAGTGAAAAGATCTGGCGTGAACTTAGCCTGGCGAGATCAGAAGGGAAGATCGTAATGGTGTCTATGGGCGATGTTGCCGCATCCGGAGGATATTATATTGCCTGTGTGGCCGACAGTATTTTTGCACTTCCCAACACCATCACTGGTTCCATCGGTGTATTTTCCATGATACCCAATATGCAGGGCTTTTTCAAAAATAAACTGGGCGTGACTTTTGATGGAGTGAAGACTTCTCCCTATGCGGATGCCATCACAGTGACCAGGCCCATGACGGAACAGGAGAAGATGATGATGCAGCGTCATGTGGATGCTATCTATGCTGATTTTAAGTCACGGGTAGCCGAAGGGCGGAAGAAATCCGTTGAATATGTTGACAGTATTGCGCAGGGCCGGGTCTGGACAGGGCAAAGGGCAACCGGGATTGGGCTGGTAGACAGGATCGGCGGATTGGACGAAGCCATCAGGGCTGCTGCAACAAAAGCAGGATTGAAAGAGTACTCAGTGCGGGAATACCCTGAACCTAAATCGCCCTGGGATCAATTCTTTTCTTCCTATGATAACATGTCCAGGTCAGCCGTGGAAAAAGAATTGGGTAAAGAAAATTTCAGCTTGTTCAAACGCCTGCAGCAGTTGAAGGAATCTGCCGGTGAGGTTCAGGCCAGGCTGCCCTTTGAATTTACGTGGCGATGATTGGGTAAATTTCCCGAGTTTTGCCACGCTTGTATGAATTCCCGTTACAACCATGTTAAGGCAATGCTGGCTATCACCAAAGCCAGTTTCACGGCGCTGATGCGCAGCCCGTCTGCCATTGTATTCAGTGTACTCTTCCCCCTGATCTTTATCCTGGTATTTGGTTTCATTGGTGGCGGCGGCAGGATGACCTTCAAAGTGGGCTTTAATCCCCAGTCAGATACCACGTCCATGTTATATAAAGTCTTGCGGGATAGTGTGGGCCTTACACTCGTCAATAAGCCCATGCAGGAAATGGAAGCAGACCTGGAGCGCGGAAAGATCACGGCCATCCTTAACCTCAGGGTTCAACAGGGAGGGCAGGCCAGGTATGTGGTGGATATGAAAACTTCTGGTGCCAGCAATGTGCAGAACGTGAAAGTGCTGCAGTCCATCATCAATACAGTCATCCTGCAGTTTAACCAGATCATGTATCCGCAGCAACCTACGGTGGCAGTCTTGCATATGGAAGACAAGGTCCCGGGACGTGTGTACAAGACCATCGATTTTATCCTGCCCGGACAACTGGGATTCTCCCTGTTGAGTGCGGGAGTGTTTGGCGTGGCGTTCATTTTTTTCAGCCTGCGCCAGAACCTGGTATTGAAACGTTTTTTTGCGACGCCCATAAAGAAAGGATATATCGTATTTGGGGAAGCATTGAGCAGGGTCATCTTCCAGATGCTGACTGCCGTGATCATCCTGGTGCTGGGCCATTTTGTATTTGGCTTCACGATGGTGAATGGGATAGTGACCATGGTAGAGATGCTGGTGCTGAGTCTTATAGGGTTGCTGGTATTCATGGGTTTTGGTTTTATTGTGAGTGGGCTTGCAAAAAATGAAGCTGCCATCCCACCATTTTCCAACCTTATCACCTTGCCACAGTTCCTGCTGGCAGGTACATTCTTCCCGGTGGAGAATTTTCCTAAATGGCTGCAACCCGTATCTAAAGTTTTGCCCCTTACACACCTGAATACGGCCATGCGGAATGTGGCGTTTGATGGCGCGCATCTTACCGACTGTGGAACAGAAATTATAGTGTTGCTGGCCTGGGGTATTGCCGCCTATGCCGTAGCTGTAAGGGTGTTTAAATGGGAATAAGGATGAACAGATGGATTAAACCCGTAATGATTGGACTGGCAGGACTAACCGTGGTTATGCTGGCATTTTCTGTGTTAATGCCGGATCACGTGATGACCTCTAAATGGGTGATCATTCCTTCTGGCCAGAAATCAGTCATACAGGAGGTCAGAAATTTAGGAACCTGGGAATCCTGGAATTTACTGGTGAGAAACGGGCAGCAGATTTCCGCAACGGATTCAAGCCTCCAATGGGTATCAGGGAACGGATATCATAATAGCATACAAATAGATACCGTCAATGAAAGAGGCATAGCCACCACACTCCGGTTAAACCAGGGCCGGCCCATGATCTCCGGGTTTTCTGTAGAGCAAAAGAATCCGGCCGTTGATTCTGTACAGGTGGTATGGTATATAATTGAAGAACTTAAATGGTATCCCTGGGAGAAATTTTACGGCATGATGGCGGCGGATGTGAAAGGTCCTGTGATGGACTCTAGTCTTCAGTTGTTGAAGTCACATATGGAAGGGAGATAAAGAAGGGAGAAGATAAAGGGAGTAGGTAGAAGCTGCGGCCTGCGAACTTAAATTGCTGTAAATCAGGTGTTCAGCAGAAACAACGCACTAAATAACCTCATTGGTTCGTTATTTGCTGGTACAAAGCAAATCCTGTTATGAAAAGCAGACTCCTTACAAGCCTTATCTTATTTATATTCCTTTTCTCCTGTAAGAAAGAAACAGTATCACCTGATGGAAGTTCTGATGGTACAGGCGGCGGCGGGTCAGTGGTTTACAACCTGAACAAAGACCAGATCCTTCAGTTGGTAAATGACGCACGCCAAAAAGGATGTACCTGCGGATCAACGGTTATGCCTGCTGTTCCGGTGCTCACCTGGAATGACCAGTTGGCGAAGGCAGCATATGATCACAGCAAGGATATGTTTGACAACAATTATTTTAGCCATACCGGCCTCAATGGGTCAACACCCGGAGACAGGATCAAAGCGGCAGGATACAACTGGAGTGGGTACGGTGAAAATATTGCATCGGGATATACAACTGAGCAGCAGGTCATGAATGCCTGGCTTGCCAGCGAAGGTCACTGTAAAAACATCATGAGCGCCAATATAAAAGAGATGGGCGCCGGCAGGGAAGGCAATTACTGGACCCAGGTCTTCGGTAAAAAATAATCCATCGATCCTATTTCTTCCTGTAATAGAATTTATAACCCATGCCCACCTCAACCCAATCGGCCGTGGCGCCATTGGCAGTCTTTAATCCCGCCTGGGCAAACAGCCTGTTGTTGACATCATACCGCACAGCAGGACGTACAAAATAATTTCCCTTCATATCCCTTCCGGTTTGTGTTAAGTGAAAAGCCACCTGTAGTTTCACGGTGAGTTTCCAGAACATCAGGTCATATCCAATATGAGCAGCGGGAAAGAAGACTTCCTGTTTCGGATTGTTCTTGTACTCAATGGTATCCGCTGCACTATAGTCCCACAGCGCATCTGCACCAAAGGTGATACCATGTTTATTGCTGAATTTATGTTGATACTCCAACAGCGTGGAAATGGTCAGATACCTTGTGTTGGTTGCTGCATTACGTTTGTTCTGTACCGTCCCGAATGCCTGGTAAAGGGAGATATTGTTTTCTTTAATTTTCAAGGCATCAGCACCACGCGGCAGGGTTGGACGGGCCTGCAATACTTTTGTAGGGTGCAATGAGTTGTCTACTTTACGTTGATCTGCATTATAATGATACCGGGCTCCGATGCTGAAGCCGTACATATTCAGGCCCATGTTAGGGGTTACTGTGCGGCCGTTAGAGAAGTGCGTTAGGTCAACACCATACAATACATCGATCTCCCGGCTCACCTTTAATTTTCCACCAGCATGTAAAGAAAAATACACGGCAAATTTTGAACCGATGGCATCGTTGATGACATTGTCTTTAGGGCTATATGGCCGCAGGTTGTACGTAAGTCCCAGGGCAGGCTCCACCTGTATATCATGCCGCTTGCCACGAACGATGGGAAAATCAATGAAACCATAAAGAGCATGCGGGCTGCCAAATACGTCCACATCACCCACATAACCACTGTACCAACCAATACCGTATGCGGGATAGCCCCAGTATTTAGCCCAGCTGTTATCAGCTTTTGGTTGCCATCCGTACCTGAGTTCCAGGGCTGTGTAACCTCGTTTGAGCTTATCGCCCAGGGTCTCGCCGGTATAGAGATGCCTGCCTGAGTGGCCCTTAATACTTACAAAACGAAACCTGCCTTCATTAACAGTGGAATCCTGTGCGCAAAGGGTTGGAAGCGTGCCCATCAGGGCAACGGCGAGGAACCATTTTCTCAACATAATTCCTTCAAAACTAGTTGCAGCTAGCGGCAATGGCAAACAGATCATTATAATTTTCAGGTCTCATAATTTGGCATTAAAAAAGATGTTTTTTGGATATGAAATAGGCAAGTTGAACAGAAGTCAGATTTGAACCACTTTGCTTATTTTGCCGGATCAACCTAAAAATCATGGAAACACCCGTTGTATACAAAGTGGATCAGGAGAAACTAAAAGCTTTTATCAGGGAAAAGATCATACAATCTGTTATTGTCAATTGCTTGTTATTTACGGCCATCATCATTTTGATGGTTGTGTACCTTAAGATGGAAGGAGTGGCATTGTGGGTATTTGTTGGATCGATGATCATTATGCTTGGACTTTTTACCTGGTACAGAACGGCAGCAGGTGTAAAACATGCATACCATATCTGGGATAGATACAGCCTTGAAGTCTATACAGACAAGCTGGTTAAGCGGCAAGCTTTATACCCGGAGATGACCGTGTCCAAAAAAGACCTCCGTGTGAAAACGATAAGCAGGCAGGGGCATGTGCTGGTGGGAGCTTCGCCAAAGGAAGAACTACTCATTCCTGCTTTCCTGGATGATTATCCCGGCGCACTGCAATCCCTCGGCATGAATGATCTGAAGGTTGAAGCCAGAACAATTTCACAGTGGATTCAGCAGTTAACTGCCTGGACTATTATTCCGTTGATGTTTGGAATGCTTGCCAGCGCTAACAGGTGGATTGTGTTGGTCTGTGGGACATTGTTGCTGCTGAATTTTGGATATGCTATTTATCGGATCTATACCAGCGATTTGTATGATCAGCGAACAAAGAAGAAAGTATTTCGATTCTCAATCTATTTTTTCCTTTTTCTTTTTCTGATGCTCTATAAATTTTTTGGTGACCGCCCCGGGCCTATCTACTCTTTTTTCTTTTGATAGACAATGGTTGAGTACGCCATGCCAAATCCTTCCGGCAGATCCTGTACACCTAAATGGAATAGTGCCACCTTGATGAGTGCCATGTGGTGTATGGCGTGTTCTACATTGTACAATAGTTCGCGAAAGTAGGTTGACAGCACCTGGTTGTCCCTTTGATCTGCTGCACCGTGGATGACGTTGACGGCTTTATTCTCCAGCGTGCAGTTTTGTACAAGTTGTTGTAGGGCAGCCATAGCCTGCTCTGGGTGTTCTGCCAGTTGCAGGTTTCTTGCACGGTTATGGTAGTTGATCACCCCATTAGCATGCCCATACACGGCGCACTGCAGGATCTCCACAATGTGCCGCGTATGGTCGCCTATACTGGAATGATAAAGCGCTGGGATCTTTTGTTGATAGGCGTTTTGCGGTAGGGTTGATATTACGGCATGCAAACGGTTTACCTGCTCTTCAAGTTGCGAGAATACATTCATGGGGTCAGGAAGATTTTTTCAGTGAGGCGAGCAGTACCGGAATTTCTTTTCTCCGGATAGCGAGCACCACCAGGGATAAGGCCAGGACAATGATGGCCAGCATAAAGAGTTGCCCGCCGTCATGGTCTGATTCAATGCCAATGACAAAAAGGTGGGAGGCTATGGCGCCAGCCATGAGACACACACTCAATGCTGCACCTATTAATCCTGTTGCGGGAATGAGAATGAGTATCCCGGCAATCAGTTCAATCACACCTGTACCTATCCGCCCCCAGGGCTCAACGCCCAGTTTGGAGAACAGGGCCACGGATTCAGGGTGGCCTGAGAACTTGAAATACAGCGTTTGTAAAAGTATAACGGCAATGGCTATGCGGCAGAGCCAGTCGATAATGCGTGTAGTCTTTTGCATGTTGATTAATGATAGAGTTTTGTCCAGTTTTTATCTGCTTCTGTTTTTAAATGTGTTTCGTCTTTGTTCCACTTGGTGAGTGTGTTATTTGCCCAGCTGTGGTAGAACAGGTAGAGTTTACCATTCAGGATCTTAAAGGTCTCCGGGTCAATCTCCACTTTTTCGCCTGTGGCGCCCATGGCGTAAGCACACCATCCTCCGTATTGGGGTTCATAGCTTTTGGGGTTTTTCAGGAAGAGCGCCTTATTGGCCTCGGTGGAAAACCGGTAGGTGATGCCTTCATAGTAAACGGCGAGTTTTGCATCTCCTTTTACGGCTTTGTTCTGTGTGAAATAGGCAACCACATCATAGCCGGAGACGGCAATTCCTTTTTCAGTGTTGAATGATTTGGTGCGTTGATCAGATTGTGCAGCTGCGTTAAAGCCAATGGATATCAGCAGCAGGAAGATTACATGTTTCATGTTATTTCAGTTTGGGCCAATAGGCATTGGCGGTTTGAATGCGTTGCAGCGTGTCTTTCAGCCAGAGGGTTTTGACTTTGGTGCTGTAGTTCAGGTACAGGGTGTCCCTTACAATGGTAAAGGCCTGTGGATCCGTAGGGGAGAGGTGGTTTTCGCTGACGCCAAAGGCGCAGTAGCCGCCGTAAGCCGGGGCGTATTTTGACGGTTCATTTTTAAATCGGTTAAGGTTTTCCTGGCTGCTGAAGAACCAGTTGGCGCCGTTCCAGGAAAATTGCAGGGAGTCTGCGCCAGTAACGGCCTTATTTTCTGTATGATAGGCCACGGGGTCATAGCCCCGGATGGCTTTCCCGTTCTGGGAGAAGACTGGCTGGGCCTGGGCCGATGTGAGCGCCAGCAAGGTAACGATGGTTAAGAAGATACGTTGATGGTTCATGAGGCAAAACTACTGCCGTGGCCAGGCCGGGGCAATGGCAAAAGTTCCCGAAGGGTTGTATCTTTTTCCACTACATGGACGGTTTGTGAAAATCGGTGGGGCTTTGCCCGGTCTGGTTCTTAAAGAATTTAGAGAAATGGGTAAGGTCCGCAAAGCCGAGTTCATTGGCGATTTCCTTTACCGATTTATCTGTGTACAAGAGCAGCCTTTTAGCCTCGGTGATGATGCGTTCATGGATCACCTGCAGGGGTGTTTTGGAGCCATGGATAGCAAAAAGGTTGGTAATGGTTTTGGGGGCTTTGTTCAGTTTTGCCGCATAATACTGTACCTGGTGTTCCTTTTTAAAATGCAGTTCCACAAGAAAGTGGAATTGGCGGATGAGTTCAAAAGACTGGTGTGAGGGTTGGGTTGGGATGTATTGCTTTTTGGCGATACGGGTGAGTTGGATCACGAGGTTAACGAGGAGTGCCCGCAGCATACCTGCCTTAATATCTTCTTTATTCGCAAACTCTTCATTGAATTGTTGGTAGAGTTGTTCTATTCTAAGCTGCTCTTCTGGCTGGAGCTGAACAAACATGGTGGGCTGGGGCCCAAAGAACAGGAATCCGTAGCAACCTACTTCGGAGTCATGGTTTTGCAGGCAGTAGAAATTGCGATCAAACTGCAGGCCAATGATATCCGTTCCATCTTCAAACCGGAAACTCTGGTTGAGCATAATGGGCAGTACCGTGTTTGCCTTGAAAGCATAGGGTACTTCATCGATCCAGACCCTGGTATCCCTGCCCCGGTTCCAGGCAATGGTGTGCGCGTTGAAACCTTTTTTCTGCTGGTAGTAGATCTGCTCCCAGCGGGTTTCGCCAATGGCCATGCTGATTTTTCCGCTGGTACCCGTATCGGTATAATGAAGAATCATACTTGATGAAGTTACCAGAACTTCATCAAGATCAGATAAATTGTTTTGTTTAGGATGCTTGCAATGTGATCAATTAATTCGTTTTTAATACCCGGAAAGGCACATGGGCGTCATCCAGCACAACGTCTATATAATAAACTCCGGATTTAAAACTGGTTAAATCCAACTGCAAGTTATATGACTGCGCATACACTTTTCCTTTGTCTATGCGTGTCATCAGCCTTCCCGACATGTCATAAACAACTACCCTCAAATTTCCCCTGACGCCACCCTGCATTTGCAGCGTCATAAGTCCGGATGTTGGATTGGGAAACGCATTAATTGCCAAGACGGGGTTATTCACGGTTCGTACAGACGTTACAATCCTTGACTGGAATGTGGTTATGGCTGTATTTGTGAGTACTGCAGGATTGAAATCAAAGTAGATGCCCGCAGTATTTCGTATGCTTTCCCCAATTTTTATTGTTTCACGCGGTTTTACAGTGAAGGCTATAAATCCATGACTGAGTTTTTCATTGGTATTGCTATCTGGCAATAGAATGTTCTTGAAAGTCCACCTGCAGATGTTTCCCTCCACTAACTCCCAGGTGTAAGGATGACTGGCAGATTTTATTTCGATGGTGGAGGGGTCTAGTTTACTATCAAGCGTGTCCAGTATTATCACCCTGAAAGCGGTATCATTGCCCGTGTTCTGGAAGCGAACCAGATAGGTTAGAGACTCTTTCCTGCTTAATTGTTCTGGCGTAAAACTTCCGTTGTTAACTTCCGTTTTGTCGTTGGGATCATAAGATCCCCTTACGGGTTGAATAACTATGGCTGTATTGTTGGCGGGAGATCCATCATTATTGATGGGGCTTCCGGTGAGGGTAAGTTGTAGTGAATCGCTATTCGTGAGAGCAGGAGGAATGGCGTTCTTGAAAGTAACATTCCATCGCAATTCTGATTCAGGCAGAAGGGCCCCTATATTCCAGATAATTGAATCAGCTGTCACAGATGAATATGGCCTGGATGTTGACTGGAAAGTCTGCCTGCTGTCTTTGGCCAGCTTGATGACACCATTGCTGATGGGCTTTGTCCCTGCATTCTTAATGACAATTTGATATTGTGATTCAAAGCCCGGTCTTGCAATGTTCAATGGCAGTAGTTCTGCCTGGAGGTCTGTACTGTCTTTGAGGGGTACCATTCTGAAAGTGATGGTGTCCGTTTGCATATAGTCTGGCATGTTCACTACAATGCTGTCTGGTGAAGGCCTGTACATGCTGCTGGTGTTGATCACCCTTACAACAGACCTGCCTTTGTTGGCTTCTAATGTGAATTGACCTGAAGAATCTGATTTATAGCTTTTTGTTTCTGTGTTGTAACTTATGTTGATAGATGCATCGATGATACCTGGCTCAAGGTTGTCTCTTTGTCCGTTGTTATTCAGGTCCGCAAATACCAGTCCCTTAATTTGATTATTCTTACTGACTTTGATGATGTTTATCCTGTTATCAGAAGTGAGCACAGGCGTTTTGTTTATGGATCTGGCAGTTCCATTTCCCCCGAAAATGTAGTCCTTGCTACCAAGCGATATGACATTTGGAAAGGACATCTCTGCATTGCCAATACGTATGGGTTTAAACACGCGTAGTGCTATCAGGTTACCTGAGCTGTCTAAGCGTACATAGCCGGGGATTTGTAACCCGGTATTTACTTCTTCGAGATTGACAGTAGCCAGGAGCCCGCTACTATCATTGATGACAAGTTCTGCGCTTGTTTTTGAAGACAGATTCAGATACTTTTCCCAGACCGGCCCCATATTGCCTCTAATTGCCTTGATCAGTGGCATTTTGGTATTCCCTCCGGGCAGGGAAGTGCCATATACAATGATGAGATCTCTGTGTTGGGTAATACTTTTGATTCCATCGAAGTAATCCAGTTCCTGGATAAATCCCATATAAAAACTGGAAAGATCGTTGGTGTTGATATTGAATAACTGGCTATGGGGGGTGAATCGGGGGCTTCCTATGATTTGAGTATTGTTGCTTACCTGCGAACCTGCAGCTTTGATCCAGCCATCCACAGCGGGTCCCATTGTGCCTAAACGAGCGATGTAATTCGGGGCTCGGTTTTTTCTGCTGACAATGATATTCCCTTGCTCGTCCAGTTTCGCCAGCCAGGATATTTCAATGGAAGTATCAGAGATATACTGCGGGAAATAATTGTAGCCCGATACTATGATTTTATTGTCTGGAAGAATGGTAAGGCCACCAGGTACAGCGTGGGTTCTGTTTGTGTCTGTTGAGTTGTTCTTCTCTATATCCGTTGTCCATTTGAAATCGCCATTGGCCCCTACAGTGGTTACTGCTGTCCAGGACTGAATGGGGGTGTCAACAGGGTATTGCTTTTGGGTCAGAAAAACAACAGAACCGTCTGCCTGGGTTTTCATTTCCTTCAGGTCATTCAAGGTGGAATCCAACATCATTTTCTGCCATTCAAGTACACCCTCCTTATCGAGCTTTTGAAGGAGCAACTGGCGTTTGCCAGCTTGTTGTACGATGGATGCCACCAGTATTTTGCTGTCTTTTGTTTCATTCATCAGCACATTTTTGCCCACTGTGCGTACGTTATCTGATTCCAGTGACTTTAGCCAGGCAATATTGTCTGTCTCTTCAGGCGAGGACGGCAGGTTCTGGGGGTAGTAAATTTCCAGTGTTTCCATGTACCTGCCCGGCGGTATTTCGGATATTGTGTAGTCCAATAGATTCGCATTTACATAAACGGTAATGGCATATTTTTCACCGTATTTAATTTCCGGAATCAGGGGAAGCTGGCACTTAATGGTAAAACTCCTGTTTTGACCAGAGATATGGTTGAATTCATTGATCACCAGTGTGTCTGCTGTGATGCTACTGACTGTTGGATTAGACCCGGCATACTTCATTTTTAAAAGTACAATCTTGAGTCCTGCATAGAGTGTATCGATGTCTCCCGCATAAGACATGTCCACAACAAACTCTGTAGTTTGTCCCGGATACTGCCGTGTTTTGGGAGTAATCTTTATGTCCATTTTCTTTACGGCAGCAGATTGCTTTTGAAAACTATTTTCCCATTTGTCGCTATTGTTAAATATGTCTATGTCTTCCGGGAATGATTCAACCTGGGATTCCAGGACTATAATTGACCCATATGCGATTACGGGTGGTTTGGGTAACATGAATTCAACAAAGATGCTGTCTGTGGTTCCATAATCGAAGTTCTTTAGGAGCCACACAATGCTGTCATTGTATACGTTAGCAGGTAATTTGGTGGCATTCAGGTATTGGAAAGATGCGGGTTTAAGCAGCCTGACTTTAACCGAATCGAAGATCCTGTTGCCAAGGTTTTGGATGGTGATTTTATACTTTCCTTTCAGTCCTGCCGCTTCGTTGGTAAGAGACTTTATTTTGATCGATAGGTCTGACTCCATGTTGGTAGGCGTTAAAGCAAAATAGGCTGAGTCTTTTTGATCAAAATCTGTAAACCTGAAGGTTTTGGTTGCCGGGTTGATGATATACCTTGCCGCGTCACGGTTATCATTGAAAGTGATTTCAGCCGTGTATTCCTTTGTATCTACCGGGACAAAGAAATGGTTGTAAATTTCCCGATTGCCGAGAGAGTAATCGTTATCTGGGGAAATTGTATTCACAGTGAAAGTTCCAAACAATTGGGCCCTGGATAAATCTTCCGTATCAATCCCTTCATCATATTGACTGTTGGCATTTCTGTCCAGGAAGAATTTTCCTTTGAATATGGAAGGTGGTCGGATTTCGTAAATAGTGGGTTGGCTGGATGGCGGAAAGCTGTTGGTGAAGTTACAGCATTCACCCGTGCTGGCAAGAACCAAATTCCCTGATGAATTGATGAGTCCGGAGGTGAAATAGGCATTGTTATCGCCAAGAAAATTAACCAATTTCTTTTCACCATTGGCGTTGATCCATTCAGTAAAACCAAGGTAAGCAGCCTCGTTGTTGAGAATTTCCTGAATAGCATAAGTGTTGGAAGGGTTGGAAACCGAGCCTACGATTTGCCCGGTGACTAACAGCCCGTTTGCAGGGGCCGGGGAAAGTCTGAAATCCTGGATATTTTTGGTTACCTCTGCTGATTTCTGCCATCTCTTGTTGAATGCAGAATCGAAATTCTGAATGACAAAGGTTGTTGAGGATCCTGTTGGGGTTAAATTACCAATACTGATTGTGGTGTTGGGGTGAACAACAAGATCGGCAAGCCTGGCACCCGGCAATAAATCAAATTTGTACTGGTTTGTCTGAACCAGGTTTTCATTCAATTTGAGCATCCACGTTTCTAATGCATCCCCATACTGATTTCTGATTTCATAGGTGACAACGTATCCGCCGGTTTGTTTTCTGAGCTTAGGGCTGGACTCCCAGTTGTTGCCTCCCATTAGTTTTTGGCTGGTGATGTCACCGGCCTTATTGGTTGTTACCAGCCACAATTCATCCTCTTTCCCAGCCTGCATTCCTGATACGTCAACATCATTTGAATTGGTAGTTCCGGCAAACAGGAGGGAACCATCTGCTTTTTCAGTAACCTGGGTGAAAGCATCGTCCCTGGTTCCTCCAAAGACTTTCACCCATGTTAATGTTCCTTCTGCGGTGAGAGAAGCAGCCCAGGCGTTGGCAGACGTTTTTGCGGGCGACGAAAAATTTCCATCATTGGACAAAGTTGATCCGCAGACTACTATTGAGCCGTCTGACAGGACCAGGGCATCATCAATGGTTTCCTGGTCATTCCCCGTAAAGTTGTATTGCCAGATACTGGCAAAATTTGAGTCAACCAGTTCTACACTGGCATTAATATTTCCCGTCAGGGGTTCAATGGTTTCACCGTAAACCAGGTATTTTTTACCGCTGATTTCCTGGATCTCGAAGACATTTTTTGGTGTAATCTGGCCCTTTTTTTTTAATCCGGGTTGGGCAAACATGAAAGCGGGGATGCCCAGGAGAAGAAATATTGATATGAGAATTCGGGTAACTGTAAGGGAGTAGACATTCTGATGCATAGGTAGCAGTAAATGGTGGATATATGAAGTTAACCATCTGTGTCAATTCCTGCAAATTGATTGCAGATTTTGAACAAATGCTCAGGATCACAGCCATAGGTTTGTTTATAAAGCTTTGATTGCCAGTTTTGAAATACGCATATAGAATAAGGATAATGCGTTGGCTTTGGAGCTTATTTTTTATGGTGAGAACCGGAACTGGAATTATTTAGTTGATGTCTATGTAAGCATTTATTTCTAAGCCATGAGATGAGTGGTGTAAGTCAAATATTGCCACTCTATAGTGGTTAATTGTCAGAAATGATCCGGCTGGATATGCCAGAAGGTAACCAGTTTGCAAGTCTGAACTTTGAGATCGCTATATTCCATTGAATAGGTTCTGGACGGATGTTAGTTCTTCTGTCCCCACACAATAAGGAGGCATGGTGTACACGGTATTACCCAGGGGCCTGATGTAAATACCCTGCTCTATGGCTCGGTGACCCAATGCGGTACCGGAGTTGTTCAGGTATTCATCCTGGCCTTCATCGAGTTCAAAGGCAAGGATGGTGCCGAGGGTGCGTAGGTTCCGGATGGGCAGCTTGCGTGTGGCGAGGTCTGCGCATAAGGTGATGTTGAACTGCAGGATGTCCTGGATTGCTTGCTGGCAGGCTTCCGACTGCAGGAGTTCCAGGCTTGCCACAGCGGATGCGCAGGCCAGAGGGTTGGCGGTGAAGGAATGCCCGTGGAAAAAGGTTTTTCGTTTGTTGTCCTGCACAAAGGCCTCGTGGATATAAGCGGCGCAAGCCGTTACACCCAATGGCAATGCACCCCCAGTGAGTCCCTTACTCAAACAGATGATATCCGGCTTTTGGGTCATGTACTCCGAGGCAAATAGCTTGCCTGTTCTTCCAAAGCCTGTCATCACTTCATCGGCAATGCAAATAATATCCTGCGCCTTTGCTGTGGCCAGTAATTGATCCATCAGCGCAGCGTCATACATTTTCATGCCCCCGGCTCCCTGCACTAAGGGCTCGTAAATAAAACAAGCGACGTCCTTTCCCAGTTCGCTGATGGAAGTTTGCAGTTCGCTGATGTTTTCGCTTGTTGGAGTGTCAATGAAGACTACTTCAAACAACCTGTCATGGAAGGCAAGCGTGAACACACCGCGGTCGCTCACACTCATGGCACCAAAAGTGTCCCCGTGATAGCTGTTACGGAAGGCGAGGATCTTGTTTTTCTGCATTCCCTGGTTCCACCAGTACTGGATACTCATTTTTAAAGCTACCTCTGTGGAAGTGGAGCCATTATCACTGTAGAATATTTTGGCAAATTCACCAGGCAGCAAGGGGATTAATTTTTCTGCCAGCCGGATGGCAGGTTCATGGGTGAAACCTGCGAAGATGATATGTTCCAGTTTTCTTGCCTGCGCATAGATGGCTTCTGCAATTTTGGGGTGTGCGTGACCGTGCAGGTTCACCCACCAGCTGCTGATGGCATCGAGATATCGATTCTCTTTATCGTCATACAACCAGGGTCCTTCGGCGTGTGTAATAAATATGTTTTCCTGTTTATCCTTTTGGTGAGTGAAAGGATGCCAGATGAGGCAATTGTCTAATTGTTGAAAGTTCATAAAAATTGGAGGGCGGAAATTTATAATATTCAACAGTAAAAATAGGGAAACTGCTGGCTGCCAGTATTTTAGTTTGAAACCATGGAAATTTCGCATTTCCTGCTTATTTTGAGTTGAGTTATTAACCTTTGAGAACACTTCTTATCTCATTTATCTTCGTTATTTGCTGTGCAGCATCCTCATTTGCGCAGCGATGTATCCCCTTGCATGAATCAGACTATGGCGCTAGTGGCATTGATGAAGGTTTAGACATCATTTATACCCTGGATCGAGGTTCAATAGTTGCCGGCAGAACCACATCGGCAAGCCATGGGGGCTTTGATGCATTTCTGATGAAGCTCACTGAAACCGGCGTTGTAGAATGGAGTAAGAACTATGGTGGTGATGCCGATGATGAGTTTATTCGCGTGGTGCAAACCGCTGATGGTGGTTTCGTGGCCATTGGTACAACTAATTCGTTCGGGAGTTCAGACGGTGAGCCATTCGTGCTCCGAACTGATGCAGCGGGGAATCTTTTGTGGAGCAGATCATATCTTCCAGACAATACAGGCAAGCATAGGGCAACATCTATTACAACACTGGGAGACGGAGGGTTGGCCATAACTATTAATCTGAACGATGGTACCATAAACAGTAATGCGTTGATTCTTAGGCTGGATGCTTCCGGTAACCTGAAATGGAGCCGAAGTTTCGACAATGGGAAAGCCGATGGATTCAGCGACATCACTGAGCGGTCAGACACCCTTATTGTGGGGGGCTTTAGTGAAATGGGGCCTTTCAATGAAAGCAATGGTATTGTTGCTGAGCTTAATAGTACCACTGGCCAGCTGTTCCAGACCTTTTCGATAAGAAAGCTCATGTCTTTCCAGGGACCTCCGGTATGGAATTCCAAAGTAGTGATGGTGAAAGGTATTCCAGGAGGAATCGCATTTACCACACAGCGTAGTCTCAGTAGCAATGATCTGGCTGATACCAAATCAATAACGCATTTTAAGCGTATGAGCAATGGGTCCATGGTTTACGAGCGTAATATTTGGTACTCAACAATGTTTGGTGCAAAAATGGGAGACATAAGAGCTGCTTATCTTGAAGATGGTGGTTTTATAATGCTGCAAACAGATTCAACAACAGTGAGCCCCTTTTCTTATTTTAGTTATATAGGCCCATTGGGTTTGCAGGAACAGGGGAGACGGTTTGCAGATTTTTCCAATTACAAAAGGGTTCGGATGAGGGGCTTGGTGCCTGCTGGTAACGACGGCTTTCTCGCTGTAGGCGGGTTTAGGCAAAATGTGGCTACTCGTCCACTTAAAGTCAGGGTAAAAAAAATGGACAAAACTGGCGCAGTTGGAGACTGCACCAATGAGGTTGCCCTTAATTTCGTGGACACCATTCAGCACTCGATAGTGGATTATACATGGGCAGAGTCCAGACTTTATTCCGAAACCCAGACCAGCTCTGTAACATTGAATTCGTCAGACAATGGTTTTGCATTAATTGACCAGTGTAGTGCTGAATATTGTTATGAAGCGTCTACGATTCCTGACAATTGCAGTTCAACATTTTTGGTAAACCTCAAGTCTGATGATGGTCATCTGTCTACAATAGATATGATTCCAGCCATTGAAGGAGGATTTATTGGGGGAGGAGTATTGAGGAAAACGTCATCCATAGAACCAGTAATCGTGAAACTTAAACCCAGCGGGGATGTTGAATGGACCTATTCATTAAGCAAGTATATAACCGAAGGCATTGTTTATAAGGTATTACCAACAAAAGATGGGAATTATTTAGCCATGGTTACTGGTTATATGTTGGTTGGTAACGGGGTAAACCGATATGCGTTGATTGTAAAGCTTTCGCCCCGTGGTGAATTTCTTTGGTCCAGGAAGTTTAATGTGTCGGGAAGTTTCACATTTAACGATATCATTTCTGCCGATGACGGAGGTTTCTTTGCAATTGCAACAAGTGGCTACGGATCTCCACCAACTAGAAACTACCTCATCAGGCTTAGATCTGATGGGACTGTGGCATGGAAGAAACAAAGCTATTCACCTAATGGAGATCCAGGGTATAAATCAATATTACTGGACGGTAAAGACCTTTATATCAGTGGCGATTACCGGCTAAACTCCTATAGATTCAGGGTTGAAAAAAGAGATGCGAATACGGGTGATCTGATCTGGCATGAACGGGTGAATCTGCCTTATGCAAACGGCATTTTCATAAAGAATATGCTTGTGTTAAAAGATACGCTATATGTTGTTATGACTACATATACAAAAGCCAGTGTAATCACTCCCGATATTAGAACCATGGTGGTAAAGATCACTACCGGAGGAAAGTTGGCGGATGGATATATGGTCAGCTCATTGGCGGAGAATGGGATGGCCATGAGTGATTATGTTTATCAGTCTGACCCTAAGCCCGTTGACGTGTTGATTACGCATGACCGTCAGATCGTAATTTCTCAACAGGTGAAGTCAGCTGTGGGAGAAGGACTCGCGATTACTAAATTTAGCCCTGATGGAAGAGGTGCATTTTCTATTTTGTATCCTGATTTAGTAGATCATTATGTTCATCGGGTTGAGCAGAATGGAGACAATATTTTGGTGACGGGTAGAATATTTAAGTTTCCTGCTCCCACTGAATCCAGGATTTATTCATCATTTGTGATGAATGTGGATTCCATAGGCAGAGTTAGCGATAGTACTGTTGGAGGATGTACTCATGTTAAACTACCTTTCACCATTACGCCTTTGGATGAAGTACTGACGGAATGGAAAGATCTGGATTCTGTTGGTATTGCAAACTATCTTATTGATTCTCCTGAAGACTACAAAACCAGACCGGTTAGTGCCAAGGCAAAACTGATCTGCAGTGTTTCTTCAACCTGTTCAAGTATAGAGATCAGCGGGAAGGACTCAATATGTGACTTGGCTGGCGTATACCGATATACAGCTACTAAGAATGCAGGTTGTGCCACACCAGTTGTTTGGATCGTAGATACCACTATGGCAAGGATTATCAACTATACGGATAGTACGGTTGATCTGAAATTTCTGAAAGGAGGGTATATCAGCCTTAATGCAAGATTATCTGTAGGATGCAAGTCTTTGGGGGACAAGATGGAGATATATGTTTCTTCACCTATTGCCTACCTAAACTTAGGTCCCGATACTAGTGTTTGTGCGGGGACGAAACTCGTCCTTCGTCCGGGTCCAGGCTACGCTAGCTATCTTTGGCAAGATGGTAGTACAGATTCGGTGTTTTCGGTTAGGGGTGCTGGAAATTACTCTGTTCGGGTTACTGATTTTTGCGGTCGAGAAGTCACTGACACCATTGCAGTGTATACAACTGCAGTGATTTATTTTGATGGTGGTCCGGACAGGCAGATTTGCCTGGGTGATACTGCCCAGTTAAATGCGCCGGAAGGATACAGTAACTACAGCTGGAAGAACACCGCTTCTACCCAGATTCAAACGCAACGCAGCATAAATGTCAATCCCTTGCAAAGCACCTTGTATGTGCTTACTGCAGAGAAATCGCCGGGATGCCTTGCCCTGGATAGTATAAACGTGACAGTTGTTCAGGCAAAAGCTGTTAATCTCGGCAATGACACTTCCATCTGCGGCAATAAATCCTTCACACTGGATGCGGGTGGGGGCTACAAGGGTTATCAGTGGAACAATGGTGCGCAATCGCAGTCCATACCAGCACTAACAACGGGAATATACTTTATTGCTGCTGTAGACTATAATGGTTGTACCGCACGGGATACTTTTTGGCTCAAACAGGTTTACCCAGCCCCAAGCGTAGCACTGTTTGATCTTAGTTCAATTTGTGAGGGGACGAGTTTTGTTTATAATGCTCCCACAGGAATGCGCAGTTATACTTGGAGCGATGGGTCAACAGGCAGTGTCATGAGCGTTAAACAACCCGGTGTGTATTGGGTGGAAGTGGTGGACGCAAATGGATGTGAGGCATCTGATACCACAGAAATAAAATCTGTAATTCCAAAATTGAAGAACTTTCTTCCCGATGACCTTGGTATTTGTTCCTATGAAGTATTGACCATTAGACCAAAGCGTGATTTTGTTCGATATATTTGGAGTACCGGCGAATCTACAAAGGATATTCAGGTGAAAGCAACGGGTACATACTGGCTTGCAGTCACCGATAGCTATGGGTGTATTTCCAGCGACACTTTATTGATTACAAAAAAGGATTGTCCCAAAGGCTTCTTCGTACCTAACATTTTTACTCCCAATAATGACGGGAAAAATGATCGGTTCAAGCCAGTTATTTTTGGTAACCTGACTAAATATGAGTTTCAGATATTTAATCATTTTGGCGAAGTAGTATTTAAAAGCAATGACCCCTCTGCAGGTTGGGATGGCAATATACAAGGTAAAATGCCATCTATACAGACTTTTGCTTGGCGGTGCGTATACAAGTATGATGGTGAGCCAATACAGCAAGCCAAGGGAACCGTAACCATTGTCCGGTAGTCAATATATAGCTAACTAATGATGAAGTTTGTTTTGATCAGTTCCGCGATCCGTTCCACGCGGTTGTCTGGATTTTTCAGTTTGTAAATATACTGAATGACTTCCCGTTGTTGGTCAGGGTGCAATCTGGAAAAAGATGTCTTTGCATCGGGATCCAGGTCCAGGCATTCCTGTAATTCTTCCGGAATATATAATTCATCTTCATCGCGGTAGAGGATGACCTTTACCGTATCTCCCGCTTGCTTTTTGATTTTCTTTCTGATCTCTGCGCGTACAGGCAGGAAGAGTTCTCCATTGCCCATGGGCATCAGGTGGTACTGCCTGATCTCAAAATCATCGATCATTCCCCGCACCTTGATCCACCCGAAGTGCGCGTGTGGATCTGGCTTTACACCGGGTAATCGGGCAAATGTCCAACCGCCTTTTCCCTGGAATTTTTCCAGCAAAACCTTCTTATTGACCAGCGGTTTCATCTTTATACTTCTCCCTTTAACTTTTCCCTGGAAATAAAACGAAGATTGCGCATCAGGTTATCATATCCAGCCCTTTTCAGTGGCGAGTGCCTGAATGATTTTTTAAACTGCTCCTCAGTCATCTCCTCCCAGTCTTTATCACTGAACTGCAGGATCTCCGGCAGGGGCTCTAACTCAGGATGTTGATGATGCCGGGAGAATCGGTTCCAGGGGCATACTTCCTGGCAGATATCGCAGCCAAAGAACCGGTCCTCAAATTTACCTTTTACTTCATCCGGAATCAGCGCCTCCTTTAATTCTATCGTGAAATAGGAAATGCATTTGCTGCCATCGATCTGTTTTTCAGGGAGAATGGCATCGGTTGGGCATGCATCAATACACTTTGTACAGCTACCGCAGAAATCGGCCGCAAAAGGGTCATCATATACCAGGTCCAAATCTGTAATCAGGGTGGCAATAAAAAAATAGGAGCCCTGTTGCTTGCGGATCAGGTTACCATTCCTTCCCACCCATCCCAGGCCAGCACGGAGTGCCCAGCTTCTTTCCAGCACCGGAGCAGAATCCACAAACCCGCGACCATCTACCTCTCCCATATGTTCCCGCATGGATTGCAGCAGGCTCTTCAGTTTTGTACGGATGACTTCGTGATAATCGGCCCCGTATGCATAACGGGAAACCTTAACCGAAGTTCCTTCGGGTTGTGCAGCTGCGGGAAAGTAATTGAACAACAAGGTGATCACAGATTTGGCACCGGGCACCAGTTTGGTAGGATCCACGCGCAAGTCAAAATGATTGGCCATATAGCCCATGCTTCCATGCATCCCTTTGTTCAGCCAGCGCTCCAGGCGCACCGCATCATCATCCAGCCGCTCCGCACGGGCTATGCCACAATAATCGAATCCCAGTTGGGCCGATTGCGCTTTGATCCACGCGGTATGTTGTTCTGCACGCAATTTATTTTCCGGAAAGGATGGTCATGAGTTCTGTAGTCAGCGCTTTTTTCTTATCACCATCAGGGTCCTTCAGCAGGATCAAAATCACGGTATTGTTGGCGAAATCAATTAAGGCCTGCGTTCCGCCCAGGCCCTGGCGGATGACCGTAGCGTTGCCGTCAGCGTCTTTATCTGTTACCCAGGTGGTAAGACAATAGTCGTCGTTTTTGTACATGTCAGGCTTTGACACTATACGGGCATCGGTGAATTGGGGCTTGCGCAGTTCCCGTACCGCCTCTTCACTGAGGATCTTTTTTCCGTTGATGGTGCCCTTGTTCAGCAACATCTGCGAGAAATTCAAAAAGTCCTGTCCGGAAGTAAAGGCTCCTGAAAAGGGATCTACTTTCCCGTTGTCATTACTGAAAGTAGATTGCCGCATTCCCAGCGGGCGGAAAAGTTTCTCCAGGATCAACCGGTCTAAAGATTTCTTGGTGGCAGCTTCCATCGCTTTTCCTGCCATGGCCATTCCCATGCGGGAATATTCAAAAGTTTCACCGGGATTGGCGCGGATATCCCGCTTGGTGATATATACATCATTCTCCTGGTTAAGGTTGTCGAATGAATTCTTGGAGAAGATCTTGGCTACATTGTCTTTACCCGCATCCAGGCCGTGGGTATTGGTTAGGGCATGCCGCACCGTGATATAGCCCTTCATGTATTGTTCGTATTTGGGCGTGTATTTGGCCAGGGGGTCATCCAGTTTTATTTTTCCTTCATCATTCAGCAAAAGCGCTGTGGCCGCCACAAACCATTGGGTTAACTCTTCCGCTTTGGCCGTGGACTGCAAAGTGAAATCCTTTCCCAGTTCCTTTTTATAGACGGGCTGGCCTCCCTTTTGTACTACTACAATCAGTTCATTGCCGAAGGCTTTCTGGTTCTTTACCAGGAACTGATCCGCCTGGCTGAAATCCTGCCCTGAACTAACCTGTAAAAATAGCATGAAAAGCAGAGCCAGACTGCCTTTGAGGCAGATTTTGAAGTGTTTGCCTGCCATAATAACCTGATCTGTAGATTGGTAGATGTTTTGATGCATAATCGTGAAACTAAATACGAGAATATGAATTTAGGCAACTTTACCATAAAGGCTGCTGAACTGATTCAGCAAAGCCAGCAATTAGCGTTTAATTCACAGAATCCGAACATAGAATCGGAGCACTTGTTGAAGGCGATGCTTGAGCAACAGGATTCCCCTGTGGAGTACCTGTTGAAGAAGAATAATGTCACCCTCAACCTGTTAGAAACCAAACTGGATGAAACGCTGGCGAAGCTACCCAAAACCAGTGGCGAAGCGGCGCAATCCATCAGCCGGGACCTTAATAACGTGGTGCTTCGGGCAGGAGCGGCGTTAAAGGGTTTTGGCGATGAATTTGTGACGCCGGAGCATTTGTTACTGGCCCTGGTGCAGGGCAATGACGCCGTAGCTAAATTGTTGAAAGAAGCGGGACTAACCGAAAAAGGGCTGGTAACGGCCATCAAGGATCTTCGTAAAGGGGATACCGTAAAATCACAGACCCAGGAAACGCAGTTTAATGCGTTGAACAAATATGCCCGCAACCTGAACGAGATGGCCAGGCAGGGTAAGCTTGATCCGGTAATAGGCCGTGATGAAGAGATCCGGCGCACATTGCACATCCTCAGCAGGCGTTCAAAGAATAACCCCATTCTGGTGGGTGAGCCGGGAGTAGGTAAAACGGCGATTGCAGAAGGTTTGGCCATGCGCATAGTGAATGGTGATGTGCCGGAGAACCTCAAGAGCAAGATCATCTATGCACTGGACATGGGCCAGTTGATAGCGGGCGCAAAATACAAGGGTGAGTTTGAAGAGAGGCTGAAAGGCGTTGTGAAAGAAGTGGCGCAGAGTGAAGGAGAAATTATTTTATTTATCGATGAGATCCATACCCTGGTAGGTGCGGGTGGGGGTGAGGGAGCGATGGACGCTGCCAATATCCTGAAGCCAGCATTAGCGCGGGGCGAACTTCGTGCCATTGGTGCCACCACGCTGAATGAATACCAGAAATACTTTGAGAAAGATAAGGCACTGGAGCGCCGTTTCCAGAAGGTGATGATTGAAGAGCCCTCTGTGGAAGATGCGATCTCAATTTTGCGCGGATTGAAAGACCGCTATGAAACGCACCACCATGTGCGGATCAAGGACGAAGCCATCATTGCTGCGGTGGAGCTGAGCCATCGGTATATCACTGATCGTTTTCTGCCAGACAAAGCCATTGACCTGATTGATGAGAGTGCGGCCAAACTGAGGCTGGAGATGAACTCCATGCCCGAGGAACTGGATAAGCTTGAAAGGCAGATCAGGCAGCTGGAGATTGAGCGCGAGGCCATCAAGCGGGAGAATGATGAGGTGAAGCTGAAGGAGCTGAATACTGAGATCGCCAATCTGTCTGTGGAGCGGGATACGTATAAGAGTAAGTGGAAAGAAGAAAAAGAACTGGTGGAGAAAGTACAGAATGCGAAGGCTGGAATTGAGGAATTGAAGATGCAGGCTGACCGTGCGGAGCGGGAAGGCAATTATGGTGCGGTGGCAGAGATACGGTATGGCAAGATCAAAGAGCAGGAGCAGCAGATTGCAGCATTGAACCAGCAGTTAGAGGCTATTTCAGAAAGGAGGCTGCTGAAAGAGGAAGTGGATGCGGAAGATATCGCAGAAAATGTGGCAAAGGCTACGGGTATCCCTGTTACGCGAATGATCCAGAGTGAGCGGGAGAAACTGCTGCACCTGGAGGAGCATCTGCACGAGCGGGTGGTGGGGCAGGAGGAAGCCATCACTGCCGTAGCTGACGCGGTGCGCAGGAGCAGGGCGGGCTTGCAAGACCCGCGGAAACCCATCGGTTCCTTCATCTTCCTCGGTACTACGGGTGTGGGTAAGACAGAACTTGCCAAGGCACTCGCAGAATATCTTTTTGATGACGAGAGCATGATGACGCGTATTGATATGAGTGAGTACCAGGAGAAGCATACCGTGTCAAGACTGGTGGGTGCACCTCCCGGATATGTGGGCTACGATGAAGGTGGTCAACTCACGGAAGCGGTCAGGCGAAAACCCTACAGTGTGGTGTTGCTGGACGAGATTGAGAAGGCACATCCTGACGTGTGGAATGTATTGCTGCAGGTGCTGGATGACGGGCATTTGACGGATAACAAAGGCCGCGTAGTCAATTTCAAGAACACCATCATCATCATGACGTCCAATATTGGTTCACACCTGATCCAGGAGGCTTTTGAAGATGTAAATGACGGCAATGTGGAAGAAGTCACAGAGAAAGCAAAGACGGAGGTGATGGCGCTGCTGCGCAATACCATCCGGCCGGAGTTCCTGAACAGGGTGGATGAAATTATCATGTTCACGCCCTTGCTCAAGAAGGAGATCCGGAGCATCATCAATATTCAACTGGATCACCTGAAGAAACTGGTGGGAGAGAACGGGATCGAGCTTCAGTTTACAGAGTATGCACTTGATTATCTGGCGGAGAACGGGTATGATCCCCAGTTTGGTGCCAGACCGCTCAAGCGGCTGATCCAGAAAGAGATCGTTAACGGATTGTCAAAAAAGATCCTGGCCGGCGATATAGATCGTTCAAAACCAGTGGTAGTGGATGTTTTTGACGGCCTGGTGGTGTTCAGGAATGACGCGGTGCAAACAACCACTCAACGGTAAATTACGTCGTTGTTTAGTTCGCAGGTCGCGGGTCGCAGTTCCCAGCCTGCGCCCTGCGAACTAATAAAAAGGTAGCTATGAAATCAAAAGAAGACATTATTCCGCCCAAGGATTTTTGGATAGGTGCGCCGGATGCCCCGGTAAGTTTGGTGATGTGGGGTGACTATGAAAGCCAGGCTTGTGCAGAAGCACATGAAGTGATCAAGGAGCTGTTGGAAAAATATGAAGGGAAGCTGCGGTTTAATTTCAGGCATTTCCCTTTGACACAGGTGCACCAGAAAGCACACAAAGCTGCTGAGGCGGCAATATTGACGGCCCAGCACGGAAAATTCTGGCCCATGCATGACCTGATCTTCCACAATATGCGGAACCTGGGTGCCATCAGCCTGCGTGAGTATGCGATAGAGGCGGGGGTGAATGATAAGAACTTTCTGCCCAAACTTACGGATTCTGTTTATGGGTGGACTGTGCGGAATGATCTTATGGAAGGGCTGGCCAAGGGAGTGCGGAATGTGCCTGCATTGTTCATCAATGACCAGCTTTTTGATCAGCGCATCACGGTGAGCAATCTCTCCAAGGCCATCAGCAGTTTTCGGAAAAAGAAAGCGGCCTGATTGTATGGATGACTGAATGTTTGGTTTGTCAAATTTCAGTATCTTTTTGGCATGAGAAAATTATCCATGCTTGCAGTCCTGGCTGCGTTCTTTATCCAGGTTAAGGCACAACCCAAGGTAGAGCCTAAGGAGGCTCCCATACCTACTGGAATTACAGCAACCATCAGTAAAGGATCGGTCACCATGGCCAGTGGTAAGAAGATTGATTATACCACGTACACCGGCTATCTCGATCTGCGAAACGATACAGGAAAGCTTATCGCGAAAATGTTCTTCGTTTACTACAAGCAGGATGGTATTGCATCGGCCAGTAAACCCATCACTTTTACATTCAATGGGGGTCCGGGTTCATCATCTGTTTGGCTGCATATGGGTGGTCTCGCGCCCAGGCGTGTGCTCCTGAAAGATGATGGGACTGCCACGGCACCGCCTTACCAGGTAATCAACAATGAATATACCTGGCTGGATAAAACGGACCTGGTGTTTATTGATCCGGTGGCTACAGGTTTTTCCAGGCCTGCACCGGGTGAATCACCCCGCCAGTTCCATGGTTTTAATGAGGACCTTTCATCCATGGGTTCTTTTATTCGTCATTTTCTTTCCCGTTTTGAGCGCTGGGGCTCGGCCAAATTCCTGGCAGGAGAATCCTATGGCACTACAAGGGCAGCGGGTTTGTCGAAATACCTGCAGGATCAGCATCGTATCTATCTCAATGGCATATTCCTGATCTCAGCCATCCTGAACTTTGGTAATAATGACTATTATCCTGGCAATGATATGCCGAGGGCCTTGTATCTGCCGTCATACACCGCTGCGGCATGGTATCATAAAAAACTGGCACCAGAACTGCAGGCCGATCTGCAGAAAACGCTCAAAGAGGCGGAAGCGTTTGCATTGGGCGAGTATGCATCTGCACTGATCAGGGGGGGCTGGCTTACCGATGCGGAGAAAGACAAAGTAGCCACTAAGATGGCATACTATACCGGACTATCTAAAGACTATTGCCTCAAGGCTAATTTGCGTGTGGAAGAGAACAGGTTCTGGAAAGAACTGCGCAGGAACGATGGCCTGATCATAGGCAGGCTGGATGCGAGGTTTACGGGAAGGGACTTGGAAGATGCCGGTGAGAATTTCAGTTTTGATCCGTCGTTTTCTAATATAGACGGGCCCTTCACTTCTGCCCTGAATGATTATCTGCAGAAAGACCTCAATTTTAAAGAAGAGAAGGGATACAACATTTTTGGTGATGTAAGACCCTGGAACTATAACAATGTACAGAACCAGTTCCTGAATGTGGCGGAAATGATGCGGGACGCTATGGCCAAGAATCCATCGTTAAAGATCTACCTGGGCCGGGGCTACTATGATTTTGCCACGCCGTATTTCACAGCTCTGTATGATATAGAGCATATGCAGTTAAGGCCTGAGCAGCGCAAGAATATAAAGGTGTACGATTACAATGCCGGTCACATGTATTACATCAACAAACCTGATCTGATCAAATTCAAAAAGGATGTAGATGAGTTTTTTGAATTTGCATTGAGCAGGTAGTGTCTGCAATTGAACTATTCTTCAGTGCGCAGTTTCCTGTCCAGGTAGAAAGTGCCAAACGGCACTATGGACATTAAAAAAGCAAAAGCGGCTTTTTCATAGGGCCATTGCTTTTTGCGGGTGGCAATGATAAGTGCTATGATGAAGGCAACGAAGAGAAAGCCATGGATACTGCCCATGATCCGAACGGCCATGGGAAGGCCGGCGAAGTATTTCAGGGGCATGGCTATGAAGAGCAGGAGGAGGTAGGAGATTCCTTCAATGTTACCGACAATTCGCAGGTTTTTTACCGCATTCATGGAGGGAGGTTGAGGGCGCAAAGATAAGCGGAGAAATGTTGATACAAAGTTCATGTGGCTGCATAGCCAATATGCGTTAAATTTATCGTCCTCCTATTTTCATCAACAAAACATAAGATCATGTCTGAAAACAAAAGTGCAATGGATTCCGCAGCAGACAGCCTGAAAGCAGGTGCTGAGAAAGCTGCTGAGACAGCCGGCAATGCCTGGGATGCCGCAAAAGATAAGGCGGAAGAACTGGGTGATGAGGCTGGAAAGGTATGGGATAAGGTAGAAGATAAGGCTGAAGAGCTTTGGGACAAGGCTAAGTCCGGTGAACTGGCAGATGAGGCCAAGGAAAAACTGAGTGACCTGGCGGAAGGTGCCAAAGGTCTTTGGAACAAGCTGGTGGACAAGCTGGACGGTGAGGATGCACCCCCTGCTGAGCCAAAACCATAAGTTCCGGGTTAAAACACATGCTAAAGGTTAAGAGGTCGCTAAAAGCGACCTCTTTTTGCATAATAATCAGCGATTTGCAGCGTTTTTAGTAATCTTGCATCCAATATAAATGATGAATAATTATCCTATGTATTCCAGTAATTTTTTCAGGACGGCGTTTGTTTTACCTGTCCTGCTCGTGCTAACCTCATGCAGTGGAACCGGTAAAGCTGAAGTAAGGGATTCCCTGCAGGCGAAAGACACAACAGTAGCTGCCGTGGCGGCACCTCCGCCCGCTCCCGCTATGGATTCAGCCGCCTACGTGGCAAAGATCCAGTATATGGTGAACGGAGACAGTTCCGGCAAGTGGCCGGCCGCTGCACCCATCCCCAGGGAAGGCGCCATTTTGCCGTTCAAAAGGGTTATCGCTTACTATGGTAATTTGTACTCCACCCGTATGGGCATATTGGGCGAGTTACCCAAGCCACAGATGTTTGCCAAACTGAAACAGGAAGTAGCTGCCTGGGAGAAAGCCGATCCGCAGACGCCTGTGCAACCTGCCTTACACTACATCGCCGTAACCGCACAGGGTGCTCCCGGCGCCAACGGTAAATATCGCCTCCGGATGCCCTTTAAGCAGATTGATACGGTATTGAAATGGGCCGATGAGATCAATGCCATTGTATTCCTCGATATCCAGGTGGGCCTTGGTTCCATCCAGGAAGAGCTGCCTGAATTTGCCGAGTACCTGAAGAAACCGAATGTGCATATCGGCATTGATCCTGAATTCAGTATGAAAGGAGGGCAGGCGCCAGGTAAAGCCATCGGTACCTTTGACGCTGCAGATATCAATTACGTGGTTGACTATTTATCCAAAATTGTGAAGGAGAATAATCTTCCTCCCAAGATCCTGACGGTACACCGTTTTACGCAGGCAATGGTGACCAATTACAAGAATATCCGCAAGACCCCCGAAGTGCAGATTGTCATGCATATGGACGGATGGGGAGAGCCGGCTAAAAAACTGGGGACATACAAATATTTCATCCACGCAGAACCTGTGCAATTCACCGGCTTCAAGCTTTTTTATAAGAATGACCTGAAAAGCCCGCCGCACAGGATGCTTACGCCGGAAGAACTGGTGAAAGTGAAGCCCATGCCCATGTATATTCAGTACCAGTAGTTACTGCGTCTGTGACATCTTATAGATCACAAAACCCAATGTGACGAGAAGCAGAATAGTGATCAATACCACCAGGGTCAGCGTTTGCTGATTCGGAAACAAAGGCTGGTATTTCCTTTTCTGCTTCTGCGTTTTTACCTGAAGCTTAGTATTGAGTTCATGTAAGATGGTGGCTATCCGTTGTTTGTCTTTCATTCCGGAAAGACCTTCCACTGCATCATTGAGGAACCCTGATTCCGTCATCATTTGCTCTACCTCATGGGCCTGCTCTTTATTCAGCTTGCCTTCCAGATAGTCCATCAGCATCTGTTCATCAACATGGCCATTTGAGCCATACATGATATTTCGCTCTTTATCATTCATGTTCCAACCTCTTTTGAAGACTGATCTTTAGATTTCTCTTTCCGTTCTGAATATAACTTTTGACCTGCATCAGGTTAAATCCTGTTAAGTCAACAATCTCCATATAGCTTAACTTTTTCAGGTAGAATAAAGTTATGCAAGTCTTCTGTTCAGCGCTCAGTTCCTCCACCGCTTCCGCCATTTTATCCAGCATCAGTTCCTTGTGGTGCCGGCTTTGCCGCTCTTCCTGTTCATCACCAGCCATCAGTTGACGGTCTTCAATATTTACATGCTGCCCTTTGTCCCTTAGTTTCATCAGGCAGTGATTGCGGACAATCATATATAGCCAGCTTTTGAAATACGTCACCCGGGTTTTGGGAAGTTCCACCAGCACTTTCAGGAAAACCTGTTGTACGGCATCTTTGGCTTCTTCTTCCTGTTTCAGGTATTTCATACTCACACCAAATAAGAGGAGCGTGTAGCGCTGCAGGAGCATACCCAGCCACCGGGTGTCCTGGTCCTTGTAATATTTTTCCAGCAACTGCTGGTCATTCATATGTTCAGGTGCAGGCATAAGGTAATTTCGGTCTTTTATATACAAATGATGCAGAAACCCTGTTAAATCCATAAATGTTGGTGAAGTGGTGAAATGGTGAAATGGTGAAGTGGTGAAGTGGTGAAGTGGTGAAGTGGTGAAGTGGTGAAATGGTGAAGTGGTGAAATGGTGTTAACTTCGCGACCTCACCATTTCACCATTTCACTACTTCACCACTTCACCAAAATGTTTGCACTCTGTTCCGTCCCCATCGCTCCGGTACGTTCTCATCCTGAACACCAGGCGGAAATGACTACCCAGCTAGTTTTTGGTGAATACTGCACAATTTTGGAGTCTTCTGCAAACGGCTTTTTCAGGATCTCTTGTTGCCATGACGGGTATGAAGGTTTTTGCATGGGCAACCAGCTGGCACTACGTGTGGATTACCAGGAGCAGTGGCCAGCATTTTTTATGGGCTGGCAGAATACGGTGTATGACCTGAAGGGCCATCCTATGATTCTGCCCTTTGGTGCGCGCTGGCCCAGAGTAATGGAGAAAGTTTATCGTACCCAAGATGCCGCCCTCAGCACCCAGCCCTTAGTACTCACTGAGAAGTCATTAAACGATATAGCCTTCCTGTACCTCAATACGCCTTATTTATGGGGCGGGCGAACGGTTTTTGGTGCAGATTGTTCCGGGTTTGTGCAGATGGTGATGGGATGTTTCGGATATGCGTTGCCGAGAGACGCCCGGGAACAGGTGGAAGTTGGAAGGCTAGAGGGTTTAGCGCAGGCTCAGTGGGGGGACTTGGCTTTTTTTGAAGTAGAGGGACGAGTTGTGCACGTGGGTATCTTGCTGGCCGCAGATAAGATCATTCATGCATTCGGGAAAGTACGGATAGATAAGCTGGACCAAACAGGTATCTGGAATGAAGAACTGAATGCCTATTCCCACCAACTGACGGAAATAAGAAGGTTGAAGTAAAGCAGAATTATTTCTTGTCTATGAACAACATCTTCATCGCAATCAGGATCATAAAGATGGCAAATACCCTTTTTAGTGTAAGCGTGGGCAGGCTCAGCGCCCATTTGCTGCCGAAATAATTTCCGGCTACAAATCCGATGGCGAGAATTCCCACGGCCCTCATATCCACATATCCACCCTTATAGTAATTCCACACGCCAAGAATACCAACGGGTAAAAGCAGTAATCCTAATGAAGTTCCCTGGGCCTGGTGCTGGCTGAATGCAAGGAAATAGATAAGGGCCGGAACAATGACCAGCCCGCCCCCGATCCCCACCATACCACCCAGCATGCCGGCGGCCAGCCCGATGATGATCAGGAGGATCAATACGCTTAGTGTCATGGGCGTTTTATTTAGCATGTTATTTACGATGGAAAGTCTCCTGGTAGAATTCTAATGCCGTCTCCACAATTTTCAGTGCCGTAGCCTTATCCTGAAATTCCTCCACCTTAACTACTTTATTTTCGAGTTTCTTGTACTCTTCAAAAAAGTGACGGAGTTCAAGAAAGAAGTGCTTGGGCATCTCTTCAATATTATTGATATAATTCACGGCAGGGTCATTGGTAGCCACAGCTATGATCTTATCGTCCCCTTCGCCATTATCAATCATTTGCATTACACCAATCACGCGGGCTTCCATCAGGCACAGTGGCTGTACTTCTACCGATGATAGTACGAGGATATCCAGTGGATCCTTATCATCACCATAGGTCTGGGGAATAAAGCCATAGTTCACGGGATAAATAAAAGAAGAATAGATCACACGATCCAGTTTCAACAGGCCACTGGGTTTGTCGATCTCATATTTGGCCCTGGAGCCTTTGGGTATTTCGATGACGGCATTTACAATGCGGGGCGATTGATCGCCTGGACTGACGCCGTGCCAAGGATGTAGAACAGTCAGCATTTCAATTTTTTTTCTAAGATAAGCAATTGACAATTGTCAATTGTTGGTTCTAGTTTTTAGTCCAGTAGTCTATCACAAACACCTTATCCAAATGCGGTTTAAGCACCTCAACAAAGGCCAGATGAGCAGGGTGGGGGAGATAAACCGCCCTGTCTTTTTCACTCAGGAAACTCACGAGAAAACAATGTGTATAGCCCTGGTTGAGGTTTTCAGGACTGTTGTTGGTGCCAAATTCAAAGTCCCTGATCTCTTTGATTTTGGACGGCAGCGCGCGAAACGCTTCCTCTACTTTCCTGATATCCTCAGAAGAGGTGCCTTCCTTGAATTTGAAGCAAACCACATGACGAAGCAGTGGTTTTTGTTGTGCGATAGCCGGTGTTACAGCTATTGCCATTAAGAAGGCAATAATGGTAAATATGCGCATACAAATTATTTTCCCAGTTGGTAGCCGAGCAGGCAGGCCAGTAACCCTAACACCACAGACGCAACTATGTAAGTTAAAGCCAGCCCGTATTGGCCATTGCGGAGCATGATGATGTTTTCCATGGAGAAAGCCGAAAAAGTAGTGAAACCACCACAGAGTCCGGTGGTCAGGAATAAAATATAGGAAGCAGGAGTTGCACCTTTTGCGGCTACACCCACTATATAACCCATCACCAGACTTCCTACCACATTGATGAACAGTGTGCCTATAGGAAATGAATAAGCGGAGATGCTGGTAATAGCTTTGCCTATGAGAAAACGGCTGATCCCGCCCAGAGCACTGCCGGCCCCTACATAAAGCAGTTCTTTCATTCCGTTATAGGTAAGTTTCCGGAAAAGGTGTAACTAAAGTCAACCCACCATTCCCCGTTTCTTTTTACCATTTTAATATCCATTGGCCGCTTGGAAAAGGAGTTGGCGTAGTTGATGATTTGTACGGTATCACTGAGCTCTTCCACTTTGTTGACAAGAATGCTGGCCTGCTTAAGCTCAACCAGTTCTTTGCCGGGCCTTTTCTTCATGTAATCTACATATCGCTGGTACAGTTTCTGATCATCCTCATCTTTCAGAATGTACAATTGCCCCTTTACATAATCACCATCCAGCTCCGAACGGATGAATTCCCTGGCGGCATCCAGTCCGTCATCGGGTTTTTCAAAACCTACCGGGGTGGAGTTACAGGAAAGGAAAAACAATGAAAGAATCGCTAAGAATCGCATGCCCAAATATAGAGATTAGTTTGCAGGTTGCAGTCTGCGAACTGCAACCTGCGAACTGCGAACTAATGAGTGTCCCGCTCTTTTTCCCTGTCGTAAGCTTTAATAATAGCTTTTACCAGCCTGTGCCTTACTACGTCTTCCTCATCCAGTTCAATATGGGCTATGCCATCGATATTCTTCAGGATCCGTACTGCTTTTTCCAGGCCGGAACGCTGGTTGCGGGGAAGATCCACCTGCGTCAGATCACCCGTGATGATAGCCTTTGCATTGGCGCCAATACGCGTCAGGAACATCTTCAGCTGTAGTTCTGTTGCGTTCTGCGCCTCATCCAGCAGGATAAACGCATTGTCCAGCGTACGGCCACGCATATAAGCCAGGGGAGCAATCTCAATGACGCGGGTCTGCATATAGTATCCAAGCTTATCAGCAGGGATCATGTCATCCAGTGCGTCATACAGTGGCCGCAGGTATGGATCGATCTTTTCTTTCAGATCACCGGGCAGGAATCCCAGGCTTTCGCCGGCTTCCACAGCAGGGCGGGTGAGGATGATCTTTTTGACCATCTTGTTCTTCAACGCCCGTACAGCCAGGGCAACCGCGGTATAGGTTTTACCCGTACCGGCCGGCCCGATGGCAAACATGATGTCATTCTTTTCTGAGGCGGTCACCATCCTTTTCTGGTTGGCGGTACGTGCCCTCACGGATTTACCGTTGGGTCCAAATACCAGCACATCATTGGGATTGCGCTCAATGAAATTGTCTACCGTCTCTGCATCATCTCCACCGAGGATCTGCTCAAAATAGTTTTCACTGACATGGCCGTTCCTTTCCAGGTACTGCACCAGCAGTTCAATTTTTTCTTTTGCATTTTCGATCTGTTCGGGAGCACCGCTGAGTTTGATTTGTGTGCCGCGGCTCAGGATTTTCAGGAGAGGGAACTTTTTCTTCAGGAGGTCAAGCTTACCATTGTTAACACCAAAAAATTCAATAGGGTTAACAGTCTCAAGGTTGATAATCGTCTCTGTCAATGCGCTTCAGTTTTAGGTTAGATGATCGGGGTACCTTACTTACGTCCATCTTACCTAAATATAAAAAAACCACGCCAATACAGGCCATATTAACTTATCAACAAGATGTTAATTAGTATCAGAACCTCACCAGCAGCTTTAGGTTAACCAGCCTTGGTGTGAGGCGCTGCGGCAGTGTGAAAATATTGTTGCTGTAATCCTTGATGAGCAGATAAGAAATGGTATTCCTCCGGTCCAGCAGATTGAAGACTTCAAAACTCAGCCAGATGTTTTCCAGCTCACGAAAAGGGCTATGGCTGCGGCGGTTGCTTTTCTCACTGTCCATCAACAATACACTGAAACCTATATCCGCCCTGATATAGGGCTCTATCACCAGCGCATTCCTGTACTTGACACTGTTGGGAATATTATAAGGCATATTGGAGCCGAACAACAAATTCAAATGCACTTTGAAGTTCTTGTTGGTGCTCAGGTAGTCCTGCAGGAACATGCCAAAGGTGATGCGCCTGTCTGAAGGCCTGCGCAACCAGCCCATATCCACACGTGCACTATCAGCCGGCACCTGGTCCTCTGTTTCACCCGTGATCAGTTCACCGTCTTTATTGTAGTAATTGTAATAGTGATCCCCGTCAATGTTCTCCATCGTTTTCATGATCCCCAGGGACACCCAGCTTTCCGCGTCTTTGACCAGTTCCCCGATGAGCCGGAGTTCCGCACCCACAGCATAAGCCTTCGCGTTGTTTTCCCCGTAGTATCTTATCCTCACATTATCTATATCATAAGGCACCACATCAGACATCGATTTGTAATAGGCTTCACCACTCAGCCTGAAGGGCCTGTTGCCGTTGCGGAACTGGTAATCTGCCCCCGCTACAAACTGCCAGCTTTTCTGTGCCAGCAGTCCCGTATTCAGGGTGCCATCGTACCTTCTCAGCTCCCTGTAAAAAGGAGGCTGGTGATACGCTCCTGCAGCCAGTTTCAGGATGAGATCCGGATGTTTGCGAGGCTGCCAGGCCAACTGAAATCTCGGAGAAACCAGGAATTGTTTGTTCAGTTGGTTATAGTTGAATCGCAGACCCACAGACATGGTTACCCCAAATGAATCATTCAGCGCAATGTTATCCTGCACATATCCTGAAAACTTGTTGATGTCAAGGTCCGCTGTTGATTTGATCACACTCGTGAGCGTCAGCAGGTCAGGATTGAAGGGCAGGGTATACCCCGCTGAGTCATTTCTTTCCCACTGGTTAAGTTTATCATTGATCAGGGTCTTATCGATCCCCAATCCCCACTGCACCACATGCCTGCCGCCGTCCCACTGGCCCTTGTGGGAGAGATTCCAGTTTTCAATGTTAAGCGTATTGCGGGCAAACTGCTGGAAAACGCCGGCACCCAATGGATTCACAATAAGCCCAAAAGTGGGTTTTGATTTGTCAAAATCCCTTTCCCCAAACAGGTAGGCTCCAATAATATCATACTGCTCCCGTTCATCGTTTTCAAACCGGCTGGCCATCCACTTCAGTCTGAGTTTTTTACTCACCTGTTGCGTAGCTGCCAGCCCCACCATGTTGGTGGCATATTTATCCTGCTCTTTACCTTCAAAGAAAATATCCGCACCCAGGTTGGCACTGAATAGCGGAGAAAAAACGGATGATGTTAACTGTGTGAACTCCGGCACCAGGGTAAACGAGGTTCTGGACAAGCTCACCAGTGCTTCAAGGCTCCATTGTTTATTAACGAAATAGTTTAGGTTGGCCTGCAGGTCAGAAGACCTGGGAATATAACTTCCTTTGGTTTCCTGTGAGCTGAGCAGACTCTGGTTAGTGCGGTTGCGCACACCCAGCAGGTAAGAAAATCGATTGTCTTTGGAACAGCCTTCCACGTGAAAGCCCTGCTCCAATAAACTGAGGTATGCTGAGCCGCCAAAACGTTTCGGCTTTTTATACTGGATGTCCAGCACGGAGCTCATTTTATCCCCATAGCGCGTCTGGAATCCGCCATTGTAAAAGCTAACCCTTCCCGCAAGTTCAGGATTGATGAAGCTCAATCCTTCCTGTTGCCCGGAGCGGACCAGGTAAGGCCTGAACACTTCAAAATCATTTACATAGATCAGGTTCTCATCATAGTTGCCACCGCGCACTGAATACTGTGACGTCAGTTCATTGTTGCTGCCCACAAAGATCTTGATCAGGCTTTCAACACCGCCAATGGTGGAGGGTATGACGAGGGCATTCTTAGGATTCACACGGATGAGGCCCACTTCTTTTTTATCAGTGCTGTTGGTGATCACCACTTCGTCCAGTGTACGGGTGCCTTTTTCCAGGCGGATGACCATGCTTTCCTGTTCCCCTTCGCTGAGGTAGAAATTTCTTTGTTCTGTACGGTAGCCGGAGAAACTAAAGACCAGCGCAACGGCTTTGTCGGCCGCCACTTTAATACTAAATGTCCCCGAGTCAGACGTAGTGACGCCCTGCTGCCTGCCGAGGATGGTGACGGAAACCCTTGCCAGGGGAGCATCGTTCTCATCCACCACTTTGCCCTGGATGGTGGCCCCTTTTTTCTGTGCCAGGGCCTGGAGGGCCAGGAGCAGGAACAAGGGTATAGTAAGCAGGTGGAAACGGGTTTTCATGTGATGGCGCTAAAATTACGCAAACACGGGGATTTATGCCGCCGGGATTGTAGATTTAGTATATGAAACGTATTGTTGCCGTCTTTATGCTGCTGGCAGCATGTAAGAGTGCCCCTAAAACTACTCAACAACTTACCGTGGAGAAAAAATATGCCGATAAGGGCAGGATAGAGGTGCTGGATTCTTCCATGCGCCAATTGGTGAACCAGGATGCAAAGGTGGAGATCCTTGCCGAAGGTTTTGCCTGGAGTGAAGGCCCGCTTTGGATAAACCGTGATGGCGGATACCTTCTTTTTGCGGATATACCCCCCAACAAGATCATGAAGTGGCGTGAGGCCGATGGGCTCACTACCTATCTCACGCCTTCCGGTTACACCGGCAGCGAACCCCGCGGCGGCGAGCCCGGTGCCAATGGCCTGATCCTTGATCACCAGGGTAATCTGGTCATGTGCCAGCATGGCGACAGGCGAATGGCGCGTATGGATGCACCACTGGACAAACCAGCGCCAAAGTTTGTGACCCTGGCAGATCGCTTTGAGGGGAAACGATTCAATTCACCCAATGATGCGGTGTATCATTCCAGTGGTGAACTGTATTTCACTGATCCGCCTTACGGCCTGGTGAAGAATGCGGATGACCCCGCCAAGGAGATTCCTTTCCAGGGTGTTTTTCGGGTACGCAAAGACGGTAGTGTGGAGCTTTTGTACAAAGAGCTGAGCCGTCCCAATGGCATCGCGTTTTCCAGGGATGAGAAGAAATTATATGTTG
Organism: Chitinophagaceae bacterium; assembly: GCA_044225015.1. Classification (GTDB taxonomy): domain Bacteria; phylum Bacteroidota; class Bacteroidia; order Chitinophagales; family Chitinophagaceae; genus Pollutibacter. The sequence continues at coordinate 114,023 of JBGAJG010000006.1, read as the reverse complement.
CCAATTCAGACAAGAACCGCATCTGGATGGTCTTTGATGTGCAGGCCGATGGGGGTGTGGAGAATGGCAGGCTGTTCTATGACGCCAGTGCCATGCCGGAGAACGGCGCACCTGATGGCATGAAGGTGCACAGCTCGGGACATATCTTTGCTACAGGCCCTGGTGGCGTATTGGTGTTTACGCCTGATGCGAAATTGATCGGGCGGATTGTGGTGGGTGATGTATGTTCCAACCTGGCCTTTGATACCGATGAGCGGTATTTGTATATTACGGCTAACTCGAGGTTGGTGCGGGTGGAAATGCAAGGGAGAAGGTAAAGGGAGAGGTGAAGGGAGAAGATAAAGGGAGAAGTTCGAAGCGTTGCCGCATTGTCAAATAGGCACATTATCTTTGCGCCATGGCACTGATTGCACCGTCACTTTTGTCTGCGGATTTTTTACGTTTGGCCGAGGCATCACAGATGCTCAATGAGAGCGAAGCGGATTGGTTTCACCTGGACGTCATGGATGGCAGGTTTGTTCCCAATATCTCCTTTGGCTTGCCCGTGATTGCCGCCATACGTAAGGCTACCACAAAGGTGTGTGATGTTCACCTGATGATTGAGGAGCCGGGGAAGTATGCTGAAGATTTCAAAAAGGCCGGTGCAGATATCCTTTCTGTACATATAGAAGCCTGTCCGCACCTCCATCGCAATATCCAGCAGATCAAGTCCCTGGGCATGCAGGCCGGAGTGGCCGTAAATCCGCACACACCCATTGAATCCCTTCGCGATGTGATCAAGGACATAGACCTGGTGTGCCTGATGAGTGTGAACCCCGGTTTTGGCGGACAGAAATTCATTCCCCGCACCCTGGACAAGATACGCCAGCTGAGAGCCATGATCACGGCTGAGGGCGCCCATGCCCTGATTGAGATAGACGGGGGCGTGACCCTGGACAATGCTGGCGAGATCATAAGCGCGGGCGCTGATGTGCTGGTGGCGGGCAACACTGTTTTCGCATCTCCTGATCCCAAGGCTACTATCGCGAAACTGAAAAGACTGTAGCGGTTTTTTATATTTTTTTGGGTGGCCGAAAATGTCACATCACTGGCTCAAACTGCCTGTTGAATCCATTTACTTTTACTGAAATTGATTCTTATGGCAGGTACGAGGGTGATCTTTCTGGTGTTACCCCATGTTCATTTGCTGGATCTTGCGGGACCCGACCAGGTTTTTCATGAAGCCATTGATTGTGGGGCCCAGATACAGGTGGAATATTGTTCCCTCTCTGCTGATCCGGAAACATCTTCCCATTTAAGGTTTGGCGGACTACCATCTTTTGAGGAGGTAAAGGTGTGTAAGGGGGATTATCTCTTCGTTCCCGGGGCGGAGGTGGATTTTCTCATCAGCCCATCGTTCCCCAATATTGAAAAACTGAAGAAATGGTTGTGGACGGCCTTTAACAACGGCGCGCATCTTTGCTCCGTTTGTACTGGTGCGTTTTTACTGGCGAGGGCCGGCCTGCTGGATGGCAGACCCACCACTACCCATTGGAAACGCACCCAGCAGTTGAAAGCGATGTATCCTGCCATCACGTTAGTGGAAAATCAGCTATTCACAGAGAGTGAGGGTATTTATACCAGTGCTGGCGTAACGGCTGGTATTGACATGTCGCTATTTATCCTTGGCCGTATCCGCGATGATTATTTTTCTTTTAAAGTTGCCCGTGAGTTGGTGGTATATATGCGCAGGCAGGGTTCTGATGTGCAGCAAACGGTGTATACCAACTTCAGAAACCATATTCATGCGGGTATCCACCTGGTGCAAGACTATATCCAGGAGAATATACAGCAGAAGCATCAGATTGAGGCGTTGGCAGACATTGCCCTGATGAGCCCGCGCAACCTCACACGGGTTTTCAGGAAAGAAACGGGTGTGACCATCAATGCATATATCACTCTTGTAAGGAAAGAATTGCTGCAGCAACTTAGGAGTAACCCGGATATCACACGTAAACAGATGGCGGCAATGTGCGGGTTAAAAAGCGAAAGACAGGTGATCAGGCTTATGCATCAAAACAATGACTGATGAGAAATTCTTTGGCGCTGCGGACTGCCATGGTAATCTTGGGTGCGTTGTTGATTTTGTCGATGTCCGCACGAGCCCAGCAAACTATGGCCATTGACGTTACCCATATTGATCTGGATCTCAGGCTTGACATGGAGAAAAAAAAAGCCGAAGGGGCGGCAGAGCTTTCATTATACTTATTGAAAAAAAACGATACCGTATACCTGGATGGTTGTGACTTGCGGATCAATCGTGTGACGATGGGGGAGGAGGCACTCTTTTTTGACTACGATCCAAGCAAGTTTGACAACGCACTGCGGATCATCCTTCCGGAGAAGATTTCTCCCGGCCGTTTGTTAAGAATCAAGGTCCATTATTCTACGGGTTTTGTAAACGAAATAGATCCGGCAAACTTAAGTGGAAGCAATGGCAAGGGACTTCGGTTTTCAAGACCATCGGCAAATGATCCCCGCCGGCCCTGGGAGGTATATAGTGTGGGCGAGTATACTGGTAACAGATATTGGTTTCCCTGCCATGATGAACTGGCAGATTGGCGAAGTACTACCATGAAGATCACTGCGCCATTAAGGATGACCGTAGTAGCCAGTGGCCAGTTAAGAAACCGAGTGCATAATAATGATGGCACAGAATCCTGGACTTTCCATGCTCCCTCGCCGTATCCCAATTACCTCACATCCCTGGTAGCGGGCGAGTATCAGCCTGTTGTGCAGAAGCAAGGCCCTTTGACGATGTATAGTTATGGTTACAATGATGAGGTAGCGGAAACCGGGGCTAGTGTGGTACAGTTGCCGGATATGGTCAGGTTTTTTAGCAAAATGCTGGATCATCCTTTCCCTGACAGCAGTTATGTACAGGTTTTTGTACAGGACCTTCCCAACTGGGTAGGCGGTATGGGCATGAGCACCATTACGGAGAATATGATAGATGACGCCAGGACGCATGCAGACTATTACTACCTCTGGGATATTACCGAGGCTGAAGCACTGGCCCAGCAGTGGTTTGGGAGGCAAACGGGCGCAGCATCGTGGAATGATCTCTGGATATTCCGGGGACTTTCCAGGTACCTCAGTTATTGTTATGCAGAAGAGGCCATAGGTTCCGATGAGTTGCATACCTGGTTGCTGCCCTTTGACCAGGGTGTTTATCTGAATGACTGGTCCAATGGAATCCGGAGGCCGATGGTGATGCCCAATGGAATGGCAACGGAACAAACTGCATCAGACAATGTTGGCTACTACCGCGCTTGTGCCGTCATGCATATGCTTCGCGATGAATTGGGTGATGAAACCTGGTGGAAGGCCATGCGATTGCTGATGACTGCATATTCAGGTAAGCCAATTTCCACAGCTGATTTTATCCAGGTGGTACGCTCTGCTGCCGGCAGACCCATGGATTGGTTTTTTAACCAATGGGTGTACCACACGGGACATCCTGTGTTTGAAGTGACAGACATTTACAATCTTCAACAGGGAACAGTGACAGTCACTATCAGGCAAAAGCAGGTGCCAGACAGCAGCCGGGCATTTGTGGCACAAGACTATTTTAGAGGCCGTATGAAAATTGCTATAGATGATGCAGCGTATACCATACATATTGATGGCACTCCGGAGCAAAGTTTTCGCTTTAAATCCCGGCAAAAACCAGGAATAATACATGTGGATGTAGGTGATGTTTGGATCAAGGAACTTGTTTATAAGAAAACATGGAATGACCTTTTGTTGCAGGTGGGTAATGGAAGGGATATTACGTCCAGGCAATGGGCATTGAATGAAATGAATGGGCTGATGGCAACGGGTAAATTGAGCGAACAGGACCGGGACCGTGCCATAGCAGTGCTTACAGACGTGCTGGACAACAGCGTTTACTGGCGTATGAAATGGAATGCCATCGGGACCATGCAAAGCCTATTACCCAGAGATACAAGCGGTGCTCTGCTTATAGGTCCCCTGCTAAGAAGAAAATTGCTGCATCATATTCAACACTCACAGGCCTGGCTCAAGTCGCGGTATATCAGTTTGCTGGGCGCCACTAAAGATAGTGCCTACGCCAACCTGTACATCAGCGCATTGAAGGACAGCAGTGAGCGTGTGAGGGCAGCTGCAGCGATGGCATTGGGAAAAACCGGGTCAGCAAGTGCATATCCCGCTTTGGCCGCATTGATCTCCAGTCCTTCTATGAAAAGCCAGAGTGTACTGCATGCCATGAATGGATTTATGCAATTGGGTGATAAGAGGGCCGCTGCACTTGCATGGCAGGTTTTGGCAGACAGCACATTGCCCCGGTGGCGCTTACCCAATGGGTCAGTCTGGGATTACCGGGTGGTAGCAGTGCAGGCCATCAGAAGCCTGGGCGGGTATGATGGAACTTTTGCCTTGCTATACCTTCGCTATATCAAGGCACTGGAAGAAGATAACCAGGATGATCTCTTCAACCTGCTATTGTTGATGGCTACATTGGGTGATGCGAGCGCGAAATCTGTTTTTGCTGAACTACGTCAAAAGTTTGTACATGATCAGGTAAGGCTTTCTGCTATTGTACAATATGAAGAACAGTTACTGAATCATGTAAAATAGGGAATGATGCAAATTGTCAAAGAACATTGGGTAATGCCGGATGCATCGGCTACGTCTTCAGCAGATGATTTTGATTTTTTGGTGGGGAAGTGGAATGTGAAAAACAAAAAACTTCGGAAGCGATTATGCCAATGTGATGAATGGGACTTTTTTGTTTCCGAAATTCATTTGGAGAAGGTACTGCTGGGAAATGGCAATGTGGAGCGATATCTCATGCCGGAGGCGGAGATAGCTTTTGAAGGACTTGCCCTTAGATTGTTCAATCCTGCATCAAAGCTGTGGACCATACATTGGATTGACACCGGGAGCATGGCAATGGATCATTACCCTGTTACGGGTTCATTTGAAGATGGCATCGGAAGATTCTATGCTAAGATGCCCTTTGAAGGAAAAGAATGTATTGTCCTGTACCAGTGGGATGCACGGGATCGGCTCCGGCCTGTGTGGTCACAGGCCTTTTCTGCAGACCAGGGTTTACATTGGGAATGGAACTGGTTTATGTATCTTGAGAGGATGGGATAAAGAAATAGTATTTCTGTATGAAATTTTGGAGACGATGTGGCAGTTGGATTTTACTACTATGGATGGCCTTCGGATGCTCAACGCTGAAGCCCCCAACTAATGCTCCGGATCTGTTGCGGTTAGAGGAAGAAAATTTTTCACAGATCAATGGCGAGTATGAGATCTTGGCCGCTGGAAATTCCCATATCATGCTGGATTATTGCCTTACCGGGAACCAGCGTTTTGACCTTGAAAAAAAGCCTGGCCCTGGCTACAGAATAAGGCTTGAAGTCATCAGCAATAAGAGGCTGTTGGTAACCATACTCGGTGATCAAAGGGTGGTGAAAAAGAAGAAACTGAAAGGTGAATTGATTGACGGCTATTATACCTTCAAACTTAGGAAGCTGCGGACTTATCTCCTAGTAAATTTTTTTAATGAACAACATGTTCGCCTTGGCTTGAGCCAGGAGCATGCACTGGTTGTGCAGTTATTGGGCAGTACTACCGCGTTTGTACTCTTTGTTCCAGTGACGGGTGCAAAATATGACGAGGAGAAATTAGTATTCCAACGGGTGAAGTAAGAAGACTATGTTTATACGTGCTACTGAAAAATCGAAATGCGTTGTTACGAATGGAGTGGATTTAGTGTCATTTAATAAAAGCACATGAAGAACAGAATAACTGCAGTGGTGGTGTTCCTGATTTTTTTCAGCCCTGGCTGCAATAAAGACAAGGATAATGTGAATCCGGATTGCACATCCGGGACCATATTGCAAACGGTCACTGACCAGTCTGCATTGGTGAGTTTAGTCAATGGGAGTTACTATATTTTTCCAATGGGCACTATCGATTCCCGTTATGTTCCCTGCAGTTTGCCCGAAGCGTTTAAAGCAAATGATTTACATGTTACGGTTTCCGGAAACATCCGTGCCAGGGTATCCACGGCGCTGGAACCCTGTTGCACCTACTGGATTGACATCACATCTATTTCAAAGCGATAAAAAAAGACCCCGCTCTGCAGCGGGGTCTTTTGAGTTTCAAGATTTCAGGTTCCTTACTCTTTAACATCCGTGTTCACCACTGGTGCGGTCTTGGTCCATGATGACACGTCCAGTTTGCGCGCTGTAGGATAAATTTCATCCAGGGTATTGCCATCATACAGCCTTCCGTTCTTCATCACATATCTGATGGTATTGGTGTTGCGGATATTGGTAATGGGGTTGGCGTCCATGATCACGATATCCGCGAGCTTACCCGCTTCAATACTTCCCAGTTCTTTATCCAGTCCCAGTGCTTCTGCCCCCAGGATGGTAGCAATTTTGAGGGTCTGGTGGGCTGTCATACCGCCACTGTTCACACTCCACATTTCCCAATGGTAGCCGAGGCCCTGCAACTGTCCGTGACTGCCGATGCCGGCAAGTCCACCCTGGCTCACCACGCTGCCCACACTTTGTGAATGCTTCTTGAAGACATGGTCTTCCGGTGCAAACCAGCCACCCAGTCCGCCCGCACGGCGGCGTGCTTTTCCATTGAGCTCCTCATAAGGTGTGAAACGGTTCAGCTTGGGATCATGCAAAGGACTTTCAGTAGTGTAGTAATAGTTCTCTGCCCAGGGGCCGCCATAGGCTACCAGCAGGGTAGGGGTATAGGTCATCTTGCTCTCGGCAATGGTCTTTGTTACATCCTTATACAAGGGGAAAATGGGAATGGAATGTTCATGACCGGGATAGCCATCAAACATCTGCGTCATGTTCAGCTTGTAATCCAGGCCACCCTCAGTGGTAGGCATCAGTTTCTGCTCTTTGGCAGCCATGATCACCCACTGGCGCATCTGGCGGTTACCCACCAGGTACATTTTGATGTATTGTGTATTGTAATACTTGCTGTATTGCTTCAGCACATTGCGGGTATGTTCCAGGTCTTTCAGGTTGTACATCCAGTAGCCCACACCAGGACCTGTGCTATAAATGCGAGGGCCGGGCATCATACCTGCATCCACCATATCGCCGTACGTGAGTACGTCCGTAGTGGCCGTCTGTGGGTCACGCGTGGTGGTTACCCCATAGGCCAGGTTGGCTGCATAGATCCAAACGGTATTTTTATGCAGACCAAAGAAGGGCCACATATGGGAGTGTGTATCCACAAAGCCCGGTGTGATGGTCTTGCCCGTGCAATCAATTTCCTTGGTACCTGCGGGCACGTTGAGTGTGCCAGATTTGCCCACCTGCTGGATCCTGTTGTTGACGATGAGGATATCGCCACCTTCAATGATCTCATCGCCCCTCATCGTTACAATCCGTGCATTCTTCAACAGCACAGTACCGGATGGAATATCCTTGGTATAGTACACTTTCACCTGGCGTTCATCAGGTGTATATTTTTCTTTCTTCTTCAGGTCCGCTTTTGCCAGGGAGTCTTTGCGTGCCAGGGCAGTATCTTTTTTAAACAGGGCGGTAAGACTATCCTTGGCTTTTTTAGCCAGTGAATCTGCCAGTTTTTTGGCATCTGGTCCCAGTTTCGCCAGGGCAGCCACGCTGTCTGCCACGCGCTTGGTCTCCAGTTTCTTCGCCGCTTTTACAGAATCATCAATAAACCTGGCGCGTTCTGTATCATACACCCAGTGGCCATTGCCCAGGCTCCAGTGGATTTTTTTGCCATCGGCTTCCCATGCGGGCCATTCCCCGCCAATCTCTGTAAGTTGTTTTGACGGGAAGGAAGCGAAGGCGGCATTACCCACGTTGATGCTGGGCGTTTTACCGGCTTCAGGAATCGTAATCACATAAATATTGTTGTTCACCTGTGCCACGGCCTGGTTACCCACGGGTGCCATGAGAATGGTACCTGCAGGCGTGGGCATGTTCTGTGGTTCGCGGTTGCTGGCGCCTTCCGGCAGCATGCAGTAGTTTACGGCATCGGTATGGTTCACCATGGGTTTGCCCATCACATATTTCACAGGATTCGCCATCTGCCCTTCGCCCTCAGTTGTCTTGCCGTGGTCATCCGCTTCCAGCACGGAACCGTAAGTGGTAATTCCCGTGATGCGCGCATGCACCTTGGTGTCTGTACCGTCCCAACGCAGGGAGAGCAATGAACCACCCGGACCGTTCAGGTAAACTCTACTGGTGTCTTTGGTGAAATGCACGTTGCCATACTGGCCTGCATATTCAATCTTATTCAGGGTGCCGCCGTTTGCGTTCATCCATACCAGGTCTGCTTCGGCGCCGCTGAAGAATGGATCTTCCGCATCATTGAATAAACGTTTCGGCGCGCTGAAGAACGCAATGCGGTTGTTATAACTCCATGCGGGCTGCATATAGAAACCTTCTGTGCCCGAGGTCATTTTGGTGATGACAGGTTTGGGACCGAGGGTAGCCTTATAAATGTTACCGCCATCTTTTTCACTCCAGGTCACAAACACCAATTGCTTGCCATCGGGACTCCATGCCGGCATGGCTTCTGTAAAATTGAAATTAGTTACACGCTTTGCAGTACCGCCGGGATAATCCATCACATAAAGCCTGTTGAGGGCCGTGAAGGCGAGTTGCTTACCGTCTGGACTGGGCACGGCATCACGGATCTGTGTAGTGAGCGCCGCGCTGGTATCTTTAACCGCGTAGTTGAAATACAGGCGGGGTCCCATCTGCAGGGCCACATCGGCCTCAAATGGAATTTCCGTTGCCTTGTTACCATCTACCGGGATCTTCCAGAGGTGTCCTCCATAAGAGGTTACGAGGAACTTGCTGTCTGGCGTAAAGCTCATGCCGGGTAATACACCCTGCGGGGCAATACTTTCCTGCTCATCACGCTGTACCGGATAGGCCAGCCAGCGCTCATCGCCGGTTTGCAGGTTGCGGAGAATGAGGCCGGTTTTGTCCTGGTAACGGCTGCCATAGGCAAGCCATTTTCCATCTTTACTTAACGTGGGGGTGAAGGCAGAACCGTACCTGGACGTAATGGTATTGGTTACGCCTTTTTTCCTGTCATAAGTACCAATCTGGTATTGAGGAAGAAGCGCGTTATAGTTCCAGGAACCGAAGCGCTGGGAATAGTAAACGGTATTTCCATCCGGACTGATGGCGGGATCGATGGTTTTAAGACCACCCACCTGGTCGTTCAGGGTGATACCACCACCACCGTCTTTGTGGTACATGAATAGCTTGGGTATCCTGCGTCCTTTGGAGGCAATGATGTAGTTACCATCCGGAGTCCAGATGGCAGCGGGAAAATCTTCCGTGGCATCCTTGGTGAGCTGGATGGTATCTTCTTTCTCCCTGTCTATATACCATATATTATCTGACCCTGAGCGGTCACTGGTGAACAGGATTTTCTTCCCGTCTGGACTGAAGCGTGGGTGGGTTTCATAGCCCATACCCGTGGTGACGGGCGTAGCCTTGCCACCGGAGATGGGAACGGTATAAATATCTCCCATCAGGTCAAAGGCGATGGAATTTCCGTCTGGGGAAACGTCAACACTCATCCAGGTTCCCTCTTTAGTGGAGAACTTGATCAGCCTTTCTGGCTTCAGGGGCAGGCCGGAAAATTTAGTATGGGGGATGGAATCCTTTTTAGCCGTGGAATCCGGCTTGGGCTGGGCCGTTGCGGTCACCGTTGCGGTGGCTGCCGCCAGCAAGAGCAAACATCTCATAAGAAGCGTAGTTTGCCGGTAATATATACCAGTTTTCGTAGATGCAAAAAGGAATTTGATGAGCGGAGGGAGTTGGAATCCGGACCATTGTACAATGGCTCAATGGCCCAATTGCCCAATTGCCCAATTGCCCAATTGCCCAATTGTCATTTTATCCCTTCATACTTCTTCCTCCAATCCTCCGCCTGCGCCTTATCGCCCAATCCTTCATAACAACGGGATATCCACAGATAGACCTCCGGATCATTTTTCTTGATGAGGAAGACCTGCTGGAAGGTCTTTAGCGCATCGGCATATTTTTTCTGGTCGTGCTGGATAATGCCTTTTTCCATATAAGCATCAAAAAATGTATAGTTGTTCAGGATCACGCTGTCAAATATGGCGATGGCTCTATCATAGTTGCCGAGGTTGGAATAGTACACACCGGTGAGGTATTTTGCGGTGGACTTTATCCTTTGGTCATCTACCTTCTGCAGGCTGTCTGCGATCACGAGGACGCTGGGATCTTTTTTGTCTGCCAGCAACCAGGCCATGGTGAGCCAGGCATCGCCATTTTCCGGAACCAGGTTGGTGTACATGTGGAGGGATCTAAGTGCGGCGGCAGTATCGCCCTTGGTGAGTTCCGCGTTATAGAGGGCCTCCCAGAGGACAGGGTTGAGGGAATCTTGCAGGATTTGGTTCCTGATGAACTGAACACTGTCTGTGGAGGAGGGGTTGGGGTTTAGGGTGTGGGGTTCTGTCTTCTTTTCATTGCCGCAGCTGAAAAGCACGGAGGTCAATACCAGAAAAATCAGTCTTTTCATGGGTTGAAGGTACAACATGACAATTGGCTGACAATCCGGCTGGGGTAAAAACGCTACATTGCGGCGTTAAAATTTGAATGCCCATGCGGTTTTTATATGCTCTTCCTCTGATTGGTGCCATTGCTTTCCTGGCGGCGAGTCCTGGAACACAGTTCGCAAGTCCCAATTCGCAGTTCGCAGTTGGTGATACACTCGCGTATCCCGAAGAAACGCATTTTAAAAACCTGCGTCAGCTCACCTTTGGCGGTGATAATGCCGAAGCCTATTTCAGCTTTGACGGCAAGTACATCATCTTCCAGAAGACCAATCCCAAAGAAGGCCTGCAGTGTGATCAGATCTTCATCGGCAAGGTGCCCACATCGCCCAATGAGCCCTTTGTTCCCAAGCTCGTGAGCACGGGAAAAGGACGCACCACCTGCGGCTATTTCCTGAAAGATGGTAAGCATATTGTGTATGGATCCACGCATTTAGGGGGCGATGAATGCCCGCCCGTGCCGGATCGTACCAAATATGGCAACCGGTATATCTGGCCATTGTATAAATCGATGGACATCTTCATGGCGGATACCTCTGGTAAAATAGTGAAGAGGTTAACCAGTGAAGAAGGGTATGATGCAGAAGCTACCGTTTCTCCTGACGGAAAGAAAATGGTGTTCACCAGCGTACGGGATGGCGATCTTGAACTCTATATCATGGATCTGAAAACCTATAAAGTGTCCCGTGTGACCAATGCCGTGGGGTACGATGGTGGTGCGTGGTTCAGTCCGGATGGCAAGAAACTCATCTGGCGCGCGTCCAGGCCTGAAACACCGGAAGAAATCAAGGAGTATAAGGAATTGCTGGCAGAAGGCCTGGTGGCTCCCACCAAAATGGAAGTATACAGTGCTGACCTGGATGGCAAAAATATGGTGAAGCATACGGCCTTAGGCCAGGCCAACTGGGCACCCAACTATATGCCCGATGGCAAGCGCATCATCTTCGCTTCCAACCATGAGTACAAGCGCGGTTTCCCTTTCAATATGTATATCCTGAATCCTGATGGCAGGCTGGACAAGATCAGCAGGGATAAAGGTTTTGATGCCTTCCCCATGTTCTCCTATGATGGGAAGAAGTTGGTGTTCTGTAGTAATAGGAACAATGGCGGCACAAGGGACACTAATATCTTTTTGGCCGACTGGAATGAATAATTACCCTTATTTTAGTTGTTCAATAAATTGAGTTACATGCAAACCGGACTTGTACATCTGCATAGCGTTCTTCGTTGGGTGATTTTGATTTTGTTGGTCATTTCCATCATCAAGGCATACAAAGGATTCAAGAGTGGCCAATCTTTTCAGGACGGCGATCGCAAGACCTGGTTGTTTACGATGATTGCTGCGCATGTCACTTTGTTGATTGGTTTGTACCAGTGGCTGGCGGGGAGATATGGATTGATCACCTATGAAATACCTGAAGGCGTTTCCAGGATGGGGGATAAGTTCACAAGATTTTTCCAGGTAGAACATCCGCTGGGGATGATCATTGGCATCATCCTTATTACGCTGGGATATGGCATGGCAAAGAAACCGGTGGCAGACACGGTTAAATATAAAAAAGCGTTCACCTATTTCCTGATAGCACTGATCGTGATCCTGGTAACCATTCCCTGGCCTTTCAGGGAAATTGTTGGCCGCCCCTGGTTTCCTGGGATGTAGTAGCCTTAGTAACGGAAAGCACCTTAATTATGATGCGCATCTCACTCGCTGCAAGGTTATATGTACTCTGCAACTTCCTTATCCTTGCCAGTGCATGTAATGGACCAGAAAGGCGTGTTAACCGGGACGAATTGGTATCCACCATTTGCGAAGGCATGCAAAAGGCGAAAGCTGGGGAAGTGGATTCATTGGTATGGGCGAGGCTGTACAATGAACACCTTGCTCCGCAACTCAAAGGCTTATCCAGTGATTCCGCCAATGCATTATACGATTATGTGACCATCAGGCTGCAAAGGGATTGCGTTCCATTCATGCAGATGGCTTCAAGGATGTCTAAAGCTAAATATGTCAGCGATTGGGAAATCATAGCCGAAGAGCCGGAATCAAAAATATCCGGGGACGACTACGCTTCTTTTTTCAGGACAGGCAGGTTTACGTATCTGGAAAGTGATGGTAATATGGCCGCCGTGGTTCTCACTGATTCTACATGGGAAGATCATTTGGCAGACTCCACTTACTCACGGCTTTCGTTGAAAAAACTCAGAGAAGCTGAATTTGTGATCACCTTTATTGAAAGTAACAACAGGGCCAGAATGGCCATGAGCAAACCCGGCGACCAGTACCGGTATAAGATTCTGGAAAAGCATCCCAACTATTTTTATATGTATGTGCAGCCCGTGGGATCTAAAGTAAAGTCTGTGTTTAAATTGTATTACTAGCGGCTTGCTCTGCTCAGTTGCCCAACGGCCCAATTGCCCAATTGCCAACTACTAATTGATCTTCATCTGCATCACCGTAGCAATGCTTAACGCGCGTTGCCTTGCCAGTTCCGCTTTATCGCCTTCAAAAAGTTCATCAATGGTGGATAGAAATAATTTCAGCCAGGCTGCAAAATGTTCCGGCGTGAGGTGTGCTACCTGGTGCAGTTTCCGGTGGGTGATCATGGGATTGCCAGAATAGGTGCCCGTAAAGAAGATTACGCTTTCCCAGAAATCATACATGACGGGCAGGTGCTTTTCCCAGTTGACTTTTACCACATCGTTAAAAATATACCCAATGGTTTCATCAGCCCGTACTTTCTCATAGAACCGATTGACCAGCAATTCTATATCCTCCCTTGTACTGATATCATGTTTAATGGTGGTCATAGGTCCTTGTGTTTAAATCTGCGCAAAGAGAAATAGAGAGGTATCAGGATCCATCCCAGCATCGCCGTTAATGCGGTTATGGAGCCCCATCCTGTGCCGAAGAATTTTTTAAAAACAGCGCTGGTCACGCCCATCATCGCAGACATATCCATCTGTAACAGGATAAGGATCCGCGAAAGATCCACCGGGTTGGCGAGGGTGAGGGCCACCAGCCCTTTTTCAATGGGGTAGTCCATAAACTGGAACAACAGGAACAGAACTAAACCATCATATAAGAGGGTGAAGAACAGCCAGAGTAAAATGGACAATCCAATGCCTCGTGCTTTGTCCCGCATATACACTGCGGCCAGGGAGGCGATCATTACAAACACCAGGGTGAGCATGGTGCCAGTGAGGATCATCATCATTCCTGCCGGAGATCCATCGAACAGAAAAACCGGTAAGCCGGCACCCAGCAGAAAGGCTACAGATAGAGAAAGGGCCAGTCCACCGCACAGGCTCAGCCAGAGCTGGTACCGGGGCAGAGGCTGGGCCACCAGTAATTCTATAAATTCTGCCGCATTATAGATGTACATAGTAGTGAAAATGATGCTCACCAACGGAACGATGATGAGCACCACGTTCAACATACTCAACACACCTTTACTGCTGGAAGTTTCCATATTGAATACGGCCATACCCAGCAGGCATAACAGGACAGCATAACCAATGACCATTCGGTTTTTCAGGATATCAAGACATACATATTTCAATATTTTCTGCATAGGTTTATTTTTTCATGACCTGTGCGATGGCGCATGACAGTTTTTCCTGCCCTGTTTCTTTTTTCAATTGTTCCATGCTCTTGTGGAACTGTAATTTCCCATCCTGCAGGTATACGATCTCACTGATGATATCATCCAGGTCACTCAGGATATGTGAAGTAATAAGGATCAGTTTCCCTGCCGCTTTTTCTTTCAGGATTTTCTGTTTCAGGGTCTCTGATGCAAGAGGGTCTAATCCGGCCGTGGGCTCATCCAGAATCAGTACTTCGGGATCAAACATGAAAGCAAGAGAGGCGCTCACTTTTTGCCTTGTACCTCCTGAAAGTGTGCGCATTTTTTTGTCCATGATCTGGTTAAGGCCAAAGGACACCACGAGTTCCTCATCCAGGCGTTGATACCTGCCTTTGCGAATGTCCTTGATCATATGCATGGTTTGCCCGATGGTCATGTTATCAGGATATCTGCCTATCTGTGGCATATATCCGATCTGGCTTCGGTACTGCCAGTCTTTACTGATGTTTTGCTGGTTGAAGGTGATGAATCCGGCATCCGGTACCACCATACCCAGCAAGCACTTGATGAAGGTGGTTTTTCCTGAACCATTGGGGCCGATGAGGGAGACCGATTGGCCTTTGTTCAATGTCAGGCTCACGTTGTCCAGGGCTTTCAGTTTCCCGAATTGCTTGTTCACATTGGTAGCGATGATCATGGGAACGAGAGTTTTAAAGGTTTCATCAACGGCCGTTCATCAGCAAGATCCACCGGGGTGATGCCGGGAATAATGCGTTCAGCCTTGTCCATCATCGTAGTCATGAAACTGTGAAACATCATCAGGACGGGTGGGTTCCTCTCCACAATCACTGAAAACATGCTTACCGGCCGGAAGGGTATATCTCCGATACCGTCCCTGTCCAGGTCATACCCTTCATAGTGGTCCCAATAGTTGCCGGAAAAACTGTTGAGCTGCAGGCTGCCATTAGTGGCCACGTCAAAACTGTTCCCCTGGAAATTGTTTCCATGGATCTCATTATCTGTGCTGCTTGCCTGCATCTTCACTGCCCAGCCACTATTCATGAACCGGTTATTGACGATGGTGATCCTGATGCTTCCTTCAAGATAGGCTGCCGCCGTATTGCTGGTGAACTGGTTCTCTTCCACCCGCGAATCGGTGATTTCCTTCATCAGGATGCCATAAGCTGCATCTCCCCAATTGTTCATGAACCGGTTCCCCTTCATATGGATCCCTTTGCTGTACATCACGGCCACACCTGCTCCATTTCCGGAAAAAGTATTCCACAGGTAGCGATTCTGGCTGGAGAACATGAAGTGAAGACCGTAGCGCAGGTTTCCTTCACTTTTATTGCCGGCAATGGTGGACTGGGTGACAAACTCGAAGTAAATCCCGTCCCGGTGCCCAGTAATGAAGTTGTTGGTGATGAGCATGTGGTCACTCTTCCAGCAGTGAATGCCATTGGCGGAATTTTGCTCGCTGATACCGGAAGACTTGAAATAATTGTTTGCGATGGTAGTATAGTAAGCGTGCTGGCTGTAAATGCCGAAAAAGGTATTCTCAAACCTGTTATTGGTAATGAAGCAATGACCTTTGTTGAGGATCCTGAGTGCCGCAATGTCTTCATAGCCGGAAGTACCACTGTTGCGGAATGTGATGCCCTGGATAGTGATATAATCTGTTTCCAGCACCATGATCTCGTATTTTTTTTCGCCGTCGATAACGGGTGAACCTTCACCGAGGAGGTAGACGGGCTTTGCTATATGGAGGGTGCTTCCCTCTTTGTACACGCCGGTGTGCAAGAGAACGGTATCGTGGTTTCGCGCAGACTGCAGTGCTGATGTCAATGGCCTGCCTGCACCGGGATATACATGGATGGTCCCTGCAGCAGCGCTTACAGACAGGATGAAAAGGGATGATATGATGAGCAACCTGTTCATGGTTGGATGTCTTTCCATCGTAGGATTTTTCCGCCTGATTTCTGTTGTTGTATGTGGGCATCCGCTTCGCTGCCAAAGGCTGCAGTATTGCCACCCATGGGGCTATGGAGTTCTTCAGCTTGAAGTAACCATGCATCTGAGGCAAGGTGGAAGGTGGAGGGTTGAAGGTAGGAGGCGAGCCAGACTTCCCCTTTTTCGTCTTTGTCTTTCATCTTCAGGTAACTGGTGATGCAGTGCAGGTCATCAAATTTGTACACCTTTCCTTTATCGGTGATCCATTCAGCGGCAAAATTGGTTTGTGAGACGGTCATTTTGCAAAAGTAACAGGCGTCTGTTCCGGCAATAATGGGTTCAGGCGTTGGGTTGCAACCCGTTACGAAGATGACTGGCAGCAGCCATACAGCGGCCAGTGTTGCTCTGGTATTACGGATGGCTTCTTTCCACTCCAAGATCAGGCCCAGCAGCATCGCCACGCCCACACTTAGGAATATCCATCCGCCAATGTCAGGGTAAGAGTATGCGCCAAAATTGAGTAACTGTTTGAAACCGATCAGCGGCGGCTGGTAGGCCATGCCAGGGACCTGGATGGGAGCTGTGGAATCCAGGTTGTGTCCATAGTTATACTCCCAACGGTAAAAGTCCACCATGGCCAGGATTCCAAAAGCGATATACAGAATGGCCCAAATGGTGAAAAACCATCTTCGCCTGATCAGAAAAGTCAGCAGTCCAAAAATCGCAAATGCGCCAATGATATAGGGGAGAACCTTAAACTCAACAAAGTCTTCGGTATGCAGGGTACGCATTCCAATGTAGTGATTGAGACCATTCACCACATCCACATCGCCACTGAGGCCGTTGGGGCGGATGATGAGCCCGAGGCCCTCGGGATATTGCGGCGCGGTAAGGTCTATACGCCAAAGGGGCAGGAAGATCACCGCAGCAAGTGCCAGAGCGGATATAAGACTCAATGCTCTCGTGAGGGGTTTGAGCAGATGGTTCATGGTGAAAATTTTTACACCGTAAGGAGCCGGCTGCCCCCATTTCCTGGGCAGCCAGCTACGGTGCGGGTTTTATTTGGTTCCGGAAGTATCTGCTGCCGGAGTCTTTCCCAGGCTGAAGGTGAGTGGCACGTTGGCACTGGCAGGAGATACCCTGATGTAACCCTGCATTTCCTGGTGGAGGGCAGAACAGAAATCTGTGCAATACATGGGGAACACGCCGGTTCTGTCTGGCACCCATTTGAGTGTTTGTGTTTCGCCGGGCATGATCAGCAGTTCCGCGTTATTGGCACCTTTCACAGCAAATCCGTGCGGCACATCCCAATCCTGTTCCAGGTTGGTGACGTGGAAATATACTTCATCACCCAGTTTCACACCTTCAATGTTATCAGGAGAGAAGTGGGAACGGATAGATGTCATGTACACATGAACTTTATTTCCCTCACGCACTACCCTGGCTTCTTTTTCTCCCTTGGCTGCATATGGATTGATGTTTTCTTCAATCTTATAAATCTTGGTTGAATTCTTGGAAACCAATGCCGCGGGGATGGCCTGGGCATAGTGCGGTTCTCCTATAGTGGGGAAGTCAAGGATCAGTTGCATTTTATCCCCGCTGATATCATACAGCTGCGCACTTTGCGTGAGCTCAGGACCTGTAGGCAGGTACCTGTCTTTAGTGATCTTGTTATAAGCGATCACATATTTGGGGCTGGGTTTTTTGGTGTCCCCACCGGGAATGCAGAGATGCCCGATGGAATAATACGTGGGAACCCTGTCTACCACTGTTAGATCCTTTATGTTCCACTTCACGATCTCGGAAGAAACAAAGAAAGAGGTATAGGCATTGCCTTTTCCGTCAAACTCGGTATGCAAGGGGCCGAGGCCGGGCTTTTTAACTTCGCCGTGCAGGGCGGCCTCATACCTGATCACCGGAATCCCGCCAAATTCCCCATCAAATGCCTTATCTGTAATCGCTTTCTGCATTTTGGTGAAAGAGAATACAGGGATCAACGCGGCCAGCTTACCGGAACCTACGATGTATTCACCGGTTGGGTCCACGTCTGTACCGTGGGGGGATTTAGGACAGGGTATGAAGTAACAGATTTCTTTCAGCTCCACAGGATCCAGCACCGTTACCTGTGTGCGGATCTCTGATTTTGCAGTATGGCTCTTTTCATCATACACATTGTGTGCATACTTCACGTTTTTCCTGACGCCTTTGCCCGCTTTCAGGTATTCCTCTGCCTTTTTCCAGTTTACAGCAAGAATAAAGTCTTTGTCGCGCTGCGATGCATTTACTTCCAGCAAAGAGTTGGCTTGTTCTGAATTATAGCAGCTAAAAAAGAACCAGCCATGGCTGGGGCCTTTACCTGCGTGGCTGAGGTCAAAGTTTACACCTGGCAATAAAAGCTGGAACGCGATGTCCATCGCTCCTTCTTTGCTCACGGAGATGAAACTGATGGTACCCTTGAAGTTTTTCTTATAACTTTCAATGGGCACATCGCTGTTATCACCGATGGGTACACTGAAACGGGTTCCCGCTACTACGTATTCTGTGTTCTCCGTGATGAAGGGAGAAGAGTGGTTGCCTGCACTGTTGGGCAGTTCAATGATCTCTGCGGTGCGGAAGGTCTTGAGGTCAACCCTTGCAACGCGGGGGGTATTATTGGCATTGCCAAATACCCATCTGCCGTCCAGTTCTCCATTGGTTTGCGAGAGTTCCGGATGGTGAAGGTCATCCCAGGGGACATAACCATGTGAGGTGTTCAGCATCGGTTTTGTTTCTTCACTGTAGCCATATCCTTTTTCAGGGTCTACCGAGAAAACGGGAATGACGCGGAACAACCTGCCGGAAGGCAATCCATATACGGACATTTGCCCACTAAAACCGCCCGACACAAAATTGTAGAATTCATCATACTTGCCAGGGGCAACATAGGCCTTTGCAGCAGCGTCACCACTAACGGCAGAAACGGCGTTCTTGGGTTTGCAAGACTGCCAAGAGCAGGCCATCGCGATGGCTGCTGCAGCGAAAAGGTATGTACGTTTCATATTGAAAGTTTGGGTTTGAAGGGTTATTGGACACCGTCATTTTTGCGCATAAATTCCAGGACATGGCGAGCGTCATCGTCTGTAAGGTTTTGGTTGGGCATGCGTACGAGACAAATCTCAAGCTGGGCCTGGGCTTTGGGATCTTTGTTCAGCATCTCGTCCACATTGGTCACAAAATTCATGATCCACTCAGGTTTGTGCCTGGCGGTTACGCCTTTCCAGCCTGGTCCAACCAGTTTTTCGTCTGTGAGTTTGTGACAGGAACCACATTTCACATCAAATACCGCTTGCCCCTTGGTGGCCATGTCTTTGTTAAGGGTGGGATCTAGTTTCACATCGGTAAATTTTCCTATGCCTTTATCCGAACTGCCTGTAGTTGCTGTTGGGTCCGGAGCTGGGGCAGTGGTATTGTCGGCTGCAGGCTTGTTATCTGCATTGCCACCACAGGAATACAGCGCCGTGAGAAGGAGAATTGCGATGAGGATTTTTTTCATTTTTTTATATTTACGGGTGATTCAGCCACAATGTTAGCAGGGTATTGAAGCAGAAATTATGCGTGGAGTCATATTGCGTGATTCTTTGTGAGCATCATGATTTTTTATGACGGGAATCATATCCGAAGGCTGGTGTTACAGCCCTGTTTATGATATTTTTGGAACGATGAAGCCGATGATTGACATTGACACTTTGCTTTGCTGGGGTGCTACCTATAAAAAGCTCGCACCCGGTGAAATCATTTTTGCCGAGGGCAGCCAGGGCAGATACTATCACCAGTTGGTGGAGGGGAGAGTCAGATGGGTGAATGTGGACGATGAGGGGCGGGAATTTTTGCAGAAAATTATTGATGTGGGGGAGAGTTTTGGGGAACTCCCGTTACTGGATGACGGCCCCTATGTGGCTACTGCGGTTGCAGACAAGGAATCCATACTCATTAGATTGCCAAAAGAGATTTTTCTGCAATTGCTGCGTGAGAATCCGGCCCTGATGTTTGCCTTTACACGGTTGATGACGCAACGGCTGCGAAATAAATTTGTGGTATTGAAAGAAGTGGCCTGCCAGGACCCTGAGAGGAAGGTCATTACTATCCTAAATATGTATAAAGAAGACCATCCGGGAGCCAACTGTCCGAAATGCAAAAAAGGTATCAGGGTAGGGCTTACCCGCCAGGAGATCGCGGATATGGTGGGCCTGCGGGTGGAAACAGTTATCCGCACCATCAGAAGGCTACAGGACAAAGGCTGTGTGGAGATCATGCGCGGAAAAGTATATGTGCGGGAAGGGGATATCTCGTCCTGGACACAGAAAGGCATGGGAATATTGTGATCCGGCGCATAATTCAACGTTTTTTTTGGGCGCATTTTGTGCCCAATTTTTTTGCCCATGCGGTATGAACGCTGGATAAGGATCTGCCTCCTGAACCTGTTTCTGGTAGCAGTGGCCGGATTGTTGATGCGGTACAAGATAGCCTGGAGCCTTCCCTGGATAAACCAGAAGAACTTGCTTCATGCCCATTCCCATTTCGCATTTTCCGGCTGGGTGAGCCTGGCCCTTTATGTGATGATCACCGGTTGGCTGTACCCGGATGAAGCACCCGCAAAGTTGGGCCGGCTGCTCCGGTGGCAGTGGATTGCTTCACTGGGCATGCTGTTCACTTTTCCGTTCATGGGATATGCAGTGCCGTCAATATTCTTTTCTACCCTGACCATTGCCGTTAGTTACGCATTTGCCTGGCAAACCTGGCGTGCGTTGGGGAGGAAGGGAGAAGCGGGTCAATGGGTACGCCTCGGAGTATTGGCTAATGTTATTTCTTCTTTCGGAACTTTTGCATTGGCCTGGCTCATGCAGCAGCCGGGCGTATCTCAGAAATGGTATGTTTTATCTGTGTATTTCTTCCTTCACTTTCAATATAACGGATGGTTCTTTTTTTCCATCGTGGGCTTTTTCCTGGCGTCTATGCCGTTGGAGATCAGGCAGGGAATTGCCATGAATGCCTGGCGTAGTGCACGGCAGATGCTGACGCTTGCATTGTTACCAGCATTGTTTCTTTCTGCTTTGTGGCTGGAGCTTCCCATCGTATTGCGTCTTCTTGCCACACTTGCAGCGCTGGCACAACTGGTGGCGTTTATCTGGATGCTTCGCGCACTGCAACTGCCGCATTTGATTTTGACGAAGCCTGTGCAGTGGTTATGGGGTGCAGCATTGCTGGCTCTCGTTGTGAAAATGGTGCTCCAGTTGTTGAGCTGCCTGCCAGGGATGAGCATCTTTGCTTTTGGATACCGGCCACTGGTCATTGCTTATCTGCACCTGGTATTGCTCGGTTTTGTAAGTCTTTTCCTGGTGGGCTATTTTCTCTACAAGAGCTGGATCAGGCCTTCATGGGGAGTGACTTTGTTCCTGGTAGCCGTCATACTCAATGAGTTCATCCTGATCATACAGGGACTCAGTGCCATCGGGTACATGGCCGTGCCGCATGTCAATGAGATGTTGTTTGTGAATACAGTGTTTTTGGTAATCAGTACTGTGCGCCTGCAGAAAGCACAGCAGATGTAAGGATACTGTTGGTTGAAAAAAACTGTATCTTATTATCAAATCATCAATTTTGGGTTTTCTGGTTTTCATCATTCTGGGGATAGTGCTTATCGTAACCAGTTTTGTTAGGCAGGATTATCATAAAGAGTTGCTCAAATCGGGCATTCGTACACAGGGAATCATATTTGATCAGTCTGCTGCAACAGAAAGGGGATTGTCTACAAATACATTATTAAATACTGATACTATTGTGCGGTTCACCACGGAAGAAAAAACCTGGGTTACCGGTGCTATAAGTCAGGATTTTGCAACTTTCTTCACTGGGCAATATAGGGTTGGCCAAAAAGTAGAAGTGTTTTACGATCCCCTGGACCCATCCAGATTTTATGTAAAAACCAGGCAGTCATCATTTGCAGGACGCGTTTTGATGTTTGTGGTGGGGGTGGTTTTTCTTTTGTTAGGGCTTTACCAGTATCCCTCTGAATGAGCTTTTTTAGCTATCAAGCATAGCTTAAAGCTTAAACAGATATGTGTAACGGTAAAATGGAATTCTCTGATCCGGATATCCAGTTATTAGGACTATTTCTGGAAGTTTCGGTCTATATTATAACGTACTTGCCGGCTGACTGCTTGTTCAATTAGCCTATTGTTTCATCCCTCAACACAATTCCCTTGGCAAATTCATTATCTGTTCATCCCACACTTAAAGCGGAAAGGATCAATTCCATGGACGTCATCCGGGGCATTTCCCTGTTTGGTATCCTGCTTATGAATATTACTGGCTTTGGGCTTTTCAAAGCTTATTTCGATCCTACCAATAATGGAGGAGCCACGGGCTGGGATCTCAAAGCCTGGTGGACCACCATGATGTTTTTTGAAGGGACCATGCGCGGCATGTTTTCCATTTTGTTTGGTGCGGGAATTTTACTGTTTACGGGCAAGGCGGTGAAGGATTTGGGAGATACCTCGGTCACCGACTTGTTTTTCCGACGCCTCATGTGGATGGTTTTGTTTGGGGTCATTCACTGTTATCTTTTGCTTTGGGACGGTGAAATCCTTTACACCTATGCCATTACAGGGATGTTTGCTTTCAGTTTCCGGCATCTCATACCGAAGTATTTAATGATGGGTGCCGCTGTGATCCTGGTGGTGGCTACCTTATTAAGTTTGAGTGATTATGTACAAACAAAGGATGCCTGGGAGAAAGTGAGTGTGGCCAACAACAAAACATCGAAAGGTGAAACGCTACTTGCCAATGACTCCGCTGCTATTCTGAAATGGCAGGGGATCGTCAAAGAAAATAAAGCAACTCCGGAAGAAGTAAAGGCGGAGATAGAAGCCAGAAGCAAAGGGTATTGGAGCATTGTAAAACATAAAGTTCCGGAGAACCAGTACATGCAAACAACCTTCCTTTACCTGATTGGTTTTTGGGATACATTGGCGATGATGTTGTGGGGTATGGCATTTTTTAAACTGGGCATCCTGAGCGCAGCTAAGTCAAATCGTTTTTACTGGACGATGGCGGTGGTTGGTTATGGTATCGGACTTACGGTGAACTATCTGGAAACAGCACATATCGTGAACAGCCAGTTCTCCATCGTTTCCCTGAAACTTAATCTGGTGTCCTATAACCTGGGAAGGGTTTCCGTGACCTGTGGTCACATTGCATTGATCATGTTGTTCGTGAAATCAGGAATTCTTCCGTTGCTGAGGAAGGCGTTAGCAGCCGTAGGGCAGATGGCCTTTTCCAATTATATAACCCATTCCATCATCTGCAATTTTATTTTCCTGGGTTATGGATTGTCCATGTATGGCAAACTACACAGGCACGAGTTGTATTACATTGTGGTGGGGATATGGATCCTGCAGCTGATCGTCAGCCCCATCTGGCTGAAATATTTTCATTTCGGACCTTTGGAGTGGCTTTGGAGATCATTGACGTATTGGAAACGCCAGCCCTTCAGGAAGCAGCAAGCTCCCACTCCTTAATGCCTCAATGCCTCAGTGCCTCAATGCCTTTTTCTTATCCGCAAATATTCTCCAGCGCCTTGGTAAAGAATTTCATTTCTTCCATGGTGCCCATGCTTACGCGGCACCATTTACCACCGAAATGATTCCTGTGCTGAACCATGATGTTTTGTTTTTCCATGGCTTCCTGGTAATTGCATTTGATGGAATCGATGTTGAACATCATGAAACTGGTTACTGAGGGAATGTAGGGGAGTTTCAATTTGTCAAAGGTTTGTCCGCAGAACTGTCTCAGTTCTGCAGTTTTATCGCGGCACATTTTGACAAATTCCTGATCGTCCAGTGCCGCCGATGCAGCAGCTACATTCACCTGGCCCAGTTGCCCGTTGGGCCAGCTTTGCAGGGTTTCAAATTTCTTGATGGTGGCCGGGTGGGCGATGGCATAACCGATGCGGGCACCGGCGAGACCGTATATTTTTGAAAATGTTTTAGCGATGATGATATTGGGATTGGTAATGGCGAGTGAAGAGAGCGACTGGAAATTAGAGAACTCCGTATAGGCTTCATCAACCAGCACCAGGCATTTCTTAGCCGCTTCTTCTACAAAGGCACGCAGCGGTTCAATGTTGATGACGGTACCTACAGGATTATTAGGATTGCACACGTAAACCATTCTCGTATCCGGGGCGATGGCCGCGCGCATGGCGAGCAGATCCAGTTTGTATTCTTTATCAACGGGGACAGAAATCACTTTAATACCGAAGGCGGCGGCGAGTCTAGTCCAGGGGTTGAAGGAAGGTTCAGCAGTTACAGCGGAACCACCTTTCTGTGCAGCCATGAGGGTGGTTTGTCCGAGTATCTCGGAAGATCCCGCACTCATGATGATATTTTCGGGCGCTATGTTGTGAAACTTTGCCAGTTTTTTTACCAGGTCCTTCACTTCGTCATCTGAATAACGGTTGCTCTTTCCGGCCAGTTCCTGCATGGCTTTTACTACGGAAGGTGCTGGTCCAAATGCATTTTCATTGCTGTTGAGCAGTATGATGCGGCCAGAGGGGTCTTCCCTTCTTAGGGCAGGCATGGCTGTTAGGTTGTTTCCGATGCCCAGGGCTGCGAGGGACAATGACGTGTTGCGGATCCAGGCTCTGCGTGAACTCATAAGTTTCGTAATTAGCAGTTAATAATTGGCAATGAGCAATTGGCCTTAAGATACGCAAATCCTGCGAACTGAGAACTGCGCCTTGCGAACTACCTTCCCATCTCTATCACCACCAGATCACTGATCTCCTTTCCATCGATGCTAAATTTAACCAGGGTGCTTACCTTGTGCCAGCCCTGTTTGCCGGCAGCGCCGGGGTTGATATGCAGGCATTTCCAGGCATCATCATACATCACTTTCAGGATATGGGAATGCCCGCTGATGAAAAGCCGGAAGGGACTGTCTTTGTAAGCTTGTTTAACTATGGGGGTATATTTTCCCGGATAGCCTCCAATGTGGGTCATAAATACGCTTACCTCTTCGCACATGAACCGGGCAGTTTCCTTGTAGGTGTAGCGGATGTCATGGCCATCGATATTCCCATAAACGCCGCGAAGCGGTTTGGCGGCCGCCAGTTGTTCTGCGAGGGCCAGGGTACCAAAATCACCGGCATGCCAGATCTCATGACAGTCGGCAAAATGCTCCAGAACCCGTGGATCCAGGTAGCCATGGGTGTCTGCCAGTAAACCGATTTTTGTCATAGGGCGAAAATAGGCATTAAGGCATTAAGGCATTAAGGCATTAAGGCATTGAGGCATTGAGGCATTGAGGCATAAAGGGGGGGGAATGCCCCTCAATGCCTTACTGCCTTTATGCCTTAATGCCTATTTAGTAATTTGCGGTTTCAACGATTTTCCCATGGCATATTATTATTCTCTTGGCCAGGTGCCCCATAAACGCCATACGCAGTTTCGAAAACCGGATGGCAGTCTGTATTCCGAGCAACTGTTTTCAACCGAGGGTTTCTCGAGCGATTATTCATTGCTTTATCATTGCCATCCTCCTACCCAGATTATCCGGACGGAGCCGCAGTATTCAGTACAGCCGAAGGTGGCTGAAGAAAAGATGCTCAAGCACAGGAGTTTTGAGGGATTCAATATCAGACCGGAGAAAGATTACCTGAAGAGCCGCAAGCCCGTGCTGGTGAATGCGGATTGCCATATTTCCCTGGCGGCACCACAGGAGAGTATGGGAAAGGATTTTTTCAAGAACACAGATGCTGACGAAGTGATCTTTGTGCATGAGGGGTCAGGGGTGTTGAAAACCCAGTATGGTAACCTGGAGTTTGGGTATGGCGACTACCTCGTGATTCCCCGGGGGACTATTTACCAGATCCATTTTAATAGCCCGGATAACCGGTTGTTCATTGTAGAGAGTTTCAGTCCTATACGTTTCCCTAAGCGTTACCAGAGTAAATACGGTCAGTTGCTGGAGCATGCGCCATTTTGTGAGCGGGATCTGCGGCCGCCCGGAAAGCTTGAAACCCATGATGAAACAGGTGATTTCCTGATCCATGCCAAGAAGAAAGGGACGATGTACGGGTTGCACTATGCCCACCATCCATTTGACGTGGTAGGGTGGGACGGCTGTTGTTATCCATATGCCTTTTCAATCCATGATTTTGAACCCATCACGGGAAGGGTGCACCAGCCCCCGCCTGTGCACCAGACCTTTGAGGCGCATAATTTCGTGATCTGTTCCTTTGTGCCCAGGCTGTATGATTACCATCCCCAGGCCATTCCGGCGCCCTATAATCACAGTAATATCGATAGTGATGAAGTGCTTTATTATGTGGATGGTGATTTTATGAGCCGCAAGAATGTAACCCGGGGGATGATCACGCTCCACCCGGCGGGTATTCCCCATGGCCCCCATCCCGGTACTGTAGAGAAAAGTATCGGCAAGAAAGAAACCCTGGAACTGGCGGTGATGGTGGATACTTTCCACCCCCTGATGCTCACCCAGGACGCCCTGGACATCGAGAACCAGGATTATGTGATGAGTTGGGCGGAATAGTGTGGTAATGTGGCAGTGCGGCAGTGCGGTAGTTTAGGAAGCGCGGCCGTGCGTTGCCGGCCTGCGCAGAACCACCCGGAGTGACTGCCGGCGCGCCGCAACGCATAGCGCGCCTTCCTACATTGCCGCATTACCGCACTGCCGCATTGCCACATTATTTCATTATCTTAGACATGAACCAAACCTCAACCATATGCTTAAGCTCAATGAACTCAAATCAGGCGATATCGTTCTGGCAGATTTTGAGGGCCAGAAGCGCATAGGTGATGTACTGGAGGTAAGCCGGGGGGATCATAAGGCCCTGGTGGCGCACGAAGAAACGGAGTACTGGTATGACCTGAACAACATTTACGCTGTGCCATTGGACGATGAAATCCTTGCGGACCTTGGATTCACCAAATCAGAGGGTGGGGGCGATGGTACGCTCTTTGTGAGAGGCCCCTTTACCCTGCAATATGTGACCAACGGGCCAGACAAGCATTGCCTGTTACACTACCGGGATGAAACCCGGCACGTGCACAACCTTACCTACCTCCACGAATTGCAAAACCACTACAAAGGAATGACGAACCATGAATTATCCTGGCCCTAGGCGTTGCCAATGTGGTAATGTGGTAATGCGGTAGTGCGGTAATTAAGGTGTTGATAATCAGTAAGTTAGACATTAACACATTCCATTACCGCATTACCGCACTGCCGCATTGACTAATTAATATCAAAATGTCCGGCCAAAGATTTGGCCGGACATTTTGATATTCTTATCTTTGCGCACCCAAAAAGTATGGCTAAACAACAGTTGATCAAACAGGACGGCGTAATCACAGAGGCACTGAGTAATGCCATGTTTAAAGTGAAGCTGGAGAATGGTCACGAGATTTTGGCCACGATCTCAGGAAAAATGAGGATGAATTATATCCGTATTCTTCCTGGCGACAAAGTGGGGGTGGAACTGAGCCTGTATGACCTTACGAGGGGCAGGATCATTTTCAGGTATAAATAAGTAAACAACAGTCTCCTTGGGGGACGCAAACCGATAAACAATGAAAGTAAGAGCAGCAATTAAAAAGCGCAGCGCAGATTGTAAGATCGTGCGGAGGAAGGGAAGGCTGTATGTGATCAACAAGAAGAATCCCCGCTTCAAGCAACGCCAAGGATAGGCTGGAGCTTGTAGGCTGGAGGATGTAGAATTTAATCAAAAAACAGACAAGATAAAATATGGCACGTATTGCCGGTATCGACTTACCAAAAAACAAAAGAGGTGAAATTGGCCTTACCTATATCTATGGTATTGGTCCCTCTACAGCTAAGTATATCCTGAACAAGGCTGAGATTGACGTGAACAAGAAAGTGAATGAGTGGAACGATGATGAGCTGAATGCCATCCGTAACATCATCACTAATGAGTTGAAAGTGGAAGGTCAGCTGCGTTCTGAAGTGCAGATGAGCATCAAGCGTCTGCTGGATATCGCTTGCTACCGTGGTTTGCGTCACCGTAAGGGGCTTCCCGTTCGCGGTCAGCGTACCAGGACTAATAGTCGTACCAGGAAAGGCAAGCGTAAGACAGTTGCCGGTAAGAAGAAAGCAACGAAGAAGTAAGGCATTGAGGCATTAAGGCATTCAGGCACTAAGGAACTCCCTTATTGCCTTAATGCCTCAGTGCCTTAGTGACTTTTCTGATAACATCCATTGACAACTGGTACTGATCGGATCCCTGGATGTGGGGGAGAGCAGTCCGGGTCCTTAACGGGATAATTTTTTTAAGACTACCTATTTTAACAAAAATGGCTAAAGCACAACAAAGCGCGAAAGCAGCAGCAAAGAAAAGGATCGTAAAGGTTGACAGCTTCGGAGATGCACATATCTCTGCAACCTTCAACAACATCATCATCAGTCTTACCAACAAGCAGGGTCAGGTTATTTCCTGGAGTTCTGCCGGCAAGATGGGTTTCAAGGGTTCCAAAAAGAATACACCGTATGCAGCGCAAATGGCGGCATCTGATGCAGCAAAAGTTGCATTTGACGCAGGTCTGAAGCGTGTAGATGTATATGTGAAAGGCCCTGGTGCCGGTAGGGAAGGTGCTATCCGCGCGCTCTCTAATTCAGGCATTGAGGTGGTAATGATCAAGGACGTAACTCCGCTGCCACACAACGGTTGCCGTCCGCCCAAAAAACGTAGGGTATAGGGTGAGTGTGTAGGGTGATGTACTACTTCACCACTTCACCATTTCACCACTTCACCAATAAAGGCGCTGGATTCAGTTTTATGATTTTTTAATAATCCGGGGTCATTCAGTAAAAAATCACATCAAATTTTATCATGGCACGTTACACAGGCCCAAAGACAAGAATCTGCAGGATCTTCGGAGAACCGATCCTCGGCAATGGCAAATGGCTCTCCAAAAACAGCAACCCTCCCGGCCAGCACGGTCCCAACAAGAAGCGTAAAGCTCCGGGTGAGTATGCCATCCAGCTGAAAGAAAAGCAAAAAGCAAAATACACTTACGGTCTTCTGGAGCGCCAGTTCCGCAACACCTTTGAGGATGCTGCAAGGATGAAAGGCGTTACCGGTGAAAACCTGATCAGGCTGCTGGAAGCACGTCTTGACAATACCGTGTATCGTCTCGGTATTGCGCCAAGCCGCCCCGCTGCCCGCCAGCTCGTAGCCCACAAACACATTACTGTGAACGGGGAAGTGGTGAACGTTCCGTCCTTCAGGCTGAAAGCCGGAGACGTGATCGGTCTGAAAGAAAAGAGTTCCGGCAATGCTGCCCTCCTGGAGAAATTCAGGGGCAAGAATCCCAAGATCAACTGGCTGGAATGGAACGAAGGGGAGAAATCCGGTACTTTCGTTGCCTATCCTGAAAGGGAAAGCGTACCTGAGAATATCAGGGAACAGCTGATCGTAGAATTGTACTCTAAGTAACCATAACCCATTCCGGTAGCAATACCGGGCCACTTAAATAAAATCGGAAAATTAAATATGGCCATTTTAAATTTCCAGAAACCAGACAAGATCATACTCCAGAAAGCAAACGATTTCGAAGCACAATTTGAATTCCGCCCGCTGGAACCTGGTTATGGTGTTACCATCGGTAATGCACTCCGCAGGGTACTGCTGAGCTCTTTGGAAGGATACGCGATCTCCGGTATTTTCATTGAAGGTGCAGACCATGAGTTTGCCACCATCAAAGGTGTGGTTGAAGACGTGACAGAGATCATCCTGAACCTGAAGCAGGTTCGTTTCAAGAAGATTGTGGATCACGATCTGTCCACAGAGAAAATCACCCTTTCCATCAAAGGCAGGAGTGAATTCACTGCAGGCATGATTGGTGAAGCTACAAGCTCCTTCCAGATCATGAATCCTAACCTGATCATCAGCACCCTCGATCCCACTGCTAAGCTCAACATCGAGCTTACCGTGACCAAGGGTCGTGGTTATGTTCCCGCTGACGAGAACAAGGTTAAAGATGCTCCATTCGGATTTATTCCCATCGATTCAATTTATACTCCCATCAAGAATGTGAAGTATGCCATTGAGAATACCCGTGTGGAACAAAGGACAGACTACGAAAAACTGGTTATGGATGTTACGACTGACGGTACTATCCATCCTGAAGAAGCCGTTAAGCAAGCTTCCCGTATCCTGATCCAGCACCTGATGATCATCACGGATGAGAACATCACTTTCGACAATAAAGAAGAGAAAAAAGAAGACCTGGTGGATGAGCAAACGCTTCAGCTTCGTAAGATCCTGAAGACACCGCTGGAAGACCTGGATCTGTCTGTACGCGCCTTCAACTGTCTGAAAGCTGCCAAGATCAACTCCCTGAGTGAGCTGGTACAATACGAACAGGAAGACCTCATGAAGTTCCGCAACTTCGGTCAGAAATCACTGGCTGAAATTGAGCAGGTGCTGCATGAGCGCGGTCTTCAGTTTGGAATGGATCTGAGCAAGCTGGGACTGGATAAAGATGAATTCAACTAGCAATTAACAATTGGCAATTAGCAATTGTCAATTGGCACTAGTTATTAATCACTGGTCAATTGTTAATTGTTAGTTGTTAATTATCATTTACCAGCTCTATATTCCTGACCGGTATAGGGTATAAACAAACGTCACAATGAGACACGGAGACAAAATCAACAACCTCGGCCGTAAGACGGCTCACCGTAAGGCCCTCCTGCAGAACCTGGCTTGCCAGCTGATTGAGCACAAGCGCATCGTTACCACCCTCGCTAAGGCAAGGGCGCTGAGGACTTACATCGAGCCCCTGATCACGAAAACCAAGAAGACAGACAGCAAAGAGCAGATCATGCACCAGCATCGTGTGGTGTTCAGCTACCTGAATGATAAGGAAGCGGTGAAAGAACTGTTCACAGTGGTTGCCCCTAAAGTAGCCAGCCGTCCTGGTGGATATACCCGCATCCTGAAGCTTGGCGCACGTATTGGTGATAACGCTGAAAGGGCGATGATTGAACTGGTTGACTTCAATGAGATCTACGGTAAAGGCAAGGCTGAAGCAGCAGCTCCGGCTAAGAAGACCCGCAGGTCTGGTGGTGGAAAGAAAAAAGCCGCTGAAGGAGACACTAAACCTGCCGCTGATTCGACAGAAGAAAAAGCAGCTGAGTAATAAATGTTTACAAAAAGTTCATAGAAAGGCAAGTCATTTGGACTTGCCTTTTTTAATTTGCAGCGTTTTTAAACCTAATCTACACAATGCCCGAAACACAAACAGCACAACGGCCAGCAGTATTGGTACTGGAAGACGGTACCGTGTTCCATGGTAAATCATTTGGAAAGATTGGCACCACCTCCGGTGAACTCTGTTTCAACACCGGGATGACCGGCTACCAGGAGGTATTTACCGATCCAAGTTATTACGGCCAGGTGCTGATCATGAACAGCGTTCATGTGGGTAATTATGGGGTGATGCCGGCGGATGTGGAAAGTAACAGTGTGAAGATACGCGGACTCATCGGGCGCAATCTGGAAGAAAGGTACAGCCGTATGATGGCAACTTCTTCCCTCCAGAAATACCTGGAAGAACAGAACATCGTGGCCATTGAAGATGTGGACACCCGTGCGCTGGTGACCGCGGTGCGCACCCAGGGAGCCATGAATTGCATCATCTCCTCGGAAACTACGGATGTAGCCGCGTTGAAAGCTACCCTTGCTGAGGTTCCGTCCATGGGCGGACTGGAACTTGCGTCTCAGGTTTCTACCCAGGAAGTGTATCACCTGGGAGACCCCAACGCTCCCATCCGCATTGCCGTGTTGGACTTTGGCGTAAAGAAGAATATCATCCAGTGCCTGGTAGACCGCGGTGCCTATGTACGTGTGCATCCGGCCAAGACCACCCTGGAAGAACTGCAGCAATTCAACCCTGATGGCTTCTTTATTTCCAATGGCCCCGGAGATCCTGCGGCCATGGACTATGCTATAGAGACCGTAAAACGCATTATAGACACCAATAAGCCCGTCTTTGGCATCTGCCTGGGCCATCAGCTGCTGGCGCTCGCGAGCGGCATACCCACCTTTAAAATGCACCACGGGCATCGTGGGCTAAACCATCCCGTGCGCAATGTGATCACCGGTCTGTGTGAAATCACTACCCAGAACCACGGATTTGGAGTGGACCCGGAAGCGGTGCGCAAGGCAGAGCACATTGAGATCACCCACGTGAACCTCAATGATGAATCCATTGAAGGTATCCGTCGCAAGGACAAGCCGGCATTTTCCGTGCAGTACCATCCGGAATCAACCCCCGGACCTTTTGACAGCCGATACCTGTTTGATGATTTCCTCGCGTTGATAAAATCTAAGAAGAATTAGACAATGTGGTAATGCGGTAGTGCGGCAATACATTACCGCACTGCCGCATTACCGCATTGCCTAATTGCTTTCCGGCATTTGCACCCCCGTTACCTTTGAAGGTGCTGCCATCACCATTTTAGCGGCAGACTGGATGTCTGCAGCGGTGAGGGCATTGATGTATTTTTCAAAATTGAGAAACCGGTCCTGGGTTGATTCTCCCTGTTGAATCTGCACCAGTTTAGACAGCCAGTATTCATTGGTTTTGATATTGGTCCGGTATTGCTCCGTCCATTGTTTCTTTACCTTCTCCACATAGCTTTGTTCCGGTCCCTTATTGGCGAGGGATTTCATTTCAATGTCAAATGCTTTCAGCAGGGTGTCAACTTTTGCAGGCCCGCAGGGCAGTTGCAGGAAGAAATCATAGTTACCGTAAGGGTTCCTGCTGTTGCTGGCACCGGTACCACCTGAATAGATACCCTGGATCTTCTCGCGCATTTCCTCGGTGATCTTAATGTTCATGACTTCAGACAGTGCCTGCAGTTTCAATCCCGTTTCCGGGGAATAGGGCGCTTCACCAGAGTAAATGGCAACAATCAGGCTCTTGTCTTCTTTTCCTTTCTTGAGGGTAAAGAATTTATCTCCACGGGCCGGCCTTACCTTGTTATCTGTGTACTGGAATTTTTTTCCGGTAGCAGGTAGGCTGGCGATATACTTTTCCACCAGCGGGATCAACTGTGCTTCGTCCAGGCTTCCCACCAGTACGAATTCCATGCCACTTACATCACCGATGTGTTCTTTATAAATGGCCAGGCATTTGTCCATGGAGATCTTATCAAAATTCTCCACCTTGGGTACAAAAGTGGGCGCTAGCGGGTTATTGTTGTAGACAACTTTGTAAAGGGTATCGATGAAGGCAAACTGCGGATTGGAGCCCATCATCGCAAACTGGGATTTGTTTCGCTGGATGAAAGAATTGAACAGGGCTGAGTCTTTCCGGGGTTCTGCTACATGCAGGTAAAGCAGCTGCAGCATCGTCTCCAGGTCTTTATTGCTGCTGCTGCCGCGGAAGCCGTCTGTTGCGGCGGTGATGAAGGGTACTGCGCTGGCGGTTTTTCCGGCCAGGGCCTTGCGGAGATCAACGGGTGTGAAATTGCCAATGCCCATGCTGGTAACCACACTCACCGCGTTTTCCGCACTGTATTTTTCAGCCAATCCGTAGGCTGCATTGCCACCGGGACGGTGGGCATTGAGCACAATCTGGTCTGCCTTGAAATCAGTTCGCTTATACGTTACCGTTGTGCCGTTGCTGAGTTTAAGGATGGTAGTCCCTAACGCAGCATTGGTGGTTTTACTCACCACTTTACCGGCCCGGGGTTCTTTACTGAGAAGCTGGCTGGCTACGGCCTTCTCTTCATAGGGCTTAATGTCTGCTCCGGCCTTGGCATCAATAGCGGCAAGCATGGCCGGTGGTGCAGGAAGTGCAGCTGCATTGTTTTCAGGGCCCGTGATATAGGCAAATCGGTTTTTCTCCTGCTTGTAAAGATCTGTGAGCTTGTTGACCTCAGCGAGGGTAATGCCCGGTACAGCCTGCTTCACATAGTTGTATTCCCAGTCAATGCCGGGTACAGCTTCCTGGTCAGTGAAGTTGCGGATGTATTCGTCTGCGTAGTTCTCTGACTCATTTTTATCCCGGTTGTTAAATGCTCTTTCATAGCCTGCGATCATGTTCTTTTTAGTACGCTCCAGCTCTGCTTCGGTAAATCCATATCTTTTTACCCGCTCAATTTCTTCCGCTACCACATCAATCCCCTTTTTGATATCATTGGTACCTGTACCTGCCACAACATTGAAGGATTCAAAGTTTTTAGCATAGCCGTCAAAGCCTGCATAACCAAAGACGATCGCAGGATTCTCTTTCTGCGTAAGTTCCCGGAAGCGGGCATTGATCATATCGGTGTACAAAGTCTTAATAAGGTCATCACGGTAATCCTTAGCCGAAACAGAAGGTTTAGTGGCATAAGCAGGATAGTTTAAGGAGAAGCTGTAACTGGTGGCTTCCTTATCCGTCACCACCATAGCATTGGAACTTGCATAGGGCGGAACGTTGGCGTAGGTGCGGGGGCGTGGATTTGCAGGATTGGTTAAACCGGCGAAATGCTTTTGGATCAGCTGCATGGCCTCGGTTTCTTTGATATCACCCACTACAATCACCGCCATCAGATCTGGCCGGTACCATTCTTTATAGAACCTGCGTATGGCGTCTGTTTTGAAATTTTTAATGATACTGTCCTGTCCTATGGGCAGGCGCTCTGCATATTTGGAACCTGCAAATAAAGCAGGGTAGATCTTTTTAAACATCCTTTCAGAAGCACTCTTTCCCATCCTGCTTTCCTCCAGGATGATGGCCCTTTCGCTATTGATATCTTCTTCCAGATAGGTGACGTTATGGGCCCAGTCTTCCAGGATCTGGAAACCTTTTTCCAGGTTATCCGGCTTATCTGTGGGGATGGGCAGGATATATACCGTTTCATCAAATCCGGTGAAGGCATTCAGATCACTCCCAAATCCTACTCCGATGTCCTGCAGGAATGAAACGATGTCGTTCTTCTTAAAATGGGTAGTGCCGTTGAAGGCCATATGTTCAGCCATATGGGCCAGCCCCTGCTGGTCATCGTCTTCCATAATGGAACCTACTTTAACAACGAGGCGGAGTTCCACTTTTTTCTCCGGTTTCGGATTCTCGCGGATGTAGTATGTAAGGCCATTGGGTAACTGCCCTTTTTTTACTTTGGAATCCCAGCCAAGGTCCTGGGCGATGGTGTTCATGGTGAGCGTACATGCGCTGATGAACAGGAGAAGCAGGTTTCTTTTCATATATGATAATTAGCAAGTAAATTAGATGCTATGACTATCGGCATCATAAACGGTCCTAACCTGAACCTTCTGGGGATCAGGGAACCCCAAATTTACGGGAATCAGGGGATTGATTCACTGAAGGAAATATTGGAAAAGAAGTACCCTGGCGTGGAATTTAACTTTTATCAATCCAATGTTGAAGGGGAGCTTATTAATAAGATCCAGGAATTAGGTTTTCAGGTTCAGGGGATAGTGCTGAATCCTGGCGGATATACCCATACTTCTGTGGCACTGGGTGATGCAATCGCTGCCATCAAGGCGCCTGTGGTTGAAGTGCATATTTCCAATGTTGCGGCGCGGGAGGAGTTCAGGAAGATTTCCCATGTGTCTGCCAAATGCGTGGGCACCATCAGCGGGCTGGGACTGAAAGGGTATGTGCTTGCGGTGGAATACCTGATTGGAAATCAATAATACAGGCATTCAGGAATAGCAGGCATTCAGAAGCTGGTATCCGGGAATTCAGGAAGGTGGCTCCTGAATGGCAACTACAACGCTAGGGGAGTGAAACTACTTTGTGCTTCGGTTTTCTAAGCGTGAATACCCTTGCAATGTTAAAGCCAAAATGGACATCGCCCTTCTGCCATTGCCCATTGGTTTTGGTGATATACTGGTTCTCTGCAATACCGGTTGAGTTCGTGAAAATGAGCTGGAATACGTGTCCGCCCGTTTCTATATCAAAACCTGCACTAAATGCATTGACGCTGCCTTCCAGTTTATAACCGGGAATCTGGTAGTAGTATTCAACATTCAGGCTCACTCTTTTGGTTAGCTTCTGCCTGGCACCAATGCCCACTGACAGCAGGTCATTGGGATCGGTAGTTTTAGGGACGATGTTATAGTGTGTGAGCGTGGGAGAAATTTGAAGTGAAAATCCTTCACTGAATTTCCTGGCTATCATTAATTGGAAAACATAATTTATCCGGGAAGTGTAATAGTTAATCCGGGATGTGTCTGCCCAATGCAGGGTGTTATAGTACATCCCGGCAAATCCACTGAGCGTTATGGGCATGGATCGGGTACCAGTGGATTGGCGCAGCAGTTTTACTTTTAGAAATCCATCGTATTGTTTCTCATAGCTGCTTCTTCCGAGGCCCACCATCAGCCAATCCGTAATTCCATAGTCAGCACCAATGCGGATGCTTGCATTATCGAGCCCAAAAAGTTCGTATGCGCCACTGTTGAGTGTGCCAAACCGGTGGGATATTTTTACATCCATCACACCGCCTTTCAGTTGTTCAATGGAATGGGCATTGATCAGCCTTGTTGTTTTGAAGGTTGCGGTTGCATAATCAGTCTTAGGCTTTTTTGCATCTTCTTTTTCCAGCATGTCCAGGAGGTTGGGCTTATCCTGGGCTTTGATGGCCATGGGGACCAGGCACACCATGGCCAGGGCGATGAGACGGATGGTTGGATTCATGTTAATTGTATAGGGTTAAGAAGTTTTTTTCTCGTAGTTACAGCTGACTTTAATGCGTGCATCTTTTGACATCTTGTCTGCCACCACACCGGGGATAGTAATATTATAGTCAGACATGATCACACTGAAAGCAGAGCTTGCATTGATCTTCCCACCACCAATTTTTACGGTGCCCGGAGCCGATACTTTTTTGGTAACGCCATGAAGGGTGAGGTCACCTTCCACGGTAACCGTGTATGTGCCGTCCTTGGTAAAGTTGACTTTGGAAAGGTCAGTGATCCTGCCCTGGAAACTTGCCTTCGGGAATTTGGTGGTTTCCATATAGTTTTCATTAAAGTGCTCTTCCATGAGGCTTCTTTTAAAATGAAAACTTTTGACGGGTACATTAAATGCGATATCTCCCGTTTTGATATTGAGTAAACTGGCCACTTCGGTATTTACACCGTCCACATCCTCAATGCCAGTGCCGGCTTCAAAGCTGATGGTGCCGCTCCTGGTCATCCAGATATCCTGTGAAAAAGCCGAGGTTATAGACAGTGCCAATGCAAATACAAAAAGAAAGGACTTGTGCATCATGTTGGTTGTTTAAGGGGTTAATTGTTTGGTGCTCCGTTATTCACCCAATCAGTGACCTTGGCAATTTCACAGGAGGATAGTTTTCCTCCCCCCTTGGGCATGGGTGAATAACCAGAGCTATGGTTGATGGAGCCTAGTAGTTTTCCATTATCTGCATATGCCTTAACGCTGGCATAGTTATCCAGGATAATGCCGCCACCACTGGAAGCTGCTGCATTGCTGCTGTGGCAGGAGTTACATCTTTGGTTCATGATGGGTAGTACCACAGATGAAAAGGTGGAACCGGCAGCATTGCAGGTAGTGGTTCCATAGAGATAGTCTTCCTTGTCATAATAGCAACTGCTGAGTATCCCGATGGTCAGCAGGAGGGCCAGGATGAACTTTTTCATAATTGAATTTAATTATTGGGGGTTCCGGCATTGATCCATTTCCTGACAACGGCAATCTGGCAGTCTGATAGTTTGTTTCCTCCCTGCGGCATTTTGCTGAATCCTGCTGCCCAGGTGATGGAACCCAAAAGCTTGCCCGTTGAAGCCGATGCTTTCACTCCGGCATGGGTAGACAAATCAATACCTCCCAAAGGATTGGAGGTGCTATGGCAACCCACGCAGTAAGTATTCATAATGGGTTTTACATTGGCTGCAAACGCAAAAGCCGTGGAATCGCAGGATGTATTACACCCGGTAGTATTTTTTGCACCTTCAGAGATCCATTTCCCGATCACATCTTTTTGTGCAGCGGTAAGCTGCGCATGATTTTTCGGCGGCATCATATCCCCGCCTGTTGCATAAAGGATGGTATATAATTTACTGGAGTTGGGTTTGCCCGCTACAATACCTTTCCGGGTGATATTAGCGTAGCTATTGAGGGTATAGCCTTCTTCATGCGTAATGGCATCATGACACCCAGCCTTTGCACAGTAACTCTGGTATATAGGCAGCACCTCTGATTCAAAACAGACTACGGCAGGAACAGTAGGCGGCGGATCAACCGGCGGGTCAACGGGGGGATCACCGGGACCTAACAGCGGTTCATGGGTACAGCTCAGGGCCAGTGCAAGCCATAGCACGGCCAATGTCATAAGTTTCCTATTCATTGGATTAAATTGAACGGATCAGATTCTTTCTCTGTGTCAGGGGTGCAATAGGGAGCAAGCCTGTATTGACCTAACAGTCATGCCTAGTGTAGTTTGAGGGATAGCGAACGAGAAACAAATACCTTGCCAGATATGACGGATTAATGACAATTGAAACAGGCACTAAACAAAATAACGCTACCTGATATCCTTGTAAACCCTTGAGTTTACTGGCTGATTTCCTTCGCAAAGCTTCCAATATTTTTTCTAAAAACAACGTTATAATCTTTGCAGCAGGCAGGGTTATCCCGGGATAGCTGTAACTTGACATAAATTCAACAACCATGAAACCGCTCCTTCTTTTGATCAGTATGGTATTGTCTACCACTCTGGTGGCCCAGCGCTGGGAGAGT
This sequence comes from Chitinophagaceae bacterium, assembly GCA_044225015.1. Classification (GTDB taxonomy): domain Bacteria; phylum Bacteroidota; class Bacteroidia; order Chitinophagales; family Chitinophagaceae; genus Pollutibacter. The sequence goes on along the minus strand of JBGAJG010000006.1, from coordinate 75,063 downwards.
TTCCTTATTTCCGTGAAAGGGGATACCATCAACTGTTTAGATAAACAGAAACAAAAACAAGGCAGGTGGGTAATCAAAGTAGAGGCCCTCAGGGGCGAGCCGGGATATGAGGAAGAGGGCGAGTTTGTTGACAGCAGGAAAGAAGGAATATGGCGCAGGTACAATTTGACCGGAGACCTCCTGGCCATGGAGAACTATCGCTGGGGCTTTAAAGACGGCAAGCAAATGTATTTCACCTCCATTGGTGATTTATTGCGGGAAGAAGCCTGGCGTGCGTTTAACCCTGAAAACGTGTATGATACCATTGAGGTACCTGATATGGACAATCCCATGGTGAACGTACAGAAAATAGTGAAGCAGGAGATTTCAGAGGTCCGCCACGGCACCTGGAATTACTATGATCCCAGTACGGGCCGTATCATCAAAACGGAAAGTTTCAGTTACGGGTTGAAACTGGATGCTTCCGGAAGGCCCATAATGGACACAACCGGTGCGGCAGTATCAACACAATCCGCCACAAAACCTCCGGGAACTACCACCAAAAAACCAGCGGCAGTGGAGGAGTGGGAAAAGAAACAATCCGGCAAAAAACAGATCAAAGTCCGCGATGGACGCACCTCTTCCGGTGGCGGCTAATACAATGGAAATCCGTTTTTTTCGTTTAATGTAGACACAAATCCCCCTCTATGAAAGCTAGAATCTTATTGTTTGCTTCAATTGTTTCAGCCACAGTTTTTTACAGTTGTTCAAAAGATGACAACCCAAATAATGAGACCCCGGCTGACGATCTCACCACCCAGGAACTGACGGCAGCCCGTATACAGTCTGACCTGGCCTTTGACGATGTATCTTCAGAGGTATTGCAGGTGAGTTTAAACGCCTCTACGGGTGCAGCATCCACCACCAGCTCTGCCTGCGCTACCGTAACCATCAGTCCGCAGGATCTTACTACCTGGCCTAAAACCGTTACTATTGATTATGGTTCAACCGGTTGCATTGGTATCAATGGCTGGGTAAGGAAAGGTAAGATCACTTATACCCTCACCAAAATGCCCCGCGAAACCGGTGCCGTGGTAAGTGTAAGCTTCGATAATTATTCTGTTAACGGGTATAAGCTGGAGGGCAATTATTCCATGACCAATAATGGCATTACAGACGGTAATATCAATATCACCACACAACTGGTTAATGGGAAAATCACCTACCCTGACGGAAAATGGTTTACCCGCAACAGCACCATTGCCTGGCAACAAGTGGCTGGCGGTGCCACTGCTACAATTTTGGACGATGAGTTCAATGTAACGGGTGAGGCAACCATAAAATCATCCGCCAATAATGAATTAATCACCAGTTCTAAAACACCATTGTTGCGCAAAGTAACCTGCGGTAATTTTGTTTCTGGTCAGTTGAATGTCAATTACAACGGCATCACCGGTGTGTTGGATTTCGGCGGCGGCAGTTGCGATAAGAATGCGGTGCTGAGTATTGGCACACGGAATTATGAGGTTAGTCTTCCGTAGAAGAGGCATTGAGGCATTAAGGCATTGAGGCATTAAGGCATTAAGGCATTAAGGCATTAAGGCATTGAGGCATTGCAGGAACATGTTGGTTCTTGCAATGCCTTTTTTTACTATTGTCTTTATTGTTTCCTGGGTTTTCCAGGGGCAAAATTTCCACTGGGCTCTGTATACCAGGGATGGATTTCGTAGGCGAGGCGGCCCGCCGCAATGGCCGGGTCTTTGGCCAGCAACGCCAGTACTTCTTCTTTGGTTTCGCAATCAAAAATGAAGATGCCTCGCCAGTTTCCATCGTCACCAAAAGGGCCGGCCACTTTTAATTTTCCATCATAGTACATCGTTTGCATATTGGCCATATGGCCGGCTTGTAATTTGGATGCTGTGGCGGAATCCTGTGACCTGTTGGGCCCGGTGGTTAACATCACAAACCAATACTTCCGGATATTTGGCGTAGCAGTAGCTTTTTTCTCCTGGCCCACAACGCTCAGCGAGAATAGTAGCGCAATAATGAGTAAACGCATGGCAGTGATTTTACAATTAAAAGTAAAAAAATGCGGAATGCGAACCCAATGGCCGCATTTCCGCATTTCCAAATGACCACATTGAAATTTAAATCTTCGCTTGTTTCTTCTTGCTGGCAAAATCCACGTCCAGGTTGTGACCAATGATCACATCGCCAAAGTCCGCTTTGATGTTCATCTTGTTACCGCCACTTCCTGCGTTACCGATATATAGTTTATCGAATTTAGGTCCGTATTTTTCTTCGTCCTTGCCCTGTTCCTTTATCTCAAATCCTGTTTTATTGGTAAAGTCGCCGAAACTGGTTTTCACCGTAATGGCCGAGGAAAGATTATTGGGGGTATTTACATACAGGTTTGAATATGACGACCGGATATTGATGTCTTTCACATCATTGGTTACGTTGAGCCTGATCTTGTCGCAAAACTCAAACCGGGCTTCCACCGCACCACTCAGGTTCTTCACACTTCCCTTGGAGAATTTAATGGTGATTTTCCCGCCATTCACCGCATCGATCCATGCCTCACCAAACTCTACGTTCACTTCCCTGATCTGGCTGAGGGAGCCGGCCGTAAGCGTGCCAAACTTCTCGATCAGGGTCACCGGTCCCTTCATGTCCGGCACTATCATAGCCCCAAACTGGTTGGTGGCATTCAGCGCCGTGGTGGCAGGCATATACACCACATAGTTGATGGACATACTGGTCTCTTTGTACCCTTTTTTGTTTCCCTTGTTCCAGTTGCCTTTATCATTGCGCATCCGTGTACGGAAGGAAACCGTGTTTCCTGATTTGCCGTCTTCAACATAAATATTATCAAGGATGGCCTGTGCCGCTTCGTCAGATTCTGCTTTGGCAACAATGCTGATATCTACTTTGATCTCATTCTTATTCCAGGTCTGGATCTTTAATTCCCCAAACTGGTTGTTCAGGCTTACATTGTCGCCACCACCCAGCGGATAGCTCTTGCTGATCTGCTTTGACTTTTCAACATTGGGCTCCTCACCGCCGGCAAGAACGGTCTGCGAGGCCATGATCACGGCAAGGGCAGTCATTAAAATGTATAATTGCTTCTTCATATCTTTTGCGATTTTGGCTCTTTGATTTTTTTGATGACAGTGAGTTGCTGGTTCAACAGGTCAATCTGTAACTGCAGATTACTGATCATAGCCTGGAGAAGTTGTTCTGTATTGGGATTGGCATTCAGGGTGCCGCGCAACACGTGATAGGCGGAATCCAGTTTATGGATGTCTCCTGAAAACTTCTGGTAAAGTACGGGATCGTCTTTTTCAATTTTACGAAGTTCTGATTGCTTGCTTTCTATCACCTCGGTAAACTGTGAAACCAGTTTGGCATACTGCGGGTCTATCTGCTGCACCAATGGATCTTCCACTACAGGCTGTTCGCGCCCTGCGAACTGCGAACTGCGAACTTCCTCAGACTGTTGATTGAAGAACATGTATCCCAAAGTACCCGCGAGAGCCAGGAGAAGAGTAGCTGCAACTGCCCATCTTACCCGGCTCATGCGCACAACGCGGGTTTTATTTGGACGAGCCTGATCTCCCAGGCTGGCCCCGATCTTATCCCAAAGGGCAGGAGAGGGCTCCATCTGGTCAAAAGCTTCACGGTTGTCCCGCACAAATCTTTCGAGGTTCTTATTATTATCGTTCATGATCTGTTTTCATTTTTTAGTTTCATCAGCAATTTCTGTTTCGCTCTTATATATTGGGTGCGGGCTGTAGACTCTTTGATATTCAGTATACCCGCAATTTCTTCATGGTCATACCCTTCAAAAAGGTAGAGATTCAATACCGTTCTGTATCCGTCTGGGAGATCGGCCATCGCTTTTCTCACCTCTTCTACTTTTAACCTGATCTCTTTCTCGTCTACCACCTCTTCCTGCGGAATGTCCTGCACCTGTGTAGCGTCAATATCCACAAGGAAGATCTTTGATTTCCGCAGGGCGCTGATGCTTTTGTTGACCACGATCTGTTTCAGCCATGAACCAAAACTGGATCGGTTTTCAAAGCTTTGGATGTGTTTGAAGGCATCTATAAATGATTCCTGCAGCACATCTTCCGCTTCTGCCACATTATTCAGGATCCTGTAACTGGTATTATACATTGCCTTGGCGTAGAGTTCATACAGTTTCCTGTAACTCCCCGGATCTCCTTTCTTGCAGTTTTCTACAAGGTCCATATGTGGTAAGGTTGCAGCCAGTTCCACAAGCTTTGATTTGTATTAGTGACGCAATGGTTACTGCGATGTTGCATATTAAGGCAAAAATCAACAGTAAAAAGGCAAAAATGGGTGCCCGGAATGGTAAATTTGCCCTTCAAACGGCATTATGGAGGTATCCCTCAATAAATACATCAGTGAAACGGGTTATTGCTCCCGGCGGGAGGCCGACAGGCTTATTGAGGCGGGGCGGGTTATGCTGAATGGCGAGGTAGCGGTTACGGGAAACCGTTACCGGGATGGGGACGAGGTGGTGGTGGATGGCAGCATTTTCAAGCCTGCCAACAAGGAGAAAATGATCATCCTGGCCTTTAACAAGCCCGTCGGCATCACCACCACTACGGATACCCATATCAAGGGGAATATCATCAGTTTTATCAACCATCCCAAGCGGATATTTCCGATAGGCCGGCTGGATAAAGACTCCGAGGGGCTGATCTTCCTGACCAATAACGGTGACATTGTGAACAAGATCCTTCGCGCGGGCAATAAGCATGAGAAAGAGTACCTCGTGCGGGTAGACAAAGCCATTGATGGCAATTTCCTGCGGCTGATGAGCGAGGGGGTAAGGATCGATGGGGTGAAAACGCTTCCCTGCAAAACACGACAAACCGGCCGGCAGACCTTTTCCATCATCCTGGTGCAGGGCCTCAACCGCCAGATTCGGAAAATGTGCGAAGCCCTGGGGTATAGGGTGCAGGCGTTGCAGCGGATAAGGATCATGGACATCAGGCTTTCTACTTTGGCCGTGGGGAAGTGGCGCTACCTGAGTGAGCCGGAGACAGAGGCACTACTATCGGCCGTGGCAGGCTCAGCATCAGAGTCTAAGGGCAAGACCTATACTAAACATCAGGAACCAGGCGACAAAGCAAAAAACGTAAAAGATACCCCCAAAAATACGCCAAAATCCGAAGGGGGTAAATACCGCCAGGAGACCGTTGCACCCAAACGATCTTCCAAGTCTACAAGCTACCGGGAATTCAGAAAGAAAGGGAAAAAGAAATAGGCTTGGTTATTACCGGATCAAGGTCACCGTTCCTTTCTTTTCAACCAGTAATTTATCTTCCTTGTACTTTAGTTGATATGCATAGGTGCCAGCAGGTGCAGCCAAGCCCTTCACATGCCCATCCCAGCCTTCTCCAGGAATCAAGCTCTCCCAGACCAGCTCGCCAAAGCGGTTGAATACCCTGAATGAAACCAGATCCACGTCTATATCAGGCGGCAATCGGAATACATCATTTTTCCCGTCTGCATTGGGGGTGAAGCTATTGGGGATATACACCGGCCGGATAACCCGGATCCTGGAAACAGCTTTTTGTGTACAACCTGAAGCGTTGGTCACCGCTACGGTGTACACTGCAGTCCTCTCAGGCTGCATTGTTTGCGTGTTGCCGGTGCTGTTGCTGACTCCCGAGCCCGCCCAGTTGAACTGGCTGATCCCCGGTTCTGCAAAAGCCGTGATGGTTACAACCGTTCCCAGAGGAATGCTGGTGTCTGCCGGTGAAACCCGGAGGGCAGGTGCCGCGAGTACCTCAATGGTTATGGGTCTGGAGAAAACCGTTTTCCCAGACAGGCATCCTGTGGTATCCACCTGCGCGCGGAACTGGAGAACCGTTCCATCTGCAAGCCCGGTTGGGCTGAAGATGTCTCCCTGCGCCCGGGTAATATTGTTGACTGTCCAGTTAATATTTTTCAGCCGATAGTTGGATTGCACCTGGAATAAACTGTTTTCCTGCGGGCATAGTATGCTGTCACCTTTTATTGAAGCCGTTGCTTCCACCACATTTGTCAGCACAATGGGCCGGGTGCTGATGAGAAGGCTATCTGAACCACAGGTGTTGTTTTTACCGATGACGCTTGCAGAAAAAATATCGCCATTGTTGGCGGAAGCGATAGACGCAGACATGCCAGAATACCCGGTGGAGATACCATTCCTTAGCCATTCAATTTGTGGATCGCCGGCAAAACCACCCAAGCGCTCCACGGAAAGGGTAAATGGAAGATCAGGACATATCTCCTGGGGTAAGGCAGACAGCCTACCTGCGGGTGGAACAGGTGTTACCAATGCCGGATCAATTTTCCGGATCCGCAGCCCTATCCATTCTCCGAGATAGATCATTCCGGAAGCCGACCAAACCACGGATACGGGAACGTTAATTCTGCTGCATTGATAAAATACGTTGGCGCCATCATAGCCGGGTTCACCGGTTCCGGCAATAGTGGTGATCAATCCCGTGGAAGCATCCACCTTCCGTATTGCGTGATTGTTGCCATCTGCGATGTAGATATTACCGGCACTGTCCACATTGAGGTCCAGGGGCACATTGATCTGCGCTGATTTCGCCGGTCCTCCATCTCCGGAATAACCCGGTGTTCCGTTGCCAACAACCGTTTCAATGATGCCGGTATTCAATGATATCTTCCGGACAACATTTGACTCAATATCTGACAATAAAATACTGTTGTCTGTAGCGTATCTCACCACGTGGGGTAGTGGAATACCAGCATTGGTAGCACTTCCACCATCACCTGTATTGAATACAGAACCATTGCCGGCAAAGGTTCGGATCGTTTTGGTGGCCTGATCCACACGAAGAATCTTATGGAGAATTTTGTCTGTGATATATATGTTCCCCTGTGGATCAACCGTCACTGACCCGCCTTCTGGCAGGCCGGTTGACAGTGCATTTGCACCTTCGGAATATCCAGTTGTACCATTCCCCGCTACTGTGGAAATGATACCCGAGAGGTCAATTTTCCGAACCCTGTGATTGCCGTAGTCTGTGAAGTATATATTTCCTTTAGGATCATAGTAAAGGTCCCTGGGTTTATTCAATCCTGCCTTTAAGGCTGCTCCACCATCGCCGGAAAAAGAAGCGGTTCCCGTGCCTGCTACTGTTCTGATCATACCCGTGGTAAGGTTGATGGCCCTGATGCGATGATTGTCAATGTCCGCTATCCAGAGTTCGTTGTTTGGGGTGACGATGAGGGAGCTTGGCCCGTTTAATGATGCATTCAGGGCGGGGCCATTATCCCCGTTATAGGCGGCCCTACCATCTCCAGCCACATCTATCAATTGCTGGGCATTTGCGGTGTTGAATCCGCAACCTAAAATTAAGACCAATATAAGGAGAGGGTAGAGGTGCTTCATTCCTTAGATCAATGTAAATAGTCAGCTGTAAAAAGAGAAAAATCAGAAGTTAAAAAAAACAAAAAGGCGAGGACATACATCCTCGCCTTTAATATGGTAACTAACTAATTTACTTCGCAAACTGGCTGCGGATCACATTCAACGCGCCACCAGCCTTAAACCACTCAATCTGCTGCTCATTATACGTATGGTTCACCGTAATGGAATCAGTACTACCGTCCTTGTGGTTTAATACCACCGTCAGCGGCTTGCCAGGAGCAAAACTGGTAAGACCCGTGATGTCAATGCTGTCATCTTCCTGGATCTTATCATAGTCTGCTTTGTCTGCAAACGTAAGGGCCAGCATACCCTGCTTCTTCAGGTTGGTCTCGTGGATCCTCGCGAAGCTGCGCACCAGGATGGCACGTACGCCCAGGTGACGGGGTTCCATAGCGGCGTGTTCACGGCTGGAGCCCTCGCCATAGTTTTCATCACCTACCACCACGGAGCCGATGCCCGCGGCTTTATACGCTCGTTGCGTTGCGGGAACCGCTCCATATTCACCGGTGAGCTGGTTCTTTACATTATCCGTTTTCTCATTGAAGAAATTCACCGCGCCAATGAGCATGTTGTTGGAGATATTATCCAGGTGACCGCGGAATTTCAACCAGGGTCCGGCCATGGAGATATGATCCGTGGTACACTTGCCTTTAGCTTTAATCAGCAGTTTCAGTCCTTTAAGGTCGGTTCCTTCCCAGGCGGCAAACGGCGCCAGGAGCTGCAGCCTCTTGGATTCAGGACTTACCACCACCTGTACACCAGAACCGTCTTTTGCAGGTTCCTGGTAGCCAGCGTCTTCCACCGCAAAACCTTTGGGGGGCATTTCATAGCCTGTGGGTTCTGCCAGTTTGATGGATTCGCCCTTATCGTTGGTGATGCTGTCTGTGATAGGGTTGAAGGCGATGGTACCCGCAATGGCCATGGCGGTCACTACTTCAGGGGAAGCCACAAATGCATGGGTATTGGCATAGCCATCGTTACGTTTAGCGAAGTTCCTGTTGAAGGAAGTGATGATGGTATTCTTGCGGTTGGGATCGTCAATGTGACGGGCCCACTGACCGATGCAGGGACCGCAGGCATTGGCCAACACCACACCGCCCACGTTCTCGAATTCTTTGATAAACCCATCCCGCTCAATGGTGTAACGCACTAATTCTGAACCCGGTGTGATGGTGAATTCAGAATTTGCTTTAAGTCCTTTATTTACCGCGTCCTTCACAATGGAAGCGCTGCGTGAGATGTCTTCGTAAGATGAATTGGTGCAGGAACCGATGAGGGCCACTTCCAGTTTTGCGGGCCAGCCATTGGCGGCAACGGCTTCTTTCATTTTGGAAATAGGCGTGGCCAGATCTGGGGTGAAGGGACCGTTTACATAGGGCTCCAGTTCACTCAGGTTCAGTTCCAGAACCTGGTCGTAATATTTCGCGGGGTTCGCATACACATCAGCATCAGGCCTTAGGTGATCAATTACTGCGTCTGCCAGGGCAGCCACTTCGGCCCGGCTGGTCCCTTTCAGGTAATCCGCCATTTTGCTGTCGTACGCAAAGATGGAGCAGGTGGCGCCAATCTCGGCACCCATATTGCAAATGGTAGCTTTACCGGTGGCGCTGAGGCTATCAGCCCCTTCGCCGAAATATTCCACGATGGCACCGGTACCGCCTTTTACGGTGAGCTGACCGGCTACCCAGAGGATGATATCTTTTGCGGAAGTCCAGCCGTTCATTTTGCCGGTGAGCTTCACGCCAATCAGTTTAGGCATTTTCAGTTCCCAGGGGAGGCCGGCCATCACATCCACCGCATCGGCACCACCCACACCAATGGCCACCATACCCAGTCCGCCAGCATTAGGCGTATGGGAATCCGTACCAATCATCATACCACCGGGGAAGGCATAGTTTTCCAGCACCACCTGGTGGATGATACCGGCACCGGGCTTCCAGAAGCCGATGCCGTATTTATTAGAGATAGACGCCAGGAAATCATACACTTCTTTATTGGTATCGATGGCATTCTTCAGATCCACATCGGCCCCTACCTTGGCCTGGATCAGGTGATCACAGTGCACCGTGGAAGGAACGGCAACCTTATCCCGGCCACAGGTCATGAACTGGAGCAGGGCCATCTGGGCCGTTGCATCCTGCATAGCCACGCGATCCGGTGCAAAATCCACATAGTCTTTTCCACGGGTATAGGCTGTATCCAGGGGATTATACAAGTGAGCGTAAAGGATTTTCTCTGCCAGTGTCAGGGGGCGGCCCACCAGTTTACGGGCGGCTTCCACCTTTCCGGGTAATGCTGCATACGTTTTTTTGATCAGGTCAAGATCGAATACCATGGGATGATGTTTATTCGTTTAAATATCTGGAACATTTGGGGAGGAAATTTGTTAGAGAACTCCAACAAACAGCCCTCTTCAGGGATGGCGAAGTTAACAAAATAAAGGGCTGTTGCCAACAGAGAATTTATGTAAATTTGTACTATGAACAGGTTCAGACAGTTTGTAGAAGGCCGTGTTTTCGGCGTTTGCTCCTGGTTGGGTGAAAAAATGGGCGTACCCAGCACCACCATCCGGAAGTATTTTATTTATACTTCCTGCCTCACTATGGGATCACCCGTAGTGATCTACCTTTTCATGGCTTTCTGGATCAATATCCGGGAATATATCTGGAAGGCGAAGCGGAACCCCCTCCGTTACCTGTAGATAAGATTACACATATCTGATTTTTTAGTATAATTTGTGCGTATGATCTGGTTCTCTTTTGATCATACAGATTATCATTTGTGGCTCAGGGAGCTTGCAGTAAAATTGCACACGCAGGTGGAGGATGATGTGCTCAAGGTCCCCTCTGCTTACGGTGAAGGCTACCTGCGGGCCGTTCGCATGCCCAACGGCCTGAGTGTACTGGTCACTGAAAATAACATGCACTCTGAAGTGGTGCTGAAACGACTGAAAAAAGATCCGAGTTTCTATATCCTGGCCTTTGACGATGTACGGATCAGCAAGAGCATGGAACAGATTGTGCAGGGGGAGAAGGAACATTATCACCCGCCAGTGTATGCCGGGTCCTCTTTGGGAAGTACGATGTTTGACAATGTACTGGTGGCAGCGCGCGATTTTTCATTTCGGTCTATACGGATCATGTTCCCGCCCCAATGGCTGTCTAAATATTTTAAGATCGAAAGTGAAGACGACCTGCTGGTGGAATACCTCTCGCTCAAAAGCAAGAAACTCACCCTTGCTCCCCTGGACATGGAGTACAGAAAGCTCATGGATGATATCTTCCATGTGAACCTGGAAAGCCCTGTGTACTACGCCACCCTGGAAAACAGGGTGATGCTGATGATGGAAAGGTTCTTCTCACAGCTTGAAATTAATCTTCACAAGGTTAGGTATAAACGCCTGGATAAGAGCGATATATATAAAATGATGCAAATTGAGTCAGAGCTGTCTGACCGGTTTTTGGGAGGTTTGCCCACGGCAGACGTGCTGGCTGAAAAATACGGATTCAGTGAAACGAAACTGAAGCGCCTCTTCCGCGAGATCTACGGATATCCTTTGTATGAATACTATCAACGGTGCAGGCTGGAAAGAGCCCGTGAAATGCTTGCCGCAGGTGGCAGGTCCGTCAAGGAAACCGGACTGGCTGTTGGATATAAAAGTTTAAGTAACTTCTCCAAAGCATTTAAACATGTGTATGGCGTCTTACCCGGCGACATGATGAGTAAGTCTTAGTTCATTTGAAATTAAATTTCAAGTAGCATCTGACAACTCGCTTACAGCTAATTATGAAGGAGTTTAATTTTTCCATATTATCATACAGGGATGTACTCGCAAAATTTGCAGAGGAATTCCATGTGGCCAATATTGACCTGAAGTCGGATCTTCCGCAGAATCTGGGTAATGGCTATTTCCGGGTGATGGAGTTGCCCAATAAAATGGAAACATTATTAATGGACCTGAAACTACGGGATGATTTCTGGTTCAACAGGGGGCGCACGGAAAAAGAATACTATGTTTTTGTTTGCGAGGAGATCAACAATACCGGCGAAGTGGTGATTGACCTGGACGGTGACCAGTTTACGTCCAGCGAAAGGTACATGAGTGGTATGCATTTATTCAGTTTCCTTTCTGATCTCAGGCAGTTTGCGCCCAAAGGGTCTACCTTAAGGGGCTTCCGGGTTATCATCTCCCCTGAATGGCTGGCTTCCTATCTGCGTATTGAAAAAATGGAAGACGTACTGCAAAGGTACCTTCAATTGAAGACGGCGCGGATACATATGAAGGAAATGGATCAGGATGATATACAAATGCTGCATGATATCCTTAGTTACCAGCCTGAAATGGCCAATGTTGATGAGAAGCCTTTCATCCAGAACCGGATCATGATGATCCTGGAGAGATTTTTTTCCTGGATGTACGAAGAGATGACCCGCAATCCCCGGCTCTATAAGATTGCCAACGAGGATATAGAACGGATACGCGAGGTGGAACTATTCCTGATCAAAGATCTTTCCAAGGCTCCGGGTATTGATGAACTTGCCAGGTCAGCCGCCATGAGTGCCACACGGCTAAAAACCCTGTTCCGCCAGGTTTATGGCATTCCGCCCTACGAGTATTTCCAACAGCACCGCATGATCCGCGCCAAACAGCTGCTCAGGGATACCTCCCTTTCTATCCAGGATATTGGCAGGATGCTGGGCTATAGCAATATGAGCAACTTCACCCTGGCTTTTAGAAAGGTTTTTGGGGTAAATCCCAGTGAGATAAGATAGGGCGAGGGTGTAGGGGGAGGGTGTAGGCCCCAATTGCCGCATTTCCGCACTACCGCATTGCCGCATTTGCATTTCTGGCTTAATATTTGCTGCTCAATGGATTATCCTTCCATTGAAAGCCGGTTAAGGAACTCGTTGAGGACTCTCCAGTTACAGCCTGTTTCTTTTTTTGATCCAATTCTAAGCTATACCGCCCCGGCGGTGCCCGTTTTTAAGCGCCTTGTTCTATGAATATATTCGGTGGCCCTTTATTGGGGGTTCACTGCTTTCCTGAGTCTGACGAGCTCGGTCAATAGTCCTTCCAGCAGATCGAGCCTGAGCATGTTAGCCCCGTCGCTTTTGGCGACTGCGGGATTGGGATGCGTTTCTATGAAAAGTCCATCGGCCCCGGTTGCAATCGCCGCTTTGGCGATGGTGCCAATCAGTTCAGGGTTTCCGCCGGTAACACCGGAGCTTTGGTTGGGCTGCTGGAGGGAATGCGTACAATCCATGACTACGGGAACGCCATGCGCCTTCATCCAGGGAATGTTCCGGTAATCCACCACCAGGTCCTGGTAGCCGAAACTGTTACCCCTTTCCGTAAGAATCACTTTATTATTGCCTTCTTTCCTGATCTTTTCCACGGCAAATTTCATGGCTGCGCCACTTACAAACTGCCCTTTCTTGACGTTGACGATCTTACCGGTTTGCGCAGCGGCCTGCAGGAGGTCCGTTTGCCTGCACAGAAAAGCCGGGATCTGGAGGATGTCCACATATTTGGCCGCCATCGCGGCCTCTTCGTGCGCATGTATATCTGTGGTTGTGGGCAGTTGGTAGTGCTTACCGGCCCGTGCCAGGATATCCAGTGCTTTTTCATCGCCCAAACCGGTAAAAGAACTCCCGCTGGTGCGGTTTGCCTTGCGATAGGAAGATTTCAGCACGTAGGGAATGCCCAGTTTTTTACAGATCGATGATACTTTGTCCGCTACTTCCATGATCAACTCTTCACTTTCCACCACACAGGGACCCGCCACCAGGAAGAAATTATTCTCATCATAGGTCTGTCCACGGAACAGATCCTGTAAATATGTTTCCATGCCGCGAAGATAGATGTTTTCCGCAAGCCCTATTTTTGTGCCTGAATTGCCCCATATGATTAAAGACAGGATCCTCGTAATTGGCGCTTGTGGCCAGATTGGTGTAGAACTCACCCTCGCACTCAGGAAAATTTATGGCGGCGCCAATGTGGTGGCGTCTGACCTTCGTGAAGAGAACGATCTCCTTAAGGGCACAGGCCCCTATGTGAGTATGGATGTGATGAACAAGGAAATGCTGCACGTGCAGATCATTCGCCAGAACATCACGCAGATCTATCTGCTGGCAGCCATCCTCTCCGCTACCGGTGAGAAGAATCCACCCCTGGCCTGGAACCTGAATATGACGGGACTACTGAACGTGCTGGACATCGCCCGGGAGGAAAAAATCCAGAAAGTCTACTGGCCCAGCAGTATTGCTGTGTTTGGACCTACCAGTCCTAAAGACAACTGTCCACAGCAGACCATCATTGAACCCACCACCGTATATGGCATCAGCAAATTTGCCGGTGAGTTCTGGTGTAATTATTTCAACCAGCGCTATGGCCTTGACGTCCGCAGCCTGCGCTACCCCGGACTGATCTCCTATAAATCTGCACCCGGCGGAGGCACCACAGATTATGCCGTGGAGATCTACCATGAAGCCCGGGAGGAAAAGCATTACACCTGCTTTCTTAAGGAAGATACCTACCTGCCTATGATGTATATGCCGGATGCCATCCGCGCCACCATTGAACTCATGGAAGCGCCTGCGGACAGGATCAGCATCCGTACGTCTTACAACATCAGCGGCATGAGTTTTTCACCCAAAGAGATTGGCGCCAGTGTGGCCAAACATATTCCGGGGTTCACCATGGCTTACAAGCCGGATTACAGACAGGCCATTGCAGACAGCTGGCCCCGCAGCATAGATGATTCCGTGGCGGCCAGGGATTGGCATTGGAAACCTGAATATGACCTGGATAAGATGACCACAGACATGTTTAGTAATTTGTAATTAACAGTTGGCAATTAGTAATTGGCACTGGTTTTTTGTAGTTTAGTGTTGGTGGGTAAAAGCAAATGCACAAGTGGGTTCTTTCTTCTGTTGTTCCTTGCATTCATTGCGGGGAATATGATGCGGTATGTCATGTGCCCTGTGGTCATGAGTGCAAACACAACTGTAAAGGACTGTGGCTGCGATGACATCTTCAAATCCGTACAGGGACATAATGAAAGCGAAGGCGATGTGAAGACGCCATCCCTTAAATCAGTTTCCTCTGAAACCCTTCCCCCCATTGGCTTTGAAGCAATGGCCAATATACAAGTGCTTTCTACCGGATATCATGCCAGATATCATGAAATGCTGCCACGGAACGATGGTGATGCCATCTTCCATCCTCCGGCCGTGTAACGGGTATCTATTCTTTTCTTTTCCTTCCATTTATTGACGCAGGTCCCCAAACGGGGCCTATAAACGCATGATATATGAAACAACTCATGATGATTTGTGCAGTGCTGTTGGGCATTGCAAGTTCCGGTATGGCACAGAAACATACCATCAATCAACAGTTCACTGACGCTTCTGGCAATACCATCCTGTTGGGTGAATGCACCCGCGATGCTTTATGGCTGCAACCGTTTCGCCAATGGTTTGCTACAGCCTACGATCAATACCAGGTGGATACCGCTACCTGTGTATATGTAGCACCCTTGCTCAAAGACAAAAAAATAACCCTGTTCATGGGAACCTGGTGCGGAGATTCCCGAAGAGAGGTTCCAAGGCTGTTGAAGATCCTGGACTGCTGCGGATTCCCCCAGGAGAATCTGACGATGATCATGGTTTCCAACCAGCCAGACCTATACAAGCAAAGTCCGGCCCACGAAGAAGCCGGCAGGCACATTGTAAGGGTGCCCACACTGATCATTGAAAGCAGCCCCACGGAGATGGGCCGGATCATAGAATTACCCGTGGTGAGCCTGGAAAAAGACCTGCTTCGCATTCTGCGCAAGGATGGTTATGTACCTAATTATGCAGACAAGGGCAGCTACACGATCCCAGCCCGCTGATAGCGGATAAGGCATGATATCCGGTAGATTTTGTTTTATAGCAGTGTGGGGATAAGACTCCCCTAAACCTCGTAATTTTGCCCGCATATGCGGCAACAATTTCGATGGATCCTTTTGATCAGTTTGTTTGTATCAGGCCTGGCCCAGGCCCAGCAAAAAGGAAGTTCCATGTACAGGGCGGTGCTGGAAAGAAAGGACAGCCTCCCCATCGTATTCAATCTGTCCATCAGCAGGGTGGGAGGAATGGAAGAATGGACCATACGGAACGCAACCGAACGGATACGGGTAACCGATATTAAAACCTCGGGCGATTCTGCCTGGGTGAGTATGCCTTTGTTTGAATCAGATTTCAAACTGCGCCGCACAGCAGATGGCGGTTATGAGGGAATCTGGATCAAGGGCACAACCGGTGCACCCATGGTAATGCCTGTACAGATCAAGCGCGGAAACATCCGTTTTCCGGTGAATGACAGTAAGCCCAAAGCAAATGTAAGTGGCCGTTGGGCTGTCACTTTCATCAGGCCCAATGGCACCAGCAGGCCTGCTGTTGCAGAGTTTCAGCAGCAGGGAAAACTGCTGACCGGAACTTTCATAACACCATCTGGTGATTATCGTTTCCTTGAAGGGGTGGTCAATGGTGACAGCATCCAGCTGTCCTGTTTTGACGGCAGCCATGCCTATTTCATAGGGGCCAGGATAGCCGCCAACGGAACGCTCTATAACGGCGTATTTGCCTCCAGTGCTACATGGCTTGAACCCTGGTATGCAACAAAAAATGCAGACGCAAAAGTGGATGAAACGTTATCTGCCATGCAGCTGAAGCCGGGTGAGGAGAGGATTGGTTTTCGTTTTCCTGATTTGGACAGCCAGTTTGTGTCCATCAGTGACGCCCGGTTCAGGAACAAGGTTGTTGTAATACAGATCATGGGTTCCTGGTGCCCCAATTGTATGGATGAAACCGCTTTTCTGAGTGAATACTACAGGAAAAATAAAGAACGTGGTGTGGAAATGATAGCACTGGCCTATGAATACTCCACAGATTTCCAACGCGCCAGTAAAAGCCTGAGGAAGTTTCAGACCCGCTTCAATGTGCAGTATCCTATGCTGATCACGGGTGTGACCAGTGCTGACACACTAAAGACAGAAAAAACATTACCCCAGCTCACGCCCATCAAAGCTTTTCCTACCACCATTTTCATTGGCAGGGACGGAAAAGTGAAAAAGATTCATGCAGGATTTGAAGGTCCGGGTACCGGCCAAAGACACGAAGCCTTCAAAGAAGAATTCAACAAAACCATTGAGGAGCTCCTGAAATAATTATTGATAGGTAAGGGCCGATGGAACCTCAACCTTATAGCCAGCTTCCGGTTGAAGCAAGGTAAGGGTAACTGTATGCTCGCCGGGCTTCAGTGCGTAGTTCCAGTACACTTCGTGTTTTCTCTCCCGGAACGCGGTGGGAAGGTCAATGGTTTCCACAGGCATACCATCTATCTGTAAAGCCAGCCGGATAACCTTATCAGGATCACGTTCATTTGCTTTTGCGGCATACCCTTTAATCACCAATCCCTTCCCGGTAAAATTGAATTTGATTTCTCTGTTCTCAGTTGCCAAACCTCTGCCATCCAGTTTGATTTCATTCACTTTGCTGAGGCCTTCAAAGCTCTGTTCAAAGGCCACCGGCGTGATCGCCTGCGCAGGCAGTGTGATGGTGTTCCCGGTAATGGTACCGCCATTTTTCCTGATGTTCTCCATTGCGTGTTTCAGGCCCAGTGCATAAGCTTGTTGAAGAGAGATGGTGGTGTATTTGAAGGGCAATGCATCAGCGCCCTCTAAACCTTCTTTCCAGACGGCGGGAATCTTCTGGTAACCGATCATCGTACCCAACACTCCGGCAACAGTGGAAGGATTGCAATCCGCATCCTGCCCCGCTCTTGTAGTGATCTCCATGCTCAGGCCAAAATCCCCATGGCCATATAACAGACCGAGTACCACATACGCAGCATTTACAGTTGCGTCTATATCAAATGCACGAAACACCCCGTCAGGGCAGTACATATCCGTACTCCAGCGTTTCTGGATCTCCATCCAGGTATCCCGCCAGTCCTTAGGATATTGCTTATGCCAGCGGATCACATCGCTGATGCATTCATAGAACTTGGTATCATCCGGAATTGCTTTCAGTGCTTTGGCTACAATCACTGCAGGATCTTTCTCGAAGAATGCGAGGGTATACATCGTGCTTACAAATACACCACCGTACCAGCCGTCGCCATAATTCATGATATGGCCAATCTTGTCTGAGATCTTCGCTGCAGTTTGTGGCATTCCCGGGCTCATCAGTCCGGCAAAATCTGATTCAATCTGGAAGTCTATGTCGTCTGCATGCGGATTGTTTTTCCAATGACCGGAAGCAGGTGCTTTGATACCCTGTAAAATATTGTAACGCGCGGCCTGGTTGGCGTGCCATAGATCGTATGCAGCCCTGGCAAAGGCCTGCGCAAAGCTATCCACGGGTGCATCCAGCCCATATTTTTCAAAGACATCCACAAAGGTGAGGTCCATATAGAGATCATCATAGATCCCCGGCGCTTTGAGCATCAACTCTTTCACGTATCCCTTGCGCCAGGTAAGGCGTTGGTAGTCCTGGATGAAGGTGCCATTGAACTGGAACTCATAGGGAGCACCCAGGCTCACGCCAATGGTTTGTCCGGCCCATCCGCCCCTGATCTTGTCTTCCAGTACGTCTTTGGTGATGGTGCGCTGCGCCGTGGCGCACACTGATGCAATCATGAACAAAAGGATGAAAACAAACCGCATGGCAAGATTTTGAACAATTTAAAAAATATGATGATCAAGGTACAACTCTTACCCTAATGCCTACCCAAGCATCGCCACAATCTCCTCCAGGTACTGCTTGTCCCTGAGATCATAGTGGTCAAGGTATTCACTATCTGCATCCAGCACTCCCCATACTTCACCGTTATGGATCAAGGGCACCACAATTTCAGAACGGGACAGACTGCTGCAGGCGATATGCCCCGGAAACTGTTCCACATCAGGAACGATAAGGGTTTCCGCCTTTTCCCAGGCCGTACCGCAAACGCCGCGACCCTTACGGATACGCGTACACGCCACCGGACCCTGGAACGGCCCCAGCACCAGCTCCCCATCTTTCACCAAGTAGAATCCTATCCACCACCATTTAAATTGTTCCTTCAATGCCGCGGCCACATTGGCGAGGTTGGCAACCAGGTCAGGTTCACCTTCCAGCAATCCTTTGATCTGGGGGATTAACTGCTGATATTGTTCTTCCTTGGAACCTTCAATAATGTGTAAATCTTCTGCCATTCCTCAAATGTACGGCGCAATCTAAAAAAGCATTAATTTCCTGATCCAACTGTTGTGTATGACCCTCACCAAGCCCCAGCTTTCATTCTGGCAGATCATAAACATGAACGTGGGATTCTTCGGGATCCAGTACAGTTTTGGTTTGCAGCAAACTGCCATCAACCCCCTGTATACATTTCTGCATGCCAAGCCGGAGGAACTGCCGTTGCTGAATCTGGCCGGACCCATGACGGGCCTGCTGATCCAGCCCATCATCGGGGCGATGTCTGACCGCACCTGGAGTCCCCGCTGGGGGCGGCGGAAACCGTATTTCCTGGTGGGTGCCATCATGTGCAGCATTGCCTTGTTTGCATTTCCTTTCAGCAAAGCATTGTGGATGGCGGCCGGTTTGTTGTGGATTCTTGACGCGGGAAACAATACAGCGATGGAACCTTACCGTGCTTTCATCGCAGATAAATTGCCTGCAAAACAACGGGCGATGGGCTTCCTGACCCAGAGTTTTTTCACGGGCCTCGGCATAACGCTGGCTAATCTTTCGCTGGAATTTTTCCGCAGAACCATCAAGGGCACCACGCTTACGGATGATGGCCAGCCCGGAATTCCTTACTGGGTATTTGGATCGTTTTTCGTGGGCGCCATCTGCTCTATCGGGTCTGTACTTTGGTCTGTGGCAAAGACTCCGGAGATCCCGCCCACAGAAGAAGAATTGAAGGCTATGCGTGCACACAGTGGCGGTATTTTTGCACCGTTCCGGGAAATAGCATCAGCCATTAAAGACATGCCACCGCTTTTGTGGCAACTGGCGCTGGTGTATCTTTTTCAATGGTATGCCATGTTTGTGTACTGGCAGTTTGTTTCCCACAGCATCGCCAAATCAGTGTGGGGTATCACCTCAGAATCTGATCCAAAACTGTATGAAGAGGCCGTTGGATGGACCGGACTGGTAAACGGATGGTATAATGTGGTGACCTTCTTATCTGCCTTTGCGCTGGTGGGCCTGGCCAGAAAATTCTCTGCGAAATATGTTCATATCACCTGCCTGTTCATGGCAGCTATTGCTTTGGCGGTTTTCCCCCACATCACCCATAAGAATTTACTTTTTGTACCGATGATTGGTTTTGGCATTGCCTGGGCCAGTATGATGGGCGTTCCGTATATCATGGTGGTGAGTGCCATCCCCAAAGAAAGATATGGTGTGTACATGGGCATTGTGAATATGATGATCGTTGTTCCAATGATCCTGCAGACCCTGAGTTTTGGATACATCTATAAACACTGGCTGGGCAGTGATCCCGGCCGCGCCATTATGTTTGCAGCTTTGTTGCTTTTCCTTGCGGCCCTGGCGATGATGAGGATAAAGGTGAAGGAGCAGGGGGAGGGGGAGGGAGCTGAGGACCTGATGATGCAGGCTCACTAACAATTAATAATTGGCAATTAACAATTAGCAATTAGCACTAGTTATTAGTAATTGACATGTATAACAAAAAGCTGCATTCAGGAGTACACAAGGCTGTGGTTGAGGCTGGCCTTGACATTGCGGGGATTGACAATGCATTTTATGTGCGGTTGATGACCAATGTGGGTGCCATAAATGATTTGTATGGCCAATTGTATGGGGAGTTCGCAGGGGGTAGTTCGCAGTTCGCGGGGCTGGTGCAGGTGATGATCAGTGCATATAAAGAGAGAGAGGAAGAACTGCGGGCAAGAGATGCGGAAAAGGCAGAAGCAGGCCATTGGTTTTTAAGCAGCAAGATTGCCGGAATGAGTTTGTATGTAGATCGCTTTGCGGGCAACCTGAAAGGGTTAAAGAATAAACTCAGCTACTTTGAAGAACTGGGCGTGAATTTTCTGCACCTCATGCCGGTATTTGAAAGCCCGGAAGGGGAGAGTGATGGCGGCTATGCCGTGTCTGACTTCCGGAAGGTGGACCAGCGTTTTGGTTCCCTGGCTGACCTGAAGGCAATACAGAAGGCCCTGATGAAGCGCGGCATGTACCTCATGCTGGACATCGTCCTTAACCATACCTCACACCATCATGCATGGGCAGAGAAAGCGAAAGCAGGGGAGAAGAAGTACCAGGATTATTTTTACATGTATGATAACCGGGACCTGCCGGATCAGTTTGAACAAACGATGCCGGAGATCTTTCCCGAAGCTGCTCCCGGCAGTTTCACCTTTAATGAAGAAACGGGCAAATGGGTGATGACAGTATTCCATCGCTATCAGTGGGATCTCAACTATACGAACCCGTTAGTGCTGGTGGAGATGATGGACAATATCTTTTTCTATGCTAACCTGGGTGTGGACATCCTGAGAATTGACGCGCCGGCTTTCATATGGAAACAATTGGGTACCACCTGCCAGAACCTGCCCGAGGCGCATATCCTCTTGCGCCTGATCAGGCAATGCGTGGAGGTGGTGGCACCCGGCATGGCAATCCTGGGCGAAGCCATTGTGGCACCCAGTGCCATCATGAAATATTTTGGTACAGACCAGTATACAGCCAGGGAATGTGATTTTGCCTACAATGCTACGCACATGGCGCTGCAGTGGGATGCACTGGCCACAGGGGATATTCGGGTGATGATGGCCGCGCAGCATGAGATCCTGCAGAAACCTTACGGCGCCAGCTGGATCACATACACAAGATGCCACGATGATATTGGACTGGGCTATGATGACTATATGATCCTGCAGGCAGGATTTACACCCTATGACCATCGGAAATACATCAAGGATTATTATGCAGGTGCCCTTCCTTCCAGTCCGGCCAGGGGTGCTTTGTTTTCTGTGAACCCCAAGACCCAGGATGCCAGGATCAGTGGTAGCCTGGCTTCTCTGTGCGGACTGGAATCTGCACTGGAGGCCAATGACAGCAAGGCCGTTGAGGTTTCACTGAACAAGATCTTACTGATGCAGGCCCACAGTTTTTTCCTGGGTGGTGTGCCCATGATCTTTTACGGGGATGAAGCGGCATATACTAACGATTATGGCTACCTGCAGGATCCCGGTAAAAGTTATGATAACCGGTGGATGCACAGGCCCGTGATCCGCTGGGAAAAGAATGCGCTGCGGAAAAATGCGGGCACACCCGAGCATCGGATTTTTCAGGGGACAAAGAAATTACTGGAGATAAGGGGTGGACTGGATATGGTTTCAGACTTTAAGAACCTGGAATGGTTATGGACCTATAACCACCACATCGCGGCATACCTGCGCACCTGGCAGGATCATCGGTTGTTCTGCATCTTCAATTTCAGCAGTAATACCCAGCTTATCAGCTGGCAGTGGGTGAAGCACCACGGCCCTGTTCCCGTACAGATGAGGGACCATTGGTCAGGTGATGTTATTACAGTGGGAGGAGATGAGGAGCAGATGATTTTGGAGCCCTATGGCTTTTTGTTGTTAGAGACTGTTTGAGCCAGGGAGAAGGTAAAGGGAGAAGTGCGAAGTGCGAACTAGCGAACTAGATCCGCTACCGTCTTCCCTTCCAGGATCTTCAATGTAGCGTCCCTTACCTGGATCATGGTGTCATGCAGTCCACAGTTGTCTTCATCACAATTGGCACATCGTTCATAAAAATAAAGGCTTACACAGGGCAACATGGCAATGGGGCCGTGAATGAGCCGGATGATGCGTGCCAGTGGAATTTTCTGTGGCGGCAGGTTGAGGAAATAGCCACCGCCCTTTCCCTTTTTGGATTCCAGGATCCCTTCTTTCCGCAGTTCCAGGAGGATGTTCTCCAGAAATTTAAGCGGGATCTTTTTCTTCTCTGAAATCTCGGAGATCAGGACAGGCCCCTGGCCCTGATGTTCTGCCAGGTATTGCAGAGCCTGAAGGGCGTATTGGGTTTTCTTATTTAACACAGTTGGAAATTAATGAATTTCCTGCAGAGCACCTCAAAGGTCCAGTACATCCTGCATGGTAAATATTCCTTTTTTGTTGCGCAGGAATTCCGCAGCCAGCACAGCTCCCTGGGCAAAACCATTCCGGTTATGCGCAGTATGGATGATATCGATATCGTCAACCGCGGAGTGATAACTGATCTGGTGGGTTCCCGGCGCCGGGTCTTCACGCACGCTAACAATACCCAGTTCTGCAGCCTGGGTGGATGCGTGGTTTACCCAGTTTTTTTTGCGATCCAGGTTTTCCAGGATGCCTTCGGCCAGGGTGATCGCCGTTCCGCTGGGTGCATCTTTTTTGGCAGTATGGTGGATCTCTGTCATGCTCACTTCATAGTCTGGCTGGCGGTTCATGATCTTTGCCAGGTGTTTATTGAGGGCAAAGAATATATTGACACCGATGCTGAAGTTGCTGGCATACAACAATGCACCATTTTTCTTGGTACAGTACTCAGCCACCTTGCCATACTGGTCAAGCCAGCCGGTGGAACCGCAAACTACGGGAATGCCGGCTTCCAGGCATCGCATTACATTTTCATAGGCAGCATGAGGACCGGTGAATTCAATGGCAACATCTGATTTTGCCAGGTTCTCCCTGGTAAAGTCGTTGATATTGTTCAGGTCAATCTTAAGATTAACCACATGTCCTGCGTTAAGTGCCATCTGCTCGATCACTTTTCCCATTTTCCCGTAACCGATCAATGCAATATTCATGTAAGAAGATTTAATACGAAGGTAAGGCTGTTCTGTGTTTGCTGTCCCGCCAGTTAAATACCAGGCTCACGCCGTTACCCCTGCCACCCGGAGCTACCCATGGCTTCACTTTCATGCTGAGGTCGTCTGTTACATTGAAACCTTTAAGATGCGCATCCACGGCGGCATCGGCTACCTGCAAACCCCATAGCACCAGGAATGCCAGTACTGAAAAGTCCATATTCTGGCGAAATTCATCACGGTAAATTTTCAGTGAGCCCGTTGATAAGGGCTGTAGTTGGGGATCGATGTTGTCTTCAGGAATAGGAACGGTTGCCGTGTCATTATATACTTTGATCCGGTAGGCTTCGCGTGTTTTATCGTACCATTTCTTGTTATAGGTAAAAGTGTAAACAGGAATGGCCAGTGCTCCATATACGATGGGGATCTTCCAATATCTTTTGTTGTAAGCCTGGCCCCAGCCCGGCAGGATGGCTGAACGGATGGCCGCTTTTGCCTGTGGCTTACGTTCTTTTTTCCGGGTAGTGTCTGATACTTTTAAAAGACTGGAATCTTTTCTGGGAACGGTGTCTGCAGGCAAAATGCTGTGCGAGGCAAAGGCTTTGCCGCCAATACCCAATCCGATGCACAAGATCATTAACCTGAAAACATTCCGCATATCAATGTACCGTGATGTTCATCTTCTCCAGCAGGGCATTCAGCTCTTCCAGGGAATAATATTCCAGGCTGATCACCCCATGGCCTTTTTTGCTGTGTTGTAGTTTCACCCTGGTATTAAAATGCGAAGCTAAATTATCCTCGATCTTTTTAAATGCCGTAGGCAGATCCTGTTTTACGCCTTTTTTAACAGGGTCACCGGTTTTGTACATGGTCCTGACCAGGTTTTCCGTTTGCCGTACAGAAAGCCCATCGTCCATGATCTTATGGAAAACAAAGAGCTGTTTGTCTACAGAGTCCACATTGATCACGGCACGGGCATGGCCCATGGATAATGAACCATTGCGCACGGCCACCACAATAGCAGGAGGGAGTTTGAGCAAGCGGATGTAATTGGTAACCGTTGAGCGTTCCTTACCCATGCGTTCTGCCACCTGTTCCTGGGTGAGGGAGCATTCATCCATAAGCCGCTTATAGCTCAGACCAATTTCTATGGCATTGAGGTCCTGGCGTTGAAGGTTTTCCAGCAGGGCCAGTTCCAGCAGCTCCTGATCATTCACGTTCCGGACATATACGGGCAGTTCTTTCAGTCCGGCCATTTTTGAAGCACGATACCGGCGCTCACCCGCAATCAAACGGTAACGGTTAGCCGCAATCCGGGAAACGGTGAGAGGCTGGATGATCCCATGCATCCTGATGGATGCACTCAGTTCCTTCAGGGCCTCTTCATCAAAGTCCTGCCGGGGCTGGCGGGGATTAACCTCAATTTGTTCTATGGGGATGATATTGGACGCGGTGGTTTTCTCCACCACATCCTGTTTAAGGTTGCCGGTAGTGGTTTTGAGATCCTGGTCAATGCTCTGCAACAGGGAACGGATTCCTTTGCCCAGGGCATCTTTTTTATTGTTCTGGTTGCTCATCGTCAATGGTTAAAACGCGGTCTTCCTGCCTGATCCTGGTCTTATTGTTTTTTTGCAGGATTTCCTTGGCAAGGTTCAAATAGTTTATGGCACCCTTGCTTTCTGCATCATAGAGAATAGCGGGCTTTCCAAAACTGGGGGCTTCACTGAGACGGGTGTTCCGATGGATGACCGTATCAAAAACCAGTTCATCAAAATGCCTGCGCACTTCGCTCACCACCTGGTTGCACAAACGCAGCCGTCCATCATACATCGTCATTAAAATACCTTCTATTTCCAGTGCGGTGTTCAGTCTGCTTTGAACGATCTTGATGGTGTTCAGCAGTTTGCCCAGTCCTTCCAATGCAAAGAACTCTGCCTGTACCGGCACTACCACTGAATCCGCTGCTACCAGCGCGTTAACGGTGATGAGACCCAGCGAAGGGGAGCAGTCGATAACTATAAAATCGTAATCGTCTTTTACTTCCTGGAGGATATTTTTAAGTACGGATTCCCTTTGGGGATAGTTGATCATTTCAATCTCAGCACCCACGAGGTCAATATGCGATGGCATAAGAAACAGGTTGGGGATGTCTGTCTTGAGAACCACATCCTTAGCGCCTGTCTGGTTCACCATGCAATCATACAAACTCTGCTGTACATTATGCAGGTCAAATCCCACGCCTGTGGTGCTGTTGGCCTGGGGATCTGCGTCAACCAGCAGGGTTTTGAATTCCAGGACTGCCAGGCTCGCAGCCAGGTTAATGGCTGTGGTGGTTTTTCCCACTCCTCCTTTCTGATTGGCTATGCCTATTGTACGAACCATGCGCTCTCGGGTTAATTAATATTTATGGTTTCACCAATGCCGGGCAGCAGGAGTTTGACGCCCTGGGCCTGGAAACTGGCTTCAGCCTGTTCCTTGCTGATCCGGATGAAACCGAATGTGTCATAATGTACGCCCACCACGGTCTTTACCTGCACCATTTGTGCCGCTTCGGCAGCATCTGTGGCATCCATGGTGAAATTGTCGCCAATAGGCATTACCGCAAAATCCAGCTTAGCCCAACGGGGGATGAGCTGCATATCCAGCGTGAGGGCGGTATCACCGGCGAAATAGAAATTTCCGTCATCACTGGTCACCACAAATCCCATGGGATTACCACCGTAAGATCCGTCAGGCAGCGCTGCGCTGTGCTGCGCCACCACGCATTTTACGTGGCCAAAGTCAAAGCTGGCTTTACCGCCGGTATTCATGGGATGAACGTTGGTGACGCCCTGTTTACCCAGCCATTCACAGACTTCCCAGTTAGCAATTACCTTGGCTCCCGTGCGGGAAGCAATGGCTACGGCGTCTGCAATATGATCCGCATGCCCATGGGAGATCAGGATGAAATCCGCCGGGATCTGCTGCACATCAATACCTGATGCGAGGGGATTGTGGGTGATAAATGGGTCAAACAGGAGGGTTTTTCCCTTGATCACCACACTAAAACAGGAATGACCATAATAGGTGAGCACCATGAATAGGGTGGTTTTGTCAGAATGGCAAATTTAGTCCTTCGGCACCATTTTGGGGAACAATATATCAAGATAGCTGTTAAATAGCCTGATAACAATGAAGTATACCATCATTTCCGGCACCAACAGGTCCGGCAGCAATACATTAAAGGTGGCCCGCCAGTACCAGGAACTCCTGAGAAACAAAGGGGTAAATGCCGATGTAGTGAGTCTTGAAGGGGTTGACCTCAACCAGAAAACCTGGGCCTGGGAACAGGTGGAAAAGGAGGTTCTGGTGCCTACAGACAAGTTCATATTCATCCTCCCTGAATACAATGGCAGTTTTCCCGGCGCATTGAAGACGGTCATAGACATGAGTGATCATCGTAAAGTGTGGCCCGGCAAGAAAGCCCTGCTCACCGGTGTATCCACCGGAAGGGCTGGGAATCTCAGGGGTATGGATCACCTGACGGGATCGTTAAATTATCTCCATGTAAACGTCCACCCTAACAAGCTTCCCCTGTCAACCGTAGACAAACTGTTGAATGGCGTGGGGGAGATCACTGATGAAGGGACCTTAAAGGCCATTGACCAGCAATTGGAGCAATTCATACAGTTTTAATTATGCGCAGACTTTTTGGCTCCGGCCTTCTGATCATCATCCTGGTTGTGATTGATCTTTACATCTTCCAGATCCTTCGTTTTGTGATGCAGAATGCCTCAGTAAGATGGAAGACCATCGTGTTTTTGTTGTACGGGCTGATCAGTGTGTTGTCCATTGGATTCTTCCTGTTTGGCAATCTCCTGCACGTGGAGCAATGGCCGGCATTGATCAGGAACTATACGCTGGCCATCATCATCGGCATATTCATTTCTAAAGTCATTGCCACTGCGTTTTTTGTGGTTGACGACCTTCGCCGTGTACTGCAGTGGGGCGGAGAGAAAGTCTATAATAGTGTTACCCGGAAAGATGCGGATCCGGAAAGGTCCATCAGCAGATCAGCCTTCCTGAGCTGGCTGGGCCTTGGGTTGGGCACCACCATGTTTGGAACCCTGCTCTATGGCTTTTCCAATAAGTACCGGTACCAGGTAAATCATGTGGATCTTGCGTTTGATGAATTGCCCACGGCATTCAAAGGCCTGCGCGTAGTGCATATTTCAGATATCCATTCCGGTAGTTTTACCAACAAGGAAGCTGTGGAAAAGGGCGTGCAGAAAATTTTGGATGCAAAACCAGACCTCATTCTTTTTACAGGCGACCTGGTAAACGATGCGGCCGATGAAATGCATGAATACAAAGAGATCTTCTCGCGTTTGACAGCACCCATGGGTGTGTACAGTACGCTCGGCAATCATGACTATGGGGATTACAAGTTGTGGCCCAGCCAGCAAGCCAAATCAGAAAACCTTGCCCGGCTTAAAGCGATCCATGGAGAGATGGGATGGAGGCTACTCATGAATGAGCATGTGGTGTTGGAAAAAGACGGCCATAAGATTGCGGTGCTCGGCATTGAGAACTGGGGAGCAAAAGGATTTGTGCAGCATGGGCGGCTTGACCTGGCCTACCAGGGCAGTGAAGAGATACCCTTCAAAATACTCATGAGCCATGATCCCAGCCATTGGGATGCGCAAGTGAAAGCGTACCAGGATATTCACCTCACCCTTAGCGGACATACGCACGGTATGCAGTTTGGGCTGGAGATACCCGGGCTGAAATGGAGTCCTATCAAGTATCTCTATAAACAATGGGCAGGCCTTTATGAGGATGGCCGCCAGAAGCTGTATGTAAACCGCGGCTTTGGATTTCTCGGCTATCCCGGAAGAGTGGGAATTATGCCGGAGATTACGGTGATAAATCTTGTTTAATAATCAATCATTACAGGCATTCAGGAATACAGGCATTCAGAAGCGGGGATCCTGGTTTTCTGGATGCCAACCTGGTTATCAGAATTCCAGGATCCCTGCTTCTGAATGCCTGTATTCCTGAATGCCTGTAATGATTGATTGTTAATATGGCCCGTGTTAACATGCATTTAGCAAGCCTCCGGTTAACTTCACCTCCCATGATCAGTCTATACCCTTAAATTTAGCCGTATGAAACAATTGGTAATCGTTACAGTGTTGCTGTGTACAGCCATGGTCCAGGTTTCCCGCGCACAGGGAATTAAGATTGGTGCAAAGGTTGGAGCCACCGTTTATAAAATGGATGGCCTTAGTTTCAAGGACCAGTTCCAGTGGGGATACCACGCCGGTATCAGTTCAGAACTGATGTGGAGTGAAAACTGGGGCATCTCTCCGGAAGTATTGTTTAACCAGTCTAACACGCAAACCGGATACTCATTTGATACCTTGTATAAGTCCATCAACCCCGGTACTTTCAAAGACGTAAAACTGAATTATCTCTCCATCCCTGTTCTGTTGAGCTGGAGGCCATCGCCCTTCATTACTTTCCAGGCCGGGCCGCAGTTCAGTGTGTTGATGTCCAAACAGAAAACACTGTTGCAGGATGGTGCAGAAGCCTTTAAATCCGGTAACGTATCAGTACTGGCTGGAGTGCAGGTAAACCTCCTGTCTTTCCGCATCTACGGCCGTTATGGATGGGGGCTGATGAATGTGAACAATATAGATGATAAAGACCGCTGGCAGAGCCAGGGCGCCCAGGTGGGTGTAGGATTTGTTTTTTAGTTCGCGCAAGTTCGCAGAAAGCCTGCGAACTTGCGACCTGCGAACTGCGAACTATCCATTTAGTGGCATTGTAATTGACCTATATAGCTATTACTTTACAAATAACGATTCCCGATGGTGGCGCTGCCATCATGACGGACAAAGGATAGCTATGCAGAATACAGATTTTTGGCTCAAGCCTGATGAGGAAATGGAGTTTATGCCTATCCTCCCCTTACATGAGAACGATGGGGATGGTGCTGATGAAACCAGCATCCCCGCTGAATTGCCCATCCTCCCTTTGCGCAATACCGTGCTTTTCCCTGGTGTGGTCATCCCCATCACCGTAGGCCGGGATAAGTCTATAAAGGCTGTCAATGAAGCGTATAAGACTGACAAAATGGTAGGTGTGCTTGCACAAAAAGACAGTAATACCGAAGATCCTTTACCCGCTGATCTGGTAAATATCGGGACAGTGGCAAAGATCATCAAACTGATCAAAATGCCTGACGGGGGCACCACCGTGATCATCCAGGGCCGCTCACGGTTCAGGCTGGACGAAGTTACTTCGGAAGACCCTTATTTCAGGGGCAGGATCACCGTACTGGCAGAAGACGCTGTGGAGAACGACACTCATTTTGATGCTACAGTCTCTTCACTGAAAGACCTCGCCGCGCAAATTATCCAGTTATCACCCAATATTCCTTCGGAAGCGTCCATCATCCTCAAGAATATCGAGAATGCAAGCTTCCTGGTGCACTTCATCAGCTCCAACCTGAGCGCAGAACTCAAAGAGAAGCAGGAGCTGCTGGAGACCAATGACCTTAAATCTCGTTCCGAGAAACTCATGCATCTTCTCCAACGGGAATTACAGTTTGCGGAGCTGAAGAACAAAGTGACCACCAAGACTAAGACAGAGCTGGACAAACAACAGCGGGAGTATTTTTTGCAGCAACAGCTGAAGAGTATTAAGGAAGAATTGGGCGGCGACAGCAATGACCGGGAGATCATGGACATGAAGCAGAAAGCGGAAGCCAAGCGCTGGCCGCAAGCTGCAAAAGATATGTTTGAGAAGGAGATCGCCAAGCTGGAAAGGATGCATCCCAGCACCCCGGATTATTCCATCATATATAACCATGCGGATCTTTTGCTGGATCTCCCCTGGGATGAAATCACCGTAGATAATTATGACCTGAAACGTTCCAAAAAAATCCTCGATGCAGATCACTATGGAATGAACAAGATCAAGGAACGCATCCTGGAATACCTGGCGGTGCTCAAGCTGAAAGGCGATATGAAAAGCCCGATCTTATGTTTTGTAGGACCTCCGGGTATCGGTAAAACTTCGCTGGGACGAAGCATCGCCAATGCCATCGGAAGAAAATATGTACGGCTCAGCCTCGGCGGGCTTCATGACGAATCAGAAATACGGGGCCACAGGAAAACCTACATCGGTGCCATGCCAGGAAGAATTGTTCAGCAGATCCGAAAGGTAAAATCTTCCAATCCGGTCATGATCCTGGATGAAGTGGATAAGGTGGGCAAGGACCACAGGGGAGATCCTTCCAGTGCATTGCTGGAAGTGCTGGATCCCGAACAGAACCATAGCTTTTATGATAACTACCTTGAGATGGAGTATGACCTCAGCAAGGTGTTGTTCATTGCTACGGCCAATGATATCAACAGCATCCAACCGGCACTGAGGGACAGGATGGAGATCATTGACCTGAATGGTTATGCGGTCAAGGAAAAAATGGAGATCGCGAAGCGTCACCTCATCCCTAAGCAAAAAGAAGCGCATGGCCTGAAGGATGTTAAGTTCAATATGGGCGATGGCATCATTGAAGACGTGATAGAGAACTATACGCGGGAGTCTGGTGTGCGGGAGCTGGACAGGCAGATGGCTTCCATCATGCGTGCCCTGGCCAAGGATTATGCCATGCACGGGAAAGTAAAGTCCTCCCTTCGTAAATCCGATATCGAAAAGATCCTGGGCAAGCCCCGCTACTCCAATGAAATATATAAAGCGGCGCCCGTTCCCGGGATTGCCGTGGGATTAGCATGGACCTATGTGGGCGGCGACATCCTGTTTATTGAAAGTATCCTGGCGGAAGGAAAAGGCGATGTGAAACTGACGGGCAACCTGGGCAATGTAATGAAGGAAAGCGCTTCCACGGCGTATACTTATCTGCAGGCCAACGCCAAAAAACTAGGTGTTGATCCGGCAATGTTCCAGAAGATGAGCGTCCACATCCACGTACCGGAAGGCGCTGTGCCCAAGGACGGCCCCAGTGCAGGTATTACGATGCTCACCTCCCTTGCATCCGCTTTCACGGGCAGGAAAGTGAGACCTTACCTCGGGATGACGGGAGAGATCACGCTTCGCGGCCTGGTGCTTCCCGTGGGAGGCATCAAAGAAAAAGTGCTTGCCGCCAAGCGGGCGGGCCTCAAAGAACTGATCCTTTGCTGGCAGAATGAAAAAGATGTGCAGGAGATCAATTCAGATTTCATCAAAGGGCTTAAGTTCCACTATGTGAAGACAGCGCAGCAGGTGCTGGAGCTGGCTTTATCTTAGTTCGCAGGGAGCAGTTCGCAGTTCGCAGGGTTCGCAGGGTCCTTCTGCGAACTATGCGAACTGTGAACTGCGAACTACCATATAGCTTGGGGTTGTAAATAGTTTTCCGCCCTTTTTCTTGCCGCACCAAACAATCTTATTTCCTTCGTGTTCATATTAGCATAGAATTCTTCGTTAAGAATTTTCATGTTGGTTGTTTTAAGGGTTAAAAAGAACTTCCCCCGTGTCCACGGGGGAGTTTCATTTTTAGTACTTTGCAGATCATGAAAGGGCTGTACGGTCTGATTGTTTTACTGCTGTTCCATTGGCAAATACAGGGCCAGACCCTCGGTGGAAATTCCGCCTACAGTTTTCTGAAAAATGCAGCATCCACGCAGATGACGGCGCTTGGTTCTGTGAATCTGTCCGCGATGTCCAACGATCTGGGTCTTTCTTTTCACAATCCAGCCTTGCTGAGGTCAACGATGCAAGGCCAGGTCTCCTCCAATTTCTCTCTTTTTTTTGCGGGCATCAGGCAAATGCATGCGCAGGGTGCCATCGAACTCAAAAAATCCGGGACCATGCTGAGCGCAGGCGTGCTGTATATGCACTATGGTTCCGCCCTTCAAACCGATGCCGCCGGGAATGTGATGGGTGAATTCAGGCCCTTTGATTACACAGTACAGGTTAGCGCCGCGCGCAGATACCTGGAACGCTGGTACTACGGCGTAACACTGAAATGGATCCAGAGTAACTACGGACCCTATAGCTCTTCTGCGGTGGCTGCCGATATTGGTCTTAACTACCTTGACTCCGCCAAAGGATGGCAGTTGGGGTTTTTGGCCCGTAACATGGGCCTGCAGGTAAAAACATATGCCGGCGTGGGAGAGGACATGCCTTTTGATCTTCAGCTGGGGCTTACCAAAAGATTCGTTGGCTCTCCGTTTCAGGTATCTGTCACGGCACAAAGACTGCACCAGTTCAACCTGGCGTATGAAGACACCATATTTAATGCAGACAATGGTTATCCAAACAGATCCACAGGTTTTCTCACCAACCTGTTTCGCCATTTTGTATTTGCCGGCCAGGCCTATGTGGGTGATAAGCTGGAGTTCACGCTTGGCTATAATGTTTTGCGAAGGGCAGAAATGAAAGTCCCCAATGCTACAGGAGGACTAACGGGGATATCACTGGGTGTTGGCCTCAGGCTGCCCAAACTGCAGTTCAGGTTTGCACGCTCGCAGTACCTGAATGCAACGTCTTACCACCAGATAGGAATTAATATTGCATTTTAGTGAAATGGTGAAGTGGTGAAATGGTGAAGTGGTGTGGCCGCACCACTTCACCACTTCACTACTTCACCAATTCACCAACTTTAAAGGCTTCCCTTGGTTTCAGTCCCAGTAGTTTGAACATCTCATGGTCTGCATCAAAAGATGGATTGGGGGTGGTCAGTAGCTTTTCTCCGGCGAAAATAGAATTGGCACCTGCCATGAAGCAGAGGGCCTGGTCAGACACAGACATTTCTGCCCGGCCGGCACTGAGGCGCACCATTGCCCCGGGCATCAGTATCCTGGCCGTTGCAATCATGCGTACCATATCCCAAACGTCTACCTTATCATTATTTTCCAGTGGCGTTCCTTTTACGCGCACCAATGCGTTGATGGGTACAGATTCAGGATGTTCCGGCAGGGTGGCAAGGGTATGCAGCATTTTGATCCGGTCTTCATGGGTTTCTCCTAATCCCACAATGCCGCCGCAGCACACAGAAATACCGGCCTCTCTTACATTATCTAGCGTACGAAGCCTGTCGGCATACGTACGAGTGGTGATGACCTCACCATAATATTCTGGTGAAGTATCGAGGTTATGGTTGTAGGCATACAAACCGGCATCGGCCAGTCTTTTCGCCTGGTGTTCATTGAGCATGCCCAGGGTACAGCATACTTCCATGCCCAGTTTATTCACTTCCTGCACAAATTCCACCACACGGTCAAAGTCTTTATTGTCGCGCACTTCACGCCAGGCTGCACCCATGCAAAAACGTGTTGAGCCGGCTTCCCTGGCCCTCCTTGCATACTCCAGCACTTCATCAGTCTTCATGAGGCTCTGCACGTTGATGTCTGTATGGTAGCGCGCAGCCTGGGGGCAATAAGCGCAGTCTTCCGGACAACCACCGGTTTTAACAGACAGCAGCGTACATACCTGCACCTCTGCGGTGTCCTGGTATTGGCGGTGAAGGGTAGCTGCCTGGTAAATCAGTTCCAGCAAGGGCGTATGGTAAAGGGATTCAATTTCCTGCAGCGTCCAGTTGTTTCTGATCATGGGCCAAAAATACGGGGCTGATGTCATTTTCTTTCGAAAAGGAATAATTTTCTATGTGACCCAGGCAAGGGGAATTCATCCAGCAGGCGGAAATATTTTGAAAAAACATTTTTAAAATGTTCTTCATGGTAGTCCGTAAAAATATCAGCCCTGTACTGCAAAAGGGTCTGCACTTTGGGATCGGATTTTGGAATGAATTCTATCAGTAACAGAGGGGCCATGGTCTGCAAGCCACTTGCCAGCAAATCAAAGGAAAGATTCCGGGTGATGCAAAGGTGGTGCATAAGGGCCAGTGACAGTACCAGGTCTGGTTTTACCCTTTGCAGGAACGATGGCCTTTCCCGGTTCATCCACCCGATGGCCGGTGATGGATACATCAGGTCAATCCTGACGGGCGTTATCCTTTCATGCAGGGACTGCATGCTGTCTACACAAACCGCATCGCCTTCAGCGGCAATTACCCATTTCCCCCGCTCTGCCATCTGCTTAGAAAAAGTTCCCGTATTGGCGCCGAGATCCAGGACGGTATCAAACCGCAGGTCCCGGGTAAGCAGATCAACTGCTTTTAATTTTTCATCAAGGTACTCTGGTGAGAGAATGGTCTCCTGGTAGTATTTCCGCCAATGGCTTACTTCTTTCCCAATGTGCAAACTGCGTATGCCTGATTCAAGATGGTCCAGTATGCGCAATAGTTTTGCCTTAGAGAATTTTTTTTCCGATGGGCCTCCAGCGGCCGATGCTGCCATTTTTTTTTGCAGATGAATATGCAGAAGTGGCAACAACTGAAAACGGGATCGGGCCGGAAGCCAGGCGGCAGTCAACGCCACGGGTATCCCATCGGGATATTGGGCAATGAGGTTCAGGCTGTCTGATCCCCGGTACTGTGCCAATAGCAATGGACAAAGAAATTGCTGGCAGAATTGGTGATACGCATCCCAGGTGAGGGATTCATCATACAATGCAAAAGAACTGCTGTCAATGAACACTGGCCTTGGCCCTTCAAAACAAATGTTGAAAGCGTTGGCATCCTTGAGTGTCATGCCATGGTCCATCGCCGTTTTCTGGATCCGAAGGGTGAGCAGGGCCGCGGCTTTCAATTGTTCAAATCCCCACTCATATGGATAGTTGATAAATTTTACCTGTCGTGGCCTGATCACCTTATACGCACCGGGTGATGGCACCGTTGATTCTTCATGGGTGATCAGCAAACCCTCCTGCGTCAGGATATGATACAGCCCAGACGCCATCAGGTGTTCATATTCCTGCTGGTAAGCTGGCTGCAGATGCCGGTACACCACACCATCATGGTGAAAAATAAAGGCCGATGGATCCCGGAAAGAGGAAGGATCAGCGCTGATCATCTTTCTTTTTTCTAAAGATGGATTTGATATAGTTCCAGCCTGCCCGGAAGTAGAACACAACACCCAGTAGTGCTGCAATCAGCATCTGGATCAGCATGTTACCACTTCCGGGATCCACATACAAAAAGTTTGTGGCCGGATGGAAAAGAAGTATGAACACCAGGCTAGTCAAAATAGCTGAGGTTGGTTTTAGGTGTCAGTTTCAACAGGGTTTCATACATCAGCCTGATGGTATTTTCTATATCGTCCTTATGCAACATTTCCACCGTTGTATGCATATACCGCAGAGGAATGGAAATCAGTACAGACGGGCATCCGTCATTGGCATAGGCAAATGAATCAGTATCTGTACCGGTGCTCCTGCTCACGGTTCTGAGCTGCACGGGGATCGATGATTTCTCTGCCACATCCTGCACCAGGCCCAGCAGTTTATTGTGAACAGCAGGACCAAAAGCCAGGGATGGACCTTTGCCGCAGGCACAATCGCCTTCAATGGCTTTGTTCACCATGGGTGTGGTGGTGTCATGGGTCACATCGGTAATAATAGCCACATCAGGTTTGATCCGCCTGGCCATCATTTCTGCGCCACGAAGTCCGATTTCTTCCTGCACCGCATTGACAACATATAACCCGAAGGGTAATTTCTTTCCTTTTTCCCTGATCAGCCTGGCTACCTGTGCAATCATGAATCCACCGATCCTGTTATCAAATGCCCTGCCGATGAGGTATCCATATGCCAGTTCATCAAATCCTTCTTCATAGACGGCTACGGAGCCAATGGTTACACCAAGGTCTTCCACTTCTTTTCTTGACCTTCCACCGCAGTCCAGGCAAAGATTTTCAACTTTGGGTGTGGGTTCTTTTTCCCCACCCAGTCTCGTATGAATGGCTGGCCATCCAAATACTGCCTTTACAGGTCCTTTCTTGCCATTGATCAGTACGCGTTTTCCCGGTGCAATCATATGATCAACACCGCCGTTGCGCTTCACATAGATCAGTCCTTCCGGAGAGATGTAATTGACAAACCAGCTGATCTCGTCTGCATGGGCCTCAATGACAACTTTGAAAGGTGCTTCAGGGTTGATGACACCCACCGCAGAGCCATAGGGGTCAGTGAATGTTGTATCCACAAACGGTTTGATATAATCCAGCCATAATTTTTGTCCCGGATATTCAAAGCCAGTAGGAGAGGGGGTATTGATGTACGATTTCAGGAATGCATATGCTTCGCCTTGTAACAGATCATCTGATGCTTTTGATTTTCGTCCGCTTTTTGCTTTTACCTTCTTGGCCATGGTCTACTGTTTTTGATACGTCCAAAAATAAGGAAAAAGCATGGTCAACTGAGTTGGTACGCCTACTAGTTGACGATCCTGGGCGTTATGGATTTTGAGTCCAGCCGCTGGCCGGCGATCTCATTGAACAGAATCCTGAAGGTATTAACCAGGTGGAGCTCTGCATCCGGCAAGTTTAGTTTCTTCCCCGGAATCTTCATAGCCCATTGAATATTGAAAACGCCATTGGAGTTGTGCATGACGTCACGGCAACCATGATCGCTCAAAACAATCAATACAGCATTGGGATCCTTAACCGTAAGATGATTCACCACACGTGTGATCACCTGGTTGGCATAGCCTACTTGCTTTGGATAGTTTATTTTGAGGGAGGGCAGGCCCAGGTGAAGTTCCCGGTCTGCCGCTGCAAAGGACAATTCCTCTCCCTTTTCATCCAGCAAAATGGGAAGATGGGGAAGCATAAAATGGCTGTAAACGAAACGAGGTTGGTTAGGGTGCTGATCCTGCATCAGGGTTCGTTGTTCCACTTCCTGGTTGTACAAGAGATGCCGGGCGCTGAGGGATTTCAATGCTTTCTGCATCCGGTTGGAGGGAATGTGGTTAAAGAGTACATCAAAACACCAGCCATAAAGGGTGCGCAGTATTTGTATCTGCCGCCAGGTTACCGTGGTGATGATGGGCCCGGTGGCCGCTGCACCATCCACATTGAAAATGGAATTGACGTCTATCCGGTATCCGTTTTGCCGTAGAAATTGGGTGACCGGGTTAGCGGTGGCCAGCAAATGATTGGCCTTGATGATTCCTTTGTTGGATAAAAGGGGATCAGGACCTGGGAAAGCAAGCGTATCCATATTAAACAGGGACAGAACGGAGTAGAAAGTTGTATTATACGCTGACACCGGATTGCGGGCGATGGTAAATCCCTGGTGCTCCAAAAACTTAACTATTGCATCATTCTGGAAATTGAAGGCAGTGTCCAGCCCTGTGTTTCCCTGGTATTCATCAAACAAAAGAAGGTATATATTGGGTTTTACCTTGTCCGCCCATGCCTGCATGGCAGGTGCAGGCGCAATTTGAAAGGGCTCTTCCTTTTCTACGGGTGAAAATATTTCATAGCTGGTAAGTACCAGAAATACAAGTACAAGGTAGGTCCTGAAACGGACTAACGCCGAGACGGAGGATTTTTTGACGATCAACCATAACAGCGCAAAAGCCAAAGCTGAAACCAGGAAGAATGTCCAATGGAAAAGAAAGGGGCGAAGCATGGTGAACATAGCTCTGCTGAAAAGAAAATACAGCTGGAACATAAAAGCCATGACCCACATCTTCTCCCGTTCCCTGAAAAGAACCCATGCAATGATGATGACGGGCAGGGAGAACAAAAGGATTATGGCCAGAACAGCTAATATCTCGCTAATGGGTACCAGCGCTGCCATACCATGCAGGCCATTTGCCAGAAAATAAATACTCAGCAGCAGCAGGGGCAGGGGACCTGAAATTGAAGTGGGTAGCTTCATCAGCATATTTGATCAGCAGTCAAGTTAGGCTAAATTGAGCAATGCCCTGGCCAGGGCAATGAAACCTGTAAAGGCCATCATTCCGTCTAAAAACAAAGTATAATACGCTTCATGCCTGGGTTGGGCGGCTACTTTATATTGGGTGGCAAGAATCAGTACCGGCACCAGCCAGGGGTTAATGATGTTTGTTTCTATTCCCAAAGCA
This sequence comes from Chitinophagaceae bacterium, assembly GCA_044225015.1. GTDB lineage: Bacteria > Bacteroidota > Bacteroidia > Chitinophagales > Chitinophagaceae > Pollutibacter. The sequence continues at coordinate 36,768 of JBGAJG010000006.1, read as the reverse complement.
AATACACCAGCAAGCAACAAACTGGCGTGGTAGATCCAGCGTACTGTATCTGCCTGGGCCATGGTGGGCATGGAACGGATACCCTTCAGGGCATCATGTTGATGGTCCCTGAGATCAAACAGGATGCAAATGGCCAGCAGCAGAAAAAAACGGTAACTCAAAAACCACCAGTAGCTTTCCGGGATCACGAGGGGGCTTACCCACATCGGCAGGATAGTGGTTACGATGGTCCATACCATTGCCAGGTAAACAGTTTTGGCAACGGCTATCTTCTGCAAAAACTGAAAGGGCTTTCCCGGAATATTGGGTGCTGAATACAGAAATGCGCCGATGGCTACAATGATAAAGGGCAGGGGTTCTTTGCGGTAAGGCCATCCAACATAGGCCGTGGATACAGAAGTCAAAATGAACAACGCGATGATGAGGGCCTTGTTCCGCTGGTTCCACACATGTTGCCTTGATTCAGGTGTATGAACAGTATTCACCAGGCCGTGAAAAAAATAGGTAGCCAGGGTGGCTGAGAAAACAAATGCGAGCAATTGCGGGTTGGGGGAAAAAAATACATACTGTGTTTCCCAGGTCATCAGGAGGGCACAGCCTGCCACAAACAGGTTACTATAGGTAAGCACCCTGAAAAGGGCTTCCGCAAAAGAATTTATCGCAGTATGATGATGGGCTCTGTTCGTACGGTATCACTTTTGTTGCCTTCTTTGTCTTTCATCCAGATGCTGAATACAGCGGTATCACTGCGGGGGCAGCGTGGCTGGAGCGCAACGGCATACTGGAAGGTGACAATCAGTTCACCATCAAAATTATTGGTGCGGGGAACGTCTTCCGGAACCCGGTACAACAGGGAATCAGCAAAATTTGAGGAAGGGCAGCGGGTGGTGATCTTTTGCACCCAGATGGTATCATAAAAATCGCCCTGCTTATCAGTCAGCCGCATTTTCACCTGCAAGTCGCTACCATTAGGAATAGTAGTGGAACTTACACTTTTTAAAGTGAGCCTGGGACGGGTTTCAATTTTATCTTTGCCACAGGAAATTACGGTGAGCAGCAAAATACCGATGATCAGGTATGTCTTCATCCATTCCAATTAACCATTCAAAAGTAAAGTTTCCGTCTTGAATAACCTACGTACAGCAATTTTTAACATTTCAGCCTTTGATGCCAGTGCCCTGGAGCTGTTTCGGTACCAGTACGGCAACAATAGTCTATACAGGGAATACGCTGACCTGCTGGGGGTTATACCGGAGAAGGTACAAAGGTTGGAGGATATCCCTTTTTTACCCATTCGTTTTTTCAAGACCCATCCGGTAATCTGTGGCAAAACCGTACCCTCCACCTGGTTTGAAAGCAGTGGAACAACAGGGATGGTCAATAGCAGGCATTTTGTAAAAGACATGGAACTGTACCACCAGAGTTTTATGTATGGCTTCCGGCAGTTTTATGGTGATCCGGAAGACTGGTGCATCCTGGGTCTTCTGCCTTCCTACCTTGAAAGACAACACTCTTCGCTGGTAGTGATGGTGGATGCCCTGGTGAAGCAAAGCCGGGTGCCGGAAAGTGGATTTTACCTGTATGAACATCAAAAACTGGTGGATACGCTTACCAGCCTGGAAGCGAGGGGGCAGAAGACCCTGTTGATAGGGGTGACCTTTGCCCTGCTTGACCTGGCAGAACAATTCAGCCTGCACTTGCGTCACACCGTGATCATGGAAACCGGTGGCATGAAAGGGAGGAGGGAAGAAATGACCCGGGCCCAGGTGCATGCCGTGTTGAAAAATGCATTTGGCGTTGACCGGATACACTCAGAATATGGAATGACGGAGTTGCTGTCCCAGGGTTATTCAAAGGGTGAGGGTATTTTTTACCCCTCTGATACGATGAGGATTTTATTGAGGGACGATGATGATCCCTTTGCCGTTCGGGTACCTGTTGGTGATCCATTGCGGGGGATCATCAATGTTATTGACCTCGCTAACCTGCACTCCTGTGCTTTTATTGCAACGGAGGATGCGGGCGTACTGTATCCTGATGGTAGTTTTGAAGTTACGGGCAGGGTTGACCACGCCGATGCGAGGGGATGCAGCCTCATGGTAGTTTGATTTTTTTGCATAGCTTGAGGACGATGAACGCATCGATTTCTCCAGCCCATCGCGTACAGGAAGTTTACAGGCAAAGATTTGGCACCATGCCCCGGTTGTTCATGGCTCCCGGCAGGGTAAACCTCATTGGGGAGCACACAGATTATAATGAGGGATTTGTATTACCCGCCGCTATCAATAAACGGGCCTGGCTGGCTATTGGGCCATCACAACAACATTCCGGCAACTGGATTTCTTTGGACCTTGACCTGGAGGCTTCTGTATCACATGATGTCATTCAACCACATGCGCAGGCATGGGTCAATTACCTGCTGGGCATCGTTGACCAGTTTCAACGGAAGGGAATTCCCGTTCCGCCACTCAACCTGGTGCTGGGTTCCGATGTTCCTGTAGGTGCAGGTCTCTCTTCCTCCGCCGCGCTGGAATCTGTAATGGCCGTTGCCCTCAATGCCTTCACCGGCGCAGCCTTCAGCAGCCTGGAGCTGGCCAGAATCGCCCAGCAGTCGGAGAACCAGTTCATCGGCCTGCAATGCGGTATTATGGACATGTTTGCGAGTATCCATGGCCGTGAGGATCATGCCATGCGGATTGATTGCAGGGATCTCAGGGTGGAGTATTTCCCACTGGATCTGGGCGAGTATAAAATTGTGCTCATGGATACCGGTGTCAGGCATTCTCTGGCATCATCGGAATATAACCTGCGAAGGCAGCAATGTGAAGCGGGTGTTGCCCTTATCAGCAGATCAATCCCTTCGGTGAAAAGCCTGAGGGATGTAAGCCTGCAAATGCTGGAAGAATTCCAGCCACTGATGGACCCCCTCATTTACCGGCGTTGTGCTTATGTGATATCGGAGAATGCAAGGGTAGAAGCCATGTGCAGGGCGCTTGAAACCGGAAATCTCGCCGAGGCGGGATCGCTGCTGTATGCATCACATGAAGGGCTGCAACATCATTATGGTGTGTCCTGCGCTGAGTTGGACCTGTTGGTAGATCTTGTACGCCCTGAAGCAGCTGTACTGGGCAGCCGGATGATGGGCGGTGGATTTGGCGGCTGCACCATCAGTATCATGCATAAAGACGCCATTGCCGGTCTGGGAAAAAATATCGGCAATCTATATCATCATCAAACCGGCAAAACCATGCGGCTGTACGATGTAGTGACAGGCGATGGTGCCAGGGAAATTCATCAACTTTAAAATTACCATGATGCGTATTGTTTTTGTCCTGGTCATAACCAGTGTTCTCTCCGGATGTTTTTTGCAAAACCAAAAAGAAGAAAAGAAAATGGCTACCACTCCTCCTACACCCGTATTTGATGCCGTGGTGGACGGCAAACCCGTTACACGCTATACTTTACACAATGGTAAAGGCATGGAAGTAACCCTCACCAACTACGGTGCTGCTATTGTAAGCCTGAAGCTGCCAGACAATAAAGGTGTGGCTGAAGATGTGGTGCTGGGTTATGATAGCGCAATGGGTTATGTGCACGGCAAATCATATTTCGGTTGTGTGGCCGGCCGTTATGCCAACCGCATTGCCAATGCTCAATTCAAGTTGGGCACACAAAGCTATACACTCGCGGCTAACAACGGCCCCAATTCTCTTCACGGCGGAATCAAAGGATTTGATAAACGCATATGGGAAGGGGTTCAGCAGGGCAACAGTGTTACATTCAAATATGTAAGTGCCGATGGGGAAGAAGGCTATCCCGGAAATCTTACCGTGTCTCTTACCTACACCCTGGATACTAATGCCAACAGGCTGGAACTTCATTATGAAGCCAGCACAGACAAAGAAACCGTTCTGAACCTGGCCAACCACAGTTACTTCAATCTCGAAGGCCAGGGTAAGGGAACCATACTTGACCATGAGATCATGATCAATGCAAAAAATTTTACACCAGTTGACAGCACCTTGATTCCTACGGGTAAGCTGATGAATGTTGCGGGCACTCCCTTTGATTTTACCAGTCCCAGGAAAATTGGAGCGAGGATCAATGATACGGCTGATCAGCAGATCAGGTATGGCCTGGGGTATGATCATAATTTTGCCCTGGATGGCAGGATGGGGGAACTGCACCTGGCCGCAAAAGTGAAGGCGCCTGTTTCCGGGAGAACGATGGAAGTACTCACTACAGAACCCGGTGTGCAATTCTACACCGGTAATTTCCTGGATGGCAGTGAAAAAGGCAAGGGCTCCGTGTATGGCTATCGCAGCGGGTTTTGCCTGGAAACCCAGCATTATCCGGATAGCCCCAACCAGCCTGGGTTTCCCACCACGGTACTGAAGCCGGGCCAGGTTTTTATGAGCAAAACCATTTTCGCTTTTGGCGTCTTCTAACGAAAAATGCCTATCTTTTTTGACTTTTAACCTTTGACTTTTGAATTTTATTTATGCCTCAACTCACTAGTAGCGATCTTGCCGTATTCTTTTTTTATTTTGTCATCGTAAGCCTTTATGGTTATTGGATTTACAGACGTAAGAAGAAAGCGGAAACGGGCCCGCGTGATTTTTTCCTTGCTGAGGGATCCCTCACATGGTGGGCCATCGGCGCCTCACTCATCGCTTCAAATATTTCTGCGGAGCAGTTTATAGGAATGAGTGGTTCCGGATTCAAGATTGGGATGGCCATTGCCACCTATGAATGGATGGCTGCGGCAACCCTGCTGATTGTGGCTGTATTTTTCATGCCCATCTACCTTAAGAATCATATTTATACCATGCCGCAGTTCCTCACGCGGCGCTACAGTGAATCGGTAAGTATGATCATGGCCATCTTCTGGTTATTACTCTATGTAGTGGTGAACCTCACTTCTATCTTATACCTGGGTGCGCTGGCAGTAAGTACACTATCAGGGTATAACTTCTATTTGTGTATGACCTTCCTGGCCGTCTTTGCCATCATCATTACCCTGGGGGGAATGAAAGTGATTGGCTATACCGATGTGGTGCAGGTGTTTTTCCTGGTTTTAGGAGGGTTGGCCACCACCTACCTCGCTATAAACCTGGTGTCTGATCATTTCCAGGTAAAAGGCGTGCTCAATGGGTTCAGCCTGATGATGCAGAAAGCCACGGACCATTTTGATATGGTGCTGGAAAAGGGAAATGAAAACTATATGGACCTGCCGGGATTCACCGTGCTGGTGGGTGGCATGTGGATCGTTAACCTTAATTATTGGGGTTGTAACCAATATATCACACAACGCGCTTTGGGTGCAGACTTAAAGACAGCCCGCAATGGTATCCTGTTTGCAGCCTTCCTGAAACTGCTGATGCCGGTGATAGTGGTATTCCCGGGAATTGCAGCCTATGTTTTGCACCAGCAGGGGATGTTCCAGAATGAAATGATGATGGGCAGTGAGCTGAATCCAGACAGGGCCTATCCCGTTCTGCTGAACCTGTTGCCCAGTGGTTTGAAAGGACTGGCATTTGCGGCACTTACCGCAGCCATTGTAGCGTCCCTGGCGGGAAAGGCCAACAGTATTGCCACCATTTATACGCTGGACATTTACAAAAAATACATTAATAAAGATGCCTCAGATTCCAGCCTGGTGAACATGGGCCGGATCACTGTTATCATCTCCATGATCCTGGCGATTGTGATTTCTCCCTTCCTGGGTATCGACAAAGCAGGAGGTTTCAAATTCATCCAGGAATACACCGGATTTATCTCACCAGGGGTATTCTGTATTTTCCTGCTGGGCTTCTTCTGGAAAAGGGCCACGGCCCGTGCGGCCTTTGTGGCCATCGTTTCAGGATTTTTATTGTCTGTGATCTTCAAGTTCGGTTTTCCCGAGATGCCCTTCCTGGACAGGATGGGATGGGTATTCGTGATTTGTGTGGCACTGATGATTGTCATCAGCTTGCTGGATCCCAAATCCACCAATGAAGACAAACTGCAGGTGGAATGGTCCATGTTTAAAACACACCCCTCCTTCACCATTGGTGCGGTGGTTATCACGGGCATCCTCGCTGCTTTATACCTGATCTTAGAACAACAAGGTTGATATGGCTAATTATGTGTTAGGACTGGATATTGGATCTTCTTCCGTGAAAGCGGCATTACTGGATGTGGATAGCGGCAAACCCCTGGCCATTGCATTCTCACCCTCCAGCGAGATGCCCATCAGTGCGCCCGCTCCCGGCTTTGCAGAGCAGGATCCGGAGATGTGGTGGCATGAAGCCATCAATGCCGTACAGAAAATCAGGGCACAACACCCATGGCATAAACATGAAGTACTGGCTATTGGGATTTCTTACCAGATGCACGGCCTGGTTTGTGTGGATAAGAACCAGAAATCACTTCGCCCCTCTATTATTTGGTGTGATTCCAGGGCCGTTCCTTATGGTGAGCAGGCGTTTAAGGACCTGGGCAATACCTACTGCCTGGAGCACTATCTCAATTCGCCCGGCAATTTCACCATGGCGAAACTAAAATGGGTGAAGGAAAATGAACCGGATCTATTTGCGAAGATTGATAAGGTGATGCTGCCGGGAGATTACATCGCCATGCGGCTCACGGGGAGGGCCAGTACAACCATGTCCGGACTTTCAGAAGGCATTGGCTGGGATTTTTCAAAGGGAACTGTAGCAAATGAATTGATGGATTATTTTGGAATACCTGCAGCAATGATTCCTGAACTGGTACCTACTTTCGGTATGCAGGGCAACGTAAAAGCAGAGATCGCACCCTTGTTTGACGTGGCAGCAGGTATCCCAGTAAGCTACCGTGCGGGTGACCAGCCCAATAATGCATTTTCCCTCAACGTATTACAACCGGGAGAGGTGGCCGCAACGGCGGGAACTTCCGGTGTGGTATACGGCGTAACGGAACAGGTGCGGTTTGACCCGCTTTCACGTGTTAACAGTTTTGCTCACGTGAACCATACGGCAACGCATAACCGATTAGGCATTCTGCTTTGTGTGAATGGCACCGGCATTCTCAACAGCTGGTTAAGAAAGAACCTGATGGGTAATATGGACTATGAAGCCATGAATCAACTGGCCGCTTCAGTGCCCCCGGGTGCGGAAGGCGTTCGCTTCTATCCCTTTGGCAATGGCGCTGAACGGGTTCTGGAAAACCGGGCACCCGGTGCCAGGATGGAAGGCCTGCATTTTAACCAGCACCATGCCGGGCATATTGTAAGGGCCGCACAGGAAGGCATCGTGTTTGCCCTTCAGTATGGCATTGAAGTGATGCAGCAAATGGGACTGGACGTGTCTACCGTACGCGCCGGCCATGCCAATATGTTTCTCAGCGAAGTATTTGCACAAGCCTTTACCCATACCGCAGGTTGCAAACTGGAATTGTACAACACAGATGGTGCCGTGGGTGCTGCCAGGGCTGCGGGGCTTGGCGCAGGCATCTTTACCAGTAGCCAAGATTGTTTCAAAGGCATGGAAGTGGTTAAATCTTACCTGCCGGATCCAGGATTGAAAGAAAAATATGCCGGGGCTTATGCACATTGGAAGGCCGGATTAAAGTTTTGATATATGGAAGGAGGATATCAGGGAAAGTGGGAGAAAAGGTGGCATCCGTTGAGACAGGAATGGGTGGTGTATGCAGCACATCGGAACAACAGGCCATGGAGTTTTGACCGCAAGAATCATTCCCGGGAAGCGCCATCTTTTGACCCGGGTTGCTATCTCTGTCCGGGTAACCACCGCATCAGTGGACAGCAGAATCCAGACTATAAGCAGGTATATATTTTTGAGAACGACCATCCGGTGGTGGGTATGCAGGCTCCTGCATTGCCCGCCTATCATGATCACCATGGATTTTATCGTAAGGGCGAAGCAAAGGGTATCGCAAAAGTGGTTTGCTATGATCCACGGCATAATGTGACGCTTACAGATATGGATGTGAAAGACATTGCGGCAGTGTTCAGGGCACTTCGCGATGAAATGATTTTTTTTCAGCAGCATCCCACTATACAATCCGTCCTCATCTTTGAAAACAAAGGTGAAATTGTGGGCGTTTCCAATCCCCATCCGCACTGCCAGATCTATGCCACAGATTTTGTTTTCAACGTGTTTCGTAAAGAGCTGAAAGCAATGGCAGATCACCAGCAGGATACGGGAAGAAATATTTTTGAGGACATCATTGCTGCAGAGAAAAAAGACGGGATACGCATCATTGCTGAAAATGACCACGCTATTGCCTTCATTCCCTTTTTTGCCCGGTTTGCCTATGAGACCTATATTTTCCCGAAGCGCAGGCACCAGACCCTCATCACCATGGATGATGCGGAACTGGAAGGACTCGCAGCTGTTTACCAGACGGTGACCCGCAAATTTGATGCTTTGTTCAATATGCAGTTTCCGTATATCATGGCTTTTGACCAGGCGCCGGTAGATGGCGGAAACTATGAAGGCTATCATATGCATTTGAATATTTGTCCGCCCCTGCGCCAGCCTGGACTGCAGAAATTCCTGGCCGGACCAGAAACCGGTGCAGATACCTTTATGGCGGATACCATGCCGGAGGATAAAGCCGCAGAGCTCAATGCCATTCACGTATCCTCACCCTCATATGAAGGCGTATCACCCGGAAGGCTTGACGTGATGGGCGGCATTGCAGACTATAGCGGATCACTTTTACTCCAGATGCCCATTGCAGAAGAAACGAAGGTGCGGTTTATACCTTCAGACGATGGGGTCTTCAGGGTAGAAACGGATGCCGATGTTGATCCCAGGGTTTGTGAGATCAGTGCAGCATCTATGCAGGGACTTAATGCCGAAGAATGGGGAAAAGTGGTGAAAGCCGCTCCAGGAGGGCACTGGGCCGTATATGTGCTGGGATGTTGTAAAGTGCTGGAAGAGGAACTCGGTATCCGGTGGAAAGGCGGAAAATTTTCTGTAACCTCAACTGTGCCTGCAGGCAAGGGCGTTTCTTCTTCCGCCGCAATTGAAGTAGCCACCATGCATGCCATCCGTAAAGGCCTGGGTCTTTCCATTGATCCCCTTCATCTTGCCCAATGGGCCCAGCGCGTGGAGAACAGGGTGGTGGGTGCGGCTTGCGGATTGATGGATCAGTTGTCTGTGAACCTGGGCCGCAGGAATCACCTGTTACCCATCATCTGCCAACCCTGTACCGTACTAGAGCCTATTTATATTCCTGATGGCTTGCAATTTGTTGGGCTCGATAGTGGTGTGCGCCATGCTGTAAGTGGTGCTTCTTATGGCGACGTAAGAACGGCGGCATTTATGGGGTATGTCATTGCCATGAAGAACCTCAACATCGATCCATTACAGGGTCCGTACAGAGGTTATCTCGCCAATGTTCCGTTGGAGCAGTTTATGCAAACCATGGCGCCCTACATTCCGGAGTCCATTGCCGGTAATGTATTCCAGGAACATTTCGGAACGCACCTGGATACCGCAACCGTCATCGATCCTGATAAGATATACCATCCGCTGGCCTGCGCACTTCATCCGGTGGAAGAACATCACCGGATACTGCAGTTCAGGGAGATGCTGGCACATCCCGGTGCCTGGAATGCGGCGGGGCAGCTGATGCTGGCCTCGCATATGGGCTACCAGCGGGTGGGTCTTGGGGAACCGGTGACCAACCGCATTGTGCAACTGGTCATGGAGCGGGGACTGGGGCATGGCATTGCCGGTGCCAGGATCAGCGGCGGCGGCAGTGGGGGCACGGTGACTATGATGCTGACCAGCATTGAGGGATATGACATCATGCAGGGCATCCGCGCACAATTGGAACAGGAGACCGGCAGATCCCTGAAAGTCTTTGAAGGCTCTTCCGATGGTGCACATTATCGGTCATAATTTTCCGCTATTGTATCGTACATTCAGCATCCAAAACAGATTTTTGACTTTTACCATTGACTTTTTGAATTTCAGTTTATGATTACACTTGGAAACAAAACCTATTTCCCCGGCATCAATGAGATTAAGTATGAAGGCCGTGAGTCAGACAATCCCCTGGCCTTTAAATGGTATGATCCCAGCAGGCCCATCGGAGGAAAGACCATGCGTGATTTTTTCAAATTTGCCGTTTGCTATTGGCATACCTTCTGCGGAACGGGGGCAGATCCTTTTGGTCCCGGCACCAAGCATTTCCCCTGGGATGCGCAGGCAGACCCCATGCAGCGTGCATATGATAAAATGGATGCCGCATTTGAATTCTTTACCAAGATGGGTGTGGACTACTACTGTTTCCATGATATTGACCTGGTGGATGAAGGCGGCAGCATTTCTGAATACGAGACGCGCATGCAAAAGATCACAGACTACGCCAAGGATAAAATGACCGCCAGTGGTGTGAAGCTGCTGTGGGGTACCGCCAATGTTTTCAGCAATCCAAGGTATATGAACGGCGCTTCCACCAATCCAGATTTTGGCGCACTGGCCTATGCGGGTACGCAGGTGAAAAACGCCCTGGATGCTACCATCAAGCTGGGCGGCGAAAACTATGTATTCTGGGGTGGCCGGGAAGGATATATGACGCTGTTGAATACGGATATGAAACGGGAGAAGGAGCACCTGGCGCGGTTTTTAACCATGGCGCGTGACTATGCGCGGAAGCAGGGATTCAAAGGGGTGTTCTTTATTGAACCCAAGCCCTGTGAGCCCACCAAACACCAGTATGATTTTGATTCAGAAACCGTGATTGGATTCCTTCGCCATTATGGCCTGGATAAAGATTTCAAATTGAATGTGGAAGTGAACCATGCCACCCTGGCGGGTCATACCTTCCAGCATGAACTGCAGGCAGCCGCTGATGCGGGCATGCTGGGCAGCATTGATGCCAACCGCGGTGACGCGCAGAATGGCTGGGATACAGACCAGTTTGCCATGGACCTCAATGAGCTCACGGAGTGTATGCTGGTGATCCTGGAAGCAGGTGGATTTGCCGGTGGCGGCGTCAACTTTGATGCAAAGACCAGGAGAAACTCTACAGACCTGGAAGATATCTTCCATGCCCATATTGGTTCGATGGATGCTTTTGCACGTGCTGCCATCATCGCAGAAAACGTGCTCGCAAAGAGCCCATACAAGCAGTTCCGGAAAGACCGCTATGCATCCTTTGACAGTGGTGCGGGAGCAGAGTTTGAAAGCGGAAAACTGAAGCTGGAAGATCTGCGTGAGTATGCCGTTCAACATGGGGAGCCTAAACAATCCAGTGGAAAACAAGAATGGCTGGAGAATATCATTAACAGCTATATCTGATCATGAAAGCGGTATTGGTCTGCGCTTTTATTTGTGTGGCATCACTCGCCAGCGCGCAGCAGGCGGATCTGGTGATTACGAATGCAAAAGTGTATACTGTTGACAAGGCAAAGCCCCTGGCACAGGCTGTGGGTGTCAAAGACGGCAGGATCATTTTTGTAGGCAGCGATGAGGCTGTACAGCAACACATAGGCCCACAAACCAGGAAACTGAACGCTGGCGGAAAATTCCTGATGCCCGGTTTGATGGAAGGCCATGGTCACATTCATGGGATGGGCGCATCCCTGGTGAACCTGAACCTGATGAAGGTGAAGAACTGGGCAGAGATCCTCGCTCTGGTAAAAGCAGCAGTGGCCAAGGCTAAGCCGGGGGATTGGATCATCGGCAGGGGCTGGCACCAGGAGAAATGGGATGCTGCCCCGTCACCCAATTACCTGGGCTATCCCTATCACGATGAACTGGATAAAATAGCGCCCAACAATCCTGTATTGCTCACTCACGCCAGCGGGCACAGTTCCTATGTGAATGAAAAGGCATTACAACAGGCAGGCATAACCGAAAAAACACCCAATCCGCCCGGCGGAGATATTGTAAAAGATAAGACCGGCAAGATCATAGGTGTACTGGAGGAAAGGGCGCAGGGATTAGTGTACAGGGCCTATGAACAATGGTACACCCAGCGATCGCTTGCGGAGCGGAAGGCTGAATGGCAGCACGCGATGTACCTGGCAGAACAGGTTTGCCTGCAGCAGGGTATCACCAGTTTTGCCGACGCGGGTTCTTCCTTTGAGCAGGTAGCCTGGATGAAAGAACTGGCGGAGCAGCAAAAACTCGCCATCAGGCACTATGTTATGGTAAGGGATGGGATCAGGGGATTGCAAACACACAGTACCGTGTTCCCCATTATGGACGCTGGAAATGCGCACCTCACAGTAAGGGCCATCAAAGTGTCCCTGGATGGTGCATTGGGATCTTACGGTGCCTGGCTGCTGGAACCCTATCATGACCGGAAGGAATTCTACGGACAGAATACTTTTGACACCACTGAACTCAAGCAGATCGCTGCTTTTGCCTGGGATCATGATCTGCAATTATGTGTACATGCCATTGGCGACAGGGCAAACCGGGAGACCATCGATATATTCAGTGAACAGATCCGGAAGAATATGTCCAAAGATCACCGCTGGCGGGTGGAGCATGCGCAACATGTGAACCCGGCGGAGATCCCGAGATTCAAACAGTGGAACGTCATTGCTTCCATGCAGGGGATCCACTGTACATCAGATGCACCTTATGTCCCCAAAAGACTGGGTGATGAACGGGCAGCCAATGGGGCCTATATGTGGCGTGCTTTTATTGATGCCGGCGTGTTAGTAAACAATGGAACTGATGTGCCGGTGGAAGACATTGATCCCTTTGCCAATTTTTACGCGTCTGTTACCCGTAAGCAAAAGAACGGGGTAGCTTTCTATCCCGCACAAAGAATGACGCGTGAAGAGGCCATTTATTCTTACACGCTGGCCAATGCCATCGCACAGTTCCAGGAGAAAGACAAGGGTTCAATTACAGTGGGTAAGATGGCAGATCTCGTTCTCCTGAACAATGACCTTACCCAATGCGCAGAGGAGGAGATCCCCCGCACCAAAGTGCTGATGACCATCGTAGGCGGCAAAACCCTGTACGAGGTAAAATAAATGCATATGAGAAAGATGATAATGATGTTGTTGGCCCTTGTAGTTTTCACAACAATGTCTATGGCCCAGCATGGAGATCACATGGCTCAAAATCTGGGATATGCTGATTCTGTCAATGCAGGCCTCATCAAAGAAGACCTGATGAAGGGCAGCCCGGTAAGAATGGCCATGGCCAATATCGGCAGTTCCCATGTTCATATCACCTATGGTTCACCAGGGGTAAAAGGAAGGAATATCTGGGGCGGACTGGTATCCTATGATCAGGTATGGTGCGCTGGTGCGCACAACGCCACCTGGGTAAGCTTCAGTGAAGATGTAAAAGTGAACGGGAAGCCTGTAAAAGCAGGCAAATATGGATTGTTTATCATTCCAAAAGCTGAGAATCCCTGGGTGGTGATCCTTAATACCGATGCACAAATGCACCTTGCTGATGAATACGATGCAGCAAAAGACGTAGCGAGATTTAATGTTCCTGCCACTACGGTGACCAATAGCCTTCCGCGGCTAACCTTTGAAGTAAAAGAAACCAGTAAGAACAAAGGGTATATCCTGTTTGCGTGGGAAAAGAAACAGGTGCGGTTAAACGTAGAAAAATTATAAAGGCTCCACCAGCAGAAAATCCAGGTAGGCCAGGTTGGAACCCTTGTTGTACTTTAAAGTCAGCAATTGCAGCCCTTCCTTCGGAAACACAATTTCCCCTACCGTTGCCTGTGTCCATTTGTGCCAGTCGCCCGTATTCTCCGGTAGTGTAAGCTTGCATGCTAACTGGTTGTTCAGCCACAATTCAGAACGGTTGTCCTGGTAACCATACACAGTGATGATACGATATTTACCAGGCTTATTGACGCGTATGGTATAGTTGGTCCATTCCCCGTCTTCCTGCCACCCGATGTAGAGTTGATTTACTTTGGGATCCACTTTATTGGGATGATTGAAATCTGCCCAGTCTTTGGTATAGGAAATGTCTACCCCTTCTTTCTCGCGAAAAAAAGCAATGTAAGCGGGTATCCCCGGCCGCCAGTGTTGTGAAGTATGGTTCAGTTTTGCACCATCGTTTTCCGGCGTTGTATCATGGTAAGCAACACCCTCACCTCCCAGATCGTAATAGGCAAGTTCAACACGGCCCGGCACTACCTGTGCTCCTTGCCTGTACAGGCTGTCCCGGAAGGGCTTGCCCTTATAGCCATGGGGAACCTGTGCCTGCAGCGGAGAAACAAGGATGGAGATGAACAGCAAGAAAAATGAAAGACGCGCCATGGTTGTGCTTTGCATAAAAGTTAGATGAAATAACGGGGATCACAAATTTTGTTGGCTAATTTTAGCGGGATGGCTATTTCAAAGAGCATGCTCAGGGATCATTGTGTTGCGTTGCTGCAAGCACGCATCAACAGCCTTTGGGCTTCCATGAATGCGGCGCAGGAAGCAGCCAATGCGGAAACCAAAAGCAGTGCGGGCGATAAATATGAAACTGCACGTGCCATGAACCAGTTAGAGAAAGACATGCTGGGCAGGCAATTATCTGAGAATAAACGCGAGTTGGCTGCCATGATGGAAGTGGATTGTTCCGGCGTGCATACCAAGGTGGCACCGGGGTCATTGGTTGAATGCACTGACATGTATTTCTTTGTCCTCGGCGGAATCGGGAAACTGGTGATAGAAGACAAAACCGTTTGGGTAATATCCCCCAGTGCTCCGCTGGCGCGTACGCTCATCGGGAAGACCACCGGCGACCAGATTATTTTCAATGGCAAACAGATCACTATACTGGAATTGTACTAGAGGTCCAGGTCAACCTTCACCCTGCATTGTTTTTCACTGCTTTCAAAAGCAAGCTCTATCAAACGGATCACCTTATAGCCATGTTCCGGTTTTTCCATGAGTTCTGCGCCTTCACGGATGGTCTTGTAAAGATTTTGGTAATAGCCCTGGAATCCGCCCTGTACAGAAGGATAGACCTCCCTGATAACCTTACCGTCAATTTCCGTATGGATCAATCCAAATTGGGACTCCGGTTCTTTTCCCCAGTCTGGCGAGGTGGGCAAATGGCCTGCTTTCAGTAATTCCTCCTGCGGGTCTTCACCATATTTGATGTAGGAACCTTTTGTGCCGTGCATCATATAGCGGGGACCCATCTCACGGACAAGCATACCCGATTTAAGGAGTACTTTGAGAAATCCATAGTCCAGTCGCACATCAAAATAATCATCCACCACAGAGTAGGGTTTTTGCTTTCGGATATCCGCCATGATGTATTGCGGTGTCCCAAAGAGCTGCAGGGCCTGGTCAACCAGGTGGGACCCCAGATCGTAAAATACGCCACTGCCCGGCAGGGGTTTTTCACGCCACAGGCCGTAGGTGCGGGGATCCGGGCGGTAGCGGTCATAGTGCGCTTCAAATTCATGCAGTTCACCCAGCAAGCCTTTGGCCAGGATATCTTTCATGGTGAGGTAGTCTGCAACATATCTCCTGTTATGATAAACCGCACATAGTTTTCCTGTGGCCCGCGAGATGTCTACCAGTGCCCTGGCTTCGGCTGATGTATTGGCAAAAGGCTTTTCAAGGACCACATGTTTACCCGCTTCCATCGCCATTTTTGCATAGGGGAAATGGGTTTCATTGGGGGAGGTTATTACCACCAGTTCAATGGTATCATCTCTGAGCAGTTCATCGATGCTTCGTACGGTTTTCACCCATGGATATTTCTCCTGCGCTGTATTCCCGCTACGTTCCAATACAGACACCAGTGAAAATCCAGGCAGGGTAGTGAGGAAAGGTGCGTGAAAAGTCCGGGATGAAATGCCGAAGCTGACGAGTGCCGTGCGAATAGGGGAGACCTGCATATGTCCGTTTCGCTAAAGATAAGTTAAGGCTTTAAATACTTTGAAGCATCCTGTAACATTGCTGCCGCTGCTGCGTCCCTTATATACAGGACCAGTACACCATGACCAGAGAACTGCTATCCAATCACCAGAAACCGGCTAATGAACCCATCAGGGTTTTGTTTGCCTCTATGCCCCTGGATGAGCATGTGCTTCCCATGACAAGCCTGGCCATGGCACTGAAGGAAGCGGGTTGCGATGTAAGATGGTACACACAGTCTAACTACGCTTCAATCATGGCGGAGCTGGACATTCCCCATTTTCCATTCAGGACGCCGCCCCAGTTTCATTCCGGCAACCTGGAAGCTGTTTTTCCAGAACGCAGTAAAACCCGTTCAACGCGGGCCCTTTTGAAACATGATCTTCGTGAACTCTTTATCCGCCGCGGACCTGAATATTATGAAGACCTGAAAGAGATCCACCGTGAATTTCCTTTCACAGTCATGGTAGCTGACCTCGGCTTTACCGGCATTCCTTTTGTGAACCGGCTGTTGAAAGTGCCGGTGATCGGCATCGGCCTGCATCCGCTCAAGGAAAGTTCTTCCCATCTTGCACCCTATGGATACGGGGCCATTCCGGCAGGTTCCAGACTTTCCAGGTTGTCTGCAGCGTGGAAACGATGGGTGCAGGCAGAATTCATCCATCGTGGCGCAGCCACTTTACAGCATCGGCTTCATTTGCAATATGGCATCCGGGGATCTAGGCATGTACATGATGACGTGATCCGCCATTCCACCATGGTTTTGCAAACCGGCAGTCCCGGCTTTGAATATCCCCGCCATGATATGAGTGACCATATCCGTTTCTGCGGTCCCATCCTGGAGCGTTCCACCGTGAAAGAAAAATACTGGATGGGCCATCATGGTACGTATGAACATACCATTCTGGTGTCTCTGGATAAACACGATAAAGATGCGCTGGCGGCCCTCGTTTCGGTGCCGGAAATCTATTGCAACAGCAACGCCCGTGTGATTGTGGTCACCCATGGCCATGATACATCGGCCATGAAACAACGGTTCGCCTGCTCCAATGTGATGATTGAGGACGATGTGGACCTGGATGATGTGATGCCCTATGCCGATGTGCTGGTTTGCAGTGGCAGGCACCAGGATGTGATGCGCAGCATCCGCCACCAGTTACCCATGGTGGTACTGGGTGGCAGAAGCTGCCGCAAGGAGATAGGGGCAAGGGTAGGATATTTTAAACTGGGGATGCATTTGCGCACAGACAAACCCTCACTTGAGCAGTTAAAGAAGGGGATCGATGAAGTACTGCGTGAGCCGGGGTACCGCCACCGTACGCGGGATCTTTGTGAGGAGTTCAGGCAGTTTAACCCGGAGGCTATGGTGATCCGCTATGTGCGCCAGCTGGCGCGGGGATTCAGGGTGGTAGGCAGCAACCTGAAGATCAGACCCATAGATTTCTAGGCGGTATTCCAGATTTCTTGGATTCCTGTATGTAAGAATGCCATTTTCCCCTATATTTGCATCCCCTGAACAAGGAACCTGATGCCCAGGTGGCGAAATTGGTAGACGCACTGTGTTCAGGTCGCAGCGCTCGCAAGGGTGTGCTGGTTCGAATCCAGTCCTGGGCACTAAAGTGGACAAATCGAAAATTGACTCGGTTTGTCCACTTTCATTTTGGCTGAAACCCTTGCCCAGACTGTATATTAGCGAAACGGCTTCATTCAAACGAGCGGTTCGATAATGGAATCCGTCAAAAACGAGTTTTTCGGGGAATATCGAACCAATGATTTCTCTCTTGGCTTTGTTATCAGCTTTTTCGTAAAGTTTGTCAAGGCTGGTTAAGGTTGTTAAAGCCTTATTCAGCAAGGGTTCTATGCTTTTTCCTTCCTGTGATAATTCTATCAGCCTCGATTCCAGCCCCGTGATTTTCTTTTCGTATTCGGATTTTATACTGCGATATTCTGAAGGCTCAATTTCGTTTGATAAAAGCAGTTTACGGGCATTGGCAAGCTCTGTATTGGCTTTTTCTAATGCTTCCTTTACTTGTCTCAAATCTTCCCGCTGCGCCTTTGTTTGGGCTTTAAATTCTTCCTGCAAAACCACTTTATAAACTTCCGTCATGCCGGATTTTGGAACCAACTTTCTAAGTTCACCTGAAAATAGCTTATTTGCATTTTCTGCTTTGAATCTTGCGCCGCAAGATGAAGTACAGTGATAGTAATAATATCTTCCATTCCTTCCTTTTGAGGCACTTCCAGTAAGCAGCTTGCCACATTTAGGACAAATCAAATAACCTCTCAACTGCAATTCATCCATGCTGCCAACCTTAGCCCTGTACGTTCTTTTCTTTCCATTCAAATAATCCTGTACATCATAAAAAAGTGCCTCTGAAATAATAGGCTGATGCAAGCCTTGAACATGCCTTGATTCTTCTTCCTTGTAACCCGATAAATAAATGCGGCCACAGTAAACCGGGTTTCTTAATAAATTCCAGAAATTAGCTTTGCAACACTTAACACCTTTTTCAAATGCCTGCTTCATTATTTGCTCTACATTAAACTGGCCTTCTGATAAAGTTTCAAAAACCCATTTCATAGTACTGGCTTCCGGTTCTATTGGTGCAATGTATTTTTTACCATCCTCTGTTATTTTATTTGCATAGCCCACTGGAGCAACTCCCATCCATCTTCCTTCTTTTTTTGCTTTACGCATTCCCAGCAAAACATTCAATGCCCTGCGGTCGTTTTCAACTTCCGGTGCAGCCAAATAAAAAGCAAGCATTAATTTGTTTTCCGGTACTGCTAAATCCAAAGGCTGTTCAATTGCCTGTGGTTCTACACCAAGCTTGCGAAGAATATTTATCATTTGATAGGCATCACCAGCATTACGACTGAACCTGTCCCATTTAGAAAACAGAACAAAATCGACGGCATTTTTCTTCTTTTTTAAATCAAACAACAAACCATTCCACTTAGGACGGTTAAACGTCTTTGCAGAATGGTCTTCAAAAATTACCTGCCTGACTTTTATCTGGTTGTTGTCGCAATACTTTCTTAAACGTTCCTCCTGGTCCCGTTGTGAGTAGCCTTTGTCAGCCTGCTCATCTGTACTCACCCGGATGTATAAATCTGCTGTCATGTGCCCCTGTTTTGCGTTAATGATAACTTAGCAAATTTAAACATAAAGTCCAGTATCAGTACAGCCTGCTCCAATGAGATATGCACATTATGCCTCTTTAAAATTTCAACTACCTGTTCCGGTTTCACACTTGCCATATCACACCTCCCTTATTGAAATTGTTTAATTATTATGTTTTCATTTCTATATTTTTCAAGTGAATTACACTTGCTTCAAACTGATTTGAACAAGGTTCATAAATTATATAACCATATTCCTGCAGCTGATTTATACATTTGTTATAGGTCTGTCTTGCATTTATTTTGGCGACTTTCATAATTAAAGCCCTTTCAATTTTCACAGGATTAATTCCTCCGCTAATATTCCATTGCTGCAGCAGCGCCATGTAAATGCTGATATGCGAAGCGCCGATACGGGTATCTGCTGCTATAGCAGAATAAAAGCCTGTTAGTGGTGGAAAGATGTCCATACTGTTTAATCCTGGTTAGCCCTGATTCGTTTTCCCTTGCCTGCAATTCGCTTTTTCTTCAGTAGCCCAGTGCTTGATGCACCATTAGATTCCTCAGAAGTTGATTCATTTCCATTACAAATTTGCTTTCTTTTAAACTGTAATTGTTTTTCCATGTATTTATTTTGTAAAAAGCGATATGCTTCATCTGTTGTTATACCACTTCCATCTTCAGCAATGTAGAACCGCTGGCTAACGTCAGCTTTGTTTCTAACGGGAGTAATTGAGCCAACTATATCCTGATACAACGTACCCGCCCAAAACTTTTGTTTCAATGTAGATGCAATAACTTTTCCCGGTTCTGATTTTTCAAGTATAGAAAGGCTTTCAACTATACCAGAAATCCTCCATTCTGTTTCCCAGGTTGATTTATCTTCAGCGTTCCATGCCTTTTTATCATCAAGGCTGAATGCTTTTTTCCAGTCAATGCTTGCCATCTGTTTTTCCAATTCTATAGGGTTTATTCCTTCAACAGGCAAGGCAAACCCGCCATTTGCTTTTTGCAGCGTTACATCATAGTATTGCAGCTGGTAGTTGTCTGTTTTTTGTAACAGTTCAAAATACAAACTGAAAAGCATTACATCTCTTTCTTTAATCACCCTTTGCACCAGATTAAAATTGGCAGGTTTAAAACAGATTCGTTTTAAAAGCAGGTTACCTGCATCATGAAAGCCAAGCACTTCCAGTTGCTTACTCAACTCTGTTATATTCTGGATATTCATTGCACAACATTTGATAATTACAAAAATGGTTCAGGGATGCACTATGACACCCCTAAACCTTTGCCTTTACTTTCCCTCTTTTTTGGCAGCAGGCTTTGTCCGTTCTTTTTCTCAAGCTTTTCTTTTTCCGCTTTAGGCTCCTGTTTCAATTCTTTTTTTTTATCATTTTCCTGGCCTGCCTTTACTTCTTTGCTGCCTTTATCAATGCCAGATTTGTATTGCTCCAACGATTCTTTGGCAACCATCTTCATGTTTGAGTCGTACACGGTAACTTTTTTATACTGTGGGTCAGCTTCCATAAACATCTTATGGCTGCTGCCATCTTTTTCAATAGTTACCGATTGTACATTCCCTTTTTCCAGTGATTGCATCAACGCCTTGGCTTTTTCAGGGTCACTTAATTCAGCAACTGCAAATTTTTCCACGGCTGCTTTCAAATCATATCCATAGTTTTCATGAAATTGCTTCACTTCATTGTTATTGTTCTTGTCTTTGTTTTCAAAGTCAAGCTGTATCCAGGCTTTATATGGCTGGCCTTCTTTGGTGGTAAGGTCTTTGCGAACCGCCCGGCCATCCAGCAGGTTATAGGCTTCTTTTGCAGTTACTCCTTTGCCTTTGTTCAGGTAAAATGTCTGCTCATTTTTCTCACCATTGCTTTTTTCCAATGAAGCATTGTAATTGTTGAAGAAATACATGTCCGTAGAATCAGACTTCCGGAAATTCAGCGTAGCCTCAAAAGGTTTCTTATTGATTTCCGCAGTAAATCGTAGTTGAAATTCTGCTTTCCCTTCACCAAGGTTTCTTTCCAGTTCCCGGTACATGTTTTCGCCAAAGCCCATGTATTTGATGTTATCTTTCAAATACTGAAGATTTTCGTTGTTCATAAAATTTGTTTTTAATTGTTTATTGAATTGTGATAATTGTTGGGATTCAAAATGGTCAATTAATGCATCAGTAAATTCGTTGCCGTCTTTATTATACAGACCATTTACATCGGGGTCAGGATTTAGCTGGTGTTGGAGTTTTTCGCCGTAGGGAATTTGATTTAAAATATCTTGTACTGAATTAAAATGAAGAACAGCAAACCTGTCACGGTCACTTATATTGTTTTCTGCAAATTCAAGAGCTTTATCCCTTGTATTAAAAAAATGGACATCGCTTTTATCAATAAAGTAAAGGCTGTTATTATAGACCATGTACATTTCGCCTTTTGCTAAAGCAATGCTAACCAGGTCGAGTACTTCATCTGCTATGGGATGGTCTGTTATCATTTTAAATCGGGCAATACCTTTGACTTCATTATAGCTTTATTTTTTATTCTTAACAGGAAATGCCTTCCGCCGTTCTTCTCGGTTATTTGAACCGCCAAATACTTTTTTTCTGGTATAGTAAATTTTTCCAGCGCCACTACAAAAACTGTTTTACTCTCTCCTTTAACCCTGCTGCAGTTTCCAGTTGTGTAAATGGGCTTTTGCTCTACTTCCTGTATAGCAGTTCTTTTACTTCGTCTTTTGTCTTTAATAAAAAAACGAAGCAAGTCAACATCGTAATCTATTGTGCCATCATTTTTAATGTATAGTTGATAGTAAATGATATTGTCTTTAATGTAAATCCCCCTGATGCCTGCCTGCATGTTGTATTTCTTATCTTTTATTTTTTTTGCTATGCGTTCATTATCCAATATCATATTGGCGTAAGAACTGATTGTAGCCGTTCGGTTAACGGGCAAGTAATACACCCATACCGCTGGTTTGTTATCATAGTTCACAGTAAAAGAATATACGCTGCCATCATCAGTTACCACACTTAAGTTAGTTTCAGTAAAATCTTTTGCGGCTGCTTTTACAAGCAAAATTTCTGGTGCCTCTGTTACCTGCTGGGCCAACACAGAAGCAGTGCCTCGGTCAACATGCTTAATGGCAAAAGGAAATACGAGGCTGGTGGTTTTATCAGTTGTAATATTCAGTTTTGTTTGTGCATGGGCAATTACTACAAAGCATACACAAATCATAGTCATTAGTCTTTTCATTGCTGCTGTGTTTATAGTTTTTTAATTGTTTTCAGTGTTTTTATCTTTAAGCAAAACTTTATACCCTTCTTTAATTGTAACTTTTACTTGCTTTACTTTACGGCTCAATAAACTTTTTGCTGCATTGATGCCTGCAGTTGCTGCCTGTGCTTTTAGCGATGGGTCAAGTGTGGTAAGCTCCATTAATTGTAAACTGTTATCGGTTGAATTCTTCGCTACATCCCGACTGATGGAGCCAGGAACATAAATACCCGGTAACCCATCCAAATCGTACAACTCTAATTTTACAGGAAGCAAATAATTTTTATACCGGATGGAATTAATTTCCGCCTCAAGACGTTCATTGTTTAGGGATGCGATACCGTTCACCGGTGTACCCTTTGGGATGAGAATACCATTAATAAATATATCAGTTTGCAAACGCAACTGAATAACGGCTCCAGTAACCAGCGATTGGTTACTGTGCACCAATGCTTCTATAGCAAAACCTTCTATGGCCTCTGCTCCTTGCGTAGTTGCACCAAGAAACTGATTAACATCTGCTGGCTTTTTCCGGCTAGTATCAATCAATGATACCACCGCCATTTTCGGTTGAGTTGTTACAGCAAATACAATTTCTTTGTGCTGCAATGATTTTTCTTTTAATTTATCTTTAACCCTTTGTGGGTGTTGTATGTCCAATATCTTTTCCAACGTTCCGTTGAGTTGCTGCATTTCGGGGTCGCCGGTGTTGGGTTTATCCATTGCTAACATCATGTTTTCAAGCCTGTCCACTTCATTGGCGAATTCATCACCCTGGTTCGAAGAAAAGGTTTCACCGCTACTTGTGTTTTCAGGTTCCGGTTGCTTGTTAATTTCTTTTTGCAGCAATGCAAGTTTGTCCATTAGCTTTTTTTCAGGATTGTTGGAAGAGTACTCATATGGTGAAGTATTCAGCCGCTGGTTATACTTGCTGGCTGAGTTTTGAGTAAGCAATTCCAGTTCGTTTACTGACAAAACACTGGTATCTTGTTTCTGCTGATAGTATGGGTCTGTCCGCATCCATTCTTCCATCTTGGCAGAATCTTTATCAGCCTTATCATAAAAACTAAGTTTGTCGGTAAGGTTTTCTTCCTTCATTTTAGCATCAGGAAGGTTTAGATTCAAGCCTTTTTGCTCGTTTGCAATAGCAGGTTCATTACCTTTTCCTCCGCCTAATGCCCAAAATGCCATTGTGAGAAATGGTATTATCAGCAATGGTAACACCAGCATCATTTTCCGTTTACGCAGGAAGGCCTGCGACCTTTGCACACTGCTCATACGCTTCATTTTTGTTTTTGTGATAAATAAATTTGTTCCAGCACCTGCACACTATCCATCAAACCCGGCCGGGCCCGCAGAATGCTGTCGTATTCATTCGTTCTGTTTAATTTTAAACTATCCATGTATTTTCTAAAATCCTGAATTTGTAAATATGTTTGTTCATCTATAGTTGCGTCCGGCATTATGGTTTCATCTCCCGTTTTATTAAAGTGCTTTGGAATATCCATTTGCTGTACCTCAAACGTTTTCTGTTTTCTTTCAGGACTGAAAACACTGTTTACAATTAGATAAATACTGTAGCCGCCTGCAGAAACGCAGAAAAATATCAGCAGTATTTTTAATCGTTTGAAATCTGTTTTCATAAATATCCTGTTCATTTTTTCTGCAAATAGCTGTTGTGCTTTAATGCCGACACCGGCAATTTTGCCAGCCACTTTATCAGATAAGGTAGTTTTATCATCTGACTGAACCTCTTTCGTTCTCTTTTTGAACAACCACATACTACCTGTTTTGAATGTTGATGTCAGTATTCTCCAGCGTCCGCCATTTTTCTATTAAAAAACCATGTGAATTATTATCACTACGGGATACATTTCTTAAATAGCCTTCGGTAACCAAGCTTCTTGTTACAATTGTTGTGGGGCGAATAATTTTTTGTTCCCCTTTATACCTGAAATAAAATGGATACACATCTGTATTAATGATGATGCTGTCCATTGTAATTTCCTGGCTGATATTGCCACTGATAAGATTTGAGTAGTAGCCATTCTCTTTCAGGTTGTCATACTGTTGCTTTGCCGAATTGTCTGCCAGGTACAAAGCCTTTGTAATATTTGCCTGAATAACTTTATCATCAGGGTCAAGAGAAAAGAAGAAATGATGAAACATTTTTACATGGTCTTTGGCTTCAACAGGTATGTTATCTTTTCTGTCAGCAGCATAAGCTTCCAGTGCTTTGCCATTAGCCAAAATGAAAACTTTGTTTTGTGATTGTGAAGAAAGCTGATAGCTTTTGTAAGCAATAAAAACTGAAACGAGTACACAGGCAAGTAAAAACGCCAGGCTGAAGAAACGGATATACTGGAAGGCTGTATCGATATTTTTTGTTTTCTGAAACATTGCTCACATTTTTACAAACTCACGGTTGTATAGTCTGCAAAAATGCCTCCAAAGAAGGTATTCTGGGAATAAACGAGGTAGCGCTACCGTAGTAAGGGATTGATATTTTTAAAATGTGTGATTTTAATACATGACTTAATAATATTCGTGAGTTTTTAATAAGAACATTTTTATAATTATAATTTGCAAACAATGATATATGAAATGTCAAGTCACAATTAAACCGTATTTTTAATATCAGGGACTCCTAATCTCAAAAAAATTGTAATGGCTTCTTTTGCATATAAAAGGCTTGATACTTTTGACAATACAGAATTGTTTTCTTCTGAGAACGAGAATGATTATTTTCCTTTTCATTTTCATGACCATTATTGTGTTTCGCTTATTACCAACGGCACGGAAATACTGAATAATACCAGCCAGGAATTTATTGCCCCGGCTGGAAGCATCAGTATAACACAGGTAAATGAAGTCCACCGTAATTATTCACTTGAGAAACCCGGGTACAGCTATAAAACTATTTACCTGAATCCAGATATGCTGCGCTATTTTAACAACAACAAAACTGTTGCAGCATTGCAGCGTGTGATTTACGATGAGAATTTATACAACAGCCTTCACCTGCTTTTTGAGGCAGAAATTACAAAAGTGGATGACTGGAAACTATCCCTGCGGTCTCTTGCAAAATATACTGAAATGCCTTGTGCTGAAACTTTATGGAACAACCGGTTCTGCATTATAGATGAAATAATTGAGGAGCATTACACCAGGGTTATTGATGCAGAATGGCTTGCCAGGCAATTTTGCATGAGTAAATTTCATTTCATCAGGGAATTCAAAAAAGCCAAAGGTATAAGCCCGCAAGCCTATATTTTGCTGTACCGGCTGGGCAAGTCAAAAAAAATGTTAGCGGAAAATGCTACGATAAAAGATATTGCTTACACTAATGGCTTTTCGGATCCCAGCCATTTTACCAATACGTTTAAGAAGTTTTTTGGTGTATCGCCGGCAAAATACCTGCACTTATAATACCGGGGTAAAAAACAGCAATTTTATACAAGTAATTGCCGGGTTTGAGTTCTATATTGCCGGTAATAGTAATCAAACTTTACAGTATGAGAATAAACCGTGCCTTTTGCTTTTGCCTGCTTCTGTTCTTATTCTCCTGCTCAAATCATATTAAGCTGTCAAAGGCAAATACTGGCCTGAAGCCGGGAAAAAACATCAACATTATTTTTAATAAAAATATTGAATTGCTTGGATTCATGATGCAGATGGATAATGCACCCGATTTCCTCGGCAATAAAGACTCGGTAGTAATTGAAGGAAAAAAATGCACCTGGAAAGACTGGTACCTGCTTGCCTGTATCAATTACCGGCGTTACCAGTCTTTTGACAGTTGCGCAATGATGCAACTCTATCGTTCTTGTCTCAAACGTAATTTGTGGAACGATTTTCTTGTGAATTTTTTAATTAAGGCTGATGAAGTGCCTTATGCGAAATTAAATGCCCAGATGGATGATGCAGTAATACTTCCTTTTTCTCCAACCGGTAATATGGAAGATGCAAAAAACCGGGCAACTGAATTTTTAAACAACATGAATATTTTTTATAAGAATATTCACTTTGATGAATACATGCAGGAGTATGCTGTGTATTACAGGCTGATTGAAAAAGAAGTGAAAAAAAACCTCCCGCCTGCCGGTTTTATAAACACTCTGGAAGATTTTTATAATAAGACATTTGCTAACTATTCCCTGGTGCCATGTTTTAATATACTTACAAGCAGTGGTTATGGAACAACGAATAAAAAAACAAACAGCATTTACAATACTTTTGGGCCCTTCAGTTTTCAGCAGTTGGATACAGCACATCCTGTAACTGGCTTTGATTTCCCTGAAAAGGTCATCAATCTCTCTGTACATGAGTTTGGCCACCCTTTTGTAAATCCCGCAATTGATAAGCTGCCGGCAAGCCTCAAAAAATCAACAGAACGACTTTATGAACCCATTCGGGATGTGATGAGCAAAAAGGCTTACACTGATTGGAACAGTTGTTTGTATGAACATTTTGTAAGGGCTGGTGAAGTACTTATTGCACGTAAAATGGGCAGGCTGAAAGAAGCAGAAAAAATATTGAGCGATAATGAAGCATCAGGCTTCAGGTATTTGCCCTTTATTGTAAAAGAACTGGAAGTTTACGACCGCTTGCCGGTATCTCAAAAAGATTATGACGCATTTGTTTTTACAATCATGGAGCATTTGAGCGATGCAAAACAGTTCAAGTAATATCAAAATGAAATTCAGTTCTAAACAGATACTGTTGTTGCCAGCATTGCTCTCAGTGATACTATCACCCGGGCAAAATATAAAATGCAGTTGTGCTGACAACTTTGAGTTTGTAAGAAAATACCTGCAACAAAACCATGCTGCTTTTTCTGATAACGTGACAACCGCACGGCAGGGTGAATACAAAGCACTCTCTACAACGATTTTAAAAGAAATAAAACAAGACTCGGGGAAAACCAATTGCAGCTATTTTATTGAAGAATACCTTCGTTTTTTTAACGATAAGCATATCTATATCCGTACTAAAAGTATTCCGGTAGATGAAAATGATTCCGTTGCCGTAGCAGTTATTAAGGCATCAGAGAATTACAAAAAAACAGAATGGGTTACACTAAATACCGGCCAGATAAACAGACTAAATAAAAAAAGCCTGCAGGAGGTTGAAGGTATTTATCATTCATTTCTGTATCCGGGCTATACGATTGCATTGATTAAAGCGGGACTTAAATACAAAGGTGTAATAGTTGAATCATCTTCCGTTTTATGGCGACCGGGACAGGTGAAATTTATATTAACTCCCGAAGCAGACAACCTTTTTGACGCCACCCTTTCTCTAAAAGACCATTCCAAACAACGAAAAAGAGTTTCATTTTATAATGGCACTTTTGAAGACCTCTATTTTAGCAAGAACCCGCAAAAGGAAAATAATGAGGGAGTTTTTGAATTTAACAGGCTAAATGACAGCACTTGTTATTTACGGGTGAGTTCATTTTTAGGGTCGTATTTCAACCTGCTTGATTCATGTTATAAGAAGCACTATGATGAAATTACCTCAACACCTTATCTTGTAATTGATGTAAGGGATAACGCAGGCGGTTCAGACGATTGCTATCAGGGTTTGATTGATTTTATTTATACCAATCCTATTGTATCAGATGTTCTTGATATGTATGTTACTCCTGCCAATCTTGCAATTTATCAGAATGAGTTAAGTAAAATGCTCAACGATTCTTCTTCCTATGGCAGTGATGCAATTAGCAGTATGCGGGGGTATGTAGAAAAAATGAAAATGGCAAAACAAAACAGTTTTATACCAATGGATAGTGCAGAATATACCACCCGTAGTGAAACACTCCGGTTCCCCAAAAAAGTCGCTGTCGTTTACAACCGCAATTCCGCAAGCAGTTGTGAAGGTTTTATCTTTTCAGCCATGCAAAGCAAAAAAGTAACCACTTTTGGCGAAAACTCGGCAGGTTACACCGGCTATGGAAATGTATTTGCCGTAGATGTTCCCAATTCCAATTTGATGCTGGGCTGTACCACAACCCGCTATCAATACAGAAGAAAATTTGACGGTGTGGGTATTCCGCCGAAATACAGACTTTTATTTAATAAAAATTGGATTGAAGATGTATTAAGAAAGCTTTGTAAAAAATGATTCTTATAATGCCCTATCTTCAATTACCGCTGATAAATGTAGCAGGCTCGATTCGGGCAGTAACATATTCAACCAAATACTTTATTGATAAACATGAAAAATAATATTCGGCTCCTGATTTTTACTTTTCTGCTTTCTGCCTTATCCACAAATCTCCTTTCACAAAAACTCCTGCCATTTAATATAAAGGGACGGTGCATATCCGATACACTTAATGGGAAAATGTATTTGAGTTATGAAATTAATGGAACAGGCCATCTGGACAGTTGCCAACTGAGGAATGGAGTATTTCACTTTTCTGGAAATATTTTACACCCCGTATTTGCAATACTGAGTAATAATAAAGGGCAAAAAGGTTTCTTTATTGAACCTAAGCTGATAATCCTTACAGTTAAAGACCCGGCTCTTAAAGAAGTTGAAGTTTTTGGTTCTAAGAGTGGATATGAATATAGTAATATTAACAAACAACTCTCTGGAATTGATAGCCGGTGGAAAGTAGTTTTAGATACTTTAGACAGAATTAGCTCACGAAGTAATACTAAATTTCAAGAACTGAAAGATTGGGTGCTGCAACCTTATTTTGAGGAATGCAGGGAAGCCTATCTTGATTTTTTTAAAAAGACCCCCCAATCGTTTGTTACAGCATATTTGCTATCGCAGAATGTTATAGAAATGAACCAGGGTGTTTTTCCGACAGATTCCCTGCAGGCATATTATCAAAAATTTAGGCTGCCTGTTAAGAATAGTTGGTATGGAAAGAAAATCGCTGAAGAACTTTTAAACAGACAAGTAGCAGTACCTGGGAAAATGGCGTTCGATTTTACCCACACAGACAAAAATGGGCAAACCCTAACCTTGCAGGCTTTCCGGGGGAAATATATTTTACTTGATTTTTGGGGAAGCTGGTGTGTGCCATGCAGAAAAGGTCATCCTCATTTAAAGGAGATATATAGTCAGTATAAAAATGAAGACTTTGATATAATTGGTATTGCAAAAGAGTATGGCTCAAAAGACGCCTGGTTAAAAGCAATAGAAAATGATTCCCTTCCCTGGCACCAGGTTTTATGTGACAGCCTTGACGGTAACTACAATATCACATCATTTCCTACCAAGATATTAATTGACAAAGAAGGCATAATAATCGGTCGGTATGGAGCAGAAACAACTGAACTTGATAAGCAACTAAAGGCAATTTTTGAAAAGCATAATTAACTTGAGTACTGTAAACCAAAGGAAATCAACTGGCTCAGGTTCCTGATTTGCATCCCTTTCTTTGATTAATATTATCACACAGCAAAATAAAGTCAATTATTAAGGATGAATAACTTTGACTATCAAATTATTATGGTAATATTTGCATGAATTTTAAATTAAATATCAGTCGCTTGTCAAAAAATATTGTACTTTTGTTCAGTAAATAGAAAGTATATGAGCAGGTTACAGCAATTAAAAAGGCAATTAAAGCAAGGTGAGGTTTACCGCCGTACTGAACTGGCTAATTGGTCTAAATCGGTTGACCGACATCTGGATGAGTTGCTGCAGGATGGCACTTTGCAAAAACTGTCTCAGGGGCTGTACTATTACCCAAAAGAAAGTGCTTTTGGTAAAACACCACCTGATGAAAATATGTTGGTTGAAAGTTTTTTAAAAGACCATCGCTTTTTACTTACTACACCAAATGTATATAACAGCCTTGGTGTGGGCACCACCCAGTTGTATAACGAAAGAACGGTGTATAACCATAAACGCCACGGCGAGTTTAAGCTGGGTAACAAAACATTTCAGTTTAAAATAAAGCCTCACTTTCCTAAAAAACTAACACCCGAATTTTTATTGGTTGATTTGGTAAACAATCTTGAATCACTGGCTGAAGACAGAAATGTAGTGCTAAAGAAAGTGGCTGACAAAGTTGAAATGATGGACAAGAAAAAGCTGAAACATTCAGTAGTGGAATATGGCAGTGTAAAGGCAAAAAAATTATTTGCCCCATTGCTTCAACCAAATACGCTTTAATATGGCGGAAATCTATCTTCATAATCATAAAGATTTTCCTGACCTGCTCAATATACTGGCAGATAAAAACAACATCCTGCCGGGGCTTATTGAGAAGGATTACTGGATTATGCATGTACTGTATGGATTGAAGAAACAGGGATTGGATTTTGAACTGAAAGGTGGAACATCTTTATCAAAAGGATATAAAATTATAGACCGGTTTTCTGAGGACATAGACATACACATAAAGCCGCCTGCGGAATTGGGAGTTGAAGAAAATCCGGCCAAGACAAAACCCAATCATATTGAATCAAGAAAAAAGTATTATGACTGGCTTGCGGAGAATATAAAGATTGATGGTATTGTTTCTGTAAAAAGGGATACAGCGTTTGATGATGAAGCATATTATCGCAGCGGCGGCATAAGGCTTTTCTATGAGAGCAAAACGGAAAGCATAGAAGGTGTGAAAGAAGGGATATTACTGGAAGCAGGTTTTGATACAGTAACTCCTAACAGCAAACTCACAATAAGTTCCTGGGCTTACGATGAAGCTGCCGGTAATAGCAGCATTAAAATAAATGATAACCGGGCGGTGGACATTACCTGCTACCACCCCGGTTATACTTTTGTAGAGAAGTTGCAAACCATTGCTACCAAATTCCGGCAGGAACAAGAAGACGAAAAGGAACGGCCCAATTATATGCGGCAATACTATGATGTAGCCTGCTTGTTAAAAAATGAGCAGGTGCAGCAATTTATAGACACAGAAGAATACAAGGCCCATAAAAAGAAAAGGTTTCCTGCAAAGGATTTTGCCATACCGGTTGCAGAAAACCAGGCTTTTCTTTTATCTGATGCAGCTTTACGGGATACTTTTAAAAAAAGATACGAAAAGACAAGTAAGCTTTATTATAAAGGCCAGATACCTTTTGATGAAATCATGAGTATTATTCAAACGAATATTGGCAAACTATAGTTATGTCTTCCCACTCAGCTTATCCTTCATATAATTACTTCCACCACCGTTATTACCTTCTTTAAAATATCCTTGCGATGCACCTGCATCTGCCATACTATTCGCAATTTTATTATAGCCGCCACCAAGTGCATCCCTTGTCATAGAGGCGCCGCCTGCAGCCACAGTACGGGTGGAAGTACTCATCATATTGGTTACCTTATAAAGCAATGTATTGCCACCACCGGCATGAATAATATA
Source organism: Chitinophagaceae bacterium (assembly GCA_044225015.1). Lineage (GTDB taxonomy): Bacteria > Bacteroidota > Bacteroidia > Chitinophagales > Chitinophagaceae > Pollutibacter. Next base: position 5,174 of record JBGAJG010000006.1, on the reverse strand, counting down.
ATTGGCAACAGAGGGAACGGTGAAATAACCGATGATACCGATAATCATGAATATCAGGTATGCTGTGTCTGTGGAACTAAAAAAGGTATCGCCGTTTGTTGCTATTTGCTGCAAATCCTCCTTCAGCATATTCTCCTGAATTTTTCCCATAATACCACCAAAGATGTTTGCAACTGGTAGCCATAAAAAAATGTTCAGGTAACGGGCAATCCAAACGGTAAGTGTATGTTGAAAGCCATCAAAGACTGCAATGCCAAATACCAACGGCCCAAGTATTGCCAGCACAATTAAATAAAACGTCCGGATGGTATTGATGCAAAGGGCTGCGGCCTCAAATAGAACTTTCAGCACTTCGGCCATCCATTGTTTAATGGAGTTACGGAAGTTGTAAGAGAACTTTGCGAAAGCAAATTTAATATCGTTACCAATGCTCTTTATCCAACCCTCGCTTTTATCGCCGTAATTGTATTTATACCATTTCTCCCTGTCGCCACTGCCGGATGGGCCTACATACATTTGCCAGTAAGCAGTTTTCTTAATGGCTTCTTCTTTCATTTCCAAAAGCTTTGCAACTGCCTTATCTGAATCAGTTACCATAGCTGCAGTTGAAGTAACAGTTGGTTTCATCACCCCGTTAATCATTGCAATAACAGATGGAAAAATTATTACTGCAAAACCCAAAACAAAAGGGCGGAACAATGGATAAAAATCTACCGGCTCTGCCCTGGCAATATGGCCCCAAACCCTTGATGCAATATACCAGGTGGCTGCAAAGCCAGCGATACCACGGCCTACGCCGGTTAGGCGGCTGCATAGCGGCATCATATCATCATACAATTTCTCCAGCACTTCATGCAGACTGCGAATGCGGTTAGCCATGCCTTGTGCTTCGGCTAAATGAGGAATCAGCAATACGACCATTGCTATACAGACAACTCTTGCACACATTTTCATACTCACTTCTTTTTAAAATAGAATCACTATTTCCTTAGCCCATATAATCTGCGGCTCATTTCAATTTCTGCTTTTTCTGCTTTACGTTGTAGTGAAAGCAGATTGGTATTGTTGGTAAATTCTTTGAGGAAAGAATACTGCTCTTCCACCGAGAGATAAATTTTATCAATGGCCTGCAGCCGTTCATCATCACTCATTCGTAGCTTTCCTGATGTAATGACTATAGATAGTTCATCCAGGCTTTTTAAGCTTTCATTAAACAGGTTGCTGTACACTTTACCGAGGTAGTCAACTTCTTCAAGACTAAACTGCTTTTCTTCTTTAAACCGGTTATACGCCAATTTATATTCTCTGGCTATGCGTAGTTGATAGCTGATAATATCTGTAATACGCTTATACTTCTTTACCGCAGGGCTTACCTGCATCAAGCCCTCTAAAAATGTTTTATGCAGGTTAAAATTCCCCTGTGATATATCTTTAACGGCAGTATATCCTTTAAAGATTATTTTATACCCATCCTTCATGTTTTTTAAAATCTTTTTAAACTGCGCCAGTTTTTCAATGTTAAGCAACAGTTGTTGCACTTCATCACTTTGCGCTTTTAGTTGAAAACTCATACTGCACATAATCAAAATCACCAATAGCTTTTTCATTTCATTCCATTTATAAGTTTTGAACGGTTTATTTCCACCTGCTCTCCCAACCGCTGTACTGCCAGCAAACCCATATCTTCACTAAAAGAACAGGCAAAAGAATATTTATCTTGTACATCAGCATATAGCTTATCAATTCGTTTAAGCCTTTCATCATCCTTCATTTGTAATTCACCCGATGTTGTAACCAACATCAACTCATCTATGGTTTTCATACATTCATCAAGCAGGTTATCAAATACCTTTTTGCAATAGTCAAGTTCAGCTTCTGTAAACTGGTTTGTTTCCCTTACTTGCTGGAGTGTTTGTTTTGTTTGTTTGATGATTTTCACCTGGTAAGAAATTATATCCGCCACTTTAGCATACCGGCGGATTGCAGGATTTACATTTTTGAGCCGGTTAAAGAAATCCCGGTGCAGGTTGAAGTCGCCATTTTTAATATTTCGGATAGTATTGATACCGCCGCTTACAATGTTGTAGCCTTTTTTTTCATAACCAATATAAACCTGTAGTGCCGCAATTTGCTGCAGCAGGTATTTCTTTTGGGTTGACTTTTGATTGAGCCATTCATCTGTGGTTTGAGCAGTTGAGAGTAATGCCCCAAATAGAGTTGCTGTTGTTGATATCAATATCTTTTTCATACGTCACATTTTCTTTCTTCACAAATATTGTCTCGCTAGCGGCTTATGCCATACAGTTTTCTGACATATTCAATCTCACCCCGTTCGCTAGCCCGTTGTATGCTGAGCATCTTATTCTGATTGTTAAAATCTCTCAAGTCAACATACTGTTGCTCCAGGTTATCTGAAACAGTATTAATAATTTCCAATCGTTTGGCATCACTCATTTGCGTAGTAAAGGCATTCACTACTAAAAATAACTGGTCAATGCTTTTAAGGCTTTCATCCATCATGCCGGAATAAATGTTGAAAATATAATCCAGTTCTTCGGCGGTAAAATTTTTATCCTGTTTAAATGTGGCCCAGGCGCCTTTGTATTCATTTACCATTTGTACCTGCCGTTCTATGATATCTTTCACCCGGTTATAGTAAGCCAGTGCAGCTTTTACTTTCCATAGTTCCTTAAAATAATCATCGTAGAGTTTTCGCTGCTTTTCCACCCAATCTTTAATCTCATTCAGCTTTAGCTGGCTCATTTTATTTTCCAGTGTTTTTTGTGTGTTCTGCAGCCAGATGGTTTTGTTTTGCAGCCGTTGCATTTGCAGGTCAATGGCTTTGATTACTTTCTTGACTGCGGCTTTTATAATATCAACAATGGGAATTTGTGCTTTTGATTCCTGCATTGGCAAAAACATACAGCACATACTCAAACTCACAATAGCCAATAGCTTTTTCATGGTATGTCATTTTAGTTTAGTGTATTTATTTGCACCATTAAACATCAGGTTGTTCTTTGTATCAAAACTGAACGACTCCAATGTTTCGGTTTCTTGTAGCAGATTTTTCTCGCCATCATACAAACCAGATGTTTCAGTGATTTTATATTCCGGTTCTTGGGGCTTTCCATCCAATACCCGGTCGTATTTCCACCGTCTTTGAATTTTGTATTCATTAGCCGATTTATTTTGAAGGGTGATGACTAAAGTGTCATAAGCTTTGCCGAACTCTGTTTGGGTTTCCCGGATGTAAGTACCCGGAATGAACTCTTTAATGGCATCGCTTTCAGCAGAACTGCAACCGACAAACAGAAACGCAGCAACAAATGAGATAAACAGTAATGGTTTCATAACATATCATTTAATGTGATTAAATACCATTTCTTCTGCTAGTGCCTTAATTCCTTTTTCAATATCCCCGCCGAACTTTGCCGAATAAGCCTGTACTTTCACTTTTTCTTTCTCCTCTGTTGTGTATGCCAGGTATTCTTCCGGCGACACTTCGTCGGGTCATTGGCTTTGTTGATTGATAATACCAATGCCTTTTCTTTTTCAGTTAGCCCAAGCAACTCCTGTATCTGGTCGAACTTGTTTTGATACTTGCTTTGGTCTAACAATATTTTACAATCGCTGTTATTGATGATTGCCTGCTTCACCACCGGTGAAGAAATAATATCTTCCACTTCCTGAGTAACCACAATCGCTTCACCAAAAAACTTCCTTACTGTTTTAAATAAATACTTGATGTACTCTGCCATACCTTCTTTGGCTATTGCCTTCCATGCTTCTTCAATTAAAATCATTTTTCGTATTCCTTTCAGTTTTCTCATTTTGGAAATAAATACTTCCATGATTATGATAGTTACCACAGGGAACAAAATCGGGTGGTCTTTAATATTATCCAGTTCAAACACAATAAACCGTTGTTGCAGTAAATCCAAATTCTCCTTCGCATTAAGTAGGTAATCAAACTCTCCACCTTTGTAGTATGGCCTTAAAACGTAAAGAAAGTTTGATACATCAAAGTCTTTATCCTTCACATTATCGCCTTTCAGCACCGCTACAAAATCATCTTTCAAAAAGTCATAAAAACTATCAAAGCAGGGAAAGATGTTTTTATTGTTCTCCACTTTTTCAAAATATAATTGCAGGGCATTTGACAAAGCCACATATTCGCTACGGTTAAAGGTTTCATTATCTTTTTTCCAAAGAGCTAACAACAACGTCTTAATACTTTCCTTTTTCTCAGTATCAAGTATATCGCCTTCACCAATATAAAACGGGTTAAACTTAATCGGCTTCGTTTCAGAATAGGTGAAATAGTAGCCATTCACCATATCGCACAAACCTTTGTAGCTATGGCCTACATCTACCAGCACAATATGTGTGCCTTTTTCGTAGTAGCTCCTCACCATGTGGTTGGTAAAGAAAGATTTTCCACTTCCCGAAGGGCCCAAAATGAACTTGTTTCTATTGGTGCAGATGCCTTTGTCCATTGGTTCGTCCGAAATATCCACATGAATGGGTTTGCCGGAAAGACGGTCGCCCAGGCGGATGCCGATGGGGCTGACAGAGGAACGGTAATTCGTTTCTAAATTGAAAAAACAACAAGCCTGCGGACTGAATGTATCAAACGTATCATTCATGGGAAAGTCCGCAGCATTACCGGGAATACCAGCCCAAAATATCTGTGCAGAGCCTTCAGTTTCCAGTTTGGGTGTTGCATCCATTTGAGTTAGTGCAGATGAGCAGAGATTACGGATGGTTTTTAATTCATCCCTGTTGTCCGTCCATGCCAGTAAATTAAAATGAGCTTTTACCGGCAGCCGTTGCTCACTTATGGCTTCGTTTAAAAAATCATCTGTTGCCTGTTTGCTGATTGCATTTTCCCTGCTGTATGCGGAAAGGGATTGCAGCCGTAATCTTTTACTTTCTAATTTTTGTATTGTTTTTTGCACATCTTCAATAAATACATACTGGTTGTAGATATGGTTACAACTTAACAACTGCCCGATAGGCGAGGCAAAGCCAACACTGAATTTTGTTTTATCAGTCGAGTATTTATCATAGTTAATCCTTGAGCCGCACAAGGCAGGCACAAATTCTGCATCAGCCATAGTGTAAAGCTGGCAATGGTTTTCACCAATCTTCCATTCGGGTTTAAATTCAAT
>JBGAJG010000005.1:0-394428 GCA_044225015.1 Chitinophagaceae bacterium | reverse complement strand
ACACTGAATTTTGTTTTATCAGTCGAGTATTTATCATAGTTAATCCTTGAGCCGCACAAGGCAGGCACAAATTCTGCATCAGCCATAGTGTAAAGCTGGCAATGGTTTTCACCAATCTTCCATTCGGGTTTAAATTCAATATCTTTTAGTATTACTGAATCATTGCCCAGATTAAGGTAACGAAGTGTGAAGTCAGCTAATTGTTCATTCTCAATTTGCTTCATGCCGATAAAACCACTATCGGTAAGTATCTTTTGAAACTGCCCAACATGGTTCATAAAATCATGAAAGTGCTTTGGATTCAATGTTTCTTCAGGTACAATTGTTCTGCGAAGCAGGCTGCTGAAAATAGAAGATGATGTTTTTCGGTTCGCCGGTTTCTTTGAAAGCATTATGTAGCAGCGATGGTCTAAGTAAGGCCGTTCGTTAAAAAAACGGTCGCTGCTACGGGTAAGAAAACTATTATCTTCCTGCACAAAAGAGGGTTTATACTTTGCTTCAGTAAACCAATCCTGTTTATGCAGCACACTATTAACAGGTAATACCTTAATTGCTTTTATCCAGGCATGATGAAAGGCTTCATACTCGTCATTGCTCATGGTAAACAATTCCGGCAACTGCACTTCAAATGCCACTGTCACATCGCCCATTTTTGAAAGGATGGCATTATGTTCTATCGCATATATCGGAAGTATCTCACTTAAGTTTTTCATTCAACAACTGCTTTTTCATTCTCACTTTTGAATAACTTTTTATCACATCTGGAACAGAACGTTTTGCTATCTTCTTCATCATACCATGCTCGCCATAAGTTCGGCTCAGTTTATAGATACGCATAAACAAACCTATAGTAAGTACTGCAATCAAAGGCAAACAAATAAAGATACCCAGGCCGCTGATGTAGAGTATGGCAAAAAGTATCAGCAATACTACTAAACCGCCACCCAGGTACCAGATATATTGAGCTTTCAGCCCTTTGAACTCAATGCTGCGGTTGATTCCTTTGTTGATTTGATAAACAGAGTTGGACATGACTATTTAAAGAATGAAGGCAGCAAATAGTTTTCCATAATACAATTAAGACAGGTAAGTAAGGTAGGACTACTGTGTTTCAAATCCTCATACCCTTTACTTTGACATCCTCTGTTTTTTTCTTTGGTAACAGACTTTTATTATTTTTTGATATGTCAGAATCCATTTTCACAACTGGGGTTTCAGGGGTTGAATCATTAGTATCATGCTGTTTAATCTGGTTGGCTTGTATTTTTAACGTAATCTCCCATTCCAGTCTTGACACATCTTTCTTCAACTGCCCCAATTCATCTTCTTTATCAAACTGCTTTGCAACAATCTTTTCCAGCATTGGAATATTTTGATTGAGTTCGTTGAGTTCCTTTTGATATTTATCTTTCAAACTTTCCACTCTGTCAATAGCATTTAAAAAATACCGGGCGGCCAGCTTTGGATTATCTATATTAATATGCCCCTGGTTCCAGGAATACTTGATGCCTGTTTGTTCGCCTTCTGCATAAAACACATTGTTGAATTTGTATTCAAACAAGCCTTTGTCTTCATAGGTTTCTTTTTGGCGGCGAATGTAAAGGTCAAAACCGTAGAGGGTTCCTATTTTCTTATTATCATCTCCGCCAATATCAGGCTTCCATGAAGCATACAATTTAATAAGTTGATTACCTATAGTTTCCGCATCGGCAGTGTTTAATCCATCAAGCCGGACAGGATTATGCTTTATCCCATCTTTATCATAAGTCAGTTGCGACTTATATTGCTTTCCATCAATGGTAAGCTTCTCTAATGTTCTAGCAGTTTTTTCTTTTTCTTCCTGCAGGTTTTCCAGTTTAAATCTTGAACGAAATACCTCTTTATGATGTGCATTTCGCAAACTTTCCAGTACTGCAATCTTCTTTTCCATTTTAGATTTCTCCAGCAGGGTTGTATCACCTGAAAGAATGGCAATGTATTCTGAAAAATTCATTCCGCTTTTTTCATCAATGCTTCCTTCATCAATCGTCCGTACATTCAGTTCACAATTCTTCATCTGGCTTATAAAGGTTTGCTTGTTTTTAAGCAGATTGAATTTATAATTGTCCAATGATTGCTCAACTGCATAAATAAAATTTCTGACTTTGTTATTGTAAAACTCTTTGGCAACAATATTTCCCTGCCTGGCGCCACGGCCATCTCTTTGTTCCAGTTCCGATGGCTTCCAGGGAATATCCAAATGGTGCATGGCAACAATCTTCGCCTGTACATTAAGCCCTGTGCCTGCTTTTTCTGTACTGCCCAGCATAATTCTTATTTCACCATTGTTCATTTTTCTGAACAGTTCCGGCCTTTGCTTATCCGTCCAGTCGTGTATGAAAGTGATATGATTGGAAGGGATATTAAAATCTTTGGTGAGTTTTTCTTTCAGGGCATCGTAAATATTAAACTCATTTGGTTTGGGGGTTCCAATGTCGCAGAACACAATCTGGGTTCCTTTATGCTCTTTACTTTGTTCATAAATTTCTGCCACCTTTCTTGCACAAACATTTACTTTGTTATTGGGATGGTCGCTGTATAGGTTTGAATTAATTAACCGCATATCAGCCGCCATCTTTTTAGCATAGTTGGTTGCAATCAGCATTCTGCCTTTGTCTTCTTCATCAGTAAGCCGTGGCCTGCCGATTAGTTCCCCATTGCCCGTCTTGGCAAACTCCATCAGCCGTTTAGTAAAATCCTGCTGTTCCGGCGTAGGTGGAATATTTATTAACTGCTCATCAATATCTGGCTTATCCAGATTGATATGCTTCGCTGTTTTATAATCTGTAATCTCATTATAAAACAAAGCCAGTTCTGGTACTTTAATAAAATGGCGGAACCGTTCCTTTGCAATAATTTCATTAGTAACAGAAAATTCAAAATCGGTTGTCTTTTTTGCAAAAACCGCTGCCCAGGCATCAAAGTTTTCAATCCGCTGCCGTTCCATTTCTTTTGGCCGCAGGTATTTAAACAACAGGTACATTTCAGTAAGGCTGTTGCTGATGGGTGTGCCTGAAAGAAAGGTAACACAGAGGTCGCTGTTAAATCTTGTTTGCAGTTCCCGAACGCCGAACAGCATATTCAATGCCTTCTGGCTGCCTTCTTTATTTCCAAGTCCTGCAACTCTATCATGCCTGGTAGTAAATGTTAGGTTTTTGTATTTATGGGCTTCGTCAACAAATAAATGGTCTATACCCAATTCCTTAAAGTTGATACCGGCGTCTTTCTTTTCTTCAATATTTTTTCTTAATTCCTGCAGTTTAACACCCAAATTCGTTTTGCGTATTTCCAGCCCTTTAAGCATACGGCGGGAAACTTCGCCGCCCATATCTTTTATAGTATGTAAATCCCTTTCTACATTATCCAATTCCGTTTCAAAAATCTGCTTCTGTATTTCCTGGCTTTGCGGAATTTTTCCAAACTGGTCATGGGTGATGATGATGCAGTCCCAATTGTTGTTTTTAATCTCATTAAATAACCGCATCCGTTTAGCAGGGGTAAAATCATTTTCATCTGGTGCCAGTATCCTTGCATTGGGGTAAGCTTTGCGGTACGTTTCCGTAATCTGCCGCACATTGGCTTTTAATGCCAGTATCATGGGCTTATTTACAATCTTCAGCCGCTTCATTTCGTTAGCTGCAACAATCATCGTTAATGTTTTGCCCAGGCCCACTTCATGGTCTATTAATGCGCCACGGTTTTGAACAATGCGCCAAACGGAGTTTTTTTGCGAACTATACAAATCATCAATACCCAATCTTTTTTTATCCAAACCCGGAAACTGCAAATGGCTCCCGTCATATTCTCTCAGTACATAACAGTTAAATGTATCATTGTATAATGTCTCTAATTCCTTTTTATCGCTATCGGGTAGTCCTTTCAGCCAGTCAATGAAATTGTTCCGGATAGATTCAATCTTTTGATGGGCTAATTGTATGGCATCATTATCCGGCACCCGGATTGTTTTATCACCAACGTCAACTTCATAGGTATAAAACGGTATTGTGTTTTCCAGTGCATGTTCTAATATGGTGTGTCCGTAGTAAGTTTTTCCTGCTTTGGTGGTAACAGCAAACTCCTGCAACGTCTTTGCGTTATCATTCAGCGTTTTCACTTTAAAAGTGTCAAGCGATGAAAAGTAATTGACTTCAGTATTTGTTTCAAACAGATGTTTTGCAAACTGATTGTAATAGTCCTGCGGAATCCATCGTTCGCCCAAATTGAAATCGAGTAACTCAAAAGGGATTTTTTCGGGTTGTACTTTTTGTAAGGCATGAAGGCTTTTAAGCAAATGAAGATTATCAGGATTTCTTTCCGCAGCTTTTGATGCAATGTTTAGCTTACTCACAACGTTGCCACTTAACAATTGGTCAGCAGTTTCCCATTCGTTATTGGCAGGGTTAATGTAAATATGATTACCCAAAGCGGCGATGGTTTCAGGTTCTGTACTGTCTGTTGCCGCAGCAATAAACTCTATATCCACCTTACCTTTGTCATTCAGGCTTTTTGCCAATGCTTCTAAAGGATTGTCAGTTGTAAATACTTCCTGCTTTGGTACTAAAGATTGAGTAAGTATATCCGCCTTTACAAATTGCTCGCCTTCTTTTCTTTCCAATGATGAAAGCATGGTTAATCCAAAGGCTTCATCCTTTAAAATGCGTTGCCTGTTGATGGATGAGTTCAATAGGCCATATCCTTTCGTTAGTGATTCGTAGGCTTCGTTTAATTCCCTACGCAAACCGCTATGTTCCGTTTGTTCGGTTGTTTCTTTTTCAAACAATTCAAAATACATATCCCTTACTGTAGTGTATTGCTGATAAAAGCCCAGGTCTTTTTTGTCGTGCAGGCTTGGCATAAAAACCGATTTGCCATCATCTGATGTTAAATAGGAAACAAAACCAACCCGGTTATTATGTACAATCAGTGTTCCTTCTTTGTGCAAGGGATTAAAGTCTTTTAGCGTTTCCAGTTTATCATCATCACCTGACGAAATATGAAATACCAGTTCACCATCATTGTAAAACTCATGGCCGTATTTTTTGAGCATATTTGTTATGCCACTTAATTCATGCTGCAGCAATCCTGCATTCATCCAATTGGCGGGAAACTGCAGTTCTTCTGCGTTGGAATAGAGTTTGTAAACGTACTGTTTGAAGGCAACTGATTTTGCCGTCATCAACACTATTAGTTCATGGTCCGGTTTGTCTTTTGTACGGATAATGTTTAAAACTCTTGCCGTATTTTTAGCAACCACAGTTGCATCCAGCGGATTGATATATGCGGCAGCCCTGTTAATAGTATTGGAAGTGCCTGTATCAAATAACCCTAACTGTACGGAAGAATTATCCGGTTTTTTTTCGGGCATATCTGTGTAAGTAAGTTGTTTGCCCTTTAGCTTTTCCAGTTGCCTGATTTCCTGTTTGAAATTTTCTGCATTAAATCTTTTGTCAATTCCATCGTTGATAGTTTTGCTTAATAGCGGGGCTATTAAATTAATGTCGCCGGTTTGCCAGATGGTTTCATGTGCTTTACCGTATTGGTCTTTACCTGGCTTTATCTGGTTGCCGAGAATAATTTCGGGATGCAGAATGATGTATTGATTATGCTGATAGTCGCCAAATTCATTTTGTTGTTCAACCGTTTTAACCAACTGCTTTTCTTCTTTTGAAAGAGATTGTTTGGCTTGATTTTTTTGAACAATCAGCAAATGGCTTGGTGCTTCCGTGTTACCCGTTTCTTTCATCAGGTTATCCGGCATTACATTCAGGCTTACAAAATCTGCATTATTGAATAAGTACTCTCTGGCAATCTGGTTAGAGGGGTTGTTCAGGAAAGCATCTGTGGTGATGTAAGCCAGCAAACCACCGTCTTTCAGCTTATCAAGTCCCTTTGCAAAAAAGTAGTTGTGAACTTTATCTGTTAGCCCTTTCACTTTTATATTTTCATCATATACTTTAAAGTTGCCGAAAGGAATATTGCTTACAATTAAATCATACCTTCCATTTTCGTTGTCAGAACTTTCTTCAAAGCCCTGAATTTTCACCGCTACAGGAATATCAATAGCTTCCTTTAATGAGTGCAGGATTTTTCCAGTCAGGAAATCTTTTTCAACGGCTGTGATTATAGATAATTCCGGGAAGGCGGCAGGTGCCTCAGTAATAAATACACCGGCACCCGCCGATGGTTCATATATGGCTTTGGGAATAATTCCTTTTTCTTTTAATACAGCGTAAATAGTTTGTGGAATTACAGGCGGCGTATAGTAAGCTGTAAGGATGCTGTTCTTTAAAGACTCAATGCTTCTGCCATAGTCGTCTTTTGTTAAATTGCTCTTCAGTAACTCATGCAGCTCAATAACCTGCGGATACAGTTTTAAATCTTCTTTTGAAGCATTCAGCTTAATCCATTCGTACTTGGTGGCATTGGGGAACAGTACTGCTTTCAGGCCGCCGAAGCCGGAATATTTTTTTAATACAGCAACCTGCCCGGATGTGAGGTGTTTATTGGGCTCATGCGTAAGGGCAATTTGAAGTGCCGTTATATTATCCCGTAGTTTCTGCTGACTGTTGTGACTCATTGCTCTCAGTTTCATTCTCACGGTTACTGTCTAAGTATTCACTTATTGCACCACAAATTGCATATTGAATAAAGTGATTGTCTTCGTTCTCTTCAGAAAACTTTAAGTCATTAAACACCGATTCGCAATAGCTAATCATGTTAACCGCTTCATGCTGTAATAAGCCTGACTGCTGAAGCCATTTGTAGTCTTTTTCAAATTCCTGTTCCAATAAATTTAGAATGTAGTTGTAACGGGACGGCTTGAGCTCTCTTGTTAACTCATTCAGACAGTTTTCTACAATGATGTATGCTGGTTGTTTATCAGTTTCCATTTGCTGCCATATTGATTGCACACTGTCAACTTTAGAGTACAGCCACAAGCGGAGTTTATCTTCAGCCTCCAATGCAAAAATTACATCAGGGTTATTGTCCCTGATATACTCTAATAATTTGCCGACAAGAATTTCTTTCATAAACGATTTTTTATACGCCGAAGAATGAACGGATAACAGTAGCCACAATTACCAGGAAAACACAACTGCCAAACCAGGCCGCTGCCACTTTACCGGTATCATGGTCGCCGCTGTTCCATTTCTGATACACTTTTACAGCGCCTATTAATCCTACAATGGCGCCAACGGCATACATAAGATTAGTGCCTGCAGCGAAGTAGCTCCTTACTTTAGTATTGGCTTCATTAATACCGGCATTGCCATCCTGTGCCGATGCAGCGACTGAAACCAACAGCAGCATAATACCTGATGCTGCATACATCCACCTTCTTTTGTCAATCACTTTTTTCATACTCACTTTTATTTTGAAAATTGAAGAATAAAAGAATGCTTCACTAAGCTAACCTCTCTGCACTTGATTTTCCTGCACATAGTTAATGAAGCATTACTTTTTCAAATCCACATATATTGAATGTCTGCGTTTGTAAACCGCTCAGGATAATATTGAGCAAGTAAGCCGGATATGGCTGACTCTGTTTCCTGCTTTTGTCCGGCTGAATGCAAGCCGGGATATTTCCCAAGAATCATTTTAACTGCAAACAGAATTTCTTCTTTAGGCGCTTCCGGTTTCATTTCGGCCAGGTAAGCATTTACTTCATCCCAAAAAGACTGAAGTATAGCTGTTGCTTCATTGAAGTTTTCTTTTGGCAGAAAGTCTGCATGGTTACTGGAAGTAAACTGCTTTTTGATTTCGGCTACCGGCACACCCACATTTTTTTCGTCTATTCTCTTTATGCCGATAACTGCAAGAATCTCCCAACGAAAATATTTGTAAGCCACATAGGCGTAATAGCAAAGTAAGGCAAACAGCAGGGCTGTAATGTATTGGCTCCATGATATTGATTGTAACATAATATCCCTATCTTAAGTGATTAATTTGTATCAATAACATGAATACAAAAACATTTCCAAAAACTACAAAATGGAGATAGGTTCAGTAGGACTACCTTGATGAGCAAAAAGTATAAATATGGAATTAATCGTAATCAGTCATCAGTAGCTCGGAAGGAGAAATTTCCAAAGCCTTTGCTAATTGTAAAATAGTGGTGAAGGTTATGTTGATTTGGCCTTTTTCAATTTTTGAAATCTTGCTATTATCAATGTCACAGGCATACGACAACTCCCGGAGGCTTAAATTTTTCGCCTCCCTGAGTTTTTTAATATTTGCTCCCAGCTTTTTTAGATTGCCTTTGTCGCTTTGCCGAATCATGCTGAATAATGAGCTGGCAAGATGACCCAAACAGGCATAATAATTGCGGCCTAATAAGACCGCAGGTAGTAATTACTTATACATTTTGCAATGAAAATTCAGCTATTCATAAAAATTCCGTTATCGCATCATCCTTTTACGCCGGAATTTAAAGACCTGTGCAGCAGTCTTTGCTTTAGCACTATAGAACAACTGATTAATTGGCCGGTAAGCCAACTTTTAAAATTAGATGGCTTTACATACCATCATTACCAGGAATTGTGGAAGTATCTTGATAAGAATAACCTTGCGGGGTTATTAAAATATTGATTTGATTTTATGATATAGATAGAAACGGATTCCTTACAATTTGGTTAAAATATGAATCCATTTATGGAGCATATCCTTCATTACATCTATTGTTGCTTTGTCCGGTGCATGATACTTTGTTTCTAAACTGCCAAACGAAATTTCCTCTCTCTGCAAAGTGGTGAACGTTTTAGCAACCGTACGCAACATCGGTGCCACAGTACGGTTAATAATTATTTTATCAACCACCAAAAGCCTGATGAGCAGGCCTAATTTTGCAACTGACAATGTTGTATTGATTTTGTTTTCTGGTTCACTTCCGGATAAAGTTGTTACCTGCATAAAATGCCCCGCCTCACAATATTTAATTTCTTCAGTTATCCATGTACTTACCTGTTCTTTAAGCGAAGGCATATTATCATCAAAGTAATAATTTACTCTTACTGGTAATTGATTTATGCTTTTCAATTCTGTACGAAGCATCTGTATTTTTTCAGATTTTGTTGTGATGCCTGACAACGAATTAACCAGTCTCTCAAACTCATATAAAACGAAAGCCGGAGAATTAAAGTTATAGTAGTATAACAAGTTTCTGACATTATCAGTTGCAGGATTTCCTTCTTTTATAAGTTCCTGTAACAATTCTTTTTCATAAAAGTGCAACCGGTATGTAACCGGCATATTTTGATTTTCAAATGAGTTTATAAAATGCTTATGCAAAGTTTGCGTTAGTAATTGTTCCATTAAATTTGCAGAACTCAGCTTGTGACATAAGGCTTCCGACAAAGCATCAATCTCTTTTTTGTAAACTGAAATCAAAACATCCGGCACTCTTTCATTTTTATCAAAATAAGTCCCAAAATATTCTTGTATAAAGTGAAGCGACTTTAGTAGCTGCTGTGTTAGTAAAAGATGCTTTTTATCAGTTGTTGTAACTGACGAAGCCGAACAACCTGAAGAAATTTTGTCTAATAACTTTGTCAGCATTACTTGAACCATGCGGATAAATTCTTCTTTATCCTTTGCATAGTTCCGGCTAATCATTTCATCTAAAATCAATTGCTGCAGATTTTCTGCAGTAGTACCCCATTTGTTCAGAAGTTGATTAATAATGGTATTATCCGGAATAGCTGAATTGGTAGCTGTTCCACTAAACCCGGCAGCAAGGGATAAACTCCATTGATGGAGCATTTCCGTTGCAGATGTCAGTTCCATTTTCTCAGTTGCCTCTGCAAAAGATGCAACACCATTCTCTCTTTTTGACATGATATTTATTTTGGTATTACGAATACCAAATAATTATCAAATTGTAAGCCCTTTACCGTACGCAAAACTTACTATTTCCATGCGTAAAATTGACTAATTTAAGTTTGTTTCCCTGCATACTCATTTTATACCATATCCAGTTTCCTGCTGAGTTCTAAGCGGTTAGATACCTGTGCCTTTTCAAAGATATTCTGTACATGCTTTGCAACCGTCCGCTCTGCTATAAACAGCATTTCGGCTATTTGCTTATGCGAATATCCCTTATACACAAGGATAACAATTTCAATTTCACGGGCAGTAAAACTATAGAGTTTGCAGTTTTGTGCCAGCCGCTCTTCCCGGCTTATATTCTCCAGTTCCTGTGTTCTTTTTCTTACTTCTTCCTGTAATTGTTCATTCCATTTCAGCAGTTGTTCTTCCGATTCAATTAACCGCTGATGTTCTGCTTTTACCAAAGAAATATGTTGCTTTAATTGTAATGCCAGCAACAATAAAAACCCGGTATTGGTTGTAGTGGCCTCAACAGCTTGCCCCAAATTAAAATAGTCAATAACGGGCAGGCCCACCCATGGCGTAAGACTCAGGAAAAGAACACCAACTTCTTCTTTTGAAGCTTTCGTTCTGAAGTAATTTTGATACTTGAATTTTACAGCACCAATGAGTGTGACGATTACCCAAATTGCGTACAGCACTGGAATGACCAGTATATTTTTGGCAACATCTAATTTGCCTGACCCAATGAATATTGTTACAAAAATTATGTACGGAAGTACAAGGAAAAGAAACACACCTTTATAAGCATGAAATTTCATCTTTTCAAGCGCAAAAGAATTGAATACATAATATGGAAAGTAACAGGGGGTGATAAAGCCGGTGGCGTAGGCAACAGATGTTTGTAAATAATAGGAGCCTGGCAAATTTTCATCAGGAAGAAAACCACCTGTAACGTTGTAAAAAATTAATAGTAAAATAAGCAGGATATTAAAGAAACTTGATTTGTCATCAGGCCTTGCAAGCCGGTAAATTACAAGATATAAAAGGATAACTGTTTCTATACAAATGAACAGAAACGTAATAATATGCATTTGGGTACCCGGCAAAAGCATAACCTTTTATATTAGTTAAGGCCTTTTCAAACAATACAGCTTATATCCAAAATCCAGTTCCCGGTATATTTTGAAACCATGTTTTTCATACCAGGGAATATTTTTAAGAGTTGATGTTTCAAGGCAAATCGTTCTGTTTTCCGATAAACTTTTATCAATAATTTCATCAAGTAACTTGCTGCCAATACCCAGGCCTTGTTGCGATGGCTCAACACCTATAAACCATAAATAATAAAGAGGAACAGCAGGATGTATTTTTTTGATGGCCGCTTCACGGCTGATTGCTTTTTTAATATTTGAAAGCCCTGTAACTAAATGGGCCATTTTTAAGTCGAGCAGTATTGATTTCATTGTGACTTTTTTTCTATCCGGTTTAACCATCAACACACATGCTTTTCTGTCATCCGAAATAAAAACATCACCAAATAAATTACAGACATCAAATGAGTATTCCATCAGGCCTTTTATACGTTGCTCCCTTTTCTTATCCTGTTTAATTATGTAGTTGACGCTTTTGTTGTCAACAAAAGACCGGGTTAAAATGCCAGTTACCAACTCCCTGTCGTTTAATGTTGCTCTTATCATGGCTCAGTTGGGTGTGTATATAAATGATTGACTATCAATTTTTATACCGTTTAAAACACAACTGGCTTTTGTTATATAATACTGCTGGAAATCAGGGCCTAAATTCAACAATCTTTCAAAATATGGCTTTAGCTTTACTTAAATGAGCGATATTAGAACCAGCGGAAACACTAATAATTAAATTCACAGGTATACGCATAAACACTTATGGTCTTATTAATTAAAAATATGGTTTGCAATCGGTGCGTAATGGCGGTTAGTCAGGAGCTTGAAAAACTTAACCTGAAAATAATTCGGATTAATTTGGGAGAGGTTGAATTGCAAAAAGAACCTGCGGCAAAACAATTGCTGCAATTAAATGATAGATTGAATTTATTAGGTTTTGAAATTCTCGATGACCAAAAACAAAAGCAGATTGAGAAAATAAAAGGCTTATTAATTAAAAAAGTACAGTCAGGTGATATAGAGGAACATTTTAGCATCATTCAGTTTTTAAATGCTGCTTTGCATAAAGACTACAGTTATATTTCCCGCCTGTTTTCTGAGGTAGAAGGTATAACTCTTGAACAGTTTTTTCTTCTCCAGAAAATTGAGAAAGTAAAAGAATGGCTGGTATATGGCGAAATGAACCTGAGTGAAATTTCTTACAAGTTAGGATATAGCAGTGTGGCACATTTATCTTCACAATTCAAGAAAATTACAGGGCTTACACCGGGTCACTTTAAAAAATTAGGTTCCTCTCATCGCAAACCTTTAGACAAAGTGAAAATCAAATAGGTATAACTCTTTTCCATAATTCTATAACATTAGGTGTAATATTGAATAGAACTTTGTGTCGTTAATTATTAAACTATGACACATACATATTCCGTAACTGGTATGACCTGTACCGGTTGTCAGGCTAAAGTACAGGGCCTTTTATCAAAAGTACCAGGAGTAAAGAATGTAACTATAGATTTGTCAAAAGGAGAGGCTTCTATTGACATGGACAACCATATCTCTACTAATGCGCTAAAAGAAACATTGAAGGATTACCCCAAATACCAGCTTTCCGAGACTAACCATCAATCTCATGCTGTTGTATCGGCTGTTGAGGATGTGGAAATAAAATCCTGGCTGCAAACCTATAAACCCATACTGCTGATTTTTGGATACATCACAGCAATTACATTGCTGGCAGAATTGGTGCAGGGAGATTTTATATGGATGCGTTGGATGAATCATTTTATGGCGGGGTTCTTTCTGGTATTTTCTTTTTTTAAATTGCTTAACCTGAAAGGATTTGCCGAGAGTTACAGCATGTATGATATTGTAGCAAAAAGGTGGAACGGATGGGGCTATGTTTATGCTTTTACTGAACTGGCTTTAGGCTTGGCTTTTTTAGCCGGGTTCAATCCAATCCTTACGAATACCATTACTTTTGCAATAATGACAGTTAGCATTATAGGGGTTTTGCAAAGCGTTTTTAATAAGCAAAAAATCAAATGTGCCTGTTTGGGCGATGTGTTTAATCTGCCAATGAGTACAATAACGATTATGGAAGATGCGCTGATGATTGCAATGAGTGGTGTAATGCTATTAAAAATGCTATAATGACGATAGTAAAATCAATAGGACAATTTTTCTGGAAAGTCTTCAAAGTTATCTTTGTAAGGAAAAAGGACTGCTGTAAATGATTATTGAATAATGAATAAACTTACAGAACTCATGTGCAGAAATGATACTTGTCATACATTCATCCGGATTAATTCCTTTCTTTTGTATTCTACAAAATAAATCATTCAAAAAACTCTATAAATTTAGTATAATTTTGAATTAAATGAAAAGGTTTGCAGCAGCCATATTAGCCGTTTTATACATCAGCACTTCCGCTGGCGCTACGGTGCATATGCACTACTGTATGGGTAAACTGGCTGATTGGGGTTTAGGTCAAAAGGAATCCAAAACCTGTGGTAAATGTGGTATGAAAACCAGTGAGGCAAAGGATAATGGTTGTTGCAAAGATGAACACAAGTTTTTTAAGACCGATACTAACCAAAAAGCAGCAGAAGCAGGCTTGCAACTACTTCAAATACTTGCAATAGATTTACCTGTTTCATTTGTTGAGTACCCCTCTTTCAATTTTACTTCTGCATCTGAAGATTATCCTGTAAGCAATGCCCCTCCCCGAAGTAATGGCGTTGCAGTTTACATCCTTAACAGAACTTTCCTTATTTAAAGTTTATTTCCTTCAATAAGCCAGGCAATTCAATTGTCGGGCTATCGGCATTTACATGTGCCTGAGAACACAGATTTCCTAACATTTAAAATAAGAAAAATGAAAACGCTTAAAACGCTTTTCACTGCAGCTATTATATTAGTTACAGTATCATTGGCCAATGCACAAAGCGACAAAACAGAAAGAACCATTGGCATTAAAACAGAAAAAATAAAAGTATCCGGAACATGCGGAATGGATAAAAGACGAATTGAAACTACTGCATATTCAGTGGATGGAGTGAAATCGGCTGTATGGAATGAATACACACAAATACTTGTTTTGAAATACAGTGTATTTAAAAAAGAAGCTGGAGATAAGGCCCAGAGAAGTATAGCGGCTGCTGGAAACGATACTGAAAAGTACAAAGCAGATGACTCAGTTTACAACAGGCTGCCTGACTGCTGTCATTATAGAACAATGCGGTTATAGCAGCCGGACTACATGGCAATTCACCAGGCTTATCAAGCCATAATAAATGAACTAACTATTAAAACAAAATCAAAAAAAATGAAAGCAATTAAAATGCTGCTGATGTCAGCTATAACCATCATGTCTTTAAGCCTATTTGCACAAGACACTGCAAAAATTAAAAAGCAGAAGGCTGAAAAACTAAAATATGAATGCCCGATGCATCCGGGTGTGATAATGGACGGGCCGGGCAAGTGTGCTACCTGTGGTATGGACTTAACACTTTCTCCTAAAGAAAAAATGAAAAGGGAAGTAATGAAAATGTATGCTTGCCCCATGCACCCTGAAGAAACCAGCAGTAAGAACGGTAAGTGCAGCAAATGCAATATGGAATTAAAAGAAGTAAAGAAAGATAAGAAAGTGTATGCATGTTCAATGCACCCCGAAATTACCAGCAACCAGGCGGGAAAATGTTCAAAATGTGGTATGAATCTTACACTTTCTCCAAAAGAAAAAATGAAAAGGGAGGTGATGAAAATATACTCCTGCCCGATGCATTCAGATGTTACAAGCAGTAAGCCCGGTAAATGCAGCAAATGCGGTATGGAGTTAAAAGAGAAGACAAACTAATGTTTCTGCACTTCCAAAATATTAAAATCAAATTATGGTTCAGAAACTAATAGGAATAGCCTTACGCAATAGATTCATTGTACTGCTTTTTGCAGGCGGGTTGTTTGCGTATGGTTTTTACTCCATCAAAAAGAATCCCATTGATGCCATTCCTGATTTGAGTGAGAACCAGGTTATTGTTTTCACAGAATGGATGGGGCGCAGCCCACAGGTAATGGAAGACCAGGTGACCTATCCGCTTGTCAGCAACCTGCAA
The DNA here is from genome assembly GCA_044225015.1 of Chitinophagaceae bacterium. Taxonomy (GTDB): domain Bacteria; phylum Bacteroidota; class Bacteroidia; order Chitinophagales; family Chitinophagaceae; genus Pollutibacter. The sequence continues at coordinate 379,310 of JBGAJG010000005.1, read as the reverse complement.
GGCATACCAAAAATTAAAAACATACGGGGTACATCTATGTTCGGAATGAGTTTCGTGTATGTGATTTTTGAAGATAATGTTGACATTTATTGGGCAAGAACAAGAGTGCTGGAAAGGCTGAACTATGCTCAGCGTTTGCTGCCACAAGGTGTTACCCCTTCTCTCGGCCCGGATGGTACAGGTGTGGGGCATATCTTCTGGTATCACCTGGATGCGCCTAAAATGGATTTGGGAGAACAGCGGGCTTTGCAGGACTGGTACATAAAATTCGCCTTGCAAACAGTTCCCGGCGTAGCTGAAGTGGCTTCATTCGGCGGATTTGAAAAGCAATACCAGTTGGTTGTAGATCCTGTGAAGCTGCAGTATTACAATATTTCGCTGATGGACGTGATGAACAAAGTAAAAGCAAATAATAACGATGTGGGAGGGCGGAAATTTGAAATGACAGATATGGCCTATATCATCCGGGGTTTAGGGTATCTGAAAAGCAAGGAAGATGTGGAGAATATAGCTCTAAGTAATTATAATGGCATTCCTGTAAGGGTAAAAGATATTGGCAGTGTGCAAATGGGCGGCGACCTGCGGCTCGGCATATTTGACATGGACGGAAAAGGCGAAGTAGTAGGCGGCATTGTGGTAATGCGATATAACGAAAATGCAAACAAAGTAATTGAAGCTGTAAAGGAAAAAATGAAAGAGGTTCAAAAGGGATTGCCTGAAGGCGTTTCTTTTAAAACCTCGTATGACAGAAGCACTCTGATACAGGAAGCCATAGAATCAGTAAAAGGAACACTTACAGAAGAAATGATAGCTGTTTCCATTGTAGTGCTGATCTTTCTTTTTCACTGGCGCAGTGCCGTTATCATTCTTATTCAATTACCCATCTCTGTTGCAGCCGGATTTATCTTTCTTGAAATGTTTGGTATTTCATCCAATATCATGTCGCTTACAGGTATTGCACTTGCTATTGGAGTGGTGGTGGATGACGGTATAGTGATGGTGGAGAATGCCTACCGGCATATAAGCGTGGCACAATCAGAAAAAGCAACTGAACAGAAAAAATCATAATCATGGCAAACTGGTTCAAAAAAAATAAAGACCCGTTAACATCAGAAGAATGGATGACGATTATTGAAAAATCATCCAAACAGGTAGGCCCCGGAGTATTTTACTCAACTATCATTGTGGTTGCTTCTTTTCTGCCAGTTTTTTTATTGACAGGTATGGAAGGAAAACTTTTTCACCCACTGGCCTGGACAAAAACATTCATTCTTCTTATAGATGCTTTCCTGGCAATTACATTAACTCCAGTATTGATTTCTTTTTTCCTGAAAGGCAGGTTGAAACCAGAAAGTGCCAACCCTGTAACAAGAACATTGGAGAGGCTTTATACACCTGTACTTAAATGGTGTTTAAAGTGGAGGAAAACAACAATAGGGATTAACCTTATAGCACTTGCTACCGGTATTTTGATGATGACAAGATTAGGCTCTGAGTTTATGCCTCCCCTGGACGAAGGCTCGCTTTTATTTATGCCCGTTACTTTACCCGATGTATCAAATTCAGAAGCAAAAAGGTTATTGCAGATACAGGATAAACTAATCTCCACTGTTCCTGAAGTGGATCATGTTCTGGGCAAGGCGGGCAGGGCTAATACGGCAACAGACAATTCGCCGATCAGCATGATTGAAACGATCATCCTGCTGAAACCAAAAAATGAATGGCGAAAAGGCATGACTAAAAACGACATCATAAACGAACTAAATGCAAAACTGCAAATACCGGGTGTCACCAATGGCTGGACACAGCCGATTATCAACCGTATCAATATGCTTTCAACAGGTATTCGTACAGATGTAGGCTTAAAAGTATATGGACAAAACCTTGACAGTATATATGCGTTTGCACAGGTTTTAAAAAAACAATTGGAAGGAATTAATGGCATTAAAGACCTCTATGTAGAACCCATTACCGGCGGAAAATATATTGACATTGCTGTGAAGCGGGAAGAAATTGGAAGGTATGGGTTAAGTGTGGATGATGTGAATACCGTAATTGAAAGCGCATTAGGGGGAATGAAACTTACGACTACTATTGAAGGCAGACAACGGTTTTCAGTAAATGCACGGTATGGGCAGGATTTTCGGAATAACCTTACAGCACTAAAAAGGCTTCAGGTTCAAACCATGAATTATGGCCCGGTTCCATTGGAAGCGGTCGCAGACATTAAGCTGAGTGACGGGCCTCCGATGATTAACTCCGAAAATGCAATGCTAAGAGGTACAGTGTTGTTCAATGTTCGTGAAAGAGACTTAGGAAGTACAGTAAAAGAAGCACAGCAGAAACTTAACCAGATGGTGACCAAGTTACCGAAAGGCTATTTCCTGGAATGGAGCGGCCAGTGGGAAAATCAGATAAGGGCTAACCGGACACTTAAAATGATAATGCCAGTTGTGATGCTCATCATTTTTATGGTACTATATTTTACTTATCATTCTTTTAAAGAATCCCTCATTACCATGATTACTGTTCCTTTTGCATTAATCGGCGGGGTATTCATGGTGTATTTCTATGGTGTTAATTTATCTGTTGCTGTAGCTGTTGGCTTTATTGCTTTGTTTGGAATGGCAATAGAAACGGCCATGCTGATGACCATATATCTGAACGAGGCAATGCAGAATATGGTAGCCAAACATGGTAACTCAAAGGCAACCATTACTCCTGCCATTATCAGACAGTACGTAATTGAAGGTTCTGCTAAAAGGCTCAGACCAAAACTGATGACGGTTTCAGTGGGCTTGTTTGGGCTAATTCCCATTTTATGGGCAACGGGAGTGGGCAGTGACATTATGCGACCTATTACCATCCCGCTTATTGGCGGCACTATCACATCCACCATTTATGTATTGCTGATTACACCAGTAGTATTTGAAATAGTAAAGGAGAGAGAATTAAAACGTAAAGGCAAAATTATCTTAACCGATGTTAAAGAATAAACTCATCGCCGTTGTTATTGCTGCTATTGCGGTATCACACGGCAAAGCACAATCAGTTAAACTGGATGCCATCATTGACAGTATAAGAAAATCACATCCGGTTGTAAAGATGTATGATAATGAAATCCGTTCAATGGATGAAGCCGCCAAAGGTGCAAAAAGCTGGATGCCACCGGAGTTTAGTACCGGACTTTGGATGACACCTTATAATCCGGGGCTTTGGAAAAAAGGAGATATGGGAGCTACAGGCATGGGGCAATACATGATCGGCGGGCAGCAAATGATTCCCAACAAAAAGAAATTAAATGCTGATGCGGCCTATATGGAAACGATGTCTTCCGTAGAAAAGGAAAAGAAGAATGCTTCGTTGAATGAACTGATCAACGATGCAAAACAATACTATTATGATTGGCTGGTATTAAAGAAAAGATTAGTCATACTTTCTGAGAATGAAAAGATTCTTGATTTTATAATTAAGAATGCTGAGATACGTTACAAGAACGGGCTTGAAAAAATCTGCGCATACTATAAAGCAAAAGCAGCATTGGGCAATGTGAAAAATATGCAACTGATGTTTGAAAATGATATCCGGGAGAAGCGAATTGGCCTTAATACTCTAATGGGACGAAATGCTGCCGTTGATTTTGACATTGATAGTACCTGTCAATTTGCAGAGTTTTCAGGACTTGTATTTGACAGTACCCTTTTTTATAATAACCGGAGTGATATGAAAGCAGTTGACCGTGAGATAACGCTTACCTATTTGAAGCAGGAAACTGAACGCCAAAGCCTCAAACCACAATTTGGTATCAGGTATGAGCACATGTTTGGGTTTGGTGGTTTGCCAATGCAATATACGCTGATGGGAATGGTAAGGCTTCCGCTTGCAAAATGGTCTTCAAAGATGAACAAAGCCAATATTGAAAGTCTCAAATGGAAAGCAAACTCATTGCAATCCCAGAAAGAAATGATGGCAAATGAATATAGCGGTATGGCATATAGTATGCGAAACGAACTGGAGCTTAAAAGACGGCAATTAAAACTGTATGATGAGAATATTATTCCGGCATTAAAAAATAATTACAAAACCATGCAGCTTGGGTATGAGCAAAATACCGAGGAGCTTTTTATGCTGTATGATGCCTGGGAAACCCTGAACATGACACAGCTTGAATACCTGGAGCTGCTGAACAGTGCCTTGAAATTACAGGTAACTATTGAACGACTAATTGAGAAAAAATGAACAGAATAACTTCTATAGCACTACTACTGATCATGCTCATGGCCTCCTGCAAGAATGGTAGCAACCATTCTGCTCATAAAATGGAAACGCAGAAAGAGGTTTATACCTGCACAATGCACCCTGAAGTGATAAGCGACAAACCAGGTAAATGTCCAAAATGCGGAATGACGCTTGTGAAAAAGGAATCAGCAACTGTTCCATCTCAAACAGTGAAATTGGAATCTTTGCTGAAGCCGACCAATGAATTTGTTATCTCAACAGTTCCATTAACCACTATTAGTCAGCAAAGCGAACCAATTGAAATAAATGCACTGGGAAATATTGGGTATGACACCAGAGCAGTTGGCAGCATTTCGGCAAGGGTGTCTGGCAGAATTGAAAAGTTATATGTACGTTACCGGTATCAGAAAGTAACAAGGGGGCAAAAGATACTTGATATTTACAGCCCTGAATTACTTACAGCACAACAGAACTTGTTGTTTCTTTTACAAAATGACGCTGGCAACTTGCCAATGGTACAAGCAGCAAAGGAAAAGTTGTTATTGTTGGGTATGAGCAATGAGCAACTGTTGCAGGTGTTAAAAACCAAGAAACCATCTCTCACTATTTCCGTATTCAGCAATTACAGCGGACATATCCATGAAACAGGAGCAGGCAACACTATGAATGAAAGCATTAGTATGAAAGATATTTCATTAATAACCGAAGAACTTCCATTGAAGGAAGGGATGTATTTACAAAAGGGGCAGTCAATATTCACCGTTTACAATCCGGTGAAAGCTTGGGCCGTCCTTAATATATATGCAGAGAATCAGGCATTGGTGAAGTTGGGAAACCCTGTTGAAATAATTCCGGAGACATCACCAGATAAAATCATCAACGGCAGTGTTGATTTTATTGAGCCGTTTTACCGGAAAGAAAGTAAAACACTTACAGTAAGGGTTTATTTCAATAATGCTGCTCTTAAAATTCCAATCGGCAGTCAGGTAAAAGCTATCATTTCCGGCAATGTAAAAGATCCCGACTGGCTGCCAGTAGAATCCGTATTATCACTTGGTATGGATAAAGTGGTTTTTCTTAAATCATATGGAGGATTAAGGGCAAAAAAGATAAATACAAGCATTACTTATAAAGGAAAGATTCAGGTTATCGGCGGATTAGCAACACAGGATTCCCTTGCAGTAAATGCACAATATTTAATGGATAGCGAAAGCTTCATAAAAATAAACAGATGATTATGAAATACGTTATGGCACTGGCCGCTTCTCTCATACTCTTTGCTTCCTGTGGGCAAAAGAAAAAAATAACTGTTGCCTCAGATATATTTTACACCTGTTCTATGCACCCACAGGTTATTCAGAACAAACCTGGCAATTGTCCGATATGCGGGATGCAATTAATACAGGTGAATAACAGTATGACTGTGAAAGCAGACGAAATAAATCTGAGCAATGAGCAAATTGAATTGGGTAATATTCACGCCGATACTATCGGCAAAAGTTCCATTGGCGACCGGCTTGTATTAACAGCTACACTGAATTTTGACCAGATGAAGGCCACATCAGTCAGTTCAAGAGTTATGGGGAGGGTGGAAAAATTATATTATAAGAATATGGGTGACTTTGTAAAAAAGGGGTCTCCGCTATTTGATTTATACAGCGAGGAATTAAATAATGCAAAACAGGAATACTTACTGGCTCTTGATAAAAGTAAAACATTCGCCTCCGGAACTGTGATTGATTTTGACCAATTAATCCAAAGCTCCAGAAATAAACTCCTATTATGGGGATTGAACGAACAACAAGTCAATGAGCTTGCCAAAAATGGTAAAGTCAGTCCTGTCACAACCTTTTACAGTTCTGCCAGCGGATATATTACACAAATGGATATTCGTGAAGGCGATTATGTTATGGAAGGAGGCACTATTGTCAAACTCGCCGATTTATCTACACTTTGGGCAGAAGCACAGGTTTACACTTCGCAGATGACAAGTATTAATGCAAGCAGTATTGCCACAGTTCAGCTACCCGATTTTGAAAACAAGGAAATTGCGGGAAAGATTGATTTCGTTAATCCCGAAATAAATCCCGATACCAGGATAAATCTGATCAGAGTGTCTATACCCAATACCGGAAACCAGCTAAAACCGGGAATGCCGGCTTATGTAGTACTAAAAAGTCCGGCACAGCAAACCCTGACACTACCTATTGATGCGGTAATACGGGACGGTAAAGGCGCAACAGTATGGGTACAAACAGGGAGAAATTCCTTTAAGAATATAATGGTAGAGACCGGGCTTGAAAGTGATGACCGGATAGCAATTAGATCGGGGTTGAAAGAAGGTGATATAGTTGTAACCAGTGGTGTTTATCTTTTGCAAAGTGAGTTCATTTTTAAGAAGGGGGCTAATCCAATGTCAGGCCATGATATGAAAAATATGTAAACACTGTTTTATGAAATCAATTAAAAGAACTGAAATCTATAAAGCACCTGCTGATAAAGTTTTTAAGTGCCTTGATGACCTGAGTGTTACTTGGATGCACATGACCGAATCATCTGGAATGATGATGGGAAGTAAACTTAACCTAGAATTTATTTCAACTCAGCATAAAGGCCTCCGTTCTAAATACCGTTGGACAGGCCAAATGATGGGAATTAAAATAGATTTTACGGTTGAAGTAACGAAATGGTTAGAAGGTGTAGAAAAAATTTGGGAGACTGCTGGCATTGCAAGGATGATTACTTATTCATGGTACAGGATGCATCTAATCGTTGTTAGAAAAGGTAATATGTCAGAAGCAACATTATTAATTACCTATAGAAGAGCTAATACCTGGTTTGGCAAAATAATTTCCTTTCTATTCGCAAATTGGTATTGTAACTGGTGTTTAAAAAACATGCTGCTCGACAGCAAACGCAAAGTTGTAATTGAAAAAGAAAAAATACCAGCATTTAATAATGTTGGCCATCCATGTCGACAAAAAGGTGGGCTGTAATTATTGGTGATAAACGTTATTATAAGTCATATATCGCTCAAATTAAGATTCAATGAACCCAAACCTATCCCAAATCATTCAGCAATATAAAGACGACCAGCAATCGGTTTATAATACTTGGTTTATAGACAACGAGGAAAGGTTGAAAGCGTTTCGCTCTATCCGGCGTGGCGTTATGCAGGTAATAGATGACATAAAATCGAAAAGATTTACAAATGATTTCAAAGGTTCTTCGCTTGAGTTTGTACTTACCTGCATAATAGAACAAAAACAGGTATTTGAAGGAGCATCCCATCCATTTTACTGGAAGCCTAAACTCAGGATACCTGATATATATGAGAACGAAAACAACAAGCAGGCTTTCGGACAGTTTTTAGAAAATTGTTTGAATGCAAAGTCAGAAGAACAAATTATTAAAGAAATTATCAGACTGGATAGTTTAAAAATAAAAGGGCTTGGGCCTGCAGTCGCAAGCATTTTGTATTTTCTTCATCCTACCATCATTCCCCCATTTAACACCGCTATTATCAATGGATTCAATTTTCTATTTAAGGATAAGAAAAAGTTGGGAAGCTGGAGTGAGTATTTAAAACTGAGAGAGGTTTTAGTTGATACAAACAGCCAACAGCGCTCACAACTATCTTCCGATTTAGGAGCAATAGCGGGTTTGCTTTTTGAAATCGGAACACAAAAATTGATATTAGGTTCAGATGTGTATTTGTCAGAAGCAGAAAGAAAAAAGCTTGAAAAATTAATAGAGAAACGTCAGGAAAGTGTTCAACAGGAAAAGGAAGAAGAAAATCTGCATACGGAGATGCAATATCATTTATTGAAGATAGGTATTGCATTGGGCTATGATGTGATTGCTGCTTCTAACGACAGGTCAAAATCACACTGTGGTAACAGCTTTTCATTCATGAGCCTGCAACAATTCCCCGATATTCAATTAGAAAAAGACACCTTAAATACAGTAAAGCTGATAGATGTCCTTTGGTTTCAAAAAGGAACCAATAACGTAATTGCTGCTTTTGAAGTGGAAAAAAGCACCAGCATCTATTCAGGAATTTTAAGATTGACCGACCTCAGTTATACCATAGCTGATGGCGATGAAGTATTTTATCTTATTGTGCCTGATAAGAGAGAAAAAGATGTTTGCCTTCAACTTTCCCGTCCTGCAATTAAACAAAACAATGTAGTTATTAAATACATCCTGTTTTCTGAATTACGCAGCCATTGTGATGCGTTGTGCAAGTTTGGAGATAGTCATCATATTATGGAAAAAATTGCCAAAGCCGCCCGTTAAGGGTATTTTTCTAACCACTATTGCCCATCATCCCTTTGAATTTCCAACTATTCAGGCATAAATCCTTTTGGCATGCTTTTAAGACTCGTTACATGTCTTCTCTGTTAACGAATTAAAGTCATTAAAATGAAATCAATATTATTTTTTTTAGGTATTTCAGTTTTATTGGCAGTTTGCTCTTGCAGTAAAGATGATAAGGGTGTTCAACTACAGAACCATGATGAGAATAGAATGATGGATTCAATGCATGCTATGATGTCAAGAATGGATTCCGTTCAAAAAACAAATGACCCGGAAATTGATTTCGCCACAATGATGATTATACACCATGAAGGTGCTATTGGCATGGCTAACCTTGAACTTCAATCTGGAAATAATGACAGCCTGAAACACATAGCGCAAAAAATAATTACAGAACAACAATCAGAAATTGAGCAGTTAAAGAACGAACTTATTGGCTTGACAGTAGATAACAACGACCCTGCCTTTTCTATGGAACAAATGAACAACATGATGAAATCTGGCAAAGACGCTGATATACAAATAATAACAGGAGATATTGATAATGATTTCGCTACCCTAATGATAGTTCACCACCAGGGTGCTATTGATAATGCATCGGCCTATTTGCACCATGGAAATAGCCCAATGCTCAAAACTATGGCTACTAATACAGTAACTTCTCAAACAAAAGAAATCGGTGAATTGGCCGATTGGCTTAAGGCTAACAAAAGATGAAACAGCAATTAAGTATAACAATTAAACGAAATTTTATAATACTAAATACCCAAAGCAACCTAATTTTGTCGAACAGATTTAAAAAAAATCGTAAGTTTGAATATCAATGTTTAATATAAAGACCATACAAATAAAAGCGACCTTCCTGTTGGTTGTGTTTGCTTTTAATATGGTTGTTGGTTTCGCTTGCGGAATTGGCATTGATATGGGCTTTAATACTGTTGAGACTCATGCCCAACATAAATACAAAATTCATGTGCATGCAGATGGGAAAAAGCATGAGCATAAAGCAACTCATAGTCATTCAAAACACCACCATGAAAAGAAATCGCATGATGAAAAAGAAGGCGGTTGCTGCAGTGACGGTGTTGTAAAAATCGCTCAGGCGGATAAGGCTATTGTCCATACAGAAACTGTAAGTCATCCTATTTTTTTTACTGACTTTATTGCAGCTTATTACCATTATAATATATTCTACGAGTCGCAAATAACTGAACCTAGCAAATACTTTGTTAGGGGCCATCATCCTCCTATACAAGACATTCGTATAGCAATCCAGAGTTTCCAGATTTGATTTATTGTATAAATAGTATGCATTGGCTTTGCCGTGCCTAAACCAAATTATTTATACATTAATCAAGAAAAATGAAACGTTTATTTTTATTGGCTGTAATCACAGCAACAGTATTTGCACAAAAGAGTCTTGCGCAGGATAATATATCCTTAGCATCAAATCAATTATTAAACTCCTATTATCAACTAAAAGATAATTTAGTAAAAAGCAATCCCACAGCTGCTGCAGCAAGTGCTGGCGAATTGATAAAAGCCATCAATGCTGGGGAGAAAGAGTGGCTTAACGATGATGCAAAAGTGGTACTTTTAAAGGATGCTACTGCAATATTTCAATCAGCAGATATCAAAAAGCAAAGAGAACAATTTGCCTCACTTTCAAACAACATAGTTGAACTGGCGAAAACTAAAAAGCTTTCACCGGAACCCATCTACATTCAGTACTGCCCGATGAAAAAAGCATCCTGGCTTAGTAATGATAAGGCTATAAAAAACCCTTATTATGGCAACGCCATGCTTTCCTGCGGCAGCGTAAAGGAAACATTATAACTTAATAATTGAGCTGCCTCTTCTGTTTCTTTTAAAGAGAAACGGTTGAGGCTATCCGCATTTGCATCATAAAAAATATGAACAGCGATACGGATTAAACATTGCAACACGATTCTATCTTTTTTAACACATAAACATCGTAAAATGAAAAATACAATTATTGCCCTTGCAATTATCACTACGGGGTTGACCGCATGCAATAGCGATTCTACCAAAGCTGAAGAAACTCCAGCAACTGAACATGAGCACACAGATAGTTCATCTGCAACACATGAGCATTCACAAACTGATACAACAACTGCGACCGCTTCTATAACTGCATTTTCAACGAAGCAAATAGTAGCAAGTTACCTCCAATTGAAAAATGCTTTAACTAAAGACAATGGTAAAGACGCCGCAACAGCAGGAACAAACTTGTCTGCTGCCTTATCGTCAGTTGATATGAAAAGCATTCCCGATGCACAAATGAAAAGCTATATGGATATTGCTGACGATATGAAAGAACATGCTGAACACATTAGCTCCAACGCAGCAAAAATTGAGCACCAGCGGGAACACTTTATCATGTTAAGCAAAGATGTAGATGACCTTGTAAAAAACTTCGGAAATGGGGGCCAAACCTTGTACAAAGATTTTTGCCCGATGGCTAATGAAGGCAAGGGTGCAATCTGGATAAGCGAAGTGCAGGAAATCAGAAATCCTTACCTGGGCGGTAAAATGCCTGACTGCGGCACGGTAAAAGAAACAATAAAATAAGAGTGAGAAAAAGATTAAAAATAGCAGGGTTAATAACTTTTGTAATCGTCGCAATTCAGTTTGTGCAACCGATAAAGAACGAGAACAACAAGGAATCAGCTGCAGATATAGGAAATGCATTTAAAATGCCTTCACAGGTTAATTACTTGTTACATCATAGCTGCTATGACTGCCATAGTAACAATACAGAATATCCCTGGTATGCCAATGTTCAACCGATTGGTTGGATAATGGCAAGGCACATAAAAAATGGCAAGGCAAAATTGAATTTTAGCAGCTTCACTGAGCTATCAGAAAGAAAAAAGGTGAGTAAACTAAAGGAAATAGCAGGACAATTAAAGGATGATGAAATGCCGCTGTCTTCCTACAAATTAATGCACACTGAAGCAAGGCTGTCAAGTGCTGACAAAAAACTACTGATTGATTGGTTTACTGCTCAAGCCGACAGTTTGGAAAATAAATAATCAAGAGGAATGAAGCGGCTAAAGCAAATATTGGTTTCAATAATTGAGCAATCTTTCTCAGGAAAAAGGATTGCTGCAAAAAAATGTTTATGAATTATTCACAAAGCAAAAATCAGTACACCTGTCCCATGCATCCACAAGTGAAGCAGGATAAGCCTGGGAATTGCCCTATTTGTGGAATGACATTGGTCTTAGCCAATGCAACTAAAAAGAGTGATGATATGCATCATCACCATTCCTCGAACCCTGCGATGGGGCATGAGGGACATGACCATAACCAAATGATTGGCGACTTTAAAAAGCGTTTCTACGTAGTCCTTGCGCTAACCATTCCGATTATTTTGTTATCAACCATGATACAGCATTTTATGGGTGTTCATTGGGAGTTTGCCGGTTCACAATATATTTTGCTGGCGTTGTCAACTGTTGTTTTCTTCTATGGTGGATGGCCGTTTCTTAATGGAATGGTTGCTGAAACAAAAGGAAGAAACCCCGGAATGATGTTCCTCATTGGATTTGCAATAACGGTTGCGTACATCTACAGTGTAGCCATTGTATTTGGATTGCAGGGAATGGACTTTTTCTGGGAACTGGCTACACTTATTCTCATAATGCTGTTAGGCCATTGGATTGAAATGAAATCAGTGGCAGGCGCATCTAAAGAATTAGAATTACTGGTGCAACTTATGCCTGCCGATGCCCACATGGTAATGGAGCAGATGGTGTATGATGTTAAAACAGACACATTGAAGGCAAAAGATGTTATTCTTATAAAACCCGGCGAAAAAGTGGCCGCCGATGGAATCATTCTTGAAGGGGAAACATACCTTAATGAATCCATGCTTACTGGAGAATCTAAACCCATACTAAAAACGAAAGGTGACAAAGTAATTGCAGGTGCTATCAACAGCAACGGCTCAATTAAAGTAACTGTATCACATTCAGCAAAAGATTCGTATTTATCACAGGTGATCAAACTGGTGGATGATGCTCAAAAATCAAAATCTAAAACACAGTTACTGGCCGACCGGGCAGCAAGATGGCTTACTATAATCGCATTGGTGGCGGGTGTTGCCACTTTTCTATATTGGTATCTTACCGGTCAGTCGCTTGCCTTTGCAATGGAACGGATGGTGACCGTTATTGTCATTTGCTGTCCTCATGCATTAGGCCTGGCTGTCCCATTAGTGGTTGCTAAATCAACTGCCTTGTCAGCTAAAAATGGGCTACTCATAAAAAACCGAACTGCATTTGAAGATTCCAGGAAAATTTCAACAATTGTTTTTGATAAAACAGGAACGCTTACCGTAGGCAAATTTGAAGTTTCAAAAGTCGTATCCATCAATGGGAAGTATTCAGAGAATGAAATAATAGGCCTCGCTGCTGCACTTGAGCAAAATTCAGAACATCCTATTGCCACGGGTATTCTCCAAAAGGCAAAAGAACTATCTATCCGATTACCAGGCGCTGAAGGATTTAATGCAATTACCGGCAAGGGTGTGGAAGCTATCATCGAAGCTAAAAAAATCATGGTAGTTAGCCCCGGTTATCTCAAAGAAAAACAAATTCCAATACCAGACAATTTTGTTTCATCAGATGTTGAGACGGTCGTATTCCTGATAGTAAATAATGAACTGGCGGGGTATATAGCTTTGTCTGACAAAATCCGTCCTGAATCTGCGGAGGCAATCCAAATACTGGCAGACAACAAAATCAAGTCAATCCTTCTTACAGGCGATAACAAAAAAGTGGCACAGTCCGTAAGCCAAAGCCTCCATATGGAAAGCTTTATTGCCGAAGTGCTGCCCCACCAAAAATTGGAGCACATCAAATCACTTCAAAGCAAAGGAGAGTTTGTTGCTATGACGGGAGACGGTGTAAATGATGCGCCGGCCTTGGCCCAGGCAAACGTCGGCATTGCAGTAGGTAGTGGCAGTGATATAGCAGCAGAAACCGCTGGTATCGTTTTAGTAAACAGCAACCCAAAGGATATTGCCAACCTTATTCTGTTTGGTAAAGCTACCTACCGAAAGATGATACAAAATCTTGTATGGGCCACTGGATACAATATAGTGGCATTGCCATTGGCCGCAGGTGTTTTGTATCGCCAGGGCATTCTTTTAAGCCCTGCAGTTGGAGCCGTTTTAATGACGGTTTCCACAATTGTCGTGGCTATTAATGCAACCAGGTTAAAGGTTAATAAATAATCATTGTTTAATTAAAATATTCAAAATGGAAATGAAACATCACGAACATCAGTCCCATAAAGAAATGGGCGTTGGAATGTACAAGAAACTGGCAATTATGTTAGTGCTTTCTTTTGTCGCAATGTATATTCTTATGTATGCAATGGTTGATAAGTTAGAAAATGTAGTTCCGAACATCAATCAATTCTACATGGCGGCCTTAATGACCATGCCCATGCTTATCATTGAACTGCTGGTTATGGGAGGCATGTATATGAAAAAGAGATTTAACGCTTTCTTGTTAATATCAGGAATTCTGGGTCTGGTGGTATTTTTCCTTTGTATTCACCAGCAAGCGGCCGTAAAAGACAAACAGTTTCTAAAATCAATGATTCCCCACCATGCTGCGGCTGTACTAATGGTTGAAAAGGCATCCCTTATAGATCCAGAAATTAAAGAGTTGGCAAACAAAATAATTACGAGCCAGCAACAAGAAATACAGCAAATGAAAAATAAACTAAAAGAACTCGAAAAGTAAAACTCCACAATGAAAAGCAAGCACTTCTACATCAGAAAAACGCATCGCTTTTTGGGCGTTTTTCTGGGCGTTCAATTCCTGCTCTGGACATTAGGAGGACTCTATTTTAGTTGGAGCAACTTAGACGAAGTGCATGGTGACTTTGAAAAAAAGTCACCCCCACTTCTGTCTTCAAACATCTCATTGGTTTCTCCTTCAGCAGTTCTTGACAGTATAAAAAAGGTTCACAACTTTGACTCAGTTGTTACCATACAATTAATTGAAATTTTAGGCAAACCTTTTTACCAGGTTAGATGCGTAGCAAAAAAACATAAGGCAGAAAATCATAAACATGAAATGCAATCAATCAACCATCTTGCAGATGCGGAAACCGGCCGGCTTCGCAGCCCTCTCTCAAAGGAAGAAGCAATTGCAGTTGCTAAGCTTAGGTTTAATGGTACACCAAAAGTAAAAAGCGTCGAATACGTCACTAATACCAACGGTCATCATGAATACAGAGAAAGTCCTCTGCCAGCTTATGCCGTTACGTTTGACAACTCAGCTAACACAACTGTGTATGTTACAAGCGAACTGGGAACAGTCCAAAAATTTAGAAATAACAAATGGCGAATGTTTGATTTTCTGTGGATGATGCATACAATGGATTACAATGGCAGGGATGATTTCGGAAACATTTTGTTAAGAATATTTTCTTTAGTTGGATTGATTACAGTCATTAGTGGTTTCGCACTCTATTTCGTAAGCTCTAAAAATTTCAGAAAAAAGAAGCTTGTATTAGCTCAGTAATTATAACAAATACATAATCTATTTCGATATGAAACTATTATTAATGGCGATTTCCCTGGTAGTCTGCTCGGTGAGCTTGGGACAGGAAATGAAAAATATGAAGAATAGTTCGACACAGGTAGCAGTGACATATACATGCCCTATGCATCCTGAAATACATTCCGCCAAACCCGGCAATTGCCCAAAGTGCGGAATGAAACTTATAAAAGAAAAGCCCAAAATTCCACAGGTAAAAAAAGCTGCAGACGGAGACAATGCTTCCCCGGTAGCAGATACTTTGCAAAAAGCATTCTACACTTGTCCTATGCATCCGGAAATTCAAGCTGATAAGCCTGGAAATTGCCCGAAATGCGGCATGAAACTTATAAAAGAAAAGGCTGTTGAAAATCATCATAACCATAGCGAGCCAAAACAAACCGATACCCAAAAAGACAGATCTGCACAAGTAACCAAAAATATGGATGGAATGCAAATGGACAGCCAGGAAGAGAGCAGAGACGAGCAGCAAGCAAAATATAAGCAAGCGAAAGCAAACCTTGGTACTATAAAGACTATTGCAACTAATGAACCGCCCCGAACAGTTAGATATGACCTTTATATCACTGATACTATTGTCACTTTCGGAAAAAAACCGAAAAGGGCCATTGCAGTTAATGGCCAGATACCGATGCCGACATTGACATTTACCGAAGGTGACACAGCCGAAATCTACGTTCACAATCAATTAAATGAAGAAACATCATTGCATTGGCATGGCTTATTTCTACCCAACAAAATGGACGGTGTGCCATTCCTAACCCAAATGCCGATAAAACCCCATAGTACTTACCTGTACAAATTTCCTATTGTTCAACATGGCACCCACTGGTATCACAGCCACAGCAAATTGCAGGAACAGATTGGAATGTACGGTTCTTTTATTATGAAAAAAAGAACAGAATGGGATATACCAACATTGCCGGTTATAATCAGTGAATGGATTGACATGAAACCAGAAGAAGTACATAGGAGCTTGAGAGCAGCAACGGATTGGTTCGCTGTGCAAAAAGGAGCCACTCAAAGTTATAGCGAGGCTATAAAAAGCGGACACTTTAAAACAAAAGTGGTTAATGAATGGAAGCGGATGAATGCCATGGACCTGACCGATGTATATTACGATAATTTTCTTTTAAATGGAAAAAATCAATATGAACAACCTCAATTTAAGGCAGGCGACAAAGTTCGCTTACGAATAGCAAACGGAGGCGCTTCAGATTATTTCTGGCTGTCATACGCAGGTGGAAAAATCACAGTTGTTGCAACCGATGGCAATGATGTTGAACCGGTAGAAGTTGACCGTTTAATTATTGCAGTGTCGGAAACATATGATGTAGTAGTCACCATTCCTGAAAATAAAAGCTATGAATTCTTAGTAACGCCGGAAGACAGAACTAAGCATGCGTCTCTCTGGCTGGGACAAGGTGAAAAAGTAGCGGCTACAAAGTTAAAAAGGCCAAAATACTTTGCCGGAATGAAGATGATGAATGACATGATGGACATGAAAGGCAATATGATTGAAATGGAAGGAATGAAAATGGAAAGTCAGGTAATGGATATGAATACGGTGATGTATCCGGAGATAACAGGCGATGAACCATCAAAGAAATCATCAAATAAGCAAACAACAACAGAGGATATGCATGGCAAGCAAATGCAGGGTAACGACAGTATGAGTGCTATGGATATGAGTTCTGATTTACCAGACATTGTTTCTCTTAATTATACAATGCTTAAAGCACCTGAAAAAACAACATTACCAAAAGATGCACCGGTGAAGGTTCTAAAGTTTGATCTCACAGGTAATATGAACAGGTATGTATGGAGCTTGGATAATAAAGTGGTGTCTGAAGCTGACAAAATTCTTATTAAGAAGGGCGAAAACGTTAGAATCATTCTGTTCAATAATAGTATGATGCGTCATCCTATGCATCTCCACGGACATGATTTCAGGTTACTTAATGGACAAGGTGAGTATTCTCCAATGAAGAATATCATAGATATCATGCCAATGGAAAGGGATACCATTGAGTTTGCAGCAACTGAACCCGGCGGAGATTGGTTTTTCCATTGTCATATCCTCTATCACATGATGAGTGGAATGGGCAGGGTATTTAGCTACGAAAACAAATTGCCTGATGAATTTAAGACCGATATCACCAGTGAAAAAGTTGCTAAACGTGGGTTGAACTCAGATGATAACGGATATCATCTCATGGGAAGAATTGGCCTGGAAAGCAATGGAAGTGACGGAGAAATGATGCTATCACAAACCCGATGGAAAGCCACCACACTATGGCATTTGGGCTTTCATGATATGCATGGGTATGAGAGCGAAACAATGATTGGCCGTTATCTTGGTCGAATGCAATGGTGGTTTCCTTATGTAGGTTTCGATTATCATTATAAAAAAGAGGGTGGCCCAAAGAATATATTTGGAAGTGAAGAAAAAAACTGGTTTGGCCAAACAAGTAATAAAGAAAACAGGAAGACAGTAGTGGCTGGTATTGCTTATACATTGCCAATGTTGTTTGTAGCAGATGCAAGAGTAGATGGCAATGGTAAATTTCGCTTTCAATTAGGCCGTGAAGATGTGCCTGTTACAAGGCGACTGCGGTTTAATATTATGCTGAATACTGACAAGGAGTATATGGCAGGCTTTCGCTACATAGCCACAAAATATATTTCACTGTCTACACATTACGACAGTGATATGGGACTTGGCGCTGGCTTAACCTTTACTTATTGAGAAGTAAAACAATAACAAGAACATACTAAACGGCTTACCCGAAGTTGTCACACTATCTGCTTCGGTTTTTAACGGCTAACAAATGAGAAACAAGAAAACACTTAAGTTATTTCTTCTGAAAGGATTTGTATTTATCGGCACCATCACTATTACCGATATATGTATAGGGTCATTACTAAAACGATATTATAACAATCAAAGTTATGGTGATGACTACAACACAAAGTTCGTAATTGAAAAAGCATCTCCTCAAACGCTTATTATAGGTTCTTCAAGAGCAGTGAATATTTTCGACCCTTGCATTTTTAAAGATGAATTGAATACCACTACATTTAATGCTGGACGTTTGGGACAATCCATTTTTTATCACTATGCAATACTTAAAGCGGTGTTGAAAAGACATAGGCCACAACTTGTGCTGCTCAGCGTTGATAGAAGAGACTTTACAGTTGATAAGAGCGACTACGACAAACTATCTGACCTGCTTCCATTCTATAAAACTCACCCAGAATTAAGACCAATTCTAAATTTAAGGGGGCCATTCGAAAAAATAAAAATGCTCTCTTCTATATATCCATATAATTCTATGCTTTTATCAATAGTAAGGGGGCATTTATCCAATAAAAGTGGGCAAAGTTTTAGAGGCTATGTTCCATTAGCTAAAACTATTACTAAACCGCTTCTGAAAGTCAATTATGATGAGTATGCTCAATTAGATAGTGTTAAAATAAACATTTATAGGGCCCTTATTGCTGACTGTAAACGAGTGGGAGTAAAATTGTTTATAGCCTGTCCTCCTTACATGGTAGAATCAACAGGTATTGACCAGTCAATTGTAACAGCCAAACAAATTGCATTTGAAAATAAAGTGCCATTCTTTGATGCTTCTGAAGGCACTGAATACATTTCACGTATGGAGTACTTTGCTGATTTTCGGCATTTAAATGAAACTGGCTCTATGCTTTTTTCAAGGGAAACAGCACAAAGAATAAAGCAAATATTGAATAATCCGAATTGAGTTTTTTTATTAACGAACTCAATTATCTTTTTTAAACAACGTTATAACATCATTTATTTTACAGCCGGTTAAATAGCAAACAATGAATAACCAATCAACTACTGAAAAAATAAGAATATTGTTTTTAGGGCACGACTATTTTGGCGGCCAGTTTTTGAAAACAATCCTGGAAAATCATTCGGATAAAATAGAAATTGTAGGTGTCTCAACTAATTTGATAAATAGAAAGGTTGGTGTAAAAAAGAAACTTAAGAAAGCCAGAACTCTGATAAAGAAAAATAGATTTTTACCAGAGTTTAAAGAAAAAATATTTCTTGGGAATATAATCAATAGAAAACTTTTGAAAAATTCACCACCAACATACGCTGATATTACCGTGGCGGAATTAGCAAGGCAATATGATTTACCAATGTTTGATGCATCTGAAATATATAACAGCAATGTCAACAAAATAAATGAGTTTAATGCAGATTATACTATCATTGCCTCATTTGGAAAAATCCCTGAATCAGTATACCAGCATAAGCCACATCGCTTTATTAATTTTCACCCATCATTATTACCAGAATTAAGAGGTGGGTGCCCGGTATTCACAGCCATGCTAAGGAAGATGCCACATACTGGCTTTAGTTTTCATTTGCTTTCTCAAAAGTTTGATGCAGGTCCGCTACTTTACCAGGAAGAATTTAAAATACATGACACTGCAACTTGCAGAGAAGTTGAAATAGCGATTGCACAAGTAGGGGCAAACAAACTTCACGAATTAATAATGTTCATGGAAAAGCAAAGTATCGTTGCATTAGATATTTCCAGGAGAAAAATAACTCATTGTATGAAGGCCCATGAAATAAACGCAAGGCTATCGCCCCAAAACATGTCCACAGATGAATTTTTGCAAAAAGTAAAAGCTTGCTCGTCATGGATGTTAGGAAGTGCGTATATCCGTAAGGGCATACGACACTTTTATATACCTGAAGCTAATGCAGCACCAAGTGGTGCAATGCCCATAAAAAAAAGAACACAATACAAAGATGAGGCTTTATTTATAAAAACAGCTGATGGTAATATCGTTGTAAAAACAGTTTATTATAAACAACGGTACTACTATGGGCAAGACCTTTTACAGTTAAAAGGGATTATGTATTAGTTCCAAAGCAGGACATTAAAAAACTTTTTTGGTTATAAATACCAAGCTCCGGCAGTAATAAGAAACACTGAAGGATGGCATTTCCAAATCAAATTAAAAATTGATTGTACAGAGAAAAATCAACTCAAAGAGGCAGAGCGATAAATGATTTCATAGAGCAGGTTTACCAATTCAGTCGGATGGACTGGACATTATTAAGCCATCAAAATCTACCTGTAATAATAGAATACTATGAAATAGTTGCTTAGATTGCGCCACATTTTGAAAATGATAACATTCCTCATTTTGGTAAGGACAATCTTTGGCCTTTTGTAAGGATAATGCTGGAGTTAGTATGGAACTTTTTATTTAAAAAATATAAAGGTCAACACACAGAACCTATACACCATTTTGGCGAAAGCAATTTGCTCACCACCATTATCATACACTCAAATTTGTGAAGTAGATCACCAAGCTATATGCGTAATCTTTGACGATAGCAAAATTCTTTATGTTGATAAAACAACCAGAACAGGGAAAGTAAGAATGCAGGAATTAGCCATTCTTTCACTGGCTCATGTGAGGCCCTTGATAAGTGCTTTTTCTTAACATGCAATTAGGTGACATTTTTAGGTTTGCCATTCTAAACCGGATGACTTATTTTTGCAACCTGTGAAGATTTATGCTTTCATAATGGCTTTACTTGTTTTAGCACTTAGCATTATGCCTTGTGCTGATAAAGGTGTGTCTGCAAATGATGGAAAATTAAAAACGGGAATTGCTAAAGCCAGTCAGCACAACGAAAACCCACAGCAGGACGAATGCACTCCTTTTTGTCATTGCACATGCTGCGCATGTTTTTCAATCAATCATTTCATTGCTTCAATTACACATATTGTACCTTACTTAGACAAGACAAATGCTGCATATTTACCCGAAGATGTAAATGAAATTGCCTTTGCTATCTGGCAACCGCCCAAGTTGTCTTAATCTTCCTTTTACATTGTTCGTATGCTAAACCATTTGCGGTTTAGGTTTTGAAGTATTTGCATCCTTCAAATTATTTCCATTGAACAAAAAATCAACAAAAAAGAAACCTGCGAAGCTCACAGCGTCAAAGGTTTTGGAAACAATATTTATCGTTTTATGCAGTGCTGTACTGATAGCAGCTATTATCAGCCGCCTCATTCATTGGTACGGGCATTTAACCAAATAGCAAATAAAATATGCTTAATAAAATCATTCATTTCAGTATAAAAAATAAACTGGTGATTGCAGTTGGCACAATAGCCCTCATTATTTGGGGGGTATGGAGTGCCACCAAATTACCAATTGATGCTGTACCGGATATTACCAATAACCAGGTGCAGATTATTACCCTTTCACCCACACTTGCTTCGCAGGAAGTGGAGCAGTTTGTTACCTATCCCATTGAACAGAGCCTTGCCAACCTGCCCGACCTTGAAGAAATGCGTTCCATTTCAAGATTTGGTTTGTCAGTAATCACCGTTGTTTTTCACGATGATATTGACATCTACTTTGCAAGGCAGCTTATCAATGAAAAATTAAAAGAAGCAGAAGAAAAAATCCCTGCCGGTATGGGCAAGCCTGAACTGGCACCTGTAAGCACAGGATTAGGTGAAATATACCAGTACATCATTCGCCCCAAAAAAGGTGTGGAGAATAAATACAGTGCGATGGACTTACGCACCATGCAGGACTGGATTGTTGCAAGGCAATTGTACGGCACACCCGGCATTGCAGAAGTAAACAGCTTTGGCGGTGAGTTAAAGCAATACGAAGTAGCCGTAAACCCCGACAGGTTAAAAGCTATGAATGTTACCATCCCGGATATATTCACTGCATTACAAAAAAATAATCAGAACACAGGTGGTGCATACATTGATAAAAAACCAAACGCCTATTTCATCAGGGGTATTGGTTTGGTAACATCATTGGAAGATATTAAAAACATTTCTGTAAAAACGAGCAACATCGGTATTCCTGTTTTAATTAAAGATGTGGCAGAAGTAAAATTGGGCTATGCAGTAAGGTACGGTGCATTAACCTATAATGGAGAAAAGGAAGCCGTAGGCGGCATTGTAATGATGCTGAAAGGCGGCAACAGTGCGGAAGTAGTGGCAAGGGTAAAAGCAAAAATGGAAACCATTAAAAAGTCATTGCCCAACGATGTAGAAATTGAAGCATTTGTTGACCGCACAGGATTGGTAAACCGTGCCATCGGCACAGTTGAAACAAACCTCATAGAAGGTGCATTGATTGTAATATTTGTACTGATACTTTTCTTAGGCAACATCAGGGCGGGTTTAATCGTAGCATCTGCCATTCCCCTATCCATGCTCTTTGCATTAGGCATGATGCGTTTGTTTGGTGTAAGTGCAAACCTGATGAGTTTGGGTGCAATTGATTTTGGGCTGATAGTAGATGGTGCAGTAATCATTGTTGAAGCAACACTGCATTTATTGGCAGCTAAAAAATTCACAACAGCACTCACCAAAAAACAAATGGATGATGCAGTAGAAGAAAGTGCCGGTAAGATGATGAGTTCAGCAGCATTCGGGCAAATCATTATCCTGATTGTTTACTTACCTATTCTTTCACTAAGTGGCATTGAGGGTAAAATGTTTAGCCCGATGGCTCAAACAGTAAGTTTTGCTATTGTTGGGGCGTTGATACTATCACTTACCTATATCCCAATGATGAGTGCAGTATTTCTCTCCAAAAAAGCTGTACATAAAAAAACATTTGCCGACAGGATGATGGATTTTTTCCAACGCATGTACAATCCTCTTATCAATTGGGCAATACGGGCAAAGTATGCAGTAGTTGCAGGTGCAACAGCATTGCTGATAATTGCCATTGTAATTTTTTCAAGAATGGGCGGAGAGTTTTTGCCACAGTTGCAGGAAGGTGATTATGCTTTTCACTGCATACTGCCGCAAGGCACTTCTTTATCCCAAAGCATAGAAACTTCTATGCAGGCAGAAAGAATTATCAAATCATTTCCTGAAGTAATAACAGTAGTTGGTAAAACAGGCAGTGCCGAAATACCAACAGACCCAATGCCACCCGAAGCAACGGATTTGATTATCACATTAAAGCCCATGAAAGAATGGACGACCACAAAAGATTATAATGAACTGGCTGCAATGATGATAGAAAAACTGGAAGTGATACCCGGTGTTTTCTTTGAAGCCACACAGCCCATTCAAATGCGGTTTAATGAATTAATGACAGGTGTAAGGCAGGATGTAGCAATAAAAATATTTGGAGAGAACATAGATACATTGGCTGCCATAGCACCAAAGATTTCTAAAGTGGTACAATCAGTAAAAGGAGCCACTGCACCGCAGGTTGAACGTACCACAGGTTTGCCGCAAATAACTATTGAGTACGACAGGGCAAGGATGGCAAACTATAAACTCAATATTGAAGATGTAAACAAAACCATCAGCACCGCTTTTGCAGGCGAAGCCGCCAGTGTTGTTTTTGAGAATGAAAGAAAATTTGATTTGGTAGTTCGGCTTGATAGTGCAAGCCGAACATCCATTGAAGATGTAGGCAATCTTTATATTGCTACAGAAGCTGGCAATCAAATTCCTTTATCGCAGGTGGCAACAGTTTCTATCAAAGAAGGTCCTGCACAGATAAGCCGTGAAGATGGTAAACGCAGAATTGTTATTGGCTTTAATGTAAAAGGCAGAGATGTAGAAAGTGTAGTAAAAGAAATTCAGGAAAAGTTAGCCCAGCCGCAAAATAAACTGCCAACTGGTTATTACCTTACTTATGGCGGCACATTTGAAAACTTGCAGGAAGCATCTGCCAGGCTAAGGATTGCAGTACCCATTGCATTGTTATTGATTTTCGGGTTGCTCTATTTCACTTTCAATTCAGTAAAACAGGCAACACTTATTTACACTGCAATTCCCATGAGTGCCATTGGCGGAGTGTTTGCATTACTGCTTCGTGGTATGCCATTCAGTATATCGGCAGGTGTTGGTTTTATTGCCTTGTTTGGCGTAGCGGTATTAAACGGCATTGTGTTGATAAGCACTTTTAATCAACTGCAAAAAGGCGGTGTAACTGATGTGGTAGATAGAGTGCTAAAAGGAACAAAGATGAGGCTAAGACCTGTATTGATGACTGCATTGGTGGCTTCATTAGGGTTTTTGCCAATGGCAATGAGTACAGGAGCAGGTGCAGAAGTACAAAAGCCTTTAGCTACTGTTGTTATAGGCGGATTGATAACAGCTACTTTTTTAACATTGGTGGTATTGCCATGCTTGTACATTATTTTTTCTTCAAAAAGAAACGGAGGAAAAAAGAAATTAACCACTGCTGCATCCGTAATTGTTTTGATGCTGCTTTGCAATTCAGTACAGGCACAACAACGAATAACTGTTGATGCAGCCGTTGATACAGCATTAAAAAATAATCAGCAGTTAGGCATTAACCAATCTGAAATAAGCAGGGCTGGCTACACGGTTAAAACAGCCAATGACATTCCAAAAACAGGAGTATTTGCAGAAAATGAAGACCTGCGACCATCCGATAACAAAGGAATATTAAAGATTGGTGTTTCGCAAAGTATTCCTTATCCCGGCTTATACAAAGCAAGAAAAGAATACTTCAATCAGCAGTTAAAATATTATCAATTGAACACACCTGCATTAAATGCAGTGATAAAAAAAGATGTTCGTACTATTTATTATGAACTCTGGTATTTGCAGGACAAACTATTATTGTTTCAGCGATTAGACAGCATCTATACTTCATTGTACAAGGCTGCTGCATTACGTTTTAAAACGGGTGAAGCGGCAGGCTTGGATAAAATTGCAGCCGATGCAAGAATGAAAGAGTTGCAGGCTATGCTGGAGCAGAACAAAAAGGATATGCAGGTGCAGCAACAGCAGTTGATGATGCTGTTAAACATAAATGATTGGCTATTGCCTGTTAAAGAGCCTTTGGAAAAATTAAACCTTGCAGTTGCTATAACCGACAGCCTGCATCCATTACTGGCATTGCAGCAGCAAAACATCAACATTGCTGCATCAAATATCAAAGTGCAGAAGAACCTGAACAAGCCGGAGTTTTCAGGGAGGTTTTTTACGCAACGGCTGTACGGTGCAAAAGACCCATACACAGGGTTTTCAGTTACCGCAGCATTTCCGTTGTTTGGTACCAGTGCTTACAAAAACAAAATAAAAGTAGCCAATGCCGAAATGGAAGTACAGCAAAAACAATTAACGTATCAAACACAACTGGTAAATACGCAAAGGCAAACTGCCTTAACAGAAATTGAAAAAAGTTTGGCAATGCTGCAATTTTATGAAGCAACCGGTTTAAAACAGGCTGATGAAATTATTAAAGCAGCTACCCTTAGTTACAATGCAGGCGAAATAAGTTTTGCAGAACTAAGCCAGTTTCTTTCACAGGCAATTGATACAAAGAAAAATTATCTGGAAGTACTGAATAAGTATAACCAATCTGTAATTCAGTTTAACTATTACAACAACAATTAAAATTAACAGCAATGAAAAGAATATTTATAATCTTACTAACAATTACAAGCCTTGCTGTAATCAGTTCCTGCGGCAGCAAAGCCGGTTCTGAAAACGCCAAAGAAGAAACACATGAAGAAGGTGGCGAAGACCATGCAAATGAAAATACTGCAACACTTACAGAAGAGCAAATAAAAACAATTGGCATTGAATTAGGCACAATAGAGCAAAAGGAGCTTACCAATTCAATAAAAGCAAACGGCATTCTCACCGTTCCTAATCAAAACAAAGCATTTGTTACACCTTTGTTTAGTGGGGTAATAAAGAGCCTCAATGTGCAGCCCGGTACTTTTGTAAAACAAGGGCAGGCAATAGCCACTATTGTAAACCCCGACCTGATACAAATGCAGCAACAACTGCAACAGGTAAATGCACAAATAGCATTGTCTGAAATTGAAGTAAAGCGGCAGAAGGAATTAGTGGAAGGCAATGCAGCACCGTTGAAAAGATTGCAGCAGGTACAAACAGAACTGGTAACACTCAAAAGCCAGCGTAATGGATTGCAAAAGCAGTTATCCGCAGTAGGTGCATCGCAGGGCTTTTCATCTGCCATTGTAGTAAAAGCCCCCATCAGCGGTACAGTAAGCAAAGTATCTGCACAGTTGGGCAGTAATGTAGATGTAAGTACACCCATTGCAGAAATTGTAAACAACAGCCAGCTTCATTTAGACTTGTATGTATATGAAAAAGATTTGCCAAAACTAAAGCCTAACCAAACCATACATTTTACCATTACCAACAATGCAGGCAAAGAATACGATGCAGAAATATTCTCTATCGGTACTGCATTTGAAACAGGAAGCAAAACCATTCCGGTACATGCAAAAGTAATTGGCGACAAAACAGGTTTGATTGACGGCATGAATGTAACCGCATTGGTAAGTTTGAATAAATCAACCGTACCTGCTGTATCCACTGATGCTATTGTAAGTTACCAGGGCAAGGATTACATTTTTGTTGTAACAGATGCACATGCCGAAGATGAGCATACAGCCGACACTGCAAAGAACACTGTAATAAAACACGATGAAGAAAATAAAGGCAAAGCAAAAGGAATAACTTTTGAAAGGGTTCCTGTTGCCAAAGGTACAAGCGATGTAGGCTACAGTGAAATAACCTTGCTAAAAGACATTCCAGCTACTGCAAAAATTGTTACCAAAGGAGCATTTTTTATTTTGGCTAAAATGACCAATAGCGGAGAGCATGAGCATTAACAAAAATTAAACTAAAGCGTATGTATTTTTACATCTTAAATAATATTAAAAATGAACAGGCTCAATTGCTGGAAATGCGTTGTCATGGTTTCATCTTTGATGGCATTGGCTGCAATGGTGTAAAACAAAATTCTTTAACAAATATTCAAAAGTGTGGGCAAAAAAAATGCCTGCACTTTTTTATTTTATAATATCAAATTCTCAACAATGATAAATAAAGACCCCAATCACAAACATACCTACGATGCACAAGGCAAACATCTTTGCTGCACACAGGAAGAAAAAATTTACACCAAAGCTGGTGCAAAAGAATTGGTAAAAGGGCATCATAAAGATGATGGACACGACCATGACCATGAACACAGCGATGATGATGGGCATGACCACAGTGGAGGCAACGAGAGTACAATAAAACTTTTTATGCCAGCCATTATCAGTTTTGTTTTACTCATTATCGCATTGGCATTTGATAATAACTGGCTACCTAAGCCTGAATTTTTCAAAGACTGGATGAGGCTTGCATGGTACATAGCAGCCTATGCACCCGTTGGCTTGCCGGTGATGAAAGAAATGCTGGAAGCCTTTACCAAAAAAGAAATCTTCTCTGAATTTACATTGATGGTGATTGCAACAGTTGGTGCATTTGCCATTAGTGAATATCCCGAGGGTGTTGCAGTAATGTTGTTTTATGCCGTTGGTGAAGTGTTTCAAACCCTTGCAGTACGCAGGGCAAAGGGAAACATAAAAGCACTGCTTGACCAGCGACCCGATGAAGTAACCCTTATGGAAAACAATCAGCCTAAAACGGTAAAAGCAGAGCAGGTAAGCATTGACAGTATCATTCAGTTAAGACCCGGAGAAAAACTGGCATTGGATGGCGAGTTAATTTCAGAAACAGCTTCATTCAATACATCTGCACTCACAGGCGAAAGCAAGCCCGACACAAAGACAAAAGGCGAAACAGTATTGGCAGGAATGATAAATCTTAATTCCGTTTCATTGGTAAAAGTTACAACAGCATATACCGATAGTAAGCTAAGTAAGATTTTAAACCTTGTACAAAACGCAACAGCACAAAAAGCACAAACAGAACTGTTCATCCGTAGGTTTGCAAAAATCTACACACCTGCTGTAGTATTTCTTGCAGTAGCCATTTGTTTTGTTCCAATGTTATTTACAGAAAACTATGCGTTCAGGGATTGGTTGTACAGGGCATTGATATTTCTTGTTATCTCATGTCCCTGTGCATTGGTAATATCCATCCCGTTAGGTTATTTCGGTGGCATTGGTGCGGCAAGCCGAAACGGTATTTTATTTAAGGGAAGCAACTTTTTAGACATCATTGCAGGAATAAAAAATGTAGTGATGGATAAAACAGGCACTATGACCAAAGGAGTTTTCAAAGTGCAGGAAGTAAATATCAAACCACAATTTAATAAAGATGAAATACTGCAAATGGTAAATGCTTTGGAAAGCAAAAGTACCCATCCTGTGGCAACTGCCATACATGAATATGCAGGTGAAATAAACCACAACCTTGCGTTAAATGATGTAGAAGAAATTGCAGGGCATGGATTAAAAGCTACCATAAACGGTAAAGAATTATTAGTAGGCAATTTCAAACTAATGGATAAATACAATATCAGTTATGATATTAGCCCGTCTGAAATTATTTATACACTTATTGCTATTGCTTACGATAAGCAGTTTGCAGGCTATATCACTATTGCCGATGAAATAAAAGAAGATGCTGCTGATGCAGTGCAGAAATTAAAGGCATTGAATGTTACAGCTACTATGTTGAGTGGCGATAAGTCAACCGTTGTAAAAGCCGTTGCCGACAAAATAGGAATTGCAAATGCTTTTGGCGATTTGCTGCCGGAAGATAAAGTGAACAAAGTAAAAGAAATTAAGGCCCGTAACGAAAGCATTGCTTTTGTTGGCGATGGCGTAAACGATGCACCTGTGGTTGCATTAAGCGATGCAGGCATTGCAATGGGTGGTTTGGGTAGCGATGCCACTATTGAAACAGCCGACATAGTAATACAGGACGATGCACCTTCCAAAATACCAATGGCAATAAATATCGGCAAGCATACCAAACGCATTGTATGGCAAAATATCATACTGGCATTTACAGTAAAAGCCATTGTACTGGTATTAGGTGCTGGTGGGTTAGCTACCATGTGGGAAGCTGTTTTTGCAGATGTGGGAGTAGCATTGCTGGCAATACTAAATGCAGTGAGAATACAGAAGATGAAATTTTAGATTGCATTCAGAATCCCTTCAGAATTGTAACTTTATTTTACGAAAACTTTCATATGAAGTTATTGATAGTTGAAGACGAAAAAGAGTTGAGCAAAAGCATTGTGGCTTACCTGAAGCAGGAGAATTACCTGTGTGAAATAGCCCCGGATTTCAAGACAGCTTTGGATAAAACAGAGTCGTTTGATTACGATTGTATTTTGCTGGACATTACATTACCGGATGGAAACGGCCTTAATGTGTTGCAGGCATTAAAAGCTAATAAAAAAACCGATGGCGTTATTATAATTTCTGCTAAAGATTCAATTGACGACAGGATTGCAGGGCTTAATCATGGAGCTGATGATTATTTGGCAAAACCATTTCATTTATCAGAATTAAGCGCCAGGGTTTCGGCAGTAATCCGCCGCCGCCGCTTTGACGGAAACAAGGTTATTGTACTAAATGAAATAACCATTGACACCGTTGCAAAAATGGTGGCAATTCACCATGTCGGCCTCGATTTAACCCGTAAAGAATATGATTTATTGCTGTACCTTGTTTCAAACAAAAACAGGGTAATCTCCAAAAATGCAATTGCCGAAAATATATCGGGAGAAGGAGCAGATTTATACGACAACTTTGATTTTATTTATGCCCACATGAAAAATTTAAAAAAGAAACTCACCACGGCAGGTTGTGAGGACTATATCAAATCCATTTACGGCATGGGCTATAAGTTTACTATCTGATGAAGCTTTTACAAAAAACAATCCGCAGTTATTTTATTTATTCTGTAATTATTTTACTGGTTGCCGTTCCTGTATTTTATTATGTTATACAAGGTATAGTAAGAGAAGATATTGATGAGGACTTACTGAACACAAAGGAACTGCTTAAACCTAAAATAAGCGATGCACTGCGTAATAATTCAATTAGTCAGTTAAAGTTTCTTGACCATGATATTACCGTGTCAGTTTCTTCAGCTTCAAAGGAACTTGATACACTGTCCACTATCGAAATATTTGATACCATTGCTAAAGAACTGGTGCCGCACAGGTTGCTAACCTCGTACTTTACTGTTAATGGAAAACCCTGTATGCTGCAGGTAAAAAAATCATTGGTTGATAATGATGACCTGATTGCAAGTATCGTAAAAGTGCAGATAATTTTACTGATTTTGCTGTTAGGAGGGTTATTTATCATTAACCGTAACCTCTCAAAAAAAATATGGAAGCCATTTTATTTAACGCTTCAAAAATTACAGCATTATAAAGTGGAAAAACATGAGCCCTTATCACTATCAAAATCTTCTATTACCGAATTTGACGATTTAAACTCATCATTGCAGGAGTTAACAGACAGAACACACCAATCCTTTATCAGCCAGAAAGAATTTACAGAAAATGCTTCGCATGAAATGCAAACACCCCTGGCTGTATTTCAGAGTAAACTGGAGTTATTAATGCAGACAACACCACTTACTGAAGAACAGGCTGAATTAATGGACGGCCTGGCAGATGCAGGTCAGCGCATGTCGAGGCTGAATAAAAGCCTTGTATTGATTACTAAGATTGAAAACAGCCAGTTTACAGAAAAAGAAGATGTATCCCTGAAGATCTGCATTGAAAAATTTATGCTGCTGTACCTGCCGCAGATAAATGAAAAGCAAATTATTGTTGAAAATAGAATTGCAGAAGATGAAGTGCTGTATGCAAATATTGCATTGGTGGAAGTGTTAATCAGTAACCTTATAGGAAATGCTATCCGGCATAACATTACCGGTGGTATCATAGTTATAGAATTACAAAATGCTATATTAACAATTCAAAATACAGGTAAACTATTGTCGTTAGATGAGAATAAGATTTTTAAACGTTTTACTAAAGATAATGCTGACGCAAACAGCATTGGCCTGGGGCTTGAAATAGTAAAAAAAATCTGCCTTATTAATCACTACATTATTTCTTACCGGTTTCAAAATGGCTTGCATAGTTTTACAGTAAATTTTAACATTCGTAAAGTGTAAAGGGCGAAATAACCATAAGGCTATGTAATTAATTATTCTTAATTAGCCTGCACATATATTTCCATAATTGCGTTGCAAGGTCTTCAACTGTAGAATAATTGTCTATCCATAATAAAATCCTGTAGGAAATCTTTATTTGTAACTGGCTTGCTGTTGCTAAAAGAATTTCAATGATTGCGCCGTTTGAAAAATGAAGCTCTGTAAACAACCTGCTTTTTGCTGAAATTGTACCTGCTGCCAAAGTAGATTTTAGCTTACACTCTTCTAAAATCAATTGGCAAACCACTTCTCTTCCGGCAATGTATTCCATTATGTCCGGTGTAAAAAGCGGCATAATAAATTGTGTCTGTCTCATTTTAAATAGTTGAAGTAGTGTTATGTTCATTTGTATTTACCTTTCGGTATTTACCAAAAGGAAGTTTTACTAACGATATAAAATGACTCGTTTCCTCTTTGTCCATATAACTATCCACACCAAACACCAATTCCTCTGCAGGCATTCTTTTAAACGTTCCAAATATCCTGTCCCAAATGCTCAGCACATCTCCATAGTTACAATCAGTGTACGGTTGTTTATAATGATGGTGTACCTGGTGAAGATTTGGCGTAATGAATACGAAACCAATAACAGCATCAAGCTTTTCAGGCAGCCGGTAATTCATGTGGGCAAATAAGGTGGTGATTGCCTGTATAACCTGGCGCAACATCAGCATCCAGAATGCAGTGCCGGTAATGAATACCCAAAGAAGTGTAAAAGATAACCGTACTATATTTTCTCCGGGATGCTCCCGTAATGTGGTAGAAACATCAACCACATTGTCGCTGTGGTGTACGGCATGAAACATCCACAACCTTTTTACCTTGTGCATTATTACATGATAGCCGTATTCACCAAGGTCGAGCAAAACAAAAGATGCAATAAAAACCCATATTGGGTTTACGTTTTTAGGTAATAGCCATAAAATGCCGAATTGATGCTGGGTTGTCCACTCAATGGTTTTAATGAATGCCAAACCCATCAGCAACTGACCGGGAATGCTGGTTACAATAAAAGGCGCATTAGAAAAAGCATGCCTCCATTTTTTGTAGTTGAACAATACACCCCAGATGTTTTCAATATTCCAGGTAAATATAAACAGCGCAATAAAAATCCAAAGCTGCAACTGATGCCCGTTTTCTGATATGAAATGTTTAAGTTGATACATTAATTGAATTAATTGTTTTTTGTGAAACTCATGTTTTGCCCTAAAAATTCAAAATGCCAGTAACCTCTTACTTTCAAATTTCCATCGCCTGTGAGCCAGGCTTTCGCACAATACTCCTTACCGGTTGATGGGTCATATATATGCCCGTCCTGCCATTCATCATCATCGGCGTTATAGGTAAGCCCCCGCAAAACCTCAAGCCCAATAAGCTTCCTGGTTCTTAAATTTTTATCCGGATTTTTTGCATCACACCTTGTTCCCATCGGCCTCGTTTTATCATCGCTGTCATCAAACCACACGATATTTGCCTTAAACTCATTGCCGGATTTATATACCTGTACTATTAAATTTTTATCATCACTGGCCAACCATTTGCCGACGATTTTATCTGCCTCATTGCTTATTGGTTTTTTGAAAGCAGACAGTGAGATGATAATAGCAGCAACCGCAACGTATTTCATAAAAAATGATTTTCAGTTTAAAACATAAGTGTTACTCCAATGTATATCCCGTCTTTCTTTGCATAAGGGTTATTCAGGTAATTCAACCTTCTGTAATATTCAATACTCATTACATGAAAAATGTTTTCAATCCCCACACTGGCTTCCATAAAAGGAGCTTTAGCAACAATATTGAAGTTTGAATTTTTGTTGTAATCAATATTTGCCTGGCTCATATTTCCCCAATAGGAATTAAACGATAGCCGCTCCCGCCAACCCAATTTCCGCAGCAAAGGCACTTTATCAAACAGGCTGCCGCCGAGGTATAACCGGGTATGCAGGCTTACATATTTGTCGGCGGCAAATTCATAAGGTGCCATTGTGTTAAACTGGTATTTGCTGGCCACATAATATTCATTACCGGCAGGTACATTCAGTAACAGGTACGGAATAGTTCCAAACACTTTCCCTGCTTCCAGCTTGTAATACAACATCATCTTAGGAGGAAGCCGCAACCGCTGTTCCATGCCAATATTTATTTTATGATATTCAAACTGTGCTTTGCCCTGTTCAAAGCCATAGGTGTAGTTTGCATAGAGTATTGGAGAAAAGGTTCCAAGTTTAATATTGTCGTAATTAAGAATCGTAGTTCGTTCTTTATGTGCATAGCGAATGCCTATAGATGCTTCTGCAACGGGCAGCCTTGTTACAAAAACACTGTCGTATGGTTTATCTATTGCCGGGTTAATGGGCCGGTATTTAAAATCAAATACAGGGTTTAGCTCTTTGTACGTTAACGAACCTTTTGCTGAAAAGTTTGGAGAGATGTATTGCTCATGTTTCAGCAAAGCCTGCTTAATGTACATCCTTGTAAAAGGAATATTTTTTCTAAAGAGGGAGTTTACAATATTGTCTTTATCCAGCTCATCATCCTGGTCAATTATAAAATCATAATCGCTGCCGTAAGAAAAGGAAGTCTTTGTCCATCTGGCTTCATTCCATACATATTTTAACCCCAGCATCCCTTTTAGCTTCTGGTCTTTGGTGCCATAAGCGCCGTAACCATACAGGTTTACTTTTTTGCTGATTCCAGGCATGGTCCAGAAACCGAGACGAAAACGCCAACCCTCAATCGGGTTGCGGCTAACAAATGAAGAATAGGGCCCAACTCTTACATACTTGCCAAAATCCCAATAGCCGGTACCTGCAAAAGCAATCAATTTTACATCCCGTTGAAAACGGTTGTTCTCTTTTAAAGAATCCACCATTTTATAAATGTTCTTTTCGTGGTTAGTTAAAGAATCAGGCCTGTTTTGTACCCAAAAGTTTTCTGATTTTTCCCAATTAGTAGTTTGCTCTTTTTTTATAAGGCTTGACAGTACAACGGATGGCTCTGCGGTGTTTAACTGAATTTTATCTGTAACCGTAGTATTCTTGATTATGAACTTCAGGCTGTTTTTATTTTCTGCTACAGGCAGGCCAAGCAGCGCCAATCCACTTTCAAATTTTACCTCACTCGAAAATTTATAAGGCATATAAACCAGCTTATCCGTGGTACTGTCATATACTTGCTTATAATCCTGGCTGTAATTAATGTCGTTTACAAAATTGAGATTTGCAGTCTTGCTCAGGTGCATATTTACTGTTTCTACAGCCAGCGTTTTCCGGTTAATCCACAAAGTGCCGCTAAAAGCCCGTTCATATTCATGCAAAGGTGTAAACCGTATTTGCTGCAGTGTATCGCCATTTTCAGAAAGCATGGTGCTTCCTTCAAAATATTTGTAGTAAGAAAAAGCATTAGCATTTAAAGGGCTTACATAAGTCTGGTCGAAAATGGGAAGCCAGTCATCGTACACATTGAAGAAGAAATAAAATTTATCCAACTTACTTAACAGGTTGTCCGTTTTCAAACCAAGGTTCTTTTTTGCAATGATGTTTTCCCTGTCAATATTTGGAGAAACAGAATGATAGCTGTTAGCAAGGCGTTCAGCAAAATAGATGGGTAGTTCTTTATCATCTTTTGCATTACTGTCCAGGCTGCTGTAGGTTTTAAGCATCAGGCTTTTTAACCCGCTGCCCTTTGCTTTTTCATAATCAATATGGTCAATATCCAGTTCATTTCTTGTATAACGTTGGTAACTGTAGCTCCGGAACCTCGATGGGTTATTGTTAGCTTTATGGTCAATTACTTTTTCCATAAAACTTTTACCCGGTTTCTTAGTTACACCAATCACCACTTCCTGCAAAGCGTTTGCTTTAGGCTTCATATTTACTGCAATACCTGAAGTCTTTCCCTTTTGCAGGGCAACAGTGAAATGTTCAAATCCTACAGAGGTAATTTCCAAACTATCGTACCAGTCTGTTACATGCAGCCGGAAGGAACCATCGGTTTTAGATAAAGTGCTGTAAGCGCTGCCCTTTAAGTGTACCGTGGCATTTGCCATTGGTTTATTGTTTCCGTCTTCAGTTATCTTACCTGAAATGATAAAACCGGTTTGTGCAAATGCAGCGGTTGCATTTATCAATAAAAAGAATACTAAAAGATGTTTTCCTGTCATAATGCTGGTAATGTGTTGTGCAAAGCGAATGAGTAAAACTGATAAGAATCTGAATTTGTAATAGAGATAAAATGCTTTAACGTAATTTTATTTCTGTACCTGAATATTTTAAAAAGGCTTGGGCAAAAAAATACCGGCTGCGGTTTTGCAACCGGTAGTATAAACCCTAACCACACCTGAACCTTATTTTACTGATGAAGTGTAATTGTTGGAATTGTGGTTTTCTGTCCCGCCGCAACCTGAACATTACTGATGGTAGTATCCTTGTAAGGCGCTGTTGCTTTCAGCAGAACTGAATAACTGGAGGGTTTTAATCCCCTTATTTTATATTCGCAATCTTCCTCGGGAATAGCATAAGCGGTATCAGTGGCATTATACACTTTTACAAGTGCGTTAGCCGCCCTGGGTTTTACTATCCCTTCAATTTTACCTGAATTACTATCGCAGTAGCTTCTTAATTTTGGCTTCAGGCAATAAATACCGTTTTCAAACTCAATTGACTTAGCCACATCAAAATCTATCCGTATCCTCACTTGGCCGCCAGGTAATGTTTCTATACTGTTGCTTTTTATTTTTACATACAGGTAGGTATTGTTATCGCACAATACCAATGGGTAAGAATGAGTACTGTCTGTCCATACAGAGTTATTACTGCCCAGTGTAATTCTTACTTTAGTTATTTTACCGGCATTTGCATAGGCATTTGCAATTAAAGTGTCCACACCATTTTTTAACTTCAGCAAATCATATACCCGTGGTGTAATGCTTAATGTATCCCACCTGCCGTAACGGTCGTGGTGCTGATGGTCGTTATCGCCATCATGGTCGCCGTTGTAATAATCATCGTTGTGCTGCACATTGCCGGTATCCACTTTTACTTCCACATATCTTATATCAACCAGTACTTTTAAAAGATTCGGCACGGGGTCATCATTCAGATATACGGCCACACTTTGCTTACCGGCAGGTACAGAAGTACTGGTAGATGTTTCTTTTTTGCAGGATACGACAGCAAGAGCAATTATTACAGAAAGTGCAATTGCTTTGTAGATTAATTTGGTTTTCATTTTACAAATGTTTTGTGTGAAGAATACTGTTTTGTCTTTTCTATATTGATACAGACAACAACCATTTGAATTATGGTTGGGTGAAAAATGAATACTGCCCTCCTGCAAACCTTTGCAGCATCAATTGACACAATTTTGACAAAAAATCTCATGCGAATTCAGTTTCTCTACAGACTTCACCACTAACCTTGAATTTATTTTTAGAAGCTCCCGTCTAAAATCGAACGCCTGTATGTCTATTCCAGAAACAAACCCACACTTGGCAGACAGCCCTCAGCTACTTATAAAAGGCTGCTTAGCAGGCGACCGGGCTTCCCAGGCGAAGCTCTACAATGAGTATTGCCGTAAAATGATGGGGGTATGTATGTGGTATGCAAAAAACAGGGAGGAAGCGGAAGAAATTTTGCAGGATGGTTTTATGAGGGTATTTAAATACCTGGGCACATTTAATGGCGATGGTTCTTTTGAAGGCTGGATGCGTAAAACAATGGTAAGTGCTGCACTCACCAAATACAGAAATAAATCAACACATCTGCGCCCGGTACTCGAGTTTAACCCGGAGAGTCATGATATTTATGAAGAACCTTCTTTTATTTCTCAATATGATGAACGGGAATTGGTAAAACTGATACAAACACTCAGCCCTGCCTACCGGTTGGTTTTTAACCTGTATGTTTTTGAAGGAATGAAGCACCGGGAGATAGCGGAGTCACTCAACATTTCTGAAAGCACGTCTAAAAGTAACCTGGCCGACGCAAGAAAAATATTACAGGCAGCGCTGACAATAAAAAAAAAGACGGCAAACCTTTAAAATAAGGAGTATGGACAAAAATCTACAAAATATTGATGATGTTTTTAACCAGGCTTATCATTCATTTGAAGATGAACCATCAGGCGCCACATGGGAAAAACTGAATGCGGCTTTGGATAAAGAGGATGCTGAAAAGTATAAACGCCGGTTTATTGGCTGGAAGCGTATTGCCGTATTACTGCTTTTTTTACTTGCAGGTTTTATGATTTATGAAACGGGGGTGGTTATAAAACGTAAGAATGAACCGGAATTTTCAAAGAATGAAAACACTGCTGACTCCACATTCGTTACTGGCAATCCGGAAGTAAATAATAATAATAAGAAAAAAACAAACGGCACGACTAACACTGGAAGACAAGATGAAAATATTTCTTTTTCTGATTCTGAACGCCGGGTGCAGCAACAACCCACTGAAGTTTTAACTGAAACCAATCAGAATAAAATTTCCTCACCTGTAGATAAACAAGGTGCCCGGCAGGCAAATGAACAAATTGAAACTGTTGCAACAGCAATAAAGCTGAGCAGCGCAGGCAAAAAAACAATAAAAGGAAAAACAAAGGTTGTTATTAAGCCAGCAGTGATTGCAGTGGATGATGAAACCGGAGACCTTGCAGATGATAATTTACTTAAAAATAAAAAGAACAGTACGAAGCTAAAAGATAAACAAACCGGTTACGGTAGTGATAATGAAAGAGATTCCATCAGAAAGGTTTTAATATCGGCGATAGGCCCGGTAAAGCGAACTGAAATAACAAGCCCTTTGGTTACAGGTATAACATTAAAAGCGCCTCTGCTGCCTGCGTTAGTAACAACAGCTAACACGGCACAACCAAAAAAGAAAAAATCGCCGTCTGTATTCAAACCATTCTGGTCGGCTACGGCATTTGCCAGCAATGATTGGGGCCAATACCAGCTTGATAATGATGTGCAGGATAATTCTGGTAACCAGCAAAACGAAAAGGAAGAAATCAGCCGTAGGGAGAAACATGAAGCATCTTATTCTGCAGGAGTAATGGTTACAAGACAATTTACCAAACATCTTGGGCTCAAAACCGGCCTGGTATATTCAAACACGGCAATTGGTATCTCCCCGCAGGAAATGTATGCAGCGCAAAAAACAGATGGCAGCATAGCTTATAAATATATTACATCATCAGGTTACGGTTTTGTAAAACCCGGATTTGGGCTGCCTCCCGCAATTGGAGACAGCATATTATCAACAGAAGCCCAGCATAACCTGCAAATGATAAGTGTGCCTTTAATGGTATCATACAGGTTTGAGAAAAAGAAATTATCAGTTTCTCCTGCCGTTGGTTTGTCTGCCAATTTCATTACCAGCGCCAATGTAAAAACGGAAGTAAAAGATGCGCTGAATAAAGAAGCGGTTACCATTAACGGGCTTGATGGAATGCGGAACTTTTATACAGGTTTTATAGCTGATGTAAATATTCAGTACAATGTAAACAGGCGTTGGTCATTCAATTTACTGCCTGCATTTAAATATGCCGTAACGCCAATAACCAAAAGTAATGTTGTAAAAACATTTCCCTACAGTTTTAATGTTGGCGCAGGAATTACTTATAAATTTTAAAACAACCCGTCTTTTTTTTAAAGTACTGTTGTCTTATTTATTAATAACCCGGGTGAGATAAAAAAGGTTTTAGTTAAACAGTTATGGAAGACGACCAGTTGATTTCTTACCTGTTTATATTTCTGATTTTTATTGTGGTTATCATTTTCGTCAGGCTTTGGCCATTCAAAATAAAAAAAGAGAGTTATCAAACCATACTGAAATATCAAAAATCTGTTTCCGGTAACAGTGATGACAGTGATATTGACGGCGACAAATTAAAAGAAGAAGTAGATAAGCTTGTAATAATGGGTTACGAAATAACAACAGCAGGTGAACTGTTTAAAATTGTTTCGGAAAAAACATGTACAAACAAAAAGTTTTTTCTAATCTTAAATTTTAGTGAATCCGCATTTGTACTGGAGCCGCTTAAAGATAAACTAAAAGAAATTGATGTAGCAGTAGTAATTTTTAAACCAATCCTTTGTAAAATTTAAATGCACCTGCCTGGCATACAATAATTTTAGAAAATAAAATAAGTAACAATGATTACATTAAAAAAGAAAGACACCGTTATTAAGTTTAGTTTTCTTTTACTTGCTTGCTTTTTAACTGCAACACTTACCATCTTATCCTGTTCTAAAGAGAGTAAAAAGGATGGCAATGAAAATGAAAATCACTGCCCGGTAATTGCAGCAACGGCGGTACCGCAATCGGTTAAAGATTCTTTTGCTGTCCGGTATCCTTCTATGACGGTAAATACCTGGTTTCAAAAAGACAGTATTGGTTATTGCGCTTACTTTATTCAGCCCACGAATCAGAAGAAACTGGCTGAGTTTTCAAAAACGGGTTCATTCATTAAGGAAGAAATTGATATTGACCACGACGGAAACTTTGAAGATTCAACAGGTAACTCCAACCCCAAA
This sequence comes from Chitinophagaceae bacterium, assembly GCA_044225015.1. Lineage (GTDB taxonomy): Bacteria > Bacteroidota > Bacteroidia > Chitinophagales > Chitinophagaceae > Pollutibacter. The sequence continues at coordinate 339,610 of JBGAJG010000005.1, read as the reverse complement.
GTACCGGGCGTATGTGAATGTGAAATACCTGAATAGGTTCTTAATAATTTACGGCTTTATGTTTTTCTTTTAGGGGTAAAGCTCCTGGTATTTTCCGGGAGCTTTCTTACAATCATTTTCACAATACACTATCAATGATAAAATACTTACTTACCGGAGTGATAATTTTTTTAGTCAATTTCACTCATGCTCAAAAAATAACCATCAGTGGCTATGTTAAGGATGCTGCTTCTAAAGAAGCATTAATCGGCGCAACAATAATAAATGCCAATACAAAATCCGGCACATCAACAAATCAATACGGATATTTTTCCCTTACCGTTAATACAATAGATACAGTTGAATTAATTATTTCGTACCAGGGATACCAGCTACAGGCAAAAAAAGTAACGGCCAGGCAAAACGTTCAGTTGAATATTCTTCTTGAAAACACATCTTCCAGTTTGGGTGAAGTGGTTGTAAGCTCAGCAAGAAATAACCGCAATGTTCAAAAAGCGCAGATGGGTGTGATTGATGTACCTATGAAAGCGATTAAAAATTTCCCGGTACTGATGGGAGAAAGGGATGTTTTGAAAATAATTCAATTGCTTCCGGGAGTGCAGTCAGGCCAGGAAGGCACAGCCGGCTTTTATGTACGGGGCGGCAACCTGGACCAAAACCTTGTGCAGCTGGATGAAGCCACTGTTTATAATCCTAATCACCTTTTTGGTTTGTTCAGTACGTTTAATGTGAATTCGATAAACAATGTACAGTTAATTAAAGGCGGTTTTCCGGCGGAGTACGGAGGCAGATTAAGCTCTATTCTCAACATAACTATGAAAGAGGGTAATAAAACCAAATATCAAACAGAAGGTGGTATAGGGCTGCTATCCACGAACCTCACTTTTCAGGGGCCAATTCAAAAGAATAAATCGTCGTTTATTATTTCAGCCAGGAAAAGCCATATCAACCTCTTATTGCAACCAGCCACTTCTAAAAGCACCAGCTATTCCTTTTACGATATCAATGCCAAAATGAATTACGAGCTGGGCAAGAAAGACCATATTTTCCTGAGTTTTTTCAAAGGCAATGACAACGCCGGTTACACAGGCGCCAACAGCCTTAATTATAATACCGACTTTGGAAACACCACTGGCACATTCAGGTGGAATCATTTGTTTGGCAGTAAAATCTTTTCAAATACTTCACTTATTTATAACGACTATCATTTAGGTTTAGGCTCTACCCAAAATAACTACTACGAAGTTTTATATACCGGAATCAAAGATTTGAATGCAAAAACCGACTTTACTTTTACTCCCAATGAGAAGCATAAAATTAAAGCCGGGTTCACTTATACCTATCATACATTGTATCCTTCATCAGTATCTTCAAAAGTACCCAGAAGGGGAAACCAGATAACAATTAATAAAGACAGCATCACTAAAAGATATTCCAATGAACTGGCTTTCTACCTGAATGACGATTACGATATTTCAAAGACTCTGTCTGTGAATTATGGAATCCGTATTCCGTATTTCACCGGAGGCGGGGCTTCCTACACAGGAGTTGAACCCCGTATTACAACAAAAATTTCTCTCAATCCAACCACGTCAGTCAAGGCTTCATGGACATTGATGAACCAGTTTTTACATGCAGTGCCCAACAGTACAGCTTCATTGCCAACGGATACCTGGTTAAGCAGCAGCAACCTTATAAAACCACAAAAGAGTTCACAGGTAGCTGTTGGCTTATTCAAAAATTTCAATGATAACGGCATTGAGGCAAGTGTGGAAGCTTATTATAAAACTATGGATAACCAGGTGCTTTTTAAAGAAGGTTCCCAGGTTGTATTGAGTACAAACCTGGACAGTATCCTCACTTTTGGAAAGGGAAAATCATACGGTGTTGAATTATTGATAAAGAAAAATGTGGGGCGGTTAACAGGCTGGCTCAGCTATACATGGAGCAAAACAACACAGCAATTTGCTGAACTCAACCGGGGAGCAGCATTTCCTGCTGCGTTCGACAGGAGGCATAATTTTTCGCTTGCAGGCAGTTACGAACTAAGTAAGCACTGGACAGTGTCTGCCGATTTTGTTTTTTATACCGGCAGGGCTTTTACGTTACCAACCGGCAGGGTAACTGTGCCAGTAAATGCTGCATTGTATGACGGAGTGTATTACGATTACAGCAGCCGCAACAACGCAAGGCTTAGAAGTTACCACCGTCTTGATGTAAGTTTTTCCAATAAGAAAACTGTAAAGTTCTGGGGTAAAAAGTACGAACGTGAATGGGTGTTCGGCGCCTACAATTTATACAGCAGGCTTAATCCTTATTTTGTTTACCTCACAACAAATGCAGATACAAAACAACCTGAAGCAAGGCAGGTTTCCCTGTTGCCAATAATTCCGAGTGTGAGCTTCAATTTTAAATTTTAATTAATTGCACAATGAATAAATTTATCTATAGTATTCTTACAATAATTGTCAGTGCCTTCCTGCTTTTATCCTGCGAAAAGGTAATTACCATCACCCCTCCGCCGTATGTTGGTAAGGTTAGTATTCAGAGTATGCTTGAACCAGGCAATGTACCCATTGTATATTTCAACAAAACAGTACCCTATTTTGACCCTAAAATTAATTTTGCAGACCTGGTGATACGAAATGCAGCAATTAAAATAACGGATGGTGCAACAACTGACGTTTTACAATTAGACAGTGTTTATGACAAAGTATATTGCGAATACAATTATTACTATAAAGGCACACTGCCAGTTCAAATTAATAAGACTTATACACTCACCATATTAAACGGCGCTGATACTTACACGGCATCCTGCAGTACCAGCAACATTTCAAAATCTTCTATAGATAGTACTTCTTATACGGCTAATTATAAAGACCTGTATGGTGAACATGAGGGTGTGATTGTTTATTTCAGGGACGTGCCTGCACAGGCAAACTACTACAGGTATGAGATGGACCGGTTTATTGATACTGCCACCAAAAAGGCCGAAGTAAAAATAGTAAGCCCATGCCTTGGAAGGGATAGCGTACAGGTACAGGAATTGGGACGGTCAGTTTTTAGTGATGTTGGGCAGGATGGCCAGCAATTAAAAATTGTAATTGAACCGGCCTATTCACATCTCCCCGGCACAAAAGGAAATATCCGCATACAGTCAATTGATAAAAATGCTTTTGATTTTTTTGACCAGTTAGACAAACAGAAACTTTCACAATTCAATCCATTTATTGAGCCGGTATTTTTAAGGGACGGGCAGTTTGGAAACAAGGCTATTGGTTATTTTTCTGCAATGGTTAAAAGTAATGCTGCGCCTTTTATATATCCGGAATAGTAAGCTATCATTTATGCAAAAGATATTTATTATACTATGCAGCACACTGCTTATTACTGCATCTTTATGTGCCCAGGTTGCAGACAGCATTGGAGCCAAAAGTTCAACAGCTGCGGAAAAACCCTTTGCCTCATTGAAAACAAGTATTGACGAAATGAACGAAAAAACCAAACGGATAAAGTCTTTACTAATTCCGGCAGGCATGATTACTTATGGATTTATTGCGTTGGAAAATGACGGGTTAAAAAATTTAGATAATCGTATTAAAGAAGAAATCTGGACAGAACATCCGCACAGGCAAATTACTATTGATAATTACCTGCAATATGCACCTGCAGCAGCGGTGTATGGCCTTAATGCAATGGGTATAAAAGGTAAAAATAATTTCAGGGACAGGACAATGATTTACCTCTTATCAAATGCAATAATGGGCATCACTGTACAGTCTTTAAAAGCCATAACAAGGATACAAAGACCAGATGGTTTCGGGACTAATGCATTCCCTTCCGGCCACACAGCAACAGCATTTGCAGCAGCAGAGTTTCTGCACCAGGAATATAAATATGTATCGCCGTGGTATGGAATTTCAGGCTATGCAATGGCCGCAACCACTGCATATCTTAGAATGTACAATAACAAGCATTGGTTTCGGGATTTAGCACCGGGAGCTGGTATCGGGATAATTTCCACCAAACTGGCATATTGGATTTACCCGTCTGTAAAACGAAAGTTTTTTAAAGACAAACCGATGAATACTATTGTAATGCCTTTTTATCAAAATAAAACAATGGGTTTTACACTGGTTCATTCATTTGCTGTTAAATAATCAAAAGCCTTCTATCTTTTTAATGAAGTATTCTCCTATTGCAATTTTGATATTACTGGTTACCAATCAGCCAACAGCATATTCGCAATCATTGAATGATACTGCAAAAACAATTAAGTTTAAGCAGTACATATACAAGGCCGATACTCTTTTTTTTGAAAAGCCGGCAATGCTCCGTAATATCAGCCGGGTTCCTTCAGATATGTGGCAGATTGCAAAGGCTCCGTTTAGAAAGAAGAACCTGATTGGATTGTCTGTTGTAGCCGCAACTACTGCATTATTTATTTCAAAAGACCAGGACATAATTAAATGGGTAAGAAGTACGAGTGATGGAATAGGATTAAACCCGGAAACTGATTATAACATTGTATTGAAAGCAGGGACAACAAAAATTATAAAAATTCCCAAAAACCTGAATACCGGATTATATCAGTTAGGTGAAGGTGGAACCAGTATGATGCTTGCGGGAGGTTTATGGATTTACGGTAAAATAAAGCATGACTGGCGGGCCATCAATACGGCAAATGATTTAGCTGAAACATTTGTAACAATGGGGCTTACCACCCAAATTTTAAAAAGAGTTACAGGCAGGGAAAGCCCTTTCATGGCTACTGCCAATGGTGGCAGGTGGGCACCATTTCCTGCTTTTGCTGACTACCAGAAAAACACCAGCGCTTATGATGCTTTTCCTTCGGGACACCTGGCTACTTTAATGGCAACTATAACGGTGCTGTCTTCCAACTACCCTGAAAAAAAATGGATTAAACCGGTAGGATATACTTTAATGTTTCTTTCCGGATGGGCTATGATGAACACTGAAGTACATTGGGCGGGAGACTACCCGCTGGCAATTGCAGTAGGGTATTTATCAGGAAAAATAACTACCTGGAGGCATAAAAAGAAAATTAATATGCCAAAAGAAATTTTGTAAAAGTTATTTGTTTTCAGGATGTCTACAGAATCAATCTTCAATTTTGAATTATTATTAAAAAATAAAAATAAAATGTATGAAAAAAGTATTAATGTCTGCCGTGGCAATTACGGCTATTACAATTTCAGCTTGTGCCCAAAAGTTAGATGCATCAAAAGTACCGGCCGCAGTAAAAGCATCTTTTGCCAAACAATACCCTGGCGCCACTGCCAAATGGGAAAAAGAAGATGGCAAATTTGAAGCAGGCTTTGACCACAATGGCCATGAAATGAGCGCCCTGTTTGAGGCTAACGGAACCATGACAGAGTCGGAAATGGAAATTAAGGTAAGCGAATTGCCGGCTGCAGTGATGCAGTATGTAAATACCCATCACAAAGGTGAAACCGTAAAGGAAGCAGCTAAAATTACCAAAGCCAATGGGGAAGTAAATTATGAAGCCGAAGTAAAAGGCAAAGACCTGATATTTGATGCCTCTGGTAAATTTTTAAAAGAAGTTAAAGATTAGTTTTTTTTCATAAGCTACAGGTTAAGGGTTAATGGCAAGGGGGTGTAGCAATCTGCACCCCCTTTTTTAATGCACTTGCAGAATTCAGTTTTCATTCAGTTTTCAACTATATGTTTACACTTTAAAACTAATATTATGCCTTTGTTTCGGTTGACTACAATAACATTGTCTCTTTTTATTACAACTTTTTCAGCCCAAGCACAGTATACTGATACGGTAAAATCTGCTCTTCCAAAAATTGATACAGGTAACTTGAAGTATAACTGGCAAACTGCAAGGATAAAGAATAATTTACCTGCAAAAGCATTACTTATTCCTGGTGTGATGATAGTTTATGGGGTTACTTCTTTAGAAAATGATGGTTTGAAAAATTTGAATGCAGAACTTAAAGATGAAGTATATGCAGAGAACCCCCACAAAAAAATCCCCGTTGATAATTATTTGCAGTTTGCACCAGCTGTTGCTGTGTATGGATTAAATGTACTCGGCATAAAAGGTAAACACAATTTCAGGGACAGAAGCATGATTTACGCCATGTCAAATATTATTCTGAATGGTACAGTTTATTCGCTCAAAAAAATTACTGTAGTGCAGCGGCCAGATGGTTCCGCTTATACTTCTTTTCCATTCGGGCATACAGCAGAGGCATTTGCATCAGCAGAGTTTATGCGCCAGGAATATAAAGACGTATCTCCGTGGTACGGTGTGGCAGGTTATGCTATGGCAATTACAACAGGATATTTAAGAATGTACAATAACAAGCATTGGTTTAGTGATGTAGTGGCCGGGGCTGGTGTGGGTATTGCATCTACAAAACTGGCTTACTGGCTGTATCCAAAAATACAGCACAAATTATTTAAAGATAAGCCAGTGAATACAATGATAATGCCTTCGTATCAAAATGGTACATTTATGCTGGGCATGGTACACAATTTTTAAAATACCGGACATTAATAAAAAGCACAAGCATATAATCTAAAAAATAAGAAATGAAAAAGCAAACTATTTACCTGTCAATTATAATGTTGATAAGTTTCAACATCGCCAATTCACAATCAGCAACGCCTTTAAAAATTATCAGCACTTTTCATATTGCAAGCGCAGGCGGATGGGATTACCTTGCAACAGGCCCCGTAAATAACTGGCTTTATGTAAGCCACGGTACGCAGGTAAACATTTTGAATAAGATAACCGGAGATTCGGTGGGGATTATTGAAAATACAACCGGTGTTCATGGTATTGCTTTTTCGGTTCCTGATAAAAAAGGGTTTACCAGCAATGGAAGGCTTAATACAGTAACTGTATTTGACATGAATACAAATAAAGTGCTTACTCAAATTCCTGTTGGACAAAATCCTGACGCTATATTATATGAACCATTTTCAAAAAAAATATTTACCTGCAATGGGCGCAGTAATAATTTAACAGTAATTGACCCTGTTGCAAATAAAGTTATAGATAGTATTGCCGTTGGTGGAAAACCTGAAACTGCAGTTGCTGATGGATTAGGGAAGCTGTATGTAAACATTGAAGATAAAATGAAATTGCAGTGGTGGATACCAGAACATTTAAAGTAATTAATCACTGGAGTATTGCACCCGGCCAGGAACCTACGGGGCTTGCAATAGATATTAATACCCACAGGCTGTTTGCAGGGTGCGATAAATTACTGATGGTAATAAATGCTGAAAACGGTGCTGTGGTTGATAAAATTTCAATAGGCGAAGGTTGTGATGGTGTTGCATTTGATGAAGTATTAAAAAATATATACACAGCTAATGGAGGTGATGGCACTGTTACTATAATTAACGAAAAAGATGCAGACAAATTTGTTATTATGGGAAACCTTGCAACAAAAAAAGGGGCAAGAACTATTGCCATTGACAGGCAAACGCATCAGCTGTATCTACCAACAGCAGAATTTGAAGATAAAAAGCCGGGCCAGAATGGAAGACCGGCAATGAAGCCCGGAACTTTCCAGGTTATTGTTATTGGAAAGCAATGAGTGATTGTAATTTTTAAATTTTAGTTGGGCTTTATGGAGCATTGACTGGCGGAAATTTCGTTATGAAAAAATGGTTAACATATTTGTTTTTAGGCGCCTGTTTGCAAGGAACAGCACAACAAAACAATCTTGATTTTTTTCTAAATCAGGGTTTGCAAAACAGCCCATTACTAAAGGATTACCAGTTTCAGGTGCAGGGTAATAAAATTGACAGCCAGAGATTAAAGGCGAGTTTTGGGCCACAGGTAACGGGTAATACCACAGGTTCCTATTCACCGGTAGTAAAAGGATGGGGTTATGACGGAGCAATTACTAACCTGCATACTTATAATGCACTCATTGGTGTATCAAGAGTAATAATTGGTAAGGACAATTTGAATAATCAATACCTTTCTTTTCAGCTTCAGAACCTTGGTTTGCAAAACCAGGGAAAAATAACTGAACAAGATTTAAAGCGAAGCATCACCCAGCAATACATTACCGCTTATGGCGACTTATTGCAAATTAATTTTAACGAGGAAATAATTGCCCTGCTTAAAAACGAAGAAGCAATTTTAAAAAAACTGGCAGAAAAAGGCGTGTATAAGCAAACTGATTTTTTATCCTTCCTGGTAAATATACAGCAACAGGAACTGCTTATTAAGCAACTTCATATACAATATCAAAATGACTATGCCACACTTAATTATATTACTGGCGTAAGGGATACAGCATTTACTCAGCTTGAAACACCAATATTATCATCGGCAGAATTGCCATTGTTAGATGAAACAGTTTTTTACAACCAGTTTAGGATTGACAGTTTAAAAATTAAAAACAATGATAAACAGATTGACTACAATTATAAACCAAGGGTGAGTGTCTTTGCTGATGGCGGTTATAATTCTTCTTTTGCCATCACCCCTTATAAAAACTTCGGGTTAAGTGCCGGTGTTGCGCTTACGTTACCCATATACGATGGCAAACAACGCAGGATGCAGCATCAAAAAAATGTCATTGCAGAGCAAAACCGTAAAAACTACCTGGAGTTCTACAGTACACAATACAGCCAGCAAATTGCCCAGTTAAACCAACAGTTACTGCTTACCCGGCAATTAATTGAGCAGACAGCTACTCAGATAAAATATGCTGAAGGGCTGATTACTGCCCAGCGGCAGCAATTAGTTACCGGCGATGTAAGAATTGCGGATTATATTATCGCTATCGGAAACTACCTGAATGCAAAAAACAGCATTACACTTAATACCATCAACCAATTGCAAATTATTAACCAGATTAACTACTGGAACAGAAAGCTGTAAACTACCATGATAAAATATTTAAATTACTTTTTAGTTTGCCTTGGACTTTCATTTTTGTTTAGTTGTGGCGCAGATTCAGCAGCTACAAGTGAGCCAAATCCGGATGCAGGCACGCCTGTAACTGTTACCAATATTTCGGTTGGCCCGCTTGCTGAAAGCATAGAATTAAATGCTGCTTCTGCCTTTCAATTAAAAACATTTATAAAGGCCAACGCCACCGGCTATTTACAATTGGTAAATGCTCAAGTAGGCAGCTATATCAATAAAGGCCAGCAGGTTTTTATTATTAAAACAAAAGAAGCCGAAGCCCTGGGCAACACCGTTAATGTCCTGGATTCCTCATTTCGGTTTTCAGGTATGGTGTCAATTAAATCCCCGGGCAGCGGTTATGTTACTACGCTTAATTACAGAGCCGGTGATTATGTTCAGGATGGTGAGCAACTGGCAGTTATTAGTGATAAGAATAGTTTTGTTTTTTTGCTTGACCTGCCTTACGAGCTAAAACCATATTTAGCGGGCAATAAAAATGTGCTGCTAAAACTCCCGGATGGTACACAACTTAATGGGTATGTCGCCTCTTTAATGCCTACTGTTGATGCTGTTTCACAAACACAAAGTATTGTAATTAAAGTTAACACTAACCAGCAAATACCTGAAGGGTTAATAGCAAAAGTAACATTGGTAAAAAAATCAAAATCAAACGCTGTATCATTACCCAAAGAAGCAGTGCTGACAGATGAAGTGCAGGGAGATTTTTGGGTGATGAAATTAGTTGACAGTGTTACGGCAGTAAAAGTGCCAATAAAAAAAGGTCTGGAGAACAGGAGCAGTGTTGAAATTTTATCACCTGCTTTTTCACCGGATGATAAGTTTCTGCTTACAGGAAATTATGGGTTAACAGATACAGCAAAAGTGGCCGTAATTCAACAATGACAAAATGAAAAATTTCTTTATCTCACATAAAAATCCGGTAACTGTTGTACTCGCCATTATTATTTTAGGCGGCCTTTTTGCATATGGTAAACTACAGACAGCCCTTTTTCCGGAAATAACTTTTCCTAAAATAAAAATCATTGCAGATGCAGGCCAGCAGCCGGTAAACAAAATGACTATTACGGTAACCCGTGAACTTGAAAATGCGGTAAAACAAGTGCCAGATTTAAAAATGCTGAGAAGCACTACCAGCCGTGGCAGTTGTGAAATCAGCGCCTATATGGATTGGAATGCAAATATTGATGTGAGCCAGCAGCGTATTGAATCTAAGATAAGCCAGGTACGCAATTTATTGCCGCCCGATGTGCAGATTACAGTAGAACGAATGAATCCTTCCATACTGCCCGTTATTGGTTATACGCTGGAAGCTCCCGGTATGACACCTATTGAAGAAAAGCTGTTGGCCATGTACACCATCAAACCTTTTTTATCGCAGGTAGAAGGGGTAAGCGAAATAAGGGTTATTGGTGGTAAGACAAAGGAATACTGGATTACACTCAACTCTGGCAAAATGAGCTCCCTTGGCATAACACCAGATGCTATTACATTAGCGCTGAATGCCACCAACTTCATTAAATCAAACGGATATTTATCTGATTACCGGCAAATGTATTTAACGGTTACTGATGCGGTGGTAGATACCAAAGCAGAACTCGAAAACCTTGTTATCAGTAATAATGGAAAACGTATTGTTACATTAAAGGACATTGCAGCAATAGATATACAGGAGGCAAAGGAATATGTAAAAATAAATGCCAACGGTCACTCAGCTATTTTACTGGCTGTGGTAAAACAACCTAATGCCAACCTGGTTGATTTATCAGACAAAATGCATAAGAAAGTAGAAGAACTCCGTAGAGTGTTGCCAAAAGGGGTTACCATACAACCTTTTTATGTGCAGGCTGATTTTGTAAAAGAAAGTATTAAAAGTGTTACCGACAGTTTATGGATTGGTTTAGCCCTTGCAATAATTGTAGCAATTATTTTTTTACGCTCTTTGAAAGCAAGTATGGTTATCTTAATTACCATACCGGTTACGCTGTTGTTTACTTTAATTGTGTTATATGCAACGGGGCAAACGTTCAATATAATGACGCTTGGTGCCATTGCGGCAGCTATCGGGTTAATTATAGATGACGCAATTGTGGTGGTTGAACAAATACACCGCACACACGAGGAACATCCCGGAGAGCCTACCACCAGCCTTTTGCAAAAAGCCATAAAATACCTTTTACCTGCGATGGTAGGTTCATCGCTTAGTACCATCGTAATTTTTGTTCCGTTTATTTTAATGACAGGTGTGGCTGGCGCTTATTTTAAGGTAATGACCGACACCATGATTATTACACTGGTATGCTCTTTTTTTGTAAGCTGGATTGGGTTGCCGGTAGTGTATTTACTATTAAGCAGAAGTAAACCAAAACTCCTGAATGCAAAGCAACGTTTAAAGCGGCTGAAAGAAAGTAAAAAGGCGGCCCATGCTGTTCACAATCAAAAATGGGTAGGCTTTTTTATAAAACGGCCATACATCAGTGTATTGTTTATGCTGTTACTTGCCGCAAGTATTTATTATGTGCTGCCAAAACTGCAAACGGGTTTTCTGCCGGAAATGGACGAAGGAAGTATTGTGCTGGATTACAACTCACCTCCGGGTACTTCTTTAGAGGAAACCGACCGGATGTTAAAAGAAGCCGAAAAAATAATTACAAAAATCCCTGAAGTAGAAACTTATTCAAGACGGACGGGAACACAAATGGGTTTTTTTATTACAGAGCCCAACCGGGGCGATTATCTTATTCAATTAAAGAAAAACCGAAAAAGAAATTCAAATGATGTAATAGATGAAATACGAACTAAAATAGAAGCCACTCAGCCGGCATTGCGTATAGATTTTGGACAGGTAATTGGCGACATGCTGGGAGATTTAATGACATCCGTACAGCCCATTGAAGTAAAAATATTTGGAAACGACCAGAAGAAATTACAAGAATTATCTAAGCAGGTTAGTGAGGTTATTACTAATGTAAAAGGCACTGCTGATGTATTTGACGGTATTGTTATAGCAGGCCCTTCAATATCTATTGAGCCTGATGCAGTAATGCTGGCGCAATATGGTATAACACCTGCAAGCCTGCAGTACCAGTTACAAACAGCATTGGAAGGAAACATTGCAGGTACAGTATTTGACAAACAGCAGCTTTCTTCATTAAGAGTTGTTTATCCCGGCAATAGAAACCTGAGTGTGGACGATATAAAAGGGATGCAGATATTTTTGCCGAATGGTAAGCTCAAACCTATTACCGGCCTTGCCCATATCAAATTAAACACCGGTGATGCAGAAATTGAAAGGGAAGATTTACAATCAATGGGTGTGGTAACAGGCAGGCTTGATAACCGGGACCTGGGCAGTGTGATGAAGGATATACAAAAAGAAGTAGCTGCAAAAGTTATATTGCCGAGAGGTTATCATATTGTTTATGGCGGCGCTTATGCCGACCAGCAAAAATCGTTCAGCGAATTGCTGATGATTTTAATTACCAGCAGCCTGCTGGTATTTTGTGTTATCCTGTTTTTGTTCCGTGATTTTAAAGTGGCGTTAATGATTTTATTGATAGCGGTGCTGGGTATCAGCGGCAGCTATCTTGGTTTATATTTAACAAATACAGCATTGAATGTTGGCAGCTATACAGGCCTCATCATGATTGTAGGGATAATTGGTGAAAATGCCATTTTTACTTTCCTGCAGTTCAGAGATTCAGTATCACAAACCAAAAATGTTGACGGTGCCATCATCTACTCCATCTCTACAAGGTTGCGGCCTAAATTAATGACAGCACTCGGCGCTATCATAGCCCTTATGCCCATTGCGTTGGGCATTGGTACAGGTGCACAACTGCACCAGCCGCTGGCCATAGCTGTAATTGGTGGTTTTATTGTTGCGCTGCCTTTGTTGCTTATTGTATTGCCGAGCATGATGCATGTGGCGTATAAAAACAAAAAAAATGCCCCAGATGAAGCAGCAGTATAATAATTAAAAACCTAAAACTTATACTATGTGGTGGTTCTACGCTTTACTATCTGCTTTGTTTGCATCTCTCACAGCCATATTTGCAAAAGTTGGAATAAGCGGTGTTAATTCAAACCTTGCAACGGCAATTCGTACTATAATCATTTTAATTGTGGCATGGGGTATTGTGTTAGCCAGGGGCGAAACAAAAGGAATAGCTGCTTTATCAAAACAAAATATCATCTTTCTGATTATCTCCGGCATTGCCACCGGTCTATCTTGGATTTTTTATTTTAAAGCATTGCAAGTCGGGAAAGTATCGCAGGTAGCGCCGGTGGATAAATTGAGCGTAGCGCTTACGATATTTTTATCCGTTATCTTTTTAGGGGAAGCATTAACATTGAAAACAGCCATTGGCGCAGTATTGATTATTGCGGGGACGGTTGTTTTAATTATATAAGCGTAGGTGTGATGCTCCTATTCATTTCTTAGCAAGCTAAATTCATCACAAACTGAATTAAATTATTCATTTTATTTCCAGGTATGGACAGTTGTAGTCATGCACTACTTTTAGCTTCCCGTTAATTTTCAGGCTAAATTATTTTTCTTTTCACCGGCTATTAGTCTTTAAGCATCTTCTGTTGCGACGCTCCGTTCAACTTTCTCTTCTTCTATCATCATAAAGACCCGGCGCAGTCCTTTCGCCATTTATTCTATCGTTACTCCTTCGTCATAACGAAACGGCGAAACCATTGCGCCGGATTAGGATTATTGGGAATTGAGATTGGCTTTTTGAAAAATGATAAAAAGCTATCCTGCCAAACACAATTCCAGACACTGCAAATACATTCTACAGAAGCGGCAAGGCAGATTTCTCAGAGGTGAAATTTTGATACTGCTCATTCAACTAACCCTGCCGCAAAATTATTGTCCTGCTCTGTGCGAAACAAGGTCTTCGTCCCACATTGTAAAGAGCCGTCAATCGCCTACGGTTTTCAAAAAAAATCTCCACCAGAAATTATAAAACTGCACCACATGGGGTAGTATTTTATTTGAAAAACCTTGTTTCTCCGCCGCAGTCCTAATGGCTGGTCGCTAAGGGTAAATGAATGAAGCGAAGCTGAATTTATTTAAGAAACATTTTTTAAACACTAAAATTTCATGTTATGGAAATCATCGGCAGAATTACCGCAGATGCGACAGTGAACGAAACAAAAGCAGGGAAAAAAGTGGTGAACTTTTCTATTGCTATTAATGACACTTACAAAACAAAAGACAGCGCAGAAGTACAAAAGATTGTAACCTATGTTAACTGTGCTTACTGGATTAATGCAGGCATTGCCCCGTATTTAACAAAGGGTAGTTTAGTGGAATGTGCTGGCAGGATTGGTGTAAATGCCTACACCAGTAAAGATGGTGAAGTAAAAGCCAGTCTTACGTTTCATGTAAACACTATCAAACTGCATGGCAAACCAAATGGCGGCGGTAATGCACCTGCGCCGGTTGTGCCAATGAACACAGCACCTGCCGCAGCACTTTCAGAAGTTGCGGAAGACTTACCATTTTAGTTTTAACGGCATCCCGTCAAATGACGGGATGCTTATCATTTTTAAACAATAAAAATTTACGACTATGGCACACAATATTAATTTTAATGAGCTAACAGGCAAACACAGTTTCTTTTCTGTAAAAGAAAAAGCATGGCATGGCTTGGGACAAATAGTACAAGACTATCCCAACAGCAAAGAAGCATTGCAATTTGCAGGGCTTGATTTTGAAGTTTACAAAAGACCAAATATTCATAAATTAGATGATGGCACAGAGATAAAATCTACAACCTCATTTTATACTTACCGCCCTGATACAGGCGCAATATTGGGCGACCGTTTGGGCAAGGATTATGAAGTAGTACAAAATTTAGATGCCTTCAGTTTCTTTGATGCGATTGTTGAAGGCGATGGCATACAATACGAAACAGCCGGAGCATTGGGTAAAGGAGAAAAGATTTTTATAACAGCTAAACTTCCCGGTTACATCAAAGTAGGTAATGAAGATATGATTGAAAAGTATTTGTTCCTTACAACATCTCATGATGGGTTTGGCAGCATTATGGCGGCTTTTACTCCTATTCGTATTGTTTGTAACAATACCCTTAATGCCGCTTTAAGAAACTGTAGTAATGCTATTAAAATTCGTCACACTGCCAATGTGAAAGAACGGCTGGAAGAAGCTCATAAAGTAATGGGAGTATCAAATCAGCTTTCTGTACAGTTAGAAGGGATTTTTAACCAGTGGGCAAAGGTTCGCATTACAGACAAAGAAGTGCAAAAACTGATACAGCTTGCAATGGTTCCCAACAAAGAAGTATTGCAGAACATTGAAAAAGGAGAACTCGATGAACTTAGCACCTGCTTTAAAAATATGTGTGATGATGTGTATGAGTATAATATGAGCAGCCCATCGCAACAATACGAAACAACAAAGGGAACAGTGTTCGGCACATACAACGCTATTACCGGCTACTTTCAAAATGTAAGAAATTACAAAGATGAAGAAGCCAAAATGAAATCATTACTATATGGCGGCACAGCACAGTTACGAACACAAAAAGCTTTTCAGCTTTGTGAGAGTTTTGCAAAAGCAGAGTTTGCTGGTAACTGGAGTTAATTAAATTTTAAGGGGCATTGCAAAATGCCCCTTAAAATTATAAAAAAGCTGCCCCGCAACATTGTGACAGAGTTTGTAAAATGGCGGGGCAGCTTGGGTTTTATTGTTTTAGAGGTTTTGACATTGAATTAGATATTAGTTTCTTCATTAATTCTCACACAAAGTTCGCCTTTTGTCTCCGTGGCGGCAATGAAATTCCGGCATAAAGAAAGCTGCCCCACATTATTTAAGATACTATTTATTCCGTTGCTTCATTGCCTTAGTCGCCAAAAGGCGGATGAGGTTCCATAATTAATTTTTAAATCTTTAAAATGAAAAAGTATGGAACATTTAGCAATGAATTTTCCGGAATGGACAAGAGTAGCCGAAGTAGAATTAGTTTATAAAACAAAAGTTAAGCCTTCAGAAAGACCAAAAGTTGGAACAGTTAAAGAATGTTATGAATTGCTGAAAGAATTATGGAATGAAAACACAATTGAGATGCAGGAAGAATTTAAAGTGATGCTGCTGAACAGAGCCAATAAAGTTATTGGTGTTTATGAAGCATCCGCAGGTGGTTTAACAGGTACAGTAGCCGACCCAAGATTGATACTGGCTGCTGCCATTAAATCTTTAGCTGTATCGATCATACTTTCTCATAATCATCCGTCAGGAAATTTAAAACCAAGCCGGGCAGATGAAGAATTAACCCAAAAGATAAAAGCTGCTGCTGCATACCATGATATTAAGGTGATTGACCACATCATTATAACCAGCGAAGGCTATTACAGCTTTGCCAATGAGGGGTTGTTATAGCTCCTTTTTTATTGCTATAACCGATAGCTTTGCAGGATACAATTGCAACAGATACGCTATATTTACGGTTATAAAATACAGGAATAATTGATTCTCAAAACCAGCTAACTATGGATGTTCAACCTCAAAATCAAAATATCGATAAGCTCTTTTCAAATACTACGTTTTATATTGATTTTTATCAAAGGCAATACAAATGGAATGATGAACCAGTAAAACGTTTACTTGATGATATTTTTTACAAATTCAATGAAGAATATAAAAAGTTCCGGGAGCTAAGTCTTCCTCTGGACCAAACAGCAAGCAAGTATAGCTGGTATTATCTGAATACTTATGTAACTAATAATGTTGATGGCAAACTATATATTGTGGATGGTCAACAAAGACTAACCACTCTTACACTTTTGCTTATTAAACTAAGGCATCTTGCAAAGGATTTGAACTCCAAATTAGAAGGATGGATTAGCAGTAAGATTGTTGGTTTATCAGGTTATAAAACAGATTTTTGGATGAATCATGAAGCACACAAAATAGCAATGCAATCACTTTATGATGGAATAGCGGAAGAAAACATTGATACTTCAACAGGTTTGACTGCACAAAATATGGTAAGTAATTATGGACTAATTGCTTCGAGGCTTGATTATGAGTTAGCCGATTTGCACAGGCTTGAGAGTTTTGTTTTTTATTATATGCACCGATTGGTATTGATAAACCTTAATGTAGAACAAACTGATGTTCCAATGGTTTTTGAGGTAATTAATGACAGAGGTGTAAAGCTAAAACCGTATGAAATAATTAAAGGAAAACTGTTAGGTCAGATTTCAAAAGAAGAGTTAGATGGGTTGGCTTTAAACGAACTTTGGGAACACCAGGTTGGGTCAATAAACTCCTTTAAAGAGGACGAAATTGACCAGTTTTTCACTTATTATCTCAAAGCAAAATTAGCAGATACTATTGGTGAGGGCAGAAAATATGACAGGGATTATCACCGAGTTATTTTCTCTGAAAACAAACTTAAATTAGACCATAACCCCACACAGGTAAAGCATTTTCTGCTCAATGATTTTAAGTATTACACCAACCTCTACGCAAAAGTTTATAGCTATTATAAAGATGCAGAGTCAAACACTGGATTTGAAAGTGTCTATTACAATAGTTTGACAGAAATGGATAATCAGTTCCTTCTAATACTTTCTGCCTGTTCAATAAATGACCCACAAGAAGATGATAAAATAAAAGCGGTAGCGTATGAATTAGACAGGCTATTTTGCCTTTTGCAAATACAAAGAAGCTACGGCAGTAATGCCTTATCGGTAGCTATTTATAAAATCAGCACTGAAATAAGAAACAAGGATGTATCACAAATCAGGGCAGCCTTCGATAAAACATTAATGGAGTTATTAACCGAGGCAAGAGGTGTGGAAGCTACTGTACCAATTTCCTATGGTTTTTTTAAAGAGACCGGCATTGAGTTGGACAAAAGATTTAAGAGGTATTTTTTTGCCAGGATTGAAAAATTTATTGCTGATAATACTAAAATGAACGTAAAGCATTCGCTTTACGATTTAGTTCAAAATACTGGCTCTGTAAATGGCTTTCATATTGAGCATATTCTTGCAGATAATGAAGAAAACTTAAGCCTGTTTGGTGGCGATGAAGACAAGTTTAAAAGCGAAAGAAACAGGCTTGGTGGCTTATTGCTATTAAAAGGAAAGGACAATATTTCCAGTAATAATGAAACGTATAAAAAGAAATTAAAAACTTACGCAAATACGCTTTATTGGAATGAAACACTTCGTGAAGATACTTATACAAAGAAGCTGGATTTCTCAAATATGATGACGACCTACAAATTAAACTTTAAACCGGTTGCCGATTTCGGACAATCCGAATTAGAGGAACGGCATAAACTATTATTTGATATGGCTTCTTTTATTTGGAAATAATTGTTGTGAAAGAGGATGTTACTACTTATCCATAGCTAATTTCAACCTCAGCAACATTCCTTTATCAACTCCATTATTTGCCTCTGGTACATCATACAAATTCCCTCTTTTGTCTTGTATAATTGATAAATTTCACCAGCAGAATTTGTAATAAAATATTCATCCAAAACAGTCACCGCAGTACCTAAAATATTTGTTATTTCGACCTGCTTTATTGTGTAAGAAAACCGGGTGTTATCGTCCAAAACAATCTCCTTAATTTCTTCCGTTTTTATATCCAATTCCATGAGGCAAAAATAATCATTCTGTAATTAACGAATTAAAAGTTTTGCCTGACTAAATATTAGCCAAGCAAACGGCAATACTGGTACAGATTTTACACCTGTTTTTCTATGATTTTGCAAGGGCATAAAATATTCCCAACGGATAGATTTTGTAAAGGCATAATGTGCCGTGTCTTGCACATGGCAAGATGTACAAACGTTATACGTTTGGGGCATCTTGCCCTTCACTCCGAAGTCGTTTCGGGGTATTGAAACAGAAAACTTAAAATCATGAAGAAGTTGGAAACAGAAGTGAGAAAGAAAATGGTAGTAGTAAGGATGAATGAATCTGAAATAAATCAGCTTACAAAACTGCAAGGAAAAACTACCGAAAAAGATACCAGTGCGTACCTCCGGAAAGTAGCGTTGCAAAAACCTGTTACTGTAAAGTACAGAAACGAAAGTGCCGATGATTTTCTCTTGGACATGCTGAACCTAAAAAAAGAACTGAATGCCATCGGTAATAATTTTAACCAAGCAGTGCATAAACTTCATATACTGGATAAGATACCAGAGTTCAGGGTTTGGGTACAGCAGTATGACGGTTTGCAAAAAGTATTAATCAACAAAGTGGAAGAAATAAAATTACGAATGAATCAACTCTATGAGCAATGGTTGCAAAAATAACCACACCAAAAAATATTGAAGCCGCACTCAACTACAACGAAAAGAAAGTGCAGAAAGGAAATGCAGTTTGCCTACAAGCAGCTAATTATTTAAACGAAGCAAAGAATATGAATTTCTATCAAAAATTAAATGGTTTTGAAAGACTGAATAGTTTGAACGAAAGAGCTACCACCAAAACCCTGCATGTATCACTAAACTTTGACCCATCAGAAAAACTACCTGAAAACAAACTGCTGCAGATTGCATCTGACTATATGCAAAAGATTGGTTTTGGAGAACAACCTTACTTAGTTTACAAACATGAAGATGCCGGGCATCCGCACATTCACATTGTAAGCACCACCATCAAAGCAAACGGCAGCAGAATTAACACACACAACATCGGCAAAAATCAATCTCAAAAAGCAAGAAAGGAAATTGAGCAAACATATGGATTGATAAAGGCAGAAAGACAACAACAATTAAAAAGCCCCGGCATCAAACCTGTAGAAGTTGAAAAAGCGGTTTATGGCAAGTCAGAAACTAAGAGAAGTATCTCCAATGTAGTAGGTGCAGTATTCAGTCAATACAAGTTTACCTCTCTGCCTGAATTTAATGCTGCCTTAAAACAATTCAATGTAATTGCAGACAGAGGCAAAGAAGAAGGAAGGATTTATAAAAACCGTGGATTGGTTTATCGCATTCTGGACGCCAACGGAAATAAAGTGGGTGTCCCCATCAAGGCAAGTTCTATTTCTTGCAAACCAATATTAGCTAATCTAGAAAAGAAATTTATTGATAATGAAACGTCAAAAGAATCACTGAAGCCATTTGTAAAAACTAAACTGGATGATTGTCTTTCACAATCGCCTTCTACAATCAAAGAATTGATGGAGTATTTGAAGCAGAAGAATATCTACACCCTGCTTCGTCAAAATGCAGGAGGCAGGTTGTACGGAATCACTTTCGTTGACAATCAGAACAAGGTTGTTTTTAATGGTAGTGATTTAGGGAAAGGTTATAGTGCAGCCGCCTTGCAAAGCAGGTTAGCTACAGGCACTGAAAAATCAATTAACCAGGATGAAACGAAAGGCGGCAGTTCCGGTGGTTCCATTCAAAAAGAAATGGGTCAGCAAAAACAACTGGAAAAAACGATTCCTTTCACAGCGAAAATTAAAAGCTCATTAGATGTGCTGCTTTCCACCAAAGAGCAATACGATAACATACCCAACAGTCTGCTTAAAAAGAAACGAAAAAAGAAGAAACCAAATTTGTAATTAGTAAAATGATGTTATGTCACAGACAGGAGAGAATGAACAGGGACTGCGGAAGATAGTTGACCTGACGAGATTTGCCAGCATCTTTATTTTGCTGCTGCATTTTTATTATTACTGCTATGTAGCATTTGAGCAGTGGGAAATAAAATCTACTATCACCGACAGGCTGATGAAAAATATTTCCAACACAGGGTTATTTAAAAATCATCTTACATCAAAATTTATGGCATTGGGGCTTTTGGTTATTTCATTATTTGGTGCACAGGGTAAGAAAGATGAAAAGATAAATTGGAGAAGCATTGCTGCCTATTTGGTTATTGGATTACTGCTCTATTTTTCAAGCCAGCTTTATTTTAAACTACAGTACGGTGTGCAAACAGTCGCCATTGTTTACATCACCGCCACTGGTATTGGCTTTTTACTGATACTGGCAGGGGGCAATTTGCTAAGCCGCTTAATCAAATTAAATTTAGGTGAAGATGTTTTCAATTCTCTCAACGAAACATTTCCGCAGGAAGAAAGATTAATCAGAAATGAATATTCCATCAACCTGCCTGCCCGTTACAATCTGAAAGGTACGGTAAGAAAAAGTTGGATAAACATCATCAATCCTTTTCGGGGCTTGCTGGTTATTGGCAGCCCCGGCGCCGGGAAGAGTTGGTTTGTAATTCAGCATGTAATCAAACAGCATATTGAAAAAGGCTTTGCCATGTTTGTGTATGATTTTAAATATGATGATTTGAGCAGGATTGTTTACAACTGGCTGCAGCAAAACAAACACAACTATTCAGTTAAGCCATCTTTTTATGTAATCAATTTTGATAACCTCTCAGTATCGCACCGCTGCAATCCGCTTGACCCAAATAGCATGAATGATATTACAGATGCAACAGAAAGTGCCAGAACTATTTTGTTAGGATTGAACAGGGAATGGATAAACAAACAGGGAGATTTTTTTGTGGAATCACCCATCAACTTTGTTACCGCTGTTATTTGGTTCTTAAGAAAGTATGCCGATGGGAAATATTGCACCCTGCCGCATGTAATTGAATTGATGCAGGCCGAGTATGATGAACTCTTTCCGGTGCTGAACACACAGCCCGAAATTGAAGTGTTGGTAAACCCATTCATAACAGCTTATCAGAATGATGCGATGGAGCAATTGGAAGGACAAGTGGCATCTGCAAAAATTGGTATGGCAAGGCTTGCTGCTCCGCAGTTGTATTGGGTATTATCCGGCAATGATTTTACATTGGACATCAACAACTCTAAGCATCCTAAAATTGTTTGTGTGGGCAACAACCCGGAGAAGCAGCAGATTTATGGTGCTGTGTTGTCGTTGTATGTTTCCCGATTGGTAAGGCAGGTAAACAAAAAAGGAATGCAGAAATGTAGTTTAGTATTTGATGAATTCCCTACTATCTACTTCAACAATATTGATAGCCTTATTGCCACTGCAAGAAGTAACAAAGTTGCCACTACCCTGGCCATGCAGGACTTTAGTCAATTGAAAAAAGATTATGGCCGGGAACAAGCCGATGTAATTGTAAACATTACCGGCAACATTATAGGCGGCCAGGTAATGGGTGAAACTTCCAAACTGCTAAGTGAACGTTTCGGAAAAATTATGCAGGACCGGCAGAGTGTTTCCATCAATCGTATGGATACTTCCATCAGCCACAGCAAACAATTGGATGCTGCCATACCTGCCAGCAAAATTGCTGCCCTTTCTTCCGGTGAGTTCGTTGGTATGGTTGCCGATGACCCGTTAGAAAAAATAAAACTCAAAATGTTTCATTCTGAAATTATTAACGACCATGAAAAGCTAAGTGCTGAAGTAAGCAACTACAAGGATATTCCTGCGGTATCAAATGTTACCCAACAGCAGGTACTGGATAATTACTACCAGGTGAAGATGGATATTAAGAGGTTGATTGGGGAGGAAGTGGGGAGGTTGAAGGCAGAGAAACAAAGTGCAGAATAAAGAGTAGGGAAAAATATTTATTTTTAGGTAGGAATCCTTACTATATTTGCTCTTTCATTCACATAAATCTTATACAATGTCAGAACAAATTAAAGGTTATGCCTATGGGCAAGTGGGGCAATCACCAGTAAGTATTGCCGATTTAGAACTACTTAAAAAAACAGTGCTGTTTTCACCTGACGATGAGAAGAACCTGCGGTTGGCGGGGGAAGTATTAAAAGACCAAACCAATGAAGTGCTTGACCTCTGGTATGGCTTTGTTGGTGGCAACGAACACCTGGTTCATTATTTTACCAAGAATGGTCAGCCAAATATGGACTATTTAACTGCTGTAAGGGCAAGATTCGGGCACTGGATTATGGATTTATGCAACCGGCCATACGGCCAGGACTGGTTAAACTATCAACACGAAATTGCTTTGCGGCACCATAGCAGTAAAAAGAATAAAACAGATGGTGTAGATACAGTTCCCATTATTCATTACCGCTATATGGTAGCATTTATATTTCCCATTACTGCAACTATAAAAGGATTTTTAGCAAAAAAAGGTCACAGCACTGAGGATGTAGAAGCAATGTATGCTGCATGGTTTAAAGCCGTAACCCTCACAGTCATTCTCTGGACGTATCCGTATATCAATAAAGGTGAATTCTAAAATAACATCATATTTTAAAAGAATAGGAATAGCCGGATTTATTTTCTTCCTGCTAAAGGGGTTAATCTGGCTATTCATCTTTTTATTTTTAAAGTCTAAAATTTAGTAAAATGAGAGTTGCTGTTTGGGATACTTATATAACAAGGAAAGATGGCAGTATAATGCACTTCGACATTATTGCACCAGATATTATAAAAGATGAAATAATAATTCATACATTTGGTAAGGATTACTTACAATCTAAAAATCAGGATGGACAACCATTAACGGCTAAAGAGTGTCGCTTTTGTCATATAGAGGCAGCTACTCCTGAAATGGAGGCCGCCATCAACAGAAAAGGGTATTTTATATTAGAAATGGAAAATTGCAAATAGCATGTCGGTCTTTAACTTAAAAGAACAAAACGCAAACCTCGATAGCAAGATTGTTGCCGGGTTGGAACGGCTATCACAGGTATTCAGGATATTGTTATGGGAAAAGGCAAAACAACATCGATTAAGCCCTATACAAATTCAATTGCTCATTTTTATAAAGCACCACTCTGCCGATAAA
The DNA here is from genome assembly GCA_044225015.1 of Chitinophagaceae bacterium. GTDB lineage: Bacteria > Bacteroidota > Bacteroidia > Chitinophagales > Chitinophagaceae > Pollutibacter. Next base: position 315,897 of record JBGAJG010000005.1, on the reverse strand, counting down.
TCCACCATCAGTTACCTGGCACAGGAATTTAATGTAACCAAGCCCACCATCAGCGATGCTATAAAAGTGCTGGAGCAAAAAAAGATGATTAAGAAACTGGCCGATGAAGTGGATACCCGGAGTTACACCATTCAGCTAACTGCTGCAGGAAAAAGTATCGTATCCGATACAGAACATTTTGTAAATCCCGTTACAGAAATTATAGTTGACTTTAACCTGCCTGAAAAATTAGTGTTATGGCAAAACATAACAAAGCTTATAACCCAACTCCATCAATCAGGGGCCATCAGTGTACAACGTACCTGCCATTACTGTAAACATCTCTCCACAAAAAACGAAGCTTTTTACTGCAGACTATTAGAGCAAAAACTGCTACCGCAGGATGTCAGAATTGATTGTGCTGAGTTTGAGGTGGTTTAACTAATTTTTAAAAACGTCTGATTCTTTCAACGTTGAGAGAACAGCAGGTACTGGACAACTGTTCCCCGATGAAGATAGATATCAAGAGGTTTGTTGCGGAGGGTAGAGACTAGCATAATAGAATGAGATTGCTGGAATTAAATTTCGTGGATAAACTAATAATTCAAAGACTCCAGTCTCCTTTCCATCAAGACAACCTATTTTACTTGTAAGCCTATACAACAGCCCTAAATAACTTGTACTGACCAAAGTCATGGTTTTGTGTAACAAAAGTTACACAAGTGTGATAAGAGTTAGTTTTAAATTTGTGAGTGAATATTCACACACATATTTTAAAATAGAAATCATGAACGGAAAAAACAACATCTCTATCGGGTTCCTTACCATGGGTGCTTTTATGGCCTACGGATTCCTCTTAATTTATTTAAGGGACTTTGCGCCAGGCAAAGCGGAATGGGTAAACTCGTACAGTATCGGAAAACATTTTGAAAGCCGGTTAGCCCACGTTCATGGCAACCTGTTTGCATTTCTGAATATCCTTATCGGGTATTTATTGCTGCACTTCAGAGATAAACTTAAAAGCGTAAAAGCCATTTCATGGCTTGCTTTAACGGGTTTGCTGATGCCTATTGGCATTTTATCAGAAGTATATTTTGGCCTGCCTCCTGCTTTAGTGTTAATAGGCGCTATTGCCATGACAGCTTCTGTAATATGGCTGGGTATTTCTTTTTATAAAATGAGACTTAGCAGTGCAATTTAAAGTAATGTAAAAAATAGTAACAATCAATATTAAAACTTAAAAATAAGAATATGAAAAAACTAAATGCAATAGGGCTTGATAGTGCAAAGGCAGCACAATTGGCTGAAAAGCTCAATGAATTGCTGGCCAACTATTCCCTCTTTTATCAAAATACGAGAGGATACCATTGGAATATTAAAGGAGAGAAATTTTTTGAACTCCACTTAAAATTTGAAGAACTGTATAACGATTTATTATTGAAGGTTGATGAAGTGGCTGAAAGGATTTTGACATTGGGACATTCACCCAATCACAATTATTCTGACTATAAAAAAACTTCAAAGATTGCTGAGAGCATTAAGGTATCTGATGGCATTATAGCGGTTAAAGAAATTTTAAATTCCTTTCAAACAGTTATTATGCTTCAGCGGGAATTGCTTTCCTTATCAGCCGAAGCTGGTGACGAGGGAACCAACGCTTTAATGAGTGACTATATCAGGATGCAGGAAAAATTAGTCTGGATGTATTCTGCATTTCTTAATAAAAAGTAACCTGATACAGTCACATGGTTATAAAAAGTGATAGCAAACAAAATAAATTATTGTAATGGAAATTAAAGAGCGTCAACTGGAAATTATTGAAGCGGCAGGTGAAATCCTTACGGAATCAGGTCTTGCAGGTCTTACTACAAAAAACCTTGCTGCAAAAATGGGTTTTGCGGAGAGTGCCCTGTACCGTCATTTTAAAGGCAAAGAAGAAATTATCGTTACCATGCTGCAATACCTTGCTGCAAATATGGATAAACGGCTTACTGCCTGTGTTGCCAAATTGGATGACCCTGTAGAAAAAATCAAAGCTGTATTCAATAACCAGTTTGATTTTTTTCAGAAACATCCTCATTTCCTGGTAGCTGTATTCTCCGAGGGCCTGCTGGAAGAAAGTAAACAAATCAATGCTGCTATTATGCAGATAATGGCAACGAAAAGAAAGCATCTTTTACCAATTATCAAGCAGGGACAATTAGAAGGAGTGTTTGAAACCTCTGCCCCTGCAGAGGATTTGTTGCACATTATCATGGGGAGTTTTAGGCTGCACATGCTGCAATGGCGTATAACAGACTTTTCATTTGATGTAAAACAAAAAGGAAACAAACTAATGGGAAGTATTTTGACTTTGTTAAAAGTTTAAAGTAGTAAGAATGAAACAAAAAATCCTGAAAATAACAGCAATCGTATTACTGCTGTTTGCCTTGCTTACATTGTTTCTAAGCGGCTCTGTAATCTTCAACCTGTTTGGTATCAGGGCAAAAGAAGGCAACTATGTACCACTTGTTGTGTGGGCAAATTTTATCAGCAGTATTTTATACCTGGTAGCTGCGTATGGGTTACTTAAAATGAAAAAGTGGCCGGTTTGGTTGTTAGTTATATCTGCAGTTATTCTTGTTGCGGCTTTTATAGGATTAAAGATACATATTAGCGAAGGTGGATTATATGAAGCTAAAACCGTAAACGCAATGATATTTCGTATTGGCTTAACTATACTGTTAGCCGTTGCATCATATTTTTTATTTAAAAACAAACAACTATCTAAAAATGAAAAAATTTAAATTTTTATTACCTGTTGCACTTCTTGTATTGATTGCCTGTAATAACCAGGAAGAAGAAAAAGAAGTTAACCATGACAATCATCAAAAGGCAGAAATGAAGGATGAGCAAAAGGCCGACAAAGAGGAGCATGAAGAAACTGCCGGCAAAGTGCAGTTAGATAATGGGAAAAAATGGAAGGCCAATGCCGAAACCATTACCGGTATCAGCAATATGTCCTCTCTTGTACAAAACGGCATTGCCGGAAAAATTGATGCTGTAAAACTTTATGATTCGTTGCAGGTAGAATTTAAAACAATTTTTGACAAGTGTACCATGACGGGAGAATCACATAACCAGTTACATAATTATTTGCTTCCCCTCAAAGGACAGTTGGATAAATTAAAAGCAGGTAATTTAGAAATTGAAATACTTGAAGAAATACAGGAACACCTCTTGACCTTTAAAAACTATTTTGAATGAATCTTAAGACCTTATTTAAGAATGATAAACTTCTTCAAACAAAAAAATTATTTGATGCTACCGAAGGTGTTACCGTGATTCATCTCAACGCAGGAGGGAGTTTAAAAGAGCATATCACCGCCATACCTGCCCTTTTGGTATGCATTGCAGGAGAGGTCTTCTTTGAAAATGAAAAGTCTTATTCTGAGCGGATGATTGTGGGGGATTTCATAAGTATTGAACCGAAAGTAAAACATTGGGTCCTTGCAGAATATGAAAGTACGCTGTTACTAATCAAATAAAAAATTTGACCAAAGAAGTTAGTGAACAGTCGCATACATTTTAAAACAAAATACTCATGAAAATGAATAAAAATATTGTTCTGTTGTTACTGCCCCTTGTAATGATTTTAACATCATTCAAATCTAACGAAAACATAACGGGCAAATGGGCTTTCAGTGATTCTCCCCGTGAAATAGAAATATACAGGGAGAATAACAGGTACTATGGAAAAATCATCAAAATATCGGGCACTGAAAAGAAAGAAAAAGTGGGACACATACTATTGCTGGATTTCATTTATGACCCTTCCGAAAAAGAATATACAGGGAAAATTAATTCTCCCGGCGGTATGAGTGCATCAGGTATATTATCAGTTCTTAATGAAAACAAACTAAAATTCAGTATAAAGAAATTATTTATCAGTAAGTCGTTTACATTAACAAGGATACAATGAAACAGGGTTTACTTATTCTCATTTCAATTTTATCTTTAACTACGGTTAATGCACAACAGGTTATTCGTTTCACTAATCCGGATTCTTTAATTGCATTTGCAGAAAAAAACAGCATTGCCATAAAAACCGGCGATGCACAGGCCCTGCTGGCAAAATATCAAACCCTGTATGCAAAAATCAACAAGTTCAATCCCCGTGCAAGTGTGAATTATGCGGCTACTGATAATACACAACTGCCGGTCAATTTTTTCCCTGCCGAAGTATTTGGTGGCACACCAGGTACGTTTAAGGAAGTTCAGAGCGGACAGCAATACGTACAGTCGGTATATATAACGCCACAGATTGATGTGATAAACCTGGCCACCTGGGAAAAATTAAAATCTGCCCGGCTGAATGAGCAACTGGCATCTGTTAATAATAAATTAACTAAAAAAACTTTATCGGAGTCCATTGCAGCGGCTTATTTCAATATCGTTTCGTTTCAGCAGCAAATAACCATTACTTCAAAAACTTTAGTACATGCCGATTCCATTTTGCAAATCTTTCAAAACAAATTTGACCAGGGCATTATCCGCAGCCAGGATGTAAACAATGCAAAAGTGAATAAGCTGATGATTAAAGACCGTTTGCAGCAAATACAAAACGCAATGGAGCAGCAATACAATCTCCTGAAATTACTTTGCGATGCAGATGCGGCAACTATAATCGAAATAGAACATAAAGACAATACAACTACAACTTTACAGCAACCTGTGATTGTTATAAATACACTTGCTGCTACACAATCCCAACTGCAACTGCAATATGCCAAAAGTGAATACAAAGCAAACAAAGCAGCTTATTACCCCGCTCTTTCACTCATTGGCAATTGGGCCTGGCAGGAAAACAGCAAGCTGCATTTTTTTGATAATAGTGCCCGATGGATTCCCACAAATTATATTGGGTTGCGGTTGAGTTATACATTTCCCGATGCCGGCCGTCTATCGCAAACAGCAACTGCTAAAACCAATTGGCAGATTGCAGAAATGAATGTAAAACATAAAACAACACAGCAGGAAACAGAAAATGTACAACTGTATCTGGAATTTAAAAAGGCAAAGGAAATAATGATGGTTGCTGAAGATATTAAGTTTTTAAAAGAAGATACTTACCGCAAAAACCTGAACTTATTTGTGCAAAACATTTATCCTGCTGATAATCTCTTTCTTGCGTTTAATGATGCGCTGACAGCTACGCTTAATTATCAATCAGCAATAATAAACCTGCACTATCAACTTTCCAAAATCAATATTAATAACAGCATCCGATGACTAAGAAATCAATACATATCGTAACCGCACTTGCGATAACAATGGCGATGGTCTCTTGCGGTAAAAAAACAATTACTACACAACCTGTGCGTAAAGATATTACCGAACTGGTTTTTGCTACCGGAGTTTTAAAAGCGGATAATGAATACAGCCTTACCGCCCAGGCAGAAGGTTATATTACTGCCATCTATTTTGAGGAAGGTGACGAATTTAAAGCAGGCAAGATAATGGCAGTAATAGATAATAAGCAAACTGTGGTAAATGCCACACAGTCGGATAAGCTGTTGAAAATTGCAAAGACTAACACAACGGCATCTTCCCCATTATTTCAGCAGGTAAAAGTCAACATAACAGCAGCCAGGGAGAAAATAAAACAGGATGAACAGCAGGTTGAACGCTACCGTAAATTATACGAAAGCAACAGTATAGCAAAAGTGGAATATGAAAATATGCAACTAAATCTTTCCAATTCAACCGCAGCGCTTAAGGTATTAGAGGAACAACACAACAACCTGCAAATACAAGCCAATCAGCAGGTAGAAATTCAAAAACAGCAAAGTGGTGTAAACAATTCAATTGTTGTTTATAACCGTGTAGTAACAGTAGTGAGCGGAAAGGTGTATAAAAAAAGAAAAGAATTGGGAGATTACGTTCGTAAAGGAGATGTGATTGCAGAAATAGGTAACCCTGCCAAAATTTATGCATACTTAAGTATTGATGAAAGTAACATTTCCAAAGTTAAAATTAACCAGAAGGCAATTATACAATTTAATACACATAAGGATATAAACTATGAAGGTGTTGTAACGGAGATATATCCTGCTTTTGATGAGCAAACACAATCGTTTTATTGCAGGGCTGAGTTTATGAAGGAGCCGGAGTTTAAAATATCCGGTACGCAATTGCAGGGGAATATAATTATCGGGAACAAACAAAATATTTTAGTGATACCCCGTACTTTTTTGAAGTATGGCAACAAAGTAAGGATAAAAGGAAAAGGAGATGTGATTGTGGAAACCGGTTTTATTTCTAACGATTGGGTCGAAATACTGAAGGGTTTAGACGAGAATACAATTATTGAAGCGGACAAAGTAAAATAAAATGAAACTAAAAGTAAATACTGAGATAGCGTTAACCCATTTACTTACCCGTAAGAAGCAAACGATGGTTGCTGCATTAGGTGTAACGGTAGGTATTGGGGTATTTATTTTTATGATTTCATTGGTGGTTGGGTTTAACCGTTACTCAGATGAATCCCTGTTTAAAGCTGTACCACACATCCGGATTTACCAGGATGATATTTTAAGCCGGCCTTTAATGCCTCATGTTGATTCAGGCTATGTTACTGCAATCGTTAACCCAAAGATTGCGAACTTAACTAAAAGCCTTATCAATCCCGAAAAGATATTAGCTGATTTTAAAAAACAAGAAGATGTGGTAACAGTAGCACCGCAGGTATCCGCCAATCTTTTCTATAACAATGGTACATCACAGATAAACGGTATCGCCTCAGGTGTAAATATTATGGAAGCAAATGCTATGTTCAATATTCAATCTACCATGCTGGCAGGCGATGTAAGAAATCTTTTAACACTCCCGAATGGTATAATAATCGGAGTGGGTATTGCAGACCAGTTAAACATCCAGTTAAATGACAATATAAATATTACCTCAGCCATAGGTGTAATTAAAGTGATGAAAGTTGTGGGTATTTTTAAAACCAGTAACTCAGCTATTGATAAAACAAAATCATACACAACTCTGGCGGTGGCCCAACAGTTACTGCATCAAAGCTCCAGCTATGTAACTGATATTTTAGTAAATATTAAAGATCCCAATAAGGCACCTGAATATGCAAAACGCTATGAAAGCCTTACAGGTTATAAAATAGAAGATTGGCAGGCAGCTAATGAACAGACTATGGCAAGTAATAAAACCAGAAAGGTCATGTTTGGGGCAATTTCCGTAGCAATTTTATTGGTAGCGGCATTTGGTATTTATAATATTATCAACATGACCATTAAAGAAAAACTAAATGACATTGCTATTCTTAAAGCTACCGGATTCAAAGGGAAAGATGTTATAAACATATTTATTAAAGAGACTTTAGTTATGGGCTTTATCGGAACCAGCATCGGCCTGGTCTTTGCCGCTATATTAATAAAGCTTGTAAGTGGTATTTATATTGGCGGCGACAGAGAGTATTTCCCTATTGGATTTGAAAAATCAATTTTTATAATGGGTTCTATTATTGGTATGCTCGTTACATTGGGTGCAGGCTATATCCCTGCCCGTAATGCCGCTAAGGTGGACCCCATCGAAATATTCAGAAAATAATGGAAAAGAAAATTATTCTTAAAGCAAATCATATTGTAAAATACTTTTATGAACCTGTAAAGTTTAAAGCATTGGATGATGTTTCATTTGAAGTTGATGAAGGTGAATTTGCTACTTTAATTGGCAAGTCGGGCTGTGGTAAATCAACCTTGCTTTATATTCTTTCTACAATGGATACTGACTATGAAGGCGAATTATTTATAGATGGTGAAAAAGTAACGGGGCAAAAACAAGATAAACTTGCAGCAATACGGAATAAAAATATTGGTTTTGTATTTCAATTTCATTACCTGCTTCCTGAATTCAGTTGTTTGAAAAATGTAATGATACCTGCTTTAAAATTGGGCAAGTACTCTTATGATGAAATTGAACACCATGCCTATCAAAAACTAGAGCTGCTCGGTATAAAAGACCAGGCTTTGAAACAGGCATCTAAACTTTCGGGTGGCCAGCAACAGCGGGTTGCTATTGCCAGGGCGTTAATTAATGAACCCCGGATTATTATGTGCGATGAGCCAACTGGAAATCTTGATAGTAAAAATACAAGTATCGTTCTTGAAACATTTCATCAACTGTCAAAAGAATTTGGACAAACTATTGTTGCAGTAACACATGATAATGATTTTGCCAAATCATCTAACAGGATAATTGAAATGGTTGATGGAAAAATACTTGAGCATGATTTAAAAATGAAATAAAAAATAGTTAATGAAATTAATAAACATTCGCAAACAAGTTTTAATCCAATTGCTTTTTATAATAGGGTTTAATTCAGCACAGGCACAGGTATGGTCATTACAACAATGCATTGATACTGCACAGGTTTACAACAAGGCTTTGCAAATGAGCAGAAACAATATTGCGATAAGCCAGCAAAAACAAATAGAAGCAAAAGTTAATCTGATTCCTAAAATAACGGCCAATGCAGATTACAAATATTTTACAGATTTGCCAACACAGTTAATGCCGGCATCAATTTTTGGTGGCCCTGCCGGAACTTTTAAGGAAACACAATTTGGTGTACCGCATAATATCAATGCTAGTTTGCAATTAACAATGCCATTGTATATTCCGCAGGTATTTGGCGCTATACAAACAGCTAAAATAGCAACAGAGATAAGCGATTTGCAATTACAGAAAACGGAAGAACAAATTTATTTTGATATTTCTAATCTCTATTACAACGGGCAACTGTTACTCAAGCAGCTATCATTTATTGACAGCAACATAGTAAATACATCTAAGCTTTTAAGAAATATGCAATTGCTTAAAGAGCAACTAATGGCAAGGGGTACAGATGTGAACAAGGTTCAACTGCAAAAAGAACAATTGGAAACACAGAAAGAATCAGTGAGCAGCAAATATCAGCAGGTAATGAATGCGTTGAAATTTGCAATGGGGATACCCCTTGACCAATACATGCAAATTGAACCGGAAATCCTGTACAAAAAGAGTAATGAATATTCAGCCACTCCGGCAATAGATATTCGCCTGGCAAATACACAATCCAAATTGCTGCTGAGTGAATTAAATACATTAAAAAAGAGTAAGCTTCCTTCAGTCTCACTTTTTGGCACCTATGGTAAAACAGGTTTTGGGTACCACAAACAACCCAATGATTTTTTAAAATTCTACCCTATTGGCTTTGCAGGTATTCAAATAAGCTATCCATTATTTAACGGTACAGTAACCCAACGAAAAATAAGCCAGAAAAAATTAGAAATAAAAAACAGCGAACTGCAGGTGCAATTAGTTACCGAACAAAATGCTATGCAAATAGAAAATGCGAAACGGCAAATGGCGGTTGCTCAAAAGTCTATTGGAACTAACAGCTCTCAAATTAAACTTGCCCAAACGATATATGAACAAACTGTACTGCAACAAAAACAGGGAACGGCTTCTTTAACAGATGTTTTGCTGGCAGATACTGCCTTACGGGAAGCTCAGCAAAATTATTTGTCAGCTGTGGTAGATTATTTGAAGGCAGATTTTGAATTGAAAAAACTATCTAATCAATTGCGAATTAATAATTAAGTCCCGATAACTATTGGGAACAAATAAGTAAGAATATGAATAAGAAATCAATAAGTTTAAAAAAGATTTTATACATTTTAATTCCTTTGTTGCTGGTAGCAGTTATTGCTATTCGTCTTAAAAAAAATAAGGATATAACTCAAAAGAAAGTGTATCAATACAATAAAGAGCAGGCCATTAATGTGCAAGCCCAAATAATTAAATTAGAAAACATTGATGCAGTATATTTTTATACAGGAACATTTGAACCAAATAAAGAAACCAAACTCAGCGCTGAAGTACAGGGAAAAATAAATGCAATTTATGCAGATGCCGGCAGCATGGTGAGAAAAGGACAGGCACTTATTAAACTGGATGATGCCTTACTGAACCAGCAATTGAACACGGTAAACATACAGATACAAAATATCACCTCAGAAGTTGACATTCAATTACAGGCAAATCAAATACAGATAAGTGGATTGGAGGATGATGTAAGGCGATACAAAATTCTGGTTGCCGCAGATGCAATCCAGGGAATTCAACTAGAAAAATCCGAATTGCAATTGCAAATGGCGAAAAATCAACGCAGCACCATTATGCAGAAATCATCGTTAAAAAATGCACAAGCTTTACGGGCAAGCATTATTGCGCAATTAAATAAAACAACTATTTACGCACCCTTCAATGGAGTAGTTACTGCCAAATTAAGCGAAGTGGGGGCTTTTGCCTCGCCGGGCATTCCATTGCTGCAGGTTACAGATATAAGCCAATTAAGATTCACAGTTACTGTTCCAGAAAGTGATTTAAAATTGTTTGATTACAAAAACAGTTACGAAATTATTGCAGATGCAGCTCCTGAAATTAACCTAAAGGGGAAATCTTCTCTGATTGGCAGCAAAGCAAATGCCGGCAATTCGTTTCCTGTTCAGTTTACAGTGAACAATGTTTCAAACCTGGCCATTAAATCGGGCATGTTTGGCAAGTTGAATTTAAGGAATGATACACCTGAACAAGGCATCGTAATTCCTGCCTCTGTTATTGTTGGCTCTGAAAATCAACCCCAGGTTTATCTCGTAAAAAATGGCAAGGCTGTTTTGCAAAATATCACGGTATCAAAAAAGTTTGAAAACAAAGTAGCTGTATCAGCGGGATTAAAAGAAGGAGATGTAATTGTAACAAATGGATTTATTAATCTTTTTGATGGAGCCAATGTGACAATTAAGGATTAAAAATTACGAATCATGAAGCATACTATTTTTTATATCAGCATTCTGCTAATTACATTATTTGCAGCCTGCAGTAACAACAATAGAAATACTGATAACCTAATATCAGACTACACAAGAATGGGGAATAGTATAGTAAAGAAAACATTTGATACCCTGCGAAATTCCCTGCAAATAGCAATCAGCCAATCTGGTTTTGAAGGCGCCGTGCCTTACTGTCAAACAGCGGCGTATTCACTTACAAATATCTATGCTTCCGATTCAGTAACGATAAGAAGAACAGCTTTGAAATACAGAAACCCGGCGAATAAACCCGATACATCAGAAGAGAGGGTGTTAAAAATATTTGCTTCGCTAAAAGAACAGGGAATAATAAATGATTCTATAAAACCCATAACAGAGGGAAGTAAAAATGGCGAAGTTCATTTTTATAAACCAATCATCTTACAGCAAATGTGTGCCTCATGTCATGGCAGTAAAGGCGCCGATATTCAACCACCAGTATGGAAAGCTATCAGTACGCTTTATCCTCTGGATATGGCATACGATTTTAAAACAGGCGATTTAAGGGGAATGTGGCATATCGTATTTACGAGTAAGAAAAATAACAAATGAAGAAATGGAAACGCAATATAAATTTTGAATTAGCTCTTAGAAGTTTGTTTTTAAAAAAGAGTAATTCTTACTTCTCAATTCTTAATTGAACAAAATGAATATTACAGAAATATCAATCAAACGTCCATCGCTGATAATCGTTCTTTTCAGTGTGCTTACTTTATTAGGTATTATTGGATATAAAAATCTCAGCTATGAACTGATGCCCGATTTTAATCAACCGGTTGTGGTTATTAAAACGGTATATCCCGGGGCCGAACCTGCGGAAGTGGAAACATCCGTATCAAGAAAAATTGAAGACGCTTTATCTAATATGGAAGGGGTAGATTATTTAGTTACAAAATCTTTGCCCAACGCTTCTATCATCATTGCTAACCTTAAATACGGGACGAATCTTGATAAGGCAATGCAGGATGCCCAACGCTATATTGATAATATCCGCAAAGATTTACCGGCAGATATTTTAAGCCCGGTAATGAGTAAGGTATCACCGAATGATTTACCTATAATGTCTATCAGTGCTACAAGTAATTTGCCTGTAACAGCATTTTATCAAAAAATGAAAGATGAATACCTTCCGCAAATACAACAGTTGAAGGGTGTGGCGGAGATTACCATTTTAGGTGGCGAAGAAAGAGAGGTACAGGTAAAAGTAAACCAGGATAAATTAAAACTCTTTAAGCTATCGCTTTCGCAGGTGGTAGATGCTGTTAACCGCTCAGGGCTTGATTTGCCAGCCGGTAAAGTACAAACAGACAAAGAAAACAGTTCCGTCAGGCTAACAGGAAAATTCACAACAATGGAAGATATAAAAAATGTGCAGGTGGCAATGCCTCTTCCTGGGAGTCCTGTTTATTTAAAAGATGTAGCTACTGTAACCGATGGAATTAAAGAAACAACATCCATCAGCCGGTATAATGGTAAAAATGGCATTGGACTCATGTTGAAAAAACAGGGCGATGCCAATGCGGTTGATGTTTCAAAATTGGTTCGTAATAAATTTAAAGCAATTGAAGAGCAAAATACCAATGCAGGTGTAAAGTTTATCATTGCAGACGACAGTACCGATAATACTATTGCTGCAGTTAATTCAGTGGTGTTTGATTTGATATTAGCAGTACTATTGGTTTCGTTGGTAATGCTTTTATTCCTGCGGAGTTTTAGAAACTCATTAATTGTAATCGTCGCCATTCCCACATCTTTAGTTACTGCTTTTGCAGTAATGTGGTTGTTGGGTTATACACTTAACCTGATGACTTTGCTGGCCATGTCATTAATCATCGGTATCCTGGTAGATGATGCCGTTGTAGTATTGGAAAATATTCAAAAGCATTTGGATAAAGGAAAGGAAAAACGGGCTGCTGCAATGGATGGCCGAATGGAAATAGGGTTTGCCGCTTTGTCCATCACTTTGGTTGATGTAGTGGTGTTTTTACCAATCCTGTTTTTACAGGTTTTTGTAGCTGATATGCTCAAACAATTTTCAGTAGTGGTGGTAACCTCTACACTCACCAGTTTGCTGGTGGGTTTTACATTAACTCCCTGGCTGGCATCTCGAATTGGCAAGAAAGAAGATTTAAAACCTGCCAATTTTTTCAATCGCTTTCTGCTTTGGTTTGAACATCAGTTAGATAAATTTATCAATTGGTATGGCAAACAATTAGAATGGGTGTTAAGTCATAAACTGATTTTTACAGGAACAGTAGTGCTGCTTTTTGCAATGACGCTGGGAATCATGAAGCAGGGAATCATCGGGAAAGAACTTATTTCAACCGGCGACCAGGGAAAATTCAGGATGGCTTTGGAATTTGATAAAACTACTTCTATTCAACAAAATAATTTGATAGCGCAGCAGGTAGAAACCTATATTCTGCAACAAAAAGAAGTAGCAACCGTATTCAGTAATATCGGTGGACCAAGCACCGGTATTGGAAGTTTGGGTGTAGGCTCTGCTAACAAAACTGAGTTTACCATTCAATTAAAATCAAAAAAAGAACTCAATAATTTAGCTACCGAAGAGTTTATGAAAACACTTCGGGAAGATTTAAAATTAAAGTACCCTGCCATAAATTATTCGATGGCGGCATTGGGGTTAATTCCACGTTCTGCACCAATTGAAATTACTTTGAGCGGTAATAATCTGGATTTAGTAATGAGGTCCGGTAATGAATTAAAATCTATTGTAGAAAAAATACCCGGTGCCGATAATGTACGGTTATCAGTAGAAGCCGGAAGCCCAGAATATAAAATAATTCCCGATAAAGATAAAATGCAACGATTGGGATTAACAACCGCTTATGTAGGAGCAAATTTAAGAACAGCCTTTACAGGAAATGATGATGCAACGCTTACAGAAAATGGAACAGAGTATCCTGTAAGGATTTGGTTAGATGAATTTGAGCGAAAAAATTACGATGATGTAAAACGTTTATCAATTGTTAACCCAATGGGTTTGCCGATTGAAGTTTCTCAGTTTGCAAATATCGAAAGAGATAATTCGCCTTCTTTGTTAGAAAGAAAAGACCGCCAGCCTGCTATTACACTCACGGCCGATGCTTTAGGCCGTCCCTCAGGAACCGTGGCAGATGAAGTAGTGGCGTATCTCAAAAAAAATCCTTTGGCAGATGGAATAGATATGACATGGGGAAGCGATATAAAAAGACAGAATGATAGTTTTGGCGCATTGGGTTCTGTTTTAATGATTTCATTTTTGCTGATTTATTTAATTATGGTGGCATTGTACGACAATTTTGTTTATCCCTTTGTAGCATTGTTTTCAATCCTGGTGGCAACCATCGGTGCTTTTCTTGCATTGAATTTGGCGTTAAGTAATTTAAGTTTATTTGCCCTGCTTGGTTTGATAATGCTGATGGGCCTGGTAGTTAAAAATGCCATTTTAATTGTTGATTTTACCAATCAGTTAAAAGCTCAGGGTATGTACTATAAAGATGCATTGATTAAAGCCGGCAAAGAACGTATGCGGCCAATATTAATGACCACATTGGCAATGGTATTTGGTATGCTGCCTATTGCGTTGGCGAAAGGAACAGCCAGTGAATGGAAAAACGGGTTGGCTTGGGTTATCATTGGCGGGCTTTTGTCTTCTTTAATACTGACTGTTTATTTGGTGCCGATGGTATATTATGTGGTGGATGGATTGAAAGAAAAATTTGGAGGAAAAACTGCACGAAGAAAAACTCCTCAAATTATTACAAATGAAACTGTCAGCTAAATATTTTTTAATTCTTTTTATTGGGTCACTTTTATTAGTAATTCCTGGCAGTAATACAACTGCCCAGACAGTAAAAAGTAAACACTCATTACGTATCGTGTGGGATAACGATTTTATTAATGTTCGAGGAGATGGCACAGACAGGTATTATACCAACGGCATAAGGATAGATTATTTTTATACAAAGCTGGAAAAAGCAAGATTCCCATCTTCACTCTTACTCAATATTTCAGATGATAATAATAACGTTTACGGCTGGGGCCTAGCTCAGTTTATGTTTACACCCAAAAATATTGCTGTACCGGATATTCAGTATAATGACCGGCCCTATGCAGGTGCATTGTACAGCATACATTCTCTTCAGTCAATTGACAACATAAAAAAAATAAAAATTATCTCTGAAATCCGTTTGGGAGTTATAGGGCCGCTGAGTTTTGCCAAAGAAACCCAAACATGGGCACACAGGGTTATCAATTACACAAAACCACTTGGCTGGCACAACCAAGTGCCCAACGATATTATATTGAATTATAACATCAGTGTAGAGAAGCTAATGCTACAGGCCTCAAAAAAGATTTTGCTGGTTGGTATTGTTGAAACATTTAGTGGTACAACTTATAATGCGGCAGGTGCAGGGTTTATGCTAAGAGTGGGAAAATTCAATAATTATTTTGACGACATTTCTGGAGCACAAACAAAAATGAATAAATCTCAGTTATATGTATTTATGAAACCCGCTGCAAGAGTTGTGTTAAGTAATGCGTTACTGCAGGGTGGGCTGCTAAATCAGTTCCGTCCTCAGAGCAATGGCTATGTTTTAAGTAAAGACCAAATAGAGAGAGTGGTTGTATTATATGATGTGGGTATAACATTTGAAAAACCGAGATACAGTATCACCATTAGTCAAAAATCTATTGGAGCAGAGTTTAAAGGACAATACACACAGGAATATGGAAGCCTTATGATGCAATTTAAAATATAGATTGATAATAACAAATGGATGTTTTATTTACTGTAACAGCAATTACTTGCCTGTGTGACACTTGTTACTAAAAAGGGAGTACTGCTGAAGTAACTTTATTCTATGAAGATAATTAGTCACATTAAAGCATTTAACCATGAAAAATCTAATAAAAAAGTTTGCATTCTTAGCGGTGCTGACAGCACTTATGTTAACAGTAATATCTTGTAATAAAGATAATACTCCTGCCAATAATAAAACCAATGGGAATATTAATATAGCCAATCTGCAGGCTCAAATAAGAAGTTTGCCAAAAGAGCCATTAAACTCCATAGAGTTATCCAGTCTTTCCTTTATGAGAGAGGAAGAAAAATTGGCCCGAGATGTTTACATTACTATGTACAATAAGTGGGGTGTAAATATATTCACTAATATTTCCAGCAGCGAACAAACACACATGGAATCTGTATTGCTGTTGCTTAATAAGTACAGTTTAACAGACCCCGTAGGTATAAACCCGGTTGGCGTATTTAATAATACAACATTGCAGAACCTTTACACCCAACTAGTGGTGCAAGGTAATACAAGTATTCTTGAGGCGTATAAAGTTGGGGCCACCATTGAAGACCTTGATATTTTTGATTTGAAAACTGCATTAGTCAATATTGACAATCAGGACATACGTTTGGTGTATGATATGCTGGCTAAAGGAAGCCGCAACCACCTTCGGTCATTTTATAGAAATGTACTAAATGCAGGCGGCACATATACTCCGCAATATATAACCCAGGCAGAGTTTGATGCTATTGTCAACAGTGCTATGGAAACTGGTTTTTAAGATATATAAAACTTAAGATTATGAAAAAATAATTTTTTCTTTAACATCTGTCATATTATCAATTGCTGGTTTTAGCCGCAGGCCATTACCTTAAATAAACAGTGAAAAGATGCCATTCTTTACATGAGGCAAGAAGAGAAACTCGCAAGAGATATTTATGAGTTTTTTATGTGCAAAGTTGAACGCAAAGCTATTTGGAAATATACGATGCAGTGAACAAACTCACATGGACAGAATGAAAATATTTATTACTTCCTACAGGCTAAAAGACCCTACTCCACTGAGTTTTTGTAGTTTGTAGATGTCAGCCCTGATAAAAACAACCTAAACCTGATTCACTCCGAAGTCATCAACCACCATGAAAGGTTAAATGCAGAAGTGAGCAACTACCGGGATATTTCTGCGGTATCAAATGTTACCCAGCAACAGGTACTGGATAATTATTACCAGGTGAAGATAGATATTAAGCGGTCGATTGGGGAGGAAGTGGGGAAATTGAAGGCGGAGAAAATAACTGAGTAGTCAAAAAACATGCTGGAACCACATGATGATATCACAGTTTGTAATATGTGATTCATTGGATTAACAATTGTAGTTTAAATTTGCAAATCGCCTGCAACACCCACAAAAACTCTTGTTGTTCAATGAATACAATAGAAACTAATGAAATTTTTAAACTTGCTTCCAAATTTATTAATACTACAGATAAATCTGTTTTTCTTACAGGGAAGGCCGGAACCGGCAAAACAACTTTTTTGAATACACTTTGGCAAAACATTGCTAAGAAATGTATAATTGTTGCGCCTACCGGCATTGCGGCAGTCAATGCAAATGGAGTTACCATTCATTCTTTTTTTAATTTGCCTTATGGACCTTTTCTTCCAGGAAAAAGTCAGCCAGGAGCTTCAATAGATAGTAATAAAAAGGCACTAATTAAGGAGCTTGAACTACTAATTATTGATGAAGTATCAATGTTGCGAGCTGATACATTAGATGCTATTGACTATGTACTTAGGAAAACGAGAAAAAAGGAAGATGTGCCATTTGGAGGGGTTCAGGTTTTATTTGTAGGAGACCTCTGTCAACTTTCACCAATCATTGCAGATGAAGAATGGATGCAGATAAAATCTTATTACAATGGAATTAATTTCTTAAACGCACTATCTGTAAAAAAAGCACCCCCGCTATTTCTCGAACTTACGCAAGTCTATCGGCAATCAGATGATAGCTTCATTGAATTGCTGAATCTCATGCGAACAGGTAAATGTTCTCAAAGAGAAGTTGAGTTAATCAACACTTATTACAAACCTGATGCTGTAAATCATAAAAGTGCTGTTATCCTTACGACTCACAATGCTAAAGTTGATTCAATAAATGAAAAAGAGCTTAAAACGCTAACCACCCAGGAGCACTCATTGTGGGCAGAGGTTGATGGCGACTTTGACGAAGTGTCTTTCCCCACTGAGAATTGTTTAAAATTAAAAATTGACGCAAGGATAATGTTGTTGCGTAATGACAAGGGAAAAGATAGAAAATATTATAACGGAAAGACAGGGTTGGTAAAAATTATAGAAGCTGAAAGATTATCTATTCTTCTTGACGATGGCAAATTGATACAAATTGAAAAGGAAGTTTGGTCAAAAATAAAATATGTGTTTAATGAATCAAGAAATACTGTAAGCCCTGAAGTAATTGGTACATTCAAACAGTTTCCCGTTAAGTTAGCCTGGGCAATTACAATTCATAAAAGCCAGGGGTTAACTTTTGAAAATGCAGTTTTGGATTTGGAAGACGTTTTTGTTCCAGGACAGGCTTATGTTGCTTTAAGCCGATTAAAATCTTTACAGGGTTTGTCTTTAAGTTCTCAGGTTAATCTTCAAATTATTAATAATTCAGCTTTTGCTGCCGACGCTTTACCAGGTTCACTACCCGGAGATAAACTAAACGAAATTCTTTTGAATGAGCAGGCATTGTTTGCAGAACGAAAACTCAGAGGTCATTTTAGCTGGGAAGAGTTATCTACTTTTTTCTCTCAGAATGATAATTTTCTAAACAACTATGCTGCAATTACAGAAGTAGTTGAAAGAGTTAAAAACTGTATTACTACTTCACTTAAATTTACAGACGAGGTAAGCGGTATCTGCAAACTAAAACGAGGGGATAAATATCAACTGCTCGAATCAAGAATTACTGCGGCGGCGTCTTATTATCTGGCAGAAATTGATAACAGGATTATGCCAACAGTAAAACAGGAGTATTCCAAAACAAAAGGCAGTATAAATTTTAAGTTGCAATTCAGGCTTATTGCTGAGTTAAAAAAGCTGCTTGAGCAAAAGCGAATTAATTTTATTAGCGTAGAAAAATTTGTCAGAAATTTTATTTCAAGCATAACTGACACTCATAAATTATAACGTTCTGCCCCTATCAATCAATTAAATATCAATTAGTTGTATTAAAAATTTCGAAAGGTAACAAAATTTCTAAAAATATTGCTCGCAATATCAAGCAACACTTTGTATATTTGCTTGCAATACTTAGCAAACCGATAAAATTTAAACTCATGCAAAATTATGGCGAATACTTCAGGGCTTTGCGAGAAGCAAAAAATATGACCCTTCGGGAAGTGGAGAAACAGGCTGATGTTTCGAATGCTTATTTGAGTCAGCTTGAATCAGGAAAAGTAAAACAGCCTTCTCCATTAACGCTTCATAAACTTTCTGAAATATATGGTGTAAGTTATGATTTGCTTATGGAGAAAGTAGGCTATCCTGTTCCTGAACGGAAAGAAAAAGTGAAAAGTGAATCCGGTAAAACATCTATTGCCTACAGGGTCGGTGATATTTCAGATGATGAAGAATTGGAATTACTTAATTATTTAAAGTTTATTAGAAATCGGAAAAAATGATTTCAGTTACAGGATATAAGCAGTTTGTTCAGTGTGAAAGGTTATGGTTCTACAAGAATATTGTAGCGGATAGCCGGGTAAAGAATGATTTGTTTAGACGTGAAGTAACATTACTTTCAAAGTTGCAGACTGTTCAAGCCTGGAGGGGTACAATAGTAGATAATATTCTAAGCAAATACCTGGTACTGGCAATTAATAATAAATACCCGGTAAAGAAAGATTATTTTATTGAACAGGCACTTACAATGTTTGATGTACAATTAGAGTATGCTGTTTCTAAAAACTATCGTAAGCCGGATGCTGTACTAACAAATAATCCTGAATTTAATGCCTTTTTTGAATGTGAGTTTGGAGAGGGTGTTTCTGATAGGGAAATCAGTCAGGCTAAAGATGATATTATTACTGCTCTTACAAATATTCTTGATGATAAAGATTTTATTGATTACCTGAAAACTGCTAAATATGTAATTAGTCAAAGGCCATTGATTTACAATTTTGACCGGTTTAGTGTAAAAGCAATACCTGACTTTATTGCTTTTTTCGATGATGGTCCACCGCATATTTTTGACTGGAAAGTACATACCTATGGTACGGCTTCATATGATGAACAATTAATTGCCTATGCAGTGGCACTTTATAAAGTAAGTACAATAAAACCTCATGCAGATTTTCCTACAAATATTTCCAAGTGGAAAATTCAGGATTATAAACTGACCGAATATCAATTGCTTCACAAAGACCGGATAAAAAGGGATTATGATGTAACAGATGATAAAATTGAAGCCTTCGGAGAAAATATGTCTTCTGCTATAATCAGGATGCACATGGCTGGGGCTAATAAAAAGTACAGCCAATTAAGTGCAGAAGATTTTTCAACCACAGAATACATTGAGCATTGTCAAAGGTGTCCATTTCAGAAAATATGTAAAACAAATAGTTATGAAACAACCAGTAAGTACGCAGTACGAGACGAACATTTTCAAGATTGAAAATTGTAATTTATTGTCTGCTGATTATTTTTTGTATGAAATAATTGGATTAAAAGAGTCAAATGCCGATGATGATGCTAATGACGATTTTGATATTAATATTCAATACATAATCAAAAGCCTGGCTTACAAACTCAGGCATCCGGTTACTGTTGTTACAAAGGATAAAAAGCCGCATCTCGTTATAAGGGCAGATGATGATATTACTAATAAAGTACCTGACGAATACACCGTAAAACACGGCGATGTTGTATATTTTAGAAAGAGTGGCAATCCTATAAGATTGGATTTCGTCAATTATGATGAAGAAACTAAAAAAGTAATTCTTAGATTCTTACAATTTGATAGCCAATCAGAACTTACAAAGAATGAAGGCCTTTGGCAGCCAGGCTCCGGAGATGGCTTCTTTAATGTGATTGCTAAAGAACAAAGAAACCCCGTAGGTATTTATACTGGTTTTTATTCAAGAGTAACCGAATTGCCAGGGAAGGGATTTGGTTTTGAACTGGACATAACCAAGAAATATATATCGCTATATCCGCTAAATGCCCGTTTGACAAGAAATGAATTTAAATCGCAAAAGGTAAGCAAATCACATTATGTGTATCAATACGGTGGAGTCAGATATGAAATACGGCCAGTTGAATTTAGCGACTTAAATGTATCTAATTATAAGTTCACCCGGGAAGTTGACGGCAAGGTGGTAACATTGCTACAGGATATTCAGGAGAAATTTGGGCAGTCTATGCCACCTGAAGTAGCCAATCTTCCGGATGATGCAGCCGTGTTGTTATATAGAACAAATGATGGGCAAGAGAGGGCCGCAGTGGCAGCACTTTGTTATAAAGTATATGATACCGAAGATCCGGTAGTGCAAAAAGTGCATCATAAGTCAATTATTAATCCTTTTCCAAGAAGAAGGTTAATTCGCATCATTCATAATAACTACTTCCGAAGATTAATGTATGGTAGAATCAAATTGCAAGTAAGTACTCAACCAATTTGTGTTGAAAAGAAGAAATTTTTGGCTCCTGACTCGCTGTTTGGTAACAATGTTTCTTTGTCAGTGCGAAACACAGAAAACTCTATTCATACATTTCTGGAAGACCTTGGAAAAAAGCGAAAGGCATTGTTATTTGATGATACTGCTGGTTTTTATACGAATGCAATATTTGAAACACAGTATTATTTAGTGCCACAGACCGTATATAATATGTTTGGTAATGAGAAACATTTTCTTGGACATTTAAGGTCGCAGGTAAATAAAACTCATCCTACAGAAGATGGATGGAATCCCGTTGTGATTACTTATGACAACAGGAATAAGAGGAATGCTGTGGCAATTGGGTTTGAAATTTTACAAAAGATGGAAGAAAATATTAAAAAGAATAGCGGTGGGTATGCACTCATTATGCTTCCATCAGGAGTGGAAAAAGAACAACGTCAGCATGATGATTTAGCCGCATTAGTAGTATCGGAGTGCCTCGAAGAATACAATATTACTGCAAGTATCATGCACAGCGATACTTTGGAAGAATGTTTTTTATACACCGAAACTAATGGACAGAAAGGTTATGTAATAAGAAGAGAATTAAAAGGTAAATACGATGGCTATGTGAAAGGTGTTGCAATCAATCAAGTACTTCTGAATAATGAAAGATGGCCCTACGTTTTAAATTCACCATTACATGCAGACTTAACAATTGGTATCGATGTAAAAAAACATATAGCTGGGTTTACCTTCATTGATAAGTATTCAAAAAACATACTTACCAAATTCGATAAATCTAAGAATAAAGAACGTTTATCGGAAAGCCAAATTATTAAAATGCTTGTCAGATACATTACTGTGCAGAAAAATAATACTACTAACCTTTTAAAAAAGGTTGTCATCCACCGTGATGGAAAACTATTTGTTGTTGAACGCAATGGAATATTTAAGGCGATTCAATTATTGAAAGAAAAGGGCATTTTACCAGACGATGTCTCGGTTAATATTGTTGAGATACCCAAACATTCAATACTTCAGTTACGTCTTTTTGAAGTGCTTAAAGAGTATGATGTATTGCATAGCGACAATGACAACGGTTCGGTATTAAATCCTGAAATTGGCTCCTGGGTAAAGATAAATAATCGGGAGGCTTTTCTTTGTACAACAGGACGGGAGTTTAAACATAATGGAAGCTCTAATCCGTTATATATTAAATTCCCTTTTGGAAACATGGATATAGAGCACATTCTGGAAGACATCTATTATTTGTCATGCCTGGCCTACACAAAACCAGATGATTGCTCAAGATATCCGTTGACAATTAAAATAACTGACAGACGAATTAATATACTCGGTAGTGATTTTGATTTAGAAGCACTTGATGTTCTTAAAATTATTCATTCATAACATTAAATTTATAACTATGAGCAATATTGGTATAAATACAAATACTTTTCGCATTACAAGTAAGTATCTGGATATACTCAATGATTTTATTGTGAAGGCCAAAATACACCCTGAAATTACAGAAGCACGGCAGGAACAGCTCATTGATTTTGTATCCAAACTCACTGATGTAAATAATGCTGAACCACAGTTTCAAATGCTGGCAAGTATAATTGAACGAGAACTGCGAAATTTTAACAAAAGGCCTGATGTTTTCTTTAGTACATTAATTGAAGATATCAAGAATAAAAACACAGAAACAGTTGTGCCTAAAATTGAATTGATAACAGAAGCCTTGGATGTTGAGAACAGTGAAGTTTTAGCAAAGATAATAGGCGATTAAACTTATGAGGAATTATATTAACGGCGCAATCAGAGAGGCTATAGCTAAAGGCCGGGTATTAATGTCAAAAATACCCGGTGCTAGAGAGCTTGGGGTGTATTTTCCGTCATTAGCAACAATCGCAAACAGGGAAATTGAACAAATTATATCTGAGCTTGATTACTTGTACAACGATGATGACTACAATGACCCCAAAAGTATAAGGCAGAAATTTTCAAAATTCAAGCAACTTTCTGGTCGAATGTCTGATATTGAAAATGTAGTCATTGCCGCCATGAGCAGGAAAGCCGCTGACGACGAGTTTGTAAATAAACTGGTATATCAAATTTGCCAGGAAATAAATTATCCGCTACAGACACCTGTAGCATCATGTTTATCACAGAAATATTATCATATTTATCCGGATTATAATCTTATTTGCATACCACTTTTAGAATCGGAATTTGTGTTACACATTCCTGACATTTATCATGAGTTAGGCCATCCGCTTTTGTATTTAGAAAATCCAAAGCTGGATGCAATACAAAATAACCTGGGTTTATTTAATGTTGAAGTGAGAAAGTACTTTGATGGTGAAATAAAAAGGCGGGAGCTTAATAAAACGAATCAGGCAGAATTTGATTCAATTCATGTTTGGAAAGAATCATGGGTTGAAAAGTGGTCAGTTGAACTGTTCTGTGATTTATTTGCAACATACACTTTGGGTCCGGCATATATCTGGTCAAACATACATATGTGTACAAAAATGTCATGGGAGGTTTACAAAATCCCGACATTTCAAAAATCATCGCATCCACCAGGCGAAGCCAGAATGAAAGCAATTTTGTATGGTTTGGAATTAGTAGGGTTCAAGGATGTTAAAAAAGAGATAGAAGTTAAATGGGAAGAATTCAAGGTTATAGTTGACCATAAAAAACCGACAGGATTTCCTGTAGCTGTACCTGATAAATTACTTAAATTGGCTGCAGAATTTTGTCTTGTTGGTACCAAGCAAATTGGCTGCGACATCATTTCGCCTGAATCAAAAGGTAAAGTATGTGAGCTTTTGAATAATTCCTGGAAACAATTCTGGGCAGACTCTGAGAATTTTTACGAATGGGAAAAGACAGCCGTTGCTCAATTTAAAACAACTCTGTAAAAAGTGTTAAATTCATATGTGATAGTTTAATGAGATTAAATTTATAAATACTGGCTTTATGTCTGATAAAATAAATACGGCAAAAGAAGCGATAATAACTTTTTTTGACAAAGCAGAAGGTGATTATTGGAAAACACTTGATGAAATATCGGTGCAAACAAAAATTGACCCTAATATTGTTGTCAATGTAATAACTAATTCCGGGGACTTTGTAAGGTCTTCTTATAGAAAAAAGGCCGGCGAGCCATTATTTACCTCAAGGCGATTATTTAGAAATAAAGCGCCTTTAATGGACAGGATTATAGGAACATTTAAGAACCGAATAGATTAAACACTATGTCTATACCAGAACCAGTTTTTATTTCCGGACTTGGGGGAGCCGCTGTTCAAATTCTTTATTTGATTGATGGCATGAATGCACCCAAAGACAGACGTCCTGATTTTAAATCAATCTTGTACTATTTGGCTATAATCTTCAATATTACGTTAAGTGTAATACTTGGATATGTTTACTTTGATGATGCGCAAAAGCTTAATAAGATTGTGTATTTCCATATTGGCCTATCCGCTCCTTTAATTCTACGGACATTAGCCACTACTCTTCCTGAAGTTATACGGGCATCTAATTCAGGCAAAGAAGAATAAATAATTATTTGATTAGATTAGCAATACTATTCGGGTTAGGTAATAAGTCCTTTATATTATCAGGAGTCTGTTTTGAGGTTTTGTATGTGGCAACACCCATAGCCTTGTCAAAACTTTTAATGGCAAACTCAACTACGGTATTGTTTTTTTCTTTGCAAAGCACAATGCCAATACTGCTGTTTTCCTGTTGCAGTTTCACTTTTTCATCCAGCACATTAAGGTAAAAATTAAGTTGCCCGGCATCGGCAGGCTTAAATTTTCCTTTCTTCAATTCAAATGCCACCAGGCATTGCAGGTGGCGGTTAAAAAACAGAAGGTCAATAAAAAATTCATCGCCATCCACTTCAAGCCGGTATTGGTTGCCAATAAAACAAAAGCCTTTGCCCATTTGCAAAATAAAATTGCGGATGTTTAAAACCACCTGCTGTTCAATATGCCGTTCATCATCCATTTCATCGCCGGCAATAAAGTCAAGCAGATATTCATCTTTAAAAACTTTCAGCGCCGAGGGTTTCAAGGTTTCTGCCAAAGTACCATCAAAATTGTTGGGCAGTTTACCTTCTTTACCAAACAGGTCATTTTCAATATGATGTTCCAGCACCGTCAGCGACCAGAAATTGGCTGCCGCAGACTGTACATAGAAAATCCGGGCTTCCCAGCCCTTTATTTTGGTGATAACGGTAAAATGGTGGGAGAAGCTGATACCGGTAAAAGCCTCATAAAAGGCTTTATTTCCAATTAGGTTCGACAGTGTCGAACTAATTGAAAAACCCTCTCCGGCACCGGCCAACCCAATTTGGTTCAACGCCGTCGAACCAAATACCAGATGGGGAGCATAAGCCTCAGCAAACAGCCTTATTTTTTTGAGATTACCCGGCGAAAAGCCCTTTAGTCCGGGCAACTCTTTTTGCAGGTCTGCTGAAATCTGGTCAAGCATTTTAGCACCCCATTTCTGAGCCTTTATTTTCTCAGAAATAATCAACCCGGTTTTAAAGTACAGCATTAGTTGCTCCCTGTTGGCCAGTCTGGCTGCAGCATAGCGGCTTTGTACAATTTGCCTTTTTATAGACTGTATAAATTCAGTATAGTTTTTATCAATTTTCATGCTTTTCAATTTTGACGTTATTAAAGTGCTTGAAATCAGGTAATAAAAAAGACCTGACGAAGTCTTATGCAATCATAAGATTCGCAAGTCTTGTTAAATCCGGTATAAAGTGGTTCGAGAATTGTACAGTTGGGTGCACAAACGCCTTTCCATTTTTTTGGAAAGGCGTTTTTCATGGGTAGAACAGGACGTACATCACCATTTACCACACGCTCAACCACTAAAACTTTCTGTTCTGCCACAAACGCATTTGTTTTGTGCAGATGACAGCTTTCACCCACTTACGCCTCTACTGGAAATGCCAGCTTATCGGTTGGTCCGTGGCAGCATTGTACTGGGCGGTGGTGGGGTTCACGGGTAGCCATTTCAGCTGGATACTCGCCCTCGTACATTTTCTGGCAGACCTTCTGATTTATATTTCACTGACCCATTTGTTCCGGAATTTTTCTGTGCATAACCACTGGCATACACTTGGGGTACGTAAACTGGTGATCAGGCTGATACCTGCTGTGATGGTGCTCGGTTTATTGTTCATGTTCATTACCAATGGCAAAAACTATCTGATCAGGCAGTGGTTTCAACCGGAGTTTACAGACAGTTTTATCCACTTGCTAAAGACGTATTGGTTAGCCACTTTTGCCACAGGGCTAAGGCTTATGTCTATCTGGTTGCTGGCTTATTACGGTTATCACCTTGCCCAACGCGAGATCCGCGCTGAAAAGGAGGCGGCCCGCTTAAGCTCCATTGCTAAAGACGCAGCTTTTCAAAACCTGTCGGCGCAGCTGAATCCGCATTTCTTTTTCAATTCCCTCAACAGCATCAAAGCCCTGGTAGTTGAAAATCCCCAACGTGCGCGGCGGGCTATAGATCTGCTTTCCGATCTCTTGCGAAGCGCATTGAACACCAGGGACAGTGGACTAGTGACCCTGGAAGAAGAGATGCAATTGGTGCGCGACTACCTGGAATTGGAGAAGATCCGGTTTGAAGACCGGCTCCAGGTAGAGACGGAGATGGATGCATCCCTGGGGCATAACAGAATCCTTCCGCTCAGTATCCAGGTGTTAGTGGAGAATGCCATAAAGCATGGCATCGCGCCATCAAAAATGGGCGGCACGGTTGCTATAAAAGTGTGGCAAGAGGAAGCGTTTGTCTTGATCTCCGTAGACAATCCGGGTTCGCTGTCACATAATAAACAGGCAGGCATTGGGCTGGCTAACCTGAAAGAACGTTTACAACTACAGTTTGGACAGCGGGCGGAATTCAAGATCATACAAAAAGAACCCGCAACGGTTCTGGCAACCATTAAAACCCCCTTGGTATGAAAGAGATCAGGGTGGTCATAGTGGATGATGAAAGACTGGCACGGGAGGAACTGATCAGAAACCTTGCGGAATATCCCGATTTTGCTGTGATTGGAGAAGCGGCCAATGCTGAAGATGCCGAGGCGATGATCAACAGTCTGAAACCTGATCTGGTATTTCTGGATATCCAGATGCCAGGCAGAACCGGGCTGGATCTCCTGAATGACCTGGTTCACCGGCCTGAGATCATTTTTGTTACGGCCTACAACGAATATGCGTTGCAGGCATTTGAGTCGCAGGCACTGGACTACCTGGTGAAACCAGTGCGCCAGGAAAGACTTCAAAAATCCGTTGCCAGGCTGCGAGAGATTTTTTCAGGGCCACGTGATAAGCACCAGCAGTTTTTTGTGAAGGAAGGGGATAGGTGGGTGCTCGTAAAAACGGAAGACATCTACAGGATATCTTCAGCAGGCAACTATGCTAAGATTTATGTAGATCATCATTCCGTACTCATCAGGCGGTCTCTCAACCAGTTGGAAGAGGCCCTTAACAAAAACTTGTTTTTCAGGATCAACAGAAACGAAATCATTAATGTCCGCTTTATCCGGGAATTAAAAACATTACCCAAGGGAAGGCTGATGGTTTGCCTGCGTCCGGGAGATGAATTGACGCTCTCTGCCCGCCAGTCAACTGCCTTCCGGCAACTTAACCTTATCTGAAAAATATGAATAAGATCATGATTACGGCATGCCTGTGCCTGGGCATCGCTATGGTTTCTATGGCCCAATCTCCATCCCTGCGAGACAGCATGGTGCAATCAGGACAGTATATAGTGGAAGACAGTATCCTGATAGAAACACAGGATCATGCCTGGATCTCCGCGTTAGTGGTAAGACGAAAAGAGAACGCAGATCCCTTGCCGGTCATCCTGCAGTTCACGATCTATGCGCGGGTAACGGATATCAGGAAAGCAAAAGATGCGGCGGATCGTGGTTATGTGGGAATGATGGCCTATACCCGTGGTAAGCGTTTCAGTCCGGATGAACCTGTGCCCTATGAACATGATGGCGCAGATGTTTATGACGTGATCAACTGGATCAGCAGGCAGCCCTGGTGCAATGGGAAAGTGGGGATGATGGGTGGCAGTTATAACGGGTTTACCCAGTGGGCCGCCACTAAGAAATTACATCCTGCGCTCAGGACCATAGTCCCGTCTGCATCAGTAGCTCCAGGCCTTGATGTGCCGATGATGAATAATGTATTCATGAGTTTTCCGTTTTCATGGACCTATTATGTGACCAATAACAAATGGCTGGATAATGAAGATTACAATGGTCCCCATTGGGGGCAGATGATGGAAAACTGGTTTCAACAAGGTGTGGCTTATCATTCCATGGACAGCCTGATGGGCCGGCCTCCCAATACTATTTTTCGCCGTTGGCTTGATCATCCCACCTATGATCAGTACTGGCAGGATATGATTCCGTATAAAGAAGAATTCAGGAAAATCAATATCCCTGTTTTAACCACAACGGGATACTATGATGGCGGACAGGTGGGTGCGTTGTACTATATGCGTGAGCATATGAAGTACAACCCTCAGGCAGAACATTATTTACTGATCGGCCCCTATGGACATTTCGGATCCCAGGGATATCCAGACTCCGTTTACAATGGGTATGCGATTGATCAGAAAGCCATCGTCCCCATTTTTGACTATATCTACCAGTGGTTTGATTACATCCTGAAGGGCAAGCAGAAACCCGCGTTCCTTAAAGACAAGGTAAACTATGCAGTGATGGGTGCCAACGAATGGAAACATGCGCCGTCATTACAAACCGTGAGTAAGGATACCCTGCGCTTTTATCTTGATCACCGGAAAGATGATAAATTGGTTGCTAAGAAACCCAAAGTGCTGCGATATGCGGAAATGCAGGTGGACTTTGCAGACAGGACCACGGTGCATAATTATTACTATAATTTCAAAACCATCTGGGATAGTTTATTTGATGGTGGAGGGGTCATGTACAAGTCTGAGCCTATGAAACAGGAGATCGATATCTCAGGTTGCTTTACCGGAAAAATGCAGGTGATGATCAACAAAAAGGATATGGACTATAGCCTGGTCCTGTTTGAGGAGATGCCTGACGGGAAGTATTTCTTTCTTTCTTATTTTATGGGCAGGGCGAGTCATGCGGGCAGCAATATCCGCCGCGAGTTATTGGTTCCGGGAAGGAAAACGGAATTGTCATTTGTGAACAGTTATTTTACCAGCAAGCGATTGCAGAAAGGCAGCCGGCTTGTACTGATTGTAAATGTAAACAAGAGCCCGCGGGAGCAGATCAATTATGGTACAGGAAAGGAAGTGAGTGGAGAAACCATCAGGGATGCAGGTGAACCCTTAAAGATCAGGTGGTTCAATGCGAGTTATATCAATATTCCATTGGCATCCACATCGCATCAATAACTCATCTCATCCAGTTTCACTTTGCCCTTGAAGGTCCAGAAGACAAAACTGGTATAGATACCTACCAGCGGTGTTCCAATGAGGGCGATGATCAGCAAGGTCTTCATGGTTTTAGGCGAAGATGCCGCGTTCTGGATCGTTATACTGTTAGCGGGGTCATTGCTGGCAAACAGCAGATAGGGAAATACTTCCACTGCTACAGCTACCAGCAGGGAGGCGATGGTAATGGCGGAGCTGATGAATGCATACCTGTAGTTTCCCTTCTTGAGTTGCCTGGGGATATTGGCGATAGCGAGGAACATGACTACAGGGAATACAAAATACTGCGGGTGGGATCGGATATTGTCGCTCAGGTGCGGAATATACAACAGGGTGTATAGGGTGGTGATGGCAAAGGCCACCAGGAAAAACACATTGAAGTTTTTGGCGAGGATGGTCAGTTTGGTGTATAACCTGTTCTCGGTTTTCATCGCAAGGTAGATGGCACCATGCATCATGAATAGCGCAAGGGTGGTGATGGCCACCATGATGGCAAAAGGGTTGAAGAACTGCAGGATATTTCCGGTAAACTCTTTTTCTGCATTCAGGGGCATTCCCAGTGCTACATTACCCAGCATCAATCCCAGGGAAAGGGTGACCACTACGCAGGCAAATGTATAGATGATGTCCCAGGTGAGTCGCCACATTTTTCCTGGTTCCTTGCTTCGGAATTCTATGGCTACAGCCCGCCAAATAAGTCCGATGAGAAAAATCATTACAGGAATATAGAAAGCTGAGAAGACTGCGGCATAAGCCACGGGAAATCCGGCGAATAGTGCGCCTCCGCCTATCACCAGCCATACTTCGTTACCATCCCATACGGGGCCGATGGCGTTAAGAGCAATGCGGCGGCTGGTTTCTTTTTTCAGGAAAAGATGCAATGCGCCTGCGCCCAGGTCAAACCCATCCAGGATCGCATAGCCGCTGATCACCGCTCCAAAAACCAGGAACCACCAGGTGTTATAATCGAGTCCTAAAAACATGGGTATTATTTTTGGTTCATCATGGGGTTTTCACGGATACTGAAATGGTCATTGTCTTCATCTGCAGCCTGGTAATGATAGTCCGGTCCGTGTTTGATTTTCTTGTTCAACAGGTAAAGGAATAGGATAAATAAAGTTGCATATACCAGTGTGAACAGGATCAGGGACAGCAGCACCTGTTCCGCTTTTACGGCTTTTGACAGGGCATCAGAGGTTCTGAGCAGGCCATACACCACCCATGGCTGACGGCCCATTTCCGCGGCAAACCATCCGGCCTGGTTGGCAATCTGTGGCAACAGCACTGCCCAAACAAAAACCACCATCAGCCATCGTTTTTCAAACAGCATACCCCGTTTCCATTGCCAGCTGGCGTAGAGGGTAAGGGCGATGAGCGTTACACCAATGCCTACCATCAGGTGGTAGAATTGGAATACCGCGTTAACCTGTGAAGGCCTGTCTTCCGGCCTGAAGGCATTGAGTCCTTTTACCGGTGTGGAGAAATCCTGGTGCAGTAAAAAACTCAGTCCGGCGGGTATTCTGATACCTGTGGTAGTTTGGGATCTGTTATTGACCCACCCCACCAGATACATATCAGCAACGGCCAGCGTGTCATAATGGCCTTCTAGCGCAGCCAGTTTAGCTGGCTGATTTTTGGCTACACCATCGGCACTTTTATGGCCAGTGAACAGCTGCGCGAGAGAGAAGAAAGTGGCCACTACAAGGGCTATCTTGAAGGCAGGTTTTGCCATGTCAAGGTATTTGTTCTTTAGGATGTACCAGGCGCTAACACTCATTACCATAAAGGCACCTGCGAGAAAGGCCCCGATCCATACATGCATGAGCCGTTCCATACTGGAAGGGTTGAAGACCATGGCCCAGAAGTCTGTGATCTCTGCCCTGGCTTGTAGTCCATCGCCCACAATATGAAATCCCGCTGGCGTTTGCTGCCAGCTATTGGCCACCACAATCCATACTGCACTAAACATCGATCCCAAAAAAACCATAACGGTGGATAGGAAGTGAATGCGGGGGCTCACCCTGTTCCAGCCAAATAAAAGGATACCCAGGAAACCGCTTTCCAGGGCAAAAGCAAAGATGCCTTCCGCGGCAAGTGCGCTGCCAAAAATATCGCCTACATATTTGGAATAAGTGGCCCAGTTGGTGCCAAACTCAAATTCCATGATAATGCCCGTGGCAACGCCAAGGCCAAAGATCAATGCAAAGATCCTGATCCAAAACCTGGTGAGATCTTCATAGACCTTCCGTCCGGTTTTCAGGTAAAGCCCTTCCATGATCACCAGTATAAGCCCGATGCCAATACTGAGCGGAGGATAGATATAGTGAAAAGCAATGGTGAAAGCAAACTGGATTCTCGAAAGGATTTCTACATCCATGGTATCCTGATTGAGGGTGATCAAGAACGATGCAAAGCTACTGCAGGATCTTGACAATCCCTGCAAAGGCATGTTGCAAAAATGAGAAGCCGGCAGAGACAATTCGGTAACCATTGTCACGCCGGCTTCTGGAAATCTTACAGAGCAGTAATATGGGATCAAACACCCACGCCCCTGATATAATTAGACATTGCTTTGATGGTGAACTGTTGTTCTTCAATGATGGTAGACACTACATCCCCTATAGAAATAACAGTTACGGCACGGTCACCGTTCATCACAGGCAGGTGCCTGATCTTGCGGCCGCTCATTTTCTGCATGCATTCTTCAATGGTGGATTCCTCGGTAACGGTGATCAACCTTTCCGCAGGCGTCATGATCTCTCTGACCATGGTTTCCTTGGATGTTTTATCCAGTAACACCACTTTACGTGCGTAGTCTCTTTCCGTAAGGATGCCCGCGAGTGTTTCGCCGTCCATCACCAGTACGGAACCAATATTGTGCTCACCCATTACCTTAATAGCATCGTACACTGAAATGTTGGGGGATACGGCGTGGAGTTTACTGCCACCCCTGTTTTGGAGGATGTTCTTTACTTTAACAGTCATAGTTTGGTCATTTAGCCGTTAATCGGGTATTGGTTAAGATAGGAATTTTTCCTGATTTGTCAAACTAAAGGATTTCAGTAACCTTTATCACTGAATGTCTGACGCAGGTGTATAACCTTTGCAGCCAAGTCTTAAAAGCATGGAAATAATCGGTTACCTGGCCTCATTGATCATTGGTGTTTCGTTAGGTCTCATTGGCGGCGGAGGGTCCATCCTCACAGTGCCTGTACTAGTCTATTTATTTGGTGTACAACCGGTTCTAGCAACGGCCTACTCCCTTTTTATTGTGGGCGCAACAAGCCTGGTAGGCAGTTTCCCCAAGTACAAAGCCGGCGAGATCAACCTGAAAACGGCCCTCATATTTGGTATCCCTTCTATATTGGCGGTATATGCCACCCGGGCATTTATTGTTCCTGCCATTCCGCATGATGTTTTCTCCGTAGGATCATTCATGGTAACCAAGCCCCTCCTGATGATGGTTTTGTTTGCCATCCTGATGGTGTTTGCTTCCGTTTCTATGATCCGCAGCAAGCCCAAGCCGGTGGTGGAAGAAGCAGGCGAACAAAAATTCAACTACCCCATGATCCTGTTGGAAGGTGCTGTAGTGGGCACACTAACGGGCCTGGTGGGTGCCGGTGGCGGATTCCTGATCATTCCCGCCCTGGTATTATTAAGCAAGCTGCCCATGAAACAAGCCGTGGGAACTTCTTTGCTGATCATTGCCGCAAAATCCCTGATCGGATTCACGGGTGACCTGGGTAAGGCCGAGATGGACTGGACCCTGTTGCTATCCGTGACCGGTCTTGCCGTTGTGGGCATTTTTATCGGGAACGCAATGAGCAAAAAAGTTTCTGCCGATGGCCTGAAAAAAGGCTTTGGCTGGTTTGTACTTTTTATGGGAATCTATATCATCATCAAAGAATTGTTCTTTCCCACCGGTGGCGGACACTGATCACCCTAACAAAATAAACAAACCCATTCATGCATCATGAATGGGTTTGTTGTATAGTAATGGTCTGGGGAGATCAAGAAGATTTTTTCCAGAAGTAATAAGAGACTAATCCCACTACAAGTGTGGCAAGAATAAAAACGGAAGTGGGTTCAAATTTTCCTGAGGCGGCATTTACGGAATAGAATGCACCTGCTAAGTCAAAGAACATACCCGCATAAGCCCATTCCTTGATGCGCGGGAAACCGGGTATCAGCAATGCAACAGCACCAATGATCTTGGCAACACTGATGAACTGGATAAAATAAATGGGGAAGCCAAGCCCGTCATGCATAAAGGCGATGGCTTCCGTGGAGGGTTTCACACCGCCAATACCGCTCCATCCCATGAACAACGCGAAGATGAGGGTGAATACCCAGTAAATGATTTTGTTGGTTTTCATGATCAAGTGTTTGAAGTTTTCAAGATAAGCATAATCCCTATATTTGCGGCGTGCAGGTATCACTTCTATATCGCAGGATCCTTACCGGTATATTACTGGTGGTGCTGGCTGCACATCAATTCATGGCGCTCAGTATTGCTGCCGACTACTGGTTGCGTAATGAGCAATACGCAAGCAGGTGTGTGAACAAAGCCCGCCCGGCCATGAAATGCAAAGGCAAATGCCAGATGATGCGTAAGATGGCTGAGCAGGAGAAAAAAGAAGAATCATTGCCACAGCGTAAAGCGGAAACCCATGATTTTGTATGGGTTGTTGCCGGAATATTTTCAGAAGAAAGCGCACAACTTCCTGAACCCAGGGATTCTCACAACTGGTCCGCTGATTTTTCCCAGGACATCCCTACACGCAGCCTCGGCGCTGTTTTTCATCCACCCTGTACCGTGACTGGATAATCCCTACTGTAAAGTTTTTGTTCCTGATTTTCATGAGTGCTTTCTGATACGCACGATGGTTGTGCATGCAGGAGCGTAGCCATGAATTATTGTAAATACTGTTTCACGTATGAAAAGGGTTCTCTGGCAAAAAAGGATCCGGAGATGGCATCGTTATCTCGGTGTTATTTTCGGTATTCAGTTTCTTTTCTGGACCATAGGCGGGTTGTATTTCAGTTGGACCAACATCAAATCCATCAGGGGCGATGATGTACGGCAGGAACTGCCGATGCTGACAGGCAACGAGCCCCTGGTATCACCGTCACCTGCATTAACGCAGTTCAGGGTTGAGCATCCGCATGCACAATTCATGCAATTGACAGTGCAGAAAGATGCAAAGAAGCATCCTGTTTATCTTTTGCGATACCATGAACATCATGAAGAGCATCATGTGAGCATAGATGCTGTTACCGGTGCCAGGTTTTCAGGTATCACCCAGGATGAAGCAGTGGCCATTGCCATACAGTCTACCAAAGGCAATAATTCCATGGTAGCGGTTAACAGGATAACCCGCGCGGAGGGAAGTCATGAGTATCGCGAGAAGCCTTTACCGGCCTATGCCGTTGTCCTCCGCGGTGATGTTCAGGCTACAGTATATGTTGGGGAAGAAACCGGGATGGTTCATGCTGTGCGCAACAACCAATGGAGGGTGTTTGATTTTCTGTGGATGTTGCACATCATGGATTTTAAATCCCGTGATGATATAAACAATTGGCTGCTACGGTTTTTGTCCGCAGCAGGTTTGATCACATTATGCTCAGGGTACATACTGTTTTTCCTGAGCAGGAAAAAAACCAGAAGACAATGAAAAATATAACCTGTTCAATTATTAGCCTGGTTTTGCTGGCTTCGTGCAGCAAACCGGCCAAATCTACTGTTGATCCGCAGAAGGCCATTGCGGATATCACCTCGGTCATGCAGGCCAAACCCAAGCTGCCTGTAAAAACCATCGGTATTCTTTTGTATGACGGGTTTACTACCCTTGACGCTATGGGGCCCTTCCAGGTTTTGGGTGAACTGCCAGGGGTAGAACTGTTTTTTGTGGGTAAGAACAAAGGTTTGGTGACTGATGCAAGGGGGACAAAGATTCAGGTAGACACCTCCATTGCAGAGGTGGATCACCTGGATGTGCTGGTAGTGCCTGGTGGCTTCAGGGAAACCTATGAAGTGACCAGGGACATGCCACTGGTTGACTGGGTAAGGAAGATAGACAGTACTTCCATTTTCACCACCAGTGTTTGTACCGGGGCATGGATCCTGGGTGCTGCAGGCTTATTGGATGAGAAGAATGCTACCACACACTGGTATGGAAAAGAGATCCTGCGGAATGAGTTTGGTGCCAGGATCCAGGATACCCGCTTTGTACGGGACGGGAAGTATTGGACCAGTGCAGGTGTAACGGCAGGCATGGACATGAGCTATGCATTGCTGGGAGAGATCAAAGGTGAATCCTTCGCTCAGCTTTCCATGCTGAACCTGGAATACGATCCCCATCCCCCATACCAGGGCGGCAGTGTAAATAATACGCCTGCTAACCTGGTAGAGGGAATGCGGGTGATGTATGACCAGGGCATGGAAACGGCATTGCACCCGGAGAAACGTTTTAAAGGAATGCAGTTTGCAAATACCAAGGACCCCATTTGCCAGATGCCCGTGGGGGCCGGTGTGGCAGATACCGCCCACTATGACGGTAAGGTGTTTGGATTTTGTTCCAGCGGATGTAAGGATGAATTCAAAAAGGATCCGGCAAAACATCTGGCTACGCTAAAGTGATCAGCGGCTTTGCCTTCATTTATACCATGGATGCCATGCTAATGCCATCGGCACCGGAATAAACCAGCCTATCTTTGATGGCGCTTATGCGTCGCAAGGATTTCTTACATCTGATCAAAGGAGGGCTATTGATGAATAGTTTGTCAGCTTTCAACCAGTTCACCGGCGCGTTGCCGGAGCAGGAGATGATGATGCCGGTTTTATTCATCGGCCATGGATCTCCCATGAATGGCATCGAAAATAATTTCTTTAGCCAGGGCTGGCGGGATATGGCGGCAAAGATACCTGTGCCCAAAGCCGTACTGGTGGTTTCAGCACATTGGCTCACGCGGGGGACCAGGATAACGGCGATGGATCACCCGAAAACCATCCATGATTTCGGAGGCTTCCCTGAAGAACTCTATAAAGTGCAGTATCCCGCACCAGGTTCTCCGGCATTGGCGGCGGAAACAACCGCATTGATCACCAGTACACCAGTTGCACTGGACCACGATTGGGGCCTTGATCACGGGGCCTGGACGGTTGTGCGGCATATGTATCCTGATGCAAACATTCCGGTATTGCAGCTAAGTATTGACGCCACTAAAGGCCAGCAGTATCATTATGACCTGGCTCGTGAACTGCTTTCTCTGCGTAAGAAAGGGGTACTTATCCTCGGCTCAGGAAATATGGTACACAACCTGGGCATGGTGGCCTGGCATAAACTTGATGAACCGGAATTTGGTTTCAACTGGGCTTTGCAGATGAACCAGACTTTTAAATCACTGATAAGCGACCACAGGCACGACCAGTTGATTCATTATGAAAAACTAGGCAAGGAAGCGCTGCTGGCCATACCTACGCCTGATCATTACTGGCCGCTGCTGTATGTGCTGGGATTACAAACGGGGAAAGATGAGGTATCGTTTTTCAATGACAGGGCAGTGGGAGGTTCATTAACGATGACATCGGTGTTGCTGGATCCCCTGACTTAGGCCAGTAATAGCAAAAGCAATCCCTTCTGCAGCATTAAATGCAGAAAAATGTCTATTTTTCAATAGTGAATAACAGGAGATTCGCCCTCACTATTATAGTTTTCCTTGTTGTATGCAGTTTAGCTGCTTGCCACTCCCGCACCGGGGAACCCCTGGCAGAAGAACCAGAGGTAAAAGTTTTACAAACAGATAGTTTTCACGTGGGCGAGTGGGTAGACGTTCCCGCCCCTGACACCCTGGGATTTGCGAGTATTGTGAACAGTTCATTTGACCTGCAAAAATTGCCTTCCCGAAATGCACCGTTTCTGGAGTATAAGCCTTTCGCTTCCCGGCCCCAGGAGAAAATACTCAATAAGAAGGAAGTTCCTTTTGTATTAGCACCTGGCGGTGCAGACACCAATTTGCTTTCAAAGCCCAAAAAGCTGCCGTTGCCCAAGCCCCTTATAGAGCGCGTAGCATTGCCCAATATCCTGCAAGGCACTACTTCATCCATCCTGCAGTTGAGTGACGAAGAGGGCTTGAATGGTAACCTGGTTAATGCAGCAGTGGAAGACGGCAGGGGAAGTAAGTGGTTCAGTACAGAGAAAGGCCTTTCAAGGTATGAAGGTGATGTCCTCTTGACCTACCAGATCCAGCACCTCACACCCCAGGGTTCCCTTTATCCTGTCAGCCATCTGAAGATAGATCACCAGGGACGCGTGTGGATGATTACCTGTATGGACGGTGTGTATATCCTGGATCCCGCTTTGGATTCCATGACCCATATGGCCAGCAACCAGTGTTTTTCACAGTTGGTTTTTGACCAGCAGGGCACAGCATGGCTGGGAAATTTCAATGATGGAAAATTACTGGCCGTAGATGAAGCCAAGCTCACGTACAGCACCTACGCACTTCCTTTCCCGATATTCACCATGGAAGTGGACAAGAAAGACAGGCTCTGGCTCGGATGTTCAAAAGAATTGGTGGTGGTGGATTCTGCACGTAAAGGTAAAGTAAGTTTCTCGGCATCGGATGGGCTGGTGATGAATGCTGTTACCGGTTTGGCAGAAACGGCAGACGGCGAAATGTGGATGAGCTCCATCAGGAAAGCCGTCTACAAGTTCCGGGCAGACCTTAGTGCCGTGCAGTGCTATGACAGCAGTCTCGCACATATGGTCTCCGGTATTAACCTTGTACAAGACAAAAAAGGCTCTTTATGGGCCCTGGACGATGATACCCTGATGATCATCCGCCCCAAAGACAATACCTACAGGAAGATATATACGGGAGCAACGCTGCTAAAAAATTTCAAAACACCGGCATTTGTGGACCGATATGGTGTATTGTGGCTGGGCACCATTGACAAAGGATTTCTATTGCTGGACACAGAAGGCCCGATGGTGGAAATTCTGGATAGCAAATCCGGACTTTCTGACGGAAACGTCTGGGGCTTTGCCGAAGATACGGTCAGGCATCTCATGCTGATTCCCACGAGGAAGGGGCTGGATATCTATGATCGCTCCCGCGGGAAGCTGTTGACCTATGCCAATAAAGATCCGAACTTTAATTTCAACCGGAGGATCATCCCTGTAGATGCCCATCGGTTTCTTATCACCAATGGCGTAGGCGTTAGCCTCATGGATTTCTCCACGGGTAAAATAAAAACCTTTGACCTTCGGAAATTCAGGAGAAACTATTACCCGCTTACAGCCTATCAGCTCAGTGAAGACAGGATGGTACTAAACCTGGATTCCGGCATGCTTATCCTGCGCATGCATGACGGTTATACCACCCAGATAACGCGTAAACAAGGCCTTCCTTCCAACCTCATCTGGTTCATGCAGGTGGATGACAACAAAAAATACCTTTGGCTGGGTACAGACAGCGGGTTGGTGCGGATGGATTCAAGCCTGTCAAAGATGCTGTTGATGACCAAGAAGTCCGGCCTTGCCGCCAACAGCATCCAGCGGATTGAACAGCGTGAAAACAAAGAATGGGTCATTGCCATGCAAGGGGGTATCTCCCTGCTCAGCGAGGATTTTAAATGGGTTAGAAATATCACAGATAAACACGGGCTGAGATACGTTAATGTGTACGACTTGTTGCTGTATCATGATCGGATTTTTGCAGGAACACAGGATGGATTGTATGTGATCAACCTGCCTGACACAACATCCGCACCTGTAACCATGCGCCGATATGCTAAGCGGCAGGGTTTTCCGCAAAACGACTATAACCAGAATGCAGGGATTGTAACCAGTTTTGGACAATTGTGGTGGGGTGTTACGCCCAATGTAACCATATTGACATCGCCGCTGAACACAGACACCATTCCCACGGAAGTGAAGTTGATGGGGATCAGATTGCTGGACCAGCGCCTGAACCTCAACCAGGGAAAAGGAGATCACATTGCGGACCTGTATGTTCCTAAGGGCGTTACCTGGGACAGTTTATCTGGCGAGACGGGAATGCCAGCAGGTCTCCGGTTGCCACACAATGTCAATACCCTGAATATTGATTTCAATACGGATGATGTGAGGGGGCGTGATCAAATTGTGTACAGCTACTACCTGGACGGCGAAGATACTGCCTGGTCTAAACCAGGTCCGCTGCCAACATCCAGGACCTATTTTAACCTGTCTTCCGGAAAGTATACTTTCTACATAAAAGCCAGGGGTGTTAATGGCATCTGGAGTTCTCCGAAAAGCCTGTCATTTGAAGTCCTCAAACCCTGGTGGTTCCAGTGGTGGGCCCTGCTGATGTATGTAGCAGCGCTGGCTTTGTTTACCATGATGGTGTCTAATTTCCGAAGCAGGATGCTCAAGCGTGAAAACAGTTTGCTGGAGCAGCGTGTGAATGAACGTACTGTTGCATTGGAAGAGACGATCCAGGAATTGAAGACCACACAAGCGCAGATGATCCAGCGGGAAAAAATGGCCAGCCTCGGTGAATTAACGGCAGGTATTGCACACGAGATCCAGAATCCGCTCAATTTCGTC
Organism: Chitinophagaceae bacterium; assembly: GCA_044225015.1. GTDB lineage: Bacteria > Bacteroidota > Bacteroidia > Chitinophagales > Chitinophagaceae > Pollutibacter. Next base: position 275,461 of record JBGAJG010000005.1, on the reverse strand, counting down.
AATAATTTTTCTGAAGTCAACAACGAATTACTCTCTGATCTTAATACAGAACTGGATAAAGGAAATCTTCCTGCCGCCAGGGAACTGATGGCAGATCTGCAGTCTAACAACAACAAGATCAACCAACATGGTAAACGGGCAGACAGCATCATCAAGAGTATGCTGCAGCACAGCCGTTCTTCAGCCGGAGAAAAAGAACTGACGGATATCAATGCACTGGCCGATGAGTATCTCCAGTTGAGCTACCATGGTATGCGGGCAAAAGAAAAAGATTTCAATGCAAAGATTACCACATCCTTTGCGGAGGGCTTACCCAAGACCAAAGTGGTGCCCCAGGACCTGGGAAGGGTATTGATGAACCTGCTCAACAATGCGTTTTACGCAGCCAGGAAAAGCAAAAAATTTGGCGATCCTGCCTTTCAGCCCGAGGTGATCATCAAAACCGAGCAGGTGAAGAATATGGTGATGATCTCCATAACAGACAATGGAGATGGTATCCCCGAAGAATTAATGAAGAAGATATTCCAGCCATTCTTCACTACCAAGCCAACGGGAGAAGGTACTGGTCTAGGTCTCAGCCTGAGTTTTGATATTGTAACCAAAGGGCACAACGGCCAGTTGAATGTACAAACAAAGCAAGGGGTGGGTACTACCTTTCTCATTCAGCTGCCAGTCCTCTGACGATGGTGTCATTTTGCAGCCAAGGATATACCTTTGACTCGTTTAATGATCCATTATGAGGCTAGCATTACTTTATTTCATTGTTTTCATTTCCGGTATTGGTTCCGTGCAATCGCAAATTCAGCATGTTGAGCCCATGAACTGGTGGGTGGGTATGCAGAATCCTGCGTTGCAGATTCTCATACATGGAGACGGAGTGGGAGAGACCACACCGGTAATTAAATATCCTGGGGTGAAGTTGGTGAAGGCCCGCAAAGCCGATAGCAGGAATTATCTTTTTATTGATCTGCTGGTGAGCAAATCAGCGCGGCCAGGAGACATGAAAATCAGTTTTACAAAGAAGGGTAAACAGGTTTACAGTTATTCGTTCCCGTTATTGCAAAGGAAGACGGGTGCTGCAAACCGCAAGGGGTTTGATGCTTCCGATGTGATTTACCTGGTTACGCCAGACCGGTTTGTCAATGGAGATTCCACGAATGATGTGGTGACGGGCATGCGGGAGAACCAGACAGACCGTTCAGCACCAGGCATGCGCCACGGTGGGGATATCCGCGGAATCATCCAGTCCCTTGACTATATCAAATCCATGGGCTTTACGGCCATCTGGCCACAGCCCCTGGTAGAAAATGATATGGCAGCCTATTCTTACCACGGTTATGCCATCACCAATCACTACAAAGTAGATCCCCGCTATGGAACCCTGGACGATTATAAAGAGTTGGCATCCAAGGCCAGGGACCGCGGTATTAAACTGATCTATGATGGTGTTGAAAATCATATAGGCACCGGATACTGGTGGATGAATGACTTACCTTTCAAAGACTGGATCAACTATCCTGATGGGAAACAAAGGACCAACCACCGCAGAACCGTGAACCAGGATCCTTATGCCGCCCAAACGGACCGGGAGATCATGACCGGAGGATGGTTTGACGGGCATATGGCAGATATGAATGGCAGCAATCCATTTGTGGCAACCTACCTGATACAAAATTCTATCTGGTGGGTGGAAACCCTGGGACTGGGCGGGATACGGCAGGACACTTATTGTTATTCAGACAAAAAATTTCTCAGCAGCTGGAGCTGCAGGATCATGCAGGAGTACCCCCAATTTAATATTGTGGGGGAGGAGTGGAGCCTGAATCCCTTGATCGTAGGGTATTGGCAGCAGGGTTCAAAAAATAAAGATGGCTATACAGGTTGCCTGAAAACAGTGATGGATTTTCCCTTGCAACTGGCATTGGTGAATGCCCTGAAAGAACAGGAGAAGCCATATTCTCCCCGTGGCCTGGTGGGCCTTTACGAATCACTGGCCAATGATTTTGGTTATGCAGATCCTTTTCATCTGATGATCTTTGGCGACAATCATGATATGGACCGATTATACACACAGTTGGGACAGGATGCAGCATTGACCAGGATGGCCTTCACTTACCTGATGACCACCCGTGGTATTCCACAGGTGTATTATGGTACCGAGGTCCTCATGAGTAATAGCCAGGCACCAGACAATCACGGCGTGATACGGTCTGATTTTCCCGGAGGATGGAAAGGCGATGCCGTAAATGCATTCACTGCCCAGGGATTAACGGATGAGCAGAAAGATATGCAGCAGTATGTCAGGAAACTGCTGAACTGGCGCAAAGGGAACGAAGTAATCTCCAAAGGTAAAACCCTGCATTTTGCACCTGCTGACGGGATGTATGTGTATTTCCGATCCCTGAATGGAAAGACAGTTATGGTGGTGATGAATAAAAATAAAGAACCTAAAGCACTGGACATGGATCGCTTGTTGCAGGGCATCCAAAATTTTACCTCAGCAAAGGACGTAATCAGCGGTGTTGAGACCCCGCTACGTATGCTGAAGGTTCCTGCCGTTACAACGGGAGTCTATGAACTAAGGCACTAAGGCATTAAGGCATTAAGGCATTAAGGCCTCAATGCCTTAATGCCTCAATGCCTCAATGCCTCAATGCCTTTGTGCCTAGTTCTCCTCCGAAGACAGGACCTTATGCATCACGCCGCCAATGGCTGCTCCTACAATAGGCGCAACCCAGAACAACCATAACTGGCTTAATGCCCAGGATCCTACGATGATAGCCTGGCCCGTACTACGGGCAGGGTTAACCGAAGTATTGGTAACCGGTATGCTTACCAGGTGAATCAGTGTTAATCCCAGACCAACAGCAATGGGTGCAAAACCCGTGGGCGCTTTTTTAGAAGTGCTGCCCAATATGATGATAAGGAAGAAACAGGTCATCAGTGCCTCCATGATGAATGCAGACATCATGGAATATTTTCCCGGAGAATGATCTTCATACCCATTAGCCGCAAATCCACCCAATTCAAATCCCGGGGCACCACTGGCTACCACATATAACAGGCCAGCAGCAGCGATGGCACCCAGTACTTGTGCCACAATGTATCCCGGCAATGCTGAAGCAGGGAATTTTCCACCTATCCACAAGCCCACAGAAACCGCGGGATTAAAATGTCCGCCGGAGATATGCCCCACCGCATAAGCCATCGTCATTACTGTAAGGCCAAATGCAAGTGAAACACCGAGGAGTCCAATTCCCACATCGGGAAAAGCAGCTGCAATGACGGCACTGCCACAGCCACCAAATACCAACCAGAATGTGCCAAAAAATTCAGCAAGCAGTTTTTTTGTTTGCATATGTAAGGGTTTGATAGGGCAGAAGTTAGTAAAAAATGCAAAACAAAATCAAGGATGCAAAAAAGACCCCTGAATTTTCAGAGGTCTTGAAATTTAGCTATACAAAGTGTGATAATTTTCCCCACCTACATTTTAGGAAGCAGTACATGATCCACTACATGGATCACGCCATTCTGCTGAAAAACGTTGGCGATGGTCACCATAGCCCGGCCGCCATTTTCATCCCATACCCAAACATTGCCTTTTTCATCCAGGCTGGCATACAGTTTTCCACCGCTCAGGGTAGTTAGCGTAGCCTTCCCTTTGTTGTCCATGATCATTTTTTTGATGTCTGCTGCTGACCATTTCCCAGATACAACATGGTATTTCAGAACAGTCTGCAACTGCGCTTTGGCAGCAGGTTTAAGCAGGTTGTCCACCGTGCCGGCTGGTAAGGCATTGAATGCTTCGTTTGTGGGCGCAAAAACGGTAAATGGCCCGGCTGATTGTAAAGCATCCACCAGTTCAGCTGCTTTCACAGCAGCAACCAAAGTGGTGTGGTCTTTGGAATTGACAGCGTTCTGGATGATGTTTTTGTTGGGATACATGGCTGCACCTCCCACCATCACTGATTTTTCCTGGGCAGAACCTGAAAAAGCAAAAAGCAGGGCGAGAAAACCAAAGAAGACTTTTTTCATGATCGTATTTTTCTTCACCTACGATCAATTTTGGCGTACAGATGTGAAAGAAAATAAAAATCAGGTATTGGCCATCACTATCATGGCTTCCATGGTAGGTGAGGGGCTGCCACCTTCTTTTTCCAGGGTTATCGCAAATGCTTCAGCCTTTGCAAAGGCCCTCATTTTTTGCATACTGTGAACCCTGCTGATCATCCCTGCATCCACGGGCTTGCCATCCACGATGGCCCACAACTGGTATTGCTTTCCATCAGGAATATCCGGTAACCTCATCTGTCCAAGGTAAACGTCAGCAGTTTTGGTATCCCAGAATAACTGTACATCTGCTGGCTGACCGCCGGGGAGGGCTTTTAATTTAATCTTTCGATATACACTGTTTTCAAACATGGCCATCATGATACTGTCTTCTGTCTGACGGCGGAATTGTTGTTGTAATTGCAGTTCTGTTTGCTGCAGGCTGGCCTGCAACTGCTCCATTTCCGTGCGTTGATCCAGCTGAACTTTGTACATATACATAAAACCTGCTGCTCCCAAAAGGATTGCAATGGAAGCGGCCGACATCCATGACGGGCGTTTGCTTTCAACTGGTTTCATCTCAACCACCGGTACCTCCCGGGAAGGTGGATCCTCGTGATGGAGATTACCAAGTTTGGTAAGAATCTTGTTTTTCAATGCCGGGGAGGGTAGGTTGAGTTCAGCTTCGGCTACCCCTTGCAGTGCTTGGGTGATCCTGCTGATCTCTTCCTCTACTTCAGGAAAAATTTCTGCAAGCCGGGTAATTTTTGCTGCTTCTTCTGCAGGCAACATACCCAGCACATAGAGTTCAAGGTCACCGGATGATATAATACAACTGAGGTCCAATCTGATTTATTTAGTTCCCAGAATTTTTCTTAATTGAATAATGGTGTTCCTTATCCTCGTCTTCACTGTACCCAATGGGGTATTCGTCATCTGTGCGATCTCCTCGTGGGTATATCCCTGAAAATAAGCCAAGTCTAATAATTTTCTGCTTTCCTCAGGTAAACTGTTGAGGATCCTGTTCAAACCTACATCACGTACGCCGGAACTATTCACCTTGGTTTCAGCAATCATTTCCGTGAGCCCCTGGGTACTGCCTTGCTGGCTGAACTCCCTGGAACGGGTTCTGTCAATGGCCTGGTTACGGGCGATATTGATCATCCAGGTATATATCCTTCCACGCAACGGATCATAACTGCCAATGTTTTGCCAGATCTTCACAAATACATCCTGTAAAACATCTTCGGCCATCTCCCTGCTGGAGATGAATTTGCCAATGACCGTGAGCAGGGCCCTGGAGTAATGGTCATATAAATACACATAGGCTTGCTTATCACGGGCAAGCAGTCCTTCAACCAGCTCCTGTTCTGTGTATGTGGATGTATTCACCAATAGCAGGGGAAATTCCTTCAGGTTTCAACAATTGTTATATCCCTTTGTTCATTTACGAGTCTTTGGCGCTTCCGGATTTTGCAGGGATGGATTATTCCTGATTTTTTTTATCTTAATGCAAATGATTGCCCATGGCACAATCTATTGAACCCCAAATGCTCCAGGAATGGCTGAACCAGAAGCTTGATACACAAGCACTGGAATCACTATTATCAGCCCGGGGGCTGGATCAGGATGCCGTCAAGGCACACCTTGCTGCATATCGCAAACTGAAGCGGGATAAACGCCAGACGGTGGGTTTTGTAGTTACGGCTGCGGGTGCCTTACTGGGTTTTATCAGCTGTGTACTTTCCCTGACCAATCCTATCCCTTCCCTCTATGATTTTATTCTCTTTGGCGTGACCTCCGTAGCCATCCTGTTGATAGTGGCAGGGATGTACCTGATCTTTGAAGCATAAAAAAAGGCTGTTCACCCATGGGTGCCAGCCTCTGTATCAGCAAACAACCGGTTTATTTTGTTGCAGTGATCTGGGCATAAGGCCCCCTGAACACTGTTGTATCTATAGGGAAGTGCCGGGTATATAAGTTGGCATTCTGGAACTGGTTCTTGAGTCCCAGGGCTACCGACTCAAATCCTTTGCCATCCCTGGCATCGTAGTCGTTTAATACCAGCCCATTCGCTTCTTTCATCATGGCCTGTGGATCATCCAGGTAGTAATACAATACCGCCAGGTTGAAATAGCTGGCATACCTGATCTTGCGATCATGTTTACTGGTGGAGCTATATCTCTTTTTAACCATCTCAAAATAGTCAATCACCGGTTTCAGCTGCGCCCTCGCATCTTTAATGGGGGTGTTGGCATTCATGGAAAACAACACATCATTCATCAGGCCCACCGCTTTCCTGTTGCCTTCATATTCAGGATGTTTCCTGCTGTCTACCACCCAGATATAATCATTGGTAGTGATCTCGCTGAATCCAAACTGTTCGCTGATCTGGTTGCTGAGCCTGTGCATGGCATTGGTAACATTCACCCTGAACAAGTCGTTGGTGACTTTCAGGGAGTTGATCAGAAAATATCCTTCCGCCAATTGTTTCACGGGGAACTCAGGGCTTCGGAACTTGTATTTTGTATCTCTGCTGGCCAGCACCTGGTCTGTGATATGTGCACCCTTGTAATCAGTGATGACAGCAGACGCAGCAAAGGTATAAGTCATTTCCTGTGTGTATAGGGTACGCGTACCCGTTATCTTTCCTGTGCGGTCTTTGATATTTTCCACCCGCTCTGTAACCTGGAATGATTCCGGCAACAGATCATCAAGCCTCACCCTGACGGTAATATGCCCCTGCTGGTCCAGTTTTCGCCATCCATCCAGTTCCACCATCCTTGCGGGTTCCAGTTCATTCATGAAACTCTGCATGAGTTTCGTGTTCTCCACTTCTACATTGAAGGTGTGATAACTGGTATCCAGACGCATGGTGGGCAGGGACCGCATTTGTACACGAAATGAGTATTTGTCCAGATCCACATTCCGCTGGGCCCAAAGTATAGTGGGGAACAGGAGCAGGGTCAGAAACCGTAGTATTTGCATATAGGATATTATTCTAATCCTATTAACGCAGGAACTCCTTGTATATTGGATGCGAGACTCTTTTGTAATACGCTGGCTTTCAGCTTATTCATCGAGATTAAATTCCCAGGCGGTACGGTAGGCTCCCTCTTGCTCAATATATTCTAACAGCTGTGTGAAAAAAGGATCTCCACCCAGGGTGGCACTATCACCAATCATCACCAGGTTTTCACGGGCCCTGGTCATGGCCACATTCATCCGCCGGTAATCTTTCAGAAACCCGATATCCCCGTCATCATTGCTCCTGACCAAAGAGATCATGATATTATCCATCTCCTGGCCCTGGAAACTGTCTACCGTACTGATGCGCAGGGTATTCGGAAAAAGCTCTTTTGCCGCCATCACCTGGCCGGCATAGGGTGTGATCAACGCTGTGCTAACAGTATTGAACCCTTCATTACTGATGAGCTGGCGAAGGATCCTGAGCTCACCGTCATTCTGGAGACTGCTGCCATCAGGCCCTTTTTTTTCCTGGAAACCCGAGCCTGCTGTATCAATAAAGGTGATATGCGTACCCTGGTCAGCCAGGTGTTCCGCTGTTTCCACCAGGCCTTTGTAAAAATATCCACTGCTGAAACCCGCGATGCTTTTCCGCATGCGATATTGGGTATTCAACAGGTGAATCTCCGGGACAATATCCAGGGCGAGTTCCAATATAGACTTGCGCAGTCCCATCTGTGCAGCCTGTTGGCTCAGCACGGTGGGTGGCAATTGCTGATGATCGCCCGCCAGCACCCATTTCTCCGCCAGCGGCATAATGCACCATGCGAGGGGCTCCATGCATTGCCCGGCTTCATCAATTACCAGGGTCTGGAAATGACCAGGCTTAAAACCCACATCATAGAGCCCGATGGGTGTGCCTGCAATTACCTGCGCTTCCGCATACATCTTCTCTTCCTGGTACACCTGGATCTTTTTGATTTCCTGCCTGATGTTTTTTACTTCTTTGAACAACAGGTTTCTTTGCTCGCGTTCGTCTTTTCCAAAATGACGTTTGTATTTCAGGGCCATCCTCCTAAACTCATCAGCCCTTTTCCGCAACTGCCTGATCTCTTTCTGCTCCCGGCTGTTGTCCATTTTCCCTTCCGGCGTGTAAGGAAGCAATGATGCTTCCACCTTGGCGGTATTGCCCACCCGAAGGATCTTTACACCCCGGCCGGCAAGACCACGGGTGATATGATCCACCGCGGTATTACTGGGCGCGGCCACTACAACTTTTTCTCCTTTGCCCACCAGCTGCTGAATCGCCTCAATCATGGTGGTGGTTTTTCCGGTGCCGGGCGGGCCGTGAACAATACAAAGGTTTGTGTTGGCCACAACAGCCATCACCGCGTCCCTTTGGCTTTTGTTGAGGTGCTGATTAGCATACTGTAACGCTCCTTTCTCCGTCTCCTGCCGGGTTATAGCCCTGCCTTCATGCATTTGCGTAAACAGCGCATAGATTTTTTTATGCTGCGCGATGTTACCCAGCACTTCATTCATGATACTGGTGGTGCGGGTGTCTGGTGCCAGTTTAATGCCTACATCGCGGTCCTCGATCCAGTCTGGAAAATCCGGCGCAAACAACCTGAATTCCCCGGCGCGGCCCTCCATACTCAGCAACACACCTTTCACGGCTTCTTCACCCTGGATAAAGCATTCAATGGCCACTCCGTCCCGGAATTGACCTGTATCTGCCGGATGCGGCAGCCGGAAACTGATTTCCGGGTAATCGGCATAACCAAAGGATTTTCGGGTCACCGTAATGGGATGTAACGCAAGGCCCTCCGTTTTCATTTGCCGGAGGGTATGGTTCTGGTCAAGCCGGAAACGATTCACCTGTTCTTTTTCCTCCAGCGCTATGATGTCCATAAGTCTCTTGAGCTGTACGTCTTGCATGAAAATCCTGATTTGGCCGGGCCAAGGTAGATACTTATCTTTTATTGATAAAACGAGACTATGCAAACAATCATTCTTTCCCTGGTCCTGTTCATATTTTCAGGTGCGGGGCAAACCACTAAAATTGATGGTACCTGGAAACTCACCGTTGAAACTTCTGCCGGCACCGGCACACCTACCATGGTGCTGAAACAAAACGGAGAAACAGAGATTACAGGCACCTATACCGGACGCTTCGGCGAAATGCCGGTGAAGGGCAAAAAAGATGGCAATAAATTCACCATCAGTTTTGAAGTGCAGGGTATGGAGATCACCTATTCAGGTACGCTTGACGGTGATACGATGTCTGGCACCATGAAACTGGGTGATATGGGCGATGGGAAGTTTACCGGGAAGAGAACCCAATAACCAATCAATCATTCAATAATTCAGACATTCAAGAAATCTGGAGTTGGAAATCAGGTTATCTGAATTCCTGAACGATTGATATTCTTAGATGGACACATTAAAGTCCCGCAACGCATCATTCAGACTCGTTTTGAGATCCGTGCTGGCTTTGCGCTGGCCAATGATGAGTGCACAGCCCACGCCGTATTCACCCGATGGGAATTTTTTGGTATAGCTGCCGGGAATCACCACACTGCGTGCCGGAACCCGGCCTTTGTATTCCACGGGCTCTGCACCACTCACATCTATGATCTTGGTGGATTGTGTGAGCACCACATTGGCACCCAGCACTGCTTCTTTTTCCACCCGCACACCTTCCACCACTATACAGCGGCTTCCAATAAAGCATCCGTCCTCAATGATGACCGGACTGGCTTGCAGCGGCTCCAATACACCGCCGATCCCCACGCCGCCACTCAGGTGCACGCCTTTACCGATCTGTGCGCAACTGCCCACCGTTGCCCAGGTATCTACCATCGTCCCCTCGTCTACATAGGCCCCAATATTCACATAAGATGGCATGAGCACCACGTTCTTTGCCAGGTAAGCACCGTAACGGGCAACCGCATGCGGCACCGCCCGCACGCCCAGGCTTTTGTAGTCTTTTTTCAATAGCATTTTATCGTAAAACTCAAACGGTGCAAGTTCCCAGGTCTGCATCTGCTGGATGCCAAAATACATGAGGATGGCTTGTTTCACCCACTCATTCACCTGCCAGCCTTCACCCTGTGGCTCTGCAACACGCAGCCTGCCTTTATCTACCTCTTCAATCACCCCGCGTACCGCATCGGCATATGCGGATTCTTTCAACAACTCCCTGTTCTCCCAGGCCTTGATGATCTGTTCCCGAAGACTCATGTGTTCAAAATTTTCGCAAACATACTAAATAGCCATTAGCTAGTGGCTATTAGCTATTTTTGCGCCATGCAATGGGCGTTTAGTGAATTGGAACAGGGTATTTTTGAGCTGGTGGCCAGCGCTGCCGGCGAGCAGGGCGTTGACGCCTATGTCATCGGCGGATTTGTAAGGGACAAAATCCTGGGCAGGCCCACCAAAGATGCAGACATTGTTACCACCGGCGATGGGATTGAACTGGCACAGGCCGTGGCTGATCAACTCACGCCCAGGCCGCCCGTGTCTTTTTTTAAAACCTATGGAACGGCCCATTTCCGGTATAGTGAGCTGGATGTGGAGTTTGTAGGTGCGCGCAAGGAAAGCTACAGGCCTGAATCCCGGAACCCTGAGGTGGAACCCGGTACACTGGAAGATGATCAGCTGCGACGGGATTTTACCATCAACGCACTTGCCATCGGCCTCAATAAAAACTTCGGGCAACTCATCGATCCCTTTCATGGTATGGAAGACCTGCAGCGTAAGATCATCCGCACACCCCTGGAACCGGGTAAGACCTTTAGCGATGATCCCCTTCGCATGATGCGTGCTATCCGGTTTGCTACACAACTGGGATTTACAATTGATGCGGTCACCTGGAAAGGTATCTGCGATCACGCGCATCGTATTGGCATTATCTCACAGGAACGCATAACCGATGAACTGAACAAGATCATCCTGGCAGAGAAACCCTCCATTGGGTTTGATCTTTTGTACAGGGCCGGGCTCCTGAAACAGATCTTTCCGGCTATGGTTGACCTTGCGGGTGCAGAATTTATTGACGGTATGGGCCATAAGGATAATTTCTACCATACCCTGCAGGTGCTGGACAATATCTCCCGGCATACGGATGACCTCTGGCTGCGATGGGCCGCTATCCTGCATGACATCGGCAAGCCTGCCACCAAAAGATTTGAAGAGGGCCATGGCTGGACCTTCCATGGCCATGAAGTGGTGGGCGGAAGAATGGTGCCGAAGATCTTCACCAGGTTAAAACTACCACTGCATGATAAAATGCGTTTTGTTCGCAAACTGGTGGAACTGCATCTTCGTCCCATCAGTCTCACGAAAGAAAATATAACAGATTCTGCCCTGCGCAGGTTGTTATTTGACGCAGGTGATGATCTGGAATCACTGATGATGCTGTGTGAAGCAGATATTACTTCCAAGAACAGGCAGAAGGTGAAACGTTACCTGGATAATTTTGAACTGGTGCGGCAGAAGCTGCAGGAAGTAGAAGAAAAAGATCGTGTGCGTAACTGGCAGCCACCTATTACCGGTGAGCAGATCATGCAGATTTTTAATTTGCAGCCCTGCAGGGCAGTGGGTGATATCAAGAATGCCATCAAAGACGCTATCCTGGATGGCGATATAGAAAACAACTATGAAGCGGCTTATGCTTTTATGATAGCAAAAGCGGCAGGCATGGGCCTTCACCCCAAAGACTAACATCGCAAAAAATACCTATTTTCGCACAAACGCCCCTTCATGGCCATACTTAAGTTCAGGGTTTATTTTGAAGAAGACGACAGTGTTTATCGTGATATCGCCATCAGGCATACACAGCATTTTGAGGAACTACACTATACCATTCTGAAGAGTTTTGAGTTTGACAATAAGCATCAGGCAACATTTTTCAGGAGTAACGACAGCTGGCAGCGGGGCAGGGAGATCAGTTTTGATAAATATGCAGATCGGAAGTACCAGGCAGATCCCCTGATCATGGCCAATACCACCATCGGTTCCGAGATCAGGGACCCCAACCAGAAGTTCATTTATGTCTATGATTTTTCCCGCAACTGGACCTTCCTGGTGGAACTGATCAGCGTGAGCAAAGAAGAGAATCCCAAAGTCACCTATCCCTATTCCGTGAGGGCGGAAGGCATTGCACCCAGCCAGTATGGGACCAAGAGCATCCTGGGAGATAAGTTTGTGGATGTAGAGGAAAAGTATGACCTCTCCGGAAGAGAGGAGGGGTTTGGGGAAGAAGGAGAAGTTGGTGAAGATGGTGAAGATAGTGAAGATGGTGAAGAGGGTGATAGCAGCGAAGAACAATTCTAATGTCTGATATTACGGGCAAAACAGCCGTGGTCATCGTGGGGCCCACTGCCTCTGGAAAGACTGCGGCATCCCTGGCACTGGCCCGGCAGTGGAACAGTTCCATCATTTCAGCAGATTCCAGGCAATGTTACCGGGAGATGAACATCGGTGTTGCCAAACCCACTCCTGCGGAACTTGACCTGGTGCATCATGATTTCATCAATGTCTATTCCATCCATGACCATGTGGATACCCATGTATTTGAAAAGGATGCACTGTCTGCTGCAGAAAAAGCTTTTGCACTGCATGATAAGGTAATTGTGTCGGGCGGAACAGGTTTGTATGTGAAGGTTTTTTGTGAAGGGATCGATGCCTTGCCTTCCATTGATCCTGCCGTAAGACAACAGGTGCGTGATCAGCCGAGAACGGTGAAACAACTGCAGGAATGGATCGCTCAGATTGACCCTGCCTATTGGCGCAACACCACGGAGCCAGACAATCCTGTGCGGTTGATGCGCGCACTGGAAGTGAAACTGAGTACGGGACAGTCCATCCAGGAATTTCAAACCGGCGGAAAAAAAACAAGGGATTTTAACATCATCAAATACGGTATTCTCTGGCCAAGAGAGGAGCTGTATGAAAGGATCAACCAGCGCGTTGACCATATGTTTGAAGCCGGACTGGTAGAGGAAGCCACTGCATTATATCCTTACAGGCATTTGAACGCACTACAAACCGTTGGCTACCAGGAAATTTTTGCTTACCTGGAAAAGCGATGCACGCTGGAAGAAGCCAGGGAAAAAATAAAGCAGCACACCCGTAATTACGCCAAGAGGCAGATGACCTGGTTTAGAAAGGATGCCTCCATACAGTGGATGCCTTTTGATAGGATATCCTAGAACTTAAACCCAACCGTTGCCACAACATTCCCTATTCCACTCCGGGTGGTAACAGGTGCATAGAAGCCACTCTCCAGGCGGTAAGGATAGAAACCATCTTTTGCAAGCTGGTGTATGTAGGTGAGGTCTGCGAAGATGCCTTTGTTACGATAGCCGAAGCCTCCACTCAGGTTCATTTTATTGCCCTTGAGTTCCGGGTCTTTGTAGGGGTTTGCAAAATAACCAAAGCCTGCACGAACCATCCAGATATTAAACTTCAGTTCTCCGCCCACCCGTACATTCAGTGCATTTTTGTAAATGTCTTTGATGGTGGCATTCAGGTCACTGAAATAACTGTTGGAAGAGGAGTAGTTTTCATCTTTAAATGTGGATGAACCGTAATTCAGGTATTCCACATCCAGGGAGAGAAATCCTCGCTGGCGGGTGATATCTTTTTCCTCCCGCAGCACAAAAGCAAATCCTGCCATTACGCGGAGCGGATTATTGAAACTGTATTGGTATTGCCCGGGACTTCCCACCAGATCTGTAGAGCTCTGGAAGAGCTCACCCTGTCCTGCATATCCTTCCAGATCCGTCCGAACGGTGGTTGTATAAACATCCTTCATATTGTAGAAGGTGGGCGTATGCACGGCAAGGCCGAGGCGAATGGTTTCAATGGGTTTATACAACAGGCCTATACGAAGGGTGATGCCCTGCCCGGTGGTTTCCAGGGTCTCCTGGGCACTGAAATAGTTGAAGTTATTGCTGGTGTTGTTGGTATTGTCTGACTCGCGGAAGGTTTGATCTCTTTTGTAGTTCAGGTAGTCCAAAGTAAAGGATCCGCCAATGAAAAACTTATCATTGAAATTCCGGGATGCTGAAAGCCCGAAGCTCGTCATGCCACCGGAAGTAGAAATCACCTGTTCCTGTTTTACACCTGTATTGGGTGTTGCCAGGCTGTAGTAACCAGTGGCATTGCCATTGCCATCCAGGTCCGGCTCTACCAGGTAGGTATTGATAGCCAGGGATGGGCCGTAGGGGAAATCTCTGGCTGCGAGATTGGGATCAGTAACATTGTTATTGATCAGTTCCTCGAGATATTTCTCTGAATAGGAAGACTGGTTGTTGACACCGTTGTAGGCCAGCTCTGATTTGAAATTGGCGGTGCGGGAGATGGCCAGGCCAAACTGCCAGCGGGGTGAGCCAAATACAAAACCGGAGGTTCCAAAGGACATACCACTTTTATTGTCTTTGTCGGCCGTACCCAGGTAATTAGCCTTATTGTTGGAAAAATTGAATCCAGGCGTCAATACCAGCTCGCTTGTTTTGAACTGGCCCAAGCCTGCGGGATTCACAAACACAGATTGCAGATCTCCTCCCAATGCGGTGAGGGCGCCGCCAAAGGCGGTACTTCTGGCGGTACCGTTGGGTGTAAGCCAGGAATAACGAAGGGCATCTTCGGGGAGCTGTGCATAAGATATAGTGGTCAGGAATAAGCTGAAAACGAGTAAAATTCTTTTGCTCATGGCTAGATTTTGGATGGTAGAGGGTACAAAAAAGCTGATGCAAGTATCAAAGGGCATAGCCTATCGATCCACACACCAGCTGTCCATTTTCCGAAATTATAGTTTATTTACCGCCACCGCGGGGGAATGATCTAACGGGTGCACTACCACCACCACTGCTGCCACTGCTTCCGCCGCTTCGGCTGCCACTATTGTTGTTGGAGCTGCCACTGTTTGTGCTTCCCCTGTAAGTAGAATTACTGTTACTGCTGTTGGTATTAAAACTCCTTGACGGTGATCCACTACCATTGCGGCTGGAGGGGTTGTAATAGTTGCCACCACCTGACCGGTAAGTACGCAGGGTTGTAGCACTGGAATTCCCGCTGGACACGCCATACACTTTCTGACCGGTTTTAGGGTCAGTATAGCCGTTGGTACGGGTATAGGCATTCAGGTTGCTGCCGCGGGGAGCATAGCTCTTATAGTTGACCGTTTTGGGGTTCACCACTACAATGGGTGTGCCGTAATAGCCGGGGCAGAAGGGGTTCCAAATGCTGCCATAGCTGTTCCAGCCCCAGCCATATCCCAGGCCAAAACCGGTATTCCAGCCGCTGCCGATCCAGGAACTGTAGTACGGGCTATAGTAGTAGGGGCTGCCAAAACTGTTAAAATAGAAGGAATTGTTCCAGGCCGGATTGTTCCAATAGGCCACATCATCATCAAAGGCGGACCAGCGACTCCGGTTGACTGACTTCATACGGAGATATCTGTCTTCGGGACTGGTAGCTTCTTCCTGACGGGGATCTTCTTCAGGGTCTATATAGCCTGCAGCTTCACGGGCCGGGGAATAATAAACATCATCCGGGGTCTGCCCGTTTTTATACACCGAACAACTGCCAAGGGCTGTTGCAAGAACAATTAAGAGTAGAATTCTTTGTTTCACGGCAAGTAAGGTTTATTATATGACATCGAAGTTACTACTTTTGCGGCGTTGAAATTGTTAAAATACAAAGCATTAGCATGAGCAAGGAGATCACACCCAGGGATAAGGATTATTCACAATGGTATAATGATTTGGTACTCAAGGGCGGACTGGCAGATTACTCTGCCGTGAGGGGTTGTATGGTGATTAAACCATATGGATATGCCCTTTGGGAAAACATGAGAGATGTGCTGGACAGGATGTTCAAGGACACGGGCCATGTCAATGCGTACTTCCCTCTTTTTGTACCCCGTACCTTCCTGGAGAAAGAAGAGGGGCATGCAGAGGGCTTTGCCAAGGAATGTGCAGTGGTGACCCATTACAGGCTGAAAGGAGATCCCAATAATAAAGGTAAGTTGATGGTGGATCCTGATTCCAAACTGGAAGAGGAACTGATCATACGGCCTACCAGTGAAGCCATCATCTGGAATGCATACAGAGACTGGATCAATTCCTACCGTGATCTCCCATTACTGATCAACCAGTGGGCCAATGTGGTACGATGGGAGATGCGTACGCGCCTTTTTCTTCGCACAGCGGAATTTCTCTGGCAGGAAGGGCATACCGCGCACGCCACTGCTCAGGAGGCTGTTGATGAAACGGTGAAAATGCTGGGTGTGTATGCTGATTTTGTAGAAAATTATATGGCGGTGCCGGTGATCAGGGGCGTGAAGACGGCCAATGAGCGATTTGCAGGAGCCGTGGATACCTATTGCATTGAAGCATTGATGCAGGACGGAAAGGCGCTGCAGGCAGGGACTTCTCATTTCCTGGGACAGAATTTTGCAAAGGCCTTTGATGTGAAATACCTCAATAAGGAAAACCAGCAGGAATATGTGTGGGCAACTTCATGGGGGATGTCAACCCGTTTAATTGGTGCATTGATCATGGCACATAGTGACGATCAGGGCCTGATCCTGCCTCCCCGGATTGCACCGTTACAAGTGGTCATCGTCCCCATCTATAAAGGGGAAGAACAGAAGAAGGTCATTGATGAAAAAGCCCTGGCCATCATGGGGCAGCTCAAGGCCATGGGTATCAGGGTCAAATACGATGATGCTGACAACAACAGACCCGGCTGGAAATTTGCCGAGTATGAACTGAAAGGGGTACCGGTGCGCCTGGCGCTGGGTGCGCGTGACCTGGAGAACAATGTGGTGGAGGTTGCCCGAAGGGATACTAAAGAAAAATCCAGCGTAAGCCTTGATGGTCTCTCCCAGCATATCCTCAACCTGCTGGACGAGATCCAGCAGAACATGTTCAACAAAGCCCTGAACTACAGGGATACGCACATCACAACAGTGAGCAGCTGGGAGGAATTCAAGGAAGTATTGAATGGCAAGGGTGGGTTTATTGCTGCCCATTGGGACGGTACCGGAGAAACCGAAGAAAAGATCAAGCAGGAGACAAAAGCAACGATCCGTTGCATTCCATTGAACAACACTCCGGAAGCGGGCACCTGTATTTATTCAGGCAAGCCGAGTGCACAGAGGGTGTTGTTTGCCTTGTCGTACTAAGTTAATGTGGCAATGTGGCAGTGCGGAAGTGCGGTAATTGCCGCACTTCCGCATTACCACATTACCGCATTAATCAACCTCTTTCCCTCGCAGAAAGATAATTATAGTCTTTAATCACATCGCGGAGGAAGTATTCCGCGTCCTGGATCTCCTGGACACCGGTGAGCCCTTGTACTTTAACCGCTGTTTTGATCAGCAGGTTATTGGTTTCATATGGCAGCTTATCAAACCGGTTTAATACTTCCTTGATCAGGCTTATGTCTTTATCAGTAAGTTCAATCACCCGCGGATATTTTACTTCATGGTGCACTTCGGTTTCCATGAAAATGGTGTCCTGGATCCTTGTTCTGCGCTGTGTGCGTACCACGGTGGTCCCGGCCAACAGATCGCCCAGGCGCTGGGTCTTATCCGTTAGTGAGATCATGATCACGGCCAGCAGTCCATAACTCATCATCGTATCCAGCAAGCGGAACAGCCATCTGATCAGGTACTGGCCTATGTGTGGCTGGTTTCCATCCAGGCTGATCACCCTTATTCCCTTGGCGCGTTTGCCAATACTTTGCCCGTTCAGGAATATCTCACAAAGGAGCTGGTATAATAAAATCGGCATCAGGATCAGGAGGAACAGGACCATGGAGCCGGATTCAATAACCTTGGTAACCTTGAAAACGAGGATGGCCAATATCCAGTAAGCACTGTAGATAAGTATATCAATGAGGTACGCCACAATCCTGTCGCCCACGCCCGCCAGTTCATATTCAATATCGATATTCTGGGTAGTATGGATGGTAATGTTTTGCATATGGTTCTAACGTCAGTTACGAAGCAATAATACGTTTTATGGGCTGAAAAATTTCACCATTATCGCTTATATTCGTTTCTATGCGGGAGGCCCTTTTCCTAAAGCAGAACGTTGACCGTTGGAAAACCTATGAAAGACCGGCAGACGATCCGGATCTCATGGCAGAACGGTTTATTGCGCTTACTGATGACCTTGCCTACGCTAAGACTTTCTATCCCGGCAGTAAGACCGTCAAATACCTCAACAGCCTGGCGGCGGATATTCATCTGGCCATTTACAAAAATCGCAAGGAGAAAAAGAACAGGTTGGTTGAATTCTGGAAAACAGACCTGCCGTTGGTGATGGCCCGCAACCAGCGGACCTTGCTGTATGCATTTCTTTTCTTCATGACCTTTGTCCTGATGGGTGTGCTGAGTGCAAAATATGATGAGAATTTCATCCGGTTGATCCTGGGTGATGGCTATGTGAATATGACCAATGAAAATATTGAACAGGGCGATCCATTTGGGGTTTATAAAATGGAGGATCCTGCTACCATGTTCGTAAGGATCGCATTCAACAATATCATGGTGGCATTCTACACCTTTGTAAAGGGGGTTTTCTTAGGCATAGGCACCATCCAGGCCTTATTTTACAATGGGGTGATGCTGGGTTCTTTTGAATACTATTTTTTCAAACATGGCATCGGTATGCAATCCATCCTGGTAGTATTCATCCACGGAACCCTGGAGATTTCCGCTATTGTGATTGCAGGTGCTGCCGGCCTGATCCTCGGCAACAGCATTTTGTTTCCGGGAACCTACCCGCGTGGATACAGTATGAAGAGGGGAGCAAAGGACGGTATCAAGATCATGATTGGGCTGGTACCCATTTTCCTGGTGGCGGCATTTTTTGAAAGCTATGTTACCCGTCACACCGGTATGCCCATATGGCTGAGTGTATTCATCCTGCTGGCTTCAGCGGGTTTTATCCTTTGGTATTTTGTGATCTATCCCAATATAGTTTTAAAGCGAACATATGAATACAACCTTGCCCCTGAGGCGGATCAGGGACTTTGGCGAGAAAGTGACTGATACTTTCAATTTCATTAAACTGAATTGGAAGAATTTGCTGGTGATATATGGCCTGTTTGTACTGCCTTTCCTGTTGGTGGGCGTGTACCTGGGTGCCGGATACTTTACACAGATCCTTTCTACCGTACGTTTCAAAGGGCAGGAAGATCTCTCCGCCATATGGAAAATGGTGGCAGCGGTTTTTGTCATTTATCTGGCTGTGAATGCCATGGTAACGGCTATTTATCTCTACATGAAAATCTGGGAGGAAGAAGACCGGCGGGCTACACCGGGAGACATTTTAAAGCGGATGCCCGGAGCGTATTTGTCGAACCTGCTCTACACCGTCCTTACCGGAATTGGCCTGGTGATCCTGATGATACCCATCTTCCTGCTGGCCAGTGGATCCGTGGGTACGGGCTCTGCAGTACTGATTGGCCTCTACACTTTTTGTATCATGATAGGGTTTCTGATTTTGATTCCATTCCTCGTCCTCATCTTTCCGGTCAATACCATTGGTAGGGGAGAACTGGGCAATGCATTCAGTGCTACCTGGATCCTGCTCAAAGGAAACTGGTGGTCGAGCCTCGGGTATATCCTCGTACTATCCATCATCTTCTATGTTTTTTCACTGGTGGTTCAACTGGTACTTACCATGATCTTTGGTGCCGGTGCCGTTTTCGGCAACAACTTTCAAGATGCGGATTTCGGGAAAGGTATTACCATAGTGTATGGACTGTCTATGCTGGTTCAGCAAATCTTTTACATGATCGTTTTTGTGGGTGCAGGCGTTTTGTACTATTCGTTGCACGAGCAGAAAGTTGGGGGCGGACTGGAGAAAATGATTGATGAAATGGGTGGACCATCCTCACGTTTCAACCAGCAGGAGGAGTATTGACCATGAAGTGGGGGATCTTCATACTGTTTCTATTGGCGTCTTATGTGACCATGGGCCAGCAGCAAAAGCAGGTTCATCTGGATACAACATCCCAGACCCTGAGGGCTTTCCCCGAAGCATCGCTGGATACTTACCGGCAGAATGATGATTTCCGGTATACAGTTACCGAGGATAGTGGAATTTCTCTCTGGGATCGTTTCTGGCGTTGGTTTTGGCGATGGATTGATCGCATGTTTGAACGCAAGGGTGTGGCTGATGGCACGCGTATTGTTATTTATGGTGTTTCCCTGGCATTGGTGGTGTATGCAGTGTATAAGTTTTCTGGCATGGACCGCCGTAATCTTTTCAGGGCTACCGGGAAAGACAATATCATTTTCCAGGAGTCTGATGAAAATATCTATGAGATGGATCTTCCGCAGGCCATCCGCCAGGCGGAGGCCGAAGGTAATTACCGCCTTGCTCTGCGGCTTCAGTACCTCAAAAGCCTGCGGACACTGGCAGACAGGAAACTGATTGACTATACACCCCATAAAACCAATCATGAGTATGCAATGGAACTCACGGGTACACCGTATGCCAGCAGTTTTTCCCGCGTGACACTGTTGTATGAATTTGGCTGGTATGGAGAGTTTGAGATCACGGAAGAAATCTATCAAAGGATACGGGCAATATTTGACGAACATTTTCAAACGCTGGCATCATGAGGAAAATTCCATGGTATATCTATGTGATTGGGATCCTCGTGTTGGTTTACAGCATTGCGTTGTACAAGAAACCGGAGCCCACAGACTGGACACCCACGCTCAGTAATAAGGATAAAATTCCGTATGGGAGCTACGTGCTTTTCCGGGAGATCGATACGCTGATGGGATACCGGCCAGACGAGCTACGCATCACACCCTATGAACAGTGCAGTGATACTTCTTATATGCCGGAAGAAGAGGTGTATATGTTCATTTCGCCCTCCGCACCGTTCACAGAGGAAGACGGAAAAGCGCTGCTGGAGTATGTGAGTGCAGGCAATACCGTTTTTATATCGTCAGAATACATCGGCCAGTTTTTTGAAGATACACTGGGTGTGAAACTGGAACTGGACAAAAGCATGGATTCCATTACCACTCACCTGGTCAATCCGGCGCTGAAAGCGAACCGGCCTTTTGCTATGCCTAAAGGGGTCATCAATGCATATTTCGATAAGATAGATACTGCCCGTGCGGTGGTACTGGGGATGAACAGCAAAGGCAAGGTCAATTTTATTTCGCAAGCGTTTGGGAAAGGAAAAATTTTCATCAATACTGTTCCCGGGATGTTCAGCAATTTTTCATTGCTGGATCATCACAACACGGCGTATGTGGCGGGGGCGCTGTCCTATCTGCCGGAATATCCGTCTGCATTCTATTGGGATGAATATTTTAAACAGGGGCGGAGGGGCGCCCAAACACCGTTGCGGGTGATCCTGCAGCATCCGGCCCTGAAGACAGCATTATATCTCTCTATTGCAGCCATACTGCTGGTGATGGTCTTCCAATCCAAGCGCCGGCAGCGGGTGATGCCCGTGCTTCCACCAGTGGCCAATACATCTGTTGATTTTGTAGAGACGGTAAGCCAGGTTTATTACAATAAGCGTAATCATCGGAACATCGCTATGAAACAGATCACTTACCTGTTTGAGCACATCCGATCCAATTATTACCTGGATACCTCCTTGCCGGATGATGCATTTGCAAAGAAACTGGCGCATAAGGTAGGCATGCCGGAGCAGGAAGCCATACACATGATTTCACTGGTCAGGTTTATCCGGAGTGAGGAACAGATCAGTGACCAGCACCTCATCGCCTTAAATAACCATATTCAGGAATTTCATAAATACGCAAATCAATGAGCGACGAACAATTATTTGAGCACCGCACTGATCTATCGGAACTGCACCAGGCTGTAGTGGCCATCAGGGAAGAAGTTGCCCGGGTCATTGTGGGACAGCAGCAAATGGTGGATCTTATGATTGCCGGACTGCTGAGCAACGGGCACGTATTGATAGAAGGGGTGCCCGGTGTAGCCAAGACCCTCACCGCTAAACTATTGGCAAAATGCCTGAGTGTCCCTTTCTCCCGTATCCAGTTCACTCCGGATCTGATGCCCAGTGATGTGCTCGGCACATCGGTTTTTGATCCGCGCAGTTCCAGTTTTGAATTCAGGCCCGGACCCATATTCAGCAGCATGATCCTGATAGATGAGATCAACCGCGCTCCCGCCAAAACCCAGAGCTCATTGTTTGAAGTGATGGAAGAACGGCAGGTAACGGTGGATGGCAAGACCCACAAGATGCAGATGCCATTTATGGTAGTGGCCACCCAGAATCCCGTAGAACATGAGGGAACTTACCGGCTGCCAGAAGCGCAGCTAGACAGGTTCCTGTTCAAGATCAATGTTCCTTATCCCACCATGGAAGACGAGGTGAATATCCTGAAGCTGAATGACAAAACCCAGCAACAGGACCAGTTGATGCAGGTGAAACAGTTGTTGTCTGCCACACAGATCCAAGAACTGCAGCGCAAGATCCGCGCCATTCATGTGGAAGAGAAACTGGTGCGCTTCATTGCCAGTGTGGTGCAGGAAACACGCAACAGCAAGAGCGTTTTCCTGGGTGCATCTCCAAGGGCATCCCTTGCCATCCTGATGGCTTCCAAAGCCATTGCCGGTATGGCGGGGAGGGATTTTGTGACGCCTGACGATATTGTTTATGTGATCCCCTCGGTTCTGCGCCATCGTTTGTTGCTGACGCCGGACAAAGAAATGGAGGGAGTAACTACGGATGAAGTGATCCAGGGATTCATTAAAAGTATTGAGATACCCCGCTGATGAAAGGGATACGCCAACTATACCTGCGGAGAAGACTATTCATCCTGATGGCAGTTATTGCCAGCCTGTTTGTGGTGAGTTTTTTCCTGACCCACCTGATGCCAGTTCCCACGGCGGCATTGGTGGGGCTGGTGATTGCTTTGATCACAGACCTGGTACTGCTGTATTCACGCAAAGGCGTTTTTGCCCGGAGGACTACAGGGGAAAGATTCAGCAATGGAGATTACAACCTGGTGAAGATCTACCTGGAAAACAGGTACGCGTTTCCCGCCCATCTGGGAGTCATTGATGAGCTTCCGGAACAGTTCCAGAAAAGGGACAGCTGGTTTGAAACAAAACTTATGCCTGGCGCGGAAACGGTGTGGCAATATGAACTTCGTCCGGTGAAAAGGGGGGAGTATATTTTTGGTTCCGTCAATGTTTTTGCGTTCACAGGTCTGGGACTGGTCATGCGCAGGTATACATTTGATGCCCGCAAAACGGTTGCAGTGTATCCTTCTTTCTTACAAATGCGTAAATACCAGCTGATGGCCATCAGCAACCGCCTGTCTGAAATTGGGGTGAAAAAGATCCGTAAGATTGGCCACAGCATGGAGTTTGAGCAGATCAGGGATTATGTAAAGGGCGATGATATCCGTACCATCAACTGGAAGGCAACCGCCCGTAAGCACCAGTTGATGGTGAATGCCTATACGGATGAAAAAAGCCAGCAGGTGTATTGCCTGGTAGATAAAAGCCGTGCAATGAGGATGCCTTTTGATGGGATGAGCCTGCTGGACTATGCCATCAATGCCAGCCTGGTGCTATGTAACACTGCTTTGATCAGGCAGGATAAAGCGGGCATCATATCTTTTGCGGAAGAGATTGCCGGCATCGTACCCGCGGCAAAAAAACAGGTGCAAATGAACCTGATCCTGGAGCACCTGTATCGCCAGAAAACCAGGTACCTGGAGAGCGATTATGAGAGGCTTTACGCTACCATCCGTCACAAGATCAACCAACGCAGCCTGCTGGTGTTGTTCACCAATTTTGAATCCATGCAGGCCATGCAGCGCCAGCTTCGGTTTTTACGGCGCATTGCACAACAGCATTTATTGCTGGTGGTGTTTTTTGAGAATGTGGGACTGGAGGAGATGATTCAAAAGCCGGCCCATTCTGTGGAGCAGATCTATACAAAAACGATTGCTCAAAAGTTCAGCTACGAGAAGAAACAAATTGTGAGGGAGCTCCAGCAACATGGAATCCTTTCCGTGCTTACCACCCCGCAGAATCTCACCATAGACGCAGTGAACAAATATCTTGAGATCAAAGCAAGAGCATTGTTGTAATGTGGTAATGCGGTAGTGCGGGAATGCGGCAATAATTGCCGCACTACCGCACTGCCACATTACCGCATTGTACTATTTGCTTTTTAGTAAATAGTAGACACAAGTTGTTACTACATCCCGGAACCAGGGAATGGCGCTGATGACCGAGGCCTGTTTGCGGGGTTTCCAGCCAAATTTATACTGGTAAATAGGATTGATCAGGTAATGTGTTTTTAACGGTATGGTATAACCGCTATTCAGTGCAATGCGTTCAAACCGCTCAATGGAAATACCGGTGTCCTTGATCTCCAGCAGTTCCCTGATCACTGGTTCTGATTCACCCCCCATCCGGAGTATGCCACGGTACAGAGGAACTGGAAGCAAATGGAACCAGGGGAGCACTGATAATAACTTATTCTGGCACACCTGCTGGTGACCACCATGCGGCATGTACCATGGGGGGAAGCCGAAGAAAATATACCCTCCTGGCTTGAGGAATTTTTTGAGGTAGGGAATGAATTTTTCCTGGTCAGGGATATGCTCCACTACGTCTTTGAGAATGATGAGGTCAAACTGCCCCTGGTATTTGATTAAAGCCTGCTCTTCGTATATATTCTGGTTTACAATTTCGCATTGCCCTTTTTCAAGATAAACCGAAAGCATCTTCCTGGCTATCTCGGCCTTCATCAGGTCCAGCTCAATGCCGGTGCAAACACATCCTTTTTCCAGAAAGGGTACCAGCACCCCGCCATCACCGCAACCAATATCCAGCACGGCAAGACCAGGAACAATGGGAACCTGCTTTTCAATGAAAGGGAGTACATATTGGCGGGCATTATCCAGCTGTTGCTGGAATCTCACTTGTTCATCACGGTGCTGGATCAGGCTCATGGTGCTAAAAGGGCAAATTTAAGGTAACTTCGCCGCTCATAGCCGTTAATTAACCCCCGCATATGCATTGGCAGGAAGAATTTTTAGCAGGCAAGGTTTTGTTGATTGATAAACCCCTGGAGTGGACCTCCTTTGACGCGGTAAAGAAAATCCGGATACTCACCAAAGTGAGTAAAGTAGGACATGCCGGCACCCTGGATCCCCTGGCAACCGGACTGCTCATCATTTGTACAGGAAAATTTACCAAGAAGATCAATGAATACATGGCACAGGAGAAGGAATATACCGGGACATTTAACCTGGGTGCCATCACCTCCACCTATGACCTGGAATCAGATCCCACAGACCAGAAATCCATAGATCATATCACCCTTGAAGATATCAGGGCTGCAACTGTCCCCTTCACGGGCGAAATTCTGCAGGTTCCCCCCGCGCATTCTGCCATCAAAAAAGGCGGCGTTCCTGTATATAAAATGGCAAGGAAGGGGATCGATGTCAAGCTGGAACCTCGCCCCGTTACTATCAGGGTTTTTGAGATCCTGGACTATACCGCACCCGTGGTAAAATTCAGGGTGGTCTGCTCTACGGGTACGTATATCCGAAGCCTGGCCAATGATGTGGGTGCGCAACTGGGCTGCGGCGCGTATCTCTCATCCCTGCGCCGAACAAAAATTGGCGATTTCTCTGTGGATAATGCCATGACCATCGCTGGATTTGAAGAATACCTTGAAAACATTAAGGGATAACTGCGAACTAAAACGGGTATCCGATCGCAAACTGGAACGTTGGTTTATTCCATACACCATCCACAAACCAGCCATATTTGCTGGTAGTGTAAAATCCGGTGGAGGACGCTTTATCTGGTCCATACCTCGGATCCTTTAGTGGCAGCCCCCAATCAAACCGCAGAATAAAATAAGTAAAGTCCATCCGCACACCCGCACCTGAGGAAATGGCCAGGTCCTTGTACAATTTATTGAGTGCAAATTCCGCACCAGGGAAAAGGCCGTTTGCGTCGTTCCGATACCATATATTGCCTACGTCGGTAAATACAGCACCCCTGAACCAGAACCCAAAGAGCCGGAACATATTGAACCGGTATTCTACATTTGTTTCTAATCGAACATCTGCATACTTATCATTGAAATTTCCATCGGCAATGGTATCCAGCAGGATATTGGAACCAATGCCCAGTTTCCTGATCTGCCAGCCACGCATACTGTTGGGTCCGCCAGCGAAATAGCTTTTAAAGAAAGGTAGTGTAACTTCCCCTTGCCTGTCTATGTTTTGGGTAGGAAAGGCGAAGCCAACGCCGGCATAAGCCCTGAAGATAAAACTCGTTTTTTTCCAGTTCTTATAGTGTCTGTAGTCTACATCAAATTTGATAAACCGGAACAAATCTGAAAGCAGTTTTCCATTTTTGGTGAGCCCGGGCAATAGACCTCCCAACAGTACTCCAGACTCCTCACCATACAAATTGAGCAGGTTAACATTTCTTGATCCGGGTTTCTGGAATGTGCGGGAGTAAGATACATTGGAACCAATAATGAGTCCATTGTTATACGCATAAAGCAGCAATGGATTTTGTTTTATCGTCTCTGAGAACAAACTGGCTGTATCAATCCTTGTCAATTCAATATTGAGCGGTTTAAACTGCCAGGTCACATTGCTTTTGGGTTTCCACTCGTACCCCAAAAAAGTATTAAATGTTCGCAGCCGGTAATACTGAAACCTGTCGATATAAGAGATATCAGCCGTCACAATTGTCTTCGCACTCTGGAATTTCTTCTCAAATCCTTCACTAAAAGGCGTCATCAGCCAGGGGATGGTTAACCGGTTACCCAGGGTGATCTCCCCGGAAAGGATCCTGGTGAAATCATTGAATTCAATACCTGTACGAATTGTGTTTTCCAGTTGAATGGCCCTCTTTCCAATGTTGCGGTTCCTGAGCCGGAAGTTTACCGCAAGCCCGATCCTTCCTGAACCTACCAAGACAAGCTGGGAAGAATTCAATACGCTGCTTCCTTCCAGGTCAACACTGAAGAATTGTTTCTTGGCGGGCAAAAGCCTGAGGATAAAATCAATGGTTTTGGTGGAATCATCTACCCTGGTGATGAGGTTCTGGCTTTGCCATGCACCCAGCCTGTTGAAATTAGACTGTGTCCTGATGAAGTTATCTAACTTATAAACCTCACCCGGTACCAGTTCAATCTGCTTCACCACAAATTTGGGGTTGAAGGTGTTGTTGAATGAAATGACTTTATACCGGTTAATGAAAGTTTGTACGGTATCAAAAATGTCCATCTCATCCAGATCCGGTGGGGAATCTGGAATGACAGTGAATTCGCCGATCCTGTACTGGCTTAAGCGGCTGGTATCTTTGGAGCGAACCTGCCGCACATACAGGTCCACCATTGGATTTTCTTTTCTTTTGGCTTCAATCTCCGCCAGCCTTCTTATATATTCAAAGGGATCGATGGTGGGATCAATGAGTTCTGCAAAGCTGGAATCTGCCTCCACCACCACTTCATCCCTGGTAATCCTGTAATACCCGTTGTTCTTAAACAGGTTGATCAGCCGGTTCAGTTCCAGGTCAACCACGTCATAGTCAAAAGCATCGCCTTTCTTCAGCAGGCTCTTGTTCATATTGGCCCTGACAATGGCATTGAGGGTGGAGTCAGGAAAAATAAATGCCACAGAATCGATCTTATATTGCTTTCCTGCATCCACCGTATAATCCACTTTTACCCTTTGCTGATCATCGGTAACCTTCAGGGAACTGTCATACCGCACAAGGGCTTGCCGGTAACCTTTACTCACCATGTAATTGCGCATGTTCACCGTGCTTTGCTGCACGGCTACGGAATCAAAAACGGGGGGCTTCTTAATCACATTCACCGGGATCACCCAGGGCGCTTTTGGCCAGGGCAGTTCCGTGTTCTCGTTGACCCTCGCGCTGTCTTCTGTTTGGGTAAGCAATACAGCCTTGTAGTCTGACTTTTTATCTTTGGGGACATCGCCCTGAATATTTACTGTATTTTCGAAGAGGAAGGGCTTGTCTTTGGGGTACTGCTTAACCACTGTGCAGGATGGATATATGGTCAGCAACACCCCCAGGAGAAATAATATGTAGACAATCTGATAATGCTTCACTAATGCTGAGTAAAACGCAGGTCAAATATATCCAATCTTTATACCATAAAAAATTCAGGGATGAGCTGGGACGATATGTGGTAGAGGGCCCCAAGATGGTTACCGAGGCACTGCTGCATGCAACTGCGGATATTGAACAGATCTATGCGCTGGATTCCTGGGTAGCTGAACAACCGTTAAAAGGCATCCCCATTACAGAAATCACCACATCTGAAATGGCGAGGATCACTGCCCTCCAAACGCCGTCACCTGCGCTGGCTGTTCTCCGAAAGCCACAGTGGGAAAGGCCTTCAGCAGTTTCTGGTATTACCATTGTATTGGATACCATCCAGGATCCCGGCAACCTGGGCACCATTATCCGCACGGCTGAATGGTTTGGTGTTCAACAGGTGGTTTGCAGTGAGGGTACGGCCGACTGCTTCAATCCCAAAGTGATCCAGTCTACCATGGGGAGTATTTTCCGGGTGCCTGTTTTTTATGAAGATATTATGGAATGGGTCCGTAATCACCAGGATATTCCGCTGTTGGCTGCCAGCCTGGATGGTAAACCCCTTGATCCTTCCATGCGGTCAAAAGATATGGCTCTCGTCATTGGTAATGAATCTGCCGGTATCAGACCTGACTTACAGGCCCTCGCTACCCATAAATGCCTTATACCCCGTCATGGGCAGGCAGAATCCCTGAACGCTGCTGTGGCAACCGGCATTATGTTATATGCGTTGACTACCTGAACTGGATAGCCTTAGATGGATTAATTCTTCGGCTGATGATGGTGGGAATCATCAGGATCAGAAAACAAATGATGAATGTGATAACGGCCACCAGCAGGATCTGCCACCAGACGATGTCTACAGGAGCCACGGTCATATAGTATGCTTCTTCATTCAGCGTGATGAAGCCTGTTTTCATTTGCAAATAACTGAGTCCCAGCCCCAGCACCAATCCCAGTCCCACACCCAGGATAGTAATATAGGCACCGTGTGTAATGAAGATCTGCTGGATGGTCCAGTCTGTACTTCCCAGCGCTTTCAATACACCAATCATCCTCGTCCTTTCCAGCACTAATATGATCAGGCAGGTGATCAGGTTGATGACGGCCACAACGGTCATTACGGAAAGGAGAATGTACTTATTGGTATTCTGCAGGTTGAGCCAGTCAAATATCTCCGGATAGATTTCTTTGAGCGTTCGGCTATCCCAGCCCGTGGGGATTTCTTTATAGATCTCGTTGCTCACGGCATCCATCTTACTGTAATCTTTGAGCACCAGCTCATAACCACCCACCAGGTCATCATCCCAGTTGTTTAGTTTTCTGATCAACCCCAGGTCTCCAATGACATAGGTTCTGTCATACACTTCAATACCGGTCTTATAAATACCAGAAATCGTGAGTTTCCTTGTCCTGGGCTGCTGTTGTCCCTCCTGGATGAAATAGATGATCACAGACTGGCCCACATCCAGTTTCAACTGGTCAGCGATGTATTGCGAGACCATGATCTCAGAACCATAGCTGCTGTCCCCGATGACGGGCCATTTTCCCTTCACCCTGAACGGTTCCACACCATCAAAATGATAGTCTTTCTCCACGCCTTTGAACAGGATACCTTCAATGGTTTCCGGGGATTTCAGGATCGCAGATTTGGTAGCAAAAGCCTGTACATATTTCACTTCAGGATGCTGCCGCATGAGATTTTCAGCAGTATCATTTCTTTTGATGGGATATTCTTCCGCAATGCTCACTTTGAAGGGTTCAAAATGCTGAACCCGCACATGCCCCCAGAAACTGAATACCTTTTCACTCACAACCTTTTGAAATCCATTCACAAAACTCAGGGATATCACCATGGCCGCTACGCTGATCACCGTGGCAAAAATGGAAAGCCGGATGATAAAACGGGAAAAAGAATGCTGGCGGTTCAGTGCAATCCTTTTGGCTATGAAATAGGGGAGATTCAGAATGCCTGTTTTAGTTAATTTGTGAAGATAAATCATTTTCCATGCGCAGAAGTCTGGCCCTGCTGATGTTTTTGATGGTGACCCTGCCCCTGCTGGCCCAACGGGAGCCTGATCAGACCTTTATGCGGAACATCAGGACCATCAAACTGAGCCGGTTTGGAGACCAGGCCAGTTACCCGATCATGGAATTGGGAACCAATCAGCAGCTGGAACTTCATTTCGATGATATGGATGCCGATGTGAAGTACTATTATTATACCCTCGAGCTTCGCAATGCAGACTGGTCTGCCGTTCAGATGGGTTATTTCGATTACATCAAGGGCTTCACGCAACAACGCATCAATACATACCGGGTCTCCTCGGCACTGCTTACCCGGTATACCCATTATTCTGCGATGTTGCCAGACAGGAACATGGTGCCTACAAAGAGCGGCAATTACGTACTCAAGGTTTTCCTGAATGGAGACAGTTCACAACTGGCATTTACCCGCCGGATCCTGGTGGTGGAGAACAGGATGGCCGTGGCCACCCAGATCCAGCAGCCTTTCAACCAGCAGGCCTTCCGCACGCATCATCGTTTACTGGTGAACGTGAGTACCAAAGGAATTGATATCCGCTATCCCCAGCAGCAGGTTCATTTGTATGCCTTGCAAAATTTCCGATGGGACAATGCCCTGCAAAATATTCCGCCCACTTACCTGAAGCAGGATATGCTTTCATTTGTGAATGAGAATGAAATGCTGATGCCGGCGATGCGGGAATGGCGTTGGTTGAACATCCGTAGTTTCCGGTTGCTGGGAGACAGGGTCACGAGCCAGCAGAATACCAACAAAGTCTTTGATGTAACCGTCAAGGAAGACCAGAGCAAGGTAGGGACGCCCTATTATTTTTTCCGGGATTATAACGGGATGTTCATCTCAGAAACCGTGGAGAAGATCAATCCTTACTGGGAAGCAGACTATGGGAAGGTACATTTCAGTTACCGGCCTTCCGGTACGCAGCCTTACAGAAAGGAACTGTATATTTTTGGCGAGATAAGCAACTATGGAAAAGACCCTTCTGCAAAGTTAACCTTCAATGCAGAGAAACAGGTTTATGAAGGAGAGATGTACCTGAAGCAGGGATACTATGATTACGTGTATGGATTGTATGATCCTGCCTCCAAAAAGTTTGAGATGGACGCTACAGAAGGGAATGTCTGGGAAACGGAAAACACCTATCTCGTATTGATCTATTACCGGGAATTAGGAGGGCGATATGATCAGTTGTTGGGGATGTCGCTTCACTAATTCACCACTTCACCATTTCACTACTTCATCAATTTCGCATCATCGAGGAATTTCGCGAGGCCGAGGTCAGTGAGCGGATGTTTGAGCAGGCCGAGGATGGAATCCAGCGGGCAGGTGCAAACATCAGCGCCCAGTTCTGCCGCTTTCACGATATGCAATGGGCTGCGGATAGAGGCAGCCAGAATTTCGGTTTTGAAGCTTTGTACGCTGTAGATGTGGGCAATCTGGCCAATCAGTTCCATGCCGTCCCAGTTGCTGTCATCAATCCTGCCGATGAAAGGGGATACATAGCTGGCCCCCGCTTTAGCAGCAAGGATGGCCTGGCCCGCAGAAAACACCAGCGTGCAATTGGTGCGGATGCCATTGTCTGTAAACCATTTGATGGCTTTGATGCCGTCTTTGATCATGGGGACTTTCACCACGATGTGCGGGTGAATGGCAGCCAGTTTCTTTCCTTCTTCAACAATGCCGGCGAAATCAGTACCCAGTACTTCTGCGCTTACATCACCATCCACAATATCACAGATGGCTTCATAATGCTTCATCACGGCTTCTTCACCCTTGATACCTTCCTTGGCCATCAGGGACGGGTTGGTGGTAACACCATCCAGTACGCCGAGGTCATTGGCTTCTTTGATCTGGGCAAGATTGGCGGTATCAATGAAGAATTTCATATGCTTGGTAAGTTGGCGTAATAAAAAAAGGCAGGTGATTTACATCGCACCGCTCAACCACCTACCCTTGCTGCCTTCCGGCCCTGGGGGAGTTCAGCAGGAGCTGGTCGTGTAAGACCTGCCGGCCGCAAAGATAATGAAACTTGGCATTCACACAATCAAACAATCCGGAAATCCGGAGTGCAAATCCAGAATTCCGGAACACCAGGATCCCCGCTTCTGAAGGCCTGAATGCCTGATTTCCTGAATGATTGATTGTCAAAAAAGGGGATAGGTTGCCGGCTCCGGAAGCAGCTTCCCATTAATAAGTGCCGCCAGTTCAGGCAATACATCCAGTTCCGTTTCTGCAACCGGAGTGGCCGCTTTTTTTAACAGCTCCTGCTGCCTGTTCACCCATTCCAGCAATACCACGCCTTTATCCCGTTGGTCCATGGCCTCCAGCGCCAGTTTGGATAATGCCTGCAGGTTTACTGCATGCGGCCGGATGGCTTCCAGGCAGGGCTGCTGGTAGCTGTTCCACTGCATATAACTCCAGACCTGCAATTGCGCACGGATTGCCCGGGCAGCGTCCCTGTCCTGGGTTTGTAAATATGATGACACCCACTGCCTGAATTGCCGTTTGGAAAAGCTGTTCATCGGCAGGACATCGGCCACTTCCTGCAAGGGCGCCGTGGCCTGGGTTCGGTTTTGGGGCATCAGCATCCTGGGAATTAGTCTTTTGTACCCTTTTAATGGCGTCAGCACATCCGTGAGTAAACGAAGATCACCGATGTCCGCAGTTCCTTTCCATCCCCGCAGTGCCCGTTCATACTGCGCAATATGCTGCAGCCCCTGTGCATCCAGTTGCAGGTTCAGCGCCTGCAGCCGCAGATAAAGGTCATTCACATCTGTTCTGCTTTCATCAGACCACAGTCTTTCTGCCACGGCGGCTGCATTTACCCAGATCCTGCTTTCTATCACCGTTTCGTCTGCAATCTCCGTCCACTGTGCCGCTTCACCACCCAGCAATTTTCCTTTGGCTCCGGCAGCGGCTTTGTATTGCTGCAGGGACTTGTTTAAATAGTAGGTATGCGCCGGAAAATGATGGTCAAGGTAAAATCCGCCAGACATCAATACCTCATATCCCTGTTCCACCATTTTGTCCAGGCTCAATGCCGCACCGCCCAGCATGCCCATTTCCGGTTTCCATTTCTGGACAATGACATCTTTAGGAAGATCATCGCGCAGCGCCTCTTCCCAAACAATCATCCGGTATTTGTGTTTGCTGACGATGCCATACATCTTGCGGATGAAATAAGCTTCCAACGCATGCGTATCGGTCATCTTCTGCTTCTTCATGAAGGCGGCGATCTGTGGATTTTTTTTCCAGGCCGCACCGTTGTTCTCATCCCCGCCCACATGAAAATAGGCGTAAGGGAAAACGGATTTCATTTCACCCAGGAATTTGTCCAGGAACTGGTACACAGATTCTTTGGTGGGATCAATGGCGGGTGTGGGTGCCGTGTTGATCATGGCCATCATGTCTGCCATGGTTTTCACCTGTTCCGTATTAAACCTTGGTCCCGGTTTGTAGGGCCCCGGTGCACTGGCTAATTCAGGATATCCTGCAAACCAGCTCTGGCTATGTCCGGGCAGGTCAAACTCCGGTATCACCATTACACCGCGGTCTGCCGCATACTGCACCAGGCCCCGCATCTCTTCCTGCGTGTAGTAGTTGCCGTTAGATCCCAGCTGGTGTAATTTGGGGTATAGCCTTGACTCTATCCTGAATCCTTCATCATCCGTTAGGTGAAGATGAAGAACATTCATTTTTACGGTGGCCATCGCGTCCACATTTCTTCGGATCACATCCATCGGGATAAAATGCCGCGCCACGTCTATCATCAATCCACGCCAGGACATTCGGGGTTTATCACTGATCTCCGTTTCGGGAAAATAATACCCATTGCTGTCTTTCATAGCCAGTTGTAAAAGCGTTTCCAGGCCGCGCATGGCACCAATGGTGGTATGGGCCCGGAGCAGTATTGCCTGCTGCCCGATGCTGAGTGTATAGGATTCATCCATCCCTATTTGCAGGGGTTGTACGGACGTAACCTGAACTTGCATGGCCCCCTGCAGTCCCGGCGTGATATAGTCTTGCATGAAATATGCGCTGCTCTTCCGGTTGAGCCGCTGGTAGAAGCGATTCAGGGATTTCAGCATCACCGGATCCTGCACCGCCGTGCTGATGGAAAATTTACTGTTGATTCGGAAACGTCCCTGCCCCATATTTACAGAGGCGGGATAGGGCAATACATTGGTCTGCGCACTTACAACTGTACTGGTGAACAACAAGACCAGAAAAGCAATCCTTATTCTCATGTGGCCTGGGTTATGGACCGCAATTTACTTACTCAGTGGGAACCACCATTCCACAAAGTCTTCGGGTTTTGCCTGGTCTGGCCGCGCACCGGGTGTGGATGAAATGTCTTTCCACCGGAGCCTGCCATTCTGTGAATACAGCAGATACCCGATCCTGTTTTTGGAGCGCTCCACCCTTACTTCCATGAAACTCTGGAAGAACGGTGCCACATTGTAATCAAAGGCCGCAGAGAGCCACTCTGCACTGAACGGCCAGCCGTCAAATTTCCTTGTGTACCACCAGGCAGGATATTTATACCAGGCCGTATTGTTTTCAATTTTATTCACCAGCGGATCGCGGGAAGGGTAGAAGGCATAGTCTTCCGTGGGCATGGTGTATGCCTTGGCCAGTGCAGTACCAATCGACAAATAGGCACCGCCGCCGCCGTTCACGAAATGCGTCATGCTGTGCCCGTTCTTCAGTTTGGGCATCTCCTGGTAATATTCAAAATCATGCGTATCTCCCGCCATCACCACCGGAACATGGTGATCACGGAGGAGTCCGTGCAGGGCTTCAAACTGCGGGTTCATACTGCCCTGGTATTCACCGATGGCATAGAACGGATGCCCCAGCAGGGCCATCACAAATTTCCCCTGGCTTTTGGCGAGCACTGCCTTGATCCATTCCAACTGCAGGGAATCCACTTCCCTTTTCACGCCGGTATCAATACACAGCAATACAAATTTATCTGTGCTCACCTGGAAATAAGGTGCCTGCTGAAACCCGGTAGGCACCTGGTATTCCCCGCGGAGGAATTTAGCCTGCTCCACCATCTCATCAATATTTTCCTGCGTGGTGGAGGAAATATTCAGGTCCTCATTGATCCTGGCCTGCATGGATCTCCTCGCCGCATCCGGTGTATAAAAATTGGCCACAAAACCTTCCAGTGCATCATACCAGTCATGGTTGCCGGGAATGGCAAACACGGGTTTGGTTACGCCTTTCAGCGGCATATAAAATTTTCGTTCATAGTCCCTCATGGCACCGGAAGGATAAACCACATCGGAAGAGATCACCATGAATTTTACATCAGGCGTTTCCGCAACCTTGATGATCTGGTCTTTCAATACCAGCTGGGAGGCATCGCCTTCACCGGGATCTCCCAGAACGATGAAGGAAAAATCAGCACTGTCCTGCACACCATAGGGCGTGAGTTTAAATGCATCACTGTTCACCGGTACGCCAGTGGAACTGGTCATGGCCATGCGCCATTCATCTGCCCGTTGCGCAGCCCAGGTATCCCAGATGCCCGATGCCCAGTTCTCCGTATCAAAATACCAGCTCATGCCCAGCACCGGCATGATAGCGGCCAGTAAGGCGGATAAGGGTAGTCCTGTTTTCAAACCCATCCGGATGGCCACCGGAAATGAGTAGCCCGCCTTGCGCATCCTCACGCGGGCGCGCATACGATTTTGCAGAAGATAGGACACCCCATTCCTTAATGAAAAAAAGCGCCGCTGCTCCGGCGGAACTTTTTGTACCCAGGCCCAAAGGCTGCGTTCCGTGGATGAACTCACTTTTCTGAATACGCCCGTGAGCGGCGCATAAATCACATAGGCAATGATCAGGGCTATGGCTATATCACCAATCACGGCAACCAGGGGTGAAAGGATGCCCAGAAAACTCCGGTCAAATCCCATCCTGCCGAGGTGGATGAAAAAGAGGATCATGATAAAGGTGGTGATCCAGTAGCGATCTATCTGTGCCCGCGCCTCTTCTTCTTTTTCCATCTTCTCCGCCATGTCTGCGATCTCTTTGTTATCGCTGTATTTCATCTCGGCCATCAGGTCTTCACTCACGTCTTCCAGCACGCCCAGTTTGGCGGCCAGGATGGAAAAGGCGATACCCATCAAGCGCATGGAAATGGCGATGGCCAGGGCGATGTACACTCCACGCTTCTGCAGTACAAACATGACGGCAATAACCAGTGCGTTACCGATGGCGGCATAGAGGTTTTTCTTGCGCTCCCATGGATCCGTCTGGGATTTGGCTGCACGGAGATAGTTGAAAATTTCCCAGAGAAATGTAGCGGCAACAAACAGTGCCAGTGCGCTGTCAATGAATAAGGCAGCGTTGATCAGGAAAAGCCCTATGAGGATACTCTTGCCGCCACTTTTCCAGGCCATCCGCCGGAGTTCTTCTGTGGCCCGCCTGAATCCGTGGTACATCTCCAGCAGGCCCGCAATAATGCAGAGCCAGCCCAGCCCGTTTTCCACTTCGCGGTCTTTTTGAAACGCCACCACCAGTGCCATCACAGACATCACTGCCAGCACCAGCGCAAAAATTTTACTTTCTAAGGGCGCATTTTTAATCCTGCTCATAGGTGTTCATTACGTCAACCTTTCTTCTGGTATACCCGCACATAATCCACTTCCATCCGCTTTGGCCAGATGGTGGTGTCCACGCCTTTTTGTCCGCCCCATCCGCCACCCACGGCAATATTCAGGATGAGGTAATGCTTGTTGTCAAAAGGCCAGGCTTCGTAACCAGTATGGTCATTGGCAAAACGGAAATAGTAATGATTATCCATGCCTATCCTGATGGAGTCCTTATCCCATTCCAATTGGTAAAGATGAAAATCCGTGGATACCGTAGAGGAATTCACCTGTGCTGATTTTTGTGTACCAATGACGTGGTTGTATTTTTTGCAGTGTACGGTGCCATGGATCCGGCCCTGGTCATAACCCACGTGCTCCATAATGTCTATCTCCCCGTCATCGGGCCATTTCAGCGGATCGTTGGCACCCAGCATCCAGATGGCGGGCCAGGTGCCTCTGCCATCAGGGATCTTTGCCTTCACTTCAACCTTGCCATACTGCCATTCCGCAATGCCCTTGGTGACCAGCCTCGCAGAGGTGTAGGCATTTTTTTCCATGGGCTCCCGGCGCGCTTCAATGATGAGGTGGCCATTTTCAACGCGTGCATTTTCCTTGCGGGCCTTTGTATAGAATTGTTCTTCCGCATTGCCCCAGCCGTGGCCGCCCACATTGTAATCCCATTTTGCTGGATCCGGCAGGCCATCGTAATTAAATTCATCGCTCCATACGAGTTTGTATGTTGGTTTTTTATCTGCGGCCTGCAAAAAGACCAACGCAGTGAACAGGGCAAGGGCAATGATTTTCATGATGATCGTTTCTTTTTCGGTTTAAAGACCAGCCAGGCCAGGAAGCCTACCAGCAATACCCAAGGTAGGGAGAACATGATAAAATATAATGCAGAAACCAGGGGGCTTTGTTTGTTGGTGGAAAAATCTGGTTTTGGTGGCGCTTTAAATTCCGGACTGTTGAACATCATCAGGTCAAAATCCTTCACCGCAATGAACAGCACATCCCGCGCCGGGAGCAGTTTCTTCTCCAGCTTTTGGTCTGGAGCCGCACCTTCATACCAGATCACCAGGTCTCCACCGGCAGACTTTGGCAGCCATTTCACCTGGCTCATGGTAACAGTGGCTTCATCACCGGGTTCCACGGCCCATACATTGGACATGGTTAGTCCCGTTTTCATTTGTACAAAAACCTGGACGATGCCCGTTTGGCTATAGGACGATGGGGATAATGAGTACACAAAAGCATTTCCTTCTCTCGCCCTGCCTTCTTTTGACAGCAGTGCCTGTTGTCCTGGCGCTATTTCGTAGGTGATGAGCTGGTGCTGTCCCGGAGCCAATACCAGTGTGCTGCCCGGAAGCAGGGTGTCCCCGTCCAGGATCATCATTTTGGAAAGAGAGGGTGTATTGCCGATATAGGTGAGCAGGGGATGGGGAGTGGTAACACTATCCCTCCAATCCAGGGCAGTATGCAGGGTATCTGATGTGGGGTTAACGATGTCCAGCTGGTTGCGTACAACAGCAAAACCGAGGTAGAGATCCACCGTGGTCAATTGTTTTTGCAACGCCAGTTTTCCTGCCTGCGCAGGAACGGGAGCAAAGGCCCTGCCTGCGTTCCATAGACCATCCCCAATGCGCTGCGCTATGACCGGGCAGCTGACAGCAACAAAAATGACTAAACACCATACCCTAAACCCTAAAGCCTGCTTCCATTTCATGCCCCAATTTCACGATAATTTTTTTCATTTTGCATTTTTGCTTAGCTTCGTACCATGATCACAAACCTGCATAACCACCATCATCATTTCTTACCCAACCGGTAAGCCGATGGCGTTTTATGCAGTTTTAATAAAACCGGAGGGCTTACATCAGTAAGCCCTTTTTTAATGTATGGATATGAAATTGAAAATTGCCATTCAAAAATCTGGCCGCCTTTATGAAGACTCTGTGAGTTTGCTCAAGGAGTGCGGTATCGATCTCCGTAATGTAAAAGACCGGCTCAAAACGGAATCCGACAATTTCCCGCTGGAAGTGTTTTTTTTGAGGGACGATGATATCCCGCAGTATGTGGAAGACGGCGTGGCTGATATCGGTATTGTAGGCGAGAATGTACTCGTGGAAAAGAATAAGGTGGTGGAAGTAGTGGAAAAACTGGGTTTTGGTAAATGCAGATTGTCTATTGCCGTGCCTCGTACCATGGACTATCCCGGGATACAAAGCCTGGCAGGCAAGAAGATTGCTACCAGCTATCCGGTGTTATTGGGAAAGTATTTACAAGAGCAGGGAGTGAATTGTGATATCCACGAGATCAGCGGATCCGTGGAGATAGCCCCGGGTATTGGACTGGCAGACGCGGTTGCAGACCTGGTGAGCAGTGGCGGTACACTGTTCATGAATGGGCTGAAGGAAGTGGAGACCATCTTCTCTTCACAGGCCGTGCTGGTACAATGTAAAGGATTGAACGGTGAGAAGCTGCCCATCCTCAATAAACTGCTGTTCCGGATCCGCGCGGTAAAAAAATCCAAGCGCAATAAATATATCCTGCTGAATGCGCCTAACCATAAACTCAACGAGATCGTGTCTATCCTCCCCGGCATGAAAAGCCCCACCATCCTGCCCCTGGCAGAATCCGGATGGAGCAGCGTACACAGTGTGGTGAGTGAAGACACGTTCTGGGATATCATTGAACAATTAAAGGACGCGGGCGCCCAGGGCATCCTGGTGGTTCCTATAGAAAAAATGATCCTCTGATGCAAACCATCGTACAACCAAACAGAGAAAGCTGGAGCGCGATCATCCAACGTCCTGCAGCTTCATTTGCAACACTGGAAAAACCCGTGCGCAAAGTGATGACGGCCGTTCAAAAACGTGGCGACGCAGCAGTAAGAAAATACACGCGGCAATTTGACGGTGTGCAGATCAGAACACTTGCAGTGACGCCAAAGGAGATCAGGCAGGCCGTAGCCAGTTTGGATCCAACACTCAAAGACGCCATCATCCTTGCGGCAGAGAATATCCTGAAATTCCACGCCATCCAGCACCAGGCAGGAGAGCAACTGGAAACCATGAAAGGGGTGCGATGCTGGCGCAAAGCCGTGGGCATTGAAAAAGTGGGTCTCTATATTCCCGGTGGATCGGCACCGTTGTTTTCTACCCTATTGATGCTGGCCATTCCGGCAACCATCGCCGGTTGCAAAGAGATTGTCTTGTGCACCCCACCACAGAAAGACGGATCCGTACATCCGGCCATCCTTTTTGCCGCGCACCATGTGGGTGTTACCAGGATCTTTAAAGCCGGAGGTGTGCAGGCCATCGCGGCCATGGCCTATGGTACCGCCAGCATCCCCAAAGTCTATAAGATTTTTGGTCCGGGTAACGCATACGTGACCATGGCCAAGCAATTGGCCCAACAGGAAGGCGTAGCCATTGATATGCCTGCAGGTCCGTCTGAAGTATGTGTGATGGCCGACGAATCTGCCGATCCGGAATTTGTTGCCGCGGATCTTTTGTCGCAGGCAGAACACGGCCCAGATTCCCAGGTCTTATTGGTGGCAAGTCATATCGATGTGGTGGAAAAAGTAAAGTTGAGCCTGGACAAGCAACTGGAGCAGTTACCCAGGAAGGCCTTAGCCGCGCAGAGTTTAGGTAACAGTGTTGCCGTTGTGATCCGGGACAGGGATGAAGCAATGGAACTGGTGAATGCCTATGCACCGGAACACCTGATCCTGGCCTGTGAGCAGGCAGAAACCGTTGCAGAGAAAGTGGTGAATGCAGGCTCTGTTTTCATTGGGCACTATTCTCCGGAGAGTGTGGGAGACTATGCCAGCGGCACCAATCATACGCTGCCTACCAACGGATTTGCGAAAGCCTACAGCGGGGTGAGTGTAGATAGTTTTGTGAAGAAGATCACCTTTCAACAGCTGACCAGGGAAGGCCTTGCAGAGATAGGTAAGGCTGTAGTGGCAATGGCCCGTGCAGAAGGACTTGAGGCGCATGCGAGAGCGGTTTCTGTAAGGATGTCAGGATTGTAAATCAATCATTCAGCAATACAATCATTCAAGCATTCAGGAGTGGGAATCCTGAATCCTGAATTCCAGATTGCCCGCTTCTGAATGTCAGAATTAAAGAATGCCTGTAATGTCAGATTGTCAAACAAGATTATGTTCAATTTAAATACACTGGTAAGACCCAACATCCGGGATCTCGTTCCCTATTCCTCAGCACGGGATGAGTTCAAAGGCAGGGCAGACGTATTCCTGGATGCGAATGAAAACAGCCTGGGCTCGCCCTTGCTGAAATGGTATAATCGTTATCCGGATCCGCTGGCCATGAAGGTCAAAGAGAAAATCGCGGGCATCAAGGGCCTGCCACCGGCGCAGATCTTTCTGGGTAACGGCAGTGATGAAGCCATCGATATCATCTACCGCGTTTTCTGTGAGCCGGGGATGGATAATGTGATCATCACACCACCTACCTACGGAATGTACGAGGTGAGTGCAAAGATCAACAACGTCAAACTGAAAAAGGTCAGCCTCACAGCTGGTTTCCAGCTTGACCTGGAATCCCTGGAGGAAGCCATCGATCCCTTTACAAAAATCATCTGGCTCTGTTCACCCAACAATCCCACTGGGAATACGCTGTACAGGGATGATGTGGAAATGGTGCTGAATAATTTTGACGGCATCGTGGTAATAGATGAGGCCTATATCAATTTCTCGAGGCATCGTTCTTTTATTCCTGAACTGGCGGATTACCCCAACCTCATCATCCTTCAGACCCTCAGCAAGGCCTGGGGACTGGCCGCACTTCGGGTAGGCATGGCCTTTGCATCGCCGGAGATCATTTCCCTGATGAATAAGGTGAAGCCACCGTACAATATCAGCGAAGCGGCACAGGAATCGGCGGCTAAGGCCCTGGAGAATATCGAGGACGTAAATGATATGATCAGGATCCTGGTGGAGGAGCGGCAAAGGGTGGCCGCTGCATTGCCACTGCTGCCGGTGGTGCAAAATGTGTATCCGTCAGACGGGAATTTCCTGCTCGTAAAAGTGAAGGGCGCAGACGAATTGTATGATCATCTCGCGGCTGC
Organism: Chitinophagaceae bacterium; assembly: GCA_044225015.1. GTDB lineage: Bacteria > Bacteroidota > Bacteroidia > Chitinophagales > Chitinophagaceae > Pollutibacter. Next base: position 233,552 of record JBGAJG010000005.1, on the reverse strand, counting down.
GGGGGTGGTGGTCAGGAACCGAAGCAAAGTGCCGCTCTGTGAGGACTGTTTGCGGATCACCATCGGCACGCCTTCAGAAAACGATACTATGTTACGGCTGATCCGTGAATGGAAAATCGATTAATTTCAGAATCTCAAACACACGGTATGAAAACAATTGTATGGGCATGCCTCACCCTGATGCTCCTGAGTGCACAGCCTTCCCTCAAGGCCTCGATGGACAGGGGTAAGGAGGTGTATGATGCTAATTGCATGAGCTGCCACCAGGAAAATGGCCAGGGTCTTCCGGGCTCCTTTCCCACACTGGTGAATAAGACCTATGTGGGTGGCGATAAAAAGAAACTCATCGGCATCCTGATACATGGTATGGAAGGCGAGATCACGGTGGAAGGTCAGCAATATAACAATGTGATGGCGGCTTATGAATACCTGACAGATCAGCAGATCGCCGATGTGCTCACCTATGTGCGCAATAGTTTTGGCAACAAATATGCGCTGGTGACACCAGCAGAAGTGAAGGCGGTGCGGGAGGCCAAAAAATAAAACGATGAAGAAAGTATTATTTATTGACAGGGATGGCACCATGATCAGGGAGGTGCCGCCTTCTTATCAGATTGATGCGATAGAAAAGATCGAGTTTTATCCGGAAGTGTTTCGTTACCTCGGCCTGATTGCAAGAGAAATGGATTATGAGCTGGTGCTGGTCACCAACCAGGATGGCCTGGGTACAGCCGCTTATCCTGAAGAAAGTTTCCGGCCCGTGCACCAATTGATCATGAAGAGTTTTGCGGGTGAGGGCGTGGTGTTTTCAGCTGAGCACATAGACCGGAGTTTTCCGCATGAGCAACTACCCACGCGCAAACCCGGAACGGGCATGCTTACAGCCTATATAGACGGCAGTTATGACCTGGCGGGTTCATATGTGATTGGCGACCGGATCACGGATGTGCAGCTCGCCAAGAACCTTGGCTGCAGGGCCATCTGGCTCAATAATGATCCTGAGCTGGGCGGCAAGGAAGTCCAGGATGATATTGCGGCCTTGCGGCAGGTGGTGGCGCTGGAGACAGCATCCTGGGCAGATATCTATGCTTTTTTGAAACTGGGCGCCAGAACGGTGACGCACAACCGAAATACCAACGAAACCAACATCAGGATTGAACTCAATCTGGATGGATCGGGAAAATCCGGGATCCATACCGGCCTCGGATTTTTTGATCATATGCTGGACCAGGTGGCTCGTCATGGTAAGCTGGACCTGGTGGTAGACGTTGACGGGGATCTGCACATTGATGAACACCATACCATAGAAGATACTGGGATAGCTTTGGGCGAAGCTTTTGCGAAACTGCTCACGGATAAGCGTGGATTGGAGCGCTATGGATTTGCCTTGCCGATGGATGAGGCAGAAGCCAAGGTGCTGATTGATTTCGGGGGCCGCAATTGGATCGTATGGGATGCGGAATTTAAGCGGGAGAAAATAGGGGAGATGCCTACCGAAATGTTCTTTCATTTCTTCAAGAGTTTTTCCGACGCGGCAAAGTGCAACCTGAATATCCAGTGCAAGGGGGAGAATGAACACCACAAAATTGAAGCGATCTTTAAGGCTTTTGCTAAAGCGATACGGATGGCGGTGAAGCGGGATGCTTTTTCTAATTATCTTCCATCAACAAAAGGGGTTTTGTGAAGTGGTGAAATGGTGAAATAGTGAAGTAGTGAAGTAGTGAAGTGGTTCCTCAATGCCTCAATGCCTTAATGCCTTTATGCCTATAACATGACTGATTTACTCCTCATCCTCGCCGGCACTATCATTGGCGGATTGCTGATCTACCTCTTCATGCATGGCAGGGGGCGGTCCCAGCAGGTGACCGTGCACAGCAGCGTATTGCTGGAGAAGGTGGAGAAGGTTTTCAAGATCGTTCTGGTGGAGGGGCATTTCAGCGAGATCTACGATTACCAGCATCATGGGAAATTCCTGTATCTCTTCAATACGCAGAAAAAAGCACTGCTCATCGTCAATGCCAAAGTCATGGTGGGCTATGATTTTAAGAAGGTGGTGATGGACATCGATGAGAAAACAAAAAAGGTCACCATCGTTCAGTTTCCTGAACCGGAGATCCTGTCCATAGATCCGGAAGTGCGGTACTATGATGTGTTTGATGGCCCGCTCAATAAATTCTCCAACGAAGATCTCACGCGTATCCAGCAGGAAGCCAAAGCCATGATCCTCGAGAAGGCTAAGGAGAGTGAGCTCCCGGGCATTGCCAGAAACCAGGTGCGCAACCTGCTGCTGGAGATGGGAGAGCTGAAAGGCTGGAACCTGAAAGGGGTGGATAAGATGCTGGCATCATAATCTATTGCCTCTTCCCCCCACACTCCTTTACAGCTGTCTCTTCAATAACTTGAAGCCAATTTCCCGTCCCTGACCCTGGAACATCGCGAGATTGATCCAGAACCAGGCGAACTGTTCCATCAGCTGGAACTTGTCGTTACCCCCAATATCATAACACTCGCCAAAGCCGGCATCCTTCGCCAGGCGGATGGCTGCGGCCTTGCCTGCTTTGCTGTCGCCCGCCACAAAAGCGTCAATGGCCACTGACCCGTACACAGGATTCTGCATATTATTAAAGCCCGTGGTATTAAAGCATTTTACTACATCGCGGGTTTGGGTATGGGCCAGAATGGCATCGGCTGTGGTCTGAAATCCTGCCGGCCCACGGCCCATGATCATGTTCATTGCGTCAATGATGATCTTGCCGGTGGTATTTCCCAGGCTGAGGGCCACCTCCGTTGCTGCCGTTGCAGGGGTGGCCAGCAAAACCAACTCGGCTTTACTTACCGCATCCGCTACCGGCAATGCAGAGATACCGGGCTGGAGCAGCAGGTCCCGGCCTTTGAAATCCTGTAAATCCTTTACCCCTAATATAATGGTATGGCCGGCCCTTGCCCAGGCAGATGCCAGGGCACCGCCAACATTCCCCGTACCAATGATTGCTATGTGCATCGTTTTTTCTTTATATAAATGTCCGCCATGCCAGGCATTTTGCCACCTTACTCACCAGAAAGAAAGTAATGATCAATTAGGGGTATAAGGTAAACTGCCTTTTGCGGGTATGTGCAGGATTTTTTGAACAAAAATCGTTTTTTTGCGTTTTTCGATTTATTTTCAACGAGGCAACCAAAACGCAAGACTGCATGCTTAAGAAGGAAAGGCAGGCGCATATCCTCCACCAGGTGAATCTGCACAACCGTGTCATGGTTGCAGACTTATGCGGCTTTCTGCAAGTTTCCGAAGATACAATCCGGCGTGATTTACAGGAATTATCAGACGATGGGGAGCTGGTGAAAATTCATGGCGGAGCTTTGTCGCTCTCGTTTCAAACATCCGTAACTCCCACACCCATTTATTCGCTGGAGAAGAAAAGGCAATCTGCGCGGAAGACATTATCATTTATCCAGCCGGGAATGTTTGTGTTGACGTCCGGAGGTACCACCATCAATGAACTGGCGCGGTTGTTACCCCAGCATTTGAAAGCTACTTTTTTAACCCCCAGCCTTACCTCCATGATGGAGTATGTAAGGCACCCCAACATCGAAGCCATTTTTATTGGCAGTAAGGTATCCAAGACGTCTATGATCTCAGTGGGCCTAGATACTGTTAGCCAGCTGAGGAATATCCGTGCGGATCTTTGCATCCTGGGGGTGAATGCCATCGATCCTGAATACGGAATTACGGATAATGATTGGGAGGTGGTGCAGGTGAAGAAGGCGATGATTGAAGCATCATCTACCCTGATTGCCCTCACCATTGCTGAAAAAGTGAATACCGTTTATCCCATAAAAGTTTGTGACACCGCCGAAATAGATATTTTGATCACCGATGCGGATCCGCAGGATCCTATGCTGGAGAGATATCGAAACGCCGGGGTCCAGGTCATTTAACGAGTAATCTGCAACAACATAAAGCCAAAACACGCAATTATGAAGAAAACGTTAACCAGTCAGAAAGCGTTCAGGCTATTCAGCCTGTTTGCTTTGCTGCAGCTATGCTGCTTAGTGGCTAATGCCCAGGTCAGGATCACCGGCCAGGTGAAAGATAAAACTGGCGCGGGTGTTCCCAACATCACCGTGCAGATGCGCAATACTTCGGTAGGCGCAGTGACGGATGGTGCCGGTAATTTTGTACTGTCCGGAGATATTCCTTCCGGCAAGCAATTCATTGATTTTTCCGGCGTGGGTTTCAAATTGAAATCCGTAGCCGTAGACGTAACAGCAGACAAGGCCATCACCCTGAATACAGATCTGGAATCTGATGTGATGGGTCTGGAAGAGGTGGTGGTTACCGGTACTTCCCAGGGTACCACGCGCAAGCAACTGGGTAACTACATCGCTTCCGTAAAAGGTGATGCCATCAACCGCTCCGCTCCACCCAACGTGTTGGCGGGCTTGCAGGGTAAAACACCCGGTGCGCAGATCATCCAGAACAGTGGTGATCCCGGCGGCGGGATGAGCGTAAGGCTGCGGGGGGTAAGTACCATCAGTTCATCCAGTGAACCCCTGTACATCATTGATGGTGTCATTGTAAGCAACAGCGCAAGGAGGGTCACCAATACGCAAACGGACTACGACGGACAGATTTCGGTTGCGCCTAACCGTTTGGTGGACATCAACCCTGCTGATATTGAAAGGATCGAGGTACTGAACGGTGCAGCGGCAGCGGCTATATATGGCAGCCGGGCCAATGCCGGTGTTATCCAGATCTTTACCAAGCGCGGCAGCACGGGTGCACCCGTGGTAAGCCTCACATCAACCGTGATGATGAGCCAGCTGCGTAAGGATCCGGGCCACAGTACAGCGGCCACTAAGTTTGGCGGACCCACCGATGGTCCATCGGCACAGACCCAGGACATCCTCACACCTGCGCTTACCAATACTACGGCAGTAACCCGCTATAATTACTGGGACTATATCTTCCAGAGCGGCATCGGCACAGACAATAACGTTTCCGTAAGGGGTGGAAAAGACAAGACCAAATACTTTGCATCAGCATCGTACTATTATAACCAGGGTATTATTAAGAACACAGATTTCCGCCGGTTCAGTTTCCGCGTGAACCTGGACCAGGAACTGACCAAATGGGCAACCCTTGGTGTGGGCATGAATTATATCAATTCTGCGGCAAACGAGAAGCCTGATGGTAATACCTTCTATTCTCCCATCAACAGCGTGACTATCATTGGTAACTTCCATAATATCTGGCAGCGTGATCAAAACGGCAACCTGCTGGCAGTAGGTGAACGCGGAAGGGTGAACCCGGTGTCTGTAATTGAAGACATCAAGCAAAGGCAAACCACCAACCGCATCATCTCATCCGTTGCGTTGAAACTGAAACCCTTCAGGGATTTCACGCTGGATTACACGATGGGTATCGATAACCTGTCGCAGTTAGGTACCACCTACATTCCTCCTTATTCATATAACGTGAGTCCCGGTTTCTGGGGCGGTGGACTTACCCTGGATCCAACCCTCAATGGGTATGCGAGCACGGGTAACAACCAGCAGTTCCTCATCAACCATGAGATCAACGGTACCCTGAATAAAAAGATCACGGAGAACCTGGTAAGTACCACGCAGATCGGTTATTCCGTACAGTACGAGAAAGGCAACTATGCCGTGCTGCAGGGCAGGGGCCTTGCACCGTTTGTACAAACTGTACAGGGTGCCAGTACCGTTTTACCTGGCGTGGACCAACGTTCAGAGATCTCCATCTCCGGTGGATACATCCAGCAGAATTTCAAATTTAAAAATCGATTGTTCCTGACGGCTGCGGCGCGTTTGGATGGCTCTTCTGTATTTGGTGAAGACCAACGCAACCAGCTCTACCTGAAATTCAGCGGCTCTTATGTGCTGAGTGATGAGAAATTCTGGGAATCCATGGGCCTGAATAAGTTCTGGGATTACATGAAGATCAGGGCAGCCTATGGAGAAAGCGGAAACCTGACCGGTATTGGCGCTTACTCACGCTTCAATATTTACAGCGCCTCACCACTGGTGGGCAGAACAGCGCTGATGAGTCCGGGCCAGCTCGCTAATGAGAATGTAAAACCCGAGACCCAGAAAGAATTTGAAGTGGGTACGGATATGAGCTTCCTGCAAGGACGCATCAACTTAACTTTCAACTATTACAGCAAACGTGTGGAGGACCTGCTGATCAGCCGCTTCATCAACCCCAGCCAGGGCTATACCAGCCTGTTGGGAAATGTAGGTTCATTGTCTAACAAAGGTTTTGAAGTAGCGCTGGGACTGGTGCCCGTCCGTAACAAAAACTTTGCGTGGAACGTGGATGTGATCTTCAATAAGAATAAAAACCGCGTTGAAGAAATTCCCCAGGGGCTGATCCAGTTTAATAATCCTGCCGGTACCTCTTCATTATTGCCAGGATATCCGGTGGGTGTGTTTTATGGATTCTTCTTCGCCAAGGATGCTGATGGCAATGAGATCAAGAATAGCTCCGGTATTCCGCTGCAGGAGAGAGGAACCCAGCTGACGCCATCAACGTATACCACACAAAGGGATGCGAATGGCCTGCCTACGGGCACACCGCTGCGTAAAGTGATTGGCGATCCCAATCCTGTCTGGACAGGGACACTGGTGAACAGTTTTACCTATAAGAAACTCAGCCTGCGTGTTCAATTGGATGCCGTTCAGGGCAACACCGTCTGGAACGCGGATTTCCGTACCAGGCAGGGTGTGGGTAACGGTAGTGAATTTGCACAGCGCGAGCATAATGCAGAACTGGTGCGCGGTTACATCGCCGGTATCTATGCCATTGAGGAGTGGCGGATGGACGATGGAAGTTTCGTGAAACTGCGTGAACTGGCATTGACCTATAGTTTTGGCAGGGTGCATAAAAGCATCAGTGATCTTTCCCTCACTTTTGCCGGCAGGAACCTGCACAGCTGGGATAAATACAAAGGTTTTGATCCCGAGACCAACGCCGGTGGTGGTTCAACCCTGGTACGGGGTGTGGACTTTGGTAACGTACCCATTCCAAGGACTTTTGCACTCACCCTCAATGCTAAATTCTAAATCACCACTAAAAGTAAAAGGATATGAAACGAATATATAAATTAACCTTTCTCACCCTGGCCAGCGCTACGCTGCTCTTTGGTTGTAAGAAAGACTATACTAACCCCAATGATGCTACGCAGGAGCAAACGCTGAGCTCTCCCGTTGGCCTCACAGGGGTTGCCGTGGGACTGCAGAAACAATACAGCAATGCCCGTACCGGCTCATTGTACAACCTAGTATGTGCCAATGGATTTTCCACTTTTGAGTTGAGCAACAGGAACACCGGTAACGTGGATGAAACCAACCTCTTCAACGGCGGTATTGCCGTGGATGGTAACAACAGTGTACTCGGAAATCTCTGGGCCACCAACCTGAAGGTGATCTATGACGCGGACAATGTGATCAACAATGCCGCCAACCTCGGGGATAAATCATATGCATCAGGATTGATTGCCTACGCCACCATTTTCAAGGCACTCGCTTATGGCGGACTGGCAGAATTCTGGGAGCAGGTTCCTGATACGGTGGGGGTAGGACTTCAGCCCACGTTCATGAACAGGACCGCCGCCTATGCCAAAGCCGTTGCTGCCATTGATAAAGCCCAAGCCGCTATTGCATCTAATGCCATCAGTGCTGATTTCCTGAGCCGCATTCCTGCCGGCATCGAAATTCCCAATACCCTGCTGGCCCTGGAAGCGAGATACCAGTTGTTCAGCGGAAACTATCCTGCAGCACTGGCCGCGGCCAATGCAGTTTCCCTGAGTGTGAAAAGCGAAATGCGTTTTGATGCCATCACGCCCAATCCCATTTTCTCTGTGTCCACTTCCACCAATAACGTGTTCCAGGTAAAAGACAGCACTTTTGGTTTGCCTACAGCCTTGCGCCCGGTGGCTGCGGATAAGCGCATCGGATTTTATATGGTCATCAATACCGCTGCCGCTCCACGTTGGAGGATCAACGGATTTGGTGCTGCCCTCACCACAGCCTGGCCCATCTATCTCCCCAGTGAGATGACCCTGGTCAAGGCAGAGTGCCTGGCCCGCGCCAACGACCTTACCGGTGCTGTGGCCGAGCTGGATAAGATCCTCACCAAGAAAGCGGCCAGTGACCCCTATGGCATTGGGGCCGATCTCACGGCCTACAGTGGTGCCAGCACCCAGCCCGCCATCCTGGAAGAAATTTATCGCAACCGTTGCATTGAATTGTATATGCAAGGCTGGAAGATGGAAGACATGCGGAGGTTTGGCCGGAGCAATACGCCTAATGTGGAGAAGAACAGGAATTTCTATCCTTATCCCTTCCGTGAGCGGGACAACAATCCCAACACGCCCCAGGATCCTGCATTTTAGTCCGTTCAGTTATAGACAGTACAGTTACGCGGGGTTGTTGTTTACAACCCCGCATTTTTTTAAACACTAACGGTTATGCATACCCATATTCAGCAGTTGCACCAGATCGCCGGTAAAAAACAGCGTAACATCATAGGACTGATGAGCGGGACCTCTATGGACGGACTGGACATTGCGCTGTGTACTATTTCCGGTGCGGGAACCCATACAGAGGTTGCCCTATCCCAATTCATGACCATACCCTACAGTCCGGATGTAAAAGGCCGCATCCTGGATGTGTTTTCCAAGGACATGGTGAATCTGCCACAGCTGTGCATGCTGAATCCCTGGCTTGGGCTCTTGCACGCAAGGATGATCAACCACGCACTGAGCACCTGGGGCATTGATCCCTCAACTGTTGACCTCATTGCCAGCCACGGACAAACCGTTTACCACGCGCCTAAATCCTTGCATCCGCATGATGACTACGGACCGGCCACCCTGCAGATTGGCGATGGGGATCATATTGCGGTAGGCACGGGGATCATCACCCTGTCAGATTTCCGGCAGAAACATATCGCTTGTGGTGGGGAAGGCGCACCACTGGCCGTGTATGGTGATTACTTACTCTGCCATCATCCTACAGAAAATCGCTTACTGCTGAACATGGGCGGCATCGCCAACTTCACGTATCTGCCAGCCGCCTGTGCACTGCAGGACGTGTTCTCTACGGATACCGGCCCCGGCAATACCCTGATGGATGCCTATATCAGAACGCATTTCCCGCACCTGCCCTATGATGTGGATGGCAATTTAGCAAACGCGGGTACCATTCATGAAGGGCTGTTGAAGGCATTGAAGGCCGATGGGTTTTTCAGGGTTGCCTTACCCCGCACCATTGGACCGGAGTTGTTTAATATGGACTATCTCGCGAGGGCGCAACAGGCTTCATCCACCGCTGCGCTTTCCCATGAAGACCTGATGGCAACCTTAAATCGCTTTTCTGCCGAGACCATTGCCGATGCTATTCTGCAGTATGTGCCCGCCGGCGTCTCCTTCACCGCCTATGGCAGCGGTGGCGGCGTGCATAATAAAATATTGATGGCGCACCTGCGTGCATTGTTACCCGCTGCCTCCTTCCGCAGTTCCGATGAACTCGGTATTTTACCAGACGCCAAAGAAGCGATCTTGTTTGCCGTGCTGGCCAACGAAGCCGTTGCGGGATCTGCTTTGCTCGCTGGGGGAGGAGCTACTCGTTTCCCCGTTACGATGGGGAAGGTTTCTTTTCCATCCTGATTTTGCAGGGAGAAGATGAAGGGAGAAGTGCGAAGCCAGCTCGCGGGTAGTCTGCGATACCTTCGCACTTCTCCCTTTACCTTCTACCTTTCACGAGAGACTACGCCATAGGAGGAAGCCCCATCAACGCCCACTCTTCCTTAGCCGGACCATAAATCCCGTGCACTTTCAATCCCGCCTGTCGCATCAGCACCGTCATTTGTCCGCGGTGGTGGGCCTGGTGCATGATCAGTGCCAGTAGAGACTGTGCATTGGTCCACGGTGATCCATACATCATATTTTCTTTGGTCAGGTCTGCATCGGTCCATTTTTCTTTGATTGCTGCCACCAGTTGTGTGGAGCATCGCTCATAATGGCTCACCAGTTCAGCAGCGCTATTAAAATGGGGATGCTCTTCCTGGATGCCCAGCTGAAGTTTGGAAGGAAGTTCTGTCAGCGTTTCCAGCACATGATTGGCGAGCCTGCCGAGGGTTCTTCCACCCGGATAGATTTCCTGTTGCAGACTTTCATCAGTCAGGTCCCTGAATTCTTTAATGGTAGCATCGGATTCAAATGCCCAGGTCTGGTAAAAATCCTCCAAACTTTTGATCATGGTTGTTGAGTTATAAGCGATAAAGATACACCGAGAACGGATTGGGCGATGGCATCCAGTGCTGCCGGTTCCCCCATGATGTGAATGGTGCGATGGATATGCCTGATGGCCGCGCCGGGCGCCAGTGCCTTGGCAGGGGAGGAGGATTCCAGTTCATAAAATTTGCCCATCTGCTTGCCGTTTACCGGGCCGTCATTGTATGCATTGGCCACGTCTCCGCCATAGGGGTCCTTCTGCAGTTCCCATTTGGAGTTGACATAATTTTTCTCGTTGGCCGGGAGGGAATATTGCACGAGGGTGAGCACATTATGCAGCGCGTCATAGCTGCCGAGGAAGGGCTTAGCCACTGATGGCGAGAGGCCGAGTTTGCCGCGCTGGTTGCCATCAGCTTTGAAGCTCAGATAGCCTTTGTGAATTTGTAAACGATCAGCCGGAATAGGTCCAAAATAATCTGCCGTAATGCCCTCATGGCTGTTGGCCTTATGGGGAATGAGGATTGTGCTTTGCTCGCTGGCATTGAACATGCTGAGGATCCAGATGGAGAGTAACCCGTTATGGGGTGTCCATGCCTCTGCGCCTGTGTTGGTGATCTGGTTGTCTGATTCAAAAGCCATCACCTTCAGCCCTTTGGCCTCCAGGCCTGGGATATCCTGTATGTCAGACACGGGTACCATCCGGATGCTTCGGTTGATGCGAAGGGAAAACCTGTAGCCATGATAGTTAGTAAGTTGCAGATCCCGGTGAAAGCTGGCAAAATCCCTGCCCACGGAGTCTTTGAGGAAGGGTTCTGTATCGATGACCGGCGGCACCTGCCAGAATTCAAAAGTGAACGGTTTGCCCTGCGGGAAATAAAGTGCATACTGGCCGCCCTCGGGCCCCAGCCAGAACCGGTCTTCACCACCCACCGCCGTCATATGGGGCTGCGGTTTCCCTGCCCTGATCACCGCGTGATTGATCCAACCAAAACTCAGTCCGTCCCTGCCCGTCATGGTGCTGGTCATGATGCGCCCCTGGTAGGCCGGCACCACCACGATCTGCTGCGCCGTATCCGCACCATACAACACCACGGCGTCAGGATGTTTCTCCTGTAGTAGTGAAAGGTCATAGCCAAAGGTTCCGGTTGTGGGGCTGGTTTTGGTTGACTCTGGTTGCTTGACAGGGGCTCCGCAACTAAAGCTTGCCAATAATCCTATGATGCAAAAGGCAAAGATCCTTTTCATGGTAGGCAATGTTTATTGCAATAGTAAAATACAGTATTCGTGCGGATTCCAAATAATATGGTGGGAAATCTTGCAACCCACATTTTACCTTTATCCATGTATTTTGTTGTTGTAATCCAATTGCCAGTGAATCTAAAAGTAGAAGTAGGAAAGTGAAATGAGTACAGTTAAACAAAGAAAATTGATGTATTTTAATTAGACATATGAAACAGACCGGAGTTTTGGTCATTTTATGGGTAGTAATTTCCTGTCATATAAGTAATTCAAGAATTAAGGAGACGAGATTTAATGCAAAAGAGAAAGTAGATACGCTATCTTTTTTGCCATTACTAGGAGAGTCTTTCAAAGACAGTACATGTTTAGTTTTGCATCTCTGCAACCTTGATACAAATGGCAACAGGATTGACTCTACAAAGCGAATAGAATTGACAAGAAATTGTAATGTCATTTCCTGGTTCTCGCTCCCCAATAGTGAAGATGTTAAGAATTTTTCCGTGACCCGGCTAGCTGAGACTTCCAATGGTATTTCATTGGAAGCGAATTGGGGCGGTGGGAACCATTTTTATGAGTTAGTTTTTTATTTTGTGTTTCGAAATCGACAATTCTACTTCGATAGTTTGCCCCGAAGAACCATCATTCAAACGCCAGAGAGCGAAACCTTAGAGCTTGTTAAACCTAGCTCGCCAGTACCTGTTTCGAATTTTAAACTAATTGACTACCTGTAGTAATGATTTTGATTTCAGTTTTGTGAGGCTAGCAAAAAGGATTGCCTATAACAGTAGCTGGAGTCTCAATTAAAGAAATTTAGCATTAAGTTATTTATTCATCAAGGTCAATACAATTGCATTTAGGCTATCATTTTTGTAAAATGAGTCATTTGCTCTGATTATTGTACCGTTATATCGATTATAGATAATTCTAATCAAAATGGGTTTGTTTTGAATAAAAAAGACCAAATCAATAAACCCAGTATTTATATTAATTCTGTCTGGTCTTACAAGTCTGCTTTTTTGTAGTTGATTGCAAATTGAATAAATTTCATTTTTTGATTTTATAGTGACCGATGAATTGGATTTTCGTAAATGTATACTATCTATATTATTTGGATTGAGTAATCTATTGTCAATTTCTTCGTTAGGTTTCAAGAAGAACCATAATAACAGTAAAGAAAAAAGAGTGATCGAAATACCAAATATTTTTAAAAGGGAAGTGTTTTTATCTTTTGGCTTCATGATATAATGTAAGATAAAAGTTTAGCTTCGGTATTGTGTTGTAAATTATATTATTTGTTGGTTGATCGACTGATGATCATAATAAAATTGTAAATAGGCAGTTGAAGTCAACAACTGTTTCAATGCCGGCAAGTAAGTATGTTCTCGCACCGCCAACCATTAAATAAGCTATTATGAAAATAATTTTGACTACTACTTTTTATTTAGCATTTGTTGGCTTACTATACTTGTCATCTTTTTATTTTTACACGTATGAGTGGTTGAAGTTTAGTTTTGTGAATATTTTTATTTTATTTTTTGTAACATTTCTGGTGATAAAATATTCAAATTCAATTAAGTTGAATAAAATAGCCACATTGATTGTAGTTGTTGCTATTTATACTACAATATATGTGAAAGGGAATATCTCAAAATTTGTGGCAGTTCTGAGTCAGGTTTGTTGGTTGTATAGTTTACAAATTTTCATATTAATGTTAGCAACATCATTCCTTTTTGCGTATAAAATGAAAGAGAGTTGAGCTTGGCTGAAAATTTTTCTTTAAGAAAACTCAATTAATAATAGAAATTTGAAGTTCTGTAACTCCGAATTTACTTCGAATTAAAGAGAATATTTTTTGTTTGGAAGTATTCAAAAAAATGAAGTTCAGAATTTCTTATTTCCCAAATTCTATCACCTCACCCTCGTCCAGGTATCCGTCCTTCCAATCAGCGTAATCCCCACATAACCCCGCACGTCTAAGGTATTGGCATCTTTCAGGGTCATCACGCACTTATATTCCTTTCCGTTCTTGGGATCATAGATGCGGCCGTTCTCGTATGTCTTGCCATTGAAAGTAAATCCCCAGAGATTCACCAGGCCCATAATAGGGCGGGTGTGGTTGGATTTGTCGGGGTGCTGCACATCCGTCCGGGGCTTGCCCGTAGCAGGATCATTGGGCTCTTTCAACCACACAATCCGCCCCTGGTATTTACTGCCGTTCTTGTAGATCTCCACATGTCCATTGCCTTCGCCTGTTTTCCAGACACCCAGGATAGCGTCGGCATCAATTTGGGAATGTGGCAGTGCGGTAGTGCGGTAATGAGAGGGAGCAGCGTTAAAGAACAAGGCCGCTATGGTCAAAATGATCACTGTTTTCATACGCCTAAAATACTATTTCCTGAAATTCAATTGCCCAATTGTTCAATGGCCCAAATGCCCAATTGCTATTTTTTTTTGGTAGTTATTTCCGCAATCCCCATATTTGCAATAACATGATTACAAACAAACATTGGTGGTGGCATAGATACTCGTAAGGGGAGCTATTGTCATGACTATGTGTTAACATACATCATTAGGCCCCGATAGCATCGGGGCCTTTTAGTTTTTTATCCATGAAGAAGATTGAAATCATTACCGAGTTCACGAAGATGCTGGCAGACGTCCACACGCCCGTGGGGATCTACCTCCGCCTGCGGGACCGCTTCCGGGATACCATCCTCCTGGAGAGTGCGGATTTCCACGCCCAGGACAACAGCTACTCTTTCATCGGCATCAACGCCATCGCCGGGATCGAAATACGCAGCAGGGGCCTGGTGGAGTACAAAATGCCCGGACAAAAGCCCGAGAAAATCGCCCTTAAAGGCGTCAAACAGGTGCCGGAACTCCTCCATGATTTTCTCAAACGGTTTGAGATCCAGCCCGCCAAAGATAAAGCGGTGAAGGCTTCCCAGGGACTCTTCGGCTACATCACCTATGACGCCGTTCAGTTCTTTGAGACTATTCAGTTCAAGCAACAGGAGAACGTCATCCCCCTGATGCGGTATCGGCTGTATCAATATGTCATCGCCATTGATCATTATAAAGACGAGCTCTACCTCATCGAAAATAAAATCAAAGGCATCCCTTCTGAGATATCTGTGGTGGAATCCCTGATCCGCAACCGTGATGTACCTGTGTTCCCTTTCAGCCCGGAAGGCGAGGAACAAAGCAATATGACCAACGAGGATTATATTCAGATGGTGCAGAAAGGCATCGCCTCCTGCTACCGTGGTGATGTATTCCAGATCGTCCTCAGCAGGCGCTTTGCCCAACAGTTCCGGGGCGATGAGTTCAATGTGTACCGCGCGCTGCGTAGCATCAACCCCTCGCCGTATTTATTTTATTTCGATTATGGTGAATATAAACTCATGGGCTCCTCGCCGGAAAGCCAGCTCATCGTCCAAAATGGAAAAGCCGTTATCCATCCCATCGCGGGCACGTATAGGCGAACCGGCGATGATGAAACAGATCGCAAACTGGCGGAACAACTGAAAGAAGATGCCAAGGAAAATGCGGAACACGTGATGCTGGTGGACTTGGCTAGAAATGATTTGTCGAGGCACTGTGATCACGTCAACGTTTCCCAATACAAAAAGATCAACTATTACTCTCACGTGATTCACATGGTGAGCGAGGTAACGGGTCAGGTATTCCCTGACACCAACCCCTTTGAATTGCTGGCCACCAGTTTCCCCGCAGGAACTTTGAGTGGCGCACCAAAATATAAGGCCATGGAGATCATTGATGCTGCAGAGCCCACGCTGCGCAGTTACTATGGCGGCGCCATCGGCATCATGGGATTTGACGGCAGTTGTAACCACGCCATCATGATCCGCACCTTTCTCAGCAGGAACAACACGCTGTACTACCAGGCGGGCGCGGGCATTGTGGCGGCCAGCAAACCGGAGAGTGAACTCCAGGAAGTAAACAATAAATTATCGGCACTTAAGAAGGCGATCGTATTCGCAGAAACCATCCGCTCATGAAGATCCTTGTATTTGATAACTATGATTCTTTCACCTACAACCTCGTGCACCTGGTGCAGGCCATCACGGGTGTGAAGACCGATGTGTATCGGAATGACCAGTTGCCACTGGAGAAAGTAAAAGACTATGATAAAATTATTTTGAGTCCGGGCCCCGGCATCCCCTCGGAAGCGGGGGAACTCCTGCCGCTGATCAAGGCCTATGCGCCCAGTAAATCCATCCTCGGCGTTTGCCTCGGCCACCAGGCCATCGGCGAGAGTTTTGGTGGCACGCTGGTGAACCTGAGCACGGTGTATCATGGCATCGCTACCCCCATCGATATTATTAAAAACGATGGTGTATTCAAAGGCCTGCCCAAAACCATTGAGGTGGGCCGGTACCACAGCTGGGTGGTGAGTGAAGAAAATTTTCCCGCGGCGTTGGAGGTCACGGCGCGCGACAAATCCGGGATGGTCATGGCCCTGCGGCACAGGACCTATGATGTTACGGGTGTGCAGTTCCATCCGGAATCTGTGCTCACGCCGGATGGCGAAACGATTGTAAGAAACTGGTTAAAAGCCTGAGATGAAGAAGATCCTTTTATATCTGTTTGAACACAAAACCCTGGACCGCGAGAAGGCACGTGAGGTCATGCTGAACATCGGCAAAGGTGTTTACAATGAGCACGAGATCACGGCCTTCATGACGGTGTATCTCATGCGCTCCGTGACCATTGCCGAGCTGCAGGGGTTTCGGGATGCGCTGCTGGAACTCTGTGTACCCGTGAATCTGGATAATCATGAAGTGATTGATATTGTGGGTACAGGTGGTGATGGGAAGAATACCTTCAACATTTCCACGCTGTCCTGTTTCATTGTGGCGGGTGCGGGTAAGAAAGTGGCCAAGCACGGCAACTACGGCGCATCTTCTATCAGTGGTGCGTCTAACGTGATGGAGCAGCTGGGATATAAGCTCAAGAACGAACCGGATAAACTGAAGCGGGAGCTGGACCAGGCCAATTTCACCTTCATGCATGCGCCACTGTTTCATCCGGCCCTGAAGAATGTGGCGCCTATACGGAAGAACATCGGCGTGCGAACATTTTACAATATGCTGGGTCCGATGGTGAATCCCGCCAACCCCGCTTTCCAGCTGGTGGGCGTGTATAACCTGGAAATGGCGCGGATCTACAATTATCTGTTGCAGATGACGGGCCAGCGTTTTACGATCATCCATTCCCTGGACGGCTATGATGAGATCTCGCTGACGGGCGATGCTAAGATCATCACCAATGAGGGCGACCGCATAGCCACGCCGGAGGAGCTGGGCAAGCGGATGGTGATGCCGGAGGATATTTATGGTGGCTCCACACCGGAAGAAGCGGCTGGGATATTTATCAGGATCCTGAAAGGCGATGGCAGCTGGGCGCAGAATGCCGTGGTGCTGGCCAATGCGGCCCTCGGCCTGTATAACACCAATGCCTACCCGAATTATGAATCGGCCTTCCAGGAAGCGGTGGAGAGCCTGGAGAGTGGGAGGGCCTACCAAACATTTAATAAACTGATCAGTCTGCAGTCATGAATATCCTGGAAACAATTGTAGCCTCAAAGGTGAAGGAAGTGGCCGCGCGAAAAGCGCTGACGCCTGGTTCCGTGCTGGAGCAGCAACCTGCTTTTGCACGGCCTGTGTTCTCCCTTAAACAATTCATCCTGGATCCCGCCAAAACCGGGATCATTGCAGAATATAAGAGAAGGAGTCCGTCCAAAGGCGTGATCAATGACCGGTCCGGTGTGCTGGAAGTGACCAATGGATATGTGGCCGGTGGCGCAAGCGCACTTTCCGTGTTAACCGATACTGAATATTTTGGCGGGACTTCAGCAGACCTGGAACTGGCGCGGGTTCAGCCCATTCCTATCCTGCGCAAGGACTTCATCATTGATGAGTACCAGATCCTGGAGGCCAGGGCCATGGGGGCCGATGTGATCCTGCTGATTGCGTCCTGCCTGAGTCCGATGCGGGTGCGGGAACTGGCGAAATGCGCGAAGGGACTGGGACTGGAAGTGCTGTTGGAACTGCACGAGGAAGAAGAGCTTGAGCATATCAATGAATACACCGAAATTGTGGGCGTGAACAACCGTAACCTGAAGACCTTTTCCGTGGATATGGACAAGAGTATCCGGATGGCGGAACAGATCGGTAACTCACGCGTACGTATAGCCGAATCAGGCATTGGATCCGTGGAAGATATTGAAAGATTCAGGCAATACGGATTTGATGGCTTCCTGATAGGCGAGTACTTTATGAAACAAGATGACCCGGCGGCTGCATTCATCACCTTTACCAACAAACTCAAATCAAGATGAGGGTTAAAGTATGCGGAATGACCAGGCTGGACCAAATCCAACAGCTTGACGAATGGGGAGTGGAATTTGCCGGACTAATTTTTTATCCGAAGAGTCCGCGCTATATCAAGAAATTCCATCTCTCGGCCATCGACCTTAAAAGAGAGAAACTGCGCATCAATACGGTGGGCGTTTTTGTAAACGAGGACCTGGAAGAGATCCTGCGCACGGTGGATGCCTGGCGGCTCAGTATGGTGCAGCTGCACGGGGATGAGAGCCCTAAATTCTGCGAACAGGTGAGCAATCACGTCACCACCATCAAAGCATTCCGTGTAGGCGAGGGCGATAATGTGGAATGGAAGATCCATCCTTACAATGAATTTGTGGACATGTATATGTTTGACAATGGATGGGTGGGCAATGCCAGTGCCAGCAAGGCCGCGGCGTATGGCGGCACGGGCCAGCAGTTTAACTGGAGTAACCTCGATGGTGTCAATACCCGGAAACCATTTTTTCTCAGTGGTGGCATTGACCCGGCAGACGGGGAAAAATTGAAAGCATTTGCGGCAGAACAGAAGAACCTGTTTGCCGTGGATGTGAACAGCCGTTTTGAAACGGAACCCGGCACCAAGGATATGCAATTAGTGAGATCATTTTTAGACGATATCAAATGAGTACAACAGTGACGTCAGCATTTAAACCCGATGCACAGGGATACTACGGCTCCTTTGGTGGCGCGTATATTCCCGAGATGCTGCACCGGAATGTGGAGGAGCTTCGGCAGCAATACCTGGAGATCATGCAGGATCCCGCTTTTCAGGAGCAGTTCAGGAATCTGCTTCGGGATTATGTGGGCAGGCCCACGCCGCTTTATTTTGCCGGCAGGCTTAGTGCCAAGCTGGGTTCTAATATCTGGCTGAAGCGCGAGGACCTCTGTCACACCGGTGCGCACAAGATCAACAATACCATCGGGCAGATCTTATTGGCGCAGCGCCTGGGCAAGCAACGCATCATTGCAGAGACAGGCGCGGGGCAGCATGGCGTGGCCACGGCAACGGTTTGTGCATTAATGGGATTGCCTTGCATTGTATACATGGGCGAGAAAGACATTGAAAGGCAGGCGCCCAATGTGGCGCGGATGAAAATGCTGGGAGCCGAGGTGAGACCAGCTACCTCAGGCAGCAAGACTTTGAAAGATGCTACCAATGAAGCTATTCGTGATTGGATCAACCATCCCCATGATACGCATTATATCATCGGATCTGTAGTGGGGCCGCATCCATACCCTGATATGGTGGCGCGTTTCCAAAGTGTGATCAGTGAAGAGATTCGCACTCAATTAGTGGAACACACCGGCACCGCACTGCCTTCACACGTAGTGGCCTGCGTGGGTGGCGGCAGCAATGCGGCAGGAGCCTTCTATCATTTTCTGGATGAGCCTTCGGTGAAACTCGTAGCGGTAGAAGCCGCAGGCCACGGGGTACACAGCGGGATGTCCGCCGCTACTACCGCTTTGGGCAAGCCGGGTATTCTGCACGGTTCCAAGAGCCTGGTGATGCAGACCGATGACGGCCAGGTGGTGGAGCCGCACAGCATTTCCGCGGGCCTGGATTATCCCGGTGTGGGACCCTTGCATGCGCATTTATTTAAGAGCGGCAGGGGAACATTTTTATCTGCCACGGATCAGCAGTCGCTGGACGCCGCAGTAGAAGTAGCCAGGCTGGAAGGCATCATCCCCGCGCTGGAAACGGCGCATGCCTTTGCGGTGCTGGGAGAATTGAATTTGAAAGCAACAGACCAGGTGGTGGTTTGTTTGAGTGGCCGGGGGGATAAGGACCTCGCCACGTATATGCAGAAGTTGAATCTTTGATGTTATGGGAAGATTACAGGAATTATTTGCAAGGAAGCAGCAGCGCGTGCTGAATGTATACTGTACGGCGGGCTATCCCCGGCTTAACAGCACGTTGACAATGATGAAAAGCCTTGAAGCCGGTGGCGCAGACATCATTGAACTGGGCATGCCCTACAGTGATCCGCTGGCAGACGGTGAAGTGATCCAGCAGAGCAGCGCGAAGGCACTGGAGAATGGGATGACCATTGCTGTGTTGTTCCAGCAACTGAAGGACCTGCGAAAGCAGGTATCCATACCCGTTATCCTGATGGGGTATATGAACCCGGTGTTGCAGTACGGCTTTGAACGGTTTTGTGCCGATGCCAAAGCAGTAGGCGTGGATGGACTCATCCTGCCTGATCTCCCGGCCTTTGAATTTGAACAGGAGTATGGCCCTGTCATGAAAAAGCATGGCCTGGATTTTATTTTCCTGGTAACGCCGGAGACATCGCCGGAGCGGGTGCGCCAACTGGATAGCCTGAGTTCCGGATTTCTGTATGCGGTGAGTTCCTCTTCTACCACGGGAGCGGCCAAGGATATGGGCGATGTGGGTGCATTTCTGGAGAGACTGGCAACGTATCAGTTAAAGAATCCGGTATTGGTGGGTTTTGGGATCAAGGATAAAGAGAGTTTTGACCGGGCCACGGCGCGGGCCAATGGCGCCATCATTGGTACGGCCTTTATCAGGGCACTGAAGGACAAGGACGATGTGGCCGAGGCCACGAAAGCGTTTTTACAAACTGTAATTGGATAGCATGGGTGGGACGGTGATTGTAAAGTATAATGCCGGCAATATCCAAAGTGTGCTGTATGCACTGGAGAGGATAGGGGCCGGGGCAGTGGTGACGGATGACCACGCGCTGATCCGCAGTGCAGACCGTGTGATCTTCCCCGGCGTGGGCGAGGCCAGTACGGCGATGCGTTACCTGCGTGAACGCGGGCTGGACCAGGTATTGCGCGAGCTACAGCAACCAGTGCTGGGTATCTGCCTGGGCATGCAGCTGATGTGTGCCCATTCCGAAGAGAATGATACAGACTGCCTGGGCATTTTTGGAGAACCGGTGAAGAAATTTATTCCCGGCACCACTGGGTTGAAGGTACCACAGATAGGCTGGAACCAGGTAACGGAAACGGGTAGCCGAATATTTTCCGGGATACCGGGGGGGAGCTATTTTTACTTTGTGCACAGTTATTATGCCGCCAAAGGTGAACACACCATCGGTACAACAGACTACACCTTGCCTTATAGTGCGGCCCTGCACCGGGAGAATTTCTACGGCGTGCAGTTCCATCCGGAGAAAAGCGCTGCGGCCGGAGAACAATTACTGAAAAATTTTATCACACTGTCATGGAGCTGATTCCCGCAATAGACTTGATTGAGGGCAAATGTGTGCGCCTCACGGAAGGCGATTATGCGCAGAAAAAGGTCTACAGTGATTCGCCCCTGGACATCGCCCTTCAATTCCAGCACGCCGGCATTCAAAGGCTGCACCTCGTGGACCTGGACGGCGCCAAAGCGGGGAAAGTTATCAACTGGACGGTATTGGAGACCCTGGCCAACCATACATCGCTGCAGATTGATTTTGGTGGCGGGGTGAAGACCGAGGAAGATGTGCGGCGCATCCTTGATGCCGGCGCGCGATGGGTCACGGTGGGGAGCCTGGCAGCTAAGCAACCCCAAATCATGGAATCATGGATAGCGAAGTACGGTGCGGACAAGTTTTTCCTGGGTGCGGACGTGCGTGACCGTAAGATCGCCACCGGTGGCTGGCTGCAGACCACAGACATAGATGTGCTATCTTTCATTGATGGCTATCTTCAAAAGGGCCTGCAGCATATTTTTTGTACCGATATCTCCAGGGACGGCAAGCTGGAAGGTCCGGCTACCGCGCTGTATAGCGAGATCATCACTGCCCAGCCCTCCATTCACCTGGTGGCCAGTGGGGGCGTAAGCAGCATGGATGATCTACACGCCCTCGCGGCGGCGGGATGCCACGGCGCCATCATCGGCAAGGCCATTTACGAGGGCCGCATCACCCTCCAACAACTTAATACATTCCAGGCATGATCACCAAGCGCATCATACCCTGTTTGGATATCAAAGACGGCAGGACCGTCAAGGGTACCAATTTCGTCAACCTCCGCGATGCCGGCGATCCCGTGGAACTGGGTGCCGAGTACGCCCGCCAGGGCGCGGATGAACTCGTGTTCCTGGACATCACGGCCACGGTGGAGAAACGCAAGACCCTCAGTGATCTGGTGAACCGCATTGCCCATCATATCAATATCCCCTTCACCGTTGGCGGCGGCATCAGCAGTGTGGAAGACGTGAGCGTCCTGCTGCAAAACGGCGCGGATAAGATTTCCGTGAACACATCGGCATTCAAACGCCCCGAACTCATCCGCGAGCTCGCCCGTGAATTTGGATCCCAATGTGTAGTACTGGCCATCGATACCAAAAAAGAAGCCGATGGGCAGTGGTACGTGTACCTCAATGGCGGCAGAACCCGCACAGACATGCGCTGTACAGACTGGGCCCGCCAGGCCGTGGACCTCGGTGCCGGCGAGATCCTGCTGACCTCCATGAATAACGACGGCACCAAAGAGGGCTTTGCGCTGGACATTACCCAAACCCTTGCCACTACCTTACCCGTGCCCGTCATCGCCTCCGGCGGCGCCGGCACCATGGAGCATTTCGCAGAGGTCTTTGAGCAATCGCATGCCGATGCCGCGCTGGCAGCGTCTGTGTTTCACTTTCGGGAAATCTCGTTGCTCGGGTTGAAGGAGTTTCTCTCTCTGAGAAATATCACTGTGCGTTTGTAGTGAGAAGATAAAGGGAGAAGTGCGAAGCGTGCAATCCTTCGCACTTCTCCCTTCACCTTCTCACTTGCTCTTAGATTCTGTCTTCAACGCAAACTTCTCCCGGTGTATCATTATATAATTCAGCAATCGGTTGATTTGCGTATTCAGGTCTAGCACAGGATCAATGTCATTTGCGCTGATATACCTGCATTCAACTATAGCCTCCAGCCAAACCCTGGTTTCCGCATTTTCTCCATCCGCATCTGTCAGTTTTGACACCATATGCGAAGGATATCGCCTTTTAGCATAAGCTTCTGCGATATTTGCACACACAGACCGGCAACTTCTTCGCAATTGATCCGTGAGACTATACATTTCCTCACGGGGTAAAAAGCCGGATAAATGGATCGTCAGTTTTCGTTGTTGGCTAGCCAATGCCTTCACTTTCCAGTCCTCCACATTTTCCATCAATCAAAGATCGGTTCAGCAGTAGCTTTTTCCAAGGGAAAAAGAACGCATCAGTGAAGTATTAACACGTTAAACTTTTGAGGAAAAAACACCGCTACCGGCAGAAAGCATCTTAATTTAGTGCAGCTTGCAACTTCGCACTTCTCCCTTCATCTTCTCCCTTTCATAAAGTACCTTTGCCTCATGAAACCAGATTTTACCAAATCCCCAGACGGCCTCATCCCCGCGGTGATCCAGGACGCCGGCACCCACAAGGTGCTGATGCTGGGCTATATGAACCAGGAAGCACTGGACAAGACCATGGCGCTGGGCAGGGTGACCTTTTTCTCACGCAGCAAGAACAGGCTGTGGACCAAGGGGGAGGAGAGCGGGCATTACCTGGAGCTGAAATCCATGGCGCTGGACTGTGATAAGGATACGCTCCTGGTAAAGGCGGTGCCGCATGGGCCGGTTTGCCATACCGGGGCTGATACCTGCTGGAGTGAAACCAACCATAGCGAGGAATTTTTGTTCTACCTGGAGGAGATCATCAACCTGCGGAAGAAAAGCAGTGACGAAAAAAGCTATGTGCGGTCGCTTTTCCAAAAGGGAATCAATAAGATTGCGCAGAAAGTGGGGGAAGAGGCGGTGGAGCTGGTGATTGAGGCCAAGGATAATGATAAGGACCTGTTCCTCAATGAGGCTGCCGATCTGCTCTTCCACTATTTAATTTTGCTTAACAGTAAAGGACATACCTTGAGGGATGTTATCAACGTTTTACAGGAAAGACATGCGAAATAGTATGCGTACAAGAATACTTACCCTGATCATTTTCATGGCCCCCCTTTGGGCCATGGCGCAGTTGTCCATCAAAGGAGACATCAAGGGACTTCCCGATGGTGCGGAGCTATCACTCCATGCCAACGATCCCAATACGGAACCGGTGGCCAAGGCTAAAGTGACGGGCGGGAAGTTTGCCATGAAAACAACCAATACAGAGCCCAACATATTTGTATTGAACTATGCAGCAGGGGGAAAGCGGCTGGTGATGTTCCTGGATAATTCACAGGTTACTATTGAAGGTACGGCAGATGCATTTGATAAACTCGTTGTCAAGGGTTCACCTTCCCACCAGGATTTCCAGTTGTTCAACAGGGAATTCAGTCCGCTCTACCAGAAGCTTTCTGCGGTGGCGCAGGAGATCAATAATGGAAAACAGGATGCCGCAACGCGGGCGGTGTATGATAATACCATGAACACCATCCAGCAGAAAACGGATCAGTTTGTGCAAACCAAACCGGGATCCTATGTGGCGCCGTTTGTGATCCTTGTAGCTACACAATTGAATACCGAACCTGCCATTACCGAGGCCCGCTTTAACAAGCTTACGCCCACGGTGCAGCAAAGTGGTTTCGGACGATTGCTGCAGAATAATATTGCAGAGGCAAAGATTGGCGCCATCGGCTCTGAGGCCATCAATTTCACCCAGAATGATCCCAGCGGAACTCCGGTTTCCCTGGCATCTTTCAAAGGCAAATATGTGCTGATTGATTTCTGGGCTTCCTGGTGTGGTCCCTGCCGAAAGGAGAATCCTGCGGTAGTGCGGGCCTATAACCAATTCAAGGATAAAAATTTCACGATCCTCGGCGTTTCGCTGGACAGAACCAAGGATGCCTGGCTGAAGGCCATTGATGATGATAAACTCGCCTGGACCCATGTGAGCGACCTTAAATTCTGGAATAACGAAGTGGCCCGGTTGTATAAAGTAGAGTCCATCCCCCAGAACTTTTTACTGGATCCCCAGGGCAAGATCATTGCCAAGAACCTGCGGGGAGAAGAGCTGATGGCGAAGTTGAAGGAACTAATTAACTAAGGCATTAAGGCACAAAAAAGGCATTAAGGCACTGAGGCATTGAGGGGCGTCCCTTAATGCCTTAATGCCTCAATGCCTTTTTTTATGCCTCAATGCCTTTATGCCTCAATGCCTCTGTTTTACTGCGTAACCGCAAACTCCACCAGCGTTTGGTCCCAGGCAAAACCTGCCTTGCCATTACCCACGGTGAAGGTCAGTTTTTCTGTGGGGCTGGTTGTTTTACGGGGAACGGTGACCCGGAGTACATCATCTTCCTGCTTGTAGCGGAAGGCACCCCATTGGTTCCAGGTTTTGTTGAAGATCACCACAAACTCTTTTTCGCCGGGGATGGTGAAGAATCCGTATTTCCCTTTGGGCAGGGTTTTTCCTTCTACTTTAATGTCGCTGTCTGTTTCAAACACCGTAGCCTCGTTGGCCCCGGTGCGCCATACTTTCGCATACGGCTCCAGGTCGCCAAATATCTTTCTTCCCTTCACAGAGGGCTGGCCATAATCAATGGTGATGCTGGCACTACCCACCTTACCGGTAGCTTTGGCACGGGGGCTTGCTGCGGGTTGCTGTGCACAGGCGGTGAAACTAACGAAAGCGGTTACAAACATGAACGTGATCAACCTTTTCATGATAGTGTATTTTTTTTGAAACGATGATAAGACAATATTACGCCAATTGTCTTTTATACAATTGGATGGTATTTTCCAGTCCCAGGTAGAGCGCATCACTGATCAGTGCATGGCCAATGCTTACTTCGTCCAGCCAGGGAATATGGCGGTGCAGGTAGCCGAGGTTCTGCAGGTCCAGATCGTGGCCCGCATTGATGCCCAGTCCCAGCTCCCTCGCTTTTTCAGCAGCCCGCACATAGGGTGCTACAGCTTCCACAGGATCTTGTGCAAACAGGCGGGCATACCCTTCGGTATACAACTCAATCCGGTCTGTACCCGTAGTTGCCGCGGCTTCCACCATACGGAGATCCGGGTCCACAAAAATAGACACCCTGATCCCGGCCTGTTTAAACCGGCCGATGATCTCCTGCAGGTATTGTTGGTTTTGTATGGTATCCCAGCCGTGATCAGAGGTAAGCTGGTCCAGGGCATCCGGTACCAGCGTAACCTGCTGCGGTCTTGTCTCCAGGACCAGGTCAACAAATTTTTGTTCCCGGCAGTTGCCTTCAATATTGAATTCTGTATACACGATGGGTTTGATGGCGCGTACATCGGCGTACCGGATATGCCGTTCGTCAGGACGGGGATGTACGGTGACGCCATCGGCACCAAATGCCTGAACGTCCATCGCCGCCTTCACAACGTCCGGATTATTGCCACCGCGGGAATTCCTGAGCGTGGCGATCTTGTTGATGTTTACAGATAAACGGGTCATGGGGTAAAGGTACTGCTTATGCCCAAGCGGGCAGATACCGGCCTGGCCTAATCCATCAGCTCTTTCAACTCTTCCTCAATCATGCCACTCAGGCTCTGCTCATTGTCCAGGATCCATTCCGGCAACAAGGGCACCTGGTAAAAAGACCAGCCATTGCCGTTTTTCTGCATCGTGAACATGATGCGATTGCCCCTGTCATCACTGACATCCACCGTCATCAGGCCTTCATGCAGACCACTCAGTTTCCTAAAATTAAACTCGCGGAGTCTTCCCTCTGCTTTCAACAATTTCGTGAATTGGATATTCCTGTTAAAATTCATCTGCATATACCTCTGGCTTGAATAATCTACTGCAATAAACGTGCTAACAAATCACCGTCATTACGGCGCAATCATTCGTTAAAAAAGAAAAATGGTACAACGTCTCTTGAAGGAGCACCGTCTGCCTGAGAGATGGGCAGCAGTGTTGACATGTACGGAAATTCTTTCATGTGAACGGATTTACGTAAAGGTACGCAGGGATCGCAGAATCCTTTGTAAATCATGCTGTTCATTTGCAATTTTTAATATTTTTTAAAGATTGGATCGATAGAAACGTTGCGGAAATTTTTTTTCGATAATTAATCAGGCATATCATTAAATTTATGTTAACGGTTCCCCTGATTCAACAACCCTTTTGCATGAAATTGCTTTCCATCGGACTCCTGTCTCTTAGTTTGCTGTCATTGAAGCGTCATGAGCCAGCGCCTTTTGACCTGGATGGTCCATATGTGCAATACAAGGACAACAAGATCCACGTCAGCTATATTTCCACCGGCGATGATGGAAATCCCAAACTTAGTGTGGACAGCAGCCTTTCTGTGGCGGATAAATCAAAACTGGAACTGAACATTGCCACAGACCAGCCAGGCGTTTTTTTCAAAGTGAAATTGCAGGACAAGCTCACCAACGATAAACCGGAGGTTTCCCGGGCAAAGAAGATGTTGATCTTTTCTGATATCGAGGGGGAGTTTGGGATGATGCGCAAGTTTCTGCAGGCTAATAAAGTGATTGACGACCAGTTTAAGTGGATTTTTGGTGACGGCCATTTGTTGCTCGTAGGTGATTTTGTGGACAGGGGCAAACAGGTGACCGAAGTGCTCTGGCTGATCTATTCCCTGGAAGCGCAGGCCCGTGCGGCTGGTGGAGATGTGCACTATGTCCTGGGTAATCATGAGATCATGAACCTTTCCGGCGACCTCCGTTACCTCAATGCAAAATACCAGCGCAGCGCACAGCTGATGAACAAGCCCTACACTTCCTTGCTGGGTGAAGACACGGAACTAGGACAGTGGTTCCGGTCTAAAAACGTTGCCCTCAAAATGGGAGACATTTTATTGGTGCATGGTGGTATCTCACCCCAGGTATACAACCTTGATCTGGATGTAACCAAGGTCAATAAACTGGCAAGGCCTTTTTATGCCGATAGTCTCTTCAATTATCCGAATATAGAAACGGATATTCTGATGGGCGATTACGGGCCATTCTGGTACCGTGGCTATTACAGGAAAGGCGAAGAAGGGATGGCCAAATCTGCACTGGAAGTGGATAGCTCGCTTATGCGCTTTCGCACCCGGCATATTGTCACCGGTCATACCGTTGTGGCAGACACGGTGAGCATGCTCTTTAACGGAAAGTTATTCAATACAGATACCCCGCACGCCAAAGGCAAAAGTGAAGGGCTTTATATTGAAGGAAAGGAGATGTGGCGGGTTGATGCCGCGGGAAATAAAATCAAACTAACAATTAACAAGTAACAATTAACAATTGACAATTAGCACTAGTTACTAAAGTTTAATAACTAGTGCCAATTGCCAATTGTCAATTGTCAATTGTTAATTACCAGTTTAGTATCGATATGCTTCTGGTTTGAACGGACCATCTTTCGTAATGCCGAGATACTCAGCCTGCTCAGACGTCAGCTCATCCAGTACAGCGCCTACTTTAGAGAGGTGGAGCTTCGCCACTTTCTCATCCAGGTGCTTCGGAAGTACGTATACTTTGTTCTCATATTTAGACGCATTGGTCCAGAGTTCAATCTGTGCCAGGGTCTGGTTAGAGAAGGAGTTACTCATTACAAATGATGGGTGGCCGGTTGCACAACCCAGGTTCACCAGACGTCCTTCAGCCAGCAGGATGATGTCCTTGCCATCTACATTGTAAATATCCACCTGCGGTTTCACCGTGTCTTTGGTATGGCCGAAATTGTTGTTCAGCCAGGCTACATCAATCTCAATATCAAAGTGGCCGATGTTACAAACGATCACCTTGTCTTTCATCCTGCGGAAATGTTTTTCCGTGATGAGGTCGCGGCAACCTGATGCGGTAACAACGATATCCGCTTCTGCAACAGCATCCACCATGCGCTTTACTTCAAAGCCATCCATGGCAGCCTGGAGGGCGCAGATGGGATCAATTTCAGTAACAATCACACGGCAACCGGCACCAGCCAGGGAAGCAGCGGATCCTTTACCTACATCGCCATAACCACCTACTACGGCAACCTTACCAGCCAGCATTACATCGGTAGCGCGGCGGATGGCATCCACCAGGGATTCTTTACAGCCGTATTTATTATCGAACTTAGACTTCGTTACAGAATCATTCACGTTGATGGCAGGAATAGGCAGGGTGCCTTTTGCCATACGCTCATACAGCCTGTGTACACCGGTAGTGGTTTCTTCAGAAAGACCCCTAACGTGCTGCACCAGTTCAGGATATTTATCCAGCACGATGTTCGTAAGGTCACCACCATCATCCAGGATCATATTCAGCGGGCGATCAGCGCCACCAAAAAACAGGGTTTGCTCAATGCACCAATCCGCTTCTTCAATGGTTTGTCCTTTCCAGGCAAATACACCAATACCGGCAGCGGCAATTGCAGCGGCAGCATGATCCTGTGTAGAGAAGATATTGCAGGAGCTCCATTTCACTTCAGCACCCAGGGCTACCAGGGTTTCAATCAACACCGCAGTCTGGATGGTCATGTGAAGACAACCAGCGATCCTTGCACCTTTCAGGGGTTGTTGCGCGCCATATTCTTCACGGATCGCCATGAGGCCGGGCATCTCTGCTTCAGCGAGGCGGATCTCTTTGCGGCCCCATTCGGCCAGGGTAATGTCTTTTACCTTATAGGGAAGGGAAAAGTCGATGGATTGAGCTACAGTTGACATGTATTAAAAATTTTGGCAAAATTAGTCATTTTATGCTAACTAAACAGGGGAATTGAATGAATCCCGGGGATTATTGTGCATCGTTTTTGACACTGCAATATGCTCGTCCACAGCCTTTCTGGACAGGCGAATAGCCAATACAAAAGAGATGATGGCTCCTATAAACAACAGACCCTCAGTGACATAGCGAGCCGCCAGTTTACTTTCTTCCAGGAAGAGGAAAAAATCATAGGTGCCATGCCAGAAAACGGCCCAGATCAGGCCCGTCATCAGGTATCTGCTTCTCAAAAGGCCCCTCACTTCCCAGGCCTTACCCATATAGTACCCCATCAGGATGGCAAAGGTGGCATGTGCCGGTACAGACATGAACATCCGCAGTATGGCAACTCCAACGCCATACTGGTAAACGTAGGCGATGTTTTCCGCAGTGGCAAACCCCATGGAGACCATGACGGCATATACGATACCGTCAAAAGGTTCGTCAAATTCCGGCTTGGGAAAAGCGTAGAGCCTTACCATAATATATTTGCTCCATTCTTCCACAAAAGCCACCACGATGTAAGCAAGGAAGGCAGTACCCCATACAGAACCTTTGGTATATTTTTCTGTGGTGGCGGTAAGTGCGAGTTCAAGTATAACGGCAATGGCTGCACTCAGGAAGCCCAGGAAAAAGCTGACAATGAGGTGCCGCCTTGGCTCGGGATTGTATTGGTCTTTGAGAAAAATATACAGGCTGATGGCAAGACCGGGGGCTATGGCGAGTGCTAGTAGAAACATGCATTAGAAGGTGAAAGTTGTGAACTTGCGAACTGCGACCTGCGAACTAACTAAAGAGGTCCGTAAAGCGCAAAATACGCCCCCGCAGGATCCTTGACCAGTGCGTAATGCTCTGTCCCCATTGTGCGGGGTTCTATAACACAGGTACCGCCGGAAGCCATCACCTGCGCAAGGCTTTGCTCAACACTGGCAACGGTGAGGTAATTGATCCAGTAGGACGGGATCTCGCTGTTGGTACCCCTGCGGTGGCAGATCCCGCAGACTACGTCGCCAGCCTCGTTCTTCATCACATAGTCTTCGTAATCACCCACGGAGAGGGCTTCCCAGGTCCACCCCGCAACCTTGGCATAGAAGTCGCGGATCTTTACCGCATCATCAACAGCGATATCGATCCACATGAACTGACCCATCGGAGAATCCATACAAAAAATATTTGCGTGTTGAAAATACAATTAAATTAGGGAATGATGTTTTTGAAGCTAAGGTGGTGGCTTAGTTGCGGTATACTGATTACGAGCCTCGCACATGCACAGGAATTTGGTGGCATTCCTTCTTCATTGAAATTGCAACAGGTGAATACACCCCAGGTAAGGGTGATCTATCCGGCAGGCCTGGATAGCACGGCCAAACGCGTGGCCGGGATTGCACAGCACCTGGAGATGGTGACGGCCGGGACCATTGGCAGCAAACAGAAGAAGATCAGCATTATCCTCCAACCCGAGACCACTGTTTCCAATGGCTATGTGCAACTGGCACCCTGGCGCAGCGAGTTTTTCATGACGCCATTGCAGAACAGTCTCCAGCTGGGCTCAGTGCCCTGGGCGGATCAGCTGGCGATCCATGAGATTAGGCATGTTCAGCAGTATATGAATTTCAGGAAGGGGCTGTCTAAGATTGCCTATTTTATTGCAGGGCAGGAGGGGCAGGCACTGGCCAACAGTGCAGCTGTTCCTGATTGGTTTTTTGAGGGCGATGCTGTTTTCCAGGAAACCCTAGTAACCGGGCAGGGACGCGGCAGGCTGCCTGAGTTTTACGGTGATTTCCGCGCCATGTGGGAGGCCAATCATACCTACAGTTATATGAAGCTGCGAAACGGATCCTTTAAGCACCTCACCCCTAATCATTATCCATTAGGGTATATGCTCGTAAGCTATGGCCGTGAAAAATATGGTGCCGATGTATGGAAGAAGATCACCCAGGATGCTGTTGCCTTCAGGCCCCTGGTATATCCCATGCAGGGTGCGCTGAAAAAACATACCGGTCAAAGCTTTAGCCATTTTGTACAGGATGCATTGCAGTATTACCAGCAGGGGAGGCCATCTTCGGTTAAGGATAACCGTGAGTTACTCTCACCGTCTTCAGAAAGATTTATTACCCGGTATGCGTTTCCGCAAGCCTATGGAAATGCATTGCTGGCACTTAAATATACCAGCCGGGATATTCCCCGTTTTGTTACACTTGGGAATGGCGGAGAGAAGAAATTGCCGATCAGGGATATAGCCCTGGATGACCAGTTCAGTGTACATGGCCAGAACCTGGTGTACGCTGCATACCAGCCGGATATCCGATGGGGATACCGGGATTATTCCAACTTGCGTTTGGTTGACCTTGCTACCGGTAAGCGCCGGTGGCTCACCCATCGGTCCAAATACTTTTCACCGGATATCTCCCACGATGGAACCAGCATTGCAGCCATCCAGGTTGAACCAGGTGGAGCGGCTGTGTTGCATATCCTGGACGCACAGTCTGGCGCGTTGAGATTTTCCTGGAAAGGGGAGGGAGATCTTTTTCTTACCTATCCGCGTTTCCTGCAGGGCGATCAGGCAGTGGTGATGCCGGTGCGCAGCAAGGATGGAAGAATGTCTCTCCTGAAAGTGGACTTAAAAACTGCACAGTCAGAAGCATTGCTTCCGTTTACATACCAGCCATTGGCCTTTCCGGTAGTTAAGGGAGATACGGTATTTTTTACCGCTGCATTCCGGGGACAGGACAGGCTTATGGCCCTGGAAATGCCAGGCCGGGAAGTGTTTGAAGTACTGGGTAGCTACACGGGTATTCACCAATCTGCTCCCATGGATAACGGGACTGCGGTATATACAACCCATACAGCCTGGGGTAGTTTGTTGTATCGCCAGTCCATGCAGTATGCTAAGATTGCGGCTGCCGATTGGCTGGCTGGCGATACGGCCACATTGGCAACCAGGGAAGCGTTGCAGACAGACATCAACATTACCAGCTTGCCCGTCAACCAGTTTACAACGGGTAAATATCCGCGCACCCATGGACTATTTAATTTTCACAGCTGGCGGCCATTTTACGAGCAGCCTGAGTGGCGTTTCTCTCTCTATGGAGATAATGTGTTGAACACGTTTAACTCAACACTTTCCTATGTGTACAATGAGAATGAGTCATACCATAAGTTTGAATACACAGGCGTTTATGCTGCCTGGTTTCCCTGGATACAGGGCGGGGTATCTTATACCCTGAACCGGCGGTTTCAGGACGGGCAACGCAGGCTGTACTGGAATGAATGGAATGCCAACCTGGGACTACGTATTCCGTTGAACCTAACAAAGGGAAGGATGTACAGTAATATGTACATCTCTTCATTATTCAATACGCAACAGGTTTTGTTCAATGCATCCAAGAACGGTACTGTAGTACCCAATTTTCATTTTAATTACCTGAACAACAGCATGGCGTATGTGATCCAGACACAGAAAGCCCCCCAACAGATATACCCCCGGTTTGCACTGAGCCTGTCTGCCAACCATCGGTTCAGCGTCACCAGTACGGAGGCGCATCAGTTGCTGGCCAATGCTTCTTTGTACCTTCCGGGCATCCTCAAAACCCATAGCCTGGTATTTAATGCTTCCTACCAGGCGAGGGACACAGCCCAGCAATATTTGTTCTCCAATGATTTCGCTTACTCACGCGGCTACCCTGAACTCAATTATCCCAGGATGTGGAAAGCAGGGGTGAATTACCATCTGCCATTGGTATATCCGGATTGGGGATTTGGGAACATCGTATATTTTCTGCGGATACGGGGCAACGCATTTTATGATTATACGAAACTACGAAGCCTGCGAACTGGAAGAACCCAGGCCCTGCGGAGTGTGGGCGGGGAGATTTACTTTGATACTAAATGGTGGAACCAGCAGCCCGTTAGCTTTGGCATCCGCTACAGCAGATTGCTGGATGCTGATTTTTATTCCACCCCAACTTCTTCATTGAATCCCAACCAATGGGAGTTTGTGCTGCCGATCAATTTAATACCGCGTTAGTTCTCAGTTCCTAGTTCGCAGAGTGGCAGCGAACTGCGAACTGAGAACTACCTCAAGCTTCCTTTCCACTCCGGTATCATCATCTTCTTGCCGTTCTTCAGCCGGATGATGACATTGTTGATAATGATCTCGTCTCCTTTTTTGGCGTTGTCCCGGATGCTGGCGCGCCACACCTCGGGCAGGTTGGGGGTGTCGTAAAAATCAGCGGCGCGGAAATCTTTGTAGGATTTAAGTTGCTGCGTCTCACTGTCTGTATAGCTGGCAGCAAATGTATAATTGATCCTGAACCTGGTGATCACATACCGGGTACCTTTCTGGTCTTTCACCACCAGCGGAGAATCCACCAGTTTTTTGAATTGCTCAGCTGCAATATTGCCGTCTTTAAATCCGCCAAGGGTCACCGTGTAAGTGGTGGGTGCAGTTGGTTTCGTTTGCCCATGCACCACAACAATTCCCAGACTTAAGAAAAAAAATAGGATCAAGCTTTTCATATGAATGCATTTAATACCAAAGACTGCGAACTCTGCGAACTGCGACCTGCGAACTACCCCGCTATTCCAGCTAACGCTTCTTCCAGCATGCTTATTTTCTTCTCAGCATCGGCCTTCTTTTTTCTCTCTACGTCCACCACTTCCGGTTTGGCATTTTGTACAAAACGCTCATTCCCCAGTTTCTTTTCAACACTCACCAGAAAACCTTTCAGGTATTCCAGTTCTTTTACCAATTCTTCTTTTTGCTGGCCCGTATTCAATGGGGTAGTGGTGGTGATGAAGAATTTCTCTTTTCCCGCCATTGCCGGAATGCTTTGGGGTATGGCTTCGCTGGTGACGGTGATGGCAGAAGCACTCACTTGTTTGGAAAGAATGTCCCCTATCAGAACATAGGCTTCCGGCAACTCGGTTTGCACGTGCAATCCAATTTCTTCCCGCGGTTTCAATTGCGCTTTGTTCTTGGCATCCCTGATGGCCGTGATGCAATCCTGCAACAAATTACCATAAGCGATTACTGTGCCTGACGCTGAAACCTTCCCAGGTTTCAATTGGGCAATACAGATATCATCGCCGGCCTTACGATCCTCCAGTGCATGGTAAATCTCTTCTGTAATGAAGGGCATGAAAGGATGCAGCATGACCATTAATTCTTCAAAAAACGACTTCGTTTTTTCGAGGATATGCGCGTCTATGTCTTCCGTGCCATACGCAGGCTTAACCCACTCCAGGTACCAGCTGCAGAAATCATCCCAGATCAGGGTGTAGAGGGTCTTCAGTGCTTCGCTCAAACGGAACTGGCCATAGGCTGTCTCCAGCTCTGCTTTCACCTGGCCCAGTCTTGCTTCAAACCAATGGATGGCGAAATAGGCTCGGTCTGCCTCTTCTGTGGACATGTTGTAGCCGACCTGTTTCCGCTCTTCCCACATCTTCACCAGTTTCAGGGCATTCCAGATTTTATTGGAAAAATTCCGTCCCTGTTCGTTGGAAGATTCATCCCATAACAGGTCATTCCCTGCAGGTGAGGAGATCATGATCCCGAAACGCACCGCATCGGCACCAAACCTGTCTATCAGCTCAAGCAGGTCTGGTGAGTTCCCCAGGCTTTTGCTCATTTTTCTGCCCAGCTTATCCCGTACAATACCGGTAAAATATACCTGATTGAAGGGTTTTTCCTGCTTGTACTCAAATCCCGCCATGATCATCCTGGCCACCCAGAAGAAAATGATCTCAGGTGCGGTCACCAGGGTTTGGGTGGGATAATAATATTGTATGTCTGGATTGCCGGGGTTGGAGTATCCTTTGAATACCTCAAAAGGCCAGAGCCAGGAAGAAAACCAGGTATCAAGGCAGTCGTCATCCTGCTTCAGGTCTTCCTGTTTGCCATCAGGATATTTCTCCTGATAGGCTTTAAGCGCTTCACCCTCATTTAACGCAACGTAAATATTTCCATGAGGATCATACCAAGCCGGTATCCGCTGCCCCCACCACAACTGACGGGAGATGCACCAGTCCTTGATGTTCTCCATCCAATGGCGGTACAGGTTTTTGAATTTCGATGGATAGAACCTGATTTCATCATCCACTACGGCATGCAGGGCCGGACCAGAGATCTTCTTCATATCTACCCACCACTGCATGGAGAGCCTGGGTTCAACCACTACATCAGTACGTTCAGAATACCCTACCTGGTTGGGGTAGTCTTCAATTTTCACGAGGTTGCCTGCCTTCTCCAATTCCGGAATAATCAGTTTGCGTGCCTCAAACCTGTCGGCCCCCACAAACAACTGCGCAGCCTCACTCATGGTGCCATCGTCATTCAGAACATCAATGACGTCCAGCTTGTGTTTCTGGCCCAGTTGGTAGTCATTCATATCATGGGCCGGCGTTACTTTGAGCGCGCCGGTTCCAAAATCCATCGTCACATATTCGTCTGTAATGATGGGGATGCGGCGGTTGATCAGGGGCACCCGCGCAAATTGCCCATGCAGGTGCGTATAGCGCGGATCTTTGGGGTGAACGGCGATGGCCGTATCCCCGAGGATGGTTTCCGGACGTACGGTAGCGATGGTGATATACTCACCGGGCATCCCGTCAACAGGATAGCGGAGGTGGTATAATTTACTCTGGGTGTCTTTGAAGATCACTTCTTCATCAGACAGTGCCGTTTTGGCCTTAACGTCCCAGTTGATCATCCGCTTGCCGCGGTATATATAGCCTTTTTTATAGAGGTCATTGAAGACACTGATCACGGATGCATAGTAATGGTCATCCATGGTAAAGGTGGTGCGGTCCCAGTCCAGGCTGCAGCCGAGTTTTTTGAGCTGTTGCAGGATGATGCCGCCATATTTCTCTTTCCATTCCCAGGCGTATTGCAGAAATTCATCCCGGGTAAGGGAGGATTTGGTTATGCCTCTTTCCCTCAACATTTGCACCACCTTGGCTTCCGTGGCAATAGAAGCATGGTCTGTACCCGGAACCCAGCAGGCGTTTTTGCCTTGCATGCGTGCACGGCGGATCAGGATATCCTGGATGGTATTGTTCAGGCAGTGGCCCATGTGGA
Source organism: Chitinophagaceae bacterium (assembly GCA_044225015.1). Lineage (GTDB taxonomy): Bacteria > Bacteroidota > Bacteroidia > Chitinophagales > Chitinophagaceae > Pollutibacter. The sequence goes on along the minus strand of JBGAJG010000005.1, from coordinate 196,998 downwards.
GGATGCCGGTGACGTTGGGAGGGGGGATAACAACGGTATAAGATTCCCGGCTGTCTGGTGTACTGGCAAAATAACGCTGGTCCAGCCAGTGCTGGTACCATTTGGCCTCAGCGGCCTGGTGCTCAAATGTTTTGGTCAGTGTCATGGAGCGCGAAGTTAAGCAATATGTCCTAGTTCCTAGTTCGCAGGGCGCAGTTCGCAGAGTTCGCAGGCGCCCCCTCCCGCGAACTCCGCGAACTGTAACCTGCGAACTGACAATCAGGGTGTTAAAAAAATGCTTTGAAAACCGCCATTTTTGACATATCTTACTTCCAGTTCTACCTCCCTATCTCCTCTGAGACCTGAAGTTTTTTTCTAATTCCCGCCCTGTGAATGCCTGGACCCAAATCCTTGTGCTTGTTAACATTTAAAAATTTGGTCTATGAGCAATTTTAACTCAACACTGGCAGAGAACGTAAAAACAGTTTTGATCGTAGCTGCACTGTATGGTGCTATTATTGCCATCACGGTTCTGGCCTGGTAATTGAATTAGTTCGCAGGCGGCAGGTCGCAAAGTTCGCAGCGTTCCCGCGAACTAAACGACCCAGGCGAACTGTGCGAACTGCGAACTGCAGTTTGTATATATCTTTTTGTTTTTTTCAAGCGGACAGGGTCCGCTTTTTTTTATTACTTTCAACCCTCAATGCCTCAATGCCTTAATGCCTTAATACCATGTATGCTATCGTAGATATTGAAACCACCGGAGGCCATGCAGGAACCGGTTTCATTACCGAGATAGCCATCATTCTCCACAATGGTATGGAAGCCGAGCATCGATACCAGACCCTGGTAAATCCGGGCATCCCCATTCCACGCTATGTACAGTCGCTAACAGGAATTACAGACAGCATGGTAGCTTCGGCACCGTCTTTTGACGCGGTGGCCGAAGAGGTGTTCAGCCTATTGCAGGACAGGATCTTTGTGGCCCATAATGTAAATTTTGATTACTCATTCATCAAGCACCAGCTGGCCACGGCGGGCTATACCTGGGATGCTTCCAAATTGTGCACCGTAAGGCTCAGCAAGAAAATTTTCCCAGGTTACCAGAGTTACTCATTGGGCAATATCTGTCGCAGCCTGGAGATCCCTTTATTCAGCCGGCACCGTGCCATGGGTGACGCAGAGGCTACGGGTAAACTGTTTACGAGACTGGTGGCCGCCGATCAGGGGAATCATATCCACCAGATGTTGCGCAAAGGGAGCAAGGAGTCTTATCTGCCCATGCACCTCTCTGTCACGGACGTGGAGCAGCTTCCTCACTTGCCAGGGGTCTATTATTTTCATGATGAGAAACAGAAGATTATTTATGTGGGGAAGGCCAAGGATCTTCGTAAAAGGGTGACCAGTCATTTTTCAAACAATTCCGTCTCCAAACGCAAACAGGAACTGATCCGGAATGTACACCGGATCACGTATAGCCTCACGGGTTCAGAATGCACTGCCATTGTGATGGAAAGCCTGGAGATCAGGAAACACTGGCCGCGGTATAACCAGAGCCAGAAGCACGTGGAGTTCCCCTATGGCATTTTCAGCTATGAAGATATCCAGGGCCGCATTCGCCTGGGGATTGGCCGTTTGAAGAAATACCATCGGCCCCATATCCGCTTTGGCGTACTGGGCGATGCGCACAGGGCCCTTTGGAAAATGGTGAAGGAACACAGGCTCTGCCCGGCGCTTTGTTTTTTGCATAAAGACCGTACATGCGAAGGCCGTAAGGAGGGTTATTGCGATGGGGTTTGTGAAGGTAAAGAAGACATTGACCAGTACAACCAGCGTGTACGTCAGGCGCTGGCACAGTTACAGGTTGACCAGCCCAGTTTTGCCATCATGGAAAAAGGGCGGCAATATGGAGAAGTGGCCTGTATCCTGATGGAAGACGGGAGATTTTATGGCTTCGGCTTTATCCCTGAGATGCAGGAAGTGCCGGCGCTCCCTGCTTTAAAAGAGCTGATCACGCCATTTCCGGAAAATGAATTTGTGCGGGCATACGTCCGCCAGTATGCAGAACGGCATCCCGCCAACACCCGGTACTGGGAAAGTGTATAAAATAACCATTTCCAATTTTTTTCTTTAGCATCATCCCGTTAGATTCGCAGCCCTTTAAAACGGAGTGAACATGGAATTTGTACAAGCCATCGCCTCGTCATTGAACATCAGGCCGGCACAAGTGGAAGCAGTTTTGAATTTATTTGCCGAAGGAGCCACCATCCCCTTTATTGCCCGATACAGAAAAGACAAAACCGGCGCCCTGGATGAAGTAGTGATTGGCAAGATCCAGGAAGAAGCCAAAACAAGGAAAGAATTTGCAGAGCGGAAAGCGGCAATAGAGAAGAGTATCCAGGAACAGGGCAAGATGACACCGGCCCTGCAGGCAAAGCTGGATGCAGCAGAAACCATTGCTGTGCTGGAAGATATTTACCTGCCTTATAAACCCAAGCGCAAAACCAAGGCATCAGTGGCCAGGGAGAACGGACTGGAGCCGCTGGCCATGCAGTTGCTGGCGCAGGATCAGCTTGACCCTTCTGCCGCGGCAGAATCCTACCTGAATGAGCAGGTGAAAACCGCTGATGATGCCCTGCAAGGCGCAAGGGATATTATTGCAGAGATGGTGAATGAAGATGCGGATGTCCGTAATGTGCTGCGGAAATATTTTGAAGACCAAGCCCGGTTGGAAAGTAAAGTCATCAGCGGAAAAGAAGCTGAGGCGCAGAAGTTCAAAGACTATTTTGATTTCAGCCAGGAGATCAGAACAATACCTTCACATCGTACCCTGGCTATCCTTCGTGGGTTTGTGGAAGGCTTGCTGCGTCTTTCCATTGCACCCGAGGAAGAACCGGCCATTGAACGCATAGAGCGGAAATACATCAAGGGCAGTACAGCTTCCGGACAGCAGGTGCAGAAAGCTATTAAAGACGCGTATAAACGATTATTGCAACCTTCATTGGAAACAGAATTCCGCACAGCCCTTAAACAGAAGGCCGATGAAGAGGCCATCCAGGTGTTTGCTGAAAACCTGCGCCAGCTGCTCCTGAGCTCACCACTGGGATCTAAACGCATACTGGCCATAGACCCTGGTTACAGGACTGGTTGTAAAGTGGTGGTGATTGATGAAAAAGGAGACCTGAAAGAAAATACGGTGATCTATGTGCATGAGGCCGGAAGGATGGCGCAGTCTGAATATGTGGTTCGTGACCTGGTGAAGAAATATGACGTACAGGCCTTTGCGATAGGAGACGGTACAGCGGGCCGTGAGACGGAACAGTTCATTAAAAAACTCGGGACCCAGTTACCGGTGTTCCTGGTCAATGAAGACGGAGCATCCGTGTACTCTGCTTCAGAAACGGCACGTGAAGAGTTTCCGGACCATGATGTTACGGTGCGGGGTGCGGTGAGCATTGGACGCAGGTTAATGGATCCATTGGCGGAACTCGTGAAAATAGATCCCAAGAGTATTGGCGTGGGACAGTACCAGCATGATGTAAACCAGTTCAGGCTCAAAGAGAAACTGGACCAGACCGTAGTGAGTTGTGTGAACCTGGTGGGTGTTAACCTCAATACGGCATCCAAACACCTCCTGGGTTATGTAAGCGGTATCAATAGCAGTATTGCAGACAATATTGTGAAATACCGGAACGAGCATGGAAAGTTCCGGGGACGCAGGGATCTGCTGAAGGTGCCAAGGCTGGGCGACAAAGCCTTTGAACAGGCGGCGGGATTCTTGCGCATCAAGGAGAGTGCCCATCCGCTGGACGCAACGGGTGTGCATCCGGAATCTTATGCAGTTGTGGAACAGATGGCGAAGGACCTGGGTGTTGAGATCACCGCCCTCGTAGGGAAGACCGATCTTTTGAATAGCATCGATCTAAAAAAATACATCAGTGCGTCCACCGGTGAGCATACGCTGAAGGATATCATCCATGAATTGAAAAAGCCCGGACTTGATCCGCGTAGTGAAGTGCAGCAGTTTGAGTTTGCAGAGATCTTTGCTATTGAAGATGTGAAGGTGGGCGCCGTGGTACCCGGCGTGGTGACTAACCTGACGCGTTTCGGCGCCTTTGTAGACATTGGGGTGAAACAGGACGGACTGGTGCATGTATCTGAGGTTTCCCACACGTTCATCAATGATCCTGCAGAGAAACTGAAACTCAACCAGCAGGTGAAAGTGAAGGTGCTGGAAGTGGATCTGGCGCGCAAGCGTATCGCCTTATCCATAAAGCAGGCCGAGGAGGCGCCTTCCGGTGCGCAGAAAAGAACGGTAAAGCCCGCACCCAGGGAGAAGGACCTGAGTGATCTGCCCATCACCGATGCGCTGGCAGCACTGAAGAAGAAGTTTGGTAGGTGAGTATCTGCCCAATTGCCCAATTGCCCAATTGCTCAATTGCCCACTTGCCCACTTGCCAACATACCAATGTATTCTCTTCTCGGGATCATCCTTGCACCCAGTGACTCCAGGTGCGCGGTATACACCTGGCAATCAATCAGTGTAACGCCTTGATGTACCAGGTGGTCCACCATGTTGATGAACGCAAACTTGGATGCATTACTGGCAGTTGAAAACATACTCTCACCGCAGAAGACAGAACCTACACGCACGCCGTAGAGGCCGCCCACCAGCTGGCCGTTTTCCCAGGCTTCTGCACTATGGGCCATACCTTGCTGGTGCAATGCAATGTAGGCTTCCCTCATCGCTGCCGTGATCCAGGTACCGTCCTGGCCTCTTCGTTCCACCTGGCTGCATTGGCTGATGACTTCCGGGAACTGCTGGTTTATGGTGAATTGGAACCGTCCGGAGCGAAGCACCTGTTGCATACTTTTGCTGACCACCAGCTCTTCCGGGAACAACACAAAGCGGGGGTCAGGGCTATACCAGAGGGGAACCTCTCCTGAAAACCAGGGGAATATTCCCTGTTGATAAGCAATGGTAAGTAAGGCTGTATCCAATGTCCCGCCCATGGCCAGCAGTCCATCTTCATCAGCGGTTTCCAGCGGTGGAAAGGGGTTCAAAAGCGATGGGTTTATGAATTCACCGTTTCTTCAATGGTGGCACCGATTCCCCTGTCTACAATGGCATCTTTCTGTGGCCGCAATTCGTCAAAGCTGCCGTGTTTGACTGCATATTTACCCTGGGTATGGATGATCAGCGCACATTGTTCAGCCTGCTCAGCACTGTGGCCGCAGATTTCTATGAGCGTTTCAATGACCCATTCAAACGTGTTTACTTCATCATTCCAAACGATGAGGCTGAAGGATTTATCCAGTTCCTCCATCACATCGGTATCTGACTGCACCTCTTCCTTGTACTGCTCTTTATGGCCAAACATGGTCACGATTTGATACAAAGTTAAAAACTTCTTTTTCCTTTCCTTCCTCTTTGCAACAAAATTGGCCGGAATCTTGTCCTGTAGAGGAATAGACCTGCATTGAAATTAAATGGGTAAAAAATTTAATATAATACCGTGGCGTAGATCTAAGCCAGAAGAGGCTTCTGGTAAGGGCGCCATCGTATTACCCATAGACAGTAGCAGGGGATTGGAGTTTTTGGTGGAACTGGTAAAGAAAATCAGGCCATCCCGCCCTTCTGATAAGCAACAGGCTGAGTTGCAATTCAGTGCATTATTATACGCATTGCAACAAGACCGTTCCCTGTTATTTTCCCTTCGTAGGGCGCTGTTGAACCAGTTTATGCATACGGATATTGTACCCACGCTAACAGAGAGTGGTATGGTGAGTTCCAGGGGGTTTGTGCAGGAACTGGGCAGGAAAGCGCAACATAAATTCTTGCCGCCCCTGCAGGAGAAGAATGATTTCCGTTTTGTGCTCAACCGCGTGTTTTCACAGCGCACAGACTACAAATGGGTGGAAGCCATAGACCCCAGCTTATGGAAAAGTTTTTTTGAATTGCTGGGTATCCAGATCAATCTCACGGAGACTAAGCTGATCCAGCAATTACAGCGTTCCATGCAGATTCTTTCTTACCGGCTGGCCAATGCCGGACTGGAAAAAGAAATTGCCGCGAGGTATGGCTCCACCGCCAACTATCCTTTCCTGGAACAGAACAGGCTGATCAACCTGTTTATTGAGCGTTCCGGAAGTGAATATTTCACTGTTGACGAGAAGCGTATGCTGATCAATAACATCAGCGAGGCACTATACAATTGCAGGCAGAGTTTGCAGTGGCAGAAGGAGCAGCGTCTAACAGAAGGCACCAGCCTTGCGCAGACCTTCCTGATTGTGCGCATGGAACAACAAATGGAGCGGATGTTCCTGATCCTTGACGTCCTGGATGGGGATCAGCATTTTAACACAGAGAGATTCATCACCTATTTCACCAAAGTGATCCGTTTCGAAAACCGGAAGAACAGCTTGCGTGAATTTTTGCAGGAGAACCTTTCCATGCTGGCCTACCAAATTGCGGAACATAAGGGAAGGAAAGGGGAGCGTTATATTTCGATGGGCAGGCGGGACATCTTCACGCTGTTCCGAAGCGCTATGCGTGGTGGGTTCATTATCTCATTCATCGCCATATTCAAAAATTTACTGGGCAAGCTGGTCATCGCACCTTTCTGGCAGGGATTTTTATATGGGACCAATTATGCAGCGGGGTTTGTGTTGATGGACCAGGCCGGGGGAACACTGGCAACCAAACAGCCCGCCTATACGGCATCTGCTGTGGCCAGTTCACTGGATACCAGAAAACTGGGTGGAGTACCAGACTTGAGAAATCTTGCCATCATGGTGGCAAGGGTTTCGCGCAGCCAGATCATGAGCTTTGCAGGAAACCTGGTGGTGGTATTCCCGTTGACCTATCTGTTGGCGATGAGTTGGGCGTGGATGACGGGTGAAAAAATTGCCCAGGGAGATGCGGCAATGAAACTTTTAATGGATCAGCATCCATGGAAGAGCCCCGCCTTGCTGTATGCATGCGTTACCGGGTTCTTTTTATTTTTGAGCGGCATTATCGCAGGCTTTGTAGAAAACTATGTGGTGTACGGTAAGATTCCCCAGCGCATGAGTGATCACCCTGTGTTCAGTTTTACGATGTCCAGGAAACGACTCAACAAAATGGTGGAGTTTGTAAGGATGAATTCCGGCGCCCTGGCGGGCAGTATTTCGCTGGGTTTTTTCCTGGGAATAGCCGGGCCACTGGGCAAGGTGATGGGTTTGCCATTTGATATCCGCCATATCACCATTTCCGCAGGTAACGTTGCCATAGGGTATTATGGACTGGATCATGCGGTTTCCCTCCAATTGGGCATTACTATTTTCCTGGGTGTACTCGCTATTGGACTGATCAATTTCCTGGTAAGTTTTTCCCTTGCATTTTATGTGGCTGTGCGCTCCAGGGGTATTCGCTTAAAAGACTATCCTGAGTTTCTGGGCATCCTGTACAGATACTGGCGGAAATATCCACTTGATTTTCTTTTCCCGCCCCGCAAACCCCGGATTGCGGAAGAAATCTGAAGAACGGGTGGGAGAAAAAAAAAGCTGCCTCCAATATGGAGACAGCATTATTGGTACATCAACATTTCTTCAAAACTCCATGACTTTGTCCACCTTCAACTGTTTCATGGCTTCGCCATTCTTCAGTTTATATTGGATCTGGCGCATTTTACCCGTCTTTGCACTATTGGCATATACCGGAAATCTTCTTACCAGGCTGTTTTCCACCAATGCAAATTCATCTTCTCCCTGGTAACCATCCAGCGCGCCTTTTGTTTCTGCAGCATCTGCCAGATTTACCATAGACACAGACTTGTTCTTATTGCCGGAAAACACATATGCATGACCAAAATTCCGGGCATCCCGTGTAACGATGACTAATTCCGGAGAATTGTCGCCACTGATATCTGCGGTTTCTGCATTCACTACCACACCCTCCACGTCCATTCGCATGCTGTCATTACTGGCAGCAAATCCACGTGGAACTACGAGAACAGAATTACCTGTTGCCAGTTGTGGTGAACTCACGGTGAAGCCCAGCTTTTCATACACCAGATCCTGGCTATAAGGCTTGGCCTCTGGAGGTGGTGGCGGAACCTGGTTTTCCACTTTGGCTACGGTATCTGTTGCAGCATTACTTTCCGCCGTTTTGGTTGATTCACCACCGCAGGAAATCATATGACATGCCGAGATGATGCAAATGGAATACAACCTGATTTTTCCTTTCATTGCAGTGATTTAAAAAGTGTACACTTTTGTGGCCGGCATTTCAAGGAATGGCACCTTGCCTTTCTTAATGTCATCAGAAACTGCCGGAGCCATTGACGCGTTAGACGGGCTATACTTGGTTCCATTCCAGGCCAGCTTCACATAGCCTTTGCCCTTGCTGTATACGTACAGGTTTGAGTATTTTTTGGTGACCTCTTTAGAGCCGGGGAAACCAATATAGATGGGGTAGTCTGCTACACTGATGGCCGAGCTCTGTTTAAATGTATTGGTGAGTACCAGGATAGTGCAGCCACCGGAACCGCAAAATGAACTCCCCACCATTCCTACAATGTATTCGTTTTTACCATCGTCATTCAGGTCAACGGACGCATACATAAATTTTCTGCCTTCGGCTTCTTCCTTCGGATATTTTGCTGCCAGAAATTTCTGGATTTTTGCTGTTTCTTCCGGGGACTCTGTTTGAGCTCCCGCAGCATGTGCAGACACCATAAGTACCAGTATCAATATCGTTTGGGCGAAATACTTCTTCATATAATCAGATAAATAGTTTAATAATTATTTCTCCTGATGGAGAATGACCTGATCCTGTCGTTCCAGCCAATAAGACTCATTGCACCGGTTGAGCCAGTGAATACCGTGCGGTTGCCGCGTTGTCCGGGTTCATCATACACCGTAACTGAATAACCAGGCTCAATTTTAATTGAGCTTACATTCCTGTCCAGGTTATCATAGTCTTCAAAATTGAAGCTGCCGGTTCCATAGGTGCGGCTATGCCCGCTGAACCAGGTTTTTTCATAGAAGGTTACACCCAGCTCATTATTATTGTAATTGCTGCTGTGGTTGTAATCATAATCTCCGCCAGACCCCCTGGATACTTCCACGCTGGAGATCTTATCGTTCCAATCATTCCCAAAACAGTTAACGTCCCTGGTGAAAGAACGCTGTCCTCCTGAGAAACCGCCATCTCCATAAACGGTGATCCGGTATCCCGAAGGCACTTTTATTGAGGAGATCTCATCATTGCCCACGCCCATCTGCCTTGCGTCATAACGGCCCGGTCTCAGGAAATAACTCCGTCCACCGTAATGACAGTCTTCAAAAACGGTTACACCATCATTCCTGGAACCATTGTCATTGTTGTAATCATTGTTGTTATTTCCCCCGTTCCAGTTATTATTATTGGTGTTGGAGTATACGCGAATGGATGAGATCCTGTCGTTCCACCCACTCTCCAAACAATTAGACGTGGCATAGTAAGTTTTGCTGGAGCCCTGCCAGTTGCCATCGGCATAAACAATTACCTGCCATCCATTAGGAACGCGGATAGAAGAAATTTTATCATTGCCTACGCCGGCAAACTGTTCCGTATTATATGCACCAGGGCCGAAGGTCCTGCTTCCCCCTCCAAAATTGCAATCAGCGTAAATCACTACACCGGAACCGTTGTAGTAGTTGTTGTTATTATTGTTGTAATTGCCGCCGCCATAATTACCGTTGTTGTTATTATTGCCGCCATCCCTTTCTACCACTACAGATGCAGCGCGGTCATCCCATTCCCGGGGTAAACAGTTCACATCGCTGGTATATCTCGTCTTATCGCCGGTGCCGGGTTGATCCCCATCATAGATCACCACTTTAAAACCGTAGGGGACACGGATGGAAGAAACCCTGTTTCTGCCTACTGATTGGGAGCTGAGGGAATACCTGCCCGGGTACAGTTTGGACGCTGCACCCCTGAAATTGCAATCTGCATACAGGGTCACATAGTCCTGGCTGAACGCCATAATTGAACTGGCCATCATCATTACCAAAAGGAAAAGAAATCGTTTCATGATCAGATATTTAATAAGTATGGTTGTTGCCTTTGATGAAATTACATCGATGAAATTCGCTTCCCAAAATTCACGCCGCCTGCTATGTTTTCTTATGCGGAAGACCTCGGTCAGCGTTTTTCATGAAACGTACTGAACACTTATTGTAAGCAGCTGCTAATCAATTGATTATTTCAAAAGGGAAGGGAGGCGGAACGCAAGCATATCCATGAACCATTGCTTGCTGTTTTTGCAGCTTATACAAGTTATGCAGAACTGTATCAGTAAAATTTGCGGTTTGGTGTCAAAATTCTGAGTTTTCAAAACTTGACACAATTTTGCACGATGGTAATCCCCCGGTTAAATGCCACTTTTGACTTGCTATTCTTAATTATATTCCAGAAGTAAATTGATGCGATCATGATTTCACGTTTTTTTATGGTGTTGCTGTCTGCAGCCGTGTTGTTGACGTCTTGTAATACTGCCCGGAGAACAGCCGGGACTTCATCGTTCAATGGGCTGCGTGCTGATATGGACCTGGTGAATGTGACGGACGACAAAATACAGGTGACTGTTTATCCTCCGGCGCTGTCTGGTAACAGTGTGGATTATACTTTTGCCCGTATCATTCCGGGCACTTATGCCATAGCTGATTATGGCCGTTACGTAGAGAATGTCCAGGCATTTGATAAAAAGGGTGGAAGTCTGACTGTAACAAAGAAAGATGTAAATACATGGTCCGTATCAAACCCTTCCCAACTGGCAAAGCTGGTGTATAGGGTGAACGATACCTATGACAATGAAAAAGGGGATGCATTCCAGGAAGGGTCATCTACAATATTTTCCCCTGCAGGAACCAATATTCTCGCCGGTAAAAATTTTGTACTGAACCTGTGTGGTTTTGTGGGCTATTTTGAAGGGTATAAAGACGTTCCTTACAGCCTCCAGATCACGCATCCTGCATCGCTGGTAGCCACTACGGCCATGGACGATATGGATAAGCTGGACACCAAGGATGTTTTTAATGTGAGCAGATATGCAGAGATGGTGGATCACCCGGTAATGTATGCAGCACCAGATATTTCTACGGCAAATATTGACGGCATGGAATTGGTGCTGAGTGTTTATTCACCGCGCAATAAAGAGCTTAATTCAGCCCGCCTTTTCCCTGATATTACGAGGATGATGCGCGCGCAGAAGCACTATCTGGGTGCCATCAACAATACAAAAAAGTATGCGATTCTAACTTACATCACCAGCATGGATGCAGAGGATGCCAAGGGACTGGGTGCACTGGAACACAATACATCCACTACGGCAACTTTTGCGGACAATATGAAAAACAGCGAGCTCATCCACGTGATCTCCCATGAGTTTTTCCATACCCTCACTCCCCTGAAGGTGCACTCCCGGGAGATACAGGATTTCAATTTCCGGGAGCCGGTGATGTCTGCACATTTGTGGATGTACGAAGGCTTTACGGAATACTTCGCCCAGCACTTCCAGGTGCATGAGGGACTGGTGGATGAGAAGGCATTTTATGCGCAGATGGCATCCAAAGAGGTGAACTCAAAGCAGAATTTCAAAGACAACCTGAGTTTTACAGAGATGAGCAAGCACGTAGTGGAGCCCAATATGAAATCCCAATACCCCAATGTATATGAGAAAGGCGCGTTGATGGCCATGTGCCTGGATATCCTTTTGCGCGAGAAAACCAATGGTAAAACAGGCCTTCTGCATATGATGGCGGAATTGTCTAAAAAGTATGGCGATAGTAAACCATTCAATGATAATGAGATCATCGCTGAAATTACGTCCATGACTTACCCTGAAGTGGGTGATTTCCTGCAAAGACATGTAGTGAAAGGAGAGCCTGTTCCTTATGAAGTATACCTTGCCAAAGTAGGGGTTGTTAAGGCCACCGTGCCTGTGCCTACCATTGTGCCTTTCCTCGGACCGGGACGTAAGCCGCTGATTGGTATTGACCCCGCTGCTAAGAAAGTCTTCGCTGGCAATGACGCCAATGATTTTTTCACTTCACTGGGAATTAAGCCAGGCGATGAACTGATTGCCCTCAATGGCAAGGAATTCAACGCAGCAGATCCTACCAGTGTTTTGCTGGCTTCATACGGCCTGGAAGAGGGTAGTGAAAATGTCATGAAGGTCCGCAGGAATGGCCAGGAATTGGAGTTGAAAGGAAAGATCAAATTGAATTATGAAGACGGCCTCGGTTACCAGTTTAGGGATAGTACTAAGGAAGCCCTGAAAACAGCCTGGCTAAAAAACTAGTTCAAAACTGTCTGCGGTGTTTTGCTATTTTTGTGTGGATGAGTAGGAGTCCTCAAACCAGAAAAATCGTGCGCATCACCCTGAGGATTTTTCTGGGGATCTTCATCCTGTTGATCATCCTGCTGCTGTCTGTGTGGATACTGCTGAAAACAGAATGGGGTAACCGCAAACTCACAGGGTTTACGGAATCGTATCTTTCTGCTAAGTTTAAGGCAAAGGTGAGCATTGACAGGATTGATGTCAGCCGCCTTTCTAATCCCCGGATCATGGGGGTGGACCTGCGGGATCCCCAGGGTCAGTTGGTAGCTGCATTTGATACCCTTCAATTGGGATTGGATATCCCGGCGTTATTCAAGCGGTCCATAGATGTTCAAATGGTCAGCCTTTCCGGGCTGAAGCTGCGTGTGATAAAGTCTGCCAGAACAGGTAAGTTCAATTACGAGTTTATGGTGGATGCTTTTTCCGGTGGTGACGCTGCGCCGGCGGATACCAGCACCGGCAGCTGGAAGTTTGCTTTGGACCGGGTTACACTGAGCCGCATAGATCTCCAGTATGTGGATGAGATCACCAGGGATAGCTTCCTGGTGAAACTCCGGTCTCTGGATACGGACCTGAAAGGATCAGATTTTTTCAGGCCTTATATACAGTCGGACATTATTAAAGTGGATTCACTCATTGCTTATGTTCAGCTGGGAGAAACACCTGTTTCTTCGGGTAAGCCGGCAGACAGTGAGCCCATGGCGCTTGCGCTGGCAATACGTGCTTTGCAAGCTGGATACGTGAATCTGAAGCTCCGCACGCTGAATGAATCCATGAACCTTCAATCTGCCGCGGGTGCGCTTACCGTTGATAATCTTCGCTATAACGCCCAACGCAATGAAGTATTGGTGTCGGGCATATTCCTTCGGGATCATGACATGAAACTGGCTTACGCGGATTCAGAAGATGAAACGGAGGGTAAATTAACGGAAGCCACTTCAGGTCCGGCATTCACTGCGCGTTTGGATACCCTGTCTGTTATCAACAATCACTATACCATTCAGCAGCAACCGCTGCCTAAGCATAGCCCAAATCTGTTTGAAGCAGGGGATATGGACCTGCAGCAGGTCAATATCTCAGCCTCGAAAATTTTTATGGAAGGCAGCCGTTATGGTGCGCTGTTGCATCAGGCTCAGTTGAAAGATGGCCAGGGATTTGAGATCCAGTCATTGTCTGGGGATATCCGCTATTCAGACACAGCCATTCAGGTAAAAGCATTTAAACTGCTTACCCGTAAGAACAATCTTTCAGCCGATTTCCAGATGCGGTATCCTTCACTGGACGATATCAGTAAGCATCCTGGCAAAACAATGTTATTGGTGGACATCAGGCCTTCTTCAGTATTGCTTGACGAGGCGGGGTATTTTGTGCCCAGCCTTCGGAACAATAGTTCTGTCCGCGGTTTTTTATATGATCCCGTGAAAATTCAGGGCCGGGCAGAGGGTAGCCTGGATGACCTCGATATACGGTCTCTTCTGGTACGCCATCTCGGCAATGAAGTTAATCTGTCTGCAAAGATCAGGCACCTGATGGATCCGTCTAAACTTACAGTTGACGGGACCATACAGGAAGTGAAGCTGCATAAAAAAGACCTGCGGGAAGAACTGGGAAAAATGATTCCGGATTCCGCCTGGGTATATATCCCGGATGACGTTACCATCAAAGGTAAACTGGCGGGGAATATGGAAGATATCCGGATGGATCTTTCAGGCCGTACCACCAACGGAAATATTGCCGTAGCCGGAAGAATCAGCCATCCTTCAGATAAATTCAAATCAACCTATTCCCTTACACTGGGTGCACAGGATCTTGCCTTGCAAAAGATTTTTCAGGACTCATCCCTTGGGCCCGTTACAGCCCGCCTGACATTGGCGGGGGCAGGTTATGACCTGGCCACGATGCGTGCAAAGATGAACGGCCGGGTGGAACGAGCATACTTTAACGGTTATACTTATCATGATGTTAGCGTTGAAGGTAGTGTGCAAAGCGGATATGTTGATGCTCAGGTAAAGGCCAGCGATCCCAATATGGATCTTGATCTGAATGTGGCAGGTTATTTTGTAAATACCATTCGGGATCTGATGGTGGATGCTGACCTGCGTAAAGTAAACCTGCAGGCAACAGGATTCATGAAGGAACCACTTACCATCAGCGGTAAGGTAAATGCCGATGTAGACCAGGCAGACAGTGCGCAAGCCTCAGGCAGTGTTCGTTTTGATGACATCATGATTGAAACACCGAAGAAAAATTATTTCCTGGATACGATGGATATCCTGGCCTATCAGTTTGCAGATACCCAGTTTATAAAACTCAACACCCCGTTTGCCCATGCAACGCTCAAGGGGCAGTTCCGTTTTGATGCCTTGCCGGAAGATTTTAAGGCTGTGTTGAACGGCTATCTGCAAACACAGGACACCGTGGTAAGAATGCGAAAACCAGCTTTTGCAGATTTTACCGCGGATGTTCATATACCGGACACCTTGCTTCCGCTGATCCCCGGCCTTAAGAAGTTATCGCGATTTGTGATAGCTATGAAGTTGGACACCAGGATCAACCAGATCATCCTGGCTACCAAAATTCCTGAGATAGAATATCGGGATTTCAGGGTGGATTCACTCATGGTGGGCATAGGGCAGGATGAAACAAAATCTGATTTGCAGCGCGCGGCGGTGGCCGTTTCCCTGGAAAGATTCAACAGTCCCTGGGTATCTACGAATCGTGTGTATTTATCTGGTAAAATGGATAAAGGCATGTTTAACAGTGGGCTGGTGTTGTTAGACAATGACAATACAACGCCAGTCTATATTATCCCATTCAGTTTCTACAATGACAGTCTGCATCCTTATATCAGCCTCGGTGATTCACTGATGCTGAATAAATTTACCTGGAGTGTCAACCCTGGCAATAAAGTCTATCTAAACCCGGAGCGCCTGGAAGGAAGCAGCCTAAGCATAACCCGGGGACAGCAGGAATTTTCTGTAGCAGCGTCCGGGGAAAACCAATCAGGACTGCCTTTGTCTGTGATGGTGAAAGGGGTTGACCTGGAAAGCATCACCGCTTTATTGAATGCAGACAGCGCACAGATCAAAGGCGAGATCAATGCCTCTGCAACTTTCCGGAGTTTCAGCCCTATGGATTTTGAATCAGAACTTCGTCTCACGGGACTGGCTTTCAGGGAGAGTAATTTCGGCAACCTTATGGCAAGTGCTGCATCAAAAGATGGAGATCTGTATAGCGCCAAACTTAGCCTGCATGGCGCAGGAAATGACCTGGATGCAGATGGAACTTATAAAAACTCCGATGGATCTATCCGAGGGCAGGCTGATATCAGATCGTTCAATATCCAGCCCTTTGCACCATTGGTTAAAGAATATGCTGACTCCCTCCGGGGGCGGATCACCGGCCAGGTTAAGGCTGAAGGCAGTACAGACAATCCCTTGCTGAGCGGCAGGATATCTATGGATTCTCTCCAGATGATCCTGGTGTCTACGGGCACTCCCATGAGCATCCCTAAAGGCGAACTGGCCCTGGAAGGAAGGCATGTGGCTATCAGGGATCTCACCATCCTGGACAGCGCAGGGAGAACAGCCACCGTAAAAGGGCAAGTGGATATTAATAGCATTGATTCCCTTCAGTATGATCTCAAGGTAGATGCGCGGGATTTCCTTATTGCAGGGCATAAGCGCTATCCAAATCAACTGGTGTATGGTCCGCTCAGGATTGCAACACTGCTTACCGTCAAAGGAGACCAGGAAGTCGCAGTCATCAACGGCAATGTAGATGTGCGGGACAGTTCTTCTGTTACCTATGTTTATCGGGAAACTGAAAGAATGAGCAGTGCCGATGGGCTGATCGAGTTTTTCAATCCGTCAGACAGTACAAAAGATTCTACCCGGTTATCAGTTGCCAAACCTGTTCACCGGAATTTTGCGATAAGTGCAAACACGTATGTCTCCATTACGCCAAAATCTGAATTAAACATTGTGCTGAATGAAGAGTCTGGCGATAAACTCAGTGTGAAAGGAAAATCCAACCTGAATTTTTCAATGGATGCGTCCGGTGGAATGGAGTTGGTAGGTAACTACGAAGTGGAATCGGGACTGTATAATTTGTCGATAGCCGGATTGATCAAGAAAGAATTTATGGTGAACAAGGGGAGTACCATTACCTGGACCGGCGATGTCAAGAAGGCGAATGTTAACCTCACCGCAGTGTATAAAGTAAAAACAGATGCGGCGGAACTGGTGCAGGATATTGGGTACCTGCCGGGGATCTCGAAACAGAAATTTGATTTCCTGGTGTATATGGATATTTCCGGTGACCTGATGAAGCCAAACATCAGTTTCAGGCTGGATATGAAAGAAGACCAGCAGGCCGCGTTTGATGGTATGGTATATACCCGTATTAAACAGGTTAATAATCTCCCCTCTGAGTTGAATAAGCAGGTGATGGGCCTGCTTGCTTTGCAAACTTTTATTGCAGACAATCCGTTCAGTTCCGTTGGCGGAGGTGGAAATTTTCAGACCGAGGCTTTCAGTACAGCAGGAAATCTGCTTACAAAAGAGCTGAATAACTTCATCGGTAAGTCCATCAAAGATGTGGATATTGATGTGGGCCTGGATATCAGGGATGATTATAGTTCCGGATCTGCTGTGCGGAAATCAGACCTCAAGGTGGGGCTTGCAAAGTCTTTTAATAATAACCGGCTGAATATTTACGTGGGCAGCACATTTGCATTGGAGAACCAGAACCAGCAGCAAGATCTGCTGAACGGACTGGCTGGTGATGTGACGCTGGAGTACCTGCTTACACAGGATGGCAGGTTCAGGCTGAAGGGATACCGGGTTAACAAAAATGATCTCACCTTCAATGGTGTGGTAGTGGAAACAGGCGCCACTTTTGTGGTGGTGGTTGAGTTCAACAAATTAAAGAATGCATTCAGAAAGAAACGAAATCCATAAATCCGGAGTTAGTTGCGTCTATTCAACCTTATACCAATCCTGATCCTTAATTGGGCTTTGATGGGCCTGGTGTCCTGCGATGTGTCAAAGCACATACCGCAGGGAGATCATTTGTATGGAGGTGCTAGTGTAAAAGTAGATACTGGTAAACTGGAGCCTGCAATAATGAAAGAGTTGGCAACGTTGCCAAGACCTAAACCCAATGCGAATTTCTTTGGTGTAAAGTACAAATTGATGCTCTACAATTCTGTTCCGGACAAAACCAGGAAGCAGGGTTTTTTTCGCAGGATGTTTGATGGATTTACTGAGCCACCGGTACTGCTTAGCCAGGCAGTACCTGAACCTACCGTTGCGCGGTTACGGAACCGGCTATTTGATTACGGATATTACCATCCCACGATAAAGTATGACACCGTAGTAAAGAAAAACACAGCGTACTGGAACTATTCAATAAGCCCGGGGACCAGGTATACCATCAGAAGTATTCACCTTCCTGCAGACAGCAGTGAGGTTACGGGTATCATTCACAGCATCAAAGGCGGATCTTTGTTGAAGCCGGGCGACTATCTACAGGTAGAAACACTCAATGCGGAAAGAGCCAGGATTGATGACACATTGAAAGGCCGGGGATACTACTATTATTTTCCTGAGCAAATATTGTTTAGGGTGGATACCCTTCACCAGGGGCAGGCGGATGTTTATATAAAGTATATCGATGGCGCATCCCCACGTTCTATGCAGCAGTGGGAGATTGGAGACATTTCTATATATGGCAACTATTCACTGGCCAAGGATTCTGTTTTATTGACAGACACGGGAACCCGGCAAAAGAAGTTTACCATCATTGACAAGTCAAACAAGTACCGGTACGGTGTTTATGACCGGGCAATTTTGTTGGAAGAGGGCCAGGTATACCAAAAAGAACTGCATGCATTGAGTATTGAACGGCTGATGAATCTCAACACATTTAAGTTTGTGAAATTTCAGTTTACGCCTGATACCTTGTTAGGCGCAAACAAGTTGCATACGAAAATTTTCATCACACCCATGCGAAAGAACACCCTTCGGCTGGAAACCAGTGTGAATACTAAGACAGGGAATTTTGTGGGTTCTGAAATTGGTATAAAATGGCGGAATGTGAACCTGTTGAAGGGTGCGGAGATCCTGGATTTTAAGATCAGCGCCGGTTTTGATGCACAGCTGGGTGGTAACAAAGTGCAATCTCCCAACGCCTACTCCTTTAAGACAGACCTCACATTTTATCTGCCTCGTATCATTCCTTATTTCAAGGTAGTAACCGGTAAGAATTCATTTATACCCAGAACAGGGATCACCTTAGGTGCTGAATATTTGCAGCGTCCTGATTTGTATACGCTTCGTTCATTCAAGACCAGTCTTGAGTACGTGTGGAAGGTCAGGGATGTGATTGAACATACGTTAAGACCCATCAGGGTGCAATCCATCAATCCAACCAATATTACGCCCAAGTTTGACAGCATTCTGCAGGAGGACGTAGCCCTGCGGGCTTCCTTTGAACGGCAATTGATCATTGGGTCACAGTATGTATTTCAATATAATAATACGTACAAGGATAAGCCTGTGACTTATTGGAGCCGGTTCTCCATAGGCAGCTATGGAAACCTTATTGCGGCGGTATCACGGAATAAGGTTGACACACCGGGAGCCATCAGGTTCATGGGTGTGCCCTTGTCCCAGTTTGTACGGGCTGAAGCGGAGGGGCGTTTGTATTACAAACTTACCAACAGGCTGACCTGGGTGAACCGGATGATCCTTGGGGCGGCTGTTGCATATGGAAATAGTTTCATCGCTCCGTATAATGAGCAATTGTTTATTGGAGGCAGCGCCAGCGTGCGTGCATTCAGGATCAGGACCCTGGGCCCTGGTAGTTATCATACATCTGAATCCAGTTTTGAGGCAAATGAATCCGGAGATGTCAAAATAGAGGCCAATACAGAGTTCAGGTATGATCTCGGCAAAATGTTCAAACCTGCATTTTTTGTAGACGCGGGAAATATCTGGTTCAGGAGGGAACCGCCGGATAAGCCGGGCAGTAAGTTTACGGCTGCATTTATGAAAGAAATGGCCCTGGGCGCGGGATTAGGGATGCGGCTGGATTTCAGCATTATGTTGTTAAGGTTTGATTTTTCTATCCCATTAAGGAAGCCCTGGTATCCAGAAGGGCAACGTTGGGTTTTTAACGAAATTGACCTGGGCAACAAGGCCTGGAGAAAGGAGAATCTTTTGTTGAGTGTTGCCATCGGCTATCCCTTTTAAAATTTCCACATTTTAGATTGATTTGCCCAGTTGGGCATTGCCTGCATTGACCACCGGAAGGAATGGACTTTTGTTGTTGCTGCCCTATATTATTTTGCCAATGTTGTTCTTGTTATGACGAAAATCATGATTTCTTCTTTGAATGATGGTACAAGGTTTTGGGTTGGAATGGACTTGAAAGACTGGAGGGTACTGAGTTTTGCACAATTGAAGAATCTGACACATGCCCGTTGCATGGGGGTTCACTTCTAATAGGGATCACTTGTTAATTTTGAAAGAAGAGGCTAAGGTCGCAACTACCCGATACGCTTGAGAACGTCTGCCAGTATTTGTCTATTAACTACTTAAATATTTAGCCAATCATGAAAAGTTTCAAAGCAATTGCACTGTTCGTATTATTCAGTGGTTTGGTCAGTATCACCCATGCGCAGGTCGTAAATATTCCTGCAAAAGCGAAAGAACATTTTCTTAAGACCTACACTTCAGCTTCCGACGTAGACTGGAGCAACAATGTTTCTAACTATACCGTAAAGTTTAAAAGTGGCGGGAACACCATGCGCGGGCATTATCGTTTGGATGGAACCTGGAATTTCACGGAGACACTGATGGATGTAAAGGATATTCCGGCGCCGGTAAAGGCATCATATGACAAGAGCAGGTTTGCAGACTGGAGCATCGCATCTGTTACAAAGGTGGATAATGACAACAAGGAACATCTTTACAGAGTGGAGGCCAAGAAGGGTGTAGCCAAAGAGTTTGTCTTCTACGATAAAACGGGAAAGGAAGTAAAAACCGCAATGAAATTCTGATTTATAATTACCAAAACCTGCACGTATGTCATTGGATCTTCTTGGACTTGTCAAAGGTTATTTCAATAATGACCTGATCTCTTCGGCCGCATCTTTCCTGGGTGAGGATAAGGCTGTTGTCAGTAAGGGTGTAGATGCCATTATTCCTGCTTCACTGTTGGGAATGATCGGGAAGGTTGAAGGCGGAAATGCGTCTTCGCTGCTTAATCTTGCACATACCGCCGCAGACAGCGGAATTTTGGGAGATATCGCCGGCACTTTTATGAAAGGTGGTGGTGGCATCCCCTCATTTGCACCCAGCCTTATCACGGGACTTTTTGGAGATAAGTTTGGCGGACTCGCCAATGCTGTATCCGGATTTTCCGGACTCAAAGGATCAACGGTGTCATCATTGTTTGGAACCATTGTCCCTGTTGCGCTTGCGGCTTTGGGAAAATATGCAAAGGACAACAACAGTACCCCTGGGGCCATTTCTTCTCTTTTGGGAGGCATGAAGTCTTCCGTTATGGGAGCGCTTCCTTCCGGCTTGAATGTTTCACAGTTCCTCGGCAGTTCAACCGTTAAAGCGGCACCTGTTGAGGAGAAGAAAGGTTTCAATCCCTGGTGGCTGCTGCTTGCACTGGTTGGTGCAGGATTACTTTTCTGGCTGGCCAAGGGTTGTGGCAAGGGTGATAAACCTGTAGAAAACGTTCCTGCCGTAGTGCACGATACCCTTACTAAAGTAGATTCTGTAGTGGTCACCCGCGAGGCAACCAAACTGAAACTACCCAATGGTGTGGAGATTGACGCATATAAAGGTGGTATTGAGGACCTGCTGGTTTCATTCCTGCAAGACCCCGAAGCCAAACCTGGCAAGGATAACTGGTTTGATTTCAACGACCTGAATTTTAAGTTTGGTACTGCGGAGATCAATGCAGAGAGCAGGAAAGAGGTGGATAACATCGTCCAGATCCTCAAAGCATTTCCAAAGGCCAAGATCAAAATTGGCGGGTATACGGATAACATAGGTGATGAAGCCGCCAACAAGAAGCTCTCTACAGACAGGGCCCAGGCGGTATCCAAACTTTTGCAGGACGCAGGCTTGGGCGCGCAGGTAGAGGGTGCTGAGGGATATG
Organism: Chitinophagaceae bacterium; assembly: GCA_044225015.1. GTDB lineage: Bacteria > Bacteroidota > Bacteroidia > Chitinophagales > Chitinophagaceae > Pollutibacter. The sequence continues at coordinate 175,471 of JBGAJG010000005.1, read as the reverse complement.
GTTCAGAATTTGCGAAGTATCCCCCCAGTGCTCCGGAAGAAGACCGCATCAAAGACAGGAGAGTATCGCTTTCTGTTAGAGCTAAATAAAGTGTTGATGTAAGAAGTAAAAGGCCTGTCGGTTTTCCGGCAGGCTTTTTTTAAAATTTTGGAGGCATAATGAGATTTCGTCAGAAGCAGTTTTATATCGCTTGTTTAATCCTGGGCAGCTTCAGTTTATTTACCACTACATTGCAGGCACAGTTCTGGGGTGCAAAGCAATCCCGGCCCATCAATACACCAAAAGACTCTTTAAAGAAAGGAGAATTTGTGTGGACGCCGGAACTCTCCCCGGAAGGGCCCATATTAGTTACGGTGAGCCTGGATGAACAGATGGCGTATGTTTTTCGCAATGGAACGAGGATTGGAATGACAACCATCAGCACGGGAAAATCAGGGCATGAAACACCCACCGGCGTATTTGTGACTATCCTGAAAGACGCCAAACACAGGTCCAGCAAGTACAACAGCGCCCCCATGCCCTATACACAGAAATTCACCAACTATGGCGTGGCATTGCATGCGGGTGGACTACCAGGCTACCCTTCTTCCCATGGCTGTGTTCACCTGCCCAGTGTTTTTGCCGGTGAGCTTTTCAAGGTTTCTCCCCTGGGAATGACGGTGGTAGTGACCAACCACAGTAAGTTTCCTGAGTATGTGAATCACCCATTTTTCCTGAGTCCGGTTGTGCCGGGCGGAAAGACGGAAGAGCATGTTAAGCTTACAGTGGAAGAAAAATACAGGTGGACACCGGAGAAATCAGTAACCGGACCTGTTTCCGTACTGATAAGCAAATCTGACAACAGGATGGTGGTGCTTCGCAACGGGATTGAGATCGGCAGGAGCAAATTGCACTTTAATTCGGGAGATTCAGTAGGTACTACCGTATTTGTAGCCATCAACCCTTCAGGAGCTGAAGGATGGCAATGGATGACACATACACTGGAGGACAAACACTATAACGCCGTAGGAGGGAGGCAAGGCAAATTGCCATTGGCTGATGTTACAATGCCAGAGCCATTCCGGAAACAACTGGAAGCCATAGTAGGCGCAGGAACCACCGTGGTGATCACCGATAATCCCATACTTCGTAAGACAACCGGAAAAGAAATGGCCGTTATGTCTTCGCATGAAGGATCAGTAGTCAAACAATAGCGATAACTGGTCTAATCCGGTTCTTTCAGTTCCCCTTTTTTTCTAAGTTCGGATTTGATGAGCTGGGCAGAATAACCTGTAACAGTTACCACCTCTTGCATTGTTTTGCCATCCCGCAGCATCTGCCGGGCTAGTTTTATTTTCACTGATTTCAGGAATTTTCCCGGAGTGGTATTGAATGATTTGAAGATGCGGTTGAGCTGAACAGTATTGGTATGAAGATGATCTGCAAGCCCGTCTACCGTTTGTATATTCTGCTCAAGTATGTCCCGCTCTATATCAGCCAACCCCAGCCGTTTGGTTGGCCTTGCTTCCGCAGGAACAGCAATCTTTCTCCTTTTCCTGATATACACAATGGTGAGCCATGTACCGATGCTCAGTACCACTAAACCCACCAGCCCGGCAATGGTGAGATTCCTGTTGTACACCTTCACTTTATGAATAGCTGCCGGAATAGTGCTTTTGGACGTTGTATATGCATCAATGAGGTAAAGCCCGTGGATGGAGCCAGCAAAGATCGTATCATTATAATAGGAGAGGGCGCCCCGGTTGAACTCCACATTGGGAATGAAAGGGATCTTAATTTGCTCATCCTTGGGTATGATGTATAGGCCAAAATCTGAGCCGATCCAAAGATTCTGTTCCATATCTATCACCATCGCAGCGGCACCTTTTACATCAATCATCCGGGTGATTTTTTTCTCTTTGAAACTATAAAAAAACACGCCCGTGGAGCCAGCAAGAAATAACCCGTCTGGCATGGGAAAGATATCCCTCAGTTTTTCGTGCAGGTCAACCAGCTCAGTGATATTTCCTTCCTGCCGGGAAAATAGCTTGCCCTCAGCGGTACAAAATACGAGTGCATTATTGACCCATTCAAGGTCAGTGAACTCATGATTCAGTGCCAGGGTTTGAACCCCGGTGGAGGGATGATATGTACAGATGGAATTGGTTAGCATGAGCAATAGGGTGTCCCGGTAATTAATGGCCTTTCTCACCTTGCCCTGCTCTAGCCCAAAATCTACTGGCATCCGTGAAATGGTGTCATTCTGGTGCAGTTGAAAAAGATAGTCAGACGCTATGATGTCACCATAAGAGGTTCTGACAAAATTTCCATTTGAGTGCTTCAGTCCCCGGGCAACCACAGTATTTCCCCTGTCCCTGTTCACATAAATGGCCCCGTAGGTACTGTAGACAATCAGGTTATCGTCTTTATAGGTATGTCTGATCGACTTATCTGCGAACATCAGGCTGTATGAAGTGTTGATAAGGTACTCATACAGGCTTCCGCCCACTGAAACAAACAGGACGTTCCCGTCCATGGCGGCAGTAGCGTTGGTGAGGGCCTTCTGGGGTATAAGGTCTGCCATATACCGTATATCCTCAATCAGGTGTTCTTTGGGAATATACTCGTGTTCATAAAATCCATTGGAATAAAAGACAAAGTATTTCTTGTACTCACCGGACATCTTCTCCCATTGCCCTTCAGACCTTTTATAGATATGGGAGCCCACTTTTGCGTATATCCGACCCTCTGCCAGGAAAACGTTATTAACCGGCTCGTCAAAATGGTGACGGGCAATAAAAATAGTATCGTTCCCGTACCCCCATTGTGGACATACCCAGAATGACATGCAAAGCCACCAGGTCAGGAAAACAGGGAAAAACCGGGACTTTTTTATGTAAATAACTGCCGGCATTAAGAAAATAACTGTAATACGGGTATTCTGTTCAGAAAATAACAGGAAAAATTACAAACATAACATGAAAACCCCGCTGATTTATTTTATAGAAAGCGAAAAACTTGGGTTTGGAGGTGCTTGTTTTGAACTTTACGGTGTCTTGGATGAACTGCTATTTTCTGGGTTCATCCTATTCATAATTAAGGCTGAAATGCAAGATATCGCCTATTTCCGTTGACAATTTATCTATTGCGAAATGATCCAGAATAATCATCCCATGGCCTCCGGAAATAACTTACTGCTGGCAAAGAACTGGGAACCGCAAGGACAGGAACAGCCATCTTCAGGGAACATTGTGAATCCGGTAAAACAGTTTATACTGGTGAAACATGACTACAGGACCGTCAAGATCAGGATTGCGGATGTGATATTTTTTGAAGGGAAGGGTAATTATGTGTCTGTATATACCCGGGATAGTGTTATTGTGACCTTATTGACCATGGGTAAGCTGGAACAGAGCCTGGCAGCGTATGGCTTTTTCAGGATTCACAAGTCGTATATCGTTTCTTTCCAGCATATAGAGGCATTCTGGAATGATAAATTGCAGGTAAATGGAAAGTTGCTGCCCATCGGTGGCCAATACAGGGACAAGTTCCATGAGTACCTGGAAAGGTTTTCTATCGCTATTTTTTAGGATTTTTGTTGCCATTGCCTGGTTTAACGGTTTAAAACCAAGTTTTTCTTGTTCAGCATGGTTGTCATGCGGGCGTCATGGGCCTAAATGATATCTTTGCGCCACATGCAGCCATCCTTATCCATCATCACCGTTAATTACAGATCCTGGTCCCGGCTTAAACAGTGTCTTGACAGTGTTCACTTGCAGGAAGGACCACAGGTGGAAATGATTGTGGTTGACAACCATTCCAATGACCAAAAGGCAGGGGAATTTATCCAGGACTATCCATGGGTGCATTTTATTCTCCAGCCCATCAATGGCGGGTTTGCGCAGGCCTGTAACAAAGGTGCGGGAATTGCCAGGGGGGAGTGGCTACTTTTCCTGAATCCGGATTCCGTCCTCGAGCCGGGCGTATTGGAAAATCTTATCGCAAGGGTTGCTCAGGAACCCAGTTGGAAATTGGTGGGAATTCGTCAGTATGACGATGAGGGCAAAGACCAGCATCAATTTGGGAATTTCCCCCGCTGGTGGACCGTATGGCCGCAGATGAGAACATTTGAAAGGCTGTTTCGTGGCAAACAGAACTATAAAAGTTACCTCAATACGGCACCCGTGAGTTACCCTGATTGGATCTCTGGTTGTTTTATATTGATCAGGAACGCTGATTTCCAAGAGTTGGGAGGATGGGATCAACGATTCTGGATGTATTCAGAGGATATTGACCTGTGCAAGAGAGCCGCTGATCTGGGGTGGAAACGGGTAATGTATAATGAGGTGAGATGCCTGCATGCCCATGGAGGATCTTCACGCATCAATGTGGAAACCAAGGCCATGACCAAGAGTGAAGTGATCAGGTCTGAATACCGATATATTGATAAACACTTTAATGGGTTGGGCAAATGGATAGGGAAAATGACCCTTTATCTGATCCGGGGAATTGAAATTGTACTGGCATCGCCATTTTCCGCCGTAAGAAGAAGAATGCTGATCAACCTGACTACCGGCAAAGCACAACCGAGAGTAGGTTTTGAGTTGAAAGATATTTCCTGAGCCATTCACCGAAAAGTGTCCTTAAGCCTTTGTTTTTTGAAAGGCTGGTGTTAATTTTATTTACCCCCCCTGGAGAAATGCCTCCTCTGCCGTTCTATGACGGAACCACGCCATTTATCTATCATACATTTGAACGCTATGCAACAAAAATTGGGTATTGTTACAGCCATATTGCTTATGGCTTCCGCTTGTACAAAAGATATTAATGACCAGGTGGTGGATGCCCTGATCAGCAAAAAGGGCCTTAATGGAAAAATCGTTGTTTGCCACAAAGAAGGCAACGGGAGTTTTCACACCATCGAAATCAGTAAGAATGCGCTGAAAGCGCATAAGGCGCACGGTGATGTAGTGCCAGACGAAGATGAGGACGGGTATACAAAGAAAAATCCCTGTGGTCATGGCAAGCAGGATGATTGCAATGATGAAAACCCTGCCATCAATCCGGGGGCAAAGGAAATCTGTGATAATGGTAAGGATGACAATTGTAATGGCCTTATAGATGAAGACTGTGTTGGATCCGTAAAGATCTGTGACCAAACCTGGACCAGCGCTAACCTGGATGTTAGCACTTACAGGGACGGAACCATTATCCCACAGATCAATGATGTTTCAGAATGGGCGGGCGCTAATTATGGAGCATGGTGCCATTATGCTATCAGCACGGCCAATGGAACTGTTTACGGGAAACTGTACAACTGGTTTGCGGTAAATGGAGACAGCAACGGAGATGGAATTAAAGACAAGGAACTGGCTCCGGCGGGATGGCATATTCCTACCGATGCAGAATGGACACGCCTGGCACAATGTCTGGATGGCGCTGACCTCGCCGGGGGAAAACTCAAGCAGGCGGGTACCCTCAGGTGGGCCAGTCCCAATACCGGCGCAACCAACAGCAGTGGCTTCACCGCCCTGCCCGGTGGTAGCAGGTCTCTTGATGGAAGCTTTTCATTCAACAATATCGGCCAATGGGGGTATTGGTGGAGTTCAACACCGTCCACTAATGTTACCGCTATCATCCGATATTTGTCATACCAGTCTGCCGGCATAGGTACCAATATTGACGACATGAATTTTGGGTTTTCTGTGCGGTTGGTAAAAGACTAGCATAACTGAACAGACCCATTAAAAAAATAAAGCCCCGGAATGGGGCTTTAATTTTTGTGGGAGTTGACGGGTTCGAACCGCCGACCCTCTGCTTGTAAGGCAGATGCTCTGAACCAGCTGAGCTAAACTCCCTTTTTGCGGAGTGCAAAGATAAGCGTTACGAATGTTTCGTACAAAAAAAATCTGCTTATTTTTTCAGCCCTTTGAATACCGGGGACAGGGGCTGCCCGCATCAGATACGCCAGTCCACAATCTGGTTTACCCATTCTTCACGGTGTGGGGTGGTGATGCGGATATAATTATCGGAATAACCTTCCATCATACCGTCTTTGCTATGCCCCTCAAACAGCACTTTCCTGGTTTGCCCGCGATGCAGTTCAGTGAAATGCTGCATTTTCATATAAGAAAGATTCCGCAGGATCTTATTCCTTTCATGGCGCACAGACAAAGGTACTACCGGCTTTATTTCCAGGGCTTTCGTGTGGTCTCTTTCTGAATAAGTGAATACATGCAGGTAAGAAATATCCAGGCTATGGAGGAAATCAAATGTTTCCTGGAAATGGGTATCGGATTCTCCCGGAAAGCCTACAATAACGTCTACGCCAATGGCGCAGTGGGGCATTAGTTCCTTTATGAGCGCTACCCTGTCTGCATACAATTCCCGCTTGTATCTCCTGCGCATGGCCGCAAGGATGGTATTGCTTCCACTTTGCAGGGGAATATGGAAATGCGGCATGAATTTATGACTGGATGACACCAGCCTGATGATATCATTGGTAAGGAGATTGGGTTCGATGGAGGAGATCCTGTATCGGTCTATTCCTTCTACCTGGTCAAGGGCTTCACAAAGTGCATGGAAGTCTTCTGTTCCCTTTAGGTTGCCATCAGGGCCTTTGCCAAAATCACCCAGGTTTACACCGGTAAGTACAATTTCTTTTACGCCCTGCGCTGCAAGTGCCTTTGCCTGTGTTACCACATTGCCAATGCTATCGCTCCGGCTTTTACCACGGGCCATGGGAATGGTACAAAAACTGCAGGTATAATCACATCCGTCCTGTACTTTGAGAAAGGTTCGGGTACGATCATTCATGGACCAGGACGCGTGAAAGCCTGTGACATCTTCAATATCGCAGCTGGAGATTTTTGCGGAATCACCCTTGGTAAGTTCGCGGATATGGGCTGCCATATTGAATTTCTCCGCGGCGCCCAGTACAAGGTCAACACCCGGAATAGCGGCGATGCTCTCAGGTTTCAGCTGGGCATAGCAGCCTGTGATCACTACAAAGGCTTCCGGAGCCCTGCGCTGGATCCGGCGCACGATCTGCCGGCACTCTTTGTCTGCATTTTCCGTCACAGAACAGGTGTTGATCACATACACATCGGCCAGGTCTTCAAATGCCTTTTTCTCAAAACCGTCCTGCTCTGCCAGCCTGGACAGGGTGGAGGTCTCGGAAAAATTCAGTTTGCAACCCAGGGTGTGGAATGCGATGGATTTTGCTGCTGCCATGAGGGCGCAAAGATACAAAGGACCTGCGATTTTGCTATCTTGGTGCCATGAGATGGGTTTTCAGGGTGGTAGGCACCCTTGTTCTGGTTCTTTTCCTGCTGATCCTTTTGAAGCCATCGGCCCCAAAATCCGACAAAACCGCCCCTGCAGGATCTTCTGTACCGCACCGGCCGGCGGAAACGGATCCGGCCAGCAGACCGTCAGGAGAACTGCAAAGGGATGCTTCAACGCTGATCTTTTCCAAACATGCCCGTTGCCGGATGGGCTGCCGGCATATTTCCGAGGCCGAAGTGAAGGATATCCTTCTTCACGGCCGCGTCAACTACCAGAAATCTGACCTGCGGGGCAGTCCTGATCCCAAATACGCGGTGGAAGGACCAACAGCTGATGGACAGGATGTGAGAATAGTGTTTGCGCAAAGTCCCCGGGGTGTAGTGGTGGTGACGGTAATTGACCTGGGCCGGGAATGGCAATGTGATTGTAAATGACTATGAGAAAGCTTTTTCACTTTTTTTACCTCCTGTGGTCTGTCACCTGGTTTGTCCTGGTGATGATCCTGATATTTCCTTTGGTTATCATCGCCTCCTTTTTCGGTCCCATCAAAGGAGGCAATTTCATTTATAAGTTACTGCACCTGTGGGCGGATATTTGGTTCTTTGTGTCTGGCATGCGGGTGGATATTCAGTTCGCAGTTCGCAGTTCGCAGTTCGCAGAGAGAAAACAATTTGTTTTTGTGGCTAACCATGTCTCCAACCTGGATGCCGCTTTCCTCGTCAAAGTGATCCGCCAGCCTTTCAGGCCGCTGGGAAAAATTGAACTGGTGAAGTTGCCCGTCTTCGGGTTTATTTATAAGGTGGCCGTGGTAACGGTAGACAGGGGCGATGCGCAGCATCGTTCCAAAAGCATTCGCAACCTGAAAAGCATCATCCGCAAGGGCATCTCCATTCTCATCTTTCCGGAAGGTACCTTCAATGAAACCGGCCTGCCTTTAAAAGAAGTATATGACGGTGCATTTAGACTAGCCATCGAAACCCAGACGCCCATTAAACCGGTGATCTTTCCGGATACCTATGCCCGGATGAAGGGTGATAAACTGTTGTCCCTCAATCCTGGGGTTTGCAGGGCCATCTGGCTGGATGAAGTACCCGTAGAGGGTTGCACTATGGCTGACCTGCCAAGGATAAAACAACAGGTGATCATGATGATGTCCACGGCACTTCAAGAGGCAAATGCTTCCTGGATCCGTGGAAACACACAGGGTGATTTGCCACCATTGGCGTAATTTCACCGGGATGTTATATGCCCAAGTAATCCTCCCACTGGCCATTCCTAAAACCTATACCTATGCCATCCCAGCAGCATGGGAAGGCAGGATAGCTCCAGGTATGCGTGTGGAAGTGGTTTTTGGAAAACAGAAAAAATATGCGGGCATTGTTAAACAATTACATCCTGATAAGCCTGCAGCTTTTGATCCCAAGGAGATCCTGAATATCCTGGATGCAGAGCCGGTTGTAACGCCCCAGCAGCTGGACCTCTGGCAGTGGATCGCCCATTACTACATGTGCTCAGAAGGAGAGGTGATGGCCGCTGCCCTTCCTTCCAATTTTAAACTGAGCAGTGAAACCACACTGATTTTTAATGAGGATTATGGCGATGATTTTTCACAACTGGGTGATGAAGAATACCTGGTTGCGGAGGCCCTGTTCATGAAGAAGGAATTGAAATTGCAGGAAGTGCAGCAGATCCTGGATTCTTCCCATGTGTATCCTGTGGTTAAGAAACTCATTGAAGCCAAATTGTGCTGGGCATGGGAGTCCCTCAAAGAAAAATATACGGAGAAGCATGAAAACTTCGTGCTGTTGCACCCAGATTATCACCAGGAGGAAAAACTGGAAGAACTGTTGAACCGGAAGTCGCAGGCCCCCAAGCAAATGGAACTGTTGATGAGTTTCCTATACCTGCAAAAGACTGACACAGAGGTGCGGCAGGCTGCGTTGTTGAGAAAATCAGGTGCCTCGGCAGCGCAGCTCAAAGGCCTGGTTGATAAGGGCATCCTGGTGGTAAAGAAACTGGCGGTTGACCGGATCAAAAGCCTTCCCAAAGATGTGCAGATTGATTTTAGTTTGTCTGCCGCCCAGCAGCTGGCCCTTACCCAATTGCAACAAGCGTTGGAGGAGAAAATGGTTTGCCTGCTGCACGGCGTAACGTCCAGTGGAAAGACACAGGTGTATGTACAACTGATTGAATCCATGATCCGGAGTGGCGGGCAGGTGCTGTACCTGTTGCCGGAGATCGCACTCACATCACAGGTGATCCGCAGACTGGAAAAACATTTTGGCGGCCATATCGCCATCTATCATTCCAAGTTCAATCCCAATGAACGGGTGGAGATCTGGAATAAAGTGAAAGAAGGAAAAGTGAGCATCGTTTTAGGTGCCAGGTCTGCCTTGTTCCTGCCGTTCAGGGATTTGCGCCTGGTAGTTTGCGATGAAGAACATGATCCCTCTTACAAGCAGCAGGATCCCGCGCCCAGGTATCATGCACGGGATGCTGCCATCTATTATGCGTCAAAACTCGGGGCAAAAGTGGTGTTGGGCAGTGCCACGCCATCTCTGGAGACCTACCACCACGCCGTTTCCGGGAAATACGGTTTGGTGGAGTTGCAGGAGAGGTATGGAAACCTATTATTGCCGGAGATCAACCTCGTGGACACCCGGGTATTGCAAAGCAAAGAGAAGGGAAAGCTCATGATTTCCCCCGCATTACAGGATGCCATCAATGAAACGGTGCAGCAACAGAAACAGGTCATCCTGTTTCAGAACAGAAGAGGATATTCTCCCTACCTGATCTGCGGGGCCTGCGGATTCATACCGCACTGTGAGCACTGCGATGTAACCCTTACCTATCATAAATTACACCATAAGTTGCAGTGTCATTACTGCGGCACAACCTATCCCACATTAGTGACCTGCCCTGCCTGCGGCTCCGTAAAATGGATGGAGAAGAACTTTGGAACAGAGAAAATTGAAGAACAGATCAACACCCTGTTCCCGGATTATAAAGTGGCGAGGATGGATGTGGATACCGTACGTGGAAAAACCGCCCATGATACGCTGATCCAGCATTTTGAGCAACAGCGGATAGATATCCTGGTGGGCACACAAATGGTGGTGAAAGGGCTTGACTTTGACCATGTGCAACTGGTAGGGATATTGGATGCCGATGGGCTGTTGAGTTTTGCTGACTTTCGCGTAAATGAAAGGGCTTTCCAATTGATGGAACAGGTGAGTGGGAGGGCAGGCAGGAAGGATTCCCAGGGAAAGGTGTTGATACAGACTACCAACCCCAAGCATCCGGTCTTGCAATGGGTAAGTGAGCATGATTACAAGAAACTTTTCCAGAGTGAGATACAGCAACGCAGGGATTTCGGTTACCCGCCTTTCACCAAACTGATCAGGATTGTGTTCAGGCATAAAGTAAAACAAGTGGCAGAGGCTGCTGCTAACTATATGGCCAATATTCTTTCACAGCAATTCAGGGACAGCGTAACGGGACCCGCAGAACCCGTGATTGGGCGGATACGGAATTTATATATCATGGAGATCCTGTTGAGGCTTCCCCGGCAAAACAAAATGGTTGAGCAGGCCAAGACGCTCATCCACCAGCATGCAGCCATCATGGAAGGCGATAAAGTTTTCCGGAGTGTCTTGCAGACTTACGATGTAGACCCTGTTTAATGTGGCAATGTGGTAGTGCGGTAGTGCGGAAATTTAGGTGGTTAGTTTTTTCATTTCATCATAATGGCAGATGTGGATGCCTTTGGTTCCGTTTTTGAATGAACGGTGCATGGCGCTGGCGATGTCTTCTGCAGTGATGCTTTTGTACTTAGACGCGCTTCCTGCTAAGGCCCAATTGATCAGGGGCATGATGGTTTGCGCAAGTTTTTCCATGATCCTCCGCTCCCCGCGTTCGCCAATGATGAGTGAAGGGCGCATGATATAGATCTGCGGGATCTGTTCTTCACATACGGCCTCTTCAGTAACACCCTTGAGTTTAAGGTAAAAATTGTTGTTGTTATTGGCGTTGGCACCCACGGCAGAAACGAGGGCATAACTGTACACACCCTGCCGCGCTGCTGCGCGTGCTGCATACACCGGGATATTGTAATCTACTTTCCGGTAGGCATCTTTATCACCATTCACTTTTGCATTGGTGGTGCCGATGGCCACAAACAAGGCCTGGCTGCCTGCAATAGCAGCGTCATAGGCTTTGGCATCCTGGAAATCCAGGACCTGTTGCGTCAATTTTGGATGATCCACTGCCAGGTTGTTCCTGACCAGGGCAACTACCCTGTCTATGGTCTCGTCTTTGAGGAGAAGAGGCAAAAGATGTGAACCTACAAGTCCGGATGCGCCGATGATGGTGACAGTACCGCCCATTTTCTTTATTATTGTTGTATGCAATTTGTTGCGAATACCCAACTCCAACCCTACAATACTTTTGGTCTGCCGGCCATTGCGCAATATTTCGCCAAGTTATCAAGTGTGGATGAACTTTCCAACCTGTCATTGGGGAAGAGGGATAATCTACTGGTACTGGGTGGAGGAAGCAATGTTTTATTCCGTGGAAATATTGAAGGGCATGTGATCAGGAATGAGATCCTCGGAATAGAAAAGATCCGTGAGGATACAGAACATCTCTGGGTAAGGGTAGGGGCTGGCGAAAGTTGGCATGAGTTTGTGGAACATTGCATCAACCAGGGCTGGTGCGGAGTGGAAAATCTCGCCCTGATCCCTGGCTGTGCCGGTGCCTCTCCCATGCAGAACATCGGGGCGTATGGCGTTGAGATCAAAGACGTGTTCCACAGCCTGGAAGCCTGGCATTGGCTGGATGGCCGGATGGACCAGTTTACAGCGGAGGACTGCCAGTTTGGGTACCGTGAATCTGTCTTTAAAAGAAAGTTCAAAGGCCAGTATATCATCACGCATGTCACTTATCAATTGCGGAAGACTCCCCGGTTTCATGTTCAGTACGGAGCCATACGGCAGGAACTGGAGCAAATGGGTGTGCAGGACCTGTCTATCCGTGCAGTAGCCAACGCTGTGATCCGGATCAGGCAGTCCAAACTTCCAGATCCTGCTGTTATTGGCAATGCCGGAAGTTTCTTCAAAAACCCCGAAGTTCCGGAACAGCTATTCCATGATCTTAAAGAACGTTATCCTGATATCATTGGTTATTCTACTATTCCCGGCAGCATTAAACTTGCGGCTGGTTGGTTGATAGAAAAGGCAGGATGGAAAGGATACAGGAAGGGTGACGCAGGGGTACACCAGAAACAGGCACTGGTTTTGGTTAATTACGGCGGAGCATCGGGCGATGAGATTTTTGATTTGAGTGAGGCCATCATACGCAGCATAGAGAATGTCTTTGGTGTCTGCCTTGAACGAGAAGTCAATCTAATTCCATAATCAATCACCAATATATGAGAACATCAATTTCTGCATTTCTGCTTACACTCACCCTTTTCCTATTTTCCCAGGCAGTACTGGCGCAGGTTAGTGAAGAAGAGGAAGGACCTGCAAAGCCCGGAGGGCCGGGTGCACAACAGGTCTATGTGGAACTGGGCGGTCCCGGCATTATTTACTCTTTTAACTATGACCGGCGGTTTAACAAGACGGATAAAGGACTGGGTATGCGCGCGGGCTTCGGTGCTATTTTTGCCGGTGGTGAGGGCGGTTTTACCCTTCCCGTTGGCATCAATTACCTGGCAGGCAGGCAGGGCAACTATTTTGAGTTGGGCGGTGGCGCCTCCGTAGTGACAACGGAGGATGTATTTGAGGGAGCAGGTGTTTATGGTTTCCTAACAGCAGGTTATCGCAGGCAGGCCTATAAGAAGAAAGGCGTAACCTGGCGGGTAAATTTTAACCCCCTGGTTTTCTTTGAGGGTGGATTTTCTTTTATCCCCTGGTTTGGCGCTTCAGTAGGTTATCGATTTTAAAAAAAAAGTCAGCATGATGTTCTGTTCATCATGCTGACTACTTTCATTTATTTCTTCTCCAGTAATATCACCACTTTATTGAAATCTGCTGCGGCATTGATCACCTTAATAAAGGGCTGAAACTGGTCAATGGGATAATCAGCCACCCTGTACTCTTCCCTGATGGCCACCTTTAATACATTGCCGGTCTGGGTATAGCTGGACTTGAAAAACATCGTAGGCTCGCCCGTTTCAGGATAAGCCTGGTGTATATTCAGGCTCTCCAGGTTTTTAGCTACATAGCCGTCAGGAATTTCTATGGTGATGTCGCGGTACAATACATGCGGATAAACAATTTCAATAGGAAACACCCGGGGTTTCTCCTGGTACATCTCCACTTGCGGGCCAATAATATCGCCCACTTTCAGCAGGATCTTATTTCCGGCTTTTTCCATCAGTTCATTGGCTTTCACAGAGGCATTGATCACAAAGGGTTTGTTCTTGCCAAACTCATCAAAACTGGTATTGTCCATTTTGGAGCTGAGGATGGTTTCTGAATTGGTGCCAAACTTCACCATGTCTTTCAGGATGGTTTTCTGGTCTTCGGGAGAAGAGAAATTAAACGCCGCCCTGTAGAGTGCGGAAGTGTATCCCGTAAAGATCTGCTTTGACTCTACCAGTACAGAATCCTTTGCGGGGAAAATGCGGATGCGGGATTCCATATTGTGTGATGTTTCAGTATAGTTCATCAGGTCAATATTTCTGACATCCGCAACGGCCGTTAGTTTGTCGCCCACCTTTGAAATTTTACAATGGATACCAATTTGGTTGCCCCATTCAGGAGCGATCCATGGGTACCGGTATTCAGGACGGGTAGGGGCGAAATATTTTTTTGTATCGGGCAGGTAGATAATGATATTATCCGCGTTGTTCCAGTTTTCAAAATCCTTATCAAGTGAATACGTAGAACGATCTCCCGTTAACACCATCTGGTATGGGATGGCCAGTTGGTTCAGCGCCAAAGCGTACAGCCTTACGATCCCATATTCTGAGGCAATGCGGGTGCGTAGAATCTGGTCAATTTGGGAAGCAGATTCCGAAGAAACATCTTTGTTGGTCATGATGTTTTTCTTCAGGTGATTCTCCAACGCCATCAGCTTATCTTCAGCGCTGGTTAACTTCGCCAGTTTGAGTGTGCTGATGAGGTCTGCAATGGCTTTGGTTTCCTTATCGTCAAATTCCAGGTAATTTTCGCCGATCCTTTCTGCCAGTTGGTTCCAGGTGAACAGCCTGTCTGCGGAATCCTTCGCGGTATTGTAAGACAATTTGTATTCTACCCTGTATAATTGCGCAGTCAGGCTGCTGTATTTTTCCTCTTCCGCGGGCTTGAGTTCAGGGGAGATGCAGTTGACTACCCGGTAGTTGTTATCCTGTTTCCGCTCCACCATAGAAAAACCATTGAAGCTTTTCACGTCAAAAACCAGCCGCTGGGGAGAGATGATCTGGATAATACTTTTCAGTACCGGGATTCTGAACTGCAGCACGTCCATCCCAAACAGTGTTGATTCTTTCTTGTAAGAATAGATGTATTCCACCTGGCATCCTTTTTCCAATCCCGGCAACGCAAATATTCTTTGCGGTGTTCCATCATCATCAGTGATGTCTTTAACGGTGGTGGAATCAAAATTGATGACTTTCCCGGAAGGCAGGATGGTTCTTGCACGCAGGGCAATCATAGTGGTGTTTTCGCCTCCTGGAAGATAGATCTTGTTGAAAATCTCAATCCCTTTATCGTCATTCAGCTGGATCACTTTGTGGATGGTCTTGTACAAGCCAAGGCTGTTGTCAGCCTCGTCCCTGAATTCATAGCGGCGCAGGTCAAGGAGAAACAGCGCGGATTCTTTATCGTGGCTTTTATCAACGGCTATAAAGGAGGGCTTGTCCTTCCAGCTGTCCAGCGGCAGTTGGGCATGCAGGGAATAAGACGCCAGCAGGAAGAGACACAGGGTGAAAATGGGTTTCATGGAAGTTATTGTTTGGTAAGGCTAACCGTTTCTTTGTATAGCGGGAAGAGCTGCTCCAGTACTTTATTCCAGTTGGCGAATCCCTCTGGTTGCAACAGGATATGGTCATTCATAAATTCCTGTACATAGATCACCTGGTTTCCCTTTTGTTCATATTGAAAATTGAAACCAAATCCGTCCTGGCTGAATTGCCGGCCTGATGGCAGGTAATCTACCTTATATCCTTCAGGGATGTTGAAAATGGTCACAAAGCGTTTAATGAATTTACAGTTCCATTCAATAGGAATTTTTCTTTTGGGGTAGTCAATTTCCTGATGCTCGTAAGGACGGATCAGGTTCATATTGATAAATAGATTGCCAGCAACGTTCTTTCCATAATCAGGGAGCTGAAAAGAGCAGGAAAATTTTGCAGTATTGCGGTCTGAATCCGGCAGATCAAATCGGAAATTCTCTGCCGAAAATTTATTGGACGCCCTGCCTGCCAGTTCCTTGTTATATTTTTCCTTATCTGAACTTCCCATATACATAAGCCTTGTCCGCAGATCAGTAGCATAATACCCCTGCAGGTGTAGCCTCACTTCTCCTTTAAGAACCTTGTTGTCCAGGCTCATAACCGTGGTGTCTGCATATACATTTCCTTCTTTGGGCACCACAGGAACAGGAACTATTTTGAATTGGGTTTCACTGATGCCAATCAATGCTTCCTTGCCCTGGATATGGTCTGCCGGTATACCAAAAACACATCCCGGATCTGTGCCGTCCAGGAAAATGTATTTCCCGTCCAGGTCCAGTGCACAGATCATATGGTTGTCTACCAGTGGCATGGGTGTTTCCGCATAGGTATAGGGTAGTTTTCTTGTACCTATCCAGGTATAATGGGCCTTCATGCCGGCCCTTTTCAGCATGACCGTTAAAATACTGGCCATGTCTTTACAATCCCCAAAACGACGGTGACATACGAGGTTGGCATCCCTTGGAATAAATCCTTCCATGCCATCCTCAAATGCAACATATTTTATGTTACCCTGCACCCAGCTGTAGATCGCTTCGGCTTTTTCACGGTCTGTTTTTTTACCACTGACCAGGGAATCTGTAACAGTAGCCAGCTCAGTGCCGGTTTCTTTGTTGATCCCGGATACATAGCCCGCATATAATTTGTAGAGGTCTGCGGGGGCCGACAAATAGTTCACCCATTCACCGTTTGATTTTTTATACTGTTCAATGTGGAAGATGATATGGGTTCCCCAGAATGGTCTCGCAGGAGCATCCGGATAAAAGTCTTCATTCTTCGCATCTTTGACAGTGAAGGTGTACACCGTCTCATTTTTCTTTTTCTCCTCCTTGACTTTTACGAGGTCTTTAGAAACCCCTTTTACCAGATAGCGTAATTTAATATTGGCATCGCAGGTGATTTTCAATTCACCCTGGATCACAGGAACGCCGAGGATCAGGTAGGAGGGGGACAGGAGATAGGGGTTGGTATGCTCCGTGCTGTATTCTAAATGTGAGGTGGCACCTGCCGTTAGCCCCGGATAATTAAAGCTGGTAAGTTTGGCATCGTCATAAAACACACCTGATCCAGGATTGCTTTTTGTTTTTACATCTGTCACTTCCAGCTCTTTACCGTTGGTGGTGATGGTATATGCCTTGTATGCTTTGAGCTTGTGAAAACCGCTGTGATAGATCCGCCCTTCCTTCCGCATCGCTCCGTTTTCTGTCAGGAATAGCCAGTCTTCCACGTCCCTGGACTGTACTTTAACAGAATCATTGACTACAGCAATGGTATAATGGGTAATGTTTTTCAACATCACATAATCCTGGTCAGGGAATTTTTTGCGTATGTCTTCGGTTCTTTGGGCTGCGATACTAAAAGGAAAAGCCAGTAAACAGAGAATAAGGGTATACAAAGGCTTGGGTCTCATATGAAAGCATTACTGTAAACTACGCAAATTAAACGTTCCCCTGCTACCTGAAATTGTCTTCGTCAAACTCATCGTCTTCCTTGTATGAGGAGCCCTGTCCCAGGTTGATCATGGATCCCATCAGGTCTTTGAATTCCACCCTCGCTTCCAGAACTTTTTTACTGATGAGGGAATAGGAGGCAAGACCATGGAGCACAAATTCCATGAGTAATGCCTGTTCCTTTTCAGTACCGTGTGGATAGTATTTTTTCACCATACCAAAGAGGCCATCTACCTGGTAGAGCAGTTGGATTTTTTCCGCATCGGTGGTGTTAAACAGCATATTGATGGCATTGCCTTTGTCAAACCATGCTATGATGCTCCTGAACGGGTTCTCTTCCTGTCCCTGCTGGCTTCCTCTTTTCTTTTTAGTTTCGGGCGTAGGGAAGTACTGGCCAAACATGGTGCGAAAGGTTTTTTCCACCAGGTTATAGGCAACCTGGTAGGGCCCTTCCTGCTCTCCTTCATACACTAATTCAATCTTTCCTGTGATAGATGGGATGATGCCCACCAGATCACTGATCCACACCTGCGTTTGTGACTCCTTGTTGAGGATGGCTCGCCTTTCCGCTGCACTGTATGCATTTTCCAATGCAGCGATGGTGAGCCTGGCAGACACGCCGCTTTTATGGTCTACATATTCACTGTTCCGTGCTTCAAATGAAACCTGTTCAATCAACCGTTTCACCAGGTCACTGATCTCCACTCTGCGTTTCTGTTCCGCATGAATGTCTGCTTCCTGTTCCGTGATGGTGAGGGAATGTTCAATGGATTTGGGATAGTGCGTGAGGATCTGGCTTTCTATGCGGTCTTTCAACGGCGTAACGATGGCTCCCCTGTTGGTGTAATCTTCCGGATTGGCGGTGAATACAAACAAAATGTCCAGCGGCATTCTCAATTTGAATCCCCTGATCTGGATATCACCCTCCTGCAGGATATTGAACAGGGCCACCTGGATCCTTGCCTGCAGATCAGGCAATTCATTGATCACAAATATGCCACGGTTGGATCTTGGAATGATCCCATAGTGGATCACCCGCTCATCGGCAAAACTCAGCCTCAGGTTTGCAGCTTTCACAGGATCAATATCGCCAATCAGATCAGCCACACTTACATCTGGCGTTGCCAGTTTCTCGCCATACCGTTGGGATCGATGAAGCCATACAATGGGGGTGTCATCGCCTTTTTCACGGATCAGTTGGTTGGCATAGCCAGACATGGGTTTGAGCGGGTCATCATTGATCTCTGAGCCTTCTATAACAGGTATATATTCATCCAGCAGATCGGTCATCTGCCGGGCCATCCTCGTTTTAGCCTGTCCGCGTAAGCCCAGGAATAAAATATTGTGGCGGGACAGTAACGCACGCTCCGTATCAGGAATCACTGTGTCTTCATAGCCAATAATGCCGGGAAAGGATTCTTCCCCCAACTCCATTTTCTTGATGAGGTTTTGACGGATCTCTTCTTTAACTGATCTGCTTTTATACCCTGATTTCTTTAACTCTCCTAAAGTTCTTACCATAGTTTTTTTGATTTCTTTATGTCCTCACCACTTCACTATTTCACCACTTCACCACTTCACCATTTCACCACTTAATAAACCCTCTTGTTCTTCCCACTTTCAAAATCCCTGAAAATGAAAGCCCCGAGTTTATCCAGGGTGGCAAAAAATGCTTTGCCCTGGTTGGTTTCTGTAAATTCAGTCACAAACTTTTGCAGATAGGGGTCTTCCGCAATCATGAATGTAGTGATGGGGAGCTTGAGTTTCTTGCATTGAGCCGCGAGGTTCAGACAGCGGTTGGTGATTTTTCTGTCTAAGCCAAAACTGTTTTTATAATATCGTTTCCCCACTTTCAGGCAGGTGGGTTTCCCATCTGTGATCATGAAGATCTGCTTGTTAGGATTTTTTCTCCTTCGCAGGATATCCATGGCCAGTTCAAGCCCGGCTACGGTATTGGTATGATAGGGGCCCACCTGCAGATAGGGAATATCTTTTATTTCGATGGTCCACGCGTCATTGCCAAAAACCACCAGGTCAAGCGTATCCTTGGGATATTTGCTGGTGATCAGTTCACTAAGGGCCATGGCCACTTTTTTCGCAGGCGTGATACGGTCTTCGCCATACAGGATCATGGAGTGGGAGATGTCAATCATCAACACCGTAGAGGTCTGGGTTTTGAAATCCGTCTCCCTTATCACCAGGTCATCCTCGTTCATCTTGAATGAATCAATGCCATGGTTCACCTGTGCATTGGTGATGGAGTTCACGAAATCAATCTGCTCCAGCATATCGCCAAACTGGAAGGGGCGGGTCTCCGGGTTGATATCATCACCCAGTCCGGGCTTGAAAGTATGATGGTCTCCGCTCCTGGTTTTTTTTAGTTTACCAAAGATCTCTTCAAGGCTTCTCTTGCGTATGCCCTGTTCTGTTTTGGGCGTGATCCTGAATTCTCCTGTTTGGTTGTTTTCATCCAGATAGCCTTTTTCTTTCAGGTCATCAATGAAATCTCCCATGCCATACTCATCCGTAGTGAGCTGGTATTGCTTGTCCAGCTGCGTAAGCCAGTTCAGTGCTTCTGTTGCATCTCCACTGGTGTAGTTCAGCAGTTGCATGAAAAGGTCCATCAACTGGTCAAAGGTTGATTTACCGGAAGACCGGGGATCGAAATTTGAGAAATGAAACCCTTTCATGGAAGTAAAATTACACGCGAAAGCAGCAGGCAGCTGGGGTTGTTTAACAATTTAAGAAAAACTTGGTAAATGCAGTTGGCGGAACAGGCAGGGTGGAAAAGGATTAGGGTTTAAAGGTAGGGTCTAGCTTTCTACTAAACCCTACCCCTAAACCCTAATCCCTTCCCCTACACCCTCGCCCTAATCCCTCGCCCTATCTCACTTATTCTGTATCACACCCGGCAATTCTGCAGCAGGTGCGGGGCTCTTGTAGGTTCTTTCGATATTGTCAAGGTACTCCTGCAAGCCAAAGGCCATCCTGATTTCCTGGAATACGCCTTTTTGCCGATTGCTGAGGTTGTCACCTTTGTTTTCCAGCAGTTCCTGAACGGCCTGGCGAAGTTCCATGGTAGACATGTCGCCCAGGTAAGCATAGTAGGCCAACTGCTCAGTAAGGTCTTTACGAACCTTTGTGGTGATCTTGCCCGCCAGCTGTTGGTCGCCGGCCCTATAAGCTGCATCCACCATCTGCACACTCACCATGTTGTGTGCGTTATTGCGGCTGGTGATGCCATAGGGCATATTGTCTTCATTCATGGAGGTATCTACCTTGTGAAGCAGTGCCTTGGCTTCATCCTTCCTTCCCTGCGCGGAAAGGCTGTTGGCTGCTTCGGCAAAAGCCTGGCGGATACCATAGAGGTGTCTCCTGTTTTCCTCATCGAAATAAACACCCTTGATATTGGCACTACCAAAACCAAATTTGGTCATCATCACGTTTTTGGCGAAGTCACTGTTTACATTGGCACCCTGGGGCATGACCACAGGAACCAACCGGTAACTCAAACCATCGGCTCGCAGGTAATTATCGAACCCAATGCCCTGAGAGCCGGGTGAAGTGAAATAGATGGGGCGTTTCCATTTGTTGGCGGCAATGATGTTCAATACGGCCATATCGTTTTTCATCAGCAGGTCCCTGCCTATTTCGAAACGCATTTCGCCCAGCACGCTGTCATTGGCATTTACCGTGCCGTTCTGCCTTACGAGGTTGATGTCAACAGGAACGCTTACTTTCTTCACCGGGAAATAGTTCATGGTGGAACCGTCCTGCATGGGCAGCTGATTGTTAGGATCATCACTGCCTACAAAATCCTTCATGAGGCTGTACAGGTCCACATATGCGTTAGCATCCGTAGTACCCGGGCGCTGGTAGAATCTTACAAAATCACGCTTGGACCCTTCGATCTTATCAGGGCTCCAGATCACGTCAATAGGATCACTCTGGTTTACTTTATAACGAAGCTGGTTGATATACCAGTCAATTCCCAGCAGCGAGTAGTTGATCACCCTTACATCACGCCTGATGCCTTCCACTTCCTGTGCGTACCAGAGAGGGTAGGTATCGTTATCGCCATAAGAGAAGAGAATGGCATTGGGGGCACAACTCTCAAGGTAATCTTTTGCGAGATCACGCGCCAGTTGTTTTTTACTGCGGTCATGATCATCCCACTCCTGGGATGCCATCAGTACGGGCACAGCCAACAGACAAACCAGTGCAGCAGCATAATTGGATCCGCTGTCTCCCAGGAATTTTCTCAGCCAGTCTTTAACCTGCATCACACCCAGGCCTATCCAGATGGCAAAGGCATAGAAGGATCCCACATATGCATAGTCACGCTCACGGGGTTGGTTACCTGCCTGGTTCAGGTAGAATACAATAGCCAGACCGGTGAAGAAGAACAACAGGAAGGTCACCAGGAAGTCCCGGTTGTCTTTTTTGTATTGATAGAAGAGACCGATGAGGCCCAGGATCAATGGAAGGGCAAAGAGTTTATTATTGGCTTTATTGTTTCGCAGGGTCTCGGGCAGTTTATCCTGTTTGCCGAGCATCGCATTGTCCACAAAAGAAACTCCGGAAATGGTATTGCCGTCCCGCACATTGCCGAATCCCTGCAAATCATTTTGTTTGCCGATGAAGTTCCAGCCAAAATAGCGCAGGTACATCCAGCCAATCTGGTAGGACATGGCCCAGCGGATATTATCTCCCTGGGTTGGCTTTTCGCCTTCTTCCAGGTTAAGCCATCGCTTATAGAAATCAGCATGGCCCTGGTCATTGCTGTGGTCCCAGACGCGGGGCAGGAACATCATATCCTCAGGAGCATATTTGGGGACGATGTCATAACCCGTGAATTTATACTTGTTGTTGTCCTTGACATATTTTTTGTCGCCATCCGCATATTCCGTGGGACTGGCCGTGAAAACCTGGCCATAGATCAGGGGGAAGTCGCCATATTGTTCACGCCCCAGGTAGCCTACGAGCGACATAGGGTTATCCACGTTGAACATATCCACCGCAGGATCTGCATTGGAGCGGATCATGGTGGTCACGTAGGTAGAATAACCAATAAGCATGAAGGCGAAACACCACATGGCCAGTTTCAGGAAGTAAGGATTACGTTTGAGGCCTTCATATCCATATTTTGCGCCCACGAAAGCGGCAACAGCCACCAGTGCAAGTTTGGCAATGAATCCTGTGGAAGATCCGCTGTCAATGAAGGGGTAAGCAACGGTAAACAGGATCAGGAAAAGCCATACACCAAATTTCAGTGTGGAGATGCTGGAGGAATTGGCAATACGGATACCATACCAGATCAATAGTCCCAGCAGTACGAAATAGAAGATGAAACCACTGAAGAAGGGGAGGCCGAGGCTGTTTACAAAGAAGATATCGAAACTGCCAGCGCCTTTAACGGTGTATTGGATCACGGCTTTCTGTGTGATGCCTGTGACGGCGCAGCCAACCAGGAAGGCCCAGAATGTACCCCAGGCGGTTACTTTGTACCGCTTGAAATAATAGATCATGACGATGGCGGGAATGGTCAGCAGGTTCAGCAGGTGAACACCAATGGACAAGCCCATCATGAAGAAGATCAGGATGATCCAGCGGTCTGCACCTTCTTGATCTGCATTGTGCTCCCATTTAAGCATCATCCAGAATACGAGGGCGGTGAACATGGAAGACAGGGCATATACCTCACCTTCCACGGCACTGAACCAGAAAGAATCACTGAAAGTGTATGCCAGGGCGCCCACAACGCCGGCGGCCATCACTGTGAAGATCTGCTGTCCGGAGAGTTCATTGGATTCTTTGTGATAGATCTTACGCGCAAAATGCGTGATGGTCCAGAAAAGGAAGAGGATGGTAAAGCTGCTGGCCAGTGCACTCATGACGTTTACCGCTTTAGCCGCGGTAAGGGGGTCATTACCAAACACAACGATAAAAATTCTGCCGATCAGCACAAACAGGGGTGCTCCGGGCGGGTGGGGGATCTGTAATTTGAAACAGGACGATACAAATTCTCCGCAGTCCCAAAGGCTACCGCCGGCTTCTGCCGTCATGACATAAACAAAGGAAGCAATCAACCACACAGCCCAGCCGGTGATATTATTAATTTTCTTAAAACTCATACAGCGTTATGGATTTAAAAAGACGGGCAAACCTAAGCTAAAATTGGCTTTACTCAAAGTTAAAAAAGCCCCGCCAGCGGGGCTTTTTTAACTTTGAGTAAAGCCAATTTTAGCCATGTGGTAATGTGGTAATGCGGGAATGCGGTAATGGTGGGAGCGAGACTCCGGCCTGTATTCATTGCCGCACTGCCGCATTACCACATGGCCACATTACTCAAACAATATCCTCACAGTCTGGTAATACAGCCTGGTTTGCATGAACTGGGCCTGGCTTTTCTCGGAATATCCCTGGAGGCCGAAGAGGCCCGCAGCATTGCCTTTATTGATGCCAATTTCAAGGTATCCGGCGGAGTTGAACAGGGCCAGCTTTTCCCCTTCACTGACGTCGGCGTAGGTTTCACTGATCTTATCAATCACTTCATCCCGCTTAAAAACGATCTTAAAGCTCCGGCCCTTCCTTTGTTCCTCAAATTCTTCCCGGGTGATGTTTACGATCACGTTCTCGAAATGGTCTATGAAGATGATCTGGCCTTCAATATAACTGTTACCCAGCAGCGGTTTCAGGGCATTTTTGACCTGGATGGGGTAGTTTGGGTCTCCCATTTTGCCCAGTTTTACGCCGGAAAGGAGGTCTGTATAAGCCTGTGCCAGTACGCGCGCGCAGTACAGGGTGTTTCGGTTCTGCGTCCGGTCCAGGGGGATACCCACCACCTCATCCGGCAGGCCTTCCAGGATCATGGTCATCAGCCCGTTATCGGCCATGCCTATGTATTGGTTCCCATGCCTCGCCAGCAGGAGGTACTCCGGCCGGGTATGGAAAAGATTCATCAGGATGAGATGGAAACTGTTCTCGGGAAAATTACGAATGGCGTTCCTGCACACATAAGCCGCCTGCGGGTAGTTGAAAGGGGTGAGGTCATGACTGATATCCACGATGTTGATCCCCTCGTTCACCTGGAGGATCTGGCCCTTTACCGCGCCAACAAGAAAATCCTTGCTGCCGATATCTGATGTCAGCGTCAATACAGGCATGAAATTAATGTGGCAATTTGGTAATGCGGCAATGCGGCAATATTGGTACGAAAATAGCACTCCTTCACCACTTCACCACTTCACTATTTCACTATTTCACCAACTCCCCGTTTTTATAAAAAAAGTTTCGCGTGAGTTTATCTGTTAATCCCGGGAAGAATTTATTCATGAATACGGTTCGTTTACCCGTGAAGGTGAGTACCAGGCTTCTTTTTCTTTTACTGATGGCATGAATGATATGCTGGGCACATTCCTGTGCTGTCATCAGGCTGGATTCATCCAGGGGTGTTTCACCCTGGGCCTTACCTTCTTTATTAAGTGCTGCGTTGCGGATGTTGGAAGCCGTGAATCCTGGGCTTACCCACATGACGTTTACACCTGAATCCAGTAATTCAGTACGAAGCGCTTCCAGCCAGCCCTGCAGGGCAAACTTGGATGCTGAGTAGCCGCTTCTGCCGGGAAGCCCACGGTAACCAGCGATGGAAGAAACACCTACAATGGTCCCCTTACTGGCTATAATGGAAGGGAGCGCCAGTTTTGAGCAATAGACGGCACCCCAGAAGTTAACATTCATTACTCGTTCCAGTACGGAGATGTCAAGGTCATTTACCAGCGCCCGCATGGAGATCCCGGCATTGTTGATCAGGATATCAATATGACCAAAACTGTCCAGGGTGGATTGTATGAAATGCTGGCAATCATCCCATCGGCTTACATCGGCCACTACCGTATGCAAGGGCTTACCGGGAAATTCCAACTGGAGTGAATACAGTTTGTCCTGGTTTCTTCCACAGGTGGCTACCCTTGCTCCGGCCAGGAGCATTTCTTTTACCAATGCTTTACCGATCCCTTCTGTGCCACCCGTTATCACCACTACTTTATTTGTGAAATCCATCTGGTATGTTTGATCCGCAAATGTAACCAATTGCATGCCAACCCTTCAGTGGCAGCAATCATTTCAGGCTGTGGAAATAATGTTAATCCGGTAAGATTTGTTTGGATTTATTTTTTCCCTTATTTTTGCACTCCCTTTGCAAAAAGGGGTATCATCAGACGATGATAGGATCTGGTAGCTCAGTCGGTAGAGCAATACACTTTTAATGTATGGGTCCTGGGTTCGAGTCCCAGCCAGATCACCATATGGGACAAGTCAAAATTCAAACGACTTGTCCCATTTTTTTTTGGCTTCAATTCCTTGTCTATTAAGGATATAATGTTGATGATTTCGTTCAATCTTTTGGTTCGATGTTGGCAACCGTCGAATACGAGATTTTCAGGGAACATCGAACCAACTATCTTTCGTTTTAGTTCTACTGTACCTTCTCTATACAATGTATCAAGCTGTGCGATGTTGTTAAACGCTTTGTTCCATAAAGGCTCTACCGTTGTTTGAAAATTTACAGCAGCCTTTAACTTTGCTTCGAGCCGATTGATCTTTTCCTCACATTCAGATTTGATAGCCCGATAATCATCACCTTCAATATCGCCGCACAAAAGCAGTTCTCTTGCTTTTACAACCCGGTTGTTTACCTCCTGCAATTGTATCTTCAAATCTTTTTGTTCATCTCTTTCTCCACGTTCTTTTGACTTGTATGTTGACGTAATTACTTCTTTGCAAATTTCAAGTCTTGAAAGCGGCCAAACATATTTTTTGATTTCGTCAAACATTTTATCATTCGTGTCTTTTGCTTTGTAACGAACGCCGCAAGCAGAACTGCAATGATAGTAATGATAATATTGTGTTCTTCCTTTTGATGCACTGGCGGTCAACATCCTTCCGCATTTTGGACAGATTAAGAACCCTCTCAATGGAATGCTGTCATCGGCGGTAACCTTTGTTCCTAAAATTCGTTTGCGTCCATCCAATACATCCTGTACATCATAAAAGAGGGCTTCAGAGATCAAGGGTTCATGTTGTCCCTTTGCCAACAGGCTTTCTTCCTCTTTGTATTTGGGAATAAATATCAATCCGCAGTATATCGGGTTTCGTATGGCAACCCAAAAATTATTCTTGCTGCACTTTAATCCTTTTTCTTTTGCTTTCTTCCATACTTGTTCAGTATTAAGCTGACTGCGGGATAGTTCTTCAAACGCCCACTTCATTATATTACCCTGAATATCTTTTGGGGCAATATATTTTTTACCGTTCTCATTAACCTTGTTGGCATAACCAATGGGCGCGGTTCCCATCCAGCGCCCTTCTTTCTTAGCTCTGCGCATCCCATGAAACACATTTAACGCTCTCCGGTCATTCTCTACCTCCGGTGCAGCAAGGTAAAACGCCAGCATCATTTTATTTTCCGGAATTGAAAGGTCAAGGGGTTGTTCTACCGCCTGCGGCTCGATACCCAATCGCCGAAGAGTACTAATCATTTGATACGCATCTCCTGCGTTACGGCTAAACCTGTCCCATTTAGTAAACAGGATAAGGTCGGTATGCCCTTTGTGTTTCCGTAAATCACCCAATAGTCCTGTCCAGGCTGGTCGTTTGAAAGTCTTAGCCGAATGGTCTTCCAAGATTACTTTCCTAACCCGGATATTATTGATTTCACAGTATTTCCGCAAACGTTCCTCCTGGTCACGTTGCGAATAGCCTTTGTCGGCTTGTTCGTCCGTACTTACCCGTACATAAATGTCTGCTATTTTCATACTAAAAAATTAAGTGTGGTACTCTGTAAAGGTAAGAAGAAAAATGAAATTGAACAAGATATAATAGAATTATCACGTCAAAATTTACTAAATTTGCTACATCTTTGTTTAATATTAAGAAACCGACAAGGTTTAATAAGAAATGAGCGCCCATGTTTAATAACTTAAAAGGCACAATTACTTATTAGCCGGATAAAATTCAAACTATTCGATATGGCTACACCCCGCGAAAGATTGGTAGAATCGCTTAAATTCCTGAAAGCGTTACAAGACAACGGTATTGTCGGTATCCATACCGATGAAATGCCCAACAGGAAATATAGGGAGATACTACTTAAAAACGGCTTTATCCGTGAGGTGACAAAGGGATGGTACATACCTACCGATCCTGCTGAAAAGGAAGGTGAAACCACGTCCTGGTACAGTTCCTATTGGGATTTTATTGCCAAATTCCTGAATCACAAATTTGGCGATGACTGGTGCTTGTCAGCAGACCAGTCGCTGCTCATCCATGCGGGAAACAGCGCAGTACCTCAACAGTTAATGATACGTTCGCCACAAGGAAATAATAACCCTACGCCCTTACCGCATAACACGTCCCTGTTCAATTTAAGGACTGGTATTCCACCAGCGGATCAAACCATTGTAACCAATGGAATCAGGATGTACAATCTGCCGTCTGCTTTGGTTTACAGTTCACCAAGCATTTATACAAGGAATGCAATAGATGCCCGCACAGCCCTTACGTTGATAAGAGATGCTTCGGAGGTACTACCTATCCTTTTGGAAAACGGTCACACCACATTTGCGGGAAGATTGGCAGGCGCTTTCAGAAATATTAACAGGGATAAAATAGCTGATCAGATTGTTGATACTGTCAAGCAGGCTGATTACGATATAAGGGAAGAAGATCCTTTTGAAACCAAACTGAACATTAATCTTTCCTCTCGTGAACGCTCTCCTTATGCAAACCGCATCAGGCTCATGTGGCAGCAGATGCGTGACATTATTATTTCCAGTTTTCCCAAAGCTCCCGGTATACCCGATGATTCACAAGCCTACCTGAAGGATGTTGACGACATTTACATAACAGACGCCTATCACTCCCTCTCAATAGAACGGTATCGGGTGACACCGGAACTTATCGAAAGAGTTAGCAGCGGCCAGTGGAACAGTAAAGCGCATGAAGAAGATCGCAAGCAAAGGGATGCTATGGCTGCCAGAGGCTACTACCAAGCCTTTCTGCAGGTGAAGGAAACCATCACAGCCATATTGAAGGGAACCAATGCAGGAAAGCAGGTGGATAAAGATCACGCAAAATGGTACAGGCAACTATTCGACCCAAGCGTTACCGCCGGGCTTTTAAAAGCGGCGGACCTTTCAGGGTATCGCAACCACCAGGTATATATCGGGAACTCCAAACACGTTCCTCTGAACGTGGATGCTATGCGGGATGCCATGCCCGTTCTGTTTGAATTATTGGAGGAAGAACCGGAGCCATCGGTCAGGGCAGTATTGGGTCATTTCATTTTTGTTTTTATTCATCCGTACATGGATGGTAACGGACGAATAGGACGGTTTCTAATGAATGCAATGTTGGCTTCGGGTGGATACCCGTGGACGGTTATACCTGTGGAAAAGAGAACTGAATATATGCAGGCATTGGAGCAGGCAAGCGTAGGACAGGATATAACTTCGTTTGCCACTTTCCTTGCTTATCTGGTCAACGAGAGGTTAAAAGGGAAAATCGTGGCCAAGTTGCCTGACGCTAAGTAGAAAGGCTACATCCTGTTTCGCAGTACGGCTACAGCATGTTTGCGGTGCAGATGGACACTTTCAGCCTGATAGTTCTCATTACTTTTTGCCTCTATTTCCTGTGGAGATTTCCTGCTTTTGGTCAATAAGCTGATAGCTGTACTCACTGTTGTGCGATAAAGTTTTTCACCGTTGAACGTCAGGTTATCTGGGAACAGTGTACTTACGATTTTTCTTTTTTGTATAACAGTTCCATTTTGAAACAATTCTTCTAAATGCGACAATTTGGAAATAGGAAGATCCCATAGTAATTCCATATCGTCTGAAAATGAAATTGATGTTTGTAGTTTTACTTCAATATCAGTCATTCTTTCATTGGCTTCTGACTTAATTGTACGATAGTCTTCGCCTTCAATTTCTCCACGCAGCAATAATTCACGAGCCTTTGAGAGCCGGTGCTTTATCTGATCCAGTTGAGCCACCAAGCGTTTCTGATCTACCTTCTCAACACGGTTTACATCCATGAAAGTAGCTGTAATAATTTCCCGAAACAGTTTAAGTTGCGGAACATTGTGAACTTCATTCCCGATGGCTTCTATCATTAACTTGTTTGCATCATCTGCTTTATAACGTACACCGCATTCGGAACTGCAATGATAGTAGTGATAGTATTTGTTTCTTCCTTTTGAAGCACTGCCGGTTAAAAACCTTCCACAGTTAGGGCAAATCAAATAACCTCTTAATGGAATGTCATCCTGTGCAATTACCTTTTTACTTAATGCTTTTCTCTTTCTGCCGTCCAGCACATCCTGCACATCAAAGAATAGTGAAGCGGTAATAATTGGTTCATGTTGCCCATGTACAAGTTGACTTTGTTCATCTTTGTGCTGAGGAACGAAAATCAATCCGCAATAAATAGGGTTCCTTATCGCTACCCAAAAATTATTCTTGCTGCATTTCAATCCCCTCTCCCTGGCTTGCTTCCAGATTTGTTCTGTGTTCAGTTTATTGCGAAAGATTTCTTCAAATGCCCATTTCATAATTTTAGCATCTTTATCTTTCGGCGCAATATATTTCTTACCATCTTCCGTAATTCTGTTTATATAGCCAATCGGAGCTGTGCCCATCCAGCGCCCTTCCTTTTTAGCACGTCGCATACCATTGAATACATTTAAGGCCCTACGGTCATTCTCTACCTCCGGTGCTGCGAGGTAAAAAGCCAACATCATTTTATTTTCAGGGATAGATAAATCCAATGGCTGTTCCACCGCCTGCGGCTCTACTCCAAGATGCCTTAAAAGACTGATCATTTGATAAGCATCCCCGGCATTACGGCTAAACCTATCCCACTTTGTAAAAAGAATTAAGTCTGAATGTCCCCTTTGCTTACGCAAATCTACCAGCAGGTTCTGCCAGGCAGGTCGCCTAAAGGTCTTTGCGGAATGATCTTCAAAAATTACTTTGCGTATTTGAATGTTGTTGATGTTACAATACCTACGCAGCCTTTCCTCCTGATCCCGTTGGGAATAGCCTTTATCTGCCTGCTCGTCTGTACTCACCCTGATATAAAGGTCTGCAATTTTCATAGCTGCTTTTTTACTTTACAGTCTGTGTTACGATTTCGGCGTTGCAATGCCGCATACTTATGTATTGCTCAACTACTATGTTCGCCATGCTATATAAAAAGTCGAGTATAATCTGTGCTTCTTCGATATTGACATCAATTCCATCTTTACGCAAAATTTCTATCGCCTTGTCTGGAGTGATCCTCATCAACACTTCATCTTCCATCTCACACCTCCTTTTTAGATGACAAAAGCCCATTGCGGGCTTTTGCAAAACTTTCCAAATCACTTTTCTATTTTAATCGCTTCTTTCAGCAAAATAGATTTTGCTTCCCTTCATACGATTAAAAGACGGCTCATACCTTATATAACCATATTCACTTAGTTCTCTAACGCATTTGTGGTAGGTGATAGCAGAGGACAATTTTGCAATGCTTAATATCTCATGACTAAAAACCTGGATAGGGTTGGCAAAGCCATTCTGTATGCGATACTGTAACAAAGCCGCATAAATGCCTATATGAGTAATGCTGATTCGGGCATCAGTTCCTATGGCTTCAAAAAAATCCGACAAATAATACAGCCTATCCATTGCTCACGCCTTTTATTACCCTAATCTCATTCCGTTCTTTTTTGCATGATTTTGTTGCTGCTGCTCATTGACCTTATGCGTCACTTTCATAGCATCCATTGTTTTATTGCCTAATGCTGTATGAAGCGTTATTTTCCTGGAATGCTCATCGTAAATATTTACTGATTTAAACTGTGGATTAGCTTCAATATAAAACCGCTGTTCATTTCCATCCTTCACAAAGCTCACCGATACACGGTTTCCATTTTTTAATTCCGATTGCAGCTTATCTGCTTCACCTTTATTGAGCAATTCCTTTAACGGAAGCTGTTGCAAAGCCTTTTCAAGATCGTAGCCGTAGTCGGAGTGGAATTGCTTGATTCGGAAATTGCCGTTTGGGTCTTTGTCGTTAAAATCAAGCTGCATCCAAGTTCCACCGTTCTGAATGCAACGACCGGATAAAAGATTATAGCACTCCGTGGCATTTACATTATTACCGTTACGCATGGTAAAGTATTGCTGGCGTTTTTCATCCGGTTTGGATTCATTATAGAGGGTTGTTTTATACCCTTCAAGCTGGTATGCACCGGATTGATCTTTGGCGAACGATAACTGGTGATCTAACCTTTCTTTATCATTGAGGTAATAGGAAACAGGAATGGAAAATTGTTGCTGCCCAAGTTTCATCTGCTCATCAATTTTTGCAGAAAGGTCAGGAAAGCCAGCACGCTGCACCTGATGGTGCAACGCCTGGCTGTTTTGCTCTGTTTTCCTGTTATCCTGCCTTATTACGATTTGTTCCTTAACGGGTACAACTAATAACCTGCGCAGCAGCCTTATCAGTAGATTAGGATAAAGCTGCTTTTCAATACGATTGCGCTCTTGCCTAAGCACCCTGAGTGCAAACCGCTCGTCCAGATCCTGCGTGCCTTTATACTTTGCAGCAATACGGTCGTAGTAATCCAGCTTTTCTTTTAGCAGTGCCCTATTATTTGAAAGGCTGAAAGAAAACAGCTTGCTAAACCGTTCCTCCCTTGAACGCCATTGGTTCAGTTCTGCTTCCACTCTGTTTACAAGACTGTTATTCATAACTTGATTTTTAAGGATCAACTAAGGCATACTGTACGTCACCAGATCATAGGCGTAGGTGCTGCAATCGGCGGCGTATTCCACACTGCCGCTCACGATAGCGCCGCCTATATCACTCGTGACGGCGGCAATCCACTTAACGATGTTTTTAAACTTAAAGGCCGCCGCCGGAGCCGGGGGCTGGAGCGTATTCATCCAATAATAAATGGAGTAACGTGCTACCGATGCCGCTTTAAGGGCAATTTCACGACCTTTAGGACTAAGCAGGTTGTTTTGCATTACCCTGCTCTCAAAGTCCACAATCACGGCTTTAATCACCGGATAGGGACTATCGCTATCCGAAAGTCGTTTAATCAATTGCACCAGCGAATCCAGGGCGGCCTTTACTGGTTCTTCATAAGGACAATTAGCTATAAGCGTTTCGATGCTTTCGTTGCTTTGCCTTACTGTCTGGTTTACTGTTGAGAAAAATGATAGAGGTGGCTCAACACGTTCCATTTCCCTGCAAAAGCGAAGTACACATTGCGTTGACACCTCAACATTAGGTGTGTCAGTAACAGGCTTGCAGTTCTGCACGTATGCCACGATCTGATTATGCCAATAGCCTATGCTATCGTAGGCATTTTCCGGGTTTTCAGGGCTGGCTTCGCCAGGTGCTGATTTTAACAGCGCAGTTTTATTTTCGCCTTCTGCTGTTACAGCTTCATTATCTTTCGTACATGCTGAAAGGCTTATTATAAATACCAGCAGCATTAATATTTGACTTCTCATTTTTCAATCTGTTTTTACATTATAAATAGTTTCTTTTTCACCATTTCAACTTCACGACTATTTATGATAGCCGGGGCTACTTAGTCTTTAGCTGATGCTTTGGTTCTTTTTCCTTTTCTTAGATGCCTTCGGTATCTCAGGGCCATCATCTTCAGCAGGTGTCTGCCTTTCCTTTTTACCGTCTTGTTTAGCTGACTGGCTTTCACCTTCAGACTGCTGTTCTTTTTTCGCCTGTCTGTTATCCACCCTTTGCATACTGCTATCATATATGTTGATTGTCTTGAATTGAGGGTTAGCTTCGATGTATTGTTTTTGCTCCGCACCGTTGACCTGAAACGTGGCGGATTGCAGATTTCCTTTTTTAAGGGAATCCATCAGATTGGATTTGTACTCCTCGTTACCTAATTCCCTGATCGGATGCTTAGATAAAACCGCTTCCAAATCGTAGCCGTAGTTTTCATGGTAGTGCTTCAGCTTGAAATTGCCGTTGTTATCACTTTGTTTAAAGTCCATCTGTACCCAGGCGTTGTACACCTGTCCTTCTTTATTAGTGAGGTCTTTATTCACTGACCTTCCTTCCATCAGGTTATAGCCTTCCTTCAGGGTAATGTTGTTGCCTTTGTTGATGTAGAAAGTTTGCTCCATTGTTTCAGAGCTATTTTCCTTTTGCACATTCACCTGATAGGAATTAAAGAAATACATATCGCTTTGTTTCGATTGGCTGAAATTCAATGTAGCGTTTACAGTATCGTTGCCATACTTCGTTTCATAGGCCAATTTAAACTCCGGGTTTCCTTCCTGAATTTTTTGCTTCAGGTCATTTTCCAACCCTTCACCGAACCCCGTGTACTTTACCTGGTCACGCAGGTATTCAAAATTTTTCTGATTCATGACTTCTGAATTTTGATTGTTATTTAATTGTTCTCTTTCTAATCTCTCGTAACGAATCGCTACCATCAGAGACACGTCAACGATGCCCTCCCTTTCAATCATTAGCTTGCTGTTCTCAGCAGCTTCCTGCATTGTCTTATATGCCGACCGTATTGACAGAAAGTTGTAAAAGTCTATGTCGGTTGACATTTCGTAGCAGAACTCCCTAACGTCATATTCCGTGGAGAATGTGAATAGGTCTTGTTTAGTTACTGGAGAAACATCATCGAGAAAGGCGACAAATTCCTCACCTTCCCAACGCTTTTTAGTCAGGTGTTCAAGAATATCCTTGTAGTCGTCTTTCCTTATTTTCATAACATATCTTTTAGCGGAAATGAATAATTGAAATAGAATGGAACAGTTTCAATGGAGCGTTCAGGTTTAATTAATCGGAGCTGCCTTTACAATTTTCTTGTTCTTTATATGCAGTTCCAGATGCCTGCCGCCGTTCTTCTCCATCATTTGAACTGCGAGGTACTTCTTATCAGGAATAGTAAATTTGGGTACAATAAAAACGATGGTAGTATCTGACTGCCCGATTACTTTGGTCGTATTGTTATGTACAAGTACGGGTACTATTTCTATCTCCTGCGTAGCAGTTCTTTTGCTTTTCTTTTGGTCACGGATGTAAAGCCTGAGCTGGTCAATATCATAGTTGATATTTGTTTCATTGGCAATATTGAATCGCATCAACATAATGTCATCATGAATAAACAGGCCGTTCAGTTTAAGACGAATGCCGAAAGTTTCATCCTTTATACCTCGTACCTTTTTCTTCGATTCAAAAGCCATTGAAGCGTAATTCTCCATTAGTTCCTGGTTGATACTTTCTGAAGGAATGGAGATGGTGTTTTGCTTTGTCAGGCCCGCTAATGAAATATTGAGTATAGTAGGCTGTTCAGCGTAATCAACGAGAAAGGATGTGAGCTTTCCGTCAGCAGTAATGATGCTGATATTGGTTTGAGGAAAGCTATCTTTTGCGGCTTTTATCTGCAAGATATTTTCTACTCCCTTCGCTTTTTGAGCCAACACATCCCTGCTTCCTATATCTACACTGACAATAGAATAGGGAAAGATAATGTTGGTTGTTTTGGAGAAAGCAATTGCCACATGATATGATTCAATTGCTTTTGTTTGCCAGGTTGTATTTGTTTGCGCCTGCGCTTTGAAAGTTGTAATAAGCAGGAAAATTCCCATTACCATTACTGCACTGATCTTTTTCATCTTTTGGAATTTTTAAGTGATTCAAATATTTAATTGGATTGTTTTTGCTTTTCGTCACGTAAAAGCACTTGGTAGCCTGCTTTTACAGTTACTTTAATCAGCTTGACTTTTTTGCTGAACAAAGTCTTTGCAGCTTCTATACCTGCGCTTGCAGCCTGCGCTCCCCACGAAGGGTCAAGTGAAGTCAGGCCGATGGTTTGCATGGATCGGTCTGCGGACTGCTTTGCAACGTCCCTGGTAATCGCTCCGGGAATGTAAATGCCATCCAGTCCGTCCATATCGTACACCGCTAATTCAACTGGAAACAATGAATTATTATACCGCATACTCGTGATCTTGATACTTAATCTTTCACCACGGAGCGAAGCGATACCATATATGAAGTTGTCTTTAGGAATACGAACCCCATTAATGAATACATCATTTACCAATCGCAATTTGACGGTGGAACCATCAACAATAGTCTGTGTTTCGTGAATGACCGCCTGTATGGCGTTCTGTGAATCTTCGATAGCCGTTGCGCCAGTGAACGAATAGAAGCCATTTGTTGTACTACCCGCAGACAGGTCGGCGTTGAGCAATGTGATGTTGTTTTCTTTTGTTTGTGACGATACTGCGAAAACCTGCCCTTTGTTTGCCTGGGAGGTCTGCTTCAATTTTTCCTGTACACGTTCAGGATACTGCACATCAAGTATCTTATCCAGCATTCCATTCAGTTGCTTCATTTCGGGATCTTCGCCAGCAGGTTGATTCATCATGTTCATCATTTGCTCCAGCCTGTCCACGTCTGATGAATTAACGGTTGCACTATTGTTACCTCTGCCGGGAGTACGTTGATACATATCATAAGGATCATCTTCCATAGAAGCAGGTACAGGCTTGCTCATCTCCCTGTCAAGCTCTGCCAGCTTTCTATATATCTTGTCCGTATGGGGATCATTACCCCCACGGCCACCGTAAAGAGAAGTGTTCAACCCTCTTTCATTGGCAGGGAGTTGAAATGTGTCTTCTTTCCCTGACAGGTATTCATCCGTATCTGTTAATCCAATGTTCTTGTAGTTGGGATCATTCTTAACCAGTTCAAGAAATTTGATTGAATCCAGTTGCGCCTGATCGTAGTAACTCATTTTATCCATCGGCTTGTCATCTTTCAGGTTAGCGTCCGGCAGGTTAATGTTGAAGCCTTTTTTCACTGCTGCCTGCGCTTCAACTTTTTCAACCTTGCCACCGCCAAGCGCCCAGAATATCATGGTCATAAAAGGCAATGCGAGCATTGGCAATACCAGTAAGAACCTGCGTTGCCTGATCATTTTCGGAGTTTTCACTTGCTTTTCCATTTCTATTTTTGTTTTAATTGTTGATAATAATTTTCAATAAACCTCACACTATCCATCAGCCCCGGACGATGGCTATTGATGCTGTCGTACAGGGCTTTTCCAGAAGGACTTCGCGCCAGGCTATCCATAAACACCCTGAACTTTTTAATGCGGCTGTATTCTGCCTCCGATACCTCGGCAGCGTCTGTTTTTGTTTCTCCTGTTTCAGTAGCGTGCTTTGGCTTTTTAATCGGCGTTATAATGATTGAATTGCCTTTCTTGCCCGTAAAAGCGTTCACTGCCAGATAAACACTGTATGTACTGGTGAACATCACAAAGAGCGCAAGCAGCACGAGCCATGTACGACGTGAGAATTTCTCCGTACGCTTTATCATCCAGTTTGCCCAACCGCCCTGCAAACGATTATAGCCAGCCTCCATACCTTTGCTAATAGCATTGGGCTTAGCTTCGGTATTGCTTTCTCTTCTTTTAGGAAATAGTTTCATGAGCTTTATTTTTATTGTCGTCTGCTTACTGTTTTTAAATCTCTGTTGTCAATCGTACTCCATCGTTCGATGAGAAAGCCATGAGGGTTATTGTCACTGCGTGATACGTTTCGCAACGCCCCATCCGTTACCAGACTGCGGGTTGTAATGCTGGTAGGGCGTACAATGCTTTGTGTAGCGTAGCAACGGAATTTGTAGGGATACTCGTTTATATCTACCGCAACGCTATCCACCACAATAGTCTGATTGACGTTGCCTGAAATAAGCCCGGCGTAATAGCCATTTTCTTTCAGATCATCGTAAGCACGTTTCGCACTACCATCAGCCAGATATAATGCTTTGGTAATATTTGCGGTAATGGCTTTGTCGTCAGGGTCAAGTGTGAAGAACAGCTTGTGAAATGTCTTGACGTGATCCTTTGCCTCAACAGGTATATTGTCTTTTCGCTCCGAAGCGTAGGCTTCCAATGCCTTGCCATTGGCGAGAATGTATATTTTGCTTTGCATCTGCGATACCAGACTGAAACTTTTGTACAATGCAAAACAGCAGATCAACACACAACCGATGATCACCACCAGCGTAAAGCTCCTGATGTGCCGAAATGCCGTATCAATATTTTTCATCTTTTTGAACATATATCCTCCTTTAGATTATTATGAATTGCCTTTTAATTTATCGTTCATGTAACCGGAGTTTCCGCTACTGCTATCGCCAAAATAGGGATTAGATGAACCACTGCTGGCCATGCTTTGAGACATACGGTTTGCTGCACTGCCCATAGCATCCACAGCCATGCCTGCACCCGCAGATGCAGTGTTCACCACGGTTCTGGAAGAACTGCCGAACAAACTGGTGACCTTATGACCTAATGCGCCACCGCCACCGGCGTGAACGATATAATTAGCTACGGAGGGGACTGTAAAGTATCCGATGATGCCAATGATCATGAAGACCAGGTAGGCCATATCAGTTCTGCTGAAGAATGTGTCGCCGTAATCCTGCACCTGCGATATATCCAGCTCCAGCATCTTTTCCTGTATTTTGCCGATAATGCTGCCGAAGATGTTTGCCACTGGCAACCATAAAAAGATGTTGATATATCTTGCTATCCAGACCGTGAGCGTATGCTGAAAACCGTCGAATACTGCAATGCCAAACACCAGAGGCCCTAAGATGGCCAGCACGATTAGCTGAAACGTTCGTAACGTATCTATACACAGTGATGCCGCTTCAAAGAGTACCCTCAGCACTTCGCTCATCCATTCTTTTACAGAGTTGCGGAAATTGTACGAGGCTTTGGACATGGCAAACTTGATGTCATTGCCAATGCTCTCGAAAATACCTTCGTCTGAAGGGTCTTCGTTATCATGCGTGTACTTATACCATTTCTCTCTGTCGCCACTGCCACTTTCGCCCACGTACATTTGCCATACATCGGTTTTCTTGATGGCTTCTTCTTTTTTCTGCAAGAGAACTGCGATTGCCTTATCAGAACCTTCCACCATTGCGGCGGTTGCAGTTACTGTAGGCTTCATCACACCGTTGATCACTCCAAGAACGACTGTTGGAAAAAATAAAACGCAGAAGCCGATCACGAAAGGACGAAAAAGCGGATAGAAGTCAATAGGCTCTGCTCTTGATAGGTGTCCCCATACACGGGAGGCGATATACCACATAGCTGCAAAGCCTGCTAATCCCTGTCCTACACCGATCAACTGACTACACAGGGGCATCATCTCATCATACAGTTGCTCCAGTACGCCATGCAAGCCCTTCATTTCATCAGCAATCCCCTGTGCATGGCTTATAAAAGGCAATATCAATCCTACTGCCGCCATCCAGGCGGCCTTTCTACACTTTGCCATATTTGTTCGTTTAATTGTTTAACCCATAGATTTTTCGGATGGTCTGTGCATCGTTGCGCTCTTTCGCTCTTTGCACCGCCAGTATTGTTGTATTGTTGTTAAAATGTCGCAGGAACATTAATTTGTCGTGCATGTCTGCATAAATCCGGTCAATGGCCTGCAAGCGTTCATCATCGCTCATACGGGCTTTGCCCGCCGTGATCACTGTCAGCAGCTCGTCGAGGTTGCGCAGACTTTCTTTAAAGAGATTATCATATACACGACCCAAATAAGCCAGTTCATCTGCATTGAAATTGTTGTCCTGCCGGAAGCGTTCATAAGCCTTGCGGTATTCTTTAACCAGGATGATCTGGTAATTGGTAATGTCTGCTACACGGCGGTAATTGCGCACCGTGGGACTTACCTCCATCAAACCATCAAGAAAAGCCTTATGCAAGCTGAAGTTGCCTTCTGAAATATTCTTGATGGTGTTATATCCTCCGCTAAGAATTTCGTAGCCTTTCTTCATGTCGCTGAGGATTTGCTTGAATTGCGCCAACTTCTCAATATTGAGTATGAGCTGCGCTATCTCATCTGCCTGCGCAGATGCACGAAAGGCAGGCAATATGCCCAGGAAGGATAGCGATATCATTATTATCAGCTTTTTCATAGTTACTCGTTTTTAATGCCCTGTAGTACACGGCTGGTTTGTACATCTGTTTTTTCTTTAATTCTGGATGCAGCAAGCGATTTTGCATCATTGGAAAAACTTTGCGAGAAAGTGTATTTATCCTGCATGTCCAGATACAACTTATCAATCCTTGCTATGCGCTCATCGTCCTTCATTTCCAGTTTGCTATCTGTTGTAATCGTAATCAGCTCGTCCAGACTTTTATCGCAATCGTCCAGCAACCGACCAAAGACCCTTCTGATGTAGGCCAGCTCATCATTGCTAAAGGCATCGCTGCTGTTAAGCCTGCCGTAAGTGCGGTTGTAGTTTTGTACAATTTTTATCTGTAAGGCGATTATATCCGCAACCTTTGCGTAACGCCTGATTTCCGGGTTGACGGACTTCAAAGAATTGAGATAATCTGTGTGCAGGTTAAATTCTCCCCTGGTGAAGCCGCCGATAGTGTTCAATCCTTCTTTGGCTATGTTGTAGCCCTTTTTAGCATAACCGATATATACCTGAAGGGCTGCAATCTGCTGAAGCAGGTATTTACGCTGTGTCTGTTTTTGATTAAACCACTCTGCAAATGTTTGTGCTTGCAGACTGCCCATTGCCGACACGAACAGCAAAAGAAATAAGAGTATCTTTTTCATACGTACTGATTTAAGGAAGCCCATATAATTTTTTTACTGCCTGCACTTCGGTTTCAGTTTTGGCACGTTGAAGACTTAGTAAAGTGTTTTGCCTGTTGAACTGCACCAGATCCGAATAATTGGCATCTACCTGGTCGGCTGCATTGTTTATCAGTTCCAGCCTTTTGGCATCGCTCATTTTCGTGGTAAAGGATTTTATAATGAGGTTGATCTGGTCAATGTTCTTCAGGCTTTCGTCAAGAATGCCGGAGTACACTTTTTCCATGTAAAAAATTTCCTCTACAGTAAAATGACTGTCCTGCCGGATCAGCGACCATGAGCGTTTGTATTCATC
This sequence comes from Chitinophagaceae bacterium, assembly GCA_044225015.1. Taxonomy (GTDB): domain Bacteria; phylum Bacteroidota; class Bacteroidia; order Chitinophagales; family Chitinophagaceae; genus Pollutibacter. Next base: position 135,253 of record JBGAJG010000005.1, on the reverse strand, counting down.
TACAAGGCGTAATTGTTTCTTTGTAATATCCCGGATGCGCTGGTAGTAGGATATAATGGATTTGACTTTAGCCAGTTCCTCATAGTATTTCCGGTATTGCTCTTTTTGCTTTTCCGTCCAGTCTGAAATCTCATCCAGTTTTAATTTGGATAAAGTGTTCTCTAAGGTTTTCTGAGCATTTTGCAGCCAGATCGTTTTATTTTGCAATCGCTGAATTTGCAAATCAATTGCCTTGATCACTTTTTTGACGGCAGCTTTTACTACAACCCAAACCACTGCGTGGCTTTGTTGCGTAGGTGCTACCACCAGTAACATGGTAGCTAACATTGTGATGAACCATATCTTTTTCATGCCTTATAGATTTTTAATAAATAATTCAATCGTTGTTTTGCCTTGCTCCGTAAGTGCTTCGAGATATAGTGATTTTGAAACTGTCTCGAAAATGCAATACCGATCTCCGCCTATTTCAATGAGGTGGCCGTTGGAATGCCATCCATAGGTAGCCAACCATGTTTCTTCAGATTCAGGAGTGCTACTTACATATTCTGTTCGGGTAACCTGGTAGAAGCTGCCACAGGGCTTTATGGTAAGGGTGGTATCCACTCCAGCAATCTTTTCATTGTGTGGCGGCTGTCTTACATATATACCTTCCATCATCGAGAGCGTAGCATGGTGCTGCCTCCCAAAATGCAGGATAATTTTAATGGCTAAGCGCAGGTCATATATCAGTTTATTCAGTTTCATTGGTTAGGTGTTTAGCTTTTATTTCTTATATCATCTGCCATTGCCGCAATGCCTTTGCGTATGTCGCCATCAAACTTTGCAGCATATTCCATCAGTTTTACTTTTTCTGTCTGCTCGGTAGTATAGGCGAGGTATTCCTCCAGGCTTACTTCTGTACGGTACACTTTACTTAGCATACCGCCGAGGCTGATAAATACTTCTTTGTATTTTTTAGTAGGGTCGTTGGATTTGTTAACGGACAGCACCAAAGCCTTTTCCTTTTCTGTTAGCCCCAACAATTCCTGTATCTGGTCAAACTTGTTCTGATATTTACTTTGGTCAAGCAGTATCTTGCAATCGCTGTTGTTGATGATGGCCTGCTTTACCACCGGAGAAGAAATAATATCTTCCACTTCCTGCGTTACCACTATCGCTTCGCCGAAAAATTTTCTGACGGTCTTAAATAAGTATTTTATGTATTCGGCAAAGCCTTCTTTCATGAGAGCTTTCCAGGCTTCTTCAATCAATATCATTTTCCGGATGCCCTTCATCTTCCTCATTTTGTTTATGAAGACTTCCATGATGATGATCGTTACCACGGGAAATAAAATCGGGTGATCCTTGATGTTGTCCAGCTCGAATACGATAAACCGTTCCTGTAATAAGTTCAGGTTTTCCGTTGCGTTGAGGAGATAATCAAATTCGCCGCCTTCATAGTAAGGGCGAAGCACGTAGAGGAAGTTGTCTATATCAAAATCCTTTTCTTTCACCCGGTCGCCTTCCAGCACCTGCGTGTACTCGTCACGCAGAAAAGCGTAAAAGCTGTTGAAACAGGGAAATACTTTTGTATTCTTTTCCAGGTAGCTGTAATACCCTCCGATAGCATTGGACAGGGCTACATATTCACTGCGCTTAAATTCCTCGTCATCTTTTTTCCATAATGCCAGGAGCAAGGTTTTAATGCTTTCCTTTTTTTCGGTATCAAGGCTGTCGCCTTCGCCTATATAAAAGGGATTGAAGCGGATGGGATTGTCTTCGCTATAGGTGAAATAGTAGCCATTCACCATATCGCATAATCCTTTGTAGCTGTGCCCTACGTCCACCAGCACGATATGCGTGCCCTGCTCATAATAGCTGCGTACCATGTGGTTGGTAAAAAAACTCTTACCGGAACCACTGGGGCCAAGTATAAATTTATTCCTGTTGGTGCAGATGCCCATTTTCATAGGCTCATCGCTGATGTCCACATGAACAGGTTTGCCGGTGAGCCTGTCACCCATGCGAATACCTACGGGGCTTACTGAAGAACGATAACCGGTTTCCAGATTCAGGAAGCAGGTTGCCTGTTCTGCGAACGTATCAAAAGTGTCATTCATGGGAAAATCTGCCGCATTCCCAGGAATGCCCGCCCAGAATATCTGCGGAGCGCCAACGGTTTCTTGTTTGGCTACTGCGTCCATCTGCGCCAATGCAGAGGACACCATATTTTTCAGGTCCTTCAGTTCTTCCGTATTATCCGTCCATACCAGTACATTGAAATGCGATTTTACCGGAAGCCGTTGCTGGCCGATGGCTTCGTTCAGGAAATCATTGGTAGCATCCCTTGCAATTAAATTTTCCCGGCTGTATGCCGAAAGAGATTGCAGCCTCAACCTTTTGCTTTCCAGCTTTTGAATGGTTTTTTGAGCATCTTCAATAAAGAGGTACTGATTGTAGATATGATTGCAGGGCAGAAGCTGCCCTAACGTAGAAGCAAAGCCAACGCTGAATTTTGTTTTGTCTGTGCTGTATTTATCGTAATTGATACGGCTCCCGCACAGAGCAGGAAGATCTACGGCATCACCCAAAGTATATAGCTGGCAATATTTATCGCCCACGCGCATCCCTTCATCAAAGCTGATATCCGCCATCAAGAAATTATCGTTTCGCTCTGACAGATAGCAATACTGCTCTATCAAACCCATTTTACGGGTATGGCTCCACAACTCTTTTTCCCTAAGCCTGGTCAGCTTCACAAAGCCGCTATCTTCCATAATGCGTTTGAACTGACCCGCACTGTCCAGAAAGTCCTGCAACAGTTGCGGCTTTAAGGTTTCTTCCGGCACTATGGATTTGCGCAGGAGACTTGAAAACATGGAACTGGCAGTTTTTCGTCCTTCAGGCTTTTTGGTGAGCATGATGTAGCAGCTATGCGACAGGAAGGGACGCTCGTTAAAGAACCGCTCACTGGCCCGACTGAGGAAGCTGGTATCTTCCTTTGTAAAGTCTGGCTTATGGCTGCTATCCAAAAACCAATCTTGCTTATGGAAGACGCTGTATTTGGGCAGCAACTTGATTGCCTTTATCCATGCCTGGTGGAAGGCTTCATATTCCTGATCGGAAAGCGAAAAGATTTCCGGCAGGTCTGCTTTAAAGACAACCGTCACGTCGCCCTGCTTACTTAGGATGCAGTCATGCTCCACATCCATTATTGGTAAAATATCATCCAACACTTTTTCCATCTCACTTTTTTTTTCCTGTTATCACTTCAATGCACTAATGGCATTGTTACCTCATAGCTTTGGGCCTCTGCGCTGCCGTTTGTCGGTCTTCCGGCTTTCATCTGCTTGTTTCGCTTGCTGCTGTTTTTTTATATTCTCTTTTATGGTTTGTTCAATGCCGGTTTCTTTCCAGTCAATAATCTTCGCCTCGAAATGAGATTTGATGTTCTTTTGCTTCAACCCGTCTGTTTCGTCCCAACCTCCTTTTCTATTGAAGCCTACCGGGTCTAATGCTATTTCATGTGGGAAGGAAATAACGATAAGGTCTTTCGGGATGGCGGCGATGTTGTCATAATCCAGTTCCTGAAACTCATGCGACTTTGGATTGTACGGTATCACGTAAGCCTCTTTGTCATCATCGTAGTAATGGTCAATCTGCCTGAACACGATGCCATTGGATGCGAAATCATCTTTAGGGCGCAGCATACCCATTGTTATATCTACATAGAAAGTGTGACCCGCTATATCCACGGTGGGTAATTGCCCCATGAGCCTCCTTCCAAGTGCCTGCTGATCTACCATTAAAGCGAAATCCGTTTTTCCCTGTATCTCGTGAATGGAGTATCCGTATTTCTTTGCCATCCCCACGGGATCAAGCTGCACCAGCTCCGGTATCTTTACGACGGTAATATCCATATCATCGCTGAACAGCTTCGGTATGTTTTTCTCTTTAGGACTGTAATCAAATACATATCCATCACCAACATCCCGCATGTCAAACAGGGGGATTACGTTCTCCGGGTTTGCCTTCTCACAGAGTTGCAAGCTGGCAACGTCCACGATAAAATCGGTTCCTTCGATGTTATACTCTGGCAATTCTCTTTTCATGATTGTTTGTCTTTAATGCCCATAAAGATTTTTCTGCTCCTGGACTTGATCAGCTTAGGAACCTGCTTCCGGGCAAGGGCTTTCATCAAACCATGTTCGCCATATTTGTTGCTCATGCCGTACATCTTCATAACCAGGAATGTTCCTGCGGTCAGAATGATACCTATGCACAGGTAAGTAGGAAGACCGATGATATACATTGCGGCAAAGACAATGAGCAGCGCCACTACACCACCGCCTAAATACCAGATATATTGAGCCTTCAAGCCTTTAAACTCGATGCTCTGGTTAATTCCTTTGTTAATTTGATAAACACTATTTGCCATAATATTCCCTTTTAATTTATTTTATAATCGCATCCTGCTACGGGAACGTTCTGCTACCTGCTGCGAAGCGAGTATCACTTCTTTTGGAACGGTATGCCCGTTCACTTTTTCGGACAGTTGAATGACAGGTGTATCAACAACTTCTTCCGGTTCGGTTTGCGCTACCTGTTGCTGCTTCAACTGGTTTTCCTGTATCTTGATGGCTATCTGCCTTTCCAGATTAGCCAGTTCGTTTTTCATTAGTTGTAATTCCGCTTCCTGTAAAAATGGTTTGGTAGTAAGCTGCTCCAGTTTGGGTATCTCTGTTTTCAGTTCGTTTAAAGTATTCTCATACTTTTCTTTCAGGCTTTCCACCCGGTCAATCGCATTAAGGAAATGTCTTGCTGCCAGCTTAGGATTGTCGGTATTCGGAAGCCCGTTGTTGTAAGTGTACTTAATACCGTCACTGCTTCGCTGCGCATAAAAGCTATTGGAATAGCGGTATTCAAAAACTCCGCTTTCTTCATAGGCTTCCTGCTGCCTGCGGATATACAGGCTGAAACCGTAGAGTGTACCTATCTGCGCTGTATGCTCATCTGCAACAGCAGGCTTCCAGTCCTGGTACAGCTTGATGATGTGTTTGCCAATGGCTTCACTGTCCGTTGAACTGATAGTATCCAGTTTGATAGGGTTAACTTTTACACCGTCCTTATCCAGTTGAAGGCCGCCCTTGTACACTTTTTCATCTGCTGCAAGTTTATCCAGCGTTTTAACGGTGGATGCCTGTTCGTTTTGCAGATTTTCCAATTGGTATTTATTGCGTGCGATTTCCCTGAAGTGAGAAACTTTCAGGCTCTCCATTACGGCTATCTTCTTTTCCAGTTTGGATTTTTCCAATAATGAAGTGTCGCCGGACAGAATGGCTATGTATTCGGAAAAATTCATTCCGCTCTTTTCATCAATAGCACCCTCATCAATAGTTCGCACGTTCAACTCACAATTTTTCATTTGCGAAATGAACGTCTGCTTATTTTTTAGGAGGTTGAATTTGTAATTGTCGAGTGACTGCTCTACTGCGTATATATAGTTCTGCACTTTGTTGCCGTAATATTCTTTGGCAATAAGATTGCCCTGGCGTGCGCCACGGCCATTGCGTTGCTCCAACTCTGACGGTTTCCAGGGAATATCAAGGTGGTGCATGGCCACTACACGTTGCTGCACATTCAGGCCGGTTCCGGCTTTCTCTGTGCTACCCAATAAAATGCGTATCTCACCTCTGTTCATCTTACGGAACAGTTCGGGCTTTTTTGTATCTGTCCAGTCATGAATAAAAGTGATTTCCCGTTCGGGAATATTAAAATCCCTGATCAGTTTTTCTTTAACTGCATCGTAGATATTAAATTCAACAGGTTTGGGTGTACCAATGTCTGAGAAGACTATTTGCGTACCCTTATGCTCAGTAGTTTCTTTATAGATATCTGCAATCTTCCGGGCACTGACATTTACTTTGTTATCGGGATGATCACTATACTTCCACTCGTTGATCAATCGCATATCCGCCGACATTTTCTTAGCGTAGTTGGTTGCGATCAGCATTCTGCCTTTGTCTTCCTCTGGCGTCAACCTGCCACGACCAATCAATTCACCATTCCCTGTTTTAGCGAATTGCATCAGGTTTTTAATGAACTCACTTTGTTCAGGTGTTGGCTTTATGTTCACCAGCGTTTCACTCAACTCCGGCTTGTCAAGGTTTATATGTTTTGCTGTTTTGTAATCGGTGATCTCGTTATAGAACAAAGCCAGCTCCGGTACTTTAATAAAATGCCTGAAGCGTTCTTTGGCAATGATCTCATTGGTTACTGAAAATTCAAAGTCTGTTGTTTTACGTGCAAATACAGCAGCCCAACCATCAAAATTTTCAATGTGCTGGCGTTCCATTTCTTTCGGACGCAGGTATTTAAACAACAAATACATTTCTGTAAGGCTGTTGGATATGGGCGTACCGGAAAGGAAGGTTACACATAGGTCACTGTTAAACCGGCTTTGCAGCTCACGTACTGCGAACAGCATATTGAGTGCTTTCTGACTACCTTCTGTATTGCCCAAACCAGCGACCCTATTATGACGGGTAGTGAAAGTGAGATTTTTGTATTTATGCGATTCGTCCACAAACAAGTGATCAATACCCATTTCTTTGAAATTGATACCTGTGTCTTTCTTTTCCTCGATGTCTTTCAGGATTGATTTTAGTTTTCCCTCAAGGTTGTTTTTCCGTATCTCCAACCCTTTGAGCATCTTCTTAGAGATGTCACCGCCAAGATCTTTGACAGTTTCCAGGTCACGCTCTACATTGTCCAGTTCTGTTTGAAATATCTCTCTTTGTATCTCCGGCGACTGTGGTATCTTTCCGAATTGGTCATGTGTAAGTATGATGCAATCCCAATTGTTGTTTTTTATTTCATGGAAAAGTCGCAACCGTTGAGCGGGTGTAAAATCATTTTGCCCCGGAAACAATATGCGTGCTTTAGGATAGGCTTTTTTATAGGTTTCTGCTATCTGGTTGACGTTAGCCTTTAATGCAACAATCATAGGCTTATGCACGATACCTAATCTTTTCATCTCCTGTGCGGAGACGATCATAGTAAGTGTTTTGCCCAATCCTACCTCGTGATCAACCAATGCTCCACGGTTCTGTATGATTCGCCAGGCTGCATTCTTTTGTGAGCTGTATAAATCCTCAATGCCCAATGCTTTTTTATCTAATCCGGGAAAATTGAGGTGGTTGCCGTTGAACTCCCGTAATACATAGCAGTTGAACGTATCATTGTACAGGTTTTCTAAGTTCTTTTTCTCATCATCCGGTATTTCATTCAGCCAGTTGATGAAACCACTCCTTATCTGCTCGATCTTTTGGTGAGCAAGTTGTATGGCTTCATTATCGGGGACCCTGATGGTTGTATTGTTAGGCCCTTTCACTTCATAAGTAAAGAAAGGAGTTGTATTCTCCAGTGCATGTTCCAGCAAAGTGTATCCGTAAGTGGTGCGTCCGCTTTTAGGTGTAACAGCGAACTCCCTCGACACTTTGATATTCATTCCGGTGTTTACCTTAAAGGCATCCAGCGACGGAAAATAATTAATGGTAGTGTCCAGCTCGAACAGCGATGTAGCAAATCGCTCGTAGTATGAATTAGGTATCCAGCGTTCTCCTAAATTAAAATCCAGTAATTCAAACGGAATACGCTCCGGCTGCACCTTTGCAATAGCTTCCGCACTTCTTTTATAGTGCAGGTTATCCGGGAACTGACCGTACAAGTGATCTGCCTGATGCAGCTTTTCAACTACATTACCGCTCAAATACTGGTCTGCTGTTTCCCATTCATTGCTGGCAGGATTCATGTACACATGATTACCGAGGCGATTGATGACTTCGTTTTCATCTAACCCCATTGCTGCACTGATGAAGCCTGTATCTACCTTTCCTGTATCGTTTAGGCTATGAGCAAGGGCTTCAATGGGATCATCTGTTATAAACCGCTCCTTAACCTGATGAATGGAATGAGTTAATATATCTGCTTTGACAAACCGTTCGCCCTCTCTGCGTTCGAGCGATGACAATGCAATAACCCCGAACGCGGTATCTTCCAGAATACGCCTGCGGTTATCAGGGCTGTTTAAAAGGCCATACTCAACAACAAAATGTTCGTACTTGCTGTTGAGCTGATCCCTGTCTGCATTGCTGATTGTTTCACCTGATACTTCTTTGGCTGCTAATTCGAGATAAGCATCACGAAGTGCCGCATAGTTTTCATAGAAATGAATATTTCCCTGAAGACCCAGGGGCTGGAATACGGCTTGCTTGTATTCGGGATCGGGATTGCCAATTGTGCCGACACTACCCATGTGTACCACCAGCGTCCCTTCTTGGTAGTAACGCTTTAGCCCGATAAAAGGAAGCGGCACTTTTTGTTCAAACCGAAAAAAGCCTTCCAGCGTTTGGTCGCCCTCATACCTGAAACTGTGGTCAAACTGTTTAAGATAATTGGAAATACCCGTCAGCTCATGACCCAATAAACGGGCATCCATCCAGTTTGCGGACAGATGATCTACTTCTTTGACATTAGAATACAGCTTATATAGAAAACGATTGCTTTTGTGCTGTTTTGCTGTAAGCAATACAACATTCTCATGACTGGGCTTATCGGTTGTGCGTATAGTGCCGATGATGCGTGCTGATGCTTTTTGCACAACTGTTTCATCGAGCGGATTGATATATGCCATTGCCCGGTTGATCTGCTCTGCCGGGGCTGTATCAAACAATCCCAATTGTACCGAAGTGCTTTCCGTTGTGTTTTCCGGCATCGGCAGGTAGGTGAGTTTTTTACCCTCATTTTCAGGAATAGGTAATAGTACCGTTTGCGCCTTCTGATATAATTCTGTATTAAAGCGATTTTGAAATTGATTGATCAGACTGGCATGAAGGCTTTCCCTGATCTGGTTGATGTCACCATCCTGCCAAACCACTTCTGAAGCTCTGCCGTATTGGTTTTTGCCTGGCTTACGAACATTGCCCATGACCACATCGTGATCGTGAGTGGAGATAAAATAGTTATAGGGAAAGCGACCAAATTCATTTTCTCTTTCTCTTACTTCATTCAGCCAATCTTCTTCCCAGCTTATCTTTTCCTTCCCCGTATTCTTTTGAACAATCAACAAGTGATTCGGTGCTTCGGTATTGCCGGTATCTTTCATAAGGTTATCAGGCATCACCGCAAGGCTCACAAAATCTGCCCGGTGAAACAGGTATTCTCTTGCCGTATGATTAGATGGACTGTTCAGAAAAGCATCTGTTGTAATGAAAGCCATCAAACCACCTTCAGCCAGTTTGTCAAGACCTTTGGCGAAAAAATAATTGTGTATTTTACCTGATATTTCTTTATTGGGAAAGGCTTCATCATATACCGAAAAATTCCCAAAAGGAATATTGCTCACCACCAGGTCATAAGTGCCATTATCTTTTACAGGTGCTTCTTCAAAACCCGTAATATGCGTCGCTGTTTTTACCGGAAGTGTACTGTTGATGGCAGACAACACTAATCCGGAAAGCCTGTCCTTTTCCACAGCGGTAACCTGTTCCAGTTCAGGGAACGTTGTAACCGCTTCGCTGATGAACACACCTGAACCGGCTGATGGTTCATACAATCTTTTAGGCTGAATGCCCTGTGCTGCGAGTACGCTGTAAAGGGTTTGGGGCACTACCTCCGGTGTATAAAATGCGGTGAGAACACTATTGCGTAATGAAGCAATGATTTCCTTGTAAGCTGTTTCAGGATAGTTTTCTTTGAGCAGGTTGTGTAATTGCATCATTTCAGCATGATGCTTCAAATCCTCTTTTGTAGCACCATTAGCCTGCCAATCTTCCGGTGATCCATAAGGATATAAAACGGCCTTGATGCCGCCAAAACCTGCATATTTTTTCAGGCTGGCGACATCTTCCGCAGTAAGCGGACGACCGTTCTGATAATCCAACGCTGTACGGATAGCACGAAGGTTATCATGCAGCTTTTGGGAAACATTGTAAGCCATAATCACACATTTTCTTTCTTCACTTTTCTATTGGCTCAGGCCAGGTAATCATGCACCTGTCCTATAATGGCATATCTCAAATGCCTGTTTGTTTCGTTTTCACCGTTAAAATCAAAATCACTAAAAATGCCTTTGCATGTTTCGATGAGATTTACCACTTCGTAGGTGAGTGTTCCGTTTTCCTTCATCCGCTCGTAGTCCCCATTAAAATCTTCTTCTATAACCGAGCGTATGTACTGGTAGCGGGATGGCTGTAATTCGACCGTCATTGCATTGAGGCATAGTTCTTCGATGATATAGGGTGGCTTTCCTTCAAGAAGAAGCTGCTCAACCATCGGCAATACAGCATTCACCTTTTCTTCCAGATAACGGGTGACTGAATAGTCCTCCTGCAAGCTGATCATGAGGTCAGGATTGTTGTGGACGATATACGCCCACAACTTTTCTGTTAGCACACTTTGCATACTTCCTGATTTTTAAACACCGAAGAAGGATTGAATAACGGTTGCAACCACTACCAGAAAAATGCAGCTACCAAACCAGGCGGCTGCGACTTTTCCAGTGTCCTGATCACCGGCATTCCATTTCTGGTAAACCTTCACTGCACCAATCAGACCCAGCAATGCACCCACCGCGTACATAAGGTTCGTTCCTGCGGAGAAGTAGCTGCGTACTTTAGTATTGGCTTCGTTGATACCCTGAATGCCATCCTGAGCGAATGCCCCGTAGTGGATAGCCAATAGTGCCAGAGCGACACAGATCATGATAACCCTTTTGCGGTTATTTCCTTTTGTTTTCCTGCTGCACATTTCCATAACACACGTTTATTAAAATTTGAAATCAACTCTTTTAAAAAAACGGAGCGGCTTCGCCGTCACACAACCTGTTATTCCTACCACACTTTGCCCTTACGCACCAGGAGGGACAGGGAAACACGCTCCGCTAATGGGCTGCTACACTGCTTCTTTCCACAACAGTTCCACCTCATCCTCTTTGAGTGTAACAGCACCATATTTTTGACACTCAGATACAATCAGTTCGTTGACTGACGACCGAATAGGCGAGTATCGCACGGAAGGATATTCCTTCAGTACCATACTCAGATATTGTTTAAATTCCTGCGGGATTAACTTTCTGCGGGAAGCGTCAGCAACAACAGCCTTCAGACGTTCAATGAGATGTTCCACTTCTGTAAACTCATCGTCCGTTGTTTTTTCAAAGCCGACCATTTCTTGCTGGCCTGATTCATCATCAAGATCAGACATGCCGTTGTTATCAGAAGATACTGTTCTGAGTTTCGGTTTGCGCTTCCCCGACAGCAGATCCTTGATTTCAGCAGAAAAATACTTTACACCCACAAACAGGTAGTAAATGGCTAATAGTATGGCAACTGCAATAATGTAGTCACTCCATGAAATGTTCTTTAACATACGCTTACTTTTTTCGTTTAACACTTTTCAATCCGACTCTTTAAGAACCAGTTGTTTCCATTGGTTTCGTTAGCAAAAAAACAAACACTGGGAAGGCATTTCAAGTCCAACTTTATCTTGTACTCCAAGTTGTACCCCTTGTACCCCTTGATAATCAGGCATACAGACTTCTGCAAACCGATTATTTTTTTTAAATTAGTATTCGGAAATTTTGAATGACTATTGTGAAAAACTAAAAAGAAGCGTTATGAAAACTGTAAGTGTATTAGGAATTGCCATCTTTCTCCTAGCCTCCTGTAGTCAAACCAAGTTGGAAAAGGAAGAAGCTGCATCAGTTATACGTGCAGCCAATAATTACCCGAAAGTGTACGAGTATGAAATTAATATGACCGACCCTGCAAGTGCTAAAAAACTGCTCGATGCAGGGCTGGAGGGAGAAGGATGGGTAACAGTAGATAAAACGCAAAAGCTAAAAGATGCAGGACAACCCATCGTCCATTTTACAGAGAAAGCAAAACCTTACCTCATTCGCATAGACAAGAAATACGATAATGTGCAGGTGGTAAAAGTTGCTGATATGGACTTAGGAGAAGTGACAGGCGTTCAATTGCAGGAGGATAACAAGAGTGCAACGGTGGAATATACTGTCGTTTATAAAAACGTGACACCTTTTGCCAAACTCATGAAGCGTGACCTTTCCAAAACAGAAACACAACGTGCCCGCCTCGATCATTTTGATACAGGCTGGAAATTGGATAGTCAGCGTTAAATATTCCGTTTTCCTGTATTCTTTGATCAAGCGGGTATTATCAATATTCATTGATCTTCTTAATCATTTGTTGCAAAGTTTCCGTTACTATTTCCTTATCCCTTGATTCTGCTGAATAGGATTTGCTTCTCATGCTGTCGTAAGAGATATTTTCCTGATAAGGTGTTGACAAAAATGGAACGATATTTTTAAATACACTATTCAGAGAGCGGGCCATTACGATTCTTAAATCATCTGCCGCCCTCAATATCAGCGCCATTTGATCAACTGAGAGTATTGAAAGCAATTTCTCTTTTTCCTTATCTTTCGGCGCTGTCTTCTGTTCACCACCCTTCAATGGAACAATGGCATAATGTATTCTTTTTTCGAGGTAAAATATTTCCTGAGAAAACCAATTGTCCACCTGCTTGTGCAGAACGGCATTTTGTGTTAGAAAAATCGTCCCCGGCTTTTTATGAAGTTGTTTAAATGATTTCAGGTCAAACAGCAAACGCTCCATTCGTTCAGAAGGTTGTTCCACGCTGTTAATGTGTGCTGCTATTCTTTGCGTAAGGTTATAGATGTACGTCTTGCTGTTAAAGTTCATACGGATCAGCACCTCATCCAGCGTTGTGTAAAGCGTTGCTTCATCACTATATTCCAGAAATTCCAGCTCCAGACAAAGATCTTTCAGATAGAACATTTCCCTGAAAGTATGCTTGTGCTTATCTGTAGGCAGGTTTAATAACGCTTCAGTTTCCCGAACGACCATATCCAGTACCGTAGTTAATGAATGCTGTTCCCCGTGTTTTTTTGCGGCCCGTGGCAGCCTTTTTAACAACTCTTTTTTGAGCAGGTCAAAATAGGTAGCCGGTACACGTTCATCAATGCCCAGATAGCTGGTAAAACGCCTTTCTATCAAAAAAAGCAATTCCTCCACACACGAAATAACATTATCCAGTACAGGTATGGATATTGCGTTTTCCGTAACCTGAACTTTGTTTTCCAGCGCCTGGTCAAGCAAACTGACAAGGCTGGAATGATAGTTTTTTATGGCGCACTTTATTGCTGTTTCGTCATTCAGATTGAATACCGTGAATTTGATAGCGGACTGAACTTTGTCCTTTTCCTGCATAATCAAATTCTGCAATTTGTTGATGTCTTCTGGCAGCATTGAGCCAACCTCCGATTTTACGGGATTCAGAGTGACGGAAATCAAAGTGTCCAGCCATTCAAGTACATAACCTCCACACATAAGCCCTCCCTTTTATATGGCAAACATTTGCACCACAAATGTAGCCCCGTACCACCCTTGAAACTATACGTAATTCCTACTATTTCCCTACTCAAATAGTAGTAAATCAATGGCTTGTAGCTACTTGTTCAGCTTATTGATGAGTTGAATCTTATTCCTGACCTCAGCTTTCTCAAACAGATTTTGGATGTGTTTGGTAACGGTTTTTTCAGAGATGAACAGATCTTTGGCAATCATTTTATAGGTCCTCCCTTTGACGATCAGGCGGGCAATCTCGATTTCCCTGGCGGTAAACTGGAGTAGCTTACAATTTTCCTCAAATTTTGATGGACTGGAAGCAGGAGGCCCATCAGTTTCCAGGTTCTTTAACGTTTGCAGGTGCGCAATAGAAGTGCTTAAAATAGCCTTTTGTTGCTTACTGATGTTATCCAAAAGGGTTTCAATCTTTTGGCTCAATTCTTCAAAGGAGAAAGGTTTTGAAATAAAGTCCATTGCGCCTAATTTCAGCCCTTTGAGTTTGTCAACCTGTGTTGATTTTGCCGTTAGGAAAATTAGGGGAATATGGGAATACCTTTCCTGTTCAGCAAGTTTCCGGGCGAAAGCAAAACCATCCATTTTGTCCATCATCACATCAGAAAGAATGAGATCGGGAATGACCGTTATCTCATGGAGCTTTTTCAAAGCCTCTACGCCATTTCTTGCGCAAAATACATTGTAAACTACGCTCAATTTCTGAAGCAGGAAATTGATCATCGTAATATTATCTTCAATTAAAAGCAACGTGCGCCTGCCCGCCTTAAATTCACTGTCGTTAATGGTATCATAACTGTATTCGTAATTGAGCTTACTGATGCCTGTACCTGATTTAGCAATTTCTTCATTGCCGCCTACTGTATATTGTGGCAGGGTGATCGTAACCGCTGTGCCCGAAGCTATCTCCGGCTGGCTCTGGATAGCAATACTTCCGCCAAGCCCGTCCACTACTTTTTTCACAATAGGCAAGCCTAAGCCCATGCCCTGAAGCCCCGTATTTTTATGCCCGATCTGATAATAAGGTTCGAATATTTTCTTTTGCAATTCCGTGGGTATTCCTTCGCCGGTATCCTTAACAACAAATACGATTTTATCTTCCTGATTCTTTAGGGATATAACTATCTGACCACCTTCATCTGTAAACTTTATGGCGTTTTCAATGATGTTGTTTACAATACGATTGATCGCATTAGGGTCAGCTTTTATCAGCAGTTCATCCTCTATGTCAACAAAGCAGGTAATCTGCTGCATGTAACAATAATGCTGGAACAGGGGAAGGCTGCTGCTCAGTATAGCACTGAAATCCGAAATACGGGTGTGTTTATAGGTATCAATCCCCTTTGTAAAACGTTCTATGTCGAAAAGGTTTATTACATCGGCAGTTAGTTTATCCACGCCGCCTTTTATTACGTCCAATTCCTGAACAGAACCATATTTGGATATGTATTCGTCCAGATAATTTTTAATAAGGGTTAGCGGTGTTTTCGTTTCATGAACAAGATTGATAAAGTTGTTGGTCTTCTGTTCATTGATCTTTTCCAGTTCTTTGGTGCGTTTATTCACTTCATCCTGCAAATCGGCATTCCAACTTCTTAAGCGTTGCTCCGATTCAAGCAGCTTTCCATGTTCTATCCGTAGCTGTGTTACATTCCTATGCACCTGTAAGCCGAACAACAGCAGGAAGCCGATATTGGTAATAGATGCTTCAATTGCCTGTCCGAATTTAAAGTAGTCAATAATCGGTAAACCAATCCAGGGCGTCAGACTGAATAATAATACGATCATCTCCTGTCTTGCTTCAAGGCTACTGAAGTTATTATTATACTTGTAGCGAATGGCTTTAAACAAAGAAACAATGACCCAAATTGCATAGAGTACCGGAATGAGCAGGAGATTTTGAGCGACCCGTAGATCGTTTGAAATCCAAAAAATAAAAACGAATATCAGATAAGGCACAATCAGGAAGAAATACACGCCCCGGTAAGCATGAAATTTCAATTTCGTAAGACCGAATACTTTATACACATAATAAGGAAAATAACAGGGCGTAATGAATCCGGTAGCGTATGCAATTATCTTCTGTATAAAAAAAGAACCTGGTAATTTAGGATCAGGGAGCAAACCGCCAGTCACGTTATACGTGATTAATAAAAACAAAAGAATAATGTTTAGGACTGTTGTCTTATCACCCGGTCGGGATAATTTAAAAATGACCAGATAGAAAAAGAAAACAATTTCTATGCTCACAAAAGCTAATGTGACAATGTGCATCTGTGTCCCAAACACTAACATTTACTACTGATTTTTAACCGCTCTTCTGAAGAAATAAAGATGATAAGTCAGTTCTGCTTCGTGATAGGACTGAAAGCCGAACTTATCATACCACGGCAGGTTTCTGACCGTTGACGTTTCAAGGTAAACGGGACGGTTCTGCTGATCGCTGTAATCAAGCAATGACTGGAGCAGCTTGCTGCCAGCCCCCTTATTCTGATCTTCCGGCGCAACACCGATAAACCATAAATAACTGAATGGTGCTTTAGAATGAACGCTGTTTATCAGCTTCTCTCTTTTAAGTGTTTTCATAATATTGCCGATGCCCACACATCGGAATATCAATTTGAGATCTAAGGAAATTGATTTTAGAGTAGTTTTTTTCTTGTCAGGATATACAATAAGAGCGCAGGCTTTGTCATCGTCGGAGAGAAAAACCTCACCGAACAGGTAGCATACCTCAAAAGAATAATCCATCAAAGCCTTTATCCGTTGTTTTCGGTTACTGTCTTGCTGAATGATGTAGTTAACGCTCAGATTGCTGTCGAACGATTTTGCGAGAATATCTACAACCAAAGATTTGTCCGCATAGTTTGCCTTTTTCATGTGCACTATATTTTATATTGTAAATAAAAGGTGATTACGTTATGGTATTGCCCGTTGGCTCTTGTATCGCCTTCGCACGGAGGTCGCAGGCTTATCAGGGAATACTGATACTTAGCACCAATACTCAATGAGCGAAAGCATTTGAATTGCATTTTTATCAAGCCGCTTACATCGTACTCTTTCATTGGGATTGCAAGACATGGGGAAGGCGTTATACTGACCGCTCCAGTGGAAGCATCGGTCAATTGGTAGTTTATCCGGTAGTTTATTAATACAGCAGGGCTGATGCCAATACCCGCTGTGAGTGCCTTGTTGTCATTTACATTGAAACACACAGGCATCTCGATATAATCTGTATTGATCTTAAACCTCTCCACGGCTCCGTTTTTCATTTCACCTTTCTGAATGGAACCTCTCTGCGAGTAAAGCAATTCAAGACTGGTTGATATGTTCTTATGCCATTGTACGGCTGTGCCTATACCGCCCGTAAATCCCCAGGAATGATAACCCGCAGGGCCGTCACCGTCAATTTGCGAACCATTCAGCCCGACGGTTAACAGCCCTTTAAATAAGCGGGGATTATCTTCGTAATACATCTGACCCTTGCAGGGAAGGCAAGAGCGGAAGAATAGTAGAAGTAGGCTTGCTGTAGTTTTCATATTAGCGGATGTTTTATCGTTAAAAAAGGTACATTAGCCGTAGGGCAAGTACATTGTTAAATTGCTCCGGGCGACCAAAGCCATTTACAATTTTTGTTCTGACCGGCAGTATGGAATACTGAAAGCGTGCGTTCAGGAAAAGTCCTTTGTATAAATGCAGGTTTCCCGTAAGAATGAAGTTGATATCAATCTTCCGGAATGGATAATCCTTCGTGTCTATGATCCCTGTGTTGGTTTCAATCACTTCTGACGAAGTGGTTAAATGCGCAAATGAAAACCCGCCGCCAAAATGACTTTGGCGACGGGCATAATAGTTAAGCTGTATGGGGACTTCGGCATAATTCAGGCTACTGACATACTTTTTTATATAAATGCCGTGTACTCCCGATTCCTGCACCTGATGGCCTCTCGTGCCTTTTTGAACATAGAGTATTTCTATGCTGCCTGCTAATTTTTCTGCCAGCTTTACATATACAATACCGCCAGCGTTTAGACCGACCTTTTTGTATCCCCTGTAATTATCTCCATCAACCTGCGTGAAATTGGTTCCCAGGATAACACCTCCGTAAAAAGTCCGGTGATCTTCATCCTCCAGATAAAACGAATCTTGCGCCAGGCAGTTAAGTCCGGCGCAAGAAGCTATCGTCACAAGGTATAGTATATGGTTTTTCATTGTGCAAGCATTTCGTGAACAATCTATTTGAATACAAATCCTATTGAGATCATAAATCCTCTGTTATATATTTTGATATTATCGTTCTTAGTATCACCAAGTGTATAGCTATTGGCATACTGGAAAATGTCAGTTAGCCCATGCGTGTATTTTGCTCCGATGGATAATCCTATTGGTAGTAGGTATTCCACGCCTGCGTTGATACCGAAATCAAATTTTTGCAGATATTTGCTTTCGCTTTCATTATTGTCTGGCGTACCAAAAATGTTGTGGTCATTGAATAAGTTTCCATTAATATCTTTACGTGATATGTGAGCATCAAGCAATGCGCTGATGTAGGGTCCTGCATAGACCTGAAAACCTTTGATATGAAAGGTGGTGTTGGCAGGTTGTAATTCCAGATAAATCAATTTCAACTTAGAATCATACCGGCCGTTGATACTATCATAGAGTTGCACTCCTGTAACACGTCGGTTATAAAACAGCTCATGCTTCAGCCAGAAGTTTTTGCTTATTTTATTATTCACTATCAACCCCAAATGATTGCCAACTGCATAGTCTGCAGTATTTCCTGCAAAGACATATCCAATATCTTTTCCGTAAAGGCTTGAAAAACTTAAACCTTGTGTTATGCCAAATGAAACTTTGCCACGGCTTAACAGTTCGTTCCTGAAGTTTGCACCTGTATCAATAGCAGCAGTCTGCGGAGTTTGTGCCCAGGACGTGCTAACAAGACCAAGTGAAAACAGTATGTTCAATATTTTTTTCATTGCTCCCTTCGTTTAGAAATTAATATCCCAAATACCAGCCGCTCTTTCGAGTTCTACCAAAGCTGCTGCGTAGTTGAAAAGCGTTTGATAATAGTTTTGCTGCACTTCGTTATAGGTGCGCTGTGCGTTCAACACCTCCAGCAAAGTGGTTTCGCCACGCCTGTAGCTATACACTTTGCCATCCAGGATAATCTTTGCTTCAGTAAGCAAGCCGGTATTAAACTGCTGCACTTGGTTCTGTGCTGCCTGATAATTGAAATAAGCCTGTGTAACCTCCGTTTGCACCTGTAACTCAACCTGCCTGTATTGAGCTTCAGATTGAAGTGTAGTATAGTAGGCCGCTTTCAGCTCACCCTGACGATTATTCGAGAATTTTAATGGGATGCTGATGCCCACGCCGGTCTGCGTAAAAGAAGGCGTAGGCGCTATGATATTGCGTACATAAGATGAGTATGTCATACCTCCGGTCAAGCCCAGATCAATCACTCTGTTAGCTTTTGCCAGTTGCAACATTTTTTTAGAAACATCCTTGTTTTGCAAAGCAGCCATAAGATCCGAGCGATTATTTTGTGCGGTGATGATAAGTTCCGGCAATGTAAATTTTCGATCAAAGGCCGCAAAACCCCCGATAGTTGCTGTGAGCGTATCACTTTGCTTTGCACCCATAAGCAAGGTTAGGTTACTCAAAGACGCTTTCCAGTTTGCGATGGCTTGAAATACATCGTTCAGCATCGTTCCTGCTTCCAGCTTACTTTGCCTTGCATCTACTTCGGTAATGGAACCTAACTTAGCCCGTATGCTATCTGACTTAGCCAGTTGGGTCATGGCATCGTAAGAGTTTAGCTGAACGTTTACCAGTTGCTCATTCTGAATAGCTTCGAGGTATCTGGTAGTGGCATCTGCACGAAGATTCCTGAAATAATCCTGCAAAAGAAATTTGGTGAGTTCTGCTTCGCTTTTTGCAAGATTTATTCTTGCTTTTCGTTTTCCGCCAAGTTCCAGCGTCCATCCGAGTTCTGCACTGTAACCATACCCCATGTTCAGCCTGCGTTGTCCGTTATCAAACCAACCGGCGCTCAATTCCGGGTCTGGAAATATTTTCGCACTTTCTATATTGGCCTCAGAAATGTTTACGCTGAATTTCTCTGCTGCGTATGCAACATTATTTTTCCCTACCGTTTCTATAAACTCCCGGTATAATACAGGTTTCTTTTGAAATGTAGTATCTGATTGACCTTTTGCCACACCAACAGCCAACAGCATCAAGCAGGGGATTAAAAGGTATTTACTATGTATTTGCTTCCGTAACATTGTTTCTTTTTTATGAATGAACCTCCTGATTGTTGCTTTTTATCACGTTCCCTTTTTCCAATAGGTAGTACAGGGAGGGCAATGCGTATAAAGTGATAGCAGTAGCGAAGAGCAGACCGTACACGATCACGGTAGCCAGTGGCCTTTGTACGTCAGAGCCAATGCCAGTTGCCAACGATGCAGGCAGAAGGCCAAGTATTGCAACAATAGCGGTCATCAACACTGGTCTGAACCGTTGCTTTGATCCCTCCCATACCGCTTCTTCAAGCGCATACCCCTTTTTTCGCAGCATATTAAATTGAGAGATCATCAGCACACCATTTTGAATAGCTACGCCGAAAAGGGCGATGAAACCCACAGCCGACGACACATTAAGCGTCATGCCTCTGAGGTTTAAAGCAAGCATCCCACCGAATAACGCAAGGGGAACCACGCTCATTAATAAGCCTGCTTGTGGGAAGCTGCCAAATGCACTATAAAGGAGAATAAACATGATGGCAAGCGCCATCGGAACGATCACCGACAGGTGGCGGTAGGCCCTGTTCTGATTTTCAAACTGACCGCCCCATTTAATTTTGAATTTATCATGATCGTATTTTACATCTGTTTCAATTTTACTCTCTGCTTCTTTCAAGAATGAGGTAAGGTCGTTACCACGAAGGTTCAACCGCACAGTCAAGTGTCTTTTGTTCATTTCTCTGGCGATAGTACTTTCTCCGGTGTTTAGTTTTACTTCGGCAACCTGTGAGAGTGGAATTTTTGCGCCTGATTCGCTTGTGAGCATCAGGCTTCCTATTTTCTCAGGCGTATTTCGGCTGTCTTCGTTATACCGACAAATAATATCGTACACTTTCACTCCCTGAAATATCTGAGAGATAGCTTTACCACCAATAGCCGTTTCTATGAGGTCTGACACATCGGAAACGTTTAAGCCGTATTGAGCAATTTTACTGCGGTCGGCAGTGATCTGAAGCTGTGGCAGCGGCGGCTCCTGGTCAATCGCCAAGTCAACGGCACCTTTTACTTTTCTTAGCGTGGTAAGGACTTCTTCGGCAATCCTGCGGGTTTCTTTAAAATCCTCACCATATATCTTAACTACAAGTTCGCTGTGCGCTCCTGCAATTTTATCCATTACACCATCAATCATAGGTTGGGAAAAGGCTACATTATAACCCGGCATCTGAGCATATTCCGCAGCCAATTCATTAATGAGATCAGCTTTTGTTTTACCACCTTTCCATTTACTATAGGGGAGCAGCCCGACACTGCATTCAAAGTGTGAAGGTGTCCAGGCATCTGTTCCATCATCATTGCGTCCTGCCTGTACCATTACATAGGTCACTTCAGGGTACTTCAGCGTGCGGGCACGTAACGTATCACTCATCTCTTTGGATTTTTCAACGGTGATACCTGGAGGTAGCGACACCTGCAACCAAATAGATCCTTCATCCAATGGTGGAAGAAAATCTTTACCCACTGTGAAAGTCAGTACAACCGCACCGGAAAATATTACGATTAGGGGTAGAAACACCTGTTTGGGCTTTTTAAGCAACTTCCCTACACGACTGTGATAAAGTGTTGTGAGCTTTTCCAGCCACTTATTATGATACACTTTTTGAGGTTTGCGATAAACGGCATACGCCAGTCCGGGAATAAGGAACAAAGCCACCAATAAAGCACCAAGCAATGCGTAACCCACAGTAAATGCCATTGGGGTGAACAGCTTTTTTTCTACCCGTTCAAATGCAAACAAAGGGAGGTAAGCTGTTATGATTATTATCGTTGCAAAAAATATTGGGCGTGCCATCTGTTTTACAATTGATGCCACACCTGTTTCTGTCATTTCTTCTTTTTCGTTTTCCTCCCTTTTCTTCAATACAGCTTCCATCATTACAATAGCGCCATCTACTATAATTCCAAAATCAATAGCACCCAATGACAAAAGGTTGGCGGGTATATTAGTAAAGTGCATGAGTATAAAAGCCGTCAGCAGCGAGATAGGAACTGTAATAGCGACCAGCAATGCACCCCTCCAACTTCCAAGAAATATAATGAGTACGATAATGACCAAGCCCATTCCTTCCAGCAACGTTTTGGACACTGTATGCAGGGTGGTATCTACTAAATTGGTACGGTCTAAAAACGGATGGATTTTTATACCATCCGGCAGTACACTTTTATTCAGTTCATCCACCGCTTCATTAACTCCCTTTAATACAACCGATGGGTTTTGACGCTTCAGTAGCAGGACGATACCCTCTATGTTATCCGAGTAATTCGCACCACGTTTATCGGAATATCCCAAAGCTCCCTTTCTCTCCAAGTTGCCGTATTTGATCTTCCCGATGTCATTCATGAAAATAGGCGCACCGTTCACCGATTTCACAACGATCTTTCCAATGTCGTCCAGTGTTCTAACCAATCCAATGCCCCTTACTACATAAGCCTGATCACCCCGGTTCATCACACTTCCGCCTGCATTGGTATTGTTGGCTCCCACTTTGCTTACTACATCATTCAGAGAGATATTATATTGCTCCAGCTTGCGAGGGTCAAGCTCTATTTGGAACTGTGTGGTGATGCCGCCGAAATTCGTTACATCAGCTACACCCGGCACTTGCTTGATACGAGGGATGATCACAAAATTCTGTAAATCGGTCAGCTCCCGTAAATCATGCGATTTACTTTCTATTACATACCTGAATATTTCACCCGTTGGCGAAGTGAGCGGATCGAGGCCGGGCGAAGCTCCATAGGGTAATTCCAGGTCAGACAAGCGTTCCTGAATGCGTGTTCTTGCAAAATAGTCATCCGTACCATCCTCAAAAACGATAGTGACCATAGAAAGCCCAAACGTGCTTTTGCTGCGCATGACGTGCATACCGGGCAAGCCATTAATAGCACGTTCAATAGGAATAGTTATTTGCTGCTCTACTTCTTCGGCAGCGAGGCCCGGAACCTGCGTTACCACCTGAGAAGTAACGTCGCCAATGTCTGGATAGGCTTCAATGGAAAGTTGCGTCCATGAGTAGTACCCGAAAATTGTTAATAGGATAAACAGGGCCAGAACAAGCCAACGTTTAGCAATGGTATTGTTGAATATATTTTTCACTCCCAATATCTTTTAAAATGATCATTTGAATTATTTAGCGTCTAACAGGTAAAATGCCCCTTCACCAACCACAACGTCACCATTTGTTAAGCCCGTAAGGATTTGTACTTTACCTGTATCTGTTACCCCTGTTTCCACAAAGCGTTTTACATACTTATCCTTGCTTACCTGTAATAGCACATAGCTTTTGTCGTTATACTGGAGAAGTGATTTTTCAGGAACGAAAATGGCATCGGTAGGTCTTTCAATAAATCTTACCATCACGTACATACCAGGTTTGAGTGTATGGTCTGTATTCTCGCATTCAATCAATACCTGTACACTACGGGTATCTTCGTTGACAATTTCATCAATATGATAAATCTTGCCTTTTATCTTTCTGTCAGGGAATGCAGCGATAGCAATCTCAGCACCATCCAACTTGCGAATAAATCGCAAGTCCTTTTCTTTAACCATGCCCACTACCCATACTTTGCTCAATTCGGCTACCTTTGCTCGTGGAGGATCGTCTGACTTAATGTACTGTCCCATTACCACCTCATTTGCGATCACTTCGCCCGCAATAGGCGATCTTACTACAAGCGGTTGACCAAATACCAACTTGTTAACATCCACATTAAATATTTTAAGCGATGCTAACGCATTCTGATACTCTTTTTGTTTAACCTCGTAATTTGTTTCTGCCTCTTCCACATCCTTTTCAGATCCCACACCATTTGCCTTCAGATCTTGCTGGCGTTTTAACGTAAGTCCTGCATTCTGATATTCTGATTTTGCTTGAAAAAACAATTTTTGTGCATCTGTAAAATCGGGAGAAGTCATTTCAAATAATGGCGTACCAGCTTTTGTTTTAAGACCCAACCGAAGGTGAACGGCAGTTACACGACCTGAGAAGGGAGGAGCAATTTCTGCATACAGATTTGGAATAGCCTTTACCGTACCGGCTGATATTAACTCCAAGCGGTACTCTTCGCTCTTAACGGTGATAGTCTTAAGCTGTGCTTTCACTTTTGCCTGTTCATTCACGGTGATCGTATCACCACTAACAGTGAAACTTTCGGATTTTTCTTCCCCGTCTTTGCTATTACAGCCAAATATTACCAGCGAGATCAAAGGAATAAACAAGGCTCTCCTTAAACTCGTATTGAATGTTGTCGTAGTCATTTCCATTTATAATTCTTTTTGTAGTTGACTTGATTTCTAAAATGGCTAATGCCAAAATCGAAGGATTTATCTGTGTTTTTATAGTGCAAAAGTGCCCAGGTTATTTCAGGGGAGCTGTTAGAGGACTAACAGAAAAAAATTAGAATTTTATTAGAAAGGTGTTGGGCTTAAAAAAAACAGCATAAATCAACGTTTTTCGGGAAAAATGCGCTGTTTTTCAAGTCGTTGATTATAGTAATGTTCCCTTTAAAACAACTGCTGCAATACTAAAATAGATAACCAGACCAGTTACATCTACGAGTGTCGCTACAAAAGGAGCAGAAGATGTTGCAGGGTCTATCTTTACTTTTTTTAAGACAATCGGGATCATAGAACCGCTAAGCGTTCCCCACATTACAATTCCAATGAGTGAAAGGAAAATAGTAATGGCTACAAGTAGCCAATGTTCGCCATAGTCGTACCAATGCAGGTTTTGCCAAATCAGGATTCGTAGAAATCCGATACTGCCTAATATTACTCCAAGCGATAAGCCTGAAAATATTTCCCTTCGCATTACAAACCACCAATCCTTAACGGTAAGTTCTTTTAATGCCATTGCCCGAATAACAAGTGTAGCAGCCTGTGATCCACTATTACCGCCACTTGAAATGATTAGCGGAATAAACAAAGCGAGTACCACAGCTTTTGAAATCTCATTATCAAAATAACCCATTGCTGTTGCTGTAAACATTTCACCCAGGAATAAGATAACAAGCCATCCTGCCCGCTTTTTTATCAAAGAGAAAAAAGGCGTTTTCACATACGGATAATCCAACTCTTCCACACCACCGAATTTCTGAATTTCAGCCGTGTTCTTTTGTTCAGCAATATCCATTACATCATCTATGGTAATTACACCCAGTAATACATTGTCATTATTTACAACTGGCATTACCACCCGGTCGTATTCCTTAAATTTGTCAATAGCCGTTTCTTTTGTGTCATTGATATTAAGAGTAACAAAGTTCCCGTCCATTATCTGAGAAATTCTTTTTTCAGGATGGTTTAATACAAACCTGCGTACCTGAATATCATCAATTAACTTACCCTGTTCATCCACTACATAAATTACATTTGCGGCCTCATTGTCTTTATGAAATTCTCTTAAATGCGCTGATGCTTCAGCAACGGTCATATCCTTAGATATGGTCGCAAAGTCGGTATCAATTAACCGGGCAACGCTGTTGTCTGGATAGCCTAAAAAATCCTCTGTCGCGTCTTTATTCTTCTCATCTAAAAAGTTAATGTATTTACTTCTTTCTAATGCGGACAGCTTGCCTAAAAACGAGAGCCTGTCATCACTGCTCAAATTATTCAGAATAAATGCAGCCCGTTGTTGAGAAAGGCTTTTAATCAATTTATGCTGCACAGAAATATTGAGGTAAGCAAACACTTTTGCCTGCGTGTTGTAGGGCAGTTCCGTGAACGATAATAGTGCGTTGTCAAATGGCAGTATATCTATGACGTGGGCTAATTCAGCAGGATGAATTTTGTCACGGTCTTTATCAAAAAGAGAAAAAATACTGAAATCAGCTCCCCATACTTTTTTCTTGATATCCCGAAGAGTAATCATAGCCTAAAAATTTAATGATCGAAAAACGCTCAATGCAACATTCTCCGCTGATAAGAAACTACAGACAGAGTATACTTGAAATGAACCACCATTGCGACCTTGTAAAAGGGTATGAAATTCTTCATCTACGGGCAGAATAGCTGTTAGAAAAGCAACAGAAAAAAATTAGAATTTTATTAGAAAGATGAGGAAGTGAAGAAAGGGCTTACAACAAAAAAGATTTGCTGTAAGCCCTTTGCTGTTCTATAACCAAGAATGGAACCTTTTAATAAACCAGTTTTTTACCAATTGGGTAAGCAGACAGTACGATAGCAATATCCCAATTAGCCAAGGGAAATAGCTGATGGGCAGTGACTGCATTTTGAATACCTCTGCAAAAGGTGAGAACGGTATGACAATACCTATCGCCATGATCAGGGAGGTAAGTGCAACTACCGGAGCAGCCGCCCAACTCTGGATAAAAGGAATTTTCCTGGTACGTATCATGTGTATGATTAGCGTTTGGGAAAGCAAACCTTCTATAAACCAGCCGCTCTGAAAAAGGGTTTGATGTTCGGGCGAGTTTGCTTTGAAGAAGTAGAACATCACAGCAAAAGTGACGAAATCAAAAATAGAACTGATAGGGCCTATGAACAGCATAAATCTTGAAACACCCCTTGCATCCCACTTTTTGGGTTTGGTCAGAAAATCCTCATCCATCCTGTCCCACGGTATGGATATTTGTGAAATATCATAAAGTAGATTCTGTATCAGCAGGTGAATTGGCAACATCGGTAAAAAAGGCAGAAATGCACTGGCTCCAAGCATACTGAACATATTTCCGAAATTACTGCTGGCGGTCATTTTAATATACTTGATAATGTTCCCGAATGTTCGCCGTCCATAAATTACTCCCTTACGTAATACCAAGAGGTCTTTTTCCAACAGGATAATGTCTGCGCTTTCTTTGGCAATATCAACAGCAGTGTCCACGCTGATACCTACATCCGCTTCTTTAAGTGCAGCGGCATCATTAATACCGTCGCCCATAAAACCAACAGTATGCCCCATGCTACGTAGTGCCTTCACTACACGAACTTTTTGAAGTGGACTTATTTTTGCAAAAACAGATACGCTCTTTACTCTATCTTCCAATACCTCATCTGACATGGATTCAAGTTCACTTCCATTAATGATCTCCTGAATCGGAATACCTATATCTCTACATATTTTGCGTGTTACTATTTCATTATCTCCGGTAAGTACTTTTATACTGATACCCAGTTTTTGCAGTGCTTCAATAGCAGGTTGGGCAGATGGTTTGGCAGGGTCAAGAAATCCGATAAATCCTGTCAGCGTCATATTTTTTTCGTCCTCAATGGAATAGGTCAGCGGGTGTGCGCCGTCAAATTCACGGATGGCAACCAGTAATACCCTTAGCCCTTCCTCGTTCATTTTCCTGGAAGTATTCAAAACAATATCACGCATGGTCTTGTCCATCGCGACAATCTTGTCATTCTCGATATGCAGACTACGGTCATCTCCAGGATCAAAGGAACTGCTACACAGTTCCAGCATTTCTTCCACTGCGCCTTTGCAAATGAGCAGGTGTTTTCCATTGTGCATTTTAAGTATCACAGACATCCGCCTACGCTGAAAGTCAAAAGGTATTTCATCTACTTTTACATAATGCTCTTCCACTTCAAGGTAATCGTGCAAATCCACATGCTCCAACACTGCTTTATCCAACAGGTTTTTTAGTCCCGTTTGGTGATAGCTGTTCAGATAAGCCCATTTCAATACTTCATCATCTTCCAGTCCATACACATTTAAGTGTTTTTCCAGTACAATTTTGTCCAGTGTCAGTGTACCAGTTTTATCTGTACACAGAATATCCATAGCACCAATATTCTGAATAGAATTAAGGCGTTTTACGATTACCTTTCGTTTGCTCATATTCACAGCGCCTTTTGCAAGGTTCGCTGTAACGATCATTGGCAGCATTTCCGGTGTCAATCCTACCGCAACTGCAATGGCAAATAATAATGCTTCCCACCAATCACCTTTTACCAGACCGTTTACCAGAAAAATGATCGGAACCATCACCAGCATAAAGCGGATAAGTAAAAAGCTGACCTTATTGATACCTTTATCAAAACTTGTTTCAGGGCGTTCACTTGTAATAGACTTACTGATGCTTCCAAAATAAGTATAGCCGCCTGTTGCAATAACGATAGCCGTAGCAGAACCGCTTATTATATTTGTTCCCATAAAAGCAAGATTATTCAGTTCTGTGGGTTGCTTTTTATCCGCATCACGTATGGCTAAGTAGTTTTTTTCTACCGGAAGAGCTTCGCCGGTAAGCATACTCTCGGTCACGAACAGATCTTTGCTGCGCATGATACGGCAATCTGCGGGGACCATATCTCCTGCCGATAGAAAAATAATATCTCCCGGAACCAGTTCACTAATCGGTATTTCTATTTTTCCCAGGAATTTCCGCAAAACCGTAGCTGTTGTTTTCACCATGCTCTTTAACTTATCTGCGGCTCTGTTACTCCTATATTCCTGCACAAAACGGAGCAGGGCGCTGATGACCACCATTATAGAAACTACGGTTACCGTTTTAAAATCACGTTCTGATACAGGTGGTAACCAAATATCAATGATAAATGACACTAAAGCGATAGCAAGCAATATGAATATAAATGGGTTCACAAATGCCCGTAACAATTGTACGTACCAGTGGGGCGCTTTTTGATGCTGTATTTCATTACGCCCAAATTTTAACCTGCGTTCATCTGCTGTAACTTTTGTTATACCATCTTCGCTACTCTCCAGCATAGCATACACAAAGTTCTCATCCTGCTTTGAAGCATTCTGCAATTTCAATACAGTGCCTACATTCATTCCATTCTGACTAATAATAGAATGAAACGGGTTCTTTATTTTTTCTTTCATTTTCTTCATAATCCTGTTTTATCTATTGAATAAGGAAGATCGTAATACCTATGACCATGATGATAAGTGATGCCTTCTTTATAAATGTCAACGTTTTTATACAATCACCTTTTCCGGCATACCAACCAATTAATAGCATGATAGCCAGGTTAGCAATACTAACCGGGTAAGCAAAAGAATAATTTACCTGTAGGACACACATGGAGAAACCTAAAACAAGCACATAGATTGACGTAGCCAAAGAGATGTTCAGAAACCCATCAAGACCAAACGGAATATCATTTTTCCAATGCTGTGCTAACCTGAACTCCTGATACATCCTCAGCATTGTGGCTATCAAAACCGACAGAGCTATCCATTTTTCTAAACCACTTGCATTGTGTACCAGTAGTTTTGCCAGCCAGTGCCCATAAAGAAATGCCTGCATTTGTATGGTCAGCAGCATAAACAGCATGAGCAGTAGCTTTACAGGCTTTACAACGGATGTAAGGCTTCCACTCATAGCGGAGAGCATGAGATTGTCTGACGCAATGCCGATAGAAACGAATATAGCCGGGATATAATTAGAAGTAATCATCTATAAATCTGTTTGTGTTCCGATAATTTCCCAACTCACTTTTGTTACCTTGTCCTCAATAGTTAAGCGGCTGGCTACCCGCTCCATCAAACTATCCTGCGGTACAGCGGCTTTTATTTCAGCCGTTATAATCACGCCTGACACATCATGATTTTCATCACTTGATAATGACTTAAGAAGTACCTTTTCATCATTACCGAGCATTTGCATAAGCAAGACCCTGATGTGATTTTCTACATCGGTTTTGCATTTGATGGTAAACAGATAGTCAGTTTGAACGGTAACTGATTTAATGAATGTAAAGCGGCTTAACTGCACACCTATCGGGCGCAGTACAATGTGGGTAAGCATAACAGCAACCGACATAATTGCCGCTTCCAAAAACATCCCTATGCCGCACAATGCTCCCACTGCGGCAGAACACCATATTGTTGCCGCAGTATTAAGACCCTGAATACTTACGCCGTCTTTCATGATAACTCCTGCACCGAGGAAACCGATGCCACTAACGATGTATGAGGCTATCCTTCCGGTAGCGTCGCCTCCAATCTTTAAGGAAAGCAATACAAATGCAGCGGAACCCATAGATACCAGTGTATTGGTTCTGAGGCCCGCGGTTTTTTGACGCCACTGCCGTTCAACGCCAATAGCAGCACCGAACGCCAGGGCTACGAACAGCCTGGTGGCAAAATCCAACTTTTCCATCTTTATCACTGATTAATACTATTAAGACACAGTGACAAAATTCAGCATCACAAACCGCATGGCCTGTTAGAGCTTCCACAGAAAAAAATTAGAATTTTATTAGAAAGGAATATATATGCAGTGAAGTTTTCGGGCTTTGTGTTTGGGTGGATTTCGGAGTACAGAGTTCAATTTATTACTAAAGTCTATTAGAAGCACAAAGCTCCAATTTTGAATATCAACCCGCCTGATGCAAAACCCATGTTATAGATAGTTTTTCTTCTGTACACTATTAAGTCAGTTTATAAACAAATTCTTCTATCTCCTCTTGTCTGGCATTTGCAAAGCCTTTGTCAGAGCCTACTTTGTCAAAACCACATTTTTCCAATACTTTCTGTGAACCAAAATTGTCAAATGCAACTCGTCCGATAATGGGTCTGATAGCTTCATTAGCAAGAAGTTTTTTGAGTGCTTGTGTCGCAATACCTTGTCCCCAAAATTTTCTATCAATCCAATATGTAATTTCTGTGTTGCCATCCATAATAAACTTAGCAATACTTCCCACAATAATATTGTCAAGGATTATTGTTTGATTATTTACTGTTGGATCGGATAACAATTTCGTGTATTTATCTATGTATGCTGCTTTGTCCGTTGGGTCTTTAGGCATAAATGCAGCCAGGTATCCACCTTCTTTGTCAAGTTGAAACTGAAACAAAATGTCCAAGTCTGAAATCTCAGTTGGTCTGAGTTTTATATCAAGTTCATTATTTGTCATTGTCGCCTTGTTTATCAGAATTAATTGTCAGTTTGAGGTCGTCCTATGTTGCTTATGTGTGCGGTAACTCAACGGTAAAAGTTGTTCCGACGCTTACGTGCGAAGTAACCGCTATTTTGCCTTTATGTAATAGGACAATTTTTTCAGTAAGCGGAAGCCCGATGCCATGACCGTAAGCATGTTCTTTATTCTCCCCACGATAGAACGGGATAAAAATATGCTGAACGTCCTTTTCAGCAATGCCGATGCCGTCATCGGAGAACTTCAAAATAATGTCTTTGCTATTGAATGATACCGATACGGTGCATTTATGAGGATCGGAGAATTTACAACCATTCTCAAAAAGATTGGAGAACGCCACTTTCAGAAGATACTCATTCCCGCTAACTGAAATCTGATTATCATTCTCTATTTCATTTTCAAAGTGAATATCAATTTTATAGTCTGGATTTGTTTGTTGCACCTGTTGCCTGGCATCCAGCAGAACTTCATCAATGCGGACTGACTTAAAAGCAATTTCGGAAGGGTCATAGCTGGCCTTTGCCAAATCCAGCAGGCTGTTGGATAAACGGACTATTTTTCTTGAATCGCTTAAAGCGTTAAGAATTGCTATCCTGTATTCCTCGCTGCTTCGGTCTTTATTAACAGACAACTCTAATTCCGTAATAATGGCTGCAAGTGGTGTGCGCAGTTCATGTGAAATATTTGAAACGAAATGCTTTTGGGCATCAAAGGAATTTTCCAAACGGTTCAGCATCTCATTAAATGTGTTTGCCAGTTCGGACAATTCATCTTTACTTCCTTTGTTAGTTAATCTTAAATCAAGATTTGTAGCGGATATATTCTTTGCTTTCTCTATCATTTCACTGACAGGCTTAAATGCCTTCTTAGAAAAGAATACGCCTGCAACAAGTATGAATAAAATGGAAGCGACGAAAACTATGATGCTATTGGTAAGCAGGTTATTCAGCTTATTGTACCCGTACTGGTCATAAGCTGCCGCAGTGATAATAAAATTTTTCCCTTCAAACTCATATCGTAAACCAATTACCTGCCAGCGTTCCTGGTAAAATTCTATTTCGCCTTTTTGATAGATCTCTTCTATCATCGGCCTGGTTTCCTTGACGAAATCAATATCTACCGCATCGTGGTAAAGCAGTACAAAACTGGTATCATAAATAGCTACCTCAACCTCATTGAGACTTTTACGGTTGTTGTGATAAATGTCCTGCAATATTTTTTTGTCAACATTGGCGTTCAGGAAAAGATTTGCCTTAGTTATGGCTTCTTTTTTCAATAGATTGTAAAATTCTGTTTCCCGGTTTTCTTTCGCTGAAAAATAAATAACGGTAGCAAACAGCAATAGGATTATTGCTGTTATTAATGTAAAAAGTATAGTAAGCCGTGTTCTAATTTTCATTATTCTGCTTTCAAAATAAAACCCATCCCGGATTTGGTATGAATAAGTTTTTTATCAAAGTTCCGATCAATTTTCTTTCGTAGATAATTGATGTACACATCAATAAAGTTTGTGCCTGTATCAAAATGCGTTTCCCATACTTTCTCAGCAATTTCTACCCGTGACAAAACCCGGTCAGGATTCTGTATCAGATATTCCAGTAACCTAAATTCTTTCGGTGTCAGGTTTATTTCTTGTCCTTCACGTTTTACAATCTTTGTATGCAGGTTCATTTCCAGTTCGTCATACCGTATAACAAAGCCGGAGCCTCCTGGTGTCTTGTGGTTCCGTTTCAGCAATGCCCTGATACGGACTAAAAGCTCCCGCATCTCGAAAGGCTTTACTAAATAATCATCGGCTCCTGCATCAAAACCTTCTACTTTATCATCTGTTGTGCCGAGTGCTGTGAGCATGATGATAGGTATATCTGGCTTTGTTTGCCGGATCTGCTTGCAAAGGTCTATCCCGTCTATTTTAGGAAGGATTATGTCAGTTATAATAAGGTCAAAGTTATCTTGTGAAGACAATTTCATACCCGACAGGCCATCATAAGCCACAGTAGCGGCAAAATCCTGCTCTTCCAGACCTCTTTTTATGAGTTCCGCCACTCTTTGATCGTCTTCTACTATTAATATTTTCATTAATGCAAATTTACAATTTAAGCTGCGATATTAGAGAGGAATGAGCTTTCAATATGCAAATTGAACTCCAGTGCATTTTTTTTGGTGCTATAGCCTTTCGCAGACAGTATTCCCATATGTCTTCTAATGAAATTCTAATTTTTTTCTGTAGAAATTCTAATAGCCATTTCGGGACGTAATAAAGACTTTTACGCGGATTTGACATACTGTATGCACTCATGTTCACAAGCCTGCTTAATGTTCAGCTCGATGGCTTTACATATTTATTGTTCAACTTAATCTTTCCAGGCAGATGAAATTGGTTTACTATATCACAATGGCTGCTTTAGTCGTTTGTTTTGCCTCAAACTTGTATTGCCTGTTGATTGTGCATCGCATACAACCGTTTCTGAAAATTGTCAACATCGTAACTCCCGTAATCGTGCTGTTTTATTTAGGGTACATCGTCCACCGCAGAAGAAAAATTCAAAGAAGAAAGCGCCAGGAGAGCAAATCCCATTTTAGCAAAAACTGAGGGATAAAATACAGGGGGAACGACAGCAAAAAACTGAACCACTATAAAGTTCCAGCATTTCGGAATTTGCTGAGTAATTACCTGCAAACCGATTTCTGCGCCTCAGTGTTGCCGCACCAGCAGGATACTGCTACTTATCGGTTTTCTTAAAAAAATGACTGGAGAGGCCCAGGATGCTCCAATAGCGGATATTTCCGTTTCTATTCTTCAAATACCTGACAAAAAGTTACCTTTGTCCAAAATATTCTTGAAGCGTTTTAGCTTTAAGTCCCGCACTGAAACTTAGGAACTTTCAAAAAGGCGATGGGACAATAAGTGAGAACGCTCATGCTACGGCGTGGGCGCACTTATCGTTGCCGGGTTTCCTAAGACCTCAGTGCGGTGAGTTGTTGCCTGCGCTCTTTTTTGTGCAGGCGGCAAGTCAAAAGGGAACCTACTAAAAGCAACATAGTATGACTTCAGCCAACCGCTACCCGGATTTTAAGTACACTGCCGGACAATTAGTAAAGTTTCTTGCTGCAAGTGACTTTTTCACCATTATGCTCAAAGATGGCGACATTATTCATTTTACCCCAAAAGACGTAGCTGCTTTCCAGAAGTGGTTAGAACAAAATAACATACCGAGCATCCGAACGCAGGAAGGATGGGTGATCACGAAGAAGACCTGAAAAAGTAGTTTACCCCTCGTGTTGCTACCTCTCTTCTTTTAAAATTCAACCCAAAAATGTTAAACCAAAACTTCCTTATTTATGAAATACAAAATTCCTTCCATTACAGATAAACGCATGATATTGCTTATCGTGGCTGCGTGTACAGTGATCTTTGGCGGTGTCATTTTATTGACAGGATATTGGGAAAAAAGAGCCGATATGTACCTAATGCCTGATGGTTTCAAGGGAACTGCTACCATATTCTTTAACGACCCTGATGGTATGCCCGAAAAATGGGATGGAAAGAGAAGAGTTTTTGAAATCCCCACATCAGGAACTTTATATACGCAAAGCGCCTACAAAAAGAAATGGAATACCTATTATTATGTACAGCCAGGCGGCAGGCTGCGTCAATTAAGGTGTGGCGATGCACGCACCGGAGGAGTGCCGATTTCTTATGCCGATATTGATAGTATATGGATAGACGAAACAGACGCTGTTCAACGTAATACTGACATCAAGAAATTAATGGTCGCCACTTTCACCGTAAAGGAAATGCCATAACAATCCAACGTAATTGAACAAGAAAAAAGCCATTTGAAGGGATAGGCTTGCTGTGCCTTTAAACATCCGATTCCCTCCAAATGACTTTTCTGTGCTACTGACTACTTAGGACTAAGCGCCTTCAGTTTTTCACTCAGTTCGGTCAACCCTGCTTTGGTCAGGTAATCATCAGCAATTAGATGTAATTCATCCAATGCTTCCTTTGGAATACTTTCCAGCAAAGCAGATGATTTGTCATCGTCTTTAGCCATCAATCCACGCTTGAGGACACTATGCAACAACAAAACGTTCTTGCGGGAAATCCTCATGTCAATCTTCACTGTCTCACTCATGCCAGGGATACTGAGAATAGTATCATACACTTTGGCTACATCACTCGTTGTTAGCATAATCACACGGTTTTAATTTAAACAATACTCACTGCACAAAAGTAAATGACAAAGGTTTTTGCATCCTCATCAAAATATGATGAG
The DNA here is from genome assembly GCA_044225015.1 of Chitinophagaceae bacterium. Taxonomy (GTDB): domain Bacteria; phylum Bacteroidota; class Bacteroidia; order Chitinophagales; family Chitinophagaceae; genus Pollutibacter. Next base: position 100,350 of record JBGAJG010000005.1, on the reverse strand, counting down.
GATAGGTTAATGCAATATCGCCTGTTTAACTTCGCATAGTAGAACTGAATGTGTATTTGAAAATGTGTGGTTATGAATTTCAGGAATAAAAGGCTTTCCGTTAGTGAAGCCAAAGAAATAGACATAGTTCATTTCCTTGCTGACTTAGGTTATGAACCATCAAAAATCAGGAACAACGATTATTGGTATTTTTCACCACTTCGGGATGAAAAAACGCCCTCCTTCAAAGTTAATCGCAAGCTGAACCGCTGGTATGATCACGGCCTCGGCAAAGGTGGTAACCTGGTTGATTTTGCTATCCTTTATCACGGCTGCACCGTTTCTGAATTTCTACAGAATTTAAGCGGTAATCTTTCCCTTCAAAAGCCCTCACTTCAGCAGTCAATTACCAGACCTGAACCTGAGAACCAAATAAAGATTTTGGGAGACTTCATACTTTCCTCTACCGCCCTTCTAAGCTACTTGCAGCAACGCCGCATACCCGTTGATATAGCTGACCGCTATTGCCGGGAGGTTCGGTATGAACTCAATGGAAAAGTGTATTACGGTATCGGCTTTAAAAATAACCTGGGAGGCTTTGAAATACGCAATCCTTACTTCAAAGCCAGCAGCTCGCCAAAAGGCATCACCACTATTGATAACAGTGCCGGTGAGGTCATCGTTTTTGAAGGCTTTACTGACTTCCTTTCCTTCAAGGCTATTCACCAACAAGACCCCGAAGACCGCTTTGATTTTGTAGTGCTGAACTCTGTATCCTTCTTTGAAACTGCACGCCCTTTTTTGGAAAAACACAATACCATCAGGCTCTATTTGGACAGAGATACTACCGGACAAAATTGCAGTCGGTATGCACTTTCCCTGAGCAGTAAATACAAGGACGAAAGCAGCCTGTATCAAAACCACAAAGACTTCAACGACTGGATAGTGAATTTCGGCAAGCCACAAAGGAAACATCAAAAACAGAAGTTGAAATAAGTGATAACAGAACTATAAGAGCCGCTTTAGCTTCTTTAAAGTGCTTTAGCCTCTTATATGCTTTAGAGCCTTATCAATGTCTGAAAGAGGTTCTAAAAGCTGAAAGATTGCAACTTTCCCGCAATCGGCCAGATGAACGGTTGTTAAACAACCGGATCTGGCTGCCCATCACTCGGAACTCGTGGGCAGGGCGTCTGAAAGGTGAAAATGAGTTTGAAAACGTGAAAATGATCAGTGATGAAAGAACAAAATTCAAACAGGACACGCATTATCGGGCTGCGTCTGACACCCGATGAGTATGCTAAAATTGAAAAGAAGTGGAAGGCTTCTACCTGTCGAAAGCTAAGCGATTATGTACGTCGAAGCCTGTTCGATAAACCCGTTGTAACAACCTACCGTAACAGCTCACAGGATGACTTAATGGCAGAACTTACCCGGCTTCGCAGCGAGCTAAATGCAGTCGGAAACAACTTCAATCAGGCTGTTAAAAAGCTCCATACACTCAGCCAGATCGCTGAATTTAAAAGCTGGTTGATAGCGTATGAAGTCGAGAAAAAGATTCTTAGCAATAAGGTAGATGAGGTCAGGATAAACGTAAAAAAAATACTGGAAATATGGTTGCAGTGATCAAGCCTGGCCACTCTATGCACCGTATTTTCAACTACAATGAGAACAAAGTTAAAGAAGGTGTAGCAGAGTGCATCGGAGCAGAAAATTTTCCGCTTAATGCTGATGAAATGAGCCTAAAGATCAAGTTAGGCTATCTGCTGAAAAGGATAGAACTGAGGGAGAATGTTAAACGAAACAGCGTACATATTTCCCTCAATTTTGACCCTTCGGAAACACATTTGAGCAAGGAAAAGTTAATGGGAATTGCCAGCGTCTATATGCAGAAATTAGGCTTTGGCGAGCAGCCCTATCTTGTTTATCAGCACCATGACGCAGGTCACCCGCATATTCATATAGTTACTACTAATATCCAGTCTAACGGCAATCGTATAGACCTGCATCACCTCGGCATTCGCAAGTCAGAACCTGCAAGAAAAGAGATTGAAAAAATGTTTGATCTTGTAGTGGCCGATGCCCATGCAAGAAGGCAGGCATTCAGGTTAAAACCTATTGATGCAAAGAAGGTACAATACGGGCGTACAGAAACAAAAAGAGCTATCACCAATGTACTCGATTCGGTATTGTTTAAATATCACTACACCAGTCTGCCGGAGCTGAATGCAGTATTGAAACAGTACAATGTACTGGCGGATCGGGGCAGCGAACATTCAAGAATTTTTCAGGGTGGCGGATTGGTTTACCGCATACTGGATGAGGATGGAAAGCCTATAGGCGTACCCATAAAGGCCAGCGACTTTTATAATAAGCCCACACTGAAATTTCTGGAAGAAAAATTTACCCCGAATGATGCCAAACGACAACCATTTAAAAGCCGCGTAAAAAATGAAATAGACAGGTTGTTTATTGGTAAAACGCCAACACTGAACGAACTGGTAAATCAACTCGAAAGAAAGGGCATACACGTTGCCTTGCGTCAAAATGATGCCGGGTTGATATATGGCATAACCTACGTGGATCATCAATCTAAAAGTATTTTCAACGGAAGTGCATTAGGTAAGCAATACAGTGCCAAAGCCATACAGGAACGATGCGGCTTGAAAGAAGTGATGAAGTCAGAGTTATTACCACAGACAGCTCAAAAAGTAGGCAAAGCTAAACAGCCTGCGCAAGTGACCGACCGCGACGTTAAAACGCTTCAACAGGATCATACGCCAGCTCCAATTAACATCCCTGTTGGCAATGCACTGGATGCCTTGATACAACCCGATCAAGTAGCTGATTATATACCCGGTCAGCTAAAGAAAAAAGGCAAGAAAAGAAAAAGAAACAAGAACATTTCCAATAACCAATAAAACGTAAAACAATGGCTGTACAGACAGGTGAGAACGAACAGGCGCTGAGGAAAATTCTGGACATGACCAGGTTGATCAGTATCGTTATTTTAGTGATACACTTCTATTATTATTGCTATGCTGCCTTTCAGGAATGGGAGTTGAGCTGCACTTTCAGCGACCGCATTTTAGGTAATATCTACCGAACAGGTATCTTCAGCAACTTTGTTAAAAGCAAGCTGATTGCTTTAGGCTTTCTGGCGATTTCGTTGCTCGGAGCCAAAGGCCGAAAGGATGAGAAACTGAATTATAAAACCGCTTTCGCCTACCTCATAACGGGGCTGTTGCTCTATTTTGCCAGCTACCTTTCCTTGATGCTTCAGTTGCCTGCACAGGAGAAGACAATTGTTTATATAAGCATTACCGCAATAGGTTTTTTACTGATACTTTCTGGAGGCACATTGCTTTCCCGGATCATTAAAAGCAAGTTCAACAACAAGGATATTTTTAACAAGGAAAACGAGACGTTCCCGCAGGAAGAACGTTTACTGGAAAATGAATTTTCCATCAACATGCCGGCACGCTACCGCCTTAAAAACAAGGTTCGCAATAGCTGGATAAATATCATTAATCCTTTCAGGGCGATAATGGTATTAGGTACTCCCGGAGCAGGTAAATCCTATTTCGTAATCAGGCACGTCATTACCCAACATATCCGTAAGGGGTTTACCATGTTTGTGTACGACTTTAAGTTCGATGATCTTTCAAGGATTGCCTACAATTCCTGGTTGAAAAACAAGCACAGGTACGCCAAGCCTCCGCGATTTTTTGTGATCAATTTTGACGACTTAACAAGAAGCCATCGGTGCAATCCTTTGGAGCCATCAGCCATGACCGATATTACTGATGCTGCGGAATCAGCCCGCACCATTTTAATGGGATTAAATAGAGAGTGGATAAAGCGTCAGGGCGATTTTTTCGTGGAATCGCCAATTAACTTCCTGACGGCTGTGATATGGTATCTGAAGAAATATAAGGACGGAGAATTTTGCACGTTGCCACACGTCATAGAACTGATGCAGGCAGATTATGACAGCCTTTTTACGCTGTTCAGGACAGAAGCGGCTAAAGAATGCGAGGTATTGATCAATCCGTTTTTGAATGCCTACCTGAATGATGTGATGGAGCAATTAGAAGGACAGATAGCATCTGCTAAAGTGGCTATGGCAAGGCTTTCCTCACCACAATTGTATTATGTTTTATCCGGTAATGACTTTAATCTCGATGTAAATAATCCTGACGATCCAAAAGTAGTGTGCATGGGAAATAATCCGCAAAAGATACAGATCTATGGAGCGGTGCTTTCTCTTTATGTAACCCGTCTTGTAAAGCAGGTCAATAAGAAAGGAAAATTGAAAAGCAGTTTGATTTTTGACGAGTTCCCAACTATCTATTTGAACAACATGGATAGCCTTATAGCCACAGCAAGGAGCAACAAGGTTTCTACTTGCTTAGGTATTCAGGATTTCAGCCAGCTTCGTAAAGATTACGGCAGGGAGCAGGCAGATGTAATTATGAATATCACGGGCAACATTGTAGCCGGGCAAGTTACAGGTGATACAGCCAAGCAACTTTCCGAACGCTTCGGGAAAATCATGCAGGATAGGGAAAGTTATTCTATCAATAGCGGTGATACCTCTATCAGCCGCTCAAAGCAACTGGAAACCGCTATACCGCCTTCAAAAATATCTGCGCTAAGTTCCGGCGAATTTGTGGGAATGGTAGCTGACGACCCGGATAACAAAATTGATTTAAAAGCCTTCCATTGTGAAATCATCAATGACCATGAGGCGTTAAAAAGAGAGGAAGAAAGTTATAAAGAGATTGAGATAATCCGCAAGCTGGATAGCAGTATGGTGCAACGTAATTATTTCCAGATTAAACAAGATATACAGGATATTATTCAGTCTGAAATGGAAAGGTTATTGAACGATCCAGGATTGGCGCATTTGGTGGTTAGGAAGCAATAACCTCAGACAACACGCAATAAAAAATATCTCATAGAATGATATATTTTATCCCAAAAAAAGTTACATTTATGTCTTAACTTTTGAAGCAAAATGAATCGCATCAAAGAAGTTTTGGATGAAAAAGGTATTAAGCAAAAATGGTTGGCAGAAAAGCTTGATAAGAGTTATAACATGGTCAATGCTTACGTTCAGAACAGAAGACAACCAAGCATTGAAACACTAAGCCAAATAGCAAAAGTATTGAATGTGGACGTTAGGGAGTTATTGGTTGCAACAAAAAACGATTAAATGAATTAGAATGATAAAACATATACATGGCGCACGATGGTGGAAATTCGATTTTCATAACCATACACCTGCATCTGATGATTTTGGCAAAGGTGATGGAATACATATGTCCATTACGCCTGAAAATTGGTTATTAATGTATATGCAGGCTGGAATTGATTGCGTTGCTATCACTGACCATAACTCTGGAGAATGGATAGATAAATTAAAATTGGCATTGCAGTCTTTGGATGACTCAAAACCTGCTGGATACCGAAAACTATTTCTATTTCCTGGCGTTGAGATAACTGCATCGGGTAACATACATATTCTTGCGTTGTTTGACCCTGCCGCCGGAACAAAGGAAATCAACGCTCTATTGGGAGGGATTAATTTTCCCGCTGAACATTTTGGAACTTCTGATGCCGTAAGTCCAAAAAGTGTAGAAGAGATAATAGCGGAAATTCACAAGAAAGGAGCAATTGCTATACCTGCTCACGTTGATGAGGCGTGCGGACTATTTAAACTTACCGGACACACCTTTTCTCAAGCTCTGAAAGCGGAAGAATTACTTGCTATTGAAGTGATCAATAAAGCTCTGGAAAAGCCAGAGTTGTATAGGCAATCGAAGCTGTCATTAGCAGAGGTTCTTGGTTCTGATAGCCATGTTGCTGCACAAGTTGGAAGTAATTATACGTGGGTAAAAATGAGTAACCCCTCTTTGGATGCTCTAAGACTCGCCTTACACGATTGCGAAGACGGTATAATAAGGAAAGATGAATGTTTTAACGATCCAAACTTAATTAGCAATAGATATTTTATTAAATCAATTTCAGTTTCAAACGGCTTTAAAGCAGGAAACGGAACACCATTAGAAGCAAAGTTAAGCCCTTGGTTATCTTCTGTTATTGGAGGCAGAGGATCAGGAAAATCTACTATATTGAATTATCTGCGTATAGCTCTTGATAGGACGGTAGAAATGCCTGATGAAATACAGTCAGAGTTCAATAAGTTTAATCAGATTGGAAGAAAGAGTGTGCCGGGAATGTTAAGAGATTCAACAATTATTAGAGTAGAAATTTTTAAAGACGGCAAGTTGCACTTAATAATATGGAACCAACAAAATTATACTCTTCATGCGTGGGAAGAAAATTTAGGCGATTGGGGTGTGGGAACAGTTGTTTCTAACATTAATGAGTTATTTCCAATTCAAATATTTAGTCAAAAGGAATTATATGCACTGACGGGTAACCCATCTAAACTAATCGAGCTAATTGACTCACAGTTTGACAAACAAGGATGGCTTGAAGAAAAAGAAAGATTAGTAGAAAAATGGCTTGCCGATAGGGCAAAAGGAAGACAACTTCAGTCTGCTATTTCAGAAGAACATAATCTTAAAGCCCAACTCGATTCCACAAACAATAAGATACAACTTTATGAAAGCTCTGAATACAAAGACACCCTCGGTAATTTCAATAAATTATCTGCTACAAATGAGTTTTTTCTAAGTGCGACGGAAAAAGTTTCACAGTTCATTAATGACGTGGAAGAAATAAGCGCCAAAGTTCCGAAAATCGAAGCAGCCGAAAACGTGGCAAATGCACTTACACGTGAATCAACTCAATTTCTTCATACAGTACAAAATGCTTTGTCAGAGGCAACGCAAAAAATTTCCGAATCATTAGCCTTGTTAACTCCTTACAAAGAAAGTTTGCAAATTCAGTTTAATAGTTTGCCGTGGTTTAGTGAATATGAAGCTGCAAAAAGTGCCTATGAAGCTATTTTAGATAAAATTCAAGAACTCGGTAGCGAAACTTATGAAACCCTAATCCAGCGGAAAAATTCTTTGACAGTAAGGCTTGCGCAAATTGACTCTCAAAAACAACAGCTTCAAACTTTACGATCAGAATTGCAGGCGATTTATACATCCATAATTGACAAGGAAAAAGAGTTAAGATCTAAACGTAAGGCTATTATTAGCAGATGGAAAGAGTTTGACAATGCTGAAAACCCGTTTCTTATAATTGACTTACAGCCAATGTCTGATGCTGATAACGCAAATGTAACTTTCCGAAAACTTTTGCGAAAAGAAGGAGCTGAGTTTTCAGGCTATATTTATTCGCATGACGAAGAAGCCGGGAATAGCTCAGGCTTGATCGGAACAATAATTAACGAACCCGAGGACACAAGGTGGGCAAAAAGATTAGAGATAGTTAAAGACTTTGTTTCTGCTACTGAAACTGATACTAAAGGACTTGATTTGAGATTGGCAAGGCATATAAATTGGCTCTCCCAGAATACACCAGAAGATATAGATCGCTTGCTGGTTTGGATTCCTGAAGACAAGCTCGTCCTTAAATTTAAAAAACAAGGACGTGAAGAAGACATTCAAACAGGTTCCGCTGGCGAAAGAACGGCTGGGATGTTAGGTTTATTATTAGCCCTTAATAATATCCCTTTGATTATTGACCAGCCGGAGGATGATTTGGACACAAGACTTATTTCTTCTTTTGTTGTGCCTGGCTTTAAAGCCTTAAAACAAAAAAGGCAGCTTCTGCTCGTGACTCACAATCCCAATATTGCAGTAAATGCAAACTCTGATAGTATAGTTCATATGAATTTCAATTCAGGTCAAATCATAGTTGATGGGAATGACGCTCTTCAAAATAAAGATATAAGACTTGCTGTATGCAATGTGATGGAAGGTGGCAAGGAGGCATTGTATAAGCGTTATTACAGAATCTCTAAAGCATTGAAATAATTAAATACGTAGTCGTTAAGCAAGAAACATGACAACAGAAGTTGAGGCTCTACTCATAAAAAGCAAACTTTTTCAGGTCTTTAAGGACAAAGCATTGAAGCAAGGTAATATTGTCGAGGCACAGGTCACGTCTATCGTTTTGGATGGAGTTAAAGATGCCTACGAAAAATCTAAGTTGATCATCAAATATATGCCCGAATATACATTACACGATGGAGCACACCTCTTCCGCGTTTTGTATAATATGGAAAAACTACTTCCTGAAGAGAGAATTGCAGATTTGTCTATCCCCGACTTAATGCTTCTAATTCTGTCGGCTTTCTTTCATGACTTGGGCATGGCTCCTTATGAGTATGAAATTAGAGCTTGGAAACAAGACTGGAAAAATGTAACCCCTGACGAGGAAGAACAATTACTGTATCTGGAATATGAAAGATTTGCTAAAACATATCCGGAGAAATTAGAAGAGATTGTACGATTTAAAGAGAAGAAGCAAGATGCAAAAGCGAGATTGTTAGAAGACTTTTTAATATCAGAATATATAAGAACAACGCATGCACAACGAGCTAAAATAATTATTGCAAAGGAATGGAAAAACCGTGTCAAGTATGGGGACACAGATTTGACTCAGGTGCTTGCTCAAATATGTTTTAGTCATAATGAAGACTCGATGGCTCTTTTAAAAATGGATACATCATATCTATGTGCAGAAGATGTTACCACAAATGTTCAATTTGTTGGCCTCATTTTAAGACTTGCTGATTTATTAGACTTTGATGCGAAAAGAACACCTTCTGTATTGTTTTCTCACTTAACTGTACGCAATCCTGTATCATTAACAGAATGGCAAAAACACAGGGCAGTGCAGGCATGGAAAATCACCAGAGATGATATTACTTTCTCGGCCAAATGCAATCATCCAGCTATTGAAGCAAGCATTAGAAAATTCTGTGACTACATCGATGATGAACTTAAAAATTGCGGAATTATTCTTGCTAAAATGCCTGAACTAATTGGAACAGCCCCGAATCCTTACAAGATTTCGTTGCCTGTGAGGGTTACACGGGACAAGATTGAAGCAGAAAAGGACATTATTACAGGTGAACCTATCTATTATTATGAAAACACATCTTTTGAGCTTAATAAAAATCAAGTAATAGAATTACTTATGGGAACCAAGCTTTATGGAAACCCAGAAGTAGCATTGAGGGAACTTTTACAAAACTCAAGAGACGCTTGCAAATTAAGTATGGCTTTGCATGAAAAATGGGGCGTTCCTTATATTCCTGAAATAACAGTCAAATACTATACAGAAGGAGACGATGATTTCCTTGAAGTGATAGATAATGGCATAGGAATGAATAAAGAAATTATCGAAAAATACTATTCAAAGATCGGTTCATCATTCTACAAGTCGAGGGACTTTTATGAATTGAAAGCAAAATCTGATTTAAATTTTACGCCGGTTTCCGAATTTGGTATAGGTATTTTGTCTTGTTTTATGATTGCCGATACGATAGAGGTAGAAACAAAAAGATTGAAGGAACAATTTGATTATGATAGGCCACTAAAGTTAATAATAGAAGGCCATGACAGCATTTTTACCATTCTGAAAAGTGATAAAAAAGTACCGGGGACGGCCACGAAATTATTGCTTAGGGAGAAGAATCCCTGGAAGAAAATGACGGAAACGCAATTCATCCATTCAGTTCAGAATGTTTTCCCTAATCCCCCTTTCACAGTAAACATTGAGACTGATAAAGAAAAAATTTCCTATACGCAGAACGACTTCAAAAACCTGAATGCTGCTGAATTAAAAGATTATTCATGGAAGGAAGAAGAAAATATAAAAGAGGTAGATATCACAATAAATGAAGATGGTTTTTATGGTAACGCAGTTGTCGCAATCTTAGAAAAAGATAATCTTCCAGTTAAGATTATTAATAAGCTCTCCAAAGAAGTGATAATTGACGAAGAAACTTTTGAGTTGAACATGGAAATTAGGATAGGCATAAATGAGATTGATAAAAGTAGTTCGACAATCGACGTTGACGACGAAGGAAATATTAAATCAAGCTCACATTATAGTACACTCGCAAAATCTAAATCCAGATTCTCTTTACACGGCATAAATTATGCAGGTAACCTATTTCCTGAGTATTACAATAGAGAAAAGAAATCAACTCTAAAATGGCCGTTACCAATACTCATTATTTTTGATGTACAGGGAGAAAATGGATTGGATTTAAATTCTGCTCGGAATGAAATAATATATAATGACAAATGGAACAGATTTGAAGAGATGTTGGCCTATATTATTTGCAAAGGTTTAAAAAAGAAGTTAGCAGAAAAGTATTGGCAGCATCTCTTTCCAATATTGCAAGAGAAAAGTGAATCTGAGAATTTTACTTCAGGTCTTATCAGGTCAAATAATGAATAAACGGCAAAGCTATTGTTTATCCATATTTAAATATTGCTATGGGCAAAATCGGAAGAAATGATCCCTGCCCCTGCGGGAGTGGAAAAAAATATAAACATTGTCATCTGAAACAGGAGAATATTGCGGTAAGTACGACCGCAAACTCTAAGGCAATCACGAAGATATCGTTCAGTGACCTCTTAACAAATTATAATTCAGTTCAGCTCCTGGGCTTGTTAGGAGCCTTACAGCTTCATTCAGTCAATCATGGAAGGAACTTTCGGTTTGAACAATTGTGTCTTTTAACTCTGCGAAACTTTAATCCAAATGATAAGCGACCTTTAGCTACCTGGGAGCAGTTGAAAGAAGTTATCGAAAACTATACAGATGGTGCGATGATGGAAGATAAACTGTCTAATGCTTTCACCGAAATCGCCGTTTTTGAAGAGGGTAATTACATAGTATATCCGGGTATCTATGACGGATTCACTGATATATTAAACCATCTAACCGAGTGTATATTTTTACATAAGCATAATCTCAATGAAGACTTTGTAAAAACAGTACGCGATGCTATTGGTCTACTTCTTTTTTTGAGCAATAGTGTAGCCAACGATGCAGGGCACTTACCTTATATCTATTCAGAAGGCAGAAGAAATATTGAATTTCCACAGTATGATAATGCAGTGAAATTCACCGATGCAATATATTTCTCTAAAGATTTCCTGCAAGAGTTATGCGATAAAGCCCGATTCGATATTGGCGTGCTCAACGACTTTCTGGTACAATCAGGTTCAGAAGAGCTGGAGGAAGATGACCCCGAGAAAAATGTGGTCAACTATAAACCTCTTGTTGAAATTAATAACGATGTTTTGCTTTATATGCCTACAGGCGTTCCTAATGCGCTAATAGGTTATGTTTACCAAAAGGCTAACGAATATGGTTGCTACGATGAACTTATGGAATTGTTGTATGACCGGCAGTTCCATCTTGCCTGTGTTGCATTGGCAAATACCGGCTGGCTGGCAACGGATATTCAGCTTCCAGTGCCTCCCGTTAACCTACCAATTAAGGAAGCTGTTTTTCAGTTTGACAACCAAAAGCTTGCCTATGTATGCTATATTAAAACAGGCCAGTTAGCATCTAAAGAAATGTTACCGAAAACGAAGAAGGCCAGCGATCCGTTTGAGGAAAGAACCAAAGAGGTTGTACAGTTTTTGAGTACAATTGACTCAAAACAGCCCTTCGGTGTATTCTGTTTATATATCATTGGGGAAACTGCGAACGACTACTATTTCATGTGGAGCAAACCTTCAATCGGCAATCAGTCGCTGGCATTGAAATACCGGGAACTCTGGACCATTACACATTCTCCAAAGATCAATGCTCTCTCACTCTGGAAATTTGCCAAGTGCTATAGTAGGACAAACGAACTGACAAGACTAATGGCAATGGGCGGAACAATGGATGCTTACGCTATTTACCGAAGAAATCATGGAAGCCTGCTCCATTCTGACGATGCCAATCCAATGGGAGGAATGATGATGATTGTAAACGGAAGTTCGGATGATTTTAGGCGAGAAGTACAGAAACAGCAGCATGAGCATGCTGTGCCTATCTTTTATGAAGGGCAATTGGCTTATGCGAAAGTTTCCCGTTTTAAGAACTATGCACCGATATATATAGAAAAAGAGATCAGCAAGTACCACCGCATAGTAATAGAAAATTTCAGAATGCCAATTTGGATAACCAGCCCGCAAACGAAATCCAGTAAGGAAAGCTGGGCTACCTACGCATGTGAAGCAGTGGCGTTCTGGCTTAATAAAATGGAACCACTATTATCACCGTACATTAATGAGCAGAAGTTGATTCAGTTTGAAATAGAAATAATCGCAGCAAACGAATTACTCAATGCCGAGCAGTTTGAGATAAAGGAAGTTGATATAGCCCAGGTTGAACTGGGAATTGAAATTGACGCACCACGAATACGTATTTCTATTCCTTTTGACTACCTGTATGTTGTCATGCTTCCGGATAATCGCGCTGACAAAATATTGATCACAGCCGCGTTACAGGGGGTCTTAAAGTACATTAAGACCTCTGGGAATAGCACTACTTTGACCGAAGATCTGATTGCGACGATGGTAGAGCAAACCTTACGTCCTGCTGGTGCTAAGATGCTATTGTTTAGTGATGCCTCCGCAAATATTAAAATGGACGACCGAAACCTCCCTCCAGTGCGCTACGTAAGCGATACGGATGTTTCCTATATTCTTGACAATCTTGTGAGTTACTTGCCACCTGGTTACGTTATCCCTGAAGAAATTGCCGACAAAAAAGACAAAATCAAACTGTGTGATGAGATTGTTTCTGCCCTAATTGAACAAATTACTAATAGGATAGCCAGATTTGATGGCGCTGGACTTCTAAATTGGTTAATCAAACTGAACGAGAAATGTATTCAACTAAGAGAGTTTCGCGAAATACTTATTCCTGCCAAGATAGCCTGCTTTAGCGATTTTAGGGCGGAAGTAGACGAATTGATGGATAGCGAGCGCAATCTCGTAACTACTGCCCATGCAACCAGAACTTTGATTGAATTTGTTGCAACCGATATACCTACAGGACAAGTATGGCCCAATTTCGATGACATTGATGAACTGTTAGCTCTCACCAACCAACTCACAGAGTGGGGAGCTTTGAGCGAGGCTATGCGCATGGGAATAGATGATCCTAAAATGGGATTGCTGCCATCAGGTAGAATAGGTACAGATAAAACCGTAGAGCGTGAAGCATTTAAACCCTATGCCGTTGCAAAAACTGAAAGCGCAGTATTTAAAAATATAGAGGATTTTGAAAACAATTATGTAGCAGTAAGGAAAACAGGTGAAGCAATTGAAACTGAGGAATCGAAGACCCTCGATGCTGCCTTCAGCGCAGAGTTTGGCATCACACTGACTATGCTTTCCAAGATCATCGGCACTTTAGTAAACGAAGGTTTTGTCAAGGCTCAATCCTGCATGATAATAGAAGAAGCTGAACTGAAAGATCTGCTTTCAAAGATTGAAGGGATCACTGGTGCTGATATTAATACAGCATTGGACATATTAACCTTGCTCAAAAGGAAGAGCATTGGGACACCCCCGGATGGATATACCCCGCTTGATATTTTCCCTTGGAGATATAACCGCTCGATATCCTATATACGACGCCCCCTTGTTAAATTGGCAAATAACGGAGTAGTCCATTATTACTTTGGATATAGGCATCTTATGCAGTTCATTGATAACCTTTTTTTCCTGCTATTTTCAAGCAAGCTTCCATCTGCAAAGTCGGAGGAGATGAAAAGCTGGCTTGCAGCCGCATCAGGCGATAAGGGTAATCCGTTCAGGGAAGCCGTTAAAAAATGGTTTGAAGAAAACTCGGAATATGAAATTATAGCGCATGAAGTCCACATTGACAAAGATGCTCCTAAAGGTCATATACAGGCTGACAAACATTATGGCGATATTGATTTGTTTGTGATTGACCATGAGCACCGAATCATTTATCCAATTGAATGTAAAAACATTCACGGCGGTCGAAATGTACACGAAATGAAAGTTGAAATGGATGACTATCTTGGGAGGGATGGCAAGGATAAAAAAGCAAAAATGCGTAAGCATGTCGAACGCAATGATTGGCTGAACTCTCACAAAGAAGCATTGGAAGATCTGGTTCCCAATGCCGAAAATTATACTATCAAATCATTTATTTTAACAGCAGACGAGATTCCACTCGGTTATCTTAAGAAAGACGACCTTCCTTTGCCAGTAAAATCATTCTCCTTTCTGCGAAAGAATGGGTTGTCTTATTTATTAGACTTATAGTAGATAACAAAATAAACTAAGTCCATTAGCCGAAGATTTTGTCTTCGGCTTTTTTTGGGCATGTCCCTTTGGGTCGGGTCATTCCAGGGTACGCTTCGCTTCCGTCCCTCTTTCATCGGGACCGGCTCGTACCTCACCGCCTTACATCCCCCTCATGCTTTACTATACAAGTGAATAACAAGTCCTGATTGGTTGAGATAGCAACCAACCTGCTCTGGCATTTTCCAACGAAAGCCTCCGTCTCCACTCTGTCGCTGCTTTCTTTTTTCCCGTTTTTTCTTTTGGAAAAATGCTTTTAGGGCAGGCGGGTGAAAAAAAAGTAAACAAAATGGTTTCACAATTAAAATTAAAAATCATGAACATCATTGGCAGATTAACGAGGGACGCACAAATCAGCACCTTGCCGAGCGACAAACAGGTAGTGAATTTTTCCGTAGCAGTGAATGACAGCTACCGTAACAAACAGGGCGAACGGGTGGAACACACCGAGTATTTCAACTGCGCCTACTGGATTTCAACAAATGTAGCAAAGGTACTCACCAAAGGAACATTGGTAGAACTCAACGGCAGGGTGAGTGCAAGAGCATGGATTGGTGGAGATGGTGAGGCACATGCAGCACTCAATTTCCATACATCAAAAATCAAATTGTATGGAGGCGGTAAACGGTCTGAAACCGTAGCAGGTGGTAACAGGAACGACTCCGCAGTACCTGCTAACAATGGCACAGACGATTTGCCTTTCTAATCATTCATTTTCATTTATCAACTTTTAAAAATTACAATCATGGCACATAATCTTAATTATAACGAACGTACAGGCAAATACAGCTTCTTTGGCGTACAGCAGAAAGCATGGCACAATTTGGGACAGATAGTAGAGCAATATCCCACCAGTGCCGAAGCTATCAAATATGCAGGACTTGATTTCGAGGTTATCAAATCCCCCTTATATACTCGTGGCACAGGCATCAGTATAAGTGATGATGGTGAAATAAAAGAAGGTGGTAACATTTTGTTGCCCGACAATTTCGCAACCATGCGTACCGATACCAATACGGTTTTTGGCGTAGTGGGAAAGGATTACCAGATAGTACAGAATGCAGATGCCTTTGCTTTTTTCGATGCTATCGTAGGTGGTGGTGATGGTATCCTGTATGAAACAGCAGGTGCATTAGGAAACGGAGAACGCATATTTATAACGGCTAAACTCCCTGACTATATCCGAGTAGGTAACGGTGATGATATTACAGAAAAATACATCTTCCTGACTACCTCACACGATGGTACGGGAAGTATTACCGCAGCATTTACGCCTGTACGTATCGTTTGCCAAAACACCCTAAATGCAGCATTGGGGAATATGTCCAACGTGGTACGCATTCGCCACACATCAGGTGCAAAGCAACGTTTGGAAAATGCTCATAAAGTAATGGGACTGGCTAATCAGCTAAGTGTACAACTGGAGGGCATATTCAATCAATGGACAAAGGTGCGTATCTGTGATGAAGAGGTAAAGAAACTTATCCAACTGGCACTTTGCCCCAATAAGGAAACATTGGACGCACTTAAAAAAGGTGCAGAGGATGAACTGTCAACCGTTTTTAAAAATACGGTGGAAGATGCCTTTGCTTATGCAATGATGGCAGATACACAACAGTTGAATACTACCAAAGGAACAGTGTTCGGGGCATACAATGCGGTGACAGGTTACTATCAGAATGTACGCAATTACAAAGATGATGAAAGCAAACTGCAATCCATTGTAATGGGAGGCACAGCACAGGCTAAAGCACAACGAGCATTTGAGTTGTGCAGCCAGTTTGCAAAAGACGGAGCAGACGTGCTTGCGCTGAACTAAAGGAACAGGACAGGCAGCAATGCCTGTCCTTATTATCCACTTACAAAAACAGGTATATGAAACCGTTAGATAATTTGATAAACGTAGAGAAGGCAAAATTGCTGCACGAACTATTTCCGCAGGAAATTCCTGCCTTACTGGAATACACCGACAATATGTGCCTTACCATACAGGAGGACGAACAGTTGATACGCAGCCAGTGGGAAAACGGGTTGCTAACAGTAGAAGCCTGGCTATCCTTTGTTGAGGAAGTCAGGAACAAGATAAATAAGTATGGGAAACGTCTGCATACGCACAGCCGCTTATTTGCAGACCAGCTTTTTGATGGCTATGTCGCATTGTATATGGTGCATTGTATGACCTTATATACTACTGTAAGGAAGCATAGCAATCCCAAGTTTACATTAGCCATAGACCTATTATTTAACTCATAAAATACAAGGTTATGGAAGCGTTGATAAAACTATTACAGGCAATGTCTTACCCAACTATGGTTTTTGTTGGTTTGGCAATCAGGCTCTTTGTCGGTATGCGACAATTCAACCGCAGGGGCTTAGGGGGATTGCAGCATTTCAATAACTATTTCGTGGGTTTAATCACACTTGCGATAGAATGGGTGCTGAAGTGGGCAGCATTAGCCCTTTTGATTTGGGGACTGTGGGGATGGCTGTTTAGATAACGCAGCATGGAATAAAACTATACAGGACTGTACAGAAATTCTTTTAACAAAAAAACATTTGACAATGGAAACTACAAATTTTTTCAGCAGCATAGCTGCATTGAATATAACAGGCGACCTGCAAGTAACGATACGGAAAGGAGCAGAAAGTAACTGGATAGTATCGGTTATGCTCAACAATGAGCAGTGCGGGGACGATGCAAGGAAACTGATACCGCCCCTCAATCTAAGAGGAAGTGCCGAAGAACTGGACGACGGTTTCTTTGAACGAATAACAACACCCATACAGACCGTTTCAGGTTTAATGGTGGACATGGAAGGCTTTATGAAACAGTTGGAAGAAGTGAAAAAGCAATCTGCTATGGAAAAGGAAAAGACAGACAGGGAGCGAAAAGAAAAAGAAGCCAAAGAGAAGAAATACAGGGAGGCGATGCAAAAAGTAGATGAACTGGAAAAAGAAGGAAAGCACAGGGACGCATGGATGAAAGTACCTGACCCTTCAGAATATCCGGAACAGGCAGAAGCCATACGCAAACGAAAATCATCCTTATCCTCAAAATTTGCCCCTGACTTGTTTGGTGCAACTGCAACACCCGTAACTGATGAACAGCCACAAAGCGATGAAGCGAATGTTGAGGAAGAAGAAACAAATCAATAACCTGTAAAACGAAAAGTCATGTTAATAGCAAAGCATTTAGACAGGATTTTCCTGCTCAAAGAAAACGGAACGGATATAAGGCTTACAGACCCTGAACCTTCATGGAGCGTGGAAGCGGTGATGAACTTCTATGCAAATACCTATCCTATACTCACCACTGCCAAAATATCCGCACCACGAATTGAAGATGATACGGTACAGTATCGTTTTGAAAGCGTCATGGGAACAAAAGGTTAATCTTAAAATTTAAAGCAATGGAATATGCAACACAATATTATATCGGGCATCATCCAAATGCCCCAAAAGCAAAGGCAAAAAAAACTATACAAGCAGTTGGGCGAGTTCACAACATGGGTACAAAGGACAAAAGATGCACACGAAATAAGCAAGGACAAACGGAAGTCAGTACCACAACAAATGTTGCCAATGGTTTTTTAAGAACCACTTTCCTGCCTAAACTGGAGGCGATGAAACCGGTACAACCTGCTACGGAAGTGGAGAAAATAGAAACTGATTTTTATTGTTCCCTGTGTGCAGTTGCCAGGCATTACAACGGCTTCGAGCCTATGGATACAAGGACGTTTGACTATCCCTACAATATCGCCCTTTCGGTATGGGAAGTGGAGAACCATTTAAAACGGAACACTAAAAACTGGAATTGTTTGCGTTTGGTACAGGACGATAAGGGAAAGACCTTTTTTATAAGCGAGGAACAATATAATACTGGAACAACCTTGTTTTATATTCCCGTTATACCGTTATATAAAATGCTCAAAGAATCGAAGACAAAAAGAGCAGCCCGATTATTATTATCCGTATTTGCTTACCTGTATCATGTAGCTGATATACCTTATTACAGGCAGGAAGATGCTTACCTCTATTGGCAATACGAAATGATTTCAGATTGGATAGAGCAGGACGATGAAGCAGAATTGGACAGCCGTAAAGAAGAATTAAAAATTGCTCAATGGTGCGGTGAAAAGATAGAGCAAAAAATTTTCAACCGAAAAAATCTTGATGTGTTTGCAGAACGGATAAAGGCATTCAAGCCTAAGAACAACTTTGAACGTGAATGTCTGCATGTAGCGAAAGAAATGTTTGCGCTTTATACTGTCTATCCTACAACAACGGTTTTCCAAAACGCAAAATATATACAGGGTGATGAAGAACAGGAGGACGAAGTAATTGCAATGCGAAAGTATATATCCTTTATAGCAGATGCAAAGGGATGGCTCTATGAAACGATTGCTGAAAGTGTAAACAATGAGTTCAATGAATGTGGTACAACAGAAGAACCTACCATAGTAAAAGAGTTCAATGGTACAGCAATCACCGATTACAGTCTTGAATTTGAAAACAGGCTATTCCCATTGATAGGCGATTTATGTTACCTGTTGAATAACGATTAAACGAATTATTATGAAAGATGTACTGGAAAATATCGGAACGCTTTACCATCCTAAAACGGCTTTGGTTTTTTATGAAGCGAAAGGAACGAGTAAAGAAGTGTATGTGGAATATTTTGATATGGATAAGAACGGCAGTCCTATCAATGCCCATCCTTTGACCATCAAGGAAGCACAGCGTTTGTCGAAGGCGTTGGATACTACAAGAGAAGGCAGTAAGGCTTTTCTGAAACCCAAAGGCATCATCGCTTCAAATGTCCTTTACACAGACCCTTCGGAAAACGGTTTTGTGATGTGGTTTACAAAGGCGACCTGTAAAAATCTCTTTTTCGTTGAAGGTTTAGGCATTTCAAACGGTAATGCGAGTGTACCCGCATTACTTTGGATAGCCAACAAAGACAAGCTGCATATCTATGCCCTGAAAAGCGTCAGGAAACCAACTGAAAACACACCGCTTTATCATGCTCCTTTTTTCAATGTCTATGCAGAAGGAAGCGTATGTATGGGTACGGTGGATGTCAATATCAGGAAGTCTGCATCATTGGAGGAATTTACAACCGCATGGGAAGCCTATTTCTTTAACAGCTATTTCAGCCACCTGATGCAAAATCATAACCCCATACACGGTAACTGTGTGAGCCTATGGAAGAAACTGCGGAAGACTGGAGAGCCATTTCCAAAAGAGGTATTGAAAAAGACAGACAGAACAATAAAAAATATACTACGATGAAAACGGATAAAATAAAAGTACACTTTACAGACAATGACCTGATTGCTCCCACCAATCCCATCGAGGTAAATCTGATAGGGGCTGGAGGTACGGGTTCAAAGGTGCTTACCGCATTGTTAGAAATGAATTACAGCCTGAATGAATTGGGACATGCAGGGTTAGCGGTCAGGCTTTGGGATGATGATATTGTAACTGATGCCAATTTAGGCAGACAACGGTTTGCTGAATGTGAGGTAGGATTATATAAGTCCGTTGCCCTGATAAACCGTTCCAACAGATGGGCTGGAACGAATTGGAAAGCGGAAACCTCGAAGTTTGAGAGGGATGGCTTAGACAGGATGCCGGATCATGCACAGGCAAGTATTTACATTTCCTGCGTTGACAGCGTAAAGGCACGATTTGAAATAGCTGAGATACTTAAAGGACTGAATAGTTACAGGGCATACCGCAATCAAGCCAAATATTGGATGGATTTCGGCAATAGCCAGTCCACAGGGCAGGTGCTTTTATCCACTATTGGAAGTATTAGGCAACCGCAGTCTGAAAAATATGAGGCAGTTGCAAACCTGCCATTCGTTACGGATGAGTATGGGGAACTGTTGAAACAATCTGAAGAAAACGATAATACACCAAGCTGCTCACTTGCAGAAGCTCTGGACAAGCAAGACCTGTACATCAATCCCTCCCTTGCACAAATGGGTTGCTCCCTTCTATGGAGCCTTTTCCGTAACGGAATGACCGAAAATAAGGGCTTCTTTCACAACCTTGCCAACTTTACCACCCAACCGATAAAGGTCGCCTAAAGCCCCTCCCAGGCGGCGCATCGGCATTCCTTTACCCGTAGGCGGAACACCGCTGCGCGGAGAAGCGGTGCAGCCACTTATGCAAAACCGTCCTCACTACCTTTTTAGTCCGTTCATCCGTTTCCGCATAACAGACTGCGGCATTATTAATCATCTATATTACTGGAGATGGTCTTTCTTATTTGAGGCTGCAATTATGAATTTGTAAATTCTTCAGTTCTTGCTTTCTATGAGCATCTAAGATTCCTCTTCTTCATCTGATTTTGTAGCCCATTCCAGATGTTTTATTATACCTTTTTGTAGGCTTAAAAGGAAAGGTATTCCTTCGCTTCTCACTATGCTATTGGGATTGCAAATCTCCAGAAGAGTGCTTAAAGAATTAGCAAACCAGGCATAATTTCCTCTAAGTGGAGGGATTGCCTGCACATTCAAATACCTGATAGCACCAATAAGTATCTCATCACCATCCGGCAAACCCTCCACTTGATAATAATTTTGATTTGCGATTTCAATAAACTTATTGGTCATTTCATTTAATTCAGAAATATCTTCTGGAAGCCTTTCAATAGGAGCCGAATCCTTATCCCACATCAAGTCTTCCGCTAACATAAAGCAAACCTCAAGTAATTTGTTCTCGTCCATGTTATACTTTTAAATCATTACGATTGTTAGAGATTATATTTATGCGTCTGGGAGCTTTATCTAAGCATTTACTCTGGCATACACCAGCGGTACTATTCCTCTTAATAATTGAATTGCCGGTGACAAAAGCATTTCCTGATATTGATGCAGTCCCTTTTCTCCGTGAACAATGTTACACCGGATTGAATAAAGCGTTTTCATTAAAGCAAGGATTTTTGTCGCAGGCGCTGCTGATTGCAATCCATTGATAAGTTGTTGGTCGCGGTTGGGCTGCGGTGTTCCTCTATTCAGATCAATATTGAAATGAGGCATCGCCTGATATAATGCCTGGATTTGGTTGTCAAGTCCATGCTGTGTTAAATAATGGGCAATAGCAGCAGCTCCAAGAAAATCAATTGTAAAAGTAGTAGCTCCCGCTCTGTCACCAACTTGTTCTCTCGCATTACCAGTTTCCTGAGCTTTTTTTATCGGAACGATATTGTACAGAAAGTTATAGTTGATAAATAAGGTTACGTATTTATCAATAAGGCTGGCAACATCCCCATCTACTACATTATCGGCTTTCTGAAGCCACCTGTTATAAAAATCCTGTTGATCTGGTGATAGCATATTTTAGATTAATTTGATGCTTTCAAATCTACGGTAATTCACTCCAATGTTGTAAGATTCTGTTCTGTAAATCCGAGAAT
Source organism: Chitinophagaceae bacterium (assembly GCA_044225015.1). Classification (GTDB taxonomy): domain Bacteria; phylum Bacteroidota; class Bacteroidia; order Chitinophagales; family Chitinophagaceae; genus Pollutibacter. The sequence goes on along the minus strand of JBGAJG010000005.1, from coordinate 78,663 downwards.
TTCGTCGGCACTTAGTAATGGTAGTGTGAATTAATTATTTAGAACAAAATATTATATTTTGCAACAGTCTATTCAAACCCTGTAAAGAAATTGTCTGATGAATGATATGTCACTTTTTGAAAAGAAAGAAAGAACATTAGATGGGCCTGCTAAATACAACGTAGATACCTATCAGTATTATAACGATAGTGCCAGGCAAGACATGGAAGCTATAAGACAGTTACTTGAAAAGTGGTTTTCGCATTATCCCGATGATGAAAAGCAAGACCTAAAGACACGATTTCAAGCCTCATTTGATGCCGCATTTTATGAGTTATATATCTATACACTATTCACGAAACTGGGATTTTCATTATCAATACACCCTGATATTCCCGGCACATTAAAACGTCCGGATTATCTTGCTACAAAAGATGGGGAGTTTCTTTATATCGAGGTAAAACACATGACAATGCTATCCCAAGATGAGCGGTCGCTTGAAAGGAAAAAGAATACACTTCTCGATTCGTTGGATAAAATTGATGCATCGAATTTTTTGTTGAAACTGGATGAAATAGTTTTCAAAGATAACAGCCAGCCAAGTGGAAAAATGATCGTCCGTTATTTTAACCAAGCTATTTCATCGTATGATCCTGATATATATACAGACCTTTTAAGTCAACGTGGATTTCAGGCAATGCCTAAAATTGTATATGATGATGATAAAGTCAAAATAGAGTTGCAGTTAATTCCAAAATCGCCATTACATCGTGGAACTAATTCCCGTTCCATTGGCACTCATCCGATCGTTACCCAAATAGGTAATGATAGCGAGGATATAATTACTGCTTTGGAATCAAAAGCTACGCGCTATGGAGCATTAAATGCTCCGTACATTATTTGTTTAAATAAGCAGAGTATTTCTCTTGATATTATAGAAGTGCAGGAGGCGCTATACGGCTCATTGCAAATTTCTTGGCGTGATATTCCTGACAACCGGGATGAAAGATTAGAGCTTTCAGGAAATGGTTTTTTTGGTTCAAAAAATAATCCCAAGTTTACAAGAGTGTCAGGAGTATATATTACCAACGCCAATACGGCTAATTTAGCCACAACTGTAGATCACGCATTCCGACACAACCCATTTGCACAGTTTCCGACCTATATGGTAATTGACAAGCCGGTGCAGGAATTGTTGAGCATACCTCTTGATTACCCAATGCCATCTAAAATCTGATTCTATGACAGACGCCGAATTGATGGTTAGGGCATCCATTCAAGTTTTTCTGGCAAAAGCAGATTACCCCAAGCCAGAAGGTTTTGGTTCTTGCTGTGTAATCGTTTACCAAAACCGAAGGTTTTTTATTTCAGTTTCGCACGTTACTGATGCAGAAGGATACACCACTTTTTTAGAGACTAATCAACCATTTGATAAGAGGGGGCCAATCATTCAACCCATAGGAGGTATTTGTTACTTCGATCAGATAAAGGTAACGAAAGACATGTCTCTGGAGGACTTTGAATCGGTATTACAGCAAGGCAAAAGATTGGATATTGCGTTTGCTGAAATTAAACATAATATAGAGCTGCTGCAACCTGAAATGGATTTTAAAGCATTTAAAGTAGAAGCGTCAACAAAGTTGCCGTTGTTTATGGAGGATGCTGCTATGCCAACCAAAGACGAACGGTATGGCTTCTTTGGAAAAGTTAGGCATAGCTATAATGGAATACAACTTTCCATGATACCAACCTTGAAACATAGTTTAAAGTTCCATCGCACTAAAGGAGAATTTTATATGTTCTTGGCTCCCCAGATAATATCCGATAGCGAGGATTATGAAGGATGCAGTGGTGCGCCTATTTTAGATAGTCAATGCAGAATTGTGGCTCTTGCCTGCGCAGTACACACTGGTACCAGGATTATTTATGGGTTCCCGATTCAAAAGTGTAAGGAATTATTAGACTACGCACTGCAAACTGGTATGCTATAGTGTCGTATCTTAAATATTGAATATCAGCATATTGTATTATAGTATTTTGAGTGTATTTTTTATTTAAAGTTCGCACAACAACTTTAAATCCGCTAAAAAGTGGTTCGAGTTTTGTACCACAGGGTTCACAGATTGACACCACAACCCGCTCCAGTAGCGGGTTTTTTTATGCATTTTTCTTCTTCCGCTTCACATCTTCCAGAGCCCAGGCAGCCATGGCGTCAATGATGGGTTTGAGTTTTTTCCCGGAAGCACTCAGGGTATAGGTTACATATGGCGGTACCACGGGTCTGGACTCCCGCACCAGCAACTGGTCTGCCTCCAACTGCTTCAGGTGCTGGATCAGCACTTTTTCTGTGATGGTAGGTATGGCCTTCCGGATCTCGCTGTAGCGCATGGTGCCTTTGGCCAGGTGGTAGAGTATGATCGGTTTCCAGTATCCGCCTATTTTTTCCATGACGTAGGTCACGGGGCACTGGATCTGCGCTTTTCTTTTATTCTCCTGCTGGGTGGATGTTGCTTTGATGGCTGCCATAGTTACATACTTTGGGGTAAGTACTTGTACAAAAGTAAGTACTATTTTAGTTTTGTGCAAGAAAATAGATTTTATGAAGATTACGATCACAGGTTCATTAGGAAACATCAGTAAGCCACTGGCTAAGCATTTATTGAGCCAGGGCCATACCGTAAGCATTGTGAGTGCTACGGCAGACCGCAAGAAGGATATCGAAGCATTGGGAGCCAAAGCATGCATCGGAGATCTGTTTGATCCCAGATTCTATGCAGCGGCCTTTGCCGGCGCAGATGCTGTATATGCGATGACGCCGCCAAACCTGGGCGGGGATGATGTGGTGGCCAATACCATCAAGGCCGGAACAGCCATCGTGGAAGGCGTTAAGCAGTCGGGCGTAAAACGCGTAGTCATGTTGAGCAGCATCGGTGCAGATAAGCCATCAGGCAATGGCCCTATTGCAGGGTTGTATCAGATTGAGCAGCTTTATGCGCAGTTGCAAGATGTGCAGGTGCGCATTCTCCGCGCTGGATATTTTTACCTGAATTTTTACAACAACATTCCATTGGTGAAACAGGCGGGGATCATCGGCAGCAATTTCCCGGGCAGTGTAAACATACCGCTGGTGCATACTGAGGATATCGCCCTTGTGGTGGCCAGTGAGCTATCATTACAAACCACCGGTGTGCGATATGTCATCAGTGATGTGCAGTCCGCTTCTTCCGTAGCTGCAGCCCTTGGCAAAGCCATCGGCAATCCGGCATTACCATGGGTGGCTTTTACAGATGAGCAAATGGTGGGCGGTATGACGCAGGCAGGTTTCCCCCTGAAAATTGCCGAGATGTATGCAGAAATGGGCAGGGGTATGGCCGATGGGTCCATCACAGAGGATTTCTTTGCCGGCAATGCACCGGTGGACGGGAGCATCAAACTGGATGCCTTCGCCCAACAGTTTGCGGAAAGGTACAAGGCTTAGCAATACCAAAGCCTCCGGAATGCCGGAGGCTTTTTTGCCCTATTTTTAGCAGATGAATACTACCATTCATCAACGTTTTGCAGACTATGAGGCGATGTCCCTTGCCACCGCCAGGATCATGGCGGAATCCCTCCGGCAAAAACCGGACCTCACCATTTGTATGGCCTCCGGACACACACCGGCCAGGACCTGTACACTATTTGTGGACCTGCTCCTTCAGGAAAAGATCAACTATTCCGGGTTGCGGTTCATCGGCCTGGATGAATGGCTGGGCTTACCCGCTGCCAATACGGGTAGTTGCGAGTACTTTTTTTCAGAACAACTCATCAAACCGCTGAACTTACATTCCGGCCAGGTATTTCTATTTGATGCACTCACCAAAGATCCTGCAGGTGAATGTGCCCGTATGGACGCCGTCATCCGGGAGCGCGGCATTGATCTCATGGTGGTGGGCATTGGCATGAACGGCCATATCGGTTTCAATGAACCCGGAACACCTGTAGATATATTATGTCATGTGGCTACGCTGGCACCCACTACCATCGAAGTTGGACAAAAATATTTTTCTTCCGCTACGCCATTGGATAAGGGCATAACGGTTGGACTGGGTCACCTGATGGCAGCAAGCCGGCTCCTCCTGATTGCCAATGGGGCACATAAAAAAGATGTGATACAGCAGGCGTTGTATGGTCCGGTAGATCCGGATTTCCCGGCCAGCATCGTTCAGGTACATCCACATGCTGCCGTGATCACAGACATGCTCAGTTAAGCCTGGATGACTTCATTGGCCAGGTACAATATCGATACATAATTTTCTGACACCGCAGCAGACATGGCCATCTCACAGGTAGTGGTGGTGGCATAATAGCCGTCAGCCTTCAGTCCTTTCAGTTCAGCAGCCTCCTGCGCAGTGGCCGAGGCCGTCAACGCCGGAAACAGAAAGCCTCTGTCGCCCGCCATGCCACAACAACCGGATTGTGCGGGTACCACAACCTTTTCCGTGAGTTGTTGCGCTACTTGTACAAACAGGTCCTGGGTATGCATTTTTTTCAGTGCACATACGGGATGGAGAACCACGGTTTGCGCTGCGCGATGGAAGCTTGCCCTGGGCAATACATATTGATGGAGATAATCCACCACATCCATGACCCTCATCTGGTCAAACTGCAATTGCCTGTTTTGATCCAGCAGGGGCCTGATCTGGTGCAGGGTATACGCACAGGAACTAACGTCAATGACTACGGGCAATTTGCCGTGAAGGGAACTCTCCCAGAGCTGGTCCAGGATGGTGGCAGCCTGTTGGCGCTGTGCCGGTGCAAATCCTTTAGACCCAAAGATCTGGCTGCAACAGGCCTGGTGTACCTGGTTGACCAGTTTAACCGCGATACCCGCTTTCTCAGACACCTCAAAAAAGGTTTCCAGGATATTCTTTTCCTTGCCGGGATAGCTGCCCAGCAGCCTGCTGATGCAGGAAGGGAAATACACAATCTCGGCAGCTGGCGCAGAAGGTGTTGATAATGCTTTCAGGGATGGTGGTGCCTGCAATTGTGGCGTCCATAACGGGAGGGAGGGAGCTATCCTCCGCAGGCCTCGTGTGAGGCGGGTCATGGTGCCGGCCCCCAACACTTTATTAATGGCATGACCCGCGCTGAGGGCCATGCGAATGGTGCGCAGGGTAAGACCGAAATGTGAGGCCACCCACAATGCCAAACGATTCTGTATGGCAGAATGGTTCTCCCTTCGCAAACGTTTGACCAGGTCTCCGGTATTGATATCTACCGGGCAGGCCGTGGCGCAAAGACCGTCTACCGCACAGGTATCCAGTACCTCATAGTTGTAATCTTTCATCAGTTCATCATAGGCCGCACCATCCCCACGGGCTTTCAATTGCTCCAGCACCCGGCGGATCACAATTCTACGTCTGGGCGTAGCCGTTAGGTCCCTGCTGGGGCATTGGTGCTCGCAGTATCCACATTCAATACATCGGTCCACTTCTTCTTCCACTGTGGGCAGTTCCTTAAGATCACGGATATGCGCTTCCTTGTCTGGATTGATGATCACACCGGGATTCAGCAGGTGATGTGGATCCGCAGCGGATTTGATCCTTTGCATAATCGCATACGCTGCGCCGCCCCATTCCGTTTCCACAAATGGGGCCATGTTCCGGCCGGTACCGTGTTCTGCTTTCAGTGTGCCGCCATATTGCTGAACGGTGAGGGTAACCACTTCCCTGAGGAAGGCATCATACCGTTGGATCTCTTCGGGCGTATTAAAACTCTGGGTGACTACAAAGTGGATATTGCCGTCCTTGGCGTGACCAAAAATGATGGCATTATCATAAGCATATTTTGCAAATAGTTTTTGCAGATCCAGGATGGCATCGCCCAGTACCGCAACCGGAAAGGCGATGTCTTCCAGCACAACGGTGGTTCCGGATTTACGCACGGCACCCACTGCCGGGAACAATCCCTTGCGGACCTTCCAAAGAAAATCCTGCTCTTTTAGGTCTCTGGTAAATGCGGGAGCATTGATGAGGCTCAGGGCCGATGCTTCTTCCATAAAATGATCCACGCGTTCCTGTAGCGCTTCCGGACTGGCTTCCTGGAACTCAATCAGGAGGGCGGCGGCACCGGAAGGCAGGGTTTTCACGATCGCCGGCATGCCTTTCAGGTTTTCAACGGATCGCAGGGATGCGCGGTCCATCAGTTCAACCATCATCGCGCCGGCATTCGTTAACGGTACGATGGCCTGGCAGGCCGCATAGATATCATTAAAATAAAGCAGTGCCGTGGATTTGAACGGATGATCCGCAACGGTGTTGAGACGGGCCTCCGCAATAAAGGCCAGGGTGCCTTCTGCACCAATCAGCAGGTGCGCCATAATGTCCAATGGATGTTCATGATCAATGAACGCATTCAGCGAATAACCTACTGTATTTTTTGTAAGGTATTTATGCCTGATCTGTTGCGCCAAGCCTGCATCCTGGAGGATTTCAGATCGGATGGCAGCCAGCTCATGAAATAACGTGGGACATCGGGTTTCAAAATTTGGATAGGCCGATGGGTCTGCTGTGTCAAACATATCTCCCGTAGGCAGCATGAAGCGAATGGAACAGAGGGTATGGTAGGCGTTCATAGATACCCCGCAACACATACCGCTCGCATTATTGGAGAGGATGCCGCCCATCATGGCCGCACTGATGCTGGAAGGATCCGGCCCTATCTTGCGCCTGTTTGACCTGAGCCTTGCATTTACCATGCCACCCGTGATGCCCGGCTGCACCCGCACCACATCGCCACCGGATTCAATGGATACCTTATTCCAATGCTGGCTGAGGTCAACGAGTATGCCGTCCGTAATGGCCTGCCCGGAAAGACTGGTGCCACCCGTACGGAAAACCAGAGGGATCTTATGCTGTTGGGAAAACCGGAACAGGGCTGCGATCTCCGTTTCTGAAACGGGCTGTACCACCGCTTTGGGTACGAGGTAATAAAATCCTGCATCGGAGGCAAAAGAGATCCTGTCGATCAGTCTGGCCCTGATCCTTTCAGCGGGAATGATACCCTTCAACGCCGTAGTGATCTGTTCCGTATTCAGGGGATCGCAGGTTTAAGATGCGGCAAAGCTTGCTTTGATCTTTTCCATCAGGTCAGATGCAATCATCTTTTCCGCCATCAGGATCATATTGTTGAATGCACGGGCTTCAGAAATGCCATGACCGATGATCACTGGCTTGGCTACACCCAGTACAGGCACGCCGCCGTATTGTTCAAAATGGAATTTATCCAGGTATTCATCCCTGATATTCCTGCGTTGGGCAATATCATAAATACTTTCTGCGAGTTTGAGGATCACATTGCCCGTGAATCCTTCGCACACAATGACATCGGCTTTATCCAGGAAAACATCCCTTCCTTCCACATTGCCCACGAAGGAAATTTTTTCATTTTCCTTGAGCAGGGGATAGGCGGCCTGTGCCAGGAGATTGCCCTTGCCTTCTTCTTCTCCGATGTTCAATAAGGCAACCCTTGGCGTATCAATATTCCACACGTATTTTACAAAAAGGGAACCAAGGATGCCGAACTGCAGAAGATTCTCCGGCTTACAATCTGCATTGATCCCCACATCTACCAGCCAGCCCATTTTGCCATTTTCACGGGGCAGGTAGGCGCCGATGGTAGGGCGCTGAACGCCTTCAATGGCCTTGATGGAAAACAAGGATCCCACCATCATGGCTCCGGTGTTGCCGGCACTGATGAATGCGTCTATTTTGCCTGTGGCGAGGAGGTGGAAGCCGATGGCGATGGATGAATGTTGTTTTTCCTTCAGCGCCTTGGTAGGATGCTCATGCATGTCAATCACCTGGCTGGCATGAACCACGGTGTAGGTGCCGGGCGCAACCTGGTGTTCTGCGAGAAGGGGATTCAATTGGGCCTCATCACCAATGAGCACCAGGTGGGCAGGTTTTTCTTGCTGTTCCAGATGCAGGCGGATTCCTTTCACCGCTTCCAGCGGCGCGAAATCGCCACCCATCATGTCGATACCGATTTTCATGGATACAAGGTAAGTCAAAATTCAAAAGTCAAAACTCAAAAAATAAAAAAGTCAAATACTGTTAACCTTGCGGCCAACAATTTTTGACTTTTGCATTTTGCTTTTTGACGTATGTTAGATAGGCGACTTCTCTGCTACCAGTTTACCCTTGTAGTACAGCTTGCCTTCGCTTTCATGTGCGCGATGGCGTACGTGCAGTTCACCTGTAGTGCTGTCTTTGCTGAGGGTTACTTTTTCAGCTTTGTAGTGAGTCCTTCTTTTAGCACTGCGTTGCTGAGAGTGCCTGCGTTTCGGATTTGGCATATCAATGACTTTTTAAATATTCCTGAATTTATCTAGACCCTTCCAAATAGGGTTTTGCGCATTTTGTTCCTGGTCATTCATCTTCTTCAGCATCTCCAGCACTTCCTTGTTGCATTTGGGCCCGCCAAATTCTTCCGGGCTGCAAAGGCGATGCGTGGGTATACTGAGGGTGATGAACTCATAAATATACGGCTCCACGTTGATGTGACTTTCTCCCCTGGAGATATAGTACACATCGGGATCCTCTTCCTCGTCGTTCATTTTCTCCGGTTCATCCACCAGCTTGATCAACACTTCAAAATCATCCCACAGCTGTTGGTTGAGCGGATTTCCACACCGGTCACACTGCACATCCGCCGTTCCACCCACCTCAAACCTGAGGATCATGAAGGATGTGTTTTTCTCCAGCTTCATCCGTACATTCGCATGGATGTTGGAGAAATCCTGGGCCGGATACTCTGCAAAGAACTTCTCGTCAACCTCGTAGGTATATTCGTGAACACCGGGCTTCAAACCTACAAATGCTATATCAAATTCCCGGCGTCCAGACATAACAACTCCGTTTAAAGGCCTGCAAAGGTAAGATTTGTTGTGTAATTTACCAATTATGAGGGGGATAAATCGAATATCTTGGAAATGGGTTCTATTGCTGGGATCAGCGCTGGCCATTAATATCATTTCCCGGTTCCCCCAGTTTATAGAAACCTATTACTCCTCAGCGTTCTACCCGCTGACCTCTGCCGTCCAGCGTGCCCTTACCGGTTGGTTGCCCTTCAGCCTCGGGGATCTTTTGTACTTGGGTGTGGGGGCTTTCCTGATATGGAGGACAGTGTTTTTTTTTAAGGGAGAAGGTAAGGGGAGAAGGTGGAAGATGATCTCGAGTTTAATTGAAGGTGTGCTGTTTATATACATCATATTCAATGTGTTATGGGGTTTGAATTATAACCGATTGAGTCCGGCCCGGCAGTTTATGTTACAGGTGCCGGATAGCCTGAACGCTACTGAAATGAGGGATATGGCTACAGTGCTGTTGGAGCGCACCAACCAGTTCAGGCCGGTGAAGATGATCTCCGAAGCGGATGCCCGTACCCAAGCCAAGAACCTTTTCCGGCAGTCGGCCTTGCCTGAAGTAAAACCCTCCTCCATCAAAGCGTCCCTGTTTGGAAAGCTGGGGAATTATATGGGCTATACCGGATATTATAATCCTTTTACCGGCGAAGCCCAGCTGAACACGGCCGTTCCGGATTTTCTGATCCCTTTTGTGGCCTGTCATGAAATTGCCCACCAGGCCGGGTATGCCAAGGAGAATGAAGCCAATTTTGTGGGTTTTATGGCGGCGCGTACTTCTGCCGACAGCTCCCTGCGATATTCCGCCTATTTCAGTATGTTTTTGTATGCCAATGGCCAGCTACGGCGGTTGGATTCAATGGCTGCCAGGAAGAATTATGAAGCCTTGGCTCCCCTCGTGAAACAGGATATCCAGCAATACAGAAACTATCTCACAGCCTACGACAATCCACTGGGAGACGCCGTGGACCTTTTTTACAATCAATACCTGCGGCTGAACCAGCAGCCGGCGGGAACGGCCACCTATAGCAGGGTGGTGTTATGGCTGTATGCAGTGTACCGCAAGGAGAAGAAGCTGTAGTGGAAATCTATCATTTCAATCATTCAAAAATTCAGGCAATCTGAAGCGGGAATCCAGGATCCGGGTTTCCCGCTTCAGATTTCCTGAATGACTGAACTATTGAATGATTGATTGTCAAAACTGGTTTTTCCACATCATGCTCTCCACAGGCCTGTCTGGCTGCGAGCTGTATTTGGCGTTCTTTTTCTGGTTGTATTTTACTTCAATCTCGCCTTCCACCGGGAAATAGATGAGCTGTCCCACTGGCATGCCTTTGTACACTTTCACGGGCTGTTTGACGGAGATTTCCAGGGTCCAGTGACCACAGAATCCCACATCGCCCTTTCCTGCGGTGGCATGGATATCAATCCCCAGCCTGCCCGTGGAGGATTTTCCCTCCAGGAAAGGTACATGGGCATGGGTTTCGGTATATTCCAGGGTTACACCCAGGTAGAAGATATGCGGATACAACACAAACCCTTCTTCCGGTATCTCGAAGTACTCAATTTCATTGTGCTTTTTGGCATCCAGGATATGCTCTTTGTAGGTGGCCAGCCATTTACCGAGGTGAACATCGTATGAATTACTGCCCAGGCATTGACGGTCATAAGGTGTGATCACAATGGTTTTTTGGTCTATTTCCTCGAGGATACGTTTATCAGAAAGGATCATGTAAAGAATTGTTTTTGTTGCCCTTTTGAAAGAAAGCGAAATTCGCATTTCAGGATTGGATATGCCGCTGTTTTATCAACAAAATATTAACCCCGTCACCCGTCTTGCCGTTTGGCAAATTACGGAAGATGAAGAATTCTTTATTGACCAGGTGCCCCTGCAAAGGGAGATCACGCATCCCCATAAACGGCTGCAGCACCTGGCGGGAAGGTTGTTGCTGAAGAAAATGTTTCCTGATTTTCCGTATGAACTGATCCGCATCGCCGATACCCGGAAACCATTTTTGCCGGATGAGCAATATCATTTTTCCATTTCCCATGCGGGTGATGCGGCAGCAGCAATCATCAGCAAAGACCACAGGGTGGGGATTGATGTGGAGTGGCGTGCGGCCAAAGTGATGAAGGTGTTGCACAAGTTTTTAGGTGCCGATGAGCTGGCATTGTTGAAAGGTATGCAGCCTCACCAGTCAGAAACCCTGTTTTGGAGTGTAAAGGAAACCCTGTTCAAATGGCATGGAGACGGGGCATTGGATTTCCGGGAACATATGCATATCCTGGATTATAAGCCGGGGCAAAGCGGGATCATTCCCTGCCGCTTCAGTGCAGAACCTGCGTTGGAACTGGATGTTCATTACCGGATCTTTGGGGACCTTTGCCTGAGCTATGCTGCAACGCCGTTGTAGGCGAACTGCGAACTGCTACCTGCGAACTAAACTGGATAGTGGTGATTCGGATAATTCAACGGATCCTGGCAAAGCAGATCGCAGAGCAATTGGTACATATCCGGATAGTGGTGTCTTAGCTTATCCGGACTCTGGAAGAATATCTCGATACTTTCCGCCCAGAACTCCTGGAAATTGCGGGTGGCATAGGTGGAGTAGAGGCCTACGGTAGTGGTCTTTTCCCGTTCAAAGATTTTATCCCCCAGCGATGTGAAATGGGAATAGGAGTCTATAAAACTCTTATCCACATATTCCTCGGTTTCAAAATTCTGGAAGTACAGGGCATGGGCCATTTCATGTAGCCCCACATTGTTTTTTTCTGTCTTGTTTTTATATCCTTCCAGGAATTGTTTCCAGGCGATATTGATGGTGTTGCCACTGACGTTGCCAATCAGCACACGCATGGGTTCCATCGCAATAAATTCCTGCGGATAGATCTGTATGAGGGTGAAATGGGGTAGCAGAAATTTTTGCAGTCCAAAAGTGAGCTGGATGGCAGAGGCGCTGATCAGGATGGGCATTTCCCGGTATCCTTTCACATCATGGATCACAAAGATCTTGCACCGGATGAATCGCTTCAGCCTGCCAATAAATTTATCCTGATCTGGGTGCAGCAGTTTACTGAAAAATGGAAAATGCTTGATCAGTACTTTCCGGATCAGTTCTTCGGAGAAATCAAGGTCTTCGCCCTGGTAAACCAGTGGTGAGCTTACGCCGATGGCTTCTTTATCCATGGCCAGTTCTCCGGTCTGATTCTCCTCTTCTTTTTTATAACGGGCTTTTTTGGACCTGGAAAAGACCAGGCCAATGACCAGCAGAACAAGGGTTAACCAAAGGAGAAACTCCATCAGGAGGATATTGTTTTGGTTACTAACGAAAAAATGGCCGAAATAGTGTGGATTCCCGGAACGTCCGGGTCTGTTGCTTATTTGGTAAATTAGTGGTGATGAGAGTATTGATGGTATTGGCGGGATGGCTGTTGGCCTGCCCTTTGGCGGCCCAGCAAAAGGCCTGGAAACTGCATTCTGAGAAAGACGGGATTCAGGTATTTACGCAGCCGGTGAGTAATTCTCCATTCAGGGCTGTTAAGGCAGTGGGGGTGGTGGAGACTTCACTGAGCAGGCTTGCCTATGTACTCATGGATGTGAAGACTACAAAGGAATGGGTGTATGGCACAAAAGAATGTGTGTTATTGAAAGAAATGACACCTGCAGATCTCATTTATTATGCCGAGGTGGACCTGCCCTGGCCGGTCACCAACCGGGATTTCATCATCAGGATCACCCTTACCCAGGATCCGCGCACAAAAGCGCTGACCATCATCGCTGAAAACAAACCCAAATATATTGCCGAGAAAGACGGGATCATTCGCATCCAGCGGTCCTCCGGTATCTGGCATATTACGCCCATAGATGCACAGCATGTGCGTGTAGAGTATACGCTTCAGGTGGATCCGGGCGGCATCATACCTGCATGGCTGGTGAATATGGTGGCCAGCACGGGGCCGTACCAAAGTTTCATTGGACTAAGAAAGCAGGTAAAAAAAGAAAAGTATAACAATGCCAGGCTCCCGGGTATTATAGATTAGGCAGCATTTCTACTCAGATAAGACAGGGTAATAATCATCGTTATCCATATTCACAGTTGCGTTTCAAAATGTAGAAAACTTTTCTAATACGGATGTGAAAATGGCGCAATAGTTGTTAGTACGGTGACGTCAACTTGAAAATGTTGGCACGAGGGGAAAGACAATGAAGAACCTATGAAGTAAGGCCACTGGTATTCTTGCGTTCCGTATGAACTCAGCTGGATCCGTATCGCAGTGAATAACATTCCTACTCCGTCCCTGCTTCAAACAGGGAAACACCGTACACTTTACCCGAAACCAAAAATGGAGAGTACTCCGGATTGCGGAGTCATTTTTTTAACACGCACCTTGCGCGATGACCTTTTATTGCGTCAACCCAAGGGATGAAAACTAAGGTTAAGGCATGAGAAAACTTTTGTTGTTGATGCTGGTAATTCCCAGCATCGTGTTTGGACAATCGGCAACCTATACCGAGATCCAGAACAAGTCTATCGCTACGGGCTCCAATGGTTATGCCGAGTATCTGCCGGCCAACTACAGTACCGGTACCTTTCCGGTGGTGATTTTTTTGCACGGTGTGGGTGAGCGCGGAAATGGTGCTAATGAACTGTATACCGTGAGCAATATCGGTCCGCTCAACCATGTCAAATGGAGTGGCTGGAGACCCAACGTAATCATGATTGCTCCGCAGTGGCTCAGTGGTGTATGGCCCAGTCCAGACAATGTGGACCAGGTGATCACTTATGTAAGCAACAACTACCGGGTGGATAAAAACCGCATCTATCTCACCGGGTTGTCTATGGGTGGCGGCGCGGCATGGGACTATGCAGCCAGCTCCCTGGTCAGGGCCAGTAAACTGGCCGCGATGTTGCCCGTATGCGGATATTCCGGCGGATGGGGAAATGCAGCGCCTATTTACACGGCCAATCTTCCTGTTTTAGCCACACACAATAACGGTGACCCCACCGTACCCTACAGTATGTCTGTGAACTGGGTGAACAGTATCAATGCCGGAAATCCAAATCCTGCAGCGGTATTGCTAACGTATATGAATAACACGCATGATGCCTGGGACAGTACCTATAATCCCAACCTCAAATTGCGCAATGCACAGTACAACTGGCTGGACTGGATGCTGCAGTATTCACGCGGTACCACCACCACACCTCCTCCATCTCCTGCACCTGCACCCGCACCCACGGATACAGCTGCTATCATGATCTTGCCGGCAGATACCAAATACCTGACTGCTACAAGGGGTGCGGTGAATTCAACAACAGCCATCTACGGTACCACGAAGACGATTTCCGGAACTACCTTACAAACCATATACAATACGGAGCGCTACGGTTCATTTTCCTACGCTGTTCCGCTGGCCGCCGGCACCTACTCTGTTAAATTTTACTTCGTGGAATTGTTCCATGGAAGCGCAGGTAAGAGGGTGTTTAACGTAACGATGGAGGGTACCAGTGTGTTGTCTAACTTTGACATCCTGGCCAACGTTCCCAAGTTTACGGCACTCGAGAAAACATTTACAGCCAACGTTACAGATGGCGTGCTGAACCTGAACTTTGTTCCGGTGGTAGACAATGCTACCATTTCCGCGATCGAGATCAAAAAGACTACAACCAGCACTACTCCCGTCACCTATCCAACCAATATTGAGATCCGTGACAGTGCCACCAATTCCCTATTAAAAACCTATAGTGATGTGTTCAATGCACCGGTGAAAGTAGTGATCAAAAACTAATCACTACCATTACCGCACTGCCGCATTACCACATTGCCACATTAAAAAACCCAGCCATCGGCTGGGTTTTTTTTGTGCCCGGGACGGGAATCGAACCCGTACTCGCTTTTTCGGCGAACAGGATTTTAAGGGTCAATCCGCATCCTTTTTTCATGTGAAACGTAGGCTGGATGCGGGGTACTATTTTAAAAATGGGTAAATACCCATAAAATTGGTCACGAATCAGGTCACGGTTAGAATGAGTTGTTGTCCTTCAACGCTTTATAGATGTTAGTGGTCATCACCTTCATACCTTCCTTAAACTTTACATCCATAACAGTCAGGAACTTTTTGATGTTAGACGGCGGCAAAGTCGTGGCCAGTGTTGCAATCCGTACCTGACCATAAAGCGGATTTACGCCGTAGTAATGGATATCTCTGAGCTGTATGCGGTACTTATTCCCCCTAACCCTCACATCCACGGTGCACCAGACAATAACATCATAAGGCTGCAAAAGGTAGGAGGTTGAAAACCGTACAGCACCCTTTCCAACTATGTGGCCATCCTCCCTTTCTGAAACCTTTATTACTTCCCTGCTGTCATTAAATGACTCAGCAACGGCAACCTGGCAGGCTTTGAATATCGTGGAGCTATCTGCATTCAGGGAATCAATTACCTCGTAAAATGGATTACCGTCTTTATTTGGGATGTTTAGTTTTACCAGCCATTCCGAGTATGGTGTCCTTTTCTGGGCCAAAGTAGCCATTGGCAGCAAGATCACCAACCACACTACCCACCGGTGTTTTTCCATCGATTTTATGTTTTTTTTCTCTTTTAAGATACAATGGACCATTGTACATTCAATTCACCAAACCCTAACCTATGTCTCCCTGTAACACCTGCGCCGTTAGTTCTTCCTGCCCGTACCGGTCTTTGTCAAAACGAGATCTTCCTTACTGCCTTTACCAGGTGTTTGGGGAACCGAAAGGATCTGCTTTATCTCCGTTGTTTGATCGTACACAGATCGCATCAATACCATCAGCAGATCCTGGGACGCATGAATCGTCTGAAGGTTTGAGGCAATAGTCTCCTGAAGAACTCGCTTGTCGTTTTTAAGCTCCTCTATACGCTCCGCCACCGGCATGGTGATGGTACCGTATTGGGCAGGCGGTTCTTCCACCAGTGTTGTAACATTTTCCCCTATCCATTTGCGGATCAAAGCCGCATCATCCTCTTTTGGTGCCCCCTTTTTCTGTTCCCACTTGTACACGCGTTCCTTCGGGATACCCGTATCCTTTGCGAATTTGTAAACAGTTACGCCCCTTTTCTTCAATTCCTTAAATAAAATATCGCGAATAGACTCTTTCATTGAAAGTTGTAAAAAGTTACAATACAATGTTCCAATATTGGAAGATATTACACTATCTTCACGTCGTACAACGGAACACAAGATAGTAAATCGTAACAAATGACATTATCAAAAGCATACAAAGCGGTCTTGCAAAGCTCGGATTTAAAGAAGCTCATCAGTAAGCAGGAAGGCATTACTGAGGAGGCGGTTCGTCGCTGGATTCGGAGGGAGGATAAGAATTTAACCAGGGCCAGTGTTCTCAGGCTCGTGAAGGAGCACACGGGATTGGATGACGATCAATTGCTGGAAGTGGTTGCTGAGACAGCTAAAGTATAGCACGAAATCCATATATGCAACAAGCAAACATCCAAAAGAGCCTGCTGGAACTGAAAGCCTACCATGAGTTGGCACTGGAGAAGATCAACCGGATGTTGGACCAAAGCCCTAAGACTGAAAAGGTTACAAACAAAATGATTGCCGCCGCACTGGCCAAAAGAAAGTCACACCTCATCAAAAAATAATCATGAAAGTATCATTTCTCCATCCGATTTCAGACAGCAAAGAATGGGAAGGTCAGCTTCACGTGGAAGGCGAAGTAAAGCATGGCGAACCAACCATCACAAAGGTGATCATGGAAGATGCAGATGGGCAAAGGGCTGATGTTACAACCCTTATTGATAACTGGTGCTCCAGCCTGTACGATAGCCTGTGCGATGCGGCCCGGAACAACGCCATCAATGATGAGGATTTTTCAGGATGCAGAACCCGTCAATACGCTTAACAATCAAACTCAGTAACAATGATCTATTTGTATACACCCGGCGAAGGATGGCAAGAATTTGAAGTAACAAATAAAGAAGAATTATCCAAAAGAGGTATAACGATTGGCGACGGCACTACGATTGGCGACCGCACTAGGATTGGCGACCGCACTAGGATTGGCGACGGCACTAGGATTGGCGAGCGCACTTGGATTGGCGACGGCACTAGGATTGGCGACGGCACTACGATTGGCGACCGCACTAGGATTGGCGACGGCACTACGATTGGCGACGGCACTAGGATTGGCGACGGCACTACGATTGGCGACCGCACTACGATTGGCGACGGCACTACGATTGGCGACCGCACTAGGATTGGCGACCGCACTAGGATTGGCGACGGCACTACGATTGGCGACGGCACTACGATTGGCGACCGCACTACGATTGGCGACCGCACTAGGATTGGCGACGGCACTAGGATTGGCGACGGCACTAGGATTGGCGAAAATGAAATTGTGAAGGCAATAGGTATAATCGGGTCAATGCATTACGTGTCTTATTGGGGTCTGGATCGAATTGACATCGGTTGCCATAAACACACCATCCAATATTGGTTGGATAATTTCAATCGCATTGGAATAATTGAGGGATATACCGAGGAAGCGATAGCGGAATATGGCCGGTATATCAATGCGATTGCCAGCATACACAATGCATCCATAAAAGAACCATCAAACCCTTGACATGAGAGAATACACATTCACATTCACGCTGTCAGAACATAGAGAGTCACTGCCTAACTACTCCGCAAACGATATGGACGAGGTTGAATTGGAGGTAAAGTACAGTGTTCACGGCGGTTCAATTCTGGTGAACGAGGTTTTGAAAGATGGTGTGGACATCGCTCCCGTACTATATGCATTTATTGCGCCTATAAAGTTTGTGCAGGTGTTGGCTGAGGATAACTACGAAATGCGGAAGGTAGAGCAGATGGCCAGGAACTACCAGCCGATTAATCCCTACAACGCTGATGCAACGCCTGAGCAACGCAGGGAGATGCAACGAATCAAATAATTCCTAACCAACCAAACCATAACCAATGATTGACTTAAACGCTTTCTACTCCGAGAATAAATGGCTGCTGCTGTGCCTCGCCATAGCCATAGTGATGGTTGTCTTCTATGCATTCTTCCGGTATGTGTACTCGCACCCAAAATGGGTTGACGATACTGATGATGATTTGAGGGACTACCCATATCATAAACCTGGTGGATGGCCTGGACCTCCAGCTCCACTGCAACAGAAGAACATCACCCATGATGATGATTACTTCATTCAGAAAATGTACAATGAAAAATTTTCAATCGTGGCATCAATAAGGGACGCTGTGTCCGTGGCACAGTTGCAACAAATCAGCAATCAGATCGTGGCTTTTCACAATTACTATGTCCTCCTGGTGGATAGGGACACCGTGAAGCTGCACACACAATATATCTACGAATCACACGCCAGAAGGTTGGCAGAGGTTCAGAAAGTAGCTGGTCTTTTCGAGACAAGCAGTTAGTTGGTTCATCAGTATTTCAAGAATTCAGACGCCCTGCGTCTCTACGGCGGGGCTTTTATTGCGGGGAAGTGAATAGGTATCACGCTGGTCTCATAAGCCAGAAAACCGGATCGTTACCGGCGACCGCAACAATCTTACAAACACGGAAACCGATGATAGCGCATCGGTGTAGGCGGCGGGCAATTTTAAATCGCTACACTCAAAACTAGATACATGAAAACAGAGACAGTACAGCCAGAGATACCACTGGCGCCAGTTGAACCGAAGGCTGAAACAAAGCAACCGGAGCCAGAAAAAAAGGAACTGGCCCACGTACCCGACCTACCATCGTTCAGCAATTCAGCAACATTTGAGCACGCCCAGCGGGTTGCAAAGATGCTCAGCAGTTCAGAACTGATCCCTCAAGCATACCGCGGCAATGTGCAGAACACAATGATTGCACTGGAACTGGCTAACAGGATCGGAGCCAGCCCCCTCCAGGTAATGCAGAACCTGTATATCGTGCAGGGCAAACCCTCTTGGTCATCTTCCTTCATCATTGCGGCAATCAATGCCTGCCGGAAGTTTAGCCCACTGAGGTTTGAAGTAAGTGGCGAAGGTGAAAGCCTTACCTGTGTAGCATGGGCATACGATCTGGCTAATGGTGATAAACTGGAGGGCCCAATGATCACCATGCAGATGGCTAAGGAAGAGGGATGGTTGGGGAAAGCTGGTAGCAAGTGGAAGACAATGCCAAGTCTCATGATCCGCTACCGTGCTGCCGCCTTTTTTGGTAGGCTTTACGCCCCTGAAATCCTGATGGGTATGCAGACAATGGAGGAAGTGGTTGACGTGACTGCTGACCCTGAAACAAAGGCACAGATCATTTCTAAAGCAAAGGAGGCATACAGTGAGTAACTACTTTGAAAATTCGCAGTGGAAGCAGGCCCGGTTGGGCCGCTTCACTTCCTCTGAGATCCATCGCCTGATGAAATCCGGAAGGAAGAAAGATCAGGTATTCGGACAGGGTGCATTGACCTACATCGAAGAAAAGATCGCCGAGATCGTAACCGGGGAGGCTAAGGAACTGGAAGGTATCAAGGCTCTGGAATGGGGAGCGGCAAACGAGCTGGACGCTATCATGCTTTTTAAGGAGCAGCACGATGAGGAGGTTGAGTTCTTCGGTGTGGGCAACCCTGAGTTCTTTCAGTGGAACAGTGTGAGCGGTGGTAGTCCTGATGGCCTTACCCCTACGGCAGTAGTAGAATGCAAGTGCCCGTTTGTTTCATCCAACCATGTGGGCTTCCTGATTGCTTCCAAGCTTCCAAAATCAATTCAAGCAGACTGGCTGAAAGAGAACTGGGAGAACTACTACTGCCAGGTACAATTCAATATGATCTGCTGCAAGAGGGAAAAGGCCTACATCATCAGCTATGACCCCCGGACAGTGAAGCCTGAACACAGACTGGCTATTCTGGAGATCGATGCAGACGTTGATTTTCAAATGGAGATTGATCACCGTATCAGTGAGGCTAAGAAGATCGTTAAGCTGGCACTGGAAACGATTGATGAATGTCCGCAGGTTTTCGACCCTTCACAAATCACACTCACCAAAATCTAAGCAGATATGACAACAGAAATGATCGCTCCAGAAATGGAGACACTGGAAAACAAGCTGATGAAGCTTACGGCAACCGATGAGGCCATTGCCGATTTCAAAAACAGGTTCCTGGGTTTGAGCATCCAGGGCATTGATGACAAGGCAGGGTACAAAGCTGTGTACGAAGCACGGCAGGAAGTGAAGAAAACCCGCGTGTCATTGGTGAAGTACGCCAAGAGCCTGAAAGAAGATGCCCTGGCATGGCAGCGGAAAGTGAATGCAGAGGAAAAGCGTGTTGTGGGTGAACTGGAATCCATTGAGGCTCACCTGCAAGCTGAGGAGGATAAGATTGAGGCTGAGAAAGAAAGGATCAGGTTGGAAGCTGAGCAGAAGGAAGCTGCACGTATCCAGGCGCGAATTGATGCACTGGCTGAGTATGGTTTTGCTGTGGAGTATTCCCTGCTGAAAAGCATCGATGACGAGGCGTTTGCAAAGGTTCTGGAAAATGCTAAGGAGCAGCACAGGCTGGAGCAGGAAAGGAAGGCTGAGGAAGAGCGTGCAGCACAGGCTGAACGTGAAAGGATCGAAGCAGAGAGGAAGGAGCTGGAGGAGCTTAGAGCAAAACAGGCTGAGCAGCAGCGGATAATTGACGAGCAGAACAGGAAGATCCGCGAGCAGCAGGAAGCACAGGAAAGGGCTGCTCGTGAAGCTGAGTTGAAGGCAAAACGTGAAGCTGAACTTCAGAAGGCCCGTGAGGAAGCAGCAGAGAAGGCAAGGCTGGAAGAACAGGCACGGATAGAACGTGAGGCTAAGGCAAAAGCAAAGGCCGAGGAAAGGGCTAGAATAGTCGCAGAACGCAAAGCTGCCAATGCACCAGATAAGGTAAAGTTAATGGCATACGTGACCCAATTGGGCGAAGTTCCAAACCCGTCTTTAAAAGGTGAAGAAGCTAATGAAATGCTGATAGCATTTAACAAGTGGCTGGATGCTGGCTTAGAAAACTTCGCTCACAAAATCGAAACCCCGTAACCATGCCTGAGCTGTGCCGCTTTCCGCTTTGTAAGTCATTCGCCCATGATGGTGGGTACTGTGTAAACCACGGTAAATACTACAGTGATGTAAAGGCACCTGCGAAGGCGGCACCCTCATCAAAACCAGTCAAGAAAACAGCCCGGAAGCCGGTGAAGAAAAAGTCTGCCAAACGTGTGAATCAGGAAAAGGAGTACAAGAAGATCCTGGCAGAGATGATGGCGGAGAATGACAACTGCGAGTTAAAGGTTCCGGGTGTGTGTACAGGGAAGATGCAGGGCGGCCACCATATTAAGAAACGGCAAGGGAACTACCTCAAACGGAAGTATATCAAACGGGCCTGTAATGCATGCAATGGTTGGTGTGAATCTCACCCTCTTGAAGCAGTAGAAATGGGCCTATCACTCTCAGTTCACAAAATTCAATCATGAGCAAGCAACCACCATTTAACGACAACACCCCGATGCCGTGGGGTAAGTACAAAGGAACGGCACTGGCTAATGTTCCAGCGAACTACCTGATCTGGCTGTATGAGAACAACAAAGCCTACGGGAAGCTGCTGTACTACATCCACCGCAATCTGGACGTGTTGAGAGCGGACGCAGCTAAGGAGAAGCAAGATGCCAGCCGGGAGAGGTTTGAGGCGCGATGATCTTGAATTGTGACGTATACAGCCACCTACGGCCGCACCATCGATACGGCGCAAAAGGTGAGGAAGTGACAGTGATCCGAGACGATATCGATGTTTTGATAGTCCAGAATTCCGTGGGAGACCGCTTTCCAGTTCTTAAATCCAAAATCAGTTTTAAATCCGATGACAGCACAGATACCACCTCCACCCCAGGAGCTGATGTTCATGGAATGGTTCAGATGCCGGTACGAGCAATTTCTAAGGCGCGTAAACCTTCCAAAAGAGCAAGCATTCCAGATGCTTCGCCAAATACCCTCTTCTAATTACCGTACCTCACTGATTGATTCTCTTGTTGACGACAAGTTTAAGGTCGCCAACCGTCCAGATATTTCACCAAAACAAAGTAAGAAAAATGCAAAACGCAACACTGACCACGCTGGCAATGGATGAGATTGTTTTTGATTCCAGCCAGCCAAGAAAATTCTTTGACGAATCCGCCCTGAAAGAGCTCACAGAATCTGTGAAGCAGAACGGGATCCTCCAGCCCATTATGGTCCGGCCTGGCGCCACCATCAGAAGGAATGGATCAGATGATCAGGCTTACGTGATTGTCTGCGGGGAACGCCGGTACCGCGCTGCCTTTGAAGCTGGCCTGGAGGAGATACCGGTAGTGATCCGCAATCTGGATGATGCAGGCGCGTTGGTGATCCAGGTCAAAAGGAGCCGGAAAAAGCCCCAGACACCCGATAACCCATCAGGCTTAAACTAACAATCAAATCATCATGCCACATTTAAAAGTTTTCATCAAAGATCTGGACGATAAAACACCCTCACATCCTCACCTGAATAGCGAAAATTCAACGGAGGTACAGCTTGATGAGGCGGTAATTCTTGAGAGAGGGATGACCAGTGGATCAGCATCGGTAACCCTGTTTTTCAAGAATGGCGAGCACACATATTTTGCTCAGACATCCTCGCAAATTATTAAGATGCTGGTCAGTATGCTACATGGAGCTGAGAGTCGGTTTGAACAGAATAAAATCCGGAAGCAATGACACAAGAAGAGCTGCAGCAGAAATACGATCTCCTATTTGAGCGAGTGGTAAAGATGAGGGAGGCCCAGATAAACTACTTCCGGTACCGGACCCAGTCAGATCTGAACACATCAAAGAACCTGGAGCGTGAAATGGACCATTACCTGAAGGTGGAAGCCGCAAAGAAGAAATCGAACCAAAAGGAACTGTTTTAAATCCGAGAATTATGACATACCCCGAAAAATTGAAAGATCCCAGGTGGCAGAAGAAAAGGTTGGAGGTGTTAGATAGAGATGGCTTCTGCTGTTCTATGTGCAAGAATGATAAACTGGAGCTCCAGGTGCACCATAAATCCTACCGCGGCATAAACCCATGGGACACACCTTTAGACGAGTTGACTACCTTATGCAGGTACTGTCATTATGTGGTCACTGATATGAAAGGGAGGCCGATGTATGGTTACGTTGCTATCCTCAATGACCTGGGGTACATGATCAGAATAGTGGCAGATATTGACAACCAGCGCGCAGTTTTTATTTACCGAACAAATGGATTTTCACAGGTTCAGCCTGAATTGTGGGTAATTCTTACCGAGGAAAAGCTGCAAAAGATGCTTGATTTTATTAAAACCAATGTTTGGTAATGGCAAAGAGGTTTACCGATACTGATAAATGGAAAAAGCCTTTTTTAAAGGGATTGCCAGCCGCATATAAGCTGTTGTGGTTCTACATCTGTGATGACTGCGATCATGCCGGAATTTGGCAGGTAGACATTGAGGTAGCTTGTCTAAGGATCGGGGAAGATGTGACCGTTGAGGAAGCTATCAAGGTTCTGGGAGATAAGATCAAAGTGATCAGCAACGGGGAGAAATGGTTTATCCCATCATTCATTGAATTTCAGTATCCATCCGGTCTTAATCCATCAAACAATGGCCATGCTGGAGTTATAAAACTTCTGAATAAATATGGATTGAATGGACAGATTAAGCCCCTCATGAGCCCCTCACAAGGGGCACAGGTAAAAGATACAGGTATAGGTAAAAGAATAAGTAAAAGAGGAAAGGGGTCCGGGGAAAACCAGCTATCTATCCAAGAGCCAGATACCACTGCAGCCTTAAAATCCGAATACACGGAACTGCAAAAATCTTTCCCGGAAAAAGACATTCCAACCGTAGCCAGAGAGATCAAAACTTTTGTTGAAGCGAAGTCCCCCTCATTTGCGGAGCCGTATGTGGATGCTTGGAATGTCTTTGCTCAGAAGCGTGGATTGGCCCAGGTAAAAACCATCACCGATGGGCGTAGGGATAAGATCCGCATCAGGACGCGGGAGCCGGCCTTCAAATTCTTTGAAATCCTTGCTGCGGCTGGAAAGAACAAGTTTTATATGGGTGATGAAAGCAGCTGGAAAATTGACTTTGATTACGTTATCGACAGTGAGAAAAACTACGTCAAAATTTTGGAGAAAGGATGAGCAAGGCAGTCAAAAAATCGCAGGAAGTTCAGGTATTGCCGCACGATCAGGAGCTGGAGAAGGTGGTCCTGGGTGCCATCCTACTGGAGAAAACGGCGTTTGAACGTGTTTGTGACCTGCTTTCTCCAGATGATTTCTACCAGCAGGACCATGAGAATGTTTTTTCCGCAATGGTTAGCCTTGCCAGAGAAAACCAGCCCATTGACCTGTTCTCCGTGCTATCCAGGATGAAGGCAAAGGGAACGATGCACGATGGGTTTGGCCCTTTTCAGCTGACTGGTCTGACCAACAAGGTGACCAGCACTGCTATTCTGGAGAATCATGCTATGCTGCTGGCCCACCTGTCACAGCGCAGGAAGATGTACCGGATCTGCATGGATGATGCAAGCCGTTGTATCAATCCAGAGAATGACATCAAGGAGGTGCTGCAGCATCATGACGGCGCAATTACCGGCCTGATGAATTCCGGTCAAGGTGGGAATATGGCAGGTGTGGATGATGTAGTGGGTCAGGCAATAGCCAGGATATACGAGCTGAGGGCTAAAGACAGCCATATTACGGGCATCCCGGCGCGGATCAGCAGTCTGGATCAGATTACCCACGGATGGCAGGATACGGACCTTATTGTGCTTGCAGCGAGGCCGGCGATGGGTAAGACAGCCCTGGCATTGAATCTGGCAAAAGCGGCCACGCAGAACGCCCATAAGCCGGTATCGGTGGCTTTCTTTTCCCTGGAGATGAGCAGAGGCCAGTTGATAAACCGGATTCTGAGTTCACAGAGCCAGGTTTACATGGGGAATATCGTTTCCGGAAGGGTCAGCAATGACGAACTGGAGCAGCTGGAGCATGCCGCCTCTGTAATCACCAAACTTCCAATCTTCATCGATGATACGCCGGGACTCGGGATTATGGAACTGAAAAGTAAGGCCAGAAGATTGAAACGCAGGCACAACCTTGGCATGCTGTTCATCGATTACATGCAGCTGGTTACGGATTCAAGTAAGAACAACAGGGAGCAGGAGATAGGCAGTATCAGCAGGCAATTGAAGGCATTGGCTAAAGAACTTAGCATACCTGTTTTTGCCCTGTGCCAGCTTTCAAGAGAGGTGGAGAAAAGGTCAAACAAGACCCCACAGCTGAGTGATTTACGGGAATCTGGGGCCATTGAGCAGGATGCGGACATGGTGATGTTCCTGTACAGGCCGGAGTACTACGGCATGAATTCAGATGAGAATGGAGAAAGCAATGCCGGGTTGTGTGAGCTGAATATCGCTAAACACCGTAATGGCGAATTAGGTACAGTGAAGTTACGGGCTAACCTGGGCACACAGACATTTTCAGAGTGGATGGGTCCTGTTGGGAAAGTTCCGGGATCATCGTTTATCCCTGTTGGATTGGCAGTAGAGAAAATTGAACAATCAGATTTACCCTTTTAACTGATGAGAGCCAAGAAAGTAGATGAGAACCAGAAGCGGTTGGTGGAGGCTTTACGGCAGGTGCCGGGGGTGAGGGTGAGCCATACGCACATGATTGGTAAGGGTTTCCCGGACATTGTGGTTGGGTATAAAGGCAGGAACTATTTGTTTGAGATTAAGAACCCCAGACAACCAAAGAGCGGCAGGAAGTTAACGGAAGACGAGGAGCGGTGGCATGAGGAGTGGACAGGTCAGGTCGATAAAGTGGAAACGGTTTACGAAATTATAAACATCATCAATGAGGCAGTATACACCAGTAATCGAGTATAAAGGGAAGGAGGTGATGCGGGGTGATCCTACAGACTTAACCAGGGCTAGGATAGCCATAGCGGACTGGAAGGCCAGTAATCCGCAAAAGGTGAACGTGTTGCTGAGGTGCTGGCTTGAGACGATGAGTTTACCGCCAACACTTCCTCCATACAAAACCAAACGATGGACGGGTGAATCAGAGCAGGAAAAAACAGTTGAAAAATATCTGAAATGAAAACAAAAGGGAAAAAACTACTACTCGATGAGTACGGGTTAACATTTGGGGAGCGCGAATTATTGGAAGCCCTGGTAAGGGGTGAGACCTGTGCTACGGCAGCTGACAATGTGGTGTTCAAGTCTCCTGTAACTGTATCGTGGAGGCTTAGAATGGCAAAAAAACGACACGGTTGCACCAGCAAGGAGCAATTGATTTACAAACTCGCAAAACAGGGAGCAATATGAACAAAGCAAAATTTCTATTCCACAAAACCGGTATATCAGGAGATCCTGTTGACTTCCTTAAAAAATTCAACCCATCTACCGCCCTTCCACTCAAAGACTGGAACGATGAGGACTATCCCGGCGACCCAGATGGCATAGAAAAGGGGCAGCCATGGGCTGGAACATGGAACACCAACCGGGCAAAAAACCAGGCACGGATACGTTCATACAGATCCTTCCTGCTGCACGATCTTCAGGGCTTCGGTGGCCGGATGACGTTCTTCTGGATGAATCATTTTGGCGTGAACGATGCCAAGATACTGGACGCGGACATGATGCTGGAATATTACCAGCTGATCCGCAGCACGAGTGTTGGCAACTTCAAGGAACTGATTCTTGCCATTACCATCAACCCCGCCATGCTGATCCGCCTGGATGGCGAGACAAACAAGAAGCAAGCTCCCAATGTGAACTATGCCAGGGAATTGTTTGAACTGTTCACGCTGGGCCACGGCAATGGGTACACTGAGCAGGATATCAAAGAAGCAGGAAGGGCCTTAACGGGCTGGGAAGTGCATAACAAAAAAGCTGTGTTTGCACTACAGAACTGGGATGATGGAGATAAAACTATATTTGGAATAACTGGCCAAAAGGGTGTGTACACACTCATAGAACTTCTTTTTGAGGAGCGTTGGGATAAAATTGCGTCATTCATCGCAAAAAAATTGGTCAGGTACTTTCTTGGAGCAGAGAATCCAGTTCTTGCCAATGATGTTGCGGCGGCCTTTTACCCAAACTGGTCAATCAAAGAAGCCCTGATCACCCTGTTCACCCATGATGAGTTCTACAACATGGATTACATGGTTGTTAAATCCCCGATAGAACTTTTGCATTCCCTTCCCTTGAATTTTCCCAATGACATCAATTTCTACCACGTCTACAGCAAGCTGCTGGACAGGTGCGAGGAAATGGGACTTGATATTATCAACCCGCCTGAGATCGAAGGATACAAGCCATACCGTACCGCCCCCGACTATGACAAATTGTGGTACCAGGGCGGCATAGGTCTGAGGGAGAAATTGGTAGATGAACTGTTTGATCCCTGGAAGTTTACGATGGATTCCAAGTATATGTTCTTCACAGATGTGATGAATGAACCGTTGTATGCAGGCCCTAACGAACAGGTATGGAGGGTAGTAGAGAGAAACCTACCCTTTGAATGGCCGAGTGATGCGCTGAATAAACTGAAGACAGATACCCTGCTATCCGGTCAGTCGGAGGACAGGTACTGGACAAACGCAGTCATCGCCTACCAGGCAGATCCCAGTGATAGGAATGCATCCAAAATCAGGGAGCGTCTTATTCCCCTCTATCAAGCCATATTCTCTAACCCTCAATTCCAGTTGCAATGAAAAAACTTGTAATAATCCACCTGGCCGGTGGCAATGACGGCCTCAACACTGTCCTCCCATTGGATCAGGAACAGAAGTACAGAGAATCCAGGGGAGCACTGGCAATCCCTTTCTCCCGGGCGCTGAAGCTCACAGATACCGTAGGCCTGCATCCATCCCTGCAGCCGTTCCAGATCCTATACGAAACTGGCAGAATGTCCATCATCCAGAATGTTGGTATGCTCAACAATGACTTCTCCCACTTCCGGGCATCGGACATTTGGGCTACGGCTTCCAATGCAGATGAGTACCTATCCACAGGATGGGCAGGCAGAGCCATAGACATGACCACCACATTAGCCCCGGGCGGCATCACCATAGGCAGCACGCCCAATCTGATCACCAGGGGCCTGGCTGGCAAGTCCATCAACGTAGAGAGCATTGACAGCCTCTATGACTTCGCCACAGACTTGGAACTGTCTCCACATGAGAAAGTGGCCTTCATCCGGGACCTGCGCATCAAGACAGAAGGATATATGGCTGAGGTGAAGAAAGCAGCAGACAATAAACCGGGATTTACATTTGACAGCAATACTTCTCTGGGAAAGCAGTTAGAGATGGTATCGCGTCTAATAGCCGGAGGCCTTGAAACCCAGATATACTTCTGCCAGACCAGCGGATTTGATACCCACGCCGCCCAGGTAAACAGTGGGGATAGCCTCACAGGAATGCATTCATTGTTACTTAATTCGCTGGCCAAGGATATCGAAGAATTCATATGGTTTTCAGGGAAAGAAACAACGGTGCTGGTCTATTCCGAATTTGGCAGGGAAGTTAAGGCCAATGGGTCCTTTGGTACCGACCATGGCCACGCCGCGCCTGTGTTTGTTTTCTCTACGGATCCCATCAACCAGAAGATCATTGGCGGCACCCCTGATCTTTCCGGAAAGGTGGTCCCGCATGAATTCGATTTCCGGCAGGTGTACCGATCTATCCTGGACAATATGGGTATGGATTCACAGAAGGTCCTGAGCAGGGATTTCGCACCGCTTCCCATATTCCAATCTGCAGCACCACCTGCCAAGGAGATCTACGATGTAATCCAGAGCCAGAGGGCAGGACTGAAGTACACATTGTTCACCGATAAAACGTGGGAATGAAGAACCAGGACATTTGGACTGAGGTCCAGGACAAGCTGAAGCAGATAAAGGCAGAGGAGCCGTACTGGCCGGAGCATGTAGCCAGCCAGGTAGCGATGATGTGCAACGAGCCCTGCAAGATGCTGAGCCTTGCCATAGATCAGAAGTACCACGGACGGGACCAGCAGGAGGCGATGAGGCACACGGCTATTAGGACAATCGCCTGGAATATCCGATTTTTGGAAGCCATGAAAAAGTAACGCTATGACGTTTCCGATCCGTACCCTATATTTACCCTCCCATGACAGAACAGGAGGCCATACGTTCCCGCCTATTTCAGGCCATTGACCAGTGCGGGGAAACCCTCAAAGAGGTCGCAGAGCGTACCGGCACCAACTATTCCTACCTGTCATCCCTCAGATCGAAGCCCAATTTCGACATCTCAGCCCTCCTGATCGCCAAGGTCTGCAAAGCCTACAAGATCAACCCCACCTGGATCCTGACCGGGAAGGGAGAGCCAAAGGCGGGGAAAGCCCCCGGCGGGGACATCGCCAAACGCCTGCAATCCATTGAGGACAGCCTGCAAGCCCTCATGCAGCGCGATCAGATGCTGGAAATGCTCCTGGAAGCCCTACTCACCCCCAAACCAATGCAGAAGCTCACAGACCTGCAGAAGCTGATGACAGAAGCCAGAAGGCGCAAAAACTAGCCAGAAATTAGAGATTTTTCAACGTTATCCACGATATGTTGAAAACAAATTAAATATTCTACAAGCAAACTGGGTAAGTTTGGTCTGGTTAAGGCTCTGAAACTTGGAATATACAGAATTCGACATCCGAAAAAGGGCAATGTTATTGGCTTTACAGGCCAATCTTGGTATTGTTACCAAGTCAGCGGATGATGCCCAGATCAACAGAGCCACACACTATTTATGGCTAAGGGATGACCCAGACTACAAGGCGGCAGTGGAAGAGATCGAGAATGTCGCCATTGACTTCGCGGAGGGCAAATTACACGGACTTATCAAGAACGGCGATACCATTGCCACAATCTTCTTCCTGAAGACCAAAGGCAAAAAGCGTGGCTATATCGAGAAGCAGGAAATAGATCAGAATGTGAATTTGTCAATGCCAGACATTGAAATCATGCCATATGACAGTACAGCGGCAGAAACGACGGGTTAACGCCACAAGGCTGTTTTACGCAAACAAGGAAGCTCTTTTACATAGCGGGAAGCGATACATAGGGAATGAGGGTGGATCCAGGTCGTCTAAATCGTTCAGCATAATGCAGCTGCTGATATGGTACATGCGGTACAATCCTGGCACATCTGTAACGGTAGTTTCTCGGTCATTGCCTCATCTGAAGAAAGGCGCATACCGGGATTTTGAGATAATCATGAAAGCGTGGGGATGGTATCAGGAACGGTACCACAACAAGAGCGATCACATCTACAATTTCCCCAATGACTCTTACATAGAGTTTTTTGGGCTG
This sequence comes from Chitinophagaceae bacterium, assembly GCA_044225015.1. Lineage (GTDB taxonomy): Bacteria > Bacteroidota > Bacteroidia > Chitinophagales > Chitinophagaceae > Pollutibacter. The sequence goes on along the minus strand of JBGAJG010000005.1, from coordinate 48,400 downwards.
GAAGAAGCAGACAAGGCAAAAGGGCCTGGTAGAAAGATCCTGTTTGTGAATGAGGCCAACATGATAAAGAAAGACCTTTTCGATCAGCTGGATATGCGAACGGAACAGACGGTTTTCATTGATCTTAACCCATCAGATTTTGACTGCTGGTGTTATGAGGTAATCGACGGACCGGATGCCGTGAAAATACACTCCACTTTTAGGGATAATCCGGCACTACCGGCAGCCCAACGTAGGGTAATTGAGCGGTATCGGGAGGTAGATGAAAATGGGCTTCTGTGGAAGGTATACGGACTTGGGTTAAGGGGTGCCAGTGAAGATCAGGTATACACCCATTGGAAAATGGTCCCAGAATTACCTGGCAAAGGGGCGGTATGGTATGGATTAGATTTCGGTTTCAACGTACCCACAGCGATGGTCAAAGTGGAGCTGCATGATGATGACCTGTATGTTGAAGAGGTGCTTTACCAAACCAGATTGACCACTGGGGAGCTGATTGAAAAGCTGAAAGAGCTGGGTATAGGCGAGTACGATGAGATATTCTGTGATGCTGCCGAGCCCAAGACGATTGCCGAGCTGTACAATGCGGGATTTTATGCCATGGCGGCTGATAAGGATGTAACTGAGGGAATAAGGAAGGTTAAGAGCATGGGGTTGTACATCACTGATAAATCGGTAAACCTCAGAAAAGAGCTTGGCAGTTACAAATGGAAGAAAGATCAAAAGACCGATAAAGTGCTGGATGAGCCTGATAAGGCAGCTGGAAACGATCACCTGTGCGATGCGACACGTTATGCCGTATTTACAAAACTGCGGAATCCTGGAATGGATTTCTTCATAAAGTAACTGAATGAATATACTCGATAGGATGGCTGTCAGATGGTTGGCCGGTAGGGTAAAGGGGATGAACCCCAACCAGACCGGGGCCATGATCCCCGTTAATTCGGTGACCATCCAAGGCTATAAGAGCGAGGATTTTGTTAAGGCCTATGCTTCCTCAGGGGGTTTATTCTCGGTGCTGAATCTGATCATCAGGAAGGCGTGCACGCTACCGTGGTACCCTTACCAGGTGAAGAAAGGAACAGAGGCGAAGGTGGCACTGAACAGGTGGGTGGCCAAGAGCAAGACACCGGGAGCGATTACCACAGGCACGATAGACGGGATCATCAAGGATAGGAAGAGCGCATTTGACGATAGCATGATCGTGGAGGGCTCACCACTTGCTAAGCGGCTGGCAAAGCCCAGTGAGAACCAGAGCCAAGATGAGTTCTTTGAAAACTGCCTGGGGTATATGCTCACTTCTGGTGAGGCCAATATCTGGGGCAACACTGGTGATCCCAATGATACGGAGGGTGAGTTTGCGGAGCTGCTTGTCCTGCCTACCCAATTCATCGATGACTACAATGATCCCAATGATCTGCATGGATTGTTAGGGTACAGGTTTGCAGCCGGTAGCGGGGTGAATATCGCAAAGGAGAATCTGGTCAGGTGGAAGAACTGGCACCCTGATTTCGATGCGGTTGACCGTAGGCACATGAGGGGGATCAGCCCGGTAGAGGTGGCATGGAGGACGTACCTGATGGAGCTGGAGGGTGGTAATTCCATGGCTAATACGCTGAAGAATGGCGGGGCCAGGGGAGCGATTGCACCGGCACAGGTTACCCAAGGGATGCCTACCAAGTGGACAAAGGATCAGGTGGATATGGCATTTGGAGAATTACAGAAGTGGACGAAGGGTAATAGCAACAATGGCACGATCGGCATATTGGGCCAGCCGGTGGATTACCACAATTTCGGACTGAGCCCGGTAGATATGGACATCATCAAGGTGATGGACTTGACACTGCATCAATGGTGCCGGGTGTTTGGTGTTCCTACGGTGCTGTTTGATTCCGAGCATACGAGCGATAACAACTACCAGAATGCGATGAGGGATCTGGTGAGCAATACGGTGGTGCCGATGCTCTCCAGGCTGAGGGATAAGCTGAACGGGTGGTTGTTACCGAGATACGGACTGGAGGGGAAAGTTTGGATAGACTTCGATATTTCGGCCCTTCCGGAGTTGCAGCGTGATATGGAGAAGATGGTGAAGTGGGTGATGCAGGCATGGCCACTGACCCCTAACCAGCAGCTGGAGATGTTGGGTTACGAGCCTAATCCGGATCCACTCATGGACGAGGTGTACATCCCGGGAACGATGAAGAAATTGAGTGATGTGGGTATGGATTTATCACCGATACCGAACGATCCCAATGTGCAGTATTAGGGTGGTATATGGCAGTGTGTTCGATGTGTACCAAGTGGTATTGAAGGGGGTTGTGATTGCGGAGTACTGGGTAAGGATTGAAAGCGAAATGACCATTAAAGAGGTAGCCAGTGAGCATAGAAGAGCAGCAGTTATGGAAGATCGTTATGGAAAGGTATCCAAAACTGGAGAATGAGCGGCGGTGTGCACTGGAGAAGCGGTTTCGGGATATGGCGAGGCAGTCAATGTTTGAACGGTTGAAAAATGAACGAGCAGGAACGCACAGCATATTGGATCGAAGCGGAGCGGATGCGGCTCAAGATTGAGCTGAAGTACGTCCCAAAGGTCCACAGAGCCCTGAAAGCTCACATCAGTTCTTTCATTACGGTTTATAAGGCAGATCCCAGCCTGGCAGTTGGATCCATCAACATGGAGCTGTGGAATGATGAACTGCTGAAGGTCTACGCTCAGATGTTCCGGGAGAGCTTCATGGCCACGGCCAAGGCGACCTACAAGGGTCTGAAGCGGATAAAACTGAGGGGCATGGGGGGGAACGAGGAATGGACCCAGTATGTGAATGACTGGCTGGCCAAGAATGGCCTCCAGATGGTAACGAGGATGAGCGGCCGCACACGGGAAATAATCCTCGCTATTGTCAACCAGACGATCCAGGAGGGGGTAACAAGCGGATGGGGGATCGAGGTAGTGGCCCGGACGGTGGTTAAGCGGTTGCAGGATGAGGATTACACCTTCTCCCTTAACAGGGCGAAGATGATAAGCCGCACAGAGACAGCCAGAGCGGCGAATGAGGGTCACATGGAAGGGGCAAGGTCCTCCAGGTTGTTGCTGGATAAGATCTGGGTGAGCGCAAAGGATAACAGGACCAGAAGGTTGCCCAGGGATCAGTACGATCACCTGCACCTGGACGGTCAGAAGGTAGGGATGGATGAGCAGTTTGTAGGGCAGGGAGAATACGGAGAGGTAAGGGTTAACCAGCCAGGGGATGTGAATGCTCCTGCCGGGTTTACGATCAACTGCAGGTGCAGGGTGGTATTTGAGGGCAGGAGAGATGCCAATGGTAGGCCGATAAGAAGATCAATTTAAAAATATGGATCGCAAATACATTAACAGCAAAGCCCTGGACATTGATACCAAGAACCGGAAGGTGAAGGTCGCCATCAGTAGCATGGGCGACACTGACCGGGATAACGACATCATTGAGCTTTCCGCCTTTGATAAAACCATTTCCGAGAAAGGGCCTAAAGGGTCTGCGGAGATCTGGCACCTGGCAGATCATGGATGGCGGGTTGCGGATTCTGGCCTGAGCGTTTATGAAGAGCTGTATGTGGAAGGGAATAAACTGGTGGGCGTGGCTCCTTACCGTGATACCTGGTTGTGGAGGGAGCAGATGTGGCCGCTGTACGAAGCAGGTGACATCAAACAGCACTCCATTGGATTCCAGGTGGTGAAGAGCGAAAGGAATGAGCAGACCGGTATCCGGATCATCAAAGAGATAGAACTGTGGGAAGGTAGCGCGGTATTGTGGGGCGCGAATAAGAACACTCCTACGCTTGATGTGGTGAAATCCTTCATGGAGAAAAAGAAGGAGAGTTTCGAGGACCGCGTGAAATGGCTGTGCAAGGCCATCAAGGATGGTAAGTACACTGACCAGTCACTATTGATTTTGGAGCTGAAACAACTTGAAGATATGTACCAGATCAGCCGGAAGGGCACTCAGCCGGAAGAGGATTCCACTGAGCCGCAAAAAATGATGATGGACATGGCTTTTCTTTTGTCGAAGCATTTTTAGTAATCAAATTTTATTCATTTAAAACAAATCTGATATGGATTTTAAAGAATTTCTCGCCGCGATGGATGCCAAGATGGAGGCATTCAAGACCGGCGTAAGTGCAGATTCCAAGAAGGAGCTGGACGGCATCCGTGAGGAGCTGAAGAAAGCCCAGGATGCCTACGAAAAAGCAACCGATTCAGCTGAAGCTCAAAAGGCTCTCTACGAGAAGCTGGAGGAGAAGTTTGACAAACTGATTGCCAAGGCTGGCCGCGCCGGTGGTGGTGCACCCCAGGTGAAGACCTTCAGCACCGAGCTGGGTGAGAAGCTGGTTGAGGCAAAGAGCAAGCTGGAAGCCTACAAGAGCGAGAAAAAAGGTTTCAGCCTTGAGCTGGAATCCAAAGCCGTAGGTGACATGGCCGCTGGCAACCTTACCGGTACATCTGGTACCTATTTCGTAAGGCCTGACTACGTGCCTGGTGTTTCTGCCCTCCCTTATGAGAGCGTGCACGTCCGTGACCTGCTGCCCAAAGGATCTACCACCAGCAACACTGTTCGCTATGTGCGTGACATGGGTGGTGAAGGTGGTGCCGGCATGACCGCTCAAGGAACAACCAAGAGCCAGGTAGACCGCGACCTGCAGATCTTCGATGCTCCTGTAAGGAAGATCACCACCTACTTCAGGATTCCTGAAGAGATGATCGAGGACATCGATTACATGCAGAGCTTCCTGGTGAACATCGGCCTCGAAGAGGTGATGCTGACCGAAGATAACCAGATCCTTTACGGTGACGGCACTGGCCAGAACCTGAGCGGTTTCAATACCCTGGGTACTGCATTCGCTGCCGGCACGTCTGTGATTGGTGCTTCTGCCAATGAATTTGACGTGATCGGTGCCGCTAAGAAGCAGCTTCGTGTTGCCAAGTTCGGCGGCCCATTGTTTGCGCTGGTATCTCCCGTAAACTATTACGATCTGAGGTACAAGCGTAAGGACACAACCAATAACTACATCTTCCAGGCTCCATCCCTCAACCCAATGAGCGGTGCGCTTCAGGCAGATGGAGTTACGATCCTTGAGCACACGGCTGTTACTTCCGGCGACTTCTTTGTGTTCGCACCCCGTGCAGCGCAAGTTGTCGACCGCAAAGGTACCAGCGTAAGGTTCTTCGATCAGGATCAGGACAACGCCATCAAGAACCTCGTGACTGTGGTAATTGAGAAGCGTCTGGCTATGCCTGTGTACTTCCCCGGATCAATCATCCGTGGTGCATTCGCAACAGCAATCACCGACCTGACATCGTAGTCATAATCAGGGAGGGTGTAACAGCCCTCCCTAAATTTCTTTTGTATGGATTTTACCAAAATGGGCGCAGCAACCTACACTGATAAAAAGGGAAACCATAAGGCAATGATTGTTTCCCGTCACAAAGACTTCAATGTGGTTACAGCCCATCACACCAGCGAAAAACTAACTCCTCAGCAGATCATCCAGGCATTTGGCAGGGAGCATTTGCAAGAGGTAGAAACTGTAAAAAATACACACAATGGCCAAAAAAATTAAAGCACTAAGGACGATCGCAGGCAGCTACGGCAAACTGGATACAGATGCTGAAACCACAGTATCGGATACACTGGCTGAAGAGCTTGCTGCCAATGGTCTGGTAGAGATCATCGGCGATTCCGAAGAGGAAGAGCAGGACAGCGAGAAAGCTCAGATCCAGCGTGCTGAAATCTCGGTAAGAATGGCAAAATGAAGGAGTAATGGAGCGCGACCACCAGCCAAAGAAGGCGATTACGGTCATCAAGAAAAAAGACCGCAGTCATCAGGAAAAGAACGAAACAAGTCACATCAGCAAGCATGAATCTGATTATTTCAAAACCACAGATAGTACAGGACCTGGCAGCGGAGATCGTCAGCCCAACGGAGTTGAAGAACTGGATGCAGATCGACTTCAATGAGCAGGATGACGAGGTTTACCAGGTATGTAAATCTGCCCGGACATTACTGGAGCAGTACACGGGTAAATCCTTTGGGTCCAAGATCATGAAGGCTGAGATTGATGTTGATGAGGACTATGTAAGGCTTCCGTACGGTCCACTGCAGTCAGTGGTTTCTATTGTGCTGCATGTTGGATTTGGGAACAATGAAACACTGGTGGCCGGCACGGACTACGAGGTGGTGGGGACGCGGTTGAGAGTACTCAGGGAGGGATTTATGACCATCACTTACAATGTGGGAATGGTGGAGCTGCCGGAGGATCTGAGGGCTGATATTCTCAGGCTGGGGGCGTGGATGTTCCAGAACAGGGGTATCCAGTTTGAAACCGGCGATGAGATCAAAAAGTATCCGGACTGGGCGGCACTGGCTGCAAATCGGTACATCGATCATGTGATATGAGCAAAGGGTTCTATATCGATCTGGAGGGCTTGCAGCCGCTGTTGGCTAAGTTGAAGGAGATGGGGAAGGAGGTGCAGGAGATTGTTGAGGATGATTTGGAGTTGACCGCACTGGCTATCGAGGCGAAGGCGGTACAGAGGGTACCGAAGGATATGGGAGCATCTGGTTTATCAGGGGCTATCGCATCAGGAAGGGAAAGTGCACTGAACTGGTACGTTTCTGCACAAAAAGAATACGCAGCCTATGTGGAGTTCGGTACAGGAGGGCTGGTGGATGTGCCGGCAGGACTGGAGGACTACGCAATCCAGTTTAAGGGCCGGGGGATAAAGAAGATCAACATGAGAGCGCAACCATATTTATTCCCGGCATATTTCGAGGAGACCCGGGAACTGATCAAGAGACTAAAGCAAGAACTGAAAGCACGATGAAAGATATTGGAGCATCACTAAGGACAATTTATAGCACGCTGCTGTCCGCTATCACCTATGGGGGTAGTGATGTTACATTTTATGACCACGAACCATATGTAACCACACCCAGCAATTACATTTTTCTCCAAGGGTACAATTTCGGGAACGATAACAATGATCAGCATTTTGTGAGTGAGGGGACTGTGACGCTCCAGGTAGTGACTAAGCGGAATATGAAGAACGACAAGACGGCGTGTGATGCGATAGCGAACAGTGTGCTTCAGGCCTTGCTTCCGAAGCCTTTTGTAGACAGGTTTGATGCTGATTTTCAGATACAGATATTGAGTGCTGGCCAGCCTGGGCACATTCATTCCCAGGACGGCACAGTGCATATCAACAGGAAGATTTTAACTATTAATCACAGAATAAACCAATTGTAAAATGGCAACAGAATTAGCGGGTTCGCTTCTTGAATTGAAGGTATCTTTCGATGGTGGCACCACCTTTAAAACGGGAGTGTGTGCTATTTCTTTCGATGAGACCACACAGGTTCCGTACAATCCTGAGGAAACGGATTGCGGACGTATTGGATCTCCCGGTACCGCATTCAGCGAGATCAGTGCGGAGTTCATCACAGAGCTATCCCCTGGTGGGACGCAGTTCTCGTACAAAGACATCAAGAATGCTTGTGTGAACAAGACGAAGGTGCAGGTACAGATCCAGAACCCTGTGGTGGGTGCTGTTACGCTGGGGTCTGCATTCTACCACCAGGCCGATTACTACATCGTATCGGTTGGCAACCAAAAGAATACCAGCCAGAGCGTTCGGTTCAATGTGTCCATGTCTTCCGTAGGATTGCTTGACATTACACCATAATTTATGATTGGATACATACAGGCGAATGTCCTCGGCAAGGTCCGGGGTCTGAAGTTCGGATCGTTGGCCGCTGAAAACATAACGATGGAGTTAGTAGCCCTTGGTGCTTCCACCGGGGGCAATTACTCCACATCCATGATGACGGTGATCATCTATTGGGGTCTGTACAATAACTGCTGGGTGAAGAAAGAGGACATGGATTTCACTTTTGAGCAGGTTTCAGACTGGATAGACGAGAATGCCAACAATCCAGAGGTAGAGGATGTGTTTGTTGAGGTGGTGAAGTGCTATGAGCAGAGTTCATCAACCAAGCAAACCATTGAAAAGCTGGAGGCTAAGCTGGAGGAAATAAAAAAAAAGACAGCATCGACCTCACAACCAGAGCAGGATGGGCAACCATCAGGGGGCTGGCAATGGGCAAACTTGGGTGGACAGCCGAACAGTACTACGGCACCACAGTAGCGGATGTGATACTGGCACTGAGGGCGTACAATGAGAAGTCTACGGATGAATGGCGGCGCACAAGATTACTGATGTTTACCATGGCCAGGCTGTGGGGTGATCCTAAGAAGCCGATACATTCTCCTGAAGACCTGATGCAGTTGCCGGGAGATGAGTTGGCTTCGGATATAGATGAGGAAGAGGCACTGAAGATCCTTAGAAGGATGCGGAAAGCAGAAGAAAATCAGAACAATGGAGCAGTTTCTCAAAGTTAAAATAGGTGCTGATGTTGGCGATCTCTCAAAGGGAGTTAACGAGGCAACCCGTGCACTCAACAGCCTAAAGCAGCTAGTAGCCAGCACTGGAGCAACACTGACCAATTTCAACAGAATAGTACAAGATGCGCCCTTTGGTTTAATCGGTATCCAGAACAACATCGAGCCACTATTCACTTCGTTTAGTCAGTTGAAAGCTCAGGCTGGTGGTACCGGTGCCGCACTTAAAGCTTTGGCCTCGTCTTTGGCGGGGCCACTCGGCGTTGTGGCGGCAATTTCCCTTGTTACCTCCCTTGTAACTACTCTTACACAGAAATACGGGTCCCTGGGTGCCGCTGTGGAGGCCTTGACGAGAGCTAATGACCCACTATTTAAACAGCAGCAGCAGATCGCAGCCATCAGGAAAGATGCTGTTAAGGATGCTGGTGAAGAAATTGCCCGGTTGAACTTGCTGGCAACAGTTTCGGCAGACAGCACAACATCACTTGAGAATAGAAAAAATGCAGCCAATGAACTTCTGAAGGTTTATAAGAACTATTTGCCTGCACTCACTCAGGAGGCGGTGTTGAATGGTCAGGCAGCGGACGCTATCAATAGGGCTAAGGATGCGATATTAAATAAAGCCCTGGCTGCTGCAGCTGAGAAAAAGCTGGCAGAGGTGGGTGGAAAGATACTGGAGAACCAGCTGGCACAGATCGATGCAGTGAACAGGTACGGAAATGCTCAGAAAGAATTGAATGACCAGGTAGCCAAAGCCAACAAAGAGGGTTTGAAAGGTAGGGAGGGTGTCAATACACAAACTGTTTTCTTCAATACCCAGTTGGAAAAGGCCCAGGGTAATCTGCAAAAACTGGGCAGCGAAAGCCAGAGCCTGCAGAAGGAATATGATACTCTGCTGAGGCTTGCGACCGGGTTTGCGGAGAAGGCTGGTAAATCCTTTGCTCCTCCCGGTAAAGAGGGAGCTCCAAAACTAGCAGAGATCATCCAGAAGGTGCAAGATCTTAAGATAGTGCCAGACAGGGTAAGGGTTGATGGTTCACAGACGGCAGCAGATATTGAGCAGGCAAGAAACTTCCTGCTGGATAACGGACTGAATATTCCGATTAAAATTGATGTTCCCAAAGACACATTTGCCAACCTGGAGAAGCTGGGTAAACTGGCTAAGGATGCATTCGATCTGGAACTATACCGGGCAAAGGCTAAGGAGTTCAAGGCTATCCTGACTGAGGGCCTCGCACAGCCATTGGGAGACCTGATATTCAATTTTCTGGATCAGGGCAAGGTTGGGTTTAGGGAGTTCGCCGATGCAGCCATAAAGAGCATCAAGCGCATTGTGGCGCAGCTTATAGCGAGTAAGATCATTCAGTTGATAGGTAATCTATTATTCCCAGGAGCGGGTACTGCAGCTGGTGTGGCTAGTGGAATCGGTAAGGCTCTCGGAGGAATTGTTGGAATAGGAGGCACAGTAAATCCCAACCTTGGGGCTTTATCCGGCGGTGGTTTGTCGCTTCAAGGAGGTGTGGTGCTGAGGGTGCAGGGCACGGACCTGGTAGGAGTACTTTCAAACGCAAACGCATCAATAGGACGAGTTGGCTAAGGCTGTAAAATATCAATACGATTTCAAAACCTTCGATGGCCACAGTGTCATTGTAAGGTTTTTCTATGAAGGCCACACAGGCGGCATCCGGTACATTGACCCCGGGATGAAAGCCTTTGTTCTTCGTGAATTCAATTCCGATGCAGACTTCTTTAAACCCATCCGGCCTTTTCAGGCTGAAATGGAAGTTTTAGCCACCCCCAACTTGCAACTGGAAGACTTCATCATGGACAATGACGATGATATCCAAGTTCAGGTAGAGATGGATGGTGTGCTGATCTGGATAGGCTGGCTACTGCAGGATGACTACAACGGCCCATGGATTTCCTCCAACCATATCATCACCTTAAAGGCATCTGATGGCCTCGGTCAGATCGGAGCCGATCCGGTGAATATCTTGGTTGGTCAGGACACCATGGAGAGCTTTATCGCCTTTGCCATTGACAGCAGCCCTATTCCTTCGTTTATCGGCACCACGATCATCAACAGGCTGTTTTACGATGGGATGGATGATGCGGCCAATAAGCACCCCTTGAGCCAGTGCACGGTGGATGGAAAGACCTTTGAGGGTGACGATAATAACAAGATCATCGATAAGGTAAACAGGGCATGGAGCCAGACGCTTTACCAGTATTTGGCCAAATGGTGGATAGTAAGGCAGGAGGAGTTCCTGCATCCCGGAAATGTGGATGGGGTGGTGAGGGGAACGCTGTCGGATACTTCCTTCAGCAAAAGCTTTGAGGCAAGCGTTGGACTCGGGGAGACGATCAAACCGATTGCCCCAGATATGCAGCGTTATTTCCGGCGGTCGTATAAGCGCGATAAGATCAGGTTTTTGTATGAGTTCCCTAACGAGCTGATCTGTAATCAGTTTTTCAATCGAGGGACACTGATTGATGACACCGATCCTGATTTCAAAACCTACAGCATTGACTGCTGGACGTTGTACAAAAGCTCTTTTGGATCACCGGTGGCGGGAGATGCTGCTTGGTACAGAAAGGAAGAGCTGGACGCTGACGGCAATGTGACAGACGACTACTCATTTATCGACAGGAATGTTACGCTCCATTATATCAAAAGCACAGGCCTACGCTTGGGCAAGGATGAGATGGTGAAGATATCTTTTGATTACCGAGTTAATGCATCATTTCCGCCCGTCACTGGTCCGGGAAATATCAGAGTTGCGGCTATTCTCTTTGAAACAGCATCAGCCAAATACACCCTCGATAATGATGGTACGTGGGTGCAGTCAAATTCAAGCTATACCACATTCTTCAAATACCTGAATATGTCTTACTCTTCTATTGAAGATCTGACAATCTGGAAAACGTTTGAAGTTCAGAGTAAGGCGGTACCGGGTCCCGGAGTGATGTATGTCTGCTTGGTAAGCACCAATGTAACCTACGATGCAAATCACAAAGGGCTGGCTATCGAAATCAAAGAGCCATCATATAAGCCCGGAGTGATTGGGGACTATGACCAGTACGAACGGACCAACAATATAAAGCAGAACTATAACGAGCAGACCTTTCTGGATGACAGCAACAATGTAAACCACAAGGGCGCCATTCACTTTAGTGGCAACCTTACCGGCGACAACTGGTACCGGCAGCGGTTTGACACTGAGCGGCTGACATTCAAGCGGCACAAGGCCATCGCCCATATGCTGCTGGACAGACGGACACGCTTGAAGCTGGACGTGAATATGCTGGGGTTGACCTACATGGATGGATCCACTGAGCGCATGATAGGACTGATGAACCGCTTCCGGTTTGTAGATGACGCACCGGATAAACTGTTCATGATCCTGAACCTGAAAGAGATGGATTTTGTCAATGGAACCTGGAGCGCAACATTACTCGAGGTGTGGGACGATGTGGAAGACGATGATGATCCTGCTGGCTATCCAGCCCACAGTTTTGCCAATATCTATGAAGGAGATCGTAATTAACAGGGTGGTGATAAGATTTGAGGTTAGGTATGTTCAAAGCAAATTAAATTTGATTCAAGCAAATGGCAGACGTAGTACATGGCAACATGATGGTGGTGTTCCTAAAGCTGGGAAGCGTGTACTATCCCATTGCCTGTGCCAAGGACAGCCAGATAGTTATAAACTCGGAAACCATTGAGTTAGCCCCAAGACTGTCAAAGGATTTCAGGGAGTACAGGTACGGCAGAAAGACGGGGAAGATCACTGGATCCGGGCTGACTAAAATAAACACTGACCCGGACAACCTATACACCGTATTTGACCTGATGGGCTATCAACTGGCCAGCCAGATGGCACTTGTGAAATACAGTGTAGAGGATCCACAGGGGAATACCAAGGTCTTTGAATGCGAGGCAGTGATCACTGAGACGGGGCTCGGTAAGACATCAGGGCAATCCGGTACGCACAGTTTTGAGTTGACAATTTCCGGTCCCCCTACCATGGCCAGTACACCAGTGGAGAATACAAATCCGCAGATCCTGGTTTATGAGTACACGGCCACAGGTGGTGAGGTTGCTTTGGATTTGCCTATAAGCCCTAGCGGAACGGTATTGCTTGTAGAGTATGGTTCAATTGGTGCCATACCCGTTTACATATACCCTGATGGCTACGGGCCTGGTGAAGTTCAATACAACCCTGCTACGGGCCAAATGCTATTTGGCGACATCATGACGGCGGGGCTTTATATCAGGATTCTTTATGTGGATGTGGATAGTGTTGCAGACACTAGCCTGTATCTGGAAGATGGAACAGGTGAGTTTATTGAAGACGGAACCGGAGCAGAAATTACAAGTGGATGATGGCAGTATTCACATATAGGTGTTTAGGGTCCGAGGTTAAGACCGGCGGAAGGACACTTATCCCTATTGCTCCGGTGTCTGGATATGCTATCACTCATTTGTTTGTCAACGGTGGCGGGATACTGATAGAGCCGGACTATGTGAGTGCTGCGCTACCAGTGGCAAGTGTGCCGGGGACGCTCAACAGGGGTGACGTGATAAAGCTGCTCTATAAGAATTTACCGAGGTGGAGACCACCGGAGCCGCCAGCGGTTGGAATGATAGATTTTGCTGAGGGCGATTTTTCATCAACAGATTTTTTCTAATGCTGACACAGGCAACCATACAAAAGATTTACGAGAGGTCCGGGGTAGTAACCTATGAAGATCTGCGTGAGCTATTGGGACCCGAGTACAAGCATTCCACGACCACAGAGGCAGCAGCCCAGCCATTGAGCCTTGAGGGGCTGGAGGAGTATGATGATGATGCAGCGGCAGCGGCAGCAGGATATACTGGTAACGAACTATACAAAACTCCTACGGGGGAATTAAGAATTAAAGTACCTGAAATACTACCATAATGGCGAAAAAACTTAATCAACTCACGGCACAACCTAGCACACCTGCTGATAGTGATGTGATAGCATGGGGTCAGGCTGGCGGTTCTGGCCTTGCCTATAAAATGACATTTACCCAGCTAAAGGCCAAGTTAGATGCTATGGCGGGCGGTGGTGATACTACGGCTCCAGCGATATCAAGCAGAACGGTAGAGAATGCAACACCTAATCGCATTGATCTGAATTACAACGAGGCACTTGATACAGGCAGCGTTCCAGCCAACGGAGACTTTACTGTAAGTGGCGGAAGGACCGTTACGGGTGTTGCAGTGGTAGGAAGCCAGGTAAGGATCACAGTTAACACTGCGTACGCCAATGGAGATACTATCACGGTAGGCTACACACCAGGAACAAATAGGATTCAGGACGTTGCAGGAAATGACGCACCAGCAATAACCGCTGGTACATCGGTTACTAATAATATTTCCGGCGGGTACGATGCTGATGCTTCTGCCTTCTTTACTCACTCTGGGATCACAAATACAACCATCAGGGACGCTATTAATGCTCACGTTGTAGAACTGAAATCATTGGGATTGTGGGCTACCAAACTTCAAAGGATCTATCCTTTTGTAGGTGGCACTTCTGGGACTCATGCTTGTGATCTTCGAAACCCGTCTGCGCCGTTTAATCTCTCATACAGGGGAACGCCTACACATACTGCAAACGGTATGGAGTGCGGAGCGGGTGACGTGATGGCCATGACAAACGTCATTCCTTCTGTAGGCATGGATATAGCAGACCTTTCAATGGGTATCTATATCAGCCAAGACGAGCAGGTGTCTACGTTGGCTAAACTTACGATGGGTGTGGTAGGAGCCAACGCTTATTCACTTTCAATTGTTGCAAGGTTTACAAATGATCAGTCTTACTACGGTATGACCGATTCCGGCGGTAACGTTTCGCCTTCAAATACTGTAGCTCCCGGCTTCTATTCACTTTCTCGGACAGCTAACAACGTGGGAAAAGCCTTTAAGGGTGGCGCACAAGTGGGAAGTACGTTTACAACAGTTCAAACTACACTGCCAAGTACTTATGATATTGGTATCGGTGGTGGTACCGCGGATGGCGCAGGAAACTACTTATCAGGTGAAAACCAAGTGAGATACGCATATATCGGATTGGGTTTAACTGATTCGGAGATGCTCGATTACTACAATTCAATTCAGGATTTACAAACAGCACTTTCAAGAGCGGTTTAATATGGCAGAGAAGATAGACAGTGTACTTCATACGGATCTGGCTAACATAAAGTCAAGGATCACCGCAGATGGTAAAATTGATGCGGCTGAGTTTACGGCTTATGAGACAGATATTATTGACTCAAAACTCAATAAGGCGGACTATGTGCCCTCCAGCCCTACGGCGGCTTATGTAGTACCGGCAACTGTTCAGGCATACGATGAAACCAACTTCAAACGTAATGATAGCCAAAGCAGTGTAGTGCTTCCCAATGGAGACATTTTATGCGTGTTCACCAATTTCTTCGGTGTCTCAACTGAAGATGCTGGAACTGCTAGGCTTTACGCCAAGAATAGTTCGGACGATGGCTTAACCTGGGGAAGCGGTCGGGTGGTTATCACCAATGTGAATACAGACTGGAATGTGTATTGCCCAAACCTTTACGTTCGATCCAATGGAACGGTCGGTTTGATTTTCTTAGGAAAGTCTCCTTCAACGGATGCGACTAAGTACTATCAGATGACCTCTAGCGATAACGGCGCAACATGGGGCACTCCTGCGCAGCTTTTAGATGCTCCAACTAAATACACAATTTCAGCATTTGACAGGGTTTTCAAAGCAAAGTCGGGCAGATGGTTTATGCCACTTCAGGAAAACCAGAACGGAGTGCTGGATGGCAACGTAGGTATATACACAGGATTCTATTTATACTCAGATAACGAGGGTGTTTCATGGACTGAGGCATCAAGCAGAACACTTATTAGCTCTCCTGATGGACTCGTAGACGAACCAGGAATGTTCAGTGTTCCAAGGTTTGTAGACTCTCAGGCTAATGAAACCGAGAAGTTGGTTTTCTATTGGAGAACCCGATCAGGAACAGTGTATGCTTCCGAAAGCATCAATAACGGTACTTCATGGTCAGCTGCTTTTAGTTTGGGTATTGAAGCCCCTAACAGCACTACAACAATCATAGGGTATAAAGGCACATTGATCGCTTGCCACAATAGGTGGTTTGCTTCAAGGCCTTCCACAGCTGAGGCCAGAGCTGTACTTGACTTGTCCATATCCAAGGATAATGGCAGCACTTGGTCTAGGACGGTCACTGTAGAGTTCAGCGATGGACAGACTGCGTGTTTCTTTCAGCCAACAATGATGATTGAAGGCACCGCTTTGTATGTTTTCTATGGGGCATTTACAGGTCTTACAAACGGCAACCTCAACAGAGGATCATGCAAGCTGAGGATCTATGATGTAGAGGCAATCTGTGGCAATTCCATCACAAGGAAATTCTCTCAACTGATGGTAGCCGCAACGGTGTACCAGATGAACAATGACCCGGCTAAATTATTTGGGGTGTACCTGGATAAGCTTGGCAAATCCGATTCCGGTATTTTCTTCGGATCAGCCAGCGGTTCAGATAATCAATTCTGGCCGTTCCAATTGGTTAAGTCTTCATCAGGTGTTCCGGTGGGTTTGTTATGGGATGTAGAGGTAGGTCAAGATGCAAATAGTCTGGCTTACAGCGGTGGCATCACCATCAGGATTAAGAACTCCGGCGGTGGAGCGGTTTCTGCCATTCCGCTGTTAAGGATTCAAAACGGGACATCTGACAGGCTGAGATTATTGAGTAACGGTAACCTTGAAATTGACGGGACAGTAGTGAATTTCTGATGCGATTCCTCATTACCATATTACTCGTTCTTCCCTTTCTGGCCATGGGTCAGTTGAACATACGCAGCTTCGGGGCGAGGGAATCCATTGCCGATAACAGCCCTTTCATTCAGAGGGCTATTGATAGTGCCATCAGATCAGGCAAATCGGTGTATATACCAAAAGGCCGTTTTCGAGTTGCCAAGCCACTGGTTGTTGCAAGGTGGGGGACTGTAGCTTATTGGCAGGTGTTCATCAAGATTTATGGCGAGTCCACAATGTGGGACCGCAACAATATGAGCGTGCTCGAGGCTACGTTTGGTGACGCGCCATTGCTTTCCATCCAGCTGGGGAAAGGGTGCATCATCCAGGGGGTCAACTTCATCGGGAAATGGAAGGCTCCGGGTTCTCCCTACATGCGGGATTTTGATACCTACAAGGATCCTGCTACCAGGGATGAAACATATTCGCCCTACTGCGCAATAGCTATTGATCCTTTCTGTTATCAGCTTCCACCGGATGGAGGGTATCCTCCTCTGAAATCTTATTACCGGGGTGAGCCTCAGCGGTCAGGGTCCACCGGTATCATTGTCAAGGACTGTGCTTTCCGGGGCTTCACGGTTGGCGCGATCACCTCACCCAATGGATTCACACAGAACGCGGAGCTGATCACCTTTGAGAATATTCAAATTCAGGACTGCAAGGTGGGGTTCGCCGGATGTCAGGACCAGGAGAAGATGAACCGCATCATTAATGTAGGGGCCTGGGGAACCACACACACAGTATTCGCCTTCAACAAATATGGCGCGTCAACGCCCGGAAACTGGATTATCGATGGGGTGAATGTGGCGGGTGATGTGTACCAGATCCTGCATAGGGTGTCTTCCGGATATTTCCCGCTGTTCATGACCCACATCTACGCTGAGTCAGTATTCCAGTTTGGCACCTGGCAGAGTTATGTGGGGGATGCCCTTTCAAATTTCGTTCTGGATTTCTCTTATCCGGAAGAACACGGTGCACTTCCTATTGCTCACTTTCAAGGCGGTGGTGTCACGCTAAACAACGGTGTGATCAGGACCTACGGCACAGATAACCCGGTTGTGTTTATGGGCGGCAAGGACTGGGAGGGGCAAGATTACCAGCTGCACAATGTGAGCACAACTGAAAGCCTGGGAAGGCCCAATCAAGTAGTGCAGGGTTACCTGTACGGAATACCCCAAGGATTCAAGGAATCGGATTTTGCCAATTACGATGTAAAAGATGGCCAGATCATTGGCGGCAAGGATGGCAGGCTTGCTGTCTTCCTGGATCCCGCCAACACACTTAAAGGGTACGCGATGATGGAAAGCAAGAAGATCAAACATAAATCATTCACGCTCCAAGATGGGGTGTACAAAATAGCATTCAGATGAACAATGATGTTAACGTAGCATGGGTCAACACTGGTTTAACTGCTGGGCTTTGGGTCTGCCAAAAGTTCCTATGGCTGGCAAATGCTGCGGTTCTGGCCAACCTGGCTAGTTTGGCAACAGTATTCTCCGGTGTGGCTGCTGGGTCATACTGGCTTTATTCACTTTATAAAAAATGGAAAAATGATAGAATTCTGGAGAAAGATAACGAAAGCTGATATCAGAAATACCCTCACAATGGTTTGGGTTGTGCTGTCTTTCATATTCCTTTTCAAGCTGCTGAATAAGCCTATCCCTGCTGAGAATAAGGATGTGGTGAATACGGTGGCGGGTGTTATCATCGGTCAGGTAGTGGTTATTCTGGGATATTACTTCACGCAAAGCAAAACTGAAGTTGATGAAAAACGTAAAGACGAAAATAGTTGAGGTGAAAGATAGCGTGCTGGCATTCCTGAAAGCGAACGCGGCGTTGCTGATCGGCGTGGCCCTGATCGGGTTTGTCTTTGGGCATGGCTGCGGTAGTGGTGAGGATACCGGTGATAAGGTGGATGCAAAAAAGTATGATAGTGTGGTAGTGCAGCTTGCATTGGCCCATGAGCAGATCAAGGTTACAGATAGCCTGAACAGGATCACACTGGATAGGCACAGGCGGCAGAACGATTCCACGATCAAGCTAAGAGATCAGGCGAAGGCAGAGGCCCGTAAAGCGGCTGAAAATGCGGCCTATTGGCAAGGTGTGGCAAAGCAGGCGGATGAAGCCAATGACACAGAGACCGGCCTTGCCGCCCGTGACTCCCAGATAGTGGCACTGAACGATGTGATAGCCCAGCGTAACAGGGAATTGGAGATGGTGGATTCCATCATCTACCGCAAAGACCTGGATATATCCCTGCTGGAAGCTGCCAATACAGCCAAGAGTAGCCTGATTGACCGGCAGCGGTTAACCATCGACAAATTGAACTCAGATTACCATGCCCTGGCCAAAGAGAATGCCCAGCTGAAAGTGAAAGCAAAGCGGAAGAAGTTCTGGGGTAATATCTGGTCAGGACTTAAAGTAGGCGGGGCTGCAGTTGGTGGCTTCGTTGTAGGGAGGGCTATAAAATGACGTATGATTTTTTAAAAGCTATGCAGCCGCCGATTATCGTTCTGGAAGGGCTGAAGCTTATGGGCACGGCGGAGGTACCCGGAGCAAAGAGTAACGCCGAGATCATGAGCTGGGCAAGAGAGGTGGGGGTGGCAAACATCTACACCAATGATGATATTGCCTGGTGCGGTCTGTTTGTCGCCCTACTGGTTAAGCGCACCGGCAGGGAGATAGTGAAAGAGCCGCTATGGGCAAGAAGCTGGCTGAAGTGGGGCGTGAAGT
The DNA here is from genome assembly GCA_044225015.1 of Chitinophagaceae bacterium. Lineage (GTDB taxonomy): Bacteria > Bacteroidota > Bacteroidia > Chitinophagales > Chitinophagaceae > Pollutibacter. The sequence continues at coordinate 29,377 of JBGAJG010000005.1, read as the reverse complement.
CTGAATTGCCCAGCCTGGGAGATATTATGGTATTCAGCCGTGACGGCGGAGGCGGCCATGTGGCAGTTTACATTGCCGAGGACGCTACCACTTACCACGTGCTGGGTGGCAACCAAGGTAATAAAGTGAGCATCACGCGGATTAAAAAAGATAGGCTACTGGATGCGCGTAGTCCGATATACAAGAACAGGCCAGAGAGTGTGCGGCCATACTTTGTGTCGGCCAATGGGGCCATTTCAAATAACGAGGCATAAAAAAATAGGTAACTATATACTTATTCAACCCAAAGATAAATGAAAATATTGGTAAAAATATTAGGAAATAAAGCGAAAACGATTTATCTTAGTGTTATGATAATGCTCCAAAAATTCAACACTTTAATTGACCTGCTTTCCTACTTTGCTGATGAACAGACTTGTATAGATTATTTAGAGTTCATCCGTTGGGAAGGAAATTTACAGTGTGCTTATGCTGATTGCGGACATAACAAAGTTTTCAAATATTCTAACGGAAAGGTTTATAAATGTGCTGCCTGTAAAAGACAATTCAGCGTTAAGGTTGGAACAATATTCGAGGATAGTAAAATATCATTAAAGAAATGGTTTGCTGCCATTTATCTTATCACTTCACACAAGAAAGGAATTTCTTCTTTACAACTTTCCAGAGACTTAGGGGTAACACAAAAGACAGCGTGGTATATGAACCACAGGGTACGCCATTCGCTTGAAATGAAACCAACCAACGAAAAACTTACCGGAACAGTTGAAGCTGACGAAACTTTTATCGGTGGTAAGGAAGCAAATAAACATGCTTCAAAAAGAACAGAAGGAACACAGGGTAGAAGTGTAACCACAAAAACGGCTGTTGCTGGTTTGGTTCAACGTGGCGGTGAAGTAAGGGCGAAGGTTGTAAAAGATACAAGTGGTACTAATCTAAGGCGTTTCGTTGGCGATAATGTACAAAAGGGTTCTGAACTACATACCGATGAATGGTTTGGCTACAATGGCTTAGAAAGGCTGTATAACCGCTTTGTGATTAAGCACAACGACAAGCAATATGTAAGCGGTAATGTTCACACTAACACAATGGAAGGCTATTGGTCACTTCTGAAACGGGGCGTAGTTGGTATTTACCATTCAGTAAGCAGCAAGCATTTACAAAAATATTTGGATGAATTTTCCTTTAGGTATAACACAAGGGATTTGAGCGAATGCAATCGGTTCAATTCTATGCTGCAAAACATAGCAACCACTTTACCATATAACCAATTAATAAAAGATGAAAAACAAGAAATCAAATGGTTTAACGACACTGCCGGAATTAATCAGCACGTGGAAGTTAAACAAGGAACTCTTGGCTTCTAAAATCGGAATGCCAGTTGGAACTTTTAAAAATAAACTAAGTGAAAACCAGCCTAAGTATAAGTTCACAGAGGATGAAGAAACAAAGCTGTTTGCCGTGTTAAGGGATTTAGCTGGCGACATTGAGAAAGTGGCAGGCATGACGTTTAACCAGGCTTTGAGCCAAATAATTAAAAAGAAATGATCGTGAAATTTTGTCCTGAATGTGGAATAGGGTTATCTAATGCTGAACAAACAGTTGGATACTGTAAAAATTGCCATTTCGATTTTCAACATTTGGTTACAAAAGAAAAAATCGAATGGGATGGCCTCTGTAGATGCGGACACAAACACAGCGAACATAATTCCGTTAACTCTGTGAATTATTCAGCAGGAAGATGCACTGTAGGGGAGTGCAGGTGTAAACATTTTATCCATCAACAAAAATAATAATAAATGTCAACTTGTCCTACTTGTAACGGAACTAAAAAAATATTTGTTTCAATGCCTACCGTTGGTGGCGGCTACGAAACCGATTGCCCAATATGTTCGCCTTCATTCACTAAAGTGTTTACGGATGAACTTAGAAAGTCTGTTATCAATTCTTCTGAAATTTATAATGATGAATATGAAGGAACAGAAGACGATGCAAGAGCTACTATGTTTTTTGCATCTATAAAAAATCAGCTTGGCGAATATGTGGAAAATAAGGTAGCAACTTTTCGAGCCTTTTCGGCCAATGAAATTAAACAGATAATGTTTGACAAAAGCCCAGTTGAAATTTATAATACATTATACAGTACGAAACAGCCGTGGATGCACATAACAAAAAGAATATTACCATCACACGAAGGGGTTTATGGTTACTTTAATTCGGCAGCAGACAAAACGCCAAAGTATTTTACTTGGGCTCAATTTTACTGGCATTTGCTTATAGGTGGATTGGAAAATATAAGATTTTAAAAACCTAAAAAATCAACCCTATGAAACTCAATAACAATATTGCATCACGTAGGTTGAATAAGTATATAGTTACCAAAAAATATTATGGCATTCACTAAGAAACCACAAGTTAATATGAACGGCTATCCAATAGGATATTGGGAATGGCTGCCGGATAATTTCACCGGAGGAATCCCTGTTATCATTGCTTTACATGGCATAGGCCAGGCTGGCAACGGATCATCAACGGCACTTGATAGCCTACTGGTTAACGGTGTTCCAAAACTCATCAATGAAAAAGGCTTTCCGTATAACGCAGTGGTAGTGTGCGCACAATACGCAGGCAATATGCTGGGGCTGTATCAGTTTAACGCATTGGTAGACTACGTGAAGGCGACATATAAAACAGACAAGGTTCTGTTAACTGGCCTTTCCGGAGGTGCTAATTCCATTACTGAATGGATGGCTGAGAAGTCTAACCCCGCTAAGGTAGTGGCTGCTCAGTTGTGTTGCGTGGTTTACGGCTATCAGGCGAATATTGCTGCCAATTATGCTAAGATTCCCACAGCTTGGTATGTAGGTGAGAAGGACGAACTAGGCTCGCTCAACTTCACAAAAGCATGGGTACAGGGTATTAAAGACTTCGGAGGTAACCCGGGTTTTAAGTCATGGCCCAACGAGGCGCACAATGTATGGAACACCGTTTATGATTATAACGGGAAGTACATTGATAACAAGGATTGGGCTGAATGGTTGCTGAGCAAGGTTTCAGTAGTAACACCTCCCGTAAGCAATATAGAGGCTGAGTTCAGTTTTCCAGGTGGTAAATACACATTGTTCACGGATAAAACATGGTCTAAGTAATGGCATTCACAAAGAGGCCGCAGGTTAGTATGTCCGGTAGAACCGTAGGGTTTTGGGAGTGGCTACCGGATAACTATGCCTCTTTGGATAACCTTCCTTGTATTATTGCCCTGCATGGACTGGGGGAGACCGGAGACGGCTCAAGCGGTGCTTTGAATTCTCTATTGAATACTGGCGTGCCCGCTCTTATTAATGGTTCAGGTTTCCCATATGATGCAGTTGTTATCTGTCCGCAATACTCAGGGTCTACCATTGGTCTGTATGATTTCAACGCCTTGTTTGATTACGTGCTGGCAAATTATGATGTAGACCCAAACAAGATAGCCTTAACTGGATATTCAGCAGGTGCTAATTCTATTATTGAAATGCTGGCTGAATCAACCAATTCAAATAGGGTTTCTTGTTTCGTTAACTGTGACACCGTGTATGCATATGTTCCTTCCATTGCTACCACTATGAACAATGGAGGGCTTAAAAGTTACTGGTTTCAGGACACCACAGATACAACCTTTGGGCAGCCTACATATACACAAGTGCAGTCATGGGTAGCAGGTTGTAACAATGCCACCGGAGTTTACAGAACAGGTGCAGGGCATGGATTTTGGAATACAGTTTATTCTTATTCATACTACGTCACTGGAACAACGGACGTATTTGAGTGGATGATTTCTCAGAGCAGGGCAAGTGTTACGCTTGACCATACTTTGTTTTACCAGAACGCCGGAACAATGTACAGGCTCCTATTGTATTCAGACAACTCATGGACACAGCAGCAGTACATATCTGGATCATGGACATCAGTTTCTAAACAGACCTTTCAAATCCGCTGGAAAATTGGCTCAACACTTTACAGAGCCTCAATGACCGGCACAAACTATACCATGATATGAATAATTTAATGCCGATAAAGAAGGGTGCCACATGGAGCTTTTCTATTGAACCATTTACAGATGATTCAGAGGCCACACCTGTTGATATAAGCGAGTATGAATTCGTAATGACGGCAACCTACGCCAATGGCACAACTGCATTCACTAAGGATAATACTGCATTCATTGCTGCGACCGATCACAAGAGGACATTGACACTCAGTAAGACCGATACTGCAGCACTTACCGTAGGGGAGTTGTACTACCAGATAGATGTAACATATCCTGATACCACTGCACAGGAATGGATGCAGGGATTCATAATCGTGCAGAAATGATTGTAAAGGTAACATTCAACAGCTCTAACCCTTATGTAGTGGTGACACAGGGATCACCTATTTATGTAAGGGTTATGCAGGGTAATTCAGGCGGTGGTGGTGAGCCTGGGCCTCAGGGTCCGCAAGGCGAGCAGGGACCTGAAGGACCACAGGGGCCGGCGGGACCAAAGGGAGACACTGGGGACACAGGACCTCAAGGACCGGCGGGTACATCGGTAGTCATCAAAGGGACGGTTAATAGTGTTGGAGAGCTTCCAGCATCTGGGAATACCGTGGGGGATGGGTATATCCTGAACACCAATGGCCACCTTTATACGTGGTCCGGTTCTGCATGGGTTGATGTTGGAGAAATACGTGGCCCTCAAGGTATTCAAGGGCCAGAGGGTCCGCAAGGTCCTACTGGTGCAACGGGCGCACAAGGTCCGCAAGGAATACAAGGGGCGCAGGGCATTCAGGGGCCAGCAGGGCCGACAGGTGACACAGGTCCGCAGGGACCCACAGGCGCGACAGGGCCAACCGGACCGACTGGTGCCACCGGCCCGGCAGGACAGGGACTTCCTACAGGAGGTACTGATGGGCAGTTGCTCGTTAAGAATGGGGCCACAAACTATGTAACGGGATGGTCTACGCTGGCATATCCAGACATACCCATTTTCATCCAACAAACTCAACCGGCACCCACAACATACCCTTATATCTGGTATCAAACAGACGTAAGCGGCGATGTCATCACAGTTTACTCATTCAAACCATAATACTATGCCTTTACAGAATTTATTTGGGGATCTTGCTTTAGCCGACAAACAGGCAGACCTCATCACAGATACACCAGCACAGAACGTATCAGCACCACCAGTAAGGCCAGTAGGGCAGGCGGTACACGGTGCTGGGTTTTCGGCTGTTGGTTCGTCCGTATTAGATACATTCTTCAATGCTGCGTTCACTTCAGGCGGGGTAACTTATAACCAGGGTTCAGGTTCATTAAATATCATTGCTGGCACAACAGCTAATGGTGAGTTTTTAGCGAGAAGCACAGAGACATTCTACGGATCAATGAGGCTCAAATTCTCAATTGTAGCATCTCAGCGGATTGCTCAGAACAACCTTGCAATATTAATTGCTGACCTCATCGGGGAGTCCCTGTCTTATTCGATTGTGAACACAACTACGGTAGACGTGACTAAGACGGCGCACGGGTTTACCTCTCAGAATGTAGGTCAGTTTGTTTTGCTTGGAGCTATCACTGGAGCCGCTGGATTACCTGGCAGGTACGCCATAGCTTCTATACCCGATGCTAACACCATCCGGTTTACGGTGGCATCGTGGCCTGCCTCTGGTACTGGAACCTGTACGCTGTTTGGACGTAACTACATCAGGAATCTGTTCACCGGTACTACGGCTACAAACATGGCATTTGACGCTCAGAGAAATGGCTGGGCAACGGGTGACACCACAGCAACCATCAACACATCAGCATCCCCTGGTACGGTAGTTATCAATGAGTTCACAGGCAGGGAAGTGTTCCTGATGGATAAACTCAGGGCTACATCCACAACGCCTACGGCAACAACAAGGGCATCAAGGGACGAGAATATCCCTGAAAGCACTACCACGCTGTATGTTTTCCTGTGGAATTATAACGGCTCTACAAACCCCGCATCATCTACTACGTGGACGCTGGGGCATCTTACTGTTGAGGACTTCGTAAACTTCCCTGTTTACATTCAAGGAGTACGGCCACAAGGTGCTGTGAATCCTTTGTCAGTAACATTCCCATCTGCTCAGGCGGTGTCAGGTACGGTAACAGCCAACATCGGTACAGGCTCTATTGCAGCTGGTACTAACGCCATAGGTGATATTGGTGTGCAATACAGGGCTAACGCTACTGGTGCTGCTACTGCATCTTCTGTACTGTCTCCTGCCACACCCGCTGCCACTTCACTGAAAGCATCAGCAGGAAGGATATTAGGCTGGGATCTTGTGAATACATCAGCCGGGTTACGCTCGGTTAAGATATTCAATGTGGCATCACCAACACTGGGTACCACTTCGGCGGTATTTGAGATTGACATTCCGGCGGGTGCCAGGAGTACTGTACAGTTCCCCGGAGGTATCGCAGCCACAACGGCTATTGTGTATTCTGTAACATCCGCTAAAGGGTTAACAGATAACACCAACACTGGCCTGGCAGCCAATGATGTTTCTGGATTTATTGCATGGGTTTAAACTCGCTTTACCCTTCAACGCGGGAAGCAGTAGTTTTGGTGTGAGCCTCGCATTTCCATGCGGGGCTTTTCTTGTGACAAACTCATTGACAAAAAAGGGGGTTGTTTTGTCACGCGAACTTATTTCCCGCTTTCTTTACCTTCTCATGCTCTCGTTTCTTCCTGGCCACATCGTATATTTCCTTCACCATTCCGGTAGACGTATGGGCGTTGTGATCCGCAGCTGCCTCATCACCAGCCATATCCACAATTTCTGAGGTGTGTACATGCTTCAGGCTATAAAAGTCTGCAGTGATCCCCAGGGGCTTCTTTACCCACTTCCACCAGCTCTGGGTGATATTGGCGAACTTCAACTGCCTGTCTCCTGGTTTCAGACCCCAGCTGAACACGATCTCTCCAGGCTCGCTCAGTAGCTCCTCCCAAAATGGTAGGGCGATATCTTTAATAGTGCGCCATGTCTCCCGGTACTGTTTCCCTTTCTTTACCGTCACTTTGAAACGTTGGGCAGCCAAATCCACGTCCGACCGGCGCAACTGCAGCAGCTCGGTAGACCGGGCCCCCGAGTGGAAGAATATGTGAACGTACCGCCAAAAGTTGTAGTGGTTCTCTCTCAGGTGGCGGTCCACCAGTTTGCGCTCAGCCATTGTCAGCGTCTCCCTTAGCTTCTTTACCGTCTTCTTTTTGCTGATATCCTTGATGATGTTGCTGTCAACAATGTCCAGCTCAGCCAGTTCTTTGTAGATCATCAGCAGGTAGGACCGTTGCTTATTGTAGGAGTAGGGTGATTTTCCAGCATTGTGCAGCACGTCCTTAATATGCCGCCGCTTCACTTCCCCGATAGGCATAGATGATACACCCAACGATTTGGCAGATGTCAGGACCTGGTGGATCCTGTTTGTAAAATCCCGGCGGGTGGTCTCTGCCATCTCCAGCCGCTCACTGATTTTTTCAATGGCCTGATGGAAATTACCGTAATCCTCGGCCTCTGAAATGACGGTGCCAATGATGGGGTTATAACCGGACTCCAACATCCTGATTTCCTGGTCCACCAGTTGCTGCATGAGTGCTTTGCGTTGTGCAGCACTGGATAGACGGTTCATGCCCTTGATGGTGACCGCTTTGGCATTGCCTGCAGCATCATAGAACCGGTACTTAGCATACCAGGGCTTTGTCACGGATGCGCTCTTTGTCCGCCAATTCTTTGGCGAAAAGATGATGTTACTCATCCGGCATCCATTGGGTAGCAACTTACTCATTTGGTCACGAAATTGGTCACTGTTTAGTTAAGCCAATCCGCTGAAACGTGCCCGGGACGGGAATCGAACCCGTACTCGCTTTTTCGGCGAACAGGATTTTAAGTCCTGCGTGTCTACCAGTTCCACCACCCGGGCGGGATGATGAAGTTAAGGGAAAAAAAAACCATCCTCATTGGGATGGTTTATGAGCGGAAGACGAGATTCGAACCCGCGACCCTCACCTTGGCAAGGTGATGCTCTACCAGCTGAGCTACTTCCGCATATTTGATAAAGAGCTGAACGGGGTGCAAAAATAAGCATTGCGCCCATTCAGACAAAAAAATCTTACTTGTATTTTGGCGTATACTGGGTGCTCTCAGGTACTTCCACCTTGGGTTTACCTTTATAGCGGGAAGCATATAAACCATAGCAGCTGCCGAGGAGGAATGCTGCAAATGTAAATACCTGAACATGGAACAGGAATCGGGAAGTGGTTACCCAGTTCCTTCCAAAATCTTTCTTATCGGGGCTTTCGTACAGATCGTGCGCCATAGTTATGAATGTTGCGTTGCAAAAATAAGGGGTTTTACAATTTCACTGAATAGTTTTTTGCCCTTCACAAAATGGGCCCATGCAATGTTGCCATTGTACATGCCATGCAATCTCTGGGTATCCCTGCTGGCTGCCAGCGGTTTCCAGGGATGGAGCAGCAGCCATCGTCCAAAGGCCAGGTGTGCTTTCACCACGGCAAAGAAATAAGAGAATTCACCCGCCGGGATATTCTTCCAGGCACTAACAGCATCCAGCATGATCCGCACCGGAAGTTTCCAGATCTTTTGCTTCCAGGGAAGATTTTTATACAACATGATCAGGTTATTCCTGAAATTCAGGAATACTTTGCGGGAATTGCCTTTTGGAAGGGTACCTCCCCCCACATGGTACACTACTGATGCAGGGCAGGCAAACACCTGGTGCCCCATTCTCTGCACCCGCCAGCAGAGATCGATCTCTTCCTGGTGGGCAAAGAAGTAGCCGTCAAAACCTCCTGCTGCATGGAACAGGGAGGCCCTGATGAACAGGGCAGCGCCACTGGCCCAGAAGACCGGAACAGCGTCATCATACTGGCCCTGGTCTGTTTCACAATAGTCAAATACACGACCCCTGCAGAATGGATAGCCAAAGGCATCCAGCCAGCCACCGGATCCGCCTGCATACTCAAAAAGGGACTTGTTGTGGAAGGCCAGGAGTTTGGGTTGGCAGGCACCTATGGAGGCATTATTTTCCAAAAGTTCCACCATGGGCTCCAGCCATCCGGGTGTTACTTCCACATCTGAATTCAGGAGCACATAATAGGTTGCGTCTACCTGGGTGAGTGCTTTATTATATCCATTCGCAAAACCATAATTAGCCCCGTTCAGTACCTGCTTTACCTGGGGATAGTGGGTATTCAAAAAATCTACAGAGTCATCGGTTGACCCGTTATCCGCAACAATGATCTCTACGCCAGGATAGGTTGATTGCAGGAGAGAGGGTAGGAATTGTTCCAGGTATTTTCTTCCATTCCAGTTTAATATGACCACGGCTACAGATGGTGAATCCAATTGCTAAGTTTATATTGCCAAAAATAAGCCGTTATTCATCATCCTATGTTGCGATTTCTGAATTGGCGAATTGTGCTTACTGCTATTGCCCTGCTCATTGTGCTGGCAACGGTTTTCTATTCCCGTTACCTGGCAGGAAAACTGGCTGATGATGAAAGGCTGAAGGTGGAAGCTTGGGCGGAAGCACATCGTTTTATCGCTGAATCCGGACCTGAAGATAACATCACCTTTGCCACCCTGGTGGTAACTTCCCAGCATACCATACCGGTGATTGAAACCAATGAAAAAGACAGCATTACCAACTTCCACAATATTGATTCTGCAGATGTAAAAGCCAGTTTCCAGGCGTTCCGGAAAAATCCGCCCATCGTCACCTACATGGCTACGGACTCTGCAAAATTCAACCGCTACTATTATGGGGAGTCCAGGTTACTGAAACAGGTCCGATATTATCCCCTGGTGCAACTGCTGATTGTGGCGTTATTCATCATGGTAACGCTGGCGGCCATCAATGCAAGGCATAAGGCAGAGCAGAACCAGCTATGGGCGGGCCTTGCCAAAGAGACGGCCCACCAGCTGGGTACACCGGTTTCTGCCCTGCACGGGTGGGTGGAGATGTTAAGGGAAGCGGCCGTTGACCCTCCGATGGTCAATGAAATAGAGAAGGATGTGACGAGGCTGAAACTGGTCTCAGACCGTTTCAGCAAAATTGGCAGTACACCTAAACTGGAAAAAAGGGATATGGTGCAGGCGGTAGAACAGGTAGTGGAGTACGTTAGAAAGCGAGCGCCGGAGAAAGTGAAGTTCAATATGCATCATGAACAGGCCGAGATTGTTTTGGGACTGTCAAATCCTTTGTTTGACTGGGTCATAGAAAACATCCTGAAAAATGCACTGGATGCCATGGAAGGAAAAGGAAGTATTGACGTCACCATTCATGAACAAGCTTCAAGGGTGGTCATTGATATATCCGATACCGGCAAAGGAATGACAGCCTCACAGGCTGCCAGGGTATTCAACCCTGGCTTCACCACTAAAAAAAGAGGGTGGGGGCTGGGACTCACCTTGTCTAAACGCATCATTGAAGAATACCATAAAGGCTCGTTGGTAGTGAAATCTTCTGAACCCGGTAAAGGAACTTGCTTCCGGATCATGATACCCAAACAGGAGGCCTAGGCCTCCTGTTTGGGTATCATGATCCGGAAGCAATGTGGCAATGTGGCAATGCGGGAATGCGGCAATTCATCCGCACGCCAGCCATCATTCCCGCACTGCCGCATTGCCACATTGCCCCATTAAAAAAGCCCCGCACCGCGGGGCTTTTTCCGTGCCCAAGACAAGATTCGAACTTGCACAACCTTTCGGTCACTACCACCTCAAAGTAGCGCGTCTACCAGTTTCGCCACCTGGGCATCGAGGGGATGCAAATGTAGGGATTTTTCGAAAAACTACCTTTTGAATTCATAAGTATATTCCACCTTGCCCACCAGCTTTTTCTGGCGGTCATAACAGGCCTCAGCCGTAAGCAGTCCCCGGTTGTTATAGCTGTAACGCCAGGTCTGGTAGTTGGTACCGCCGTTCTGCACCACCATCATCTGGCTCAGCTGCCCCTGTGGATTGAAGTCAAAAGTGAAGTCTGGCATCAGTTTGCCCAATTTGTCCTGGTAACGGACGATATCAGTGATCCGATGTTGTTCATCATAATAGTAAAACACTTTCTCTCCGGCAACCCCATTTTTAAACACCTGTTCTTCAGAAACATTCCCGCTGTTGTCATAGCTTAACCTGATGAGTGAACTGTCTGAACCATTGCGTATCCGCAGCATTTGCATGGGTTTCCCAAGACTGTCATAGCTCCACTGGTGTACCTCCACCGTTTTGGTTTTTTCGCCCAAAGGCACACTGGAACTGGTGATATTGGCGAGGTTATTGCCCTGGTACTGGTACTCGTAAGTGGTAACGGCATTGTCACTGCTGTCGACTGTTTTGTACAACTGGCCCTGCCCATTGTAGTAGTTGGCAATAGATGACCTGCCGGAAACCGCGGAGGTCTGCGTTTTCAACTGGCTATAGCTGTTGTTATACTGTTGTTCAACCGTAAGTGGTGTAACATCCTGCATATCATCGCTTGCCTTGGAGGTAGCAACGATGCGAAGGACTTTCTGTTCCCGGTATTGCTGGTGCCTGCTAAGGTGTTGTTGTTGTTGGATCAGGTCGTTATAATAGAATTGAGCCTGCAGCAACTGGGCCAGGGGAAGGAATATGCAGATGAGGGCTAATTTCTTCATGGGATATGATTGGCACCAAAATTAATATTTTGACGGTAGAATAACGATGGGAAGCGCATCAGAGATACAGATTGTGCGTATTTTTAACGCAGAACCCAATTTATCAAGCTAAACAGTATGCAAGGATCTGCAGAGGCATTTAACAGACTGGTTCAGATCATGGATGAACTGCGGGAGCAGTGTCCCTGGGACAGGAAGCAAACCATTGAAACCCTTCGTTCCCTTACCATTGAGGAAACCTATGAGCTGGCAGATGCCATTACTGATCAGGACTGGAAAGGGATCAGGGAGGAGCTCGGAGATCTGTTGCTGCATATTGTGTTTTATGCCAGGATCGGAAAAGAGCAGGGACAATTTACATTGCCCGAGATGATCAATGGTATTTGTGACAAACTGGTACATCGCCATCCCCATATCTATGGTGACGTCCAGGTCCGGGATGAAGAAGATGTTAAAAGAAACTGGGAAAAGCTTAAACTGAAGGAAGGGAAGACATCTGTCCTTTCCGGCGTGCCTAAGGCCCTGCCAGCCATGGTTAAAGCCACCCGTTTACAAGAGAAGGCAAAACAGGTTGGTTTTGAATGGGATGATATTGCACAGGTGTGGGACAAGGTAAAGGAGGAGGAAAAGGAATTGCAGGAAGCCATCGAAGAGAAAAAAAATAACGATACGGCAGCTGCAATGCTGAAAGTGGAGGAGGAATTTGGGGATCTCCTTTTTTCGCTGGTCAATTATGCCCGATTCCTGGGGATTGATGCAGAGCAGGCACTGGAAAGAACCAACAAGAAGTTTATCCATCGCTTCACGGCTATGGAGTCTGCGGCAAGGTCAAATGGAAAGGACCTGCACAACATGTCCCTGTCAGAAATGGATGCGATCTGGGACCATATTAAGCGACAAAAGATCTGATCTTGAATTTATTCTGGAAAGATACCTTGTACAAAAATGCATACCTCCTCATTGGGGCCGCATGGGTATTCACCCTTTCCTTTATTTTCTCCAACTATTGGTCCTATACCTCCTCACCCAAAGGCGTAAGGAAGAACCTGGAGAACTACCTGAGTATCCATGAGGGTGATTTCTCCCGTATTGCAGCAGACAGTGCTTTGTTGATGCGTCTGGTGGAATACCGGCAGAGTGAGGAAGAAATGGAAAGGCTTTCTTCCCTGCCATGGGGGCTTTTTGTGTACGAGTTGCAAAATGACGGCCCCATCAGTCTGCAGTTCTGGAATACGCAGGAGACCCAGCCTACAGATGCGCAGTTGGTGATGCCTGACGGAGAATACCTGGTTGACCTTCCCAGTGGTAAATACGAACTCATCAGGAGGAAAATGGTGCTTCGCAACCGCAGCAATATCCTTCTGCTTTCACTGATCCCGATCCGTAAAAGTTATTACCTGGAGAATGATTACCTGCAGAGGGGATTTATTGACCATCCCAATGTGGAGAAAAATTATGCCATTGCCGAAGAGATAACGGAAATACCTATCCGCAACTCCTTTGGTAAAACCTTATACTACCTCAAACAGAATGACAATACAGTCACCACCAATGATTGGGTCACCAATCTTCTAAGACTGATGGGTTTCCTGTTCATCCTTTTCTTCATCCACCAGGTGGTAACGGCCATTTCCAGGCGGTGGGGAGCATTGTGGGGCATCGGAACCCTTACGGTTACCCTGCTGCTGATCAGGACAGCTACCTATTTTTTTCCCGTCCCCGTTAACCCGAGACAATTTGAAATTTTTTCTCCGGCTGTTTACGGCTACAATGCAGTATTCAAATCCCTGGGAGATCTGCTGATCAACGCAATCTTGTTTTTCTGGCTGGCCTATTTTGCCAGAATGCAGGTAAACCAACAGGGATTCAGTATTACTACCCGTAACAAAACAAAGCGCCAGGTGATTGCCGTATTGTTGCTGGTCTCCATGGTAGCCCTCTGCTTTATGGGTGGCATACTGATCAGGAGCCTGGTTGCAGATTCCCAGATACCCTTTGATGTAACTAATTTTTTCAGCCTGAACACTTACAGCGTTGTAGGCTTCATCGTGCTCTGCAGTATTTCAATGGGATTCTTCATCTGCAGCCAGATGATCTTGCGTTTTCTTGACAGTATACCCGAAGCTGGTTTTGTTTTTCGGGTGGCCGTGGTGGTGGTGTCCGGATTGCTGTACCTCTCCACCCAGATCAGCCATGCATTTGAATACCAGTTTAGCCTGCTCTGCTGGCTGGTTTTTTACCTCGCCATCAACCAGCAACGGATCCTCCGTAACAGGATGATCTCAGGTTCTGCCATGGTGTACTGGCTGGTAATTTTCTCTGCATCTATAACACTGGTCATCAGTACACAAAACCGGATCAAGGAACACGAATACCGGAAACGCATAGCCGAAAAAATTGCCTGGCAGGCAGATCCCTCCAGTGAAAAACTGCTCAACGTAGCCATTGGCAGTTTCAACAATGATTTTTTCCTGGATAACCTCAATCGGTTGCGCAATGCCGATGAAAGTGAAAGGATCAAGGATTCAGTGATCAACGCAAATTTTTCCGGTTACCTGAATAAATATGAAACCAGTTTTCATTTCTATGACCAGGATGGCAAGCCACTGAGTGGTTATGAGGACCTGACCTATGATACACTGTCCACCATATTTACCATGCAGGGTAAAAAGACCAGTATCAACAACCTACGGTATTACGAAACCGCTTTTGACAGGTTCAGTTATATCTACCAGCGTGAGATACACGATACTGCCGGGCAAACTGTTGCACAGGTGTATATGCTGTCAAACCCCCGCCGCTACAGCAGCGAGGCCATGATCCCTACGCTTTTCAAAGAGGCGAATGACTATTCTTTTGAACGGTCGCCCCTCTATGCCTATGCGCTATACCATAATGCCGAGCTGGTGACCTATATGAACGATTATCCGTTCAAACGCAACCTCACGGTGAATGAAACGGCATTCAATGAGTATGAGTTTCGGGAGAAAGACGGATATAGCGAGCTCTGGTATAAACAGGGACGTGAACGCCTGGTGGTCATCACCCGCAAAGGCAACATCTTCCTGGAAGCTATTACCCTGTTTGCCTACCTCTTCTGCGCTTTCCTGTTCCTGGTGGGGATCTTTAATATGGTGAGTATACTGCTGCGTTCAGGGTTCCGCTGGTCTTACCTCCAGCAGCACTGGCAGTTCAATATCCGCCAGCAGATTTTCACCACCATTATTTTTGTCAGTATTTTTTCCTTTTTCATTATTGGTGCCGCCACCATTATTTTCTTCATCAACCGGTATAACCGAAACAACCAGGACAGGCTGAGCAGGACCATCCAGGTCATTTCCAATGAGATCAATAACCGGATTGATGTGAATAGGATCAACGAGGCAGGCCCCTCCACCATTGATTCTACGGGAACCGACAATCTCCGGGCAATTTTTGCCAATATTTCAGAGATACACAACGTGGATGTGAACCTTTACAACAGCAGTGGTACACTGGCCGTTTCTTCCCAGCCCCTGGTGTACAGCAAAGGGATCCTTTCCCGCCTCATGGATCCTACGGCATACTACAATATGCGTACCCTGCGAAAGATCCAGTTTGTACAGGATGAAAGAGCGGGCCGCTTAAAATACCTTTCCATTTACCTGCCATTGAAGAATGATAACAGGGATGTAGTGGCTTATATCAACATTCCCTATTTTACCTCCAGCAGGGACCTTAACCAGGAGATATCCAATTTCCTCGTGACCATCATCAATCTTAATGCATTCATCTTCCTGATCGCCGGTGTGATAGCAGTGTTCCTTACCAACAGGATTACGGAGTCATTTACCTGGATCGGGGAACGTATGCGGGAGATCAACCTGGGCAAACATAATGAGGAGATCACCTGGACGCGTAATGACGAAATTGGTGGCCTGGTTAGTGAATACAACAAAATGGTCAGGAAACTGGAGCAGAGTGTGGCTGATATGACCCGGGCAGAAAGGGAAGGGGCCTGGCGAGAAATGGCGCGGCAGGTGGCCCATGAAATTAAGAATCCGCTGACACCCATGAAACTGAGTATCCAATACCTCCAGAAGGCTATTGACAACAATGCGCCCAATGTTAAAGAGCTGTCTTCCGGTGTGGCGCGCACGTTGATTGAACAGATTGAGCACCTGGCAAAGATCGCTTCTGAGTTTTCACAGTTTGCCAATATCGGTAATGTGAAGAATGAAGACTTTGATTTACATGAATTGCTCTATTCCCTGATATCTCTTCATCGTACCAATGAGAATGCCGTATTCATCTGGAACCCGGCCGATGGCAAGGCACAGATCAGGGCAGACAGAACCCAGATCAACCGCCTGTTCACCAATCTTTTCCAAAATGCTGTAGAGGCAGTTCCTGAAAACCGGAAAGCACACATTGTAGTGCGCGAAGAGATCCAGGAAGGCTGGATCACAGTAAGTGTCTCTGACAACGGAGAGGGTATCCCGCAAGACATGGAGTCAAAAATATTCTCCCCCAATTTTACCACCAAGACCTCCGGAACCGGTTTAGGACTGGCCATGAGCAAGGGCATCGTTGAACAGTGTAAAGGTGAGATCTGGTTTAAAACGGAAGCAGGCGAAGGAACCACGTTTTATGTTAAGATTCCGTTGTTATAACCGTCAAACAGTTACCAGGTATTGTTCAAGTTCTGATCTGGAAAATGAACTCAGATTCATCTCTTTAGTAACCCCTGCTTTTTGCGCTGCCAGCACTCCATAACGGATATCCTTATATCCTTCGATGCTGTGCGCATCCGGATCAATAGAGATCATCACCCCTTTGTCAAGGGCTTTTCGGATATATCGCCAGTCTATATCCAACCTTCTCGGATGTGCATTCAGTTCAATAACCACCTGGTTAGCTTTGCAGGCGTCAATGATCTTGTCATGATCAACGGGATACCCTTTCCTGGAGAGCAATAACCTTCCTGTCATATGGCCAAGAATGGTTGTGGAAGGATGTTCAATGGACTTAATGAGCCTGGCCATGGCTTTTTCTTCCGTCATCTTCAGGTTACTGTGAATGGAAGCGATGACCAGGTCAAAACTCTTCAGGGTTTCGTCATCATAATCCAGGTTGCCATCATTGAGGATATCACATTCAATGCTTTTAAAGATGCGGAAAGGGTGCAATGCAGCATTCAGTTCACTGATCTGCCGTTGTTGTTCTGCAATTCTTTCTTCGGAAAGACCGTTGGCGTAGAATGCAGATTTACTGTGGTCACTGATCACCAGGTATTCAAATCCCTGCTGGATACAGGCTTTAGCCATTTCTTCCAGGGAATGGCTGCCATCACTCCATTGGCTGTGGGAGTGGATAATACCTTTAACGTCTTGTGGTTGGATCAGCAATACCTGCGATTGGTGGAGAAAGTCAGTGTTTTCCCTCAGCGCAGGTTGGATAAAAGACATACCAGCCTGCTGGAAAATGGCCAGTTCGGTTTCTGCTTCTGCATCAGGGTATCTTTCAGCCCATTCCTTCAGGAATTCTTCACTGCCCGACTGGTTGAATAACTGTTGACCGAAATTCTGGCGGGAAGTACAGGTGAAAACAAGTTTTATATGTTGCTGACCCTGAAAACGGATCTTTTGGTCTGCCTGTTTTTCCAGGGGCGTCAGTTCATGCGCAAGGAGGAAACTGCTGAGTTCAGCTTCATGAATAGTGGTTACCCATTCCAGTTGATTGATGATCTCCAGCTGTCTCCTGAATTCTCCGGCCAGTGAAGTTTGATGTTCGGGAAATTGAACGGTGAGGAGTTCCTGCAATTGCAGTGCAAAGGCCTCCACTTCCGCATAGAGAAAACTCTCCCGGTTTGACAAGTAGAATTCAATAGCTTCCTTTACATTCTGCTGGGTTTTGGCGCCAAAGCCCTTGAACAACAACAGCCTGTTCTCGTCACAGGCATAGAGCAGTTCACCCAGGCTTTCCAATTGCATTTCCTTCCAGATGGTGTTGATCTTTTTGGGACCGATGCCTTTGATCTGGAGCATATCAAGGACACCGGGAGGTGTTTGGGCCACCAGTTTCTCCAGCTGTTCCAGTTTTCCTGTCTGGAGGATTTCCAGGATTTTCTTACCCGTAGATTCACCGATCCCCTTCAAAGCAAAAATATCTGCCGGTGGAAGCGTTGACAGTTGTACTGGCAGCTTTTCAATATTGAAAGCAGCAACACTATAAGATTTTGACTTAAAGGAATTCTCCCCGTGAATATCCATGAGTTTGGACAGCAGGGAAAATTGATCAGCGATTGCGTAGTTATCAGTCATCTTACGCTAAGATACCAGTGTTACGAAAATAAAAAAGTCCCGGTGAACCGGGACTTCTGATATTTTAGCTGTGAAGTGTGATTACTTCTTCTTAGCAGCCTTCTTAGGAGCAGCTTTCTTAGCAGCCTTCTTAGGGGCGGCTTTCTTAGCAGCTTTCTTAGGAGCAGCTTTCTTAGCAGCTTTTTTAGGAGCGGCTTTCTTAGCAGCTTTTTTTGCTGTTGCCATTTTTGTTTGAATTTAATGGTTAGGAAATAAAAAAAGCTTCAGGGGTTAGCTGAAGCTTTTTTTGAAGTTATTTCTTCTTAGCAGCTTTCTTAGCTACTTTTTTAACGGCAGCCTTCTTAACGGCTTTCTTAGCAGCCTTCTTAGCTACTTTTTTAACGGCAGCCTTTTTAACGGCTTTCTTGGCAGCTTTCTTTACGGCCTTTTTTGCGACTTTCTTAGCAGCTGCTTTTTTTGCTGTTGCCATGGATTTGAATTTAATGGTTAATAAATGGGTTATTAACGGTAAAAATAAAAAAAATTTATATCTACCAAAAAAATTTTTTCTGGAGGATATAAATTTCCTATGGAGCGTGTGGCGTTGTCCGGAGAATTAACCGGTAACTTCTACCGGTGCAATAGAAACAAAAGTCTTGTTGTTTCTTCCTTTCCTGAACTCAACAACACCATCAGCCAGTGCGTAAATGGTAAAATCTTTACCTACACCAACGTTCTTGCCGGGATGATATTCTGTTCCGCGCTGACGCAGGATGATGTTACCTGCATTTGCAGGCTGACCTCCAAAGATCTTCACACCAAGCCTCTTGCTTTGTGAATCGCGGCCGTTCTTTACACTACCTTCACCTTTCTTATGTGCCATGACAATTAGGTTTTAATAGATCGCTTATGCGATTTTGTTTATCCTGATCTGGGTAAATAATGTACGGTGTCCTTTCTTTTTACGGAAACCTTTCCTTCTTTTCATTTTAAAAGCGATCACTTTGTCGCCTTGCCTTTCGCCAAGGATCTCAGCGGCAACTTTCACTTTTACATCACCGGCTACGGCAATCTTACCGTCAGCATCCGTGAACAGAACATCAGCAAATTCAACTTTGTCGCCCGTGTTGCCCGCGATGTGGGGAACGTACAGGCTCTGGCCTTCCTGGACCCTGAATTGCTGACCGGCGATCTTAACTACTGCAAACATAGTATGCCAAAATTTAGGAGTGCAAAGGTAGGGTTAAAAAGCTTACATACAAAGAATTGGTGTAAAAAAAGTTCCGGATTCGGCCTGTTTTTGATACAAGGGCCTGTTATCTTTGCATATCAACGAGCCATACTCCGATGAAGATCAAATCATTCCTTGCTAAACCCTTTGCCAGTTATATCCACAAACAGATCCGCAAAGGTATGCAAACTGCCGTGGAGGATCAGAGAAAGATCTTCAGGGAACTGGTTAAATCAGCCAGGACCACCATTTTTGGGCAGGACCACCATTTCCAGGATATCCATTCCTATGAAGATTTTAAGCGGAATGTGCCTATCCGGGACTATGAGGCATTTAAACCCTATATAGACCAGATCAAGGAAGGAAAGCACAATGTGCTCTGGAAGGGGCTTCCCATCTACTTTGCGAAGACTTCCGGCACCACTTCCGGGGTAAAATATATCCCTATTTCCAAAGAATCGATCTCCAATCACATCAATTCCGCCCGCAACGCCCTTCTCTGCTATATTGCTGAAACAGGGAACCACCTGTTCACCAATGGCAAGATGATCTTCCTTTCCGGCTCTCCGGAACTGGAACGGGTAGGGGGTATTCCCACCGGCAGGCTCAGTGGGATTGTCAATCATCATATTCCCAGCTACCTGAGAACCAATCAGTTACCTTCTTATGAGACCAACTGTGTGGAGGACTGGGAAACCAAATTGGACAGGATCGTGGGGGAAACCCTGCGCCAGGATATGACCCTCATCAGCGGTATACCCCCGTGGATGCAGATGTATTTTGACAGGCTGATGCAACAGTCCGGGAAAACAGTACATGAAATTTTCCCCAACCTGACGGTTTTGGTACACGGCGGGGTCAATTTTGAACCCTATAAGGCCAAACTGTTCTCCAGTGTGGGTAAAAAGTTAGACACCATTGAGACATATCCGGCTTCCGAGGGTTTTTTCGCCTTCCAGGATTCCCAAAAAGAAGAGGGGCTACTCCTGAATACAGATTCCGGGATATTTTTTGAGTTTGTACCCGCCCAGGAAATATTTACTGAGAACCCCACCCGCCTCAGTCTGGCCGATGTGAAAGTAGGGGAGCAATACGCACTTATTATTAATAACAATGCGGGACTTTGGGGCTATAACATCGGTGATACCATCAAGTTCTTGTCTGTTAATCCCTACAGGATGGTAGTGACAGGCCGGATCAAACACTATATTTCTGCCTTTGGCGAACACGTTATTGGGGAGGAGGTGGAATACAGCCTGATGAAGGCCGCTGAAGAAGAAGGCCTGCACATCACGGAATTCACTGTGGCACCCATGATCCAGCAGGGTGAAGGCAAAAGTTATCATGAATGGTTTGTGGAATTCCAGGAATCCCCTGCAGACCTGCAGGCGTTCAGTGAGAAAGTGAACCAGAACCTGCGGGAGAAAAACATATATTATGATGACCTCATCAGGGGTAATATCCTGCAACCACTGGTCATCCGCCCCCTTCGGAAAAACGCATTTATAGACTATATGAAGTCTATCGGCAAACTGGGCGGGCAGAATAAGGTCCCCAGATTGAGTAACGACAGAAAGTTGGCCTCCGCACTGGAACCCTTTACAGTTATGGCGGAAAGAACTTATTTTTAAGGCATGGATTCAGTACAACAGCCCAAAACGGCGCCCCAGGCAGGGCAAAACGGTGCTGCGAGAAAGAGAATAGGCATTTTTGGATCTACAGGCTCCATCGGTAAACAGGCGCTGGAAGTAGTTGAAGCCAATGCAGACAAATTTTCGATTTCCATTTTAACAGCCCATTCAAACCACGATCTGCTGATTGAGCAGGCAAGGAAGTTCAGGCCCGCGGCGGTGGTCATCGTGGATGAATCAAAATTCCAGTTGGTTAAAAACGAGCTGGGAAGCCTGGGCATCAAAGTGCTTGCGGGAGAGAAGGCCCTGGAAGAGGTGGCCGAAATGAATAACTATGACATGATGCTGGCAGCCATTGTTGGATTTGCCGGTTTGAAGCCTACCCTGAAAGCCATTGAAACCGGGAAGACCATTGCATTGGCTAATAAGGAAACCCTGGTAGTAGCAGGAGACATTGTCATGCAAATGGCGGTGCAACGCCGGGTACCCGTGATCCCCGTAGATTCAGAACATTCCGCCATCTTCCAATGCCTGGTGGGTGAAACCCGGAACAGGATTGAAAAGATAGTACTGACCGCTTCCGGAGGTCCCTTCCTTGGCAAAAAGCCAAACTACCTGGTGAACGTTAAAAGGGAACACGCCCTCCAACATCCCAACTGGAGCATGGGCACCAAGATCACCATTGATTCAGCCACCCTGATGAATAAAGGACTTGAAATGATTGAGGCCAAATGGCTTTTCAATCTTCAGCCCAGGCAGATACAGGTGGTGGTACATCCCCAGAGCATCATCCACAGTATGGTGCAGTTTGAAGATGGCAGCATTAAAGCACAGATGGGACTGCCAGACATGAAATTACCTATCCAGTATGCCATGGCCTTTCCTGTGAGGATCGCTAACGACTTTCCCCGTTTTGATTTCACCCGCTCTTCACAGCTCAGTTTTGAACCACCGGATATCCGCACATTCCGAAACCTGGCACTGGCAATGGATGCCCTTCACAGGGGTGGTAACCTTCCCTGTATCATGAATGCAGCCAATGAGATCGCAGTTTTTGGGTTCCTGAAAAATCGCATTGGATTCCTGGATATGACAGAAGTTATAGAAAGGACGATGGAAAGATTAACATTTATTGAGAAACCCACACTGGAAGAATATTTTGAGAGCGACGCAGAGGCGCGTAATTTTGCCGCTTCTCTTATAAATTTATAATGATCATTACACTCCTCGCTATTAACTGGTCATCCGTGGGAATGCAGGCCGCACAGTTGATCCTATCCCTTTCCATTCTGGTAGTGATGCATGAACTGGGGCATTTCATTCCGGCAAAAATCTTCAAATGCCGGGTAGAGAAATTCTATCTCTTCTTTGATCCCTGGTTTTCAGTCTTCAAAAAAAAGATTGGCGAAACGGTGTATGGCATTGGCTGGTTACCCCTGGGTGGTTATGTCAAGATCGCCGGAATGGTGGATGAAAGTATGGATAAGGAACAGATGGCCAAGCCCCCGCAACCCTGGGAGTTCAGGAGCAAACCCGCATGGCAGCGCCTTATCATTATGATTGGAGGTGTTACCGTGAATGTGTTGCTGGCCATATTTATCTATGCAATGATCCTCTTCACATGGGGAGAAACCAAGTTGCCGATGAAGAACGTCAAGGACGGCATCTGGACCATTGACAGCGTAGCCAATGAAGTGGGCCTGAAAAACGGGGATAAGATCCTTGCCGTAAATGATAACCCTGTTGCCTATTTTGAAGACCTGAATCCAAAGTTGCTGTTGGGCGAGAAGATCACGCTTGAACGGGATGGCAAGGTCATGGATATTGTTATACCGGTCAATTTTATAGAGAAGATCGTGAAGAAAGGCAAACGCGCTGCACTGGTCCTTCCCAGGATTCCCGCTATTGTCAGTGAAGTTGCCGATTCTTCCAATGCATTTAAAGCGGGCCTGAAAGCTAAGGACCAGATCGTGGGTATAGACAGTGTGGAAGTGAAGTATTTTGACCAGATAAAACCGCTTTTGGTAAATAGAAAAGGGGACAGTATTGACTTGCGCGTAAAACGCAACGGAGAAGTAATAACCCTTCACACCCAGATCTCTCAGGAAGGATCCATCGGCTTTTTGCCAACACTTCTTTTGACTGACGATCTGCACAAACTTAAAGCGTATGAGTTTGAGAATCGGGAATATGGTTTTTTTGCATCTTTCCCTGCGGGAGTCAAGAAGGCCATAGAGAAACTGACCTATTACGCCCAGCAGTTCAAGAAGATCCTTAATCCTAAGACGGGTGCATATAAGGGTGTTGGCGGATTTGGCGCCATGGGCGGCATCTTCCCCGTGGAATGGGATTGGGAGATTTTCTGGAATATCACCGCGTTTTTTTCCATTGCGCTGGCCTTCATGAACCTTCTTCCCATCCCGGCCCTGGATGGTGGTCATGTTGTCTTCACCCTGTATGAGATGATCACGGGCAGGAAGCCCAATGAGAAATTCCTGGAGTACGCACAGATCGTGGGAATGATTATCCTGTTGGGTCTGGTGCTATATGCCAATGGAAATGACATCTTTGGCTGGGGCAAACGGTAGGGGGTAATTGCACGAAATATTTCCATACATTTAGCAGACACCTAAACCTGCTTTGTATGGCACTTCCACCGTATATTAATTACCCGGGCAATCTCGCATATGAGCAGCCTTTCATCATGAAAGACCTTCAGCTCAATGGATTTGTAGTAACCGGCAGCAAGTCTTCTATGCAGAAGATGATAGATGCAAGGCTCAACTTCATGCAGGACAGGCCTGATACAAAGTATTTTGTTGCTTCAGATAAGATCATTTTTGCCTTCACACAGTCGCCTTTCCTGCAGTCCCTGGTGCCCGCTTTTAAAGCAATGGGCCGGTTTACGGAGATCACCTTTTGCTCCTATATCTTTTTAGTGGAGTGTACACGTAAAGACGGTGAATGGTGGGCGCAGCGGATGTTGTTCTACATCCCATACATACTGGTGAATACTCCGTTGACCTTAATTGGGGGAAGGGAGGATTATGGGTTTCCAAAGACAATGGGTGAGTTCATCTATCCTGCTGATATCTCCAAACCAGACCTTTTTTCTGTGTCCACCATCGGTATGCAGCACTTTAGTGAGCATGCAGTAGCTGGCATGCATGAATTCATCACCATTAAGAAAACAACCCCCTCATCGGGTGGTTCCGTATCCGGGGGAGGCGTACTCAAAGACCTGGGAGAACTCTGGTCTGCATTGAAAGAAGTACTCACGCCCAGCGAGGAAGGATTTCACATCGGCCTTAATTTCCTCAAAGATGAAGCCATTGATCTCTGGAAGCGGAGGATGGAGATGGTGTTCATGCGGCAGTTCCGGGACATAGGGGATCCTTCCAAAGCCTGTTACCAGGCCATCATAGAATCCAGCGGCTATCCTGATAACCTGCGTGATATCAGCCTGATCAAAGATCCCTACACCGTCCTGATCAACCATATGGATACATTGCCTATTGATGTGGAACTTGGGCTTGGCGCCAGCAACACGGTGAGCCATGCTTTTGCGGTGAAGTTTGATGCCAGTTTTGATGATGGTAAAGAGATTTACAGGGCCGTCTGATTATTCCCTCTACTGACTAAATACACTATATGGATCGCTCTTTTTCTGACAAGCTCATTGAGTTCCTGCTGGGACATCCCAATACCATGGGCATCACGCTCTGGGAACTGGCTATGCTGGCTACTGGTTTCATCATCTGGTCCATTGCTTACCTGCACATCGTTCTTGATGGGCGGAGAAACCCGGTGAATGAAATGCCGATGATGGCTGCGGTATGTAATATCGCCTGGGAATTCTTGTGGGCCTTTGTATTTACAGACACACCCATTGGCTTGCTTTTCAATGTGGGATGCGCCAGCTGGTTTTTCCTTGACCTGTTCATCAACTACCAGGTGCTTACCAAGAACAGGGCCGCAGAAACCAATACCTGGATCCGTAAGCATTACATCACCATTTATGCGTTCTCTTTTGTATCCTGGTTTGCTATTTTGTACTTCATGGCAAAGGGTGGGGCAGACAATGCATTGGGCGTACAAAGTGCGCTCCTGCTCAATATCCTCATGAGTGCGCTGTATATCTACCAGATGGTGGAACATCCTACATTCAAGGGAAGGATCTATACCGAAAGGATTGCCATACTTAAATTCCTCGGCACCGGTATCATTGTCATTGCTTCCCATTTTCTGTGGCCCAACAATTACTATATCCTTGCCATGGGTATCATCACCATGATCCTGGATGTGGTGTACATCGGCATGTTTCGTACATATAAGCAAGCCTTATATGTTAAGCAAACCCTCCAGGAGCAGGACCCTGGGAATGCACATGACCTCCTGAAACTTCACCATCAACTCAAAACCCAATAATCAATTCATCTGTTATGCAGGAAGCTGCACCTAAAAAAATTGCCGTGCTGGGCGGCGGACTCGCTGCCATGACAGCCGTGTTTCATCTCTTACAGGACCCTGATTGGGAAAAGAAATATGCCATCACCGTATACCAGATGGGGTGGCGCATTGGCGGTAAAGGTGCCAGCGGTGTTAACCCTGAACAGGGCTACCGTATTGAAGAACACGGATTGCATCTCTGGATGGGCTTTTATGAAAATGCATTCTGGATGATGCGCAACGTATACCAGGCCCTTGGCCGGTCAGCGGGAGCGCCATTGGCCAATTTTGATGCGGCCTTCAAGGGACAGGGATACATGGTATTTGCAGAGAACATCAAAGGCGAATGGCTGGATTGGAACATTGGTTTTCCCCGGCTGGAAGGCAAAGTAGGAGATGGGCACTGCGGGAATTTTGCATTACTGCTGGATAGCATATTCCATGATTTATTTGGGAAGATCAAGGAATGGATGGAGGAGAAAAAATCACTGCCGCCAGACCCGGAACTGGCAGCGCCCGTTAAGGAGTTTCTGCCTGCGTTTCTTCATGACTGGGTAGACGAGATCACGGCTGATCTGAAGACGGGATTTGAGCACATTTCCCATGAGTTTTTTTATATCGTCTGCGAACTCCTTAAGCGCTTCACAGATTTTGAAGAGAAAGACCATCCATATATCCTTGAAGCCATAGACCGCTTCAGGAACTGGATGCGAAAGGAGCTGGACAAATACATGGAACACCACCAGACAGCCCGTAGGGTATACATTACCGTTGACCTCATGACCACTATTTTCAGGGGCATGATCCGTGACCATATGATCCATAAGACGGATGGAAAAATCTGGATTGATTTTGACGCGATCAATGGTGACGACTATGCGCATTGGTTTGCCAAGCACGGTGCTGATCCGGAACTTACGGTCTCTTCTGTATTTATCAGGAGCATGTATGATGGGCCATTTGCTTTTCTTAAGGGCAATAAACAACAGCCCAATATTGAAGCGGGTACTATGCTGCGGAATTTTCTCAGGCTCGGATTTACCTGCAAAGAAAATGTTGTATGGAGGATGCAGGCCGGGATGGGGGATACCATCTTTGCTCCCGTCTATGAAGTGCTGAGAAAGAAATATAATGTACAATTCAAATTCTTCCACCGGGTGGAAGAACTTATTCCTTCCGCAGATGGTCAGCAGATTGCCGCTGTGCGCATCGCGCAACAGGTGCGGCTCACCAGAGATCAGTATGATCCCTTACTGGAAATTAACGGACTCAAATGCTGGCCATCCCATCCTTTGTATGATCAATTGTTGCCTGAAGACGCGGATGCTCTGAAGAGAGACAATATCAACCTGGAATCTTCCTGGACGCCCTGGAAGGATACCGGCAGCCCCGTCACGCTGGAAGTTGGAAAGGACTTTGACGAGGTGATCCTGGGTGCTTCTCTGGGGTCCATGCCGGAGTTGTGTGCATCCCTCATACAGCAGAAACAGCCCTGGGCTAACATGGTGGATAAGGTAAAGACCGTTCAAACGCAGGCATGGCAACTATGGTTTAACCAAAGCCCGGAACAATTAAAAGTGGAGCCGGGAAAATTGCTTTCCACCTATATTGAACCAGTGGATACTTTCGCCGAAATGAACCAGTTGCTGGTTCGTGAAAATTGGCCCGCATCAGCCAAAACACAGTATATCGCTTATCTCTGTGGTGTATTAGAGGATGCACCGGTTATACCACCATACTCTGATCACGGGTTTCCAAAACAGGAGTGGACAAGGGTGCGGGATCAACTTGCTTCTTTTATTCAAAATGGCTTTCAGCACCTCCTGCCGGGAAGTTTTGGTGACGATGGATTCAGGTGGGACACCCTGGTAGACCTTTCCAACCAAACCGGAGCTGAACGGATCAATCAGCAATATCTGCGTGCTAACATTGATCCCAGTGAGCGATACGTATTATCTGTGGTGGACTCTTCCAGGCACCGGATCAGGACCGATGATACGGGTTATTCCAACTTGTTCATTACCGGAGACTGGATACAGAATCATTTCAATGCGGGGTTTGTGGAATGCGCAGTGACGGCGGGCATTCTTACGGCCAGGGCCGTGAGTGGAAATAAGGCAATTCCCATCTTCACTCCTGAATGGGATCCCATCAAGATCTGACAGTTTCCTATATTTATCCATATCGTGAAGCTATGTTGCAAACGCTGAACCGATTCTCAGAGCAGTTTATTCCTGATAAGGAATCAAAGACCCAGGATGAGGTGGGGCGCATGCGGGTTTTTGTGAATTCTTCTCTGTTGGCCGCCGCATTTAGTTTTGGCTATATTGGTATCACCCTGTTGATTGGCTATCCCATTGGAACAGTTGGTTTAGCCATCAGCGGTGCGTTGTTCCTTTGTTTCCCGCTTTTACTAAAGTTAAAAGTACCCTATCTGGTGCTTGCCAACTTTTTCATTGCAGTCTTATTGCTGTCCCTGATTGTATACATCACTACCCAGGGCGGGATCCGGATTGCCGTAGTGGCACCATGGCTGGTGTTTATTACTTGCATTGCGGTACTGTTCCTCAATATCCGTTACGCGCTTTTTTGGACCATTGCCACTGCGCTCTCGGCAATTATTCTGTTGGTAATGGAGTACCGGCAGGTGTCTATGCCAGTGGCATTTGATACGAGTTATGATCCCTTGTACAGGGGAATCGTGTGGGTGGGTCTCCTTTTTCTGGTGCTGTTGGTGATCAATGTGTTCAAGATCAGCGAGGAGCATGCTAAAACAATGCTTGCAGAGAAGAATGATGAACTGGAATCAGCGATGCAAAAGCTTCGGCAAACACAGGATCAGCTGATCCAAAGTGAAAAGCTGGCTTCACTGGGGCAGGTGACTGCCGGTATTGCGCACGAGATCCAGAATCCGCTCAATTTCATCAAGAATTTTTCTGAACTCTCCCTTGAATTGATGGATGA
Source organism: Chitinophagaceae bacterium (assembly GCA_044225015.1). Classification (GTDB taxonomy): domain Bacteria; phylum Bacteroidota; class Bacteroidia; order Chitinophagales; family Chitinophagaceae; genus Pollutibacter. The sequence continues at coordinate 1,119 of JBGAJG010000005.1, read as the reverse complement.
AGCCGGTGATTATGATTCAGCGGAAGATCGCGAAGAATTTTTGCAGATCCTCAGGCAAAACCTGCTCAAGATCAGTGAACACAGCCAGCGCACAGACCGTATTGTCAGAAATATGCTGGATCACGCCCATATTCATGGAAATGAACGCGTGCCCACCAGCCTTAACAGTCTTTGCAGCGATGCACTCTCTATGAGTCTCCATGCCCTTAAAGTGAAGGAGCAACTGCCAAAGCTGACGGCGCAACTCCTGCTGGATCCTGCTGACCCCCACTGTGGTATCATGCCCTCAGACACCGGGAGGATCCTGGTGAACCTGGTAAACAATGCCGTATACAGCCTGCAACAGAAATGTAAAATTCATCCTGATCACCAGCCCATACTGGCACTTTCCACCACTGTTGAATCCGGATGGGTGGTGTTGAGAATAGAAGATAACGGTATGGGGATTCCAGCAGATATACAGAAAGATATTTTCAAGCCATTCTTCACCACCAAACCCACCGGAGAAGGTACTGGCCTCGGCCTCAGTCTCAGCAATACCATCATGCAGGCGCAGGATGGGATGATAGCACTGGAGTCAAGCACAGCAGACAGAACAGTATTTAAGTTGTCATTCAGGCAATGACCCTTTTTTGGAATTCAGGCATTACAGGCATTCAGGAATTCTGACATTCAGAAGCGGGGATCCTGGATACTGGAATCCGGGATGTCATCCTAAATGCCAGAATCCGGGATGTCATCCTGGATACTGGAATCCGGGATGTCATCCTGGATACCAGAATCCGGGATGTCATCCTGAATACCAGAATCCGGGATGTCATTCTGAATACCCGAAAACCTGGATCCCCGCTTCTGAATGCCAGAATTACAGAATGTCTGTAATGCCTGAATGCCAAAAAAAATCCCCGATGCCGCAGCACCGGGGATTTCTTTATAGTACGATGTGAATTATTGTGACACCTTAAACTCCACACGCCTGTTCTTCGCCTTTCCTTCTTTAGTAGCATTATCTGCAATGGGCTTATCCTGGCCAAAGCCTGAAGTGCTCAGCCTGTCGCCAGCAACTTTCTTGCTCACCAGGTAAGATTTTACAGCACCGGCGCGGCACTCAGACAAGGT